>CAZOMY010000021.1:0-46427 GCA_964581115.1 uncultured Ignavibacteriaceae bacterium | reverse complement strand
GCGCTTGGCGGTTACTGTTCTGACCTCCAGCGGGTTTTTCAGCACCCTGCTAGATGACCTTGGCTTCTTCATGCAGTAACCGGACCAACTCCGGCACGGCTGATGCGTCAGTGCCGACGATCTTTCCGGCGGCCTTCGCCGGGGGCTTCTTCATGGCCACCAGCTGAACCCGGAGACTCGCGGCCGCTGCGGGTCGTTCCTCAATGGGTTTGTTCTTCGCCCCCATGATGCCCTTCAACGACGGATACCGCGGGTCATTCAAGCCCTTTTGCGCCGTGATGACGCATGGCAGCGTCGCGGCGACCGTCTCCTTGCCCCCCTCGATCTCCCGCTCGGCCTTCAGCGTCGAGCCGTCGATCGAAAGCCCGACCACGACAGAGACCGACGGCAAGCCCAGGATCTCTGCCACCATCCCTCCAACCGCCGCATCGTCGCCGTCCACCGATTGCTTGCCGAAGAAGATCAGGTCGGGAGATTGTCCCTTGATAAACTCCGCCAACGCGGCAGCGATTCCGAACGAATCCCGGTCGTCGTCGGCTTTCAACAACACCGCCTTGTCGGCCCCCATCGCAAGGGCTTTGCGGAGCGTCTCCTTGTGCGCGTCGGTGCCGACCGAAACGGCGATGACCTCGCCGCCGTTCTTTTCCTTGAGCCGCAGGCATTCCTCGACGGCGAACTCGTCATACGGATTGATGACGAAGTTGAGGCCGGTCTTGTCAATGGACATCCCGCCGGCGGCCACGTTGATTTTTGCGGCCGTGTCGGGCACGTGATTGACGCAGGCGATCAATTTCATACGCTCTTACGGAAAGCGGTGGAAGAGAATTTTGCCGCAAAGAACGCAACGATCTCAGAGATGTTGAGCGTGAACGATTCTCGTTCTTTGCGTTCTCTGCGACCGATGCCGTTGTATCAAATTACGAAAGAATTCGCCGGACGGCAAGAATCGTCACCGTGGCGCGCGGTACAGCGTCCCGGTGTGGACGCGGATTCCCAGAACTCGGAGATACATGAACAGCTCGGCGCGATGCGTCAGATGGTGATCGGCGAAGAAGAGGGCGACACGCCAGCGCGGCGACGGACCTCCCAGCTGCGGCGAGACGACGAGTCCATTCTGGAACTCATCCTCGGAGAGCGCACCGACTCTTTCGCGGAAGATCTTCGTGTTCGCCTCGAGCAGTCCAACCGCCGTCTCGGCGTTGACCGAGGGCGTGTGGCGATTCATCACCAGTCGCTCACGGATCGACGTGAACCCCCATTCGCCTTTGGTGATGCCGTTCGCGTACACTTCCACCGCACCGGCGATGTGGGCCATGAGTTGGCCGCACGTGAACGTTCCCGGCACCGGCGTCCATTCCACCCTATCCTCCGGCACAAGCCGGAACAGGGCCGGAATCGGTGCCAGAATGTCGTCGACGTAGGAGAGGTATTGGGGGAGGGTCATTCAGGATCGGAGGTTGACGAATGATGATTGGCGATCGATGCACTGCGCTCGAGGAATGCCACCGATCACTGACCCCTCGACCCCGTCGCCTTCGGCGACTGCGCTCGGGGTAAACTGCTGATCGCTGGCCTCTGTCCTCTGACTTCTCACAAGATCTTCCTCAGCATCCCCGGCTCCACATTCCCTCCGCTCACGATCGCGCAGACACGTTTGCCGTGCAGGCCGATCTTCCGGTGGAAAACGGCCGCGGGTGCAACGGCGCCAGTCGGCTCGGCAACCGTCTTGAGACGCAACAGCAGGAATCGCATCGTCTCCATCACTTCCTCGTCCGTAACGGTGACGATATCGTCGACATGCTGGAGGATGATCTCGAAGTTCCGTTTTCCCACTGCCTGCGTGCGCATGCCGTCGGCGATGGTGTTGGGCGGGTCGATCTTGACGATCTGCTTCGTCCGGAAGGAGCGCTGCGCATCGTTGGCCGGCTCGGTCTCGACTCCGATGACCTTGATCCCGGGGCAGAGATGCTTGGCGGCGACCGCCGTTCCGGCGATGAGTCCTCCTCCGCCGATTGGCACGACGACGGCGTCGAGGTCCTTCAGGTCCTCGGCCACTTCCACCATGGCGGTGCCTTGGCCGGCGATGATGAGGTCGTCGTCGTAGGGGGGGACGAGCGTGGCTCCTGTCTTCTGCACGATCTCATTGGCCACGCGGGCCCGGTCGTCCGACGAATCCTCGCAAAAGACTACCTCGGCGCCATAGCCGCGCGTAGCGCCGACCTTGACGGCCGGTGAGTTGCCCGGCATGACGATCGTGGCTTTCGAGCCCAGCAGCCGCGCCGCGAGGGCCGTCCCCTGGGCATGATTGCCGCTGGAATGCGCCACGATCCCCTTGGCCCGCACCTCGGGGGATAGTGAGGCGATCTTGTTGTAGGCCCCGCGGATCTTGAACGCCCCGACGCGCTGGAGATTCTCGGCCTTCAGATAGAGTGTGTTGCCGGCCCGTTCGTCGAGCGCCGCCGCATGGAGCAGAGGGGTGCGGTGAACGACCGGACGCACGCGGTCGGCCGCCCTTCGGATGTCGTCGAACGTGATCATGGCCGAGAACGTACCGAATTTGATCGCGGGACACAAGCGGCGCTTGACATTCAGCGGCATTCTCCGTATACTTTACTTAGGTAAAGTATGAAAAAGCCCGCCCCCCGCGACATCGACGCCCTCTACGCCGCCATTCTTGCGCTCGGATCGGTGGAAGACTGCCGCCGGTTCTTCCGCGACCTGCTGACGGAGAACGAGATCGCCGAGTTCGCCGAACGCTGGAAGGCGGCCCGGATGCTGGATGCCGGCGCATCCTACGCCGAGATCGCCCGCGCCACCGGCCTCTCGTCGCGCACCATCGCCCGCGTCGGACGATGGCTCAAGCAGGGCAAAGGCGGCTACGCCCTGCTCCTGAAGCGGCTCAACCCCTGAACGACCACCCGTCCCCTGTCCCACCAGACCGCACGGCGAGGGACTTTACTTGAATACAGTGAGCATGCTGGCCACCAACGGAAGACTTAAACTCGCGCTTCAGCGCTCCGGACGCCTCACCGACGAGAGCGTCCAGCTGCTGCGCTCCTGCGGACTTGCGTTTGAACACTCCCGCCAGGCGCTGTCGTCTCCCTGCTCGAATTTCGACCTCGACCTGCTCGCCATCCGCGACGATGACATTCCCGAGTACGTCCAGGACGGCGTGGCACACCTCGGCATCGTCGGTCAGAACATCCTGAGCGAGAAGTCGGCGCGGTCGCGCACGCTCCTCCCCCTCGGCTTCGGCCAGTGCCGCCTGATGATCTCCGTACCCCAACGCTCGCGCCTGCGCTCGTTGCGCGACCTCAACGGCACGCGCATCGGTACCACCTACCCGGTCACGCTGCGGACGTTCCTGAAGACACAGAAGATCCGGGCTGAGATCGTCAAGCTGAGCGGCTCCGTGGAACTGGCGCCCGCCCTCAACGTCGCAGATGCGATCTGCGACATCGTTTCGACCGGCTCCACCGCCCGTATGAACGGACTTCGCCCACTGATCACCGTCCTGGAATCGCAGGCCGTGCTCGTCGCCAACCCGAAGAGTCTCAGCGACACGCGCACCGGACCGCTCATCCAGCGCTTGCTCATCCGCATCCGCGCCGTGCTCGAAGCACGCGGCAAGCGTTACCTGATGATGAACGCTCCCGCCGCCGCGCTCCCGAAGCTCCAGAGGGTCATTCCCAGTCTCAAAAGCCCCACGGTGGTACCGCTGGCCGCCACCGGAATGGTGGCGGTCCACTCCGTTGTCGCCGAAGATGTCTTCTGGGATGTCATGGAGCGTCTGAAGGCCGCCGGTGCATCCGATATCGTCGTCGTACCCATCGAAACGATCGTCCGATGAAGATCGTCGCCGATCCCAACCTGACCGCCGCACAGCGCGCCGCGCTTGTTCGTCGACCCGAGCGCACGATCCCATCGCTCGATGCAACGGTCGCAGATCTGTGCCGCGACGTGCGGTCCAACGGCGACGCAGCCGTCCGGCGACTGACCGCCCGCTTCGACGGCGTCGAGCTTGAACGCTTGCGGCTGACGCCGGAGGAGATCGTCGATGGAGCATCGCGCGTCGCGCCGGAGGTGCGAGAGGCCATCGAGGCCGCCGCCCGCAGCATCCGCCTTTTTCACGCCGCGCAAGGACCCCGAACGTCGGTCGTCGAAACGCTCCCCGGTGTTCGCTGCTGGCGTGAGGTGCGTCCCATCCGTTCGGTCGGCCTGTACGTTCCCGCCGGCTCTGCGCCGCTTCCGTCGACCGTTCTGATGCTGGGCGTGCCTGCAACGATCGCCGGCTGCGAGCGTATTGCGCTTTGCTCTCCTCCCCGTGCCAACGGCACGGTCGATCCCACCGTTCTCGCCGCGGCCCGGCATCTGGGCATCACGGAGATCTACCGCGTCGGAGGCGTCCAAGCGATCGCGGCGCTCGCGTACGGCAGCGCATCGATCCCTAAGGTGGATAAGATCTTCGGCCCCGGCAATGCGTACGTCAGCGCCGCAAAGCGCTTCGTCGCCGGAGATCCCGACGGCTGTGCCATCGACTTGATCGCCGGCCCTTCGGAACTGCTCATCATCGCCGACGCCTCCGCCGACCCGCGCCGCGTCGCAGCCGACCTGTTGTCGCAGGCGGAGCACGACCCGTCGTCTCCTGTCGTTCTTGCAACGACCGATGCATCGCTTGCGGAGCGGACGTCCACGATCCTGGCCGACCTTGCCCGGACGACCCCCCGCGCCGCCATCGTCGAACAAAGCCTTCGACATGCGTTCGCTCTCGTCGTTGAAACGCTCGATGCGGCGGTCGCCTTCTCCAACGACTACGCTCCTGAACACCTTATCATCGACACCGCCGACCCGATATCGCTCGTTCCATCCATCCGGAGTGCCGGATCGGTTTTTCTCGGTCCGTGGTCCCCCGTGACCGCTGGCGACTACGCCTCGGGGACGAATCACACCCTGCCGACCGGCGGTGAGGCCGCACGGATGTCGGGTCTCTCGCTGGAGTCCTTCCAGACCGTCGTGAGCTTCCAGTCGCTGACGGCCGACGGATTGTCGCGGCTTCGTCCCACGCTCACGGCGTTGGGAACGGCCGAAGGATTGCCGGCCCACGTGGCCGCCGTGGAGGCACGATTCTCATGAATCTCGACACCCTCGTTCGTCCCAATATCCGTGCGCTGACCCCCTACCGCAGCGCGCGGCAGGACCATCTCGACGGAACGCTCCTCGACGCCAACGAGAACGCGCTCGGCAGCGTCCTGCCGTCCAACGGCATCGCGTTGAATCGCTACCCCGACCCGTCCCAACGAGAGCTGCGAACGGCGCTGGCGCAACGCGAAGGACACTCGACCGACGAGATCTTTGTCGGCGTCGGTTCTGACGAAGCCATCGACCTTCTTCTGCGCGTCTTCTGTGAACCGGGGCGGGACCGCGTGCTCATCCCCGAGCCCACCTACGGCATGTATCGGGTCGCGGCGGCCATCCAAAATGCCATCGTCGACCGCGTTCTGTTGACCGACGATTTTCAACTCGACCGCTCTGCGATCTTGGCAGCCCTTCGTCCCGACACCAAGCTGGCCTTCGTCTGTTCGCCCAACAATCCCACCGGCAACCGCCTACGCACCGACGATCTGCTGTGGCTCTGCCGGCAGACCCCCGGTCTGGTCGTCGTCGATGAGGCCTACGTGGAGTTCTCGGAATCAGCTTCGATGGCCCTGCACGTTCCCTCCATCGAGAATCTCGTGGTGTTGCGCACGTTGTCGAAGGCGTGGGGACTGGCCGGGATCCGTCTCGGCTACGCCATCGCTCATTCGACCATCGTTCGCTATCTCTTGAATGTGAAATCGCCTTACAATATCAATGTGTTGACCGCACGGGCGGCTCTCGAAGGCCTCCAGTCGGCGGACAAGGCGGCATCGATGATACGCCGTATCCGCGACGAACGCGAGCGACTCCGCATCGCCCTTGCAGTGTCGCCGCTCGTGATCGACGTTCTGCCCTCCGACGCCAATTTTCTCGCCGTCCGGTTTCACGATCCCGCGCGCGTTCATACAGCACTGGCGGCCGAGCGGATCATCGTCCGGGACCGTACACAGGAACCGAAGCTGAACGGCTGCCTGCGGATCACCGTCGGCACACCGGAGGAGAATGATCGTATGTTGGCGGTCCTCCGCCGACTGGCGGCTGACCGTACCTGAGTCGTTGACGGTGCACAAGCGTATCCATCCACGACAAGGTCCTCAATGAAATACCTCTTCCTCGACCGCGACGGAACCATCATTGAAGAACCGGCCGATGAGCAGGTCGATTCACTTGAGAAGTTCCGCCTGCTCCCCGGCGTCATTCAAGGACTTCGGTTGCTGGCCCAGCGGGATTATCAGCTCGTGCTCGTGACCAATCAGGACCGTCTCGGCACCCCGTCCTATCCGCAGGCGACATACGACCTGGTTCAGGGATTCCTTGTCCGCCTCCTTGCGGGCGAAGGGATCCGATTCGCCGAGGTATTTGTCTGTCCGCACGCGGCGGACGACGGGTGTGCCTGCCGCAAGCCGAAGACCGGCCTTGTCGACGCATTCTTGACCGGCGCCGATATCGACCGCGAGCATTCATTCATGATCGGCGACCGCGAGACCGACGTGACCTTCGGAAAGGCCATCGGCGTCCGCACGGTCCGCTTGGCCGACGCGTCAACCTCGACAGCGGCCGATCATATCACCCCGAGCTTTCTCGAGGCCTGCCGCATCGTCTTCAACCGCGAGCGCTTCGTGCGAACACGGCGCACCACGAACGAGACGGATATCCAGGTTGAGCTCTCGCTCGACGGCACCGGACTCCATACGATCTCGACCGGCATCGGATTCTTCGACCACATGCTGGCGCAGCTTGTCAAGCATTCCCTGATGGACGCCACCATTACCGTGACGGGCGACCTGCACGTCGACGAGCATCATTCGGTCGAGGACGCCGGATTGGCGATCGGCGCGGCGATCCGACGTGCACTGGGAGACAAGCGCGGCATCGGCCGGTATGGATTCGCTCTGCCGATGGACGAATCGGAGTCGCGCACACTGTTGGACCTGAGCGGACGTCCATCGTTGGCCTTTGACGTCCGGTTCTCGCGCGAGCGGGTCGGAGAGCTTCCGACGGAACTTGTGCAGGAGTTCTTCCGCGGCTTCGCCGACGGTCTGCGGGCGACCGTGCATATCGCCGCCGAGGGAACGAACGATCATCACAAGATCGAAGCGATCTTCAAAGCGACGGCCCGTGCGTTGCGAGCCGCCATCCGCCGCGACGAGACCGCCATCGACATCCTGCCCACGACGAAGGGAACTCTCTGATCTCCCCGGTTGACCTTCACAGATAATCCACAATCCGCAATTCGCAATCCTCAATGCCTCCTGCGTCCTCGACTCGACCCCTGATTGGGCTCATCCGCTACGGCTCCGGCAACCTACGAAGCGTGGAGAATGCCCTCCGTCGTCTTGACGTGCCGACGGTCGTCTCCGACGACCCTGCCGTGCTCGGCCGTGCGGACAAGTTGATCTTTCCGGGCGTGGGCGAAGCCCGGAGCGCCATGGAGCGTCTGACCGACGCAGGACTTCTGACGTGGCTGCGCACCACCGATCAACCGTTCCTGGGCATCTGTCTGGGCATGCAACTGCTGTTCGACCGTTCGACGGAGCGGGAGACCGATTGTCTGGGCGTGATCCCGGGAACCATCGCTCAGTTCTCCTCCGGGAAAGTGCCGCACATGGGCTGGAATTCCGTTGAATCCATCGGCGATGATCCGCTCTGGGCCGGCATTCCGTCGAATGCCTACTTCTACTTCGTCCATTCCTATTTCGCCCCGCTCGGCGATTTTACGATCGGCCGCACGGAGTACGGAACGGTGTTCTCGTCGGCCGTGCGGACGGGATCCCGCTGGGGCGTGCAGTTTCATCCGGAGAGGTCGGGCGACGCCGGCCTGCTCCTCCTTCAGAATTTTGTCGAGCGATGTTGATCCTTCCCGCCATTGACCTGCGTGACGGCGCCGTCGTCCGCCTGCGCCAGGGAAACTACGAACATGAAACGGTCTACGAGCGCGACCCCGCGATGGTGGCCTCGAGGTTCGTGAACGCCGGCTTCCGTCATCTGCATGTCGTCGACCTCGACGGGGCCCGCGAGGGACGCATTGTCAACGAAGCCGCCATCCGCAGGATCGTGCATGTGCCCGATGTACGGGTGGAGCTCGGCGGGGGCATTCGCGATCGGCTTGCCGTCGACCTTGCGCTCAGCATGGGCGTCTGGCGGGTGATGATCGGCAGCGCGGCGGTCCGCGCTCCGCAGATGGTGCGCGACGTGATCAGCTCCGTCGGCGCCGATCGTGTGGCGCTGGCCGTCGATGCACGCGCCGGACGGCTGGCGGTTCAGGGCTGGACCGAGGCGTCCGACATCTCGCCCGAGCGTTTCATGCGGGGCTTTCTTGACGCCGGCCTCCGGACATTCCACTGCACCGACGTGAGCAAGGACGGAATGTTGGAGGGACCGAACCTTGGGTGGTACGACGGCCTCCGTCGCGCGTTCCCTGAGGCCGACCTCATCGCGGCGGGAGGCGTGACAACCTTGAGCGACCTCGACGCCTTGCGCCGGATCGGCATCAACGGAGCCGTCATCGGGCGGGCCTTGTATGAGGGAAGCATCACGCTTCCTTCGCTTCAATCGTGGACCCGCGGAGACGCCTGAGCTTGCTGACGCGACGCATCATACCGTGTCTGGACGTAAAGGACGGCCGCACCGTCAAGGGGACGCAATTCGTCGGACTCCGCGATGCCGGCGACCCCGTCGAACTGGCCGGCCGATATACGGGCGACGGCGCGGACGAACTGGTCCTGCTCGACATCAGCGCGACGCTCGAGGGACGCTCGACATTCCTCTCGCTGGTGTCGCGTGTCGCGGAGGCCGTCATGATACCATTCACCGTCGGCGGGGGCATCGCCGGGCTTGACGACGTGCTCCGCGCGCTCGACGCCGGGGCCGACAAGGTCTCCCTCAACTCCGCCATCCTGCGCGACCCTTCGCTCCTCGAGACCTGCGCACGACGTGTCGGATCACAATCGGTTGTGGCGGCGATCGACGTCAAACGAGCCGGCTCGTCGTGGACCGTCTGGACGCGGAGCGGGACCTCGCCCACCGCCCGCGACGCGATCGCGTGGTCGAGGGAGGCCGTCGAGCGCGGCGCCGGAGAGATCTTGCTGACATCGATGGATCGTGACGGCACGAATGAAGGATACGACCTTGACCTGCTGCGCGCCGTGAGCAACGCCGTGAACGTGCCGGTCGTTGCCTCGGGTGGCGCCGGCACGGTCGAGCATCTCGCCGCGGCCCTGACCGAAGGGCGCGCCGACGCCGTGCTGGCCGCCAGCATCTTTCACTACGGGCGTCTGACCATCCCCGAGGTCAAACGGTCGCTTGCTCAGAAAGGAATTCCGGTGCGAACATGATCGAGTCGCTGCGGTTTGACAAACTGGATGGACTGATCCCGGCCGTCGTGCAGGACGTTGGGACGGGTGAGGTGTTGATGGTGGGATTCATGAACCGCGAAGCCGTCGAAGCGACCCTCCGAGACGGCCTGGTGACCTTCTGGAGCCGAAGCCGCAAAGCGTTGTGGAGAAAGGGTGAAACGTCCGGCAGTACCTTGTCGCTCGTCGAGCTCACACCCGATTGCGACGGCGACACGCTGCTGGTACGCGCCCGACCGGACGGACCGACCTGTCACACCGGAGCCCGCACCTGCTTCGCGGATGCCCCAGATCCGTCGTGGTCGGTACCTGCAGCATTGGAACGGACGGTCCGCGATCGGCGCTTGTCGATGCCCGAAGGATCCTATACCACCGCGCTGTTCACATCCGGACGGGCACGGATCGCGCAGAAGGTCGGGGAGGAAGCGGTCGAGACCGTGGTCGCGGCCATGCAGGGCGACGCCAGAGCCGTGGCTAACGAGGCGGCGGATTTGCTGTACCACATGACGGTCCTGCTGGTGGAGCAAGGCCTGTCGTGGATCGACGTCTACGAAGAGCTGCGGCGGAGGTTCGGAAAGAAGAGACCGTGACCGGCTTATTCTTCGTGGATGAACTCATGTCCGGCGTGTTGCAGCGCCTGCACCGCCTGCACGAGCACTTCCTCGGGGATGAAGATGAAGTCGGTACTGTAGGTGGAGAACGCGAAGATGGGAATGCCCGCTTCGGCGAGCGGTTTTGTCAGTGAGTAGAGCAACCCCACCGCCTGGAAGGGTAACTGGCCGTCAATGTAGATACCGCGCCACCCCGGCTCCTGCTGAACGTTCGACGGGGCCATGAAGTCCGGCGTGACGACCGTAAGTTCATCGTCGGTACGAACGGCAAAGCAGTATTCGCCGTTGGCGATGATCTGCGGCAATTCCTGGAACACCGGCAGCTTGCTGACGGTGAATTTCTCCTCCAGCAGATGCAGCTTCAGTTTTTTGAACCCGTCGGACACGGAAGATTACAATGCTGTGAGCACGATCGCTTGCCCGAAAAGGTAGCGTTTCTCGTAGACCGGCGCAAGCCTCGGTTGCTTGACTCTCCCTCGAAAAACCCGCAACATTGTTTGTCAGACGGCCCGGCGTGACGGGCGTCGCACAGCGCGGCCCTGTTGACCGCCGACACGCACTGCATCCGGCTCGATCAGCAACTTTCAGCATCGCCGGAAGGACCTCGCAATGAAGACCATCCTCCGCTCGACTCCGCTTCTCCTGCTCCTCGGTGGCTCCGTCCTCGGGCAGGAGCTCTTCCCCGAGAAGCAGACCGCCGCTCCGATCGGCGGCGGCGCCGCGCTCCGCGCCATCGTGC
This sequence comes from uncultured Ignavibacteriaceae bacterium, assembly GCA_964581115.1. Classification (GTDB taxonomy): domain Bacteria; phylum Bacteroidota; class Ignavibacteria; order UBA10030; family UBA10030; genus 2-02-FULL-55-14. The sequence goes on along the minus strand of CAZOMY010000021.1, from coordinate 35,589 downwards.
ATCCACGCCTCGGTTCGGGAATGGTGTACGCCTCCGATCGAAGCGTCAGACTCATCACCCTCGAGCCGCTGAGCGAATCCGGACTGTTGCCGCTCGGAACAACTCGCGTCACCGCCGTCGACCTCTCGGCGTCGGGTCAAACGATCGTCACGGGCGCGGCCGACGGTTCCCTTTCGACCTGGACCGCCGCTTCAAAAACGCTCATGAAGACCATCCGCGCGCATTCGGCCGGCGTCGTTGCTGTGGCTGTCCAGGACGAGAACATCGCCTTTTCCGTCGGCGCCGACAGGTCGGTCCGCATCACCGACCTCATCGGCGGTTCGAATCTCGGTACGCTATCGACCGCACCGTTCGAACCGAGCGGCGTCATGGCCGTCCCCGGCGGTCGGCAGTTCGCGATCTTGACCTCGTCTGGAAGCGTGCTTCTCTATAACCTGTCCGGCCTGGCCCTTGCGAATCAGCTCAAGGACAACACGTCGCGCATCACTGCCGCGGCGATCTCGGCCGACGGATCAAGACTGGCCATCGGCACCGTCGACGGCCAGGTCTATGTGTGGAGCACGACCTCCGGACTCTTGAGCGCAAGGCTGGCAGCCCATCGCGGCACGGTGAACAGCGTTGCCTTCGATGCCGCGGGTGCCTGGCTGATCTCGGCCGGGGCTGACTCGACCGTCCAGATCATCGACGGCACCACGCTCACGGCCGTACATGCCTGGAAAACGGATGGCGCTGCCTGGTCGCAGGTTGCCTTCACGGGTGACCATCTCTTCCTGGCATTCACCGCGTCCGGCTCTGCCGAGCGCTGGTTCATTCGTAAGACCCCTCCGGATCAGGAGCCGCCGACGGTCGTGATCGTTGAACCGGCTCCCCTTCCCGGCGGCATTCCACACCGCATCTTCGCAACCGAATTCACCGTCCGGGGCACGGCGTGGGACAACAAGAAACTGGTCGGCGTCTCCGTGGGAGCCGTGCCGGTGACCCTGTCTCCGATCGGACCGGCCGACACGCTCGCCGTTCCTCCTCCCGGGTTCTCCGCCTCTGCCTTCGTAACGACCTTCCGACTGGACACGGTCGGACTGAATGAGGTCACCTTCACGGCTGTGGACGGCGTCGGTTTGACCTCCACGACCCGCGTTCGCGTCGAACGAATCGCCCCGAACGACGCCGTCGAGGTGCTTGCTCCGACGCCGAACGCCGAGATCGAGGGCGTGGCGACCGTCCTTCAATTCCGTTCGTGGTTCGAGGTCTCATCCTTCTCGTTGAGCGTCAACTTGATCGATGTCGTCCGCAGCCAGCGGCCCAAGCTGCACCGCGCCGGGGACGTTGTGAGCGTAGAGATTCCGCTCGTCGTTGGATACAACCAGGTGCAGTTGACCGTGCTCGGAACGAAGGGCGAGCGGATGAGTAAGACGATCGGTATTTCCCGAAAGTACACGCAGACGGTCGTTCAGAAGCCGACGACGCCGAAGAAGCGGACCGATGCCTCGGGTCCGCAACGCTGGGCCGTGGTCATCGGGGTCTCCGAATACCAGAGTCCCGGCATCCCGTCGCTGAAGTATGCGCATAAGGACGCCGAGGCCTTTGCGAACTTCCTCCGAACGCCCGAAGGGGGCGGATACGATAATGAACACATGCGCGTCCTGCTCAACAAGGACGCCACGCTGCCCAACGTCCGCGATGCACTCATCAACTTCTTGAGCAACGCCATCGATATCGACCTGGTCATGCTCTATTTCGCCGGCCACGGCGCCCCCGAGCCGGCGCGCCCGCAGAACCTGTACCTGCTCACGCACGACAGCGATCCGTCGAGGCTGGGGACAACGGCCTTCCCGATGTGGCAGATCCAGGACGTGCTCGGGCGGTACATCAATTCGAAACGCATCATCGTCTTCACGGACGCCTGCCACAGCGGCGGCATCAGCGTGAACTTCGCCACCCGGGGCGTCGGCGTGACGGAACAGAATCTCGTCAATCAATACCTGGCGGACCTGTCGCGCTCAAAAGAGGGCACCGTTGTCTTCACGGCCAGCGCGGCCGGCGAAGTCTCGCAGGAATTCCCCGAGCTCGGCCACGGCGTCTTCACCTACTTCCTGCTCGACGGGCTGAAGGGCAAGGCCGACTACAACAATGACTACACGATCACGATCAACGAAGCGATGCAGTACACCGAGGAGCAGGTCAAACGCAAGACCCGCGGTGCACAGAATCCGACGCGCAGTCAGACGTCGTATGACAAGGACATGACCGTCTCCCTCATTCAGCATTAATGGAGTAACCATGAAACGCCTTTTCTTCCTCACCCTGATGTGCGCCGCCTTCGGCGTCGCCAGCGCCCAGAATGTAGAGAACGTCGCCTTCAAATGGGCTTTTGGGGCCCTTACGGGTCCGACGAAGGCGTTCGTTCCCATCACGCGCGATACGGTGCTTCGCAGCGGCGATGAGATCAAGATGCTGGTCGAGTTGGTCCGCGAATGCTACGTCTATGTTGTGTACGAAGGGCCGAACGGAGAGCTCTCGCTCCTCTTTCCATACGACCTGAAGCAGTTCGCCACCGACTACGAGACCGGCAAGAACTATTACATTCCGAAAGGCCGTAACTGGCTGACATTCGACAAGACCGCCGGCAAGGAGAAGTTCTACGTCCTCGCTTCGAACGAGCGGCTGACACAACTTGAGGCGCTCATCAGCACCTACCAGACCTCCGACAAAGCTTCGAAGCGCGATGCCGCCGGCAAAGTGGTGGCTGAGATCCGCGACGTGCGCAAGCGGTTCCGGACCTTCACGACGCTCGCCGAGAAGCCCGTGACGATCGGAGGGAACGTGCGCGGTGTCGGCGAAGCCGCTGCGGCCAGGCGTCCCGACGTCGCCGATATCGCCACGGCGATCACCGCCAGCAATTTCTACGCAAAGACGTTCACGATTGATCATCGATGACCCTCGAGCTTCCGAAGCCGTAACCGCCAAGATCACCAAGACCGCCAAGTACGCCAAGCGCCAATTCAGGACTTGGCCCCCTTGGCGGTCCTTCTTTTCTGCCGCAGGACCGACTATGCGCCTCGGACCCAAGACTCAAACCCTCCGGATGACCGCCCTTCTCGCCCTCGGAGCGTGGGCGCTGGCACATCTCCTCTTCTGGCTCCTCCCCAACGTCTTGGAGCCCTGGAACTCCAAGGCGATCGACCGGTTGTTCGTCCTCCGGTCCGAGTCGGAGACCTTCCGTCCGGCCTACGATTCTACCGTCATCCACGTCGACCTGAGCGACCGAAGCCTCGACAAGCTGGGCTCGTTCTATCCATCCCGCGCCCAGTTCGGTGATGTGGCCCGGGCGCTCGGCATCATGGGAACGGCGGCGCAGACCTGGGACTTCATCTTCCCCGCCCATTCATCGGACCCGAATGACGACGGCGCATTTGTCAGCGGCGTGGCCGATGCCGGCAATGTCTATATCGGCATGGCGTTCGTTCTCTCCGCCGATGGAAGAGAGACCGCCTCGCGCGAGATCTCGCCGGAACATCAGGCTTACCTCGACGAGACCGCCTGGCCGGTGCGCATCGAGGGCCCGCCCGCCGATCTGCTCGAAGGACGGAATCCCCTCATCAACTTCATCGAGCTTTCACGTGCCACCAAGGGACTCGGGTACCTGAGCCTTCGGTTCGATGCCGACGGAGTGTTCCGGCGGGCCCCCCTGGTCGTCCGTACCGGCGACGCCGTGTATCCGAGCATGCCGTTCCGGGCGGTCTGCGACTATCTGGGCGTGACCCCCGACCGTATCGTCGTGCGGCCGGGTCACTCCGTTACGCTGCTCGGAGCGCAAAAGCCCGGCGAAGAGCCGCGCGACCTTGTCATACCCGTGAACGACCATGGCGAGATGGTCGTCAACTTCATCGGCCATTGGGACCGCATGAAGCACATCGACTTCGCCGACGTCCTGCAATATGCCGGCTCGAGCGACGACCTCGAACTGCTGGCCGACGAACTCCACACGCGCGGAACGCTCGTCGTCGTATCGCAGGTATCGACAGGTTCTTCCGATATTGCTCCGGTACCGACAGACAACAACTTTCCCCTCAGCGGCCTCCACGCCAGCGTGATGCACACGATCCTCTCGGGGCACTTCCTCGACGAGTGGGGAGCGGGGCGCATGCTGATCATCGAAGCGGCGCTCCTCGTCCTCATTGTTGCGATCGGCTCTGTACGCTCGTCGAGCCTGCTCTGGGGTCTGGCCGTCGTTCTCATCGTCGGATACCTGGGCCTCTCCGCCGTCCTTTTTCTGACGGCCGATACGATCGTCCACGTCATCCGTCCTTCGATGATGATGGTCGTCGGGTTCGTCGGCATCTCCGCCTGGCGGTTCATCGGCGAGCAGAAGACGAAGGAGGCTCTCAAGCGGTCGTTCGAGTCGTACTTCCCTTCCTCCGTCGTCCGGCGCATCATGGCAAACCCGGACCTCATCATGGTCGGAGGCCAGAAGAAAGAGCTGACGATCATGTTCACCGACATCAAATCGTTCACGTCGTATTCGTCGGTGATGGACCCCGACACGATCCAGAAGATGCTGAATGAATATTTCGAAGCGATGGTCGACATCGTTTTCAAGTATGAGGGTACGGTCGACAAATTCATCGGCGACGGACTGATGGTCTTTTTCGGCGACCCCGAGCCGCAGCAGGACCATGCGCTCCGCTGCGTCAAGGCGGGCATCGAGATGCAAAAGAAGTGCCGTGAAATGAAGGTGGAGTGGGAGCGCAAGGGCTTGTTCCCGCTCAAGATCCGCGTGGGCATCAACACCGGCGACGTCATCGTCGGCAACATGGGCTCCGCGCGCCGGTTGTCATACACAGTCCTCGGCGCCCCGGTCAACATGGCCCAACGGCTGGAATCGAATGCGCCCGTCGAAGGCATCATGATCTCGCAGCGCACGTGGGAGCTGGTCAAGGACCACGTCAAGACCCGCCCGCTCGATCCGATCCAACCCAAGGGCATTGCGGAGCCGATCCACGTGTACGAGGTCATCGTCGAGTAGAACGATCCACCGTGGAGACGCTGCTACGCACGTGAAACATGGTTTCTTTGCGCCATGGCGTCTTTGCGGTTAACTTTCTCCCTTGCGCACCGATTTACTTCAACCCTCCCCCCGTTCGTGGTCGCTCGCTGAGGCCTATGCCTGGTGTCAGAGGCTTGCGACGACACACTACGAGAATTTTCCCGTAGCGTCGCGACTCCTGCCGGGGTCGGTACGGCCGCACATCGCCGCCGTCTATGCATTCGCCCGCATCGCCGACGACATTGCCGACGAACCGGGGATGACGGAGTCCGAACGGCTGGAATGGTTGGAGAGATGGAGTGATGCCGTTCCTAGGGCATACACGGGCGATGCCGACCATCCGGCGTTCATCGCTCTGGCCGACACCGTCAGCCGGCATCACATTCCAATGGAGTTGCTGCTGGACCTCCTCTCGGCGTTCCGGCAGGACGTGACGGTCCATCGCTATGAATCATTCGGCGACCTGCTCGACTATTGCCGGCGATCAGCGAATCCTGTCGGACGGATCGTACTACGATTGTTCGGCTACGACGACCCGGACCTCGACCGCGACTCCGACGCCATCTGCACGGCGCTCCAGCTGACGAACTTCTGGCAGGATGTGCGTATCGACGCCGAACGAGATCGCATCTACATCCCCCGCGAGGACCTGCGGCGCTTCAATTGCCGTGAAGATCTGATCATTCGGGAAAAGATGACGGAACCCTTACGTGATACGTTGGCGTTCGAAGCAGATCGGACGCGAGCGATCTTTCGCCGGGGAGCGCTTCTCCCTGAATCTGTTCGCCAGCCGCTCCGTATAGAATTGCGCCTCACCTGGCTGGGCGGAATGCGTATTCTGGACAAAATCGAGCAATCTGGCTATACTGTCTTTGAGAATCGGCCGACGTTGGGGTGGTTGGATGTGTTGGGGATGTTGGTGCGTTCCACCCGGCGATTAGCCTGACGTGAGAAAAGAATTTCGCGCAGAGCCGCAGAGGACGGGGAGAACGCAGAGAAAAGAAGAATACTCTCTCTGCGGACTTTGCGCTCTCAGCGTCTCTGCGTGCAAGTCCCTCTTCTGAGACCTTCGGTCTTGACATACACGACCGCACTGCATACTGAATCCCTCGACGGGTCGCAGAATCGACGGAGCAATTTCTATCTGTCGTTCCTGACGCTGCCGCCCCCGAAGCGCGAGGCCATCGAGACGATCTACACCTTCTGCCGCGTCACCGACGACATCGTGGACGAATCGGGCGACGATCGGTCGAAGCATCAGCGGCTCATGCAGTGGACGGACGAGATCCACCGCGCCATCAACGGCTCTTCGCGCTTCCAGGTCCTGAACCGCCTCAGCTCCATCATGACCCGGTTCAACATTCCGCTTCATCACGTGGAGGGATTATTGGAAGGAATGGAGATGGACCTGACGAAGAAGCGGTACGAAACGTTCGAGGAGCTGCAGGAGTACTGCTACCGGGCGGCGTCGACCGTTGGGCTGATGTGCGCCGAAGTGTTCGGCTATCGCAATGCCCGGACGCGAGACTATGCGGTGAACCTTGGCATCGCATTGCAGCTCACGAATATCCTGCGCGACCTCAAGCAGGACGCCAGGCGCGGACGCATCTATCTTCCGCTGGAAGATCTGCGGAGGTTCGGCTATACGGAGGAGGAGTTGCTCGTCGGTGCATACAACGAACGATTCGTGGCGCTGATGAAGTTCGAATGCCAGCGCGCACGGTCGTACTTCCGCATGGCAAAGGCTGCGTTGGCTGAAGAGGACAAGATCCTCTTCACCGCGGCGCGGATCATGGGGAACATCTACTTCCTGCTCCTTCGACGCATCGAGCAGGCCGAGTATAATGTCTTCAAACGCAAGATCCGCGTCAGCGGAGCGGTCAAGATGATGGTGGTGATGATGCTAAGGTTGCGAAGCTTGTTCCCGAGGGACTTCCATCGATATGTGAGGACGGAACTGCCCGCGTAAGCAGGAAACTCGCCGCAAAGCGGCTGCCGTTCAGAAATACGAGACACGAAACAATTCCGAAGGCCTAACTGAGAAATGCTGGAGGCGCGGGAGGTCAACGAAGACCGGTCGCGCCTTTTGTGTTGCTACCTGACTACTCTTGCTCATCGTAGTTTTGGGAATACCAAGAACCGTAATCTTCCTCTTCATCTTTCGTATCTTCTTTCTACTGTGATTTCTCAAAGTTCGCACCCCGTCATTATCGTCGGTGGTGGCGTCGCAGGTCTTTCCGCCGCCGTCCACCTTGCGGCTGCGGGACGCGCCGTCCATCTCATTGACCGCCGCCAGCATCTCGGCGGACGCACGTACTCATGGCGCGACGACGTCACCGGCGATACCGTCGATAACGGCCAGCATCTCATGATGGGTTGCTACAGCGAGACGCTTCGCTACCTCGACCTCATCGGCAGCCGACGTCTCGCCAGACTCCAGCCGTCGCTCCGCATCGACTTCGCCGACGTCGCCTCCGGACGACGCGCCGCGTTACGCGCCGGATGGCTGCCGGCGCCGTTGCATGTGTTCACTGGACTGCTCGGATTGAGTACGCTGTCGATGGCCGACAAGCTCCGGCTCTTTCCGCTCGGCATCGAACTGCTCTGGTCGGCGCCGTGGAAGGAATACGCGCTCCAGCACATGTCGGTCGAGTACTGGCTGAAGGAGCTGAAGCAATCCGAGACCGCCCGGCGTCACTTGTGGGACGTCATCGCCGTCGGCAGTTTGAACGACCATCCGAACCGCGTTTCGGCCCTGCCGTTCTTTCGCGTCTTGCGGACCGCCTTCTTCGGTAAGCGCTCGAATGCGTCGTTGCTGGTCCCGACGGTGGGACTTTCTGACCTGCTCGTTCATCCGGCGCGAACGTTCATCGAATCCCGCGGCGGCACCGTTACGACAGGGTCGGCGGTGTCTGAGGTGATCATCAAAGGAGGTCGAGCGGTCGCCGTGCGCGTCGGGCCACGGGAAGTGCCTGCGTCCAGTGTCATTCTCGCTGTACCTCACTACTCCATTACTCCATTGCTCCTTCCCTCCACCTCTCCTCCACCGTTCTCCAACTTCTCTTCTTCGCCCATCATCACCGTGAATCTTTGGTTCGACCGTCGGGTCATGGAGCCGGAGTTCGTCGCGCTCCTGAACGGACGACTGCAATGGGCATTCAATCGCAGCCGCATCGTCGGGCATTCGGGAGATGGACAGTATCTCGCCTGCGTCATCAGCGGAGCCGGGGAATATGTGGATGAAGAGAAGGATATCCTCGTGCGGATGGCTATCGACGACCTCTCGGCGGTGTTTCCGGCAGCACGGATTGCCATGATCCGGCACAGTCTGGTCGTGAAAGAGATTAAGGCCACGTTTACACCGGTGCCCGGCTCCGAGGCTTGGCGGCCGGGACCAAAGACTGATACACCGGGCTTGTTTCTCGCGGGCGATTGGACGAACACCGGCTATCCGGCGACGATCGAGGGGGCGGTACTCAGCGGACGGAGCGCCGCGGAGGAAATTCTAAAGGCATCATAGCCGCAGAGAACGCAAAGAGAGGTAGGAGAGTCTGATGCCCTCCCGCATTCTAAGAAAGTCTGGGCGTTCTTTGCGTTCTTTGCGTTCTTTGCGGCAATATTTCTAACTTAGGATATCACTTTTCTAACTTGCTTCAACATCATGGAACGTCTCTTCTCCCCCTGGCGCTCACAGTACATCGCCTCCTTCAAACGCGAACAGAAACACGGCGACGAATGCCTCTTCTGCGCCGTCAAAGCCAGCCGCAAGGATGCCCGCAATCTCGTCCTTCACCGCGGCAAGACCTGCCTGATCATCATGAATCTCTACCCCTACAATAGCGGGCATATCATGGTCGTCCCCTACCGCCACACGGCAGACATCAGCGACCTGACGCCGAAGGAGAACGCCGAGATCATGGCCTTGCTGGCGCGGATGACACGGGCGATGAAGAACGTGATGAACCCGCATGGATTCAACCTGGGCGCCAACTTGGGCCGCCCGGCGGGGGCCGGCATCGACCAGCATGTCCACTTCCACCTCGTCCCCCGCTGGAACGGCGATACGAACTTCATGCCGACGCTGGCAGAGACGAAGCTCATCTCGGAAGACATCGATCGGACGTACGCGAAGCTGCGACGCGCCTTGAAGTCGACCCGATAGGAAAGAGTGTCACGCCCGCCTGACCTGGACTGGAACAAAGTTCGGCGGGCAGGCATAGACGCGAAGGCGCAAAGTCCGCAAAGCATCTGGAGGGACGGATCAAAGTCCATTGACGATGCGAGAAAAACCGTCTTTGAGTAGCAGTACGTTGAAATTGATGAGCAATCCCAAGTGCAGACCTGTGAGCCGAAGGTAGGTGAGAAGTTGCTTCTTATGCACAGGTAGCACCGTTTCGACCGCCTTGAGTTCTACGATCACCTTGCGTTCGACAACGATGTCGGCACGAAACGCGATCGACATACTCAGAGCATCGTACTGCAACGGGATCGCCTCTTGTCGTGTGAACATCAACTCGCGTTTCGACAGCTCATAGGCAAGTAGCTCCTCGTATACGGATTCCAACAACCCCGGCCCAAGTCGGCGATGAATGGTGAGTGCGGCTTGAAGGACGTGGTGAGAAATGTTGTCCTCGGTCATGCGGTCCCCTCTCGGCGGCAATACTCTCGAATCTAGATTCTTCCCCACCTACAATCAAGACTGGCGGTCGTTCATTGCGTTCTTTGCCGTCATCGCGTCTTTGCGTGTATCTTTCAAGGGAGGCTGTATGCTTCGTGTGCTAAGTTCATGTGCTCTGGGGGTGATGATCATCGTGATGGGCGCGATGGCCCAATACAAGCTCCCCCCCAAGGAGATCGTCGACATCATCGACGCACCGCCCACACCGTCCGTCTCCGTCAGCCCCGACGGCGGCTCGATGCTGCTCGTCGAATCTCGATCGCATCCGTCTGTTGCGGTGCTCGCGCGGCCGATTCATCGCATTGCCGGATTGCGCATCGACGCTCAACGGCATTCGCGACAACATGTGACGACGCTGTCCGGACTGCAGGTCGTCGCTCTGCCCCAAGGCACAGCCAAGCGCATCGCGCTTCCGGCGGGCGCCTCGATCGGATTCCCCGTCTGGTCGAACGACGGCTCCAAGATCGCCTTCGCGCGCGATACCGACACCGAGGTCCAGCTCTGGTGGGCCGACGTGAGGACCGGCGTCGCGAAGCAGGTCAACGGCGTACGCCTCAACGACGTGCTCGGCAACCCGATCCAATGGCTGTCCGACCATCGTCGCTTGCTCGTTCGGACGGTTCCAAAGGGAACGGGAAATCCGCCGGCGCCCCCTGCCGTTCCCGACGGACCCAATGTCGATGAGACCGCCGGACGCGTCTCGCGCACGGCGACGTACCAGGACTTGCTCCGTAGTTCCCACGACGAGGCCCTTTTCGCGCACTACGGCGCGACCCAACTCGTGATCGTGGACGTCATGAACGGAACCTTGCGCCCGTTCGGTCCCGCCGGTCTCGTCATGTCGGCCTCGTTCTCGCCCGACGAGAACTACCTGCTGGCCACGGTTTTGAAGCGCCCGTTCTCGTACCGCGTGCCGTACCCATCGTTCGCACGAACGATCGAAGTGTGGTCGGCTGAGGGAAGGTCCGTGAAGACCCTGGCCGACCTCCCCGTCTCCGACGACGTGCCGACCCAGGGTGTTCCCAAGGGGGTTCGATCGGTGGAATGGCAGGCGCAACGCCCGGCCGCACTCGTGTGGGTCGAAGCGCTGGATGAAGGCGACCCGATGAAGAAAGTGCCGCACCGCGACAAGCTGATGCGTCTCTCCGCGCCGTTCACCGGCGAGCCCGGAGAGGTCTTGAGGATCCAGCACCGCTACTCGGGCATCACGTGGACCGGCGTCGAAGATGAGGTGTTGCTTTCCGAGTACGACCGCGAACGCCGTTGGCGCACGACGTCGCTCTTGTCGCTGAATGATCCCGCCGGAACTCGGACCGTCGTGTTCGATCTGTCGGTCAACGACGCCTACAACGATCCGGGAACTCCCGTCGAACGGACCTTGCCGAACGGCGACCGCGTGGCGGTAAGGGATGGACATGCCATCTATCTAACGGGCCGGGGGGCCAGCGATCAGGGAGATCGTCCGTTTCTCGACCAGTTCGACCTGAGGACGAAGTCCAAGACCCGGCTTTTCCAGAGCGCCAACGGAAGGTTCGAACAGTTCGTCGCCTTTGCCGGGCAGGATCGGGCGTCGTTCATCGTTCGGTCGGAGTCTCCGACTGACGTCCCCAATTACTTCCTGCAGAATGCGGCGGGAGGTGCGCCGATGCGCCTCACGTCCTTCGAGGATCCTGCTCCGCAGTTGACGGGAATGTCGAAACAACTTCTCAAGTACCGGCGCTACGACGGCGTGCCACTTTCGGGGACGCTCTACCTGCCGAAGGGACACGCCAAGGGCACGCGCCTGCCGCTGCTGGTCTGGGCCTATCCGCTTGAGTACTCCGACCCGGGGACCGCCGGACAGGTCCGCACATCGCCGTATCAGTTCACATTCTTCCGGGGCACGACGCCGTTGTTCTTCGTGACGCAGGGTTATGCAGTGCTGATGGATGCGACGATGCCGGTGGTGGGCGACCCGGAGACGATGAACAATACGTTTGTCGAACAGATCGTGGGGGCGGCGAAGGCGGCGATCGACACGCTCGACGCGATGGGGGTCATCGACCCGAAGCGGGTGGTCGTTTCAGGCCACTCGTACGGCGCGTTCATGACGGCCAATCTGCTGGCGCATTCGGACCTGTTCGCGGCGGGCATTGCGCGGAGCGGCGCGTACAACCGGACGCTGACGCCGTTCGGATTCCAGAGCGAGCGGCGCTCGTACTGGGAGGCGAAGGAGGTCTACGAGAAGGTCTCGCCGTTCATGTACGCCGACAAGATCAACGAGCCGATCCTCTTGATCCACGGTGAGGCCGACAACAATACCGGCACATTCCCGATCCAGTCGGAACGGCTGTTCCAAGCCATCAGGGGGAATGGCGGAACGGCGCGGTTGGTGATGCTGCCGTACGAAAGCCATGGCTACGCCGGCCGTGAGTCGGTGCTGCACACCGTGGCCGAAATGCTGGAGTGGGGAGAGAGGTTCGTCAAGGGAAAGCGGTGAGGCAGACTCCAGATTCCATACCTGCAGACTCCAAATAGACTCCAGATGACAGACTGGTAGGCGACAGACATGTGATCGGAGCCGAAAACACCGAACCCAGGGTTGTGGGCGACAGGCCCTTCGCCGGGGTTTGGGGTTTGGAGTTTGGACTTCTCGCCGTTTGTTTGGAGTCTGGTTGTCTGGCGTCTGGTGTCTTTCTTCACATCATCCCGTACGGATCGACGTCTACGCTGATGTTGACGTCACGGTTCGCGCCCGGCCGGCGATCGCCCAGCAGCTCGATCATCCTTTCACGCAATGTTCCCGACATAGCGTCCAGCCGGCGCTCGCGTTTGATGAGAATGTGGCGACGATACCGATTGCGCAGACGCGCGATCGGAGGTTCCGCCGGACCCAGGATCTCCTCCCCCCGTCCGATCGCCTGCCTCAACAGCTTCGCCGACGCCTGTGCGGTGCGCTCGACGGCCGCTTCATCCTTCCCCGTGAACTCGATTAACACAAGCCTCGTTGCCGGCGGATACCGCAGTTCCAGCCGATATCGCACCTCCTCCGCATAGAAGGAGGCGAAATCGTGCGTGGAAGCGTGGACCAGGCTGTAGTGTTCCGGCTGGACCGTCTGGATCACGACCTCGCCGCGAAGCGTGCTGCGTCCTGAACGTCCCGCGACCTGCGTGAGCAGTTGAAAAGTCATCTCCGCCGCACGGAAGTCCGGAAGCAGCAGCTGCGTCTCCGCCGACACCACGCCGACCAGCGTCACATGAGGGAAGTCGAGACCCTTCGCAACCATCTGCGTGCCGAGGAGAATGTCCGCTTGGCCGTTGCCGAACCGACGCAAGATCGATTCGTGGGCGCCCTTGCGGCGTGTGGTGTCTCGATCCATACGCAGGATCTTCGCGTCGGGGAACAAGGCCTGCAACTCTTCGTGCACCTGCTGCGTGCCGAACGAAACTTGCTTCAATTCGCCCGCCCGGCACGCCGGACAGATCTTTGACGCAGGTCTGCGCGAGCCGCAGTAGTGGCACCGCAGATCGTGCGTCCTCAGGTGGTAGGTCATCGTGACGTCGCAATTCGCGCACCGCTCCGTGTGTCCGCACTCCAGACACTCCAGCACATGCGCGAACCCCCGGCGGTTCTGCAGGATGATCACTCCCTCCTTCTTTTCCAGCCGGTTCGCGATCTCGTCGCGCAGCGTCAGCGAGACCGACATGGGACCCAGAACCTTCGGGAACGGTCCCCCCTTCTCCTTGACCTGCTTCTTGACCTCTTCAAACCGTCGCTTTCTCTCGAGGATCATATCGACCAGCTTCACTTCGGGCATCGTCGCGTGGTCGATACGGTCCGGCAACTCGAGGAGTCGGTACTTCCCTGCCTGTGCATTTGCGTAACTCTCGATCGACGGCGTGGCCGAACCCAGTACGACGACGGCGTTGTTCAGCTTCGCCCGCACGATGGCTGTATCGCGGCCTTGATATCGCGGCACGGCATCATATTGCTTGTAGGAACTGTCGTGCTCCTCGTCGACGACAATGAGTCCGAGATCCTCGAGCGGCGCGAAGACAGCGCTCCGAGGGCCGATGACGATCTTCGCCCGGCCATCGCGCGCCCGTCGCCATGCATCGTACCGCTCACCCACCGACAATTGGCTGTGCATCACCGCCACATCGTCGCCGAAGTGCGACCGGAACCTCCGCACCGTCTGCGGCGTGAGCGAGATCTCCGGCACGAGCACAATCGCCGTCCGACCGAGCTCCAACGCGCGCCGAAGAGCTTCGATATAGACCTGGGTCTTGCCGCTTCCGGTCACGCCGTGCAGGAGGAATGGCCGATAGGTCTTCTCCGCGATCGCTGCATGAAGCGCATCGACGGCCGAACGTTGCTGCTCCGTCAGGGTCAGCGCAGAAGGCGTCTCGTCCCTTCCGGCATACGGGTCGCGGACCTCTTCGCGCTGTTCGAGTTCCAAGTGCCCGCGTTTGACCGATGCTCGCAGCGATGCAATAGAGATCCCCGTCAGTTCCGACGCTTCTTTCAATCCAACAAAGTCCCCGCCCCCCAAGGCGTCGGCGAATACACGGAGCGAACGCAGCCGCCGCGGAATTCTGTCGGCCGGCGCGTCCGTCAGCACGCTCCGCCCAGCATCCGAGAGGCGCACGTATGGAACGACGCGCACCGATGCCGTCGGACGTTTCAGCGTATCGTGGACGACGACCCAACCGCGCGCCTCCAGAGAGCCGACCGCCGAGGCGACCGTACTGGCGCCCAGCCTCCTCTGCAAGGTCGCGAAGGGAATCACCGTGCCGTCGCGCAACAGATCCAGAATGGACCGTTGCACCTTGCCCAGTCGTTCGTCGAATGCGGTCGCAAGGACCTCGGGGCCGGCCAGAGCGACCGTCCGGTGGCTTTCAAGAGAGAGACCCTGCGGCGTGGCGGCGCGCAGAACGTCTCCCCACGGGGCGAGGTAGTAGTCTGAGATCCATCGGGTGAGACGCAGCAGGTCTTCGGTGAAGGTCGGTTGTCGATCGAGCAGGTCGCGGATCGGTCGGATGCCCCGAACGTCCGAGCGATCGGAGAGGGCGACGACCACCCCCGTCAGCGCGGTCCGTCCGAACGGGACCAGAACGCGCATGCCGACGGCAAGGCGTTCGCGGAACTCCTCCGGGACCTCGTACGTGAAGGTGCGGAACAACGGGACCGGGAGGGCGACATCGGCGAAGAGGGCGGCCACCCGTTCATCCTGCCAGTTCCCGCTCAAGTATCCGGTAGACCTCCTTGAGCGGAAGGTTGCGTTCGGTCGCGATCCGGCGGCACTCGTCGTGCTCGGGGATGAGGCGTTCGCCGCCGTCGTGGACCACCACTTTGACCTTCGTCTCACCGAACGACGTCGTCACCGTTCGCGACGCCCGGCGCACTTTGCGACGTTCGATCGGTTGGATGCGGACGCCCAGCGTCGTCGTCTCGCGGAAGACCACGTGGAGCACCGGCTCGAGCACACGCCGCTCCGTCAGGATCGACAGCAACATGCCGGGTCGCCCCTTTTTCATCAGGATCGGGATCAGGTACGCATCGTGCGCTCCAACGGCCAGCAGGCGCTCGATGACATACGGCATGATCTCGGGGTTCATATCGTCGATGTTCGTTTCGACTGAAACGACCTCGTCCTGGTCAAGCGCGGGCTCCAGCTCGCCCACGGCAACGCGCAACAGATTGGGGATCTGCGGGATCTCCTTCGTCCCTGCCCCATAGCCGATCGATTCGACCCGCAGCCGTTCCAGCGTGATCACGCCGGACGATAGCGCCTTGATGATCGCCGCTCCCGTCGGAGTCGTGAGTTCCACGGGAATATCGGTCGGAACGGTCGGGTACCCTTTCAGGATCTCGAGTGTCGCCGGGGCGGGGATGGGCATGATGCCGTGCTGCGTCTTGACGGTTCCCCCGCTGCCGGTTCGAACGGCTGATGAGTACACGCGTTCGATCCGAAGATGGTCCAGACAGATGGCCGTCCCGACAATGTCGACGATGGAATCGATGGCGCCCACTTCGTGGAAATGGACCTTTTCGAGCGTTGAACCGTGTACCTTCGCCTCAGCCACGGCGATCTCGCGGAAGATCCTTTTGGCCGTCGTCTTGACCCCGTCGGAGAACGTACCGCCGTCGATGATGGCTTCGATGTCCTTGAGATGGCGGTGATACTTCGGCTGGTCGGTGATCACAACGTCGAGCTTCACGGCGTCGATGCCGTTGCGCGTGATGTGTTTTGCCTCGAGCTCGAATCCGGGGACACCCAGTTTCTGCAGCTCGGCAACGAGCGTGTCGAATGGCATGCCGGCGTGGACGAGGGCGCCGAGGGTCATATCTCCGGAAATGCCGGAGAAGACATCGAAGAACGCGATACGCATGGACGGATTCTAAGATTGCGGATTTCGGATTGCGGATCAGGGATCGCCGTGGAGCCCCTCTCCTGTGAGTTCTTGAAGGTGGGCAGCCACTTTGTGGCGGATCATCAGCTTGAAGACCTCCGTTTTCGCGGGGGCGCGGGCCACAGGACAGGCTCAAGGTAGCCGAGGAATCGTTCGGTTGCGCCGGCATTCTCTTCCACCAGCCTCAGCGCTGCGGTGCCGGCCTTTGTTCGCGCCTTTGGGTCGGCAAGAAGCGTCCGCAACAGTCGATACAGGTCGGTCGAGCCCTGCACGATGAATCCTCCTTCCCGTGTTGCGAGCGTGATCGCCTCCTGCGAATTACGGCATTTGGGCCCGTAGATGACCGGAATGCCGTAGACCGCCGGCTCAAGCACGTTGTGAACGTTCTGTTTGAACGACCCGCCGACGTAGGCAACGTGCGCGTACTGGTACAGCGCCATCAGGATCCCGACACTATCGACGATGATCACCTGCTCACCGTCGTAATCGTTCAGGTCGGAGAAACGGATCGACGTCACTCCATTCCCGAATGTCCGTTCGATCTGGTCGAGCGCCTCCTCCGACGGCTCGTGAGGCACGAGGATGAGCAGGATCCCCGGGTCGTATTCCAGAAGCTTCTTGACGGTGGGAAGCAGGACCTCCTCATCTTCCGGCCACGTGCTGCCGGCGACGATCACCCGCTTCTTTTTCAGGATCGACGGTGGGATGAGGTGCCTTTTTCTTGCCTCGGCGCTGCGCTGCAGTACCTGGTCGTAGCGGGTCTCACCCACCGGAGCGATGACCACACGCTCCGTTCTGAATTGAGCGAAGTTCTCTGCGTCAGCCGCCGAAACGGTCAGGATGGCCGTCATCTGATCGTAGAGGTGGCGGTGGAACGATCGCCAGGGACGACGCAATCGAGGCGACGTCGCCCGCATGGTCGCGTTGGCCAGGAAGACGGGGATGCCGCGCCGGCCGCATTCATGGATATGATTCGGCCAGACATCGTAGCGCACCATGACCGCCGCGTCGGGTCGGATGACGTCGAGGAATCGGCGCGCGTTCGCTGACGTATCGAAGGGAATGTAGGTGATGATGTCAGCGAGCTTGTACGATCTCGAATGATCGTATCCTGACGGAGAGAAGAAGCTGACGATGATCCGCGTATCGGGATGCCTCTGCTTCAACGCAGCGATGATCGGCTTCGCCTGTTCGAACTCTCCCATGGACGACGAGTGAACCCAGATCCGCTTGCCGGGCTTGAGTCGTGTGGCCGCTGCTTCAAGCGTTGCAAAGAGTCCGCGACGTCCCTGGAGTCCGCGCCGGATCTTGCCATTGCCCAACGCCGCCAGCCGGAGCGCCGCGGCGAGCGAGGGAATGAGAACGACGTCGTAGATGACCTTCCAGGCGGTTCGCATGTAGGCTCAAGGCGGGGGCATCCAAGATACCCGGACATTGAGGGAAATGCAACGCGAGAGCGTTGACCTTGGCTCGATTTCGGGCTACTTTCGTTCCATCCCTGCATCGATGATGACCGAGTATCCCGAGGAGAGTGGATCGGAGCGCCGGTTGGCCGCCATCATGTTCACCGACATGGTGGGCTACAGTGCTCTATCGCAGCAGGATGAGACGCGCGCGCTTCAACTGCTTGAGGAGCACCGCGCCCTCGTGCGTCCGCTCCTTCTGGCGCATCGTGGCCGGGAGATCAAGACGATCGGCGATGCGTTCCTTGTCGAGTTCGACAGTGCGCTCGACGCGGTTCGTTGCGCCGTCGGGATCCAGCGCGCCCTGCGCGACCGCAACGCCTCTACTCCCGCCGACCGCAGGATCCTCCTTCGCATCGGCCTGCATGTTGGTGATGTCGTTCACCGCGACCATGACGTGTACGGCGACGGCGTCAACATTGCGTCTCGCATCGAGCCACTGGCCGAACCGGGAGGCGTGTGCCTCTCCGAGGACGTCGCACGCCAGGTCCAGAACAAGATCGACCATCCTTTGCTCCCGCTCGGCGAACGGGACCTGAAGAACATCAACCTGCCCCTCCGCCTATACGCGATTCAGATGCCTTGGGCCTCTGGCCGCCGCCGGACCAGTCATTGGCGGGTCATTCCTTGGCGGCGTGCTGCTGCCTCACTGTTAGCGCTTGCGTTTATTGGATGGTTCGCTTGGTCCATCCGCGGATGGTTTTCCGACCCCGCGCCTATTCGTCGCATTGCCGTTCTCCCGCTCGAGGATTTGAGCCCCGGATCGGGCGATGCCTACTTTGCCGACGGGATCACCGAAGAACTCATCTCATCGCTCGCCCGGATCAGCGGCCTGGAGGTCATCGCCCGCACATCGGCCATGCACTATCGCCAAGCCGGCATGGACGTGGGAATCGTGAGCCGGGAACTCAACGCCGGGACGGTGCTCGGAGGTAGCGTACGCCGCGCCGGTGAGCGCGCCAGGATCCTCGTTCGCCTTATCGATGTTTCGAGCGGAAAGGTCGTGTGGACGGAGGAGTATGACCGCGAGATGCGGGATGTGCTGGCGGTGCAGAATGATATTGCTTTGCGGGTCGCCTCTGCGCTACGGGTACAACTGCTCGATGTCGAGCGGGCTGACCTCCAGCAGCGCGGCACGACCTCTGCCGAAGCATATCGGTTGGTGCTCCTTGGACGGCACCATTTGCACCGCCGAACTTCGGAAGACGTCCAGAAAGCGTTGGTGTATTTCCTTGGAGCGACGGATGCCGACCCGGATTATGCAGATACGTGGATTGGCCTGGCCGAATGTAACATCCTTTTCGCGGGAGCCGGGTACGGAAATGTCCCGCGCGACCGCGCCGTGGATGATGCGCGAACGGCCATTATGCGGGCCCTCACCCTTCAACCACGATCTGCCGACGCCCTTGCGGTACTTGGATATCTCCAGTACCGGCTCGACTGGAATTGGTCCGCCGCCGATACATGCTTCGCGGCCGCCGTCACCTTGAAGCCGGGCGATGCGCGCATCCATGAATGGAGAGGCCTCTTCTTATCTCTACGCGGCGATACGCGGGGCGGCGTCATTGAGATGGAAAGGGCCTTCGCACTCGACCCGCGCTCTCCGAGTGTCGGCACAGGGCTTGGACGCGTCCTGGCGTTCGACCGGCAATTCGACCGCGCGATCCGTCAGCTGGAAAGCGTCGTACGGGAATATCCCGAGTATGCTGAAGGCCAATTCGCGCTCGGCTTGGCCTATGGGTACATCGGCCGGATCCAGGAGTCGATCAGCACCTTGGAACGTGCCACGCGCCTTTCCGGCCGGAGACCGGTGATCCTTGCCGACCTGGGCCACGCGTACGCAATTGCGGGACGGCGGAACGATGCGCTCGGCGTTCTGGCAGAGATCGACAGCCTGGCGCGCACGCAGACCGTCTCACCCTGGGTGCGAAGCATGGTGTATTTCGGCCTGGGGGAGAATGACAAAGCCTTCGACCTGATGGAAGCCTCCCTGGCCCAGAGGGAGGGCTTGCTCGTCTACATCAAGGCCGAGCCCATGCTTCCGAGCGTCCGCAACCACCCGCGTTTTCAGGCCATCATCAGAGCCATCGGACTTGAGCCATGAACTTCCGCCATCTCCTCCCGCTTCTCCTCACCCTCCTGCTTCTGACCTGCACTGCGATCGCACAACCGAATCTTGAAGCGTCGTTACACCAAGCCGCTTCGAAGGTCCGCGGCACCGTCGGCATCTACGTCCGCCACCTCCGCACCGGCGAGACGGTCGCCATCAATGCCGACACGCTCTTCCCCACCGCCAGCATGATCAAGGTGCCGATCCTGTGCGGTGTGTTCGACAAGATCGAAAGCGGTGAGCTCGACTATCATGCCGAGATGGTGTACCGCGATTCCCTCCTCTACGCGGGTGTCGACATTCTCGGCTCGTTCGCCGACAGCGCGAAGATCACGCTCAGCAAGGTCGTGATGCTGATGATCTCCACCAGCGACAACACGGCCAGTCTGTGGCTCCAGTCGCTGGCAGGCACGGGCACGACGATCAACTCGTGGATGGAACGGAACGGCTACATGCAGACGCGCGTCAACTCGCGCACGCCCGGACGTGAAGCGATGCGGTCGCGGTTCGGATGGGGCGTCACGACACCTCGCGAAATGGCCAACCTGCTTGTGCAGATCCGCGAGGGACGTGCGGTCAGTCCCGGCGCCAGCGACGAAATGTACCGCGTGCTGAGCAATATCTACTGGAGCGGCGAGGCCCTCTCCGAGATCCCGCCGGTGATCAACGCCGCCTCGAAGCAAGGAGCCGTCGACCGGTCGCGCTCGGAGGTGGTGCTGGTCAACGCTCCGCACGGCGACTATGTCTTCTGCGTCATCACCAAGGACCAGGAGGACACCAGCTGGGTCTACGACAATGAGGGCTACGTCCTGATCCGGACGGTCTCTCGCCTTCTGTGGAACTACTTTGAGCCCGATTTCGGCTGGAGGCCCGTTCCCGGACATGAGAAATGGGCGAAATAGCCAGAAGCGCGCCGAACAAGGCGATTAGCCGCAAAGAGCACGAAGAACTCAAAGAGAAAAATGGACGTGGTCTTGGTGTTCTCTGCGTTCTTTGCGGCCATGTCTTTTCCTCGTACATTGACACGTTCCATTCACCCCTCTCAGAAGGACATCTCATGAAACGCTTCCCGCATGTGTTTGTAGTCCTGCTGATGGCTTCGCTGGTCCTCGCCGGATGCGCCACCCAGCAAGCAGTCAAGCAGGAGATGATGCAGGGCCCCGATGTTTCCAACGTCAAGGCCGGCAAGTTCGATGCCGGACGGATGTGGACGTTCGACTGGCCCCCGGTCGACTATTTTGCCAAGACGTACAACTATAATCCAACCAAGGAATGGTTCGACAAGGCCCGCCTAGCCGCCCTTCGCCTCCCCGGCTGCACCGCGTCGTTCGTCTCCGAGGACGGCTTGGTCATGACGAATCACCACTGCGCCCGCGGCTCATTAGATGCCGTGAACAGAGAGGGCGAGGACCTGGGTACGAACGGGTTCTGGGCCCCCACGCTCGCCGACGAGCGCAAGATCCCGAACTACTACATCGACCAGCTCATCGTCATCGACGACGTGACGGCCGAGGTGCAGCAAGCCTTCGATAGCGGCGCCACCGACGAAGAAAAGGTGCAGAAGCGAAGCGCGAAGATGATGGAGATCCAGCAACGCTTCGCCGCGAAGTATAAGGAGATGACGAAAGACTCGATGGTGTTCAGCGTCGTCACCTTCTTCAACGGCGGCCGGTACTCGCTCTACGGCTACAAGCGTTACACCGACATCCGGATGGTGTTCGCCCCCGAAACGCAGATCGCGTTCTACGGCGGCGACCCGGACAATTTCACGTATCCGCGGTACGACGTCGACGTGTCGTTCTACCGCGTCTACGAGAACGATCAGCCGCTGAAGACGAAGAACTTCTTCAAGTGGTCGGTTGAGGGAGCCAAGGAAGGCAACGCCGTATTCGTCATCGGCAATCCCGGCACGACGAACCGCCTGTTGACCGTCTCTCAGCTGGAGTTCAACCGCGATTATCGGTACGCCTACCAGCTCGATCTGATCCAGAACATGGTGACGATCTACTCCTCGTTCATTGCCAACCATCCGGACAAGCGCCAACAGTATCAGACGCGCCTGTTCGGGCTCGAGAATTCACAGAAGGCCATCGGCGGCTATCTCGGCGGACACAAGGACCCCGTCATCATGGCCAAGAAGCGGGACTTTGAGAAGACCTTCCGCATGGCCGTCATGGCGAAGCCGGAGCTGGCAGCGAAGTACAGCATGGTCTGGGAGGAGATCGCTTCTTACCAGCCGGCGAAGTCGGCCATCTTCCATGAGTTGAATGCCTATCAATGGCGCGGTCGTTCGTCGGCCTTCGGCGTGGCAGCCGACCTCGTGGATTATGCGGTACAGATGAGCAGACCAGAGGCCGAGCGCGACCGGCGATTCAAAGGTCCTGCGCTCGAGACCTTCAAAAGCCGCCTATTCCCGGCGACCCTTGAGGCCGACCTAGAACGCGACTTGCTCACGATGCAGCTCGCCATGATCCAGCGCGACCTCGGCGGAAAGAATCCACATGTCGCAGGCTTGCTCGGCGGCCAGTCTCCGGCCGATGCGGCACAGCGTCTGCTGAAGGAATCGGCCGTCATGAACAAAGAGAAGGTCACGGCGATGCTGAACGGACCGGCGGATGCCATTGTGAATTCGACCGACCCGATCATCTCGTTCGTGGCGAAGAGCCGCGAGGCGGCGGAGAAGGTGATGGCTCAGTGGAATGAGATCAGCGGCAAGGAAGCCGCCCGCGTACAGCTGCTGGGCAAGGCGCTGTATGAGGTGTACGGCACGAGCATCCCGCCCGATGCGAACTTCAACCTCCGTATCGCCGACGGCGTCGTGAAGGGTTACAGCTACAACGGCACGATTGCGCCCCCGACGACGACCTTCTACGGCATGTACGACCGGTACTATTCGCACCGCAAGCCGGCGTGGGACCTTCCGGCAAAGTGGCTCAATCCGCCGCCGACCTTCGACCTGAGCACGCCGTTGAACTTCGTTTCGACGAACGACATCATCGGCGGCAACTCAGGCTCAGCCGTCATCAACCTGAATCACGAAGTGGTCGGCCTCATCTTCGACGGCAACATCGAGAGTTTGCCGGGCAACATCATCTTCGACGAAACCGTGAACCGGGCCGTTTCCGTGCAGTCGGCAGGCATTCTCGAGGCGGTCGAGGATATCTATAAGGCCGAGCGGCTGGCAAAGGAATTGCGGACCTCGAAGGTGCAATGAAGAAGCGGGAACACTGATGAACACTGAAAAAGGGGATGATCGCCGATTTGAGTCTTGATCAGTGAGTATCGTTCCTTTTCTGTGTCATCCGTGTTCGTTTCGAAGAATCGGTGCCGGAAACGCGAGAGCCACAGGGGGTTGTCCCTGTGGCTCTTGTGTGTGAAGCGAGAACGCTGATAAGCGCAGAAGGAAGAGATGTTCGCAGATAGGGATGGTTTACAGATCTGCGTTGATCCACTCATTTAGCGTCATCAGCGTTCCCGCCTTTTCTTGGGGGGGCAACCTCAACCCTCCGACCACACGGCCAGCTCGTTCCCTCCCGGGTCAGTGAAGTGAAACCGTCTGCCGCCTGGAAACTCAAAGATGTCCCGAGACACAACGCCCCCCGCTTTGATCACCACCGCTTTGGCCGCTTCAATCCCTGCCACATGAACAACGGGCAACGGATGCTTTGAATGGTGATCGGTCCCGGACGTGATCCCGCTCGCGATGCCGCTGTCATGTGTATCGCTGTAATCCGGCCCCCAATCCTGATACTTCCATCCGAAGACTCCGGTGTAGAATTCTTTCATCTGACCATAAGCCTTCAGGTCACGCGCCGGCAACTCAAGATAATCGATAACGGGCATGTGCTTCTCGGACATGGCGGCTCCTGCTGATGTTCTTCTCTGATATTCCGAAATCGACAATCCGCAATTCACAATCTTCTCTGAGCTACTTCACCACGCTCTCCATCACCTCCACCTCCCCAGTTGCTCCGTCCACCCGTACGCGCACCCCGAGCGGGAGCGTGAACTTCTGGGGGATGTGGCCGAACATCATCTCCTTGAAGACCGGGCCGCGAATGTGCATGACATAGTCTTCGAGCACCTCGTCGATGGTCAGAAAAGGCTTCGAAGGATCGCTTGGGACGCAGTCGGTGAATTGGCCGTAGAGAACAGCTGCAGCATCGTGAAGGGCGCCGGCATTCTTCAGCTGTGCAAGCATCCGGTCGACGCGATGGGGCGCCTCATCCACGTCCTCGATCGCGAGGACCGTGCCGTGCAAGGCCGGAAGATATTGCGTGCCGATGAGGCATTGTAGCAGCGACAGATTGCCGCCGATCAGCGTCCCCTCAGCCGTTCCTCCGCGCAGAACGCGCGCCGGATGGCCCGATGGGTTGCGCAGGACGATGTGTTCCGTCCTTCCCTCCACCATTCCCCAGAAATGACTCTCGGTGAATGGATCGATCGCCTTCCACATCTCGACGCCCGCCATCGGTCCGGAAAAGGTCACCATCGTTGTGCGGGCAAAGATGGCGAGCTGAAGTGCGGTCAGGTCGGAGTAGCCGACGATGACCTTCGGGTCGCGTTTCAACGCCGCGTAATCCACGCCGTCCAGAATGCGCGGCGTGCCATAGCCGCCCCGGATGGCGAAGATGCCGCGCACCTTCGGGTCACGGATGAATCCGTTGAGATCTTCGAGCCGGGCTTCGTCGGTGCCCGCCAGGTATCCGTGCACGTCATTGACATGCTTCCCAACGACAACGCGATATCCGCGCTTTTCCAGATAATCGACGCCGCCGTCGATGCGCTCCTGCGCGGCGGGTGTCGATGCGGGAGCAATGAGGGCGATGGTATCACCGGGACGGAGTCTGGGGGGTAGGATCGGATGCATGGGAGTATGGGCGTTCCTGGTGAAATCTAGGTTGCAGAGGTCTGAGTATCAAACATTCCAAATGTCCAAACAATCCAAACTCCAAACAAATGGCCAGATCGTCAGTTCTCCAAATTGAACGTTCCTCGATGCAGGTTGTCTTCAGCGGTTTGGCGGTCTGATGGTTTCGAGGTTTGCCTGGCGTTTGGAGGTTCTGGCAATTTGGACCGTTTCCTCCCACAGATCCCCCTGAAGCTCCACCTTCTTCGGCGGCTCAGTCTTTTTCTTCGTCCCGACGAATTCTGTCTTCAGTCGCTTGAAGTCCCATCCGAACGGCGTCAACAGCGTCTCCGCCGCTTTGAGCGCAAACTCGGTGTACTGGTCGATGTCATAGCCGTCTTCGAACGCATAAAGCGCCAACGGCTTGGCCTTCTCCGGCCGCTTTTTCCCCGTCCGGTCGACGATGATGAACTCCACCATCTCCCCCGCTGCCACGCGGATGCCCGTCTCGTGCAGCATTGTGCTCACGACGGCGCTGACGGTGTTCGTCGTGTACTCCTCCGCCTCGCGCGTCAGATGTCGTCGTAGTACCAGCTCCATCGGGTTGGCCCGGCCGCTTCGCAGAATGGCCAGGTGGTCGCGCAGCACCTCGAGCATCGCCGGCACCCGCTCGCGCACCTCCTCCACGTTCTTCGCGTCCTCCAGCTGCCTCAGCATCGACGCCTGCAGGTGCTTCACGAACGGCGGCGTATCTCGGCGGCGCGCTTCGATGCCGCGCATTTTGATCTCGTCATGGCGGTACCAACCCACGTACCGGTTGGCCGTCGTGATCGCCGGGTCCTGCTTCGACGCCGGGAACAGGATCCAGCGGTAGATCCCCTCGAGCGAGATGTCGATATTCACCTCCCGGCTGATGGCGCGGCCGAGTTCTTCGTAGTCCTGCTCCGTCGCCCCCGGCTTCTTGAGCCACACGCAGTCGATGATGGCGTGGAGCATCCGGTAGCCGGCCCGCTCGGCGATCTCCTTGGCCGTCAGGATGGCATCACGCGAGAAGGCATTGACCGACTCGTGCGCCTCGATGCGTCCGAACCGCGCGTTCTTGTAACCCAGATAGCCGAAGCACGACACGAGCATCCACTTGAGCGCCGTCTGCCGATGGTCGTACATCTGATACAAGCGCGCATCCTTTCCCTTCCACCGCTTCTTCTCTTGCTTGTAGTACGAGCGCTTTTTCACGACGTCGGCCAACGTCGCCGCCACGATCCCTTCGCGCCGCTCGCATACCGTATAGCCCAGCTCCGGCACCCGTTCGTTGTGACAGCACCGACAGTTGATCGTCTCGGGTGAGACGTTCTGCCGCACCATGATCGTCGGATACATCGACACGAAATCCATTTCGGCGATCTCTTCATGGTAGCCGAGGGGTGGATTGAAGATGAGGCCCCCCCGGTCGGCCAAGAGCAGCGTCGCCGCCGATTTGAACTCCTCCGGCTCCCGCTTCTTGGCGGGAATGAGGATGCCGTGGCGATAGGCCCACGACAGCTGCAGCGATGACATACTCGTGCCGATACTGGCGCGCGACTGCCGCTGGCCGGGCATCTGCGTCAGCCGGACCATCTCGTAGAGTCCGTCGAGGTTGGCTTCGGCCAGGGTGAACGAGTTGGCCTGGTCCACGTGCCAACGGCCGGCGAACTCGAACGCCCCGTCCTTGTGGACGATCTTGCCGTACTGGAAGAACGATGATTCCTTCGTCGTGCGGTACGACATGACCGTATCACGGTTGAACAACAGCGGCATGCGCAGCCTGCGGGCCACTTCGGTGATCCGCGGCATCAGCGTGCCATCGCCGTACTCCGTCAGCACGATGTCGGGGTCGGCCCGATGCAGATGCCAGTTGAGCGACTCGACGACCGATGCGGGATCGTCCTGCTCGAGCGTGTACCTCTGCCCGTCATAGGCGACCTCGAGCTGCAACGTACGCTGATACTTTGGAGGAACAAGATCGTTCGCATTCCGCAGCCGCAGAATAGTGAGTGGCGGCAGTTCGTAGTCGACCGCGTTCCGGTCGTCCTGCAGCGACCAGCCGACCAATTGACCGGTCTCGTCGATCAGGTACTCGCCGAACCCCAGCGGAAAGAGCTGCGTGGCGTACAAGAAGAGCTGTGGGACAAGCAGGTCAGAGTTGTAGAAGGCGTGGTGCGGAAAGAACCGTTCGAAGAACCGCACCGCTTCGGCAAAGCGGGTCGCGTCGTGGACAAACACCTCGAACACGTCCACCGTATCGCCGGAGAAGATCTCCGTACGTGTCGTTGGAACCAGCTCGACCCGCACCGGACACCTCGGCGCCAGCGCGGCCGCCCGCCGGGCGTCGCTCCCCCGCAGGTGCAGGTAGAACGAGGGCCGGAACGGATGCCAGCACTTGCGGCGGCGTCCGTCGGGCTCGATGAGCCAGATCGCGAGCCCTTCGGGGATCGGGTAGAGATCGAACAGCCAGGCGGGGACGGGGGAGATCATGGCGATAGCAAAAAGGCAAACGGCAACCTACAAAAAGCAAGAAAACAGCAAGCAGAAAAAAGGGTAACCGACACGGCATGATCGAGACCGGAAGCACACGCGTCACACGCCATTATGTTCTTCTCTTCTTTCCTCTTCCTGTTTTCTTGCCGTTTGCTGTTTCTCATTTGCTGTTTATGTTCTCCAGTCTTTCAATTCTATCCTGCAGCCGTCGGATCAGCTTCCGCTGCTCGAGCGCGATCGACATCATGATGCTCTCGAACGGGATCGTTCGCATGGCATAGAAGTTCTCTGCCAGATGGATCTTCGCCGCGCGGAAGACCTCGTCGAAAAGTTCCTGGTCTTCTTGATGAAGACCGCGGCGAAACTTCGACCACGATGCGACTTCGGCGTCGATGATGTTGGTAAAGGTGGGAACCGTCCTGCCCATAATGATCTCCTAGAAAAGATGGCACGCAGAGTCGCAAAGGACGCAGAGAACGCAGAGGAAGGAGTGGTTGGAATATGACTTGGCAACCGTCTATATTTGCGAAGCCATTCATGCGAGGGGGTTGTATGATTGAGAATGACATCTCTGGCGCCGTCTTGGACTGTGCCCTATTCTTACACCGTCGCCTTGGACCCGGTCTCCTCGAATCTGTTTACGAGGAGGTCCTGATGTATGAACTGCACAAAAGAGGGTTGCACTGTACCCGACAACAGCCGATTCCCCTCGTTTATGATTCATTACATCTTGAGACGGCTTTTCGTGCCGATATTGTGGTTGAGCGAGCCGTCATTCTTGAACTCAAATCGATTGAGTCGTTGCTTCCGGTTCACAAGAAACAACTCCTGACCTATCTCCGCCTCTCCGGATTCCGTCGTGGCATTCTCATCAATTTCAACGTGCCGCTTCTGCGGGATGGCTTTGTGCGGATTGTCAATCATCTTTAACTTTATTTTTTTCTCTGCGTTCGTTGCGATCTCTGCGTCTCTGCGTGATACCTCTTTTCCTCCCGTCAACTGATAGCTCACATCCATGCCCCGCTGCAGCGTCGTGAACAGCCGGTTCCGCTCCTCCGGTGCCACCCGCTGATCGCGGCAGACGACAAGGATCGACATGCCGTCGTTCTTCATGCTCGTGAACGCCGACTGAACGCGCGCGAGGATCTGCTGCACCTCGCGGAGCGGCGCCTGCTCGTCGTAGAACGTGTCGAGCAGTCCGAAGATCATCCCCACCGTCGAACCGATGCACCGCAGAAAAGCCGGCAGGCGGCCGATGATGGCCTGCTCCATCTGATAGCAGGTGAACCCCCGCGAAATGTAGATCCGGCGGAGGAAATCGTCGGCATCCATGCGGCGCTCACGCGCGAACCGCGACAGTACGTGTACGTCGAACCGGTTGGCCCCGTCGACCACGGCGATCGGCATCCCCTTCCGCATCGCCTGCGCCGCCATCGTAAGCGCGAACGGAAAGATCTCACGGTCTCCATGGAGCAGTACCACCTTGCCCGGCGGTTGCGGAAAGGTGTGGATGATGAAATCGGGAGAAGAGGCAAGGGAGAGCATGGGTAGAGATCAGAGGCCAGTGGTCAGTAGTTTACCCCGAGCGCAGTCGCCGAAGGCGACGGAGTCGAGGGATCAGCGCCAGATCCCCGATCTCCATCTTTCTTGTTCACTCTTCCCGATTCACCGTCCACCATATTGGGTCTCCTCAGTACTACGACATTTATGTCGCATTGTCAAGACCGAAAAGCGCCAAAAATGGCGCTCGTCTCAAGACCCGTCTCCGAGCCGCATCAGTCTTACGTCTTACGTCCTACATCTTCCCTCTCACACATTGAACCGGAAGTACGTAACGTCACCGTCCCGCACCTCGTACTCCTTCCCCTCCACCCGCATGAGGCCCGCTTCCTTGACCGCCGCCTCCGACCCAAGCCGGTCGAGGTCCGCGAACGACATGATCTCCGCCCGGATGAACCCCTTCTCGAAGTCAGTATGGATGACACCGGCCGCTTCGGGAGCCGTGGCGCCGCGATGCACGGTCCATGCATGAACCTCCTTCGGCCCTGCCGTAAAGAATGTGATGAGGTGGAGCAGGTCGTACCCCTCGTGAATGACCTGACTCAGTCCCGATTCTTCAAGCCCCAGTCCTTCCAGGAAATGCTGGCGCTCCGACTCGGGCAGCTCGGCCACCTCGGCCTCGACCGCCGCGCTCACGACGACGACCTTCGCCCCTTCCTTCGCGGCGATCTCACGCACTTTCTGAACGTACGGATTGTCCTTCCCCAGATCCTTCTCGTGCACGTTGCAGACGTACATGACGGGCTTGTCGGTCAGCAGATGCGCATCCCGGATCCACAGCCGCTCGTCGCCGTTCGCCAACGGCATGTAGCGAGCCAGACGGCCGCCGGCCAGGTGAGCTTTCAGACGGCCGAAGAACTCTGCTTCTTCCTTCGGCTTCTTGTCGGCGGTGCGAGAACGACGCTCGGCGTCCGCCTGCTTCTTTTCGACGGTCTCGAGATCCTTCAGCATCAGTTCGGTCTCGATCACCTCGATGTCATACGCCGGATCGATGGCGCCGTCGACGTGAACGATGTTCTCGTCCTCAAAACACCGCACAACGTGGGCGATGGCGTCGACCATCCGGATGTGGCCGAGGAACTGGTTCCCCAGCCCCTCCCCCTTGCTGGCTCCCTTGACGAGGCCGGCGATGTCCAGGAATTCCAGTGTGGTGGGAACGACCTTGCCCGGCGTATAGAGCGCCGTCAGGCGGTCGAGACGCCGGTCCGGGACCGGCACGACCCCCACATTCGGCTCGATCGTGCAGAACGGGTAATTGGCCACGTCGGCCCCGGCGGCCGTGATGGCGTTGAACAGGGTGGATTTGCCGACGTTGGGGAGTCCGACGATGCCGCACGTGAAGCCCATACGTTCTTCTTTAATGGTTCCAAAAACTTGCGCGCAGCAACGCTGAGAACGCGGCGAACGCAGAGAAGAGAATGGTTTCCTTCGCTTCTCTCTGCGACCTTTGCGACCTCGGCGTCTCTGCGCGATCGTTCTTCGCTGAGAGACGATGCTTCAAGAGAAGATACGGAGTTTTCTCCAGCGGCCCAAAGCGCCGCCGGATGTGAGAATGCTTGCAACCGTTCGCTTGCATATTTATGCATGATGATGTATAATTATGCATGAACACTGACCCTGCCGCGACGCGCCGCACCGCCGCCATCGTCGGCGCCTCCGGGTACTCGGGCGCCGAACTCCTCCGGATCCTCCTGCGTCATCCCGGTATCACGGTCGGAAGACTCTTCGCCAGCACCTCGGCCGGCAAAAAGGTTGCGGACCTGTATCCGTCGTTCCGCGGACGCACCGACGCCGCCTACGAGACCTACTCGGCCGACGCTGCCGCCGCTCACGACGTCGTCTTCATCGCGCTCCCCTCGGGCGAGGCCATGCGGCTCGTCCCCGGACTTCTGGAGAAAGGCACACGCGTCATCGACCTCGGCGGCGACTTCCGCCTCCAGGATCCGGCCCTCTACCAACAGTACTACCGGCACGAACATCTTGCTGCCGACCTCCTGCCGTCGGCGGTGTACGGGTTCCCCGAATGGCACGCCGATCGCCTCCGCGACGCGCAGTTGGTCTCGAACCCGGGGTGTTACCCTACCGGCGCGATCCTTCCCCTGGCTCCTCTCCTCAAGGAGGGACTGATCGCTCCGGACGGGATCGTCGTGAGCTCGATGTCGGGCGTGTCGGGAGCCGGACGCGCCTCGTCGGTGGAGATGTCCTTTGTCGAGGTGAACGAAACGGTCCGCGCATACAAGGTGGGCGTTCATCAACACATTCCGGAGATCCAGACCGCCCTGTCCGACCTCAGCGGCATGAGCGTCACCGTCACCTTTGTGCCGCATCTGATCCCGATCACTCGCGGCATCTACACGAGCATCTACGCGAAGCCGACGCGAACGTTGACCGACGCCGATATCCGGATGGCTTACGCGAAGGCGTACGCCAGCGCTCCGTTCGTGCGGTTGCTCGGTCCCGCGGTGCCTGAGATCCGAAGCGTGACCGACACGAACTTCATCGACATCGGCTGGCGGAGCTATCCTGAGAACGGACACCTTATCGTCCTTTCAACGATCGACAATCTCGTCAAAGGAGCGGCCGGCCAGGCCGTGCAAAGTATGAATCTGATGCTAGGGTTCGCGGAAACGGAGGGACTGTGGTGAGCAGCGCATGGGTCGAGGTGAACGGGGGCGTCACGGCTCCCGCGGGATTCGTCGCCGGAGGGCTCTACTGCGGCATACGAAAGGTGAAGAAGGACATCGCCATCATCCGGTCGGACCGGCCGGCCGCGGCCGCGGGAGTCTTTACCACGAACCGCACCGTGGCCGCCTGTGTTGCCGTGGATCGCAAACAGCTGGCGGGATCGGGCACAGCATCGGCCATCGTCGTCAATAGCGGCAATGCCAACGCGTGCACCGGCCATCAAGGCGTGACCGACACCTGGACGATGGTCGACACAACGGCCCGAGTGCTGGGTATTCCACGGGAACATGTGCTTGTCGCTTCCACGGGCGTTATCGGCCAGTACTTGCCGATCGACAAGATCATCACCGGCATCGAGATGCTGGCGGGTCAGTTGTCGGCCGATGGCCACGCAGACGCCGCCGAAGCGATCATGACGACCGACACCTACATGAAAGAAGCGGCGGTTCGGCTGACGTTGGACGGGGCCGCGGTCACCATTGGTGGCATGGCCAAGGGCTCGGGCATGATCGCGCCCAACATGGCCACCATGCTGGCGTTCATCACCACCGACGCCTCGCTCTCTTCCTACGCCCTCCAGGCGGCTTTGCAGAGGGCGAACGGCCGCTCGTTCAACCGCATCACGGTCGACGGAGACATGAGCACGAACGACATGGCGCTCGTGCTGGCGAACGGCGCCGCGGGAGCCGCACCGATCACCCCGGGCACGCCGGCCTTTAAAGTCTTCTGCGACGCCCTCGAGGCCGTGATGGTGAAGCTCGCCAAGATGATCGCGCGAGACGGCGAAGGGGCGACGAAACTGGTTGAGATCGCGGTGACCGGCGCTCGTACAGAAGCCGAGGCCGCCCAAGCCGCCGAGTCCGTGGCGAATTCTAACCTCGTCAAAACGGCGATCCACGGCGCCGACGCCAACTGGGGACGCATTTTGGCCGCTGTCGGGTACTCGGGCATCGACTTCGATCCTGACCTGGTCGCCATTTCGTTCAATGACCTTCCGATCTTGAAGCCGAACTACCAGATCGTCATTGATGAAGTGAAGGCGAAGGACGTACTGCAACAGGAGAACATCGTCGTGCAGATCGACCTCGCGCAGGGCAAGGCGGAGGCGAAGTTCTGGACGTGCGACCTCAGCAAGGAGTATGTGCATATCAATGCGAGCTATCGATCGTAGGGCGAAACGATCCAAACTCCAAAGGTCCAAAGGCCAAACAAACGTCCAGACCCAAAAAGGCCCAAAAGCGTGGTGATGCTCGATAATCAGACCAAAGAACAGGTGCTCGTAGAGGCGCTGCCGTACATCCAGCGCTACGAGGGATCGACGTTCGTCATCAAGTACGGCGGCGCGGCGATGACGGAAGAGGGATTAAAGCAGACGTTCGCCAAAGATGTAACGATCCTGCGGAAGATCGGGATCAACATCGTCATCGTCCACGGCGGCGGCAAAGAGATCACGGCGCTCGCCGAGCAATTGCAGATCCCGACGCGATTTGTCGACGGACAGCGCTACACCGACGAGGCGATGGTCGACGTCGTGACGATGGTGCTGGGCGGCAAGCTCAACAAGCAGATCGTCAATCTGATCAACAGCAACGGCGGCAACGCTGTGGGCCTGACGGGCGCCGACAATATGCTTCTCCGAGCCAGGCGGTTCATGCCGGACGGGAAGGACCTCGGCCTCGTCGGTGAGGTCACCAGCGTCAACACCGGTTTCATCGACCTGCTGTTGAAGAACTCTATGATGCCGGTCATCGCCCCGATCTCCGTCGGCGAGAACGGAGAGATCTACAACGTCAACGCCGACCCGGCCGCCGGCGCGATCGCCGCCGCCCTGAAGGCAGAGAAGCTCGTCTATCTCAGCGACATCGAAGGTATCAAGGTGCATGGCCGGCGGGTCTCAACGCTCACGAGAACCTCGTCGGCGAAGCTGATCAAGGAGGGCGCGATCTTTGGGGGGATGATCCCGAAGGTGACATCGGCGTTCGACACGCTCGACGCCGGAGTGAACAAGGTGCACATCATCGACGGCCGCGTACGGCATTCGTTGCTGCTTGAGATCTTCACTGACGCCGGCATCGGGACGCAGATGGTGCACGAATGAAGAATTTCGAATTTCGGATTGTCGATTTCGGATTATCATCCTTTTGGGATGTCCAACACGTGGGGACAGCCGATCAAACGCTCAGGAACAGGCGATATTCCGCAATCCAAAATTCAAAATCCGCAATTCCTGGGGTCCCTCGGTTCTCCGTATGAACAAGAATGAGCGTCATCTGGCCCTCAAAGAGATCATTACGTCCCGGCAGATCGGTACGCAGGAAGACCTGGTGCGGGCGCTCAAACACGCCGGGTTTCTAGTGACGCAAGCCACGCTCTCGCGCGACCTGAAAGAGCTGCGCATCGCCCGCGTGAACGGTCCGGACGGAGCCCGCTACGCCCTGTCTCCCGAAGCTGAAGAGCAGCGCCTGCAGCCGTATCTGGCCGTCGAGATCGAGACCATCCAGCACAACGAGTCGACGATCGTCATCAAGACGCTGCCGGGCCGTGCACAAGGCGTCGCCGAGATCCTCGACAGCTTTCATCATCCTGATATCCTGGGAACGCTGGCCGGCGACAACACGATCTTCGTGACGCCGAGATCGACGAGGAGGATCGGGAGGCTCATGAAAGACATCCGGGAAATGACAGTGGAAGAGCACAGAAAGTAGAAAGATGAAAGTCTGATCGTCCAACGCGGTCTTCAGTCGTGCGTCCGACGACTTCCATCTCATTTGACATCACATGTATCATCAAAGGATCATCATGAAAAAGCTCCGCATCGCCGTCGCCTATTCGGGCGGCCTCGACACCTCGGTCATGGTCAAATGGCTGCAGGAGAAGTACAACGCCGAGATCATCACCGTCACCGGCAATCTTGGACAGAAAAAGGAGCTCGTCGGCCTGGCCGACAAGGCCTACAAGTCGGGCGCGAAGAAGGTGTACATTCAGGACCTGCAACAAGAGTTCGTCGAAGAGTATCTCTGGCGGTCCCTGAAGATGGGGGCGCTGTACGAGCATAACTATCCGATGGCGACATCCATCGGACGGCCGCTGTTGGCCAAAGCACTCGTCGACGTCGCCAAGCGCGAGCGCTGCACCCACATCGCGCACGGCTGCACCGGTAAAGGAAACGACCAGGTACGGTTTGAGGTCGCCGCGGCCGCACTTGCTCCCGAGATCAAAGTACTGGCCCCTCTTCGAGACTGGGAGTTCAAGTCGCGCGAAGAAGAGATCGACTACTGCCACCAGCATCACATCCCGGTGGCGGTGACAAAAGACAATCCCTACTCGATCGACGAGAACATCTGGGGAACCAGCATCGAATGCGGCATTCTTGAGGACCCGATGGCCGAGCCGCCGGCGGATGCCTACCAGCGCACCGTGGATCCGCGCCTCGCCCCCGACAAGCCCACGTACGTAACGATCGGATTCAAGGAGGGGATCCCCGTATCGCTCAACGGAAAGGCGATGGACGGCGTCAGTCTGTTGCACGAGCTGAATACCATTGCCGGAGCCAACGGCGTCGGCCGACTCGACCTGGTCGAGAACCGGCTCGTCGGCATCAAGTCGCGCGAAGTGTACGAAGCCCCGGCCGCCACCGTGCTCCATTTCGCCCACCGCGAGTTGGAGCGGCTCGTGCTCGATAAGGACACCTTCCAGTACAAGCTGAAGATGGCGCACGACTACGCCACGATCATCTACAACGGCCTGTGGTTCACGCCGATGCGGATGGCGATGGACGCGTTCGTCGACTCAACGCAGAAGGTGGTGAACGGTGTTGTGAAGGTGAAGCTGTACAAGGGGAACGTCGAGATCTCCGGCCGTACCTCTCCCAATTCCCTCTACGACAAGAAGCTCGCAACGTACACGAATGAGGATACATTCGACCATAAGGCAAGCGTCGGATTCATCCAGATCTACGGACTGCCGGTGCGAACCTTTGCACGGGTGAACAGGTCCCTGTTCAAGAAGCCGAAGCTGGTGCGGAAGATCGTGAGGAAGAAGAAGTAGCCGGCTGATGACAGCGAACCGGGTATCGGGATGGGGGCGTTTGTGTCGCCCCCCTCACCTCACACCCGATCTCCTGATGAACGGCGAACCCCGGATGTCCTCCGGGGTTCTTTGTTGCGGTCTCCCATGAGCGCGCCCAGCGCCAAGCTCCAATCGTCAACTTCAAGCACCGGGGACCGAGTTTCGGCGCTAGCAGGGTGCTGAAAAACCCGCTGGAGGTCAGAACAGTAACCGCCAAGCGCG
>CAZOMY010000020.1:0-52639 GCA_964581115.1 uncultured Ignavibacteriaceae bacterium | reverse complement strand
AAGCCGCCATCAGAGGACCTGATGGCGGCCTTGCTTTTCGCGGCAACTCGTGTCCCTCACCCCGTTCTTTTGCACTCCTGAACTCGGATGGAACTCCCTCAATCCATCTTTCTCTTCTTCGCGGACATCTTTAATCCATTTCTTCGCTCTCCGCCAGTCCTCGGTTTGCCCACCAGTGCTCCATCCTCAGATGGCCATCCATACTTCATTCGCTGAAGATCTCTGCCCCGGAATGAATTCCGCGGCAGTTAGGACACAAACCCTTCTGGTTGCATCTCAACATGCTCGAAGGCGAAATCCCGATGTCGACTTGAACTCCTTTACTCCAAACTTTCGTTCTCCGTAACCCTCCATTCCTCCATCCTCCGAGATTTCAGGGTCCGCCTCGTAGGCGGATGGGCTGCGTTCCAGGAACCAGCCCCGCTTCGAGAAAGATCCGCTGTCCCTCCTTGTTGGCGACGAACGTTCCGAATCCTGCCGCCAGGTCGCCGCGAAGCGATTTCGTGTACATCGTGATCTTTCGCCAGAAGGGGTAGTATCGGCGGTACACGTTGGCGGGATGAGGGGAGAAGTACTTGCCGATGGATTCCGGCACGAGTGTGTATGACGTGTCGGCCGGTTGGTCCGTTGCGGCCACATCAAGCTGTTTGGCAGGGACGCGGGCCGAGTCGATCCAACTCTGGCCCACGAACCCGATGGCATTCTCATCGGCCACGACGGCTTTGAGCAGAGGAATCGCTTCGGGCCACGACCGGTGGGAGGTGATCCGTTCTCCGCTGGAGAGAAGTCGGGCCTGGAGGTAGAAGGCGACATCGGCGCTGTCCTGCCACTGCAGGGTGATCGGGCCGCGCTTGCCGCTTGGGTTTTGCAACTGTTCCCAGCGACGCAGGCGCCCGGACATGATCTCGCGCACTTCAGCCGTCGTGATCCGATCCACCGGATTTCGGTGATGAACGACCACCGAGACGGCATCGTAGGCCACAACGATGACCGACAACGAACCGGAAAGCTGTCGGACCGCGCCCTCTTCCTCGGGCGTCAGCGGGATCGGCGTCAGGATGAGGCGCGTGGTATCGAGAATGAGGCGGCTGATCGCCAGTTGAGCAGGAACGACCTGGGCGGTCAGGTGCGCGCCGTGCGCTCCGTAGATCGAGTCGAATGCGTCGACTTGGCGAAGCACGGGCGGCGCGATCGATTCAGCGACCAGGATCTGAAGATGGCCTTTGGTGGGTGATTCGGATTTCTCCGGAGGACAGCCCAGCAGGAGCAGGGTTGAGGCGAAGATCAGCAGGGATCGTGTGCGCATGGTGTGGTCCGTCGTTGTGACGAACGGGTTGTTAGTAGACCCGTTTGGTAGGAGTATCACGCAACGACGCCAAGACAGCAACGACAGTCGGAGGACCCAAAGAAAAGGGTTGTTCTCTCTTGGCGATCTCTTCCTTCTTTGCGGCTCATGTGTGTGTAAGATGGACTCCACTAAACGTACGTGTTTTTCTGCCGGGGGACATCTCGAATTCTCCCCAAAAAAGAAGGACCCCGGGGATGACCCGGGGCCCTTCGGTCCCACTCCGACCAGGATCGCGTTACTTCAGCAGCAGCATTTTGCGCGATTCTGTGAATCCGCTCGCGTTGATCCGGTAGAAGTAGACGCCCGTCGCCACGGCCTTGCCGGCGGCGTTGCGGCCATCCCACGTGACGCTGTGCACGCCGGGGGCGTATTGATCGCCCCGGAGCAGCGTCCGGACCTCACGACCCAGCAGGTCGAACACCTTGAGCTCGACGTTGGCCCGCATGGGCAACGCAAAGCGGATGGTGGTGCTGGGGTTGAACGGGTTCGGGTAGTTCTGGTCGAGCGCAAAGACGGTCGGGATCTCCTGCTCCTCGACGCTCGTCGTGCTTGACGGCCACTCGAGTTCGCGGATGATCACGGCGTCGGCCACGAGCGCCAGCGTATCCGTGCCGGCGAAGTTTGCCGCCGCGCTATCGACTGACACGCGCACATGGCCGAAGATCCCCACGCCACCGCCGCTGCTCGTGTCAGCGGTCCTGAACGCATCCTGACCGCCCCGAATGAACCAGTGGTTGCCAAGGAAGACCTCGGCAACGCCGCGCGCGACCGCCGTGCGGCCGTTCTGGTTCACGACGGTGTCACGACGCGGAGCGCCGCCCGCCGGGAAGACCGTGTACTTGGCCGCGGGTGCGGCGTCCGTCAGCCCCGCCGGAATGGTGGCATACACGCCGACATACATCGAATCGCTCTGGCCCAGTTCGGCCGGCAGGAGCGGATACCATTCGAAGTAGCCCTTCGTATTGAACTTCATCGGGAGCATCCGGCGGCTGTTGCCGATACCGATGCTGTCGGGGACGCCGACCGTCTGGATCTGCCACCGGGTCATCTTCGTCTTGTCCCACCCGTTCAGGTAGAGACCATCGAGGGCCGGGTACGAACCGCGCTCGCTCACCAGGCCGCCGTCGTCGATCGTGAAGATGCCGCCGATACCGTTGCCGACGACCCGGACCAACAGCAGGCTGTCGCGCGTCGAGTTCGACCGGACCTCAAGCGTGTCGACGAAGCCCGGGTTGATCCGATTCGGCGTAAAGGCCATGGTCACCTTCAGCTCGCCGCTGATGGCGCGCAGGTAGTACGGATAGGTCGGCGGATTGACGATGGAGAAGTTGGCGCCGTTACGGAACCGCATGTCGCTGATGATCAGCTGCGATTCACCACGGCTACCGATCGTGACCTCCTTCTTGTTCAACGTGCCCGTCGGGCCCGCCGGATTGCGGAAGTTCACGTCGCCAAAGTTGACCGAGACTCCGGATGCGACATTGACGCCGATGAGGGCGCCCGTCGGGACCTTGCGTACACGGAGCAGATCGACGCGGAGGAAGTTGCTCGCGCCTGACACATCCGTCGGTCCCGGCCGCGCCGCCGTGATCGTGATCGGTCCGCCCGGCGACAGCTTAAAGGTCTTCAACGAACCGCCGACCTGCTTCCAGCCCGTCGTCTGGTTCAACGTCGAGAAGGTTGCTGTGTCCTGCGGAATGCCGAAGGTGTGGCGCACGCGAATGACGCCCTGGTCATGGCCGTTGGGGGAGCCCACCGGACCGCTATGCTCCAGGATGTAATCGCCGAATGTGCCGATGGAGTTGTAAACGAGGTCGGGTATCTCGAACTCGAAATACGCCTCATGCGGTACCGTCGCCGCGGCACCCGTATTGACGCGACTGCTGAGGTTCGCCCCGGTGATCGGGAAGAGCGGCGAAGCCGTCGAGCTGAGCCAAGAGCCGGTCGCCAGCTCAAAGTAGCGAGGCAAGGTGGTCACCGTCGGTGGCGCCGGAGCGCGGAAGTGCGGTTCCGTGCCGCCGACCGAGGCGTTCAGGATGAAGTTGTAATTCAGTCCTTCGCCTGCCCAGATGATGTAAGCCTTCGGTTCCTTCGGGTCGTTGCTGGTGATGACCAGTGAGTCGCGCGCGAACCCTTCCTGGAAGGGATTGAACGCGATTTGGACGTCGAAGTAACCGCCCGACTCGATGCCGCCGCTGACCGTCATCGGCGGAATGGCCACCGTCGTCCCCGGAGTGTAGTTCTTGAAGTAGAACCATGGGACCGGGGTCAACGTTGGATAGAAGGTCATATCGGTGATCTTCAGCGTGTCGGTCCCGAGGTTGTACAGCCGGTAACTGCGGACATTCTCGTCGCCGACCGTCACCTGCGGAGCATCTTCCTGAACGCGGACGGCCGTGAAGTTGATGTCGCGGCGACCGAATTCAAGGTCAGCCGGCAAGCGGCTTCTCAAGAGCCGGATGGCGTCGAGACGCATGAAGGTCGAGCTGCGTTCGTCAGCCCCGATCGTCACGGACATCGCCTGAGGACCGACTCCGGCGTAATAGTGTGCCGCCAAAGGAAGCCACGTTCCGGCCGCATACAAAGCCGAGTTGTGGTCGAGCAGGTTCAGGCGGAAGCTGTCGACGATGCCGCCGAAGCCGAACTTCCGGAAATGCACGTAGTAGTTCGCGCCGGCATTCGGGCTGTTGACCATGAAGTGATACGCCAAGTAGGTGCCTGTCGAATCCAGCTTGAACGTCCACCGGGCCGATGAGCCGTTGGCTGAGCCAGACAGGTTCGGCGAGCGTCGATGGGTGCCGCCGTATCCGATGGAGTTCTGCCAGAACGGTCCGAACTCCTGGTAGCTCGAATCGGGGCTTTGAATGGAGAATCCTTCGATGCCCGAGGCGTTGTCCACCGTCCAATAATCGAGCGGGTCGGGCTGGTAGTTGATATCGCCGCGGCCGTTCAGCGCGATCCGATACGGATTCGTGGCCAGAATGCTCGTCGGGATGTCGTTACTAATGACGAGGGTATCGCGGAAGAGTCCGTCGGCCGTGGGCGTGAACCGGATCTGGATCGTAACGGAGTCGCCCGCGTTCAGCGGTTGACTGGCGACGTTCGTCAGAATGACGAATTCCTGCCCTCGCGTCAATGCCAGACCGGTGAGCGTATAGTTCGTCTTTGTCCGGTTGTACATCTTGATCGTCGTGTCCTTCGACAAAGCCACCGGCACGCCGCCGACGGCGATGGTGGTGGCCGAAGGAAGGAATGTGATGTTGGTGATGACCGTGGCGGTGACCGGCACACGGAAAGGCGCCGCTTGGTAGCCGCTGGCATACACCAGCACCGTATCGCGGATCACCTGACCGTTCGTGTCGGACGGCAGCGTCGTGAACTGGACGCTGAATTCACGTGTCGCACCCGCCGGCACGACCTCAGCAATGGGGGCCGACACAAGCGAGTAGTTCGGCGATTTCTCGTCGAACGCGACACTATCGACCGTCAACGTGATGTCCTGCAGGTTCAGGATCCGCAGGGGGAGCGCCGAGGTCAGGCCGAAGGAGATGTTGCCGAATGAAAGGCTGGAGGCATTGGCCGTGTTGACGACATGTGCGCGGCGGACGCCCTGTCCTTTGATCACCAGCTTGATCGGACTGCCGTTCGGGTCGTTACTCCACAAGAAGAGCGTGTCGGTGTAGACCTTCTGCTCCTTCGGGCGGAATTCCCAGGTCAGGTTGCGGTCGTAGGCCGAGCCGACGCGATGGAGGTACGGCGTCGGAACGATGCTGCGCCACACCGAACTCGTGAATGTGATGCTGTCGACCCGCACCGAGTCCTTGAGGTCGTTAAAAACAGCGATACGCGTCAGCTTCACCGAGTCGATGCCGATACCCGGCACGGTCGAGCCATTGAGCGGTGCGGTTCCGACCGAGTTATTCGTCGTCAGGAAGTTGATGGCGGCGTTTGTGGCCCAGAAACTGGATTCATCCACAGTCGCCCGCCGGGTCGTGTTGCCCGAGTATTCCGCGAAGCGGAGGGATGCACTCGCGCGGGCGGAGAGCGCCAATCGCAGAGGAGAACTGTTCAACACCGGACTGTCGTGCGTGATCAGGAGCGTGTCGAGATCGCGGCCGGGAGCCGTACCGATGTACGACGTGTAGACCCAGACCGTGCTGGTCTCGGGTACGGCGAACGGAGGAGCTGGCGAGAACGTAAACTCGTCGTTCGCATTCGTAAAACCGGTGACATTGATCGCGGCAAGGCCGTTGTTCCGGATCTGGAAGCTGTCAAGCTTCGCGACGCCAGGGCGCAGCGTATCGGTCACCCATGAGAGAGCCGTGATCGTGGCACCCGCCGCATTGCGTGTGAGGATCGGGTTGGTGCCTGTGCC
Source organism: uncultured Ignavibacteriaceae bacterium (assembly GCA_964581115.1). GTDB lineage: Bacteria > Bacteroidota > Ignavibacteria > UBA10030 > UBA10030 > 2-02-FULL-55-14. The sequence goes on along the minus strand of CAZOMY010000020.1, from coordinate 46,916 downwards.
GCTGAGAGGGATGGCGATCGTTCCGGCCGCATAGGTCAGTTTCACTGTGTCGGCGACGGCGCCTACCGCATCAGGTGTGAAGGTGACATAGTACCAAGCCGAATCCATCGAGGCGAGTGTCGGCGTCAGATTGCCATCCTTGGCGGTCACGACGTACTGCGACTTGGCATTGGTGACCGCTGTGATCGTCGCCGAAGTGGCCGACGTATCCTTTACGAAGAAGGAGTCGACCTTTGACGTCGCCGCAAGGATCGACCCGAAAGCGATCGAGGTCTTGCTCACCGTCAACTGCGGCGGGAAGTATTCGGTCACCATGATATCGTCGACGTAGAATCCGCCGGAGACATAATTCACCGTGGCGAACTTGATGTAGTAGCTGCCGATGAGGTTGAGCGTGATCGACTTCTGGAAGAACGTGAGGCCAAAATCGCCACCCGCCCCTTTGCTTGGGTAGGTGCCCTTGTCGGTCCACGTCGTGCCGTCGGTCGAGACCTGGACCTTGACCGACAGATTCGAAGCATCATTGTACCCGGCGAGCCAGAAGGTCAGCGTGCCGGGATTGGTCACCAGTGGAGTGCGGATGGCATGGCTGTCGGCCGCGACCTCCCCCCAGCCAGCGTACTTGTCTGAATTGTGTCCATATCCGGCGAGAATCCAGGTTTGGGCGTTCTGGAACACCCATCCCGGGACCGCCTCACCGCTGGCCGTAATGGACTCGAAGTTCTGCTGCAAGACGTACGTCTGGCCGAATGACACCGTGGCCAGGAGCACGACCATGCAGAATGTGGTAAGCAATCGCATGTTGGACCTCCTTTAATGTAGAGAGATGTTCGGTGGTGCCGTTGACAAGATGAAGTGAAACTAACCCGCCCCGCCGGGTGCGCACGGGCTCAGCGAGGTACGATCACATGCAAGATGGCCGACGGCCGACCGACGTAGTTCCGCAAGTCGCCGTTGGGGATCACACGATAGTACACATCAAGGCTTTCGGGCTGGATGGCCTGGAATTGCGATGATGAGTCGACGTAGAATGGATAACCGGAATCAGGCTTGCGAACGAAGTCGACGAAGCTGAGCGATGCGATGGTGGTGTCGTTGATCGACCGCTGAAGGTCCCAGGTCCGGATGTTCGTGTTGAGGGTGTCATATCGCCACGTCAACAGGACCCGGCGTCGTCCGCCGGACGTCAGGCCCACGTGAGCCTGCAAGTCTTGGACCTCGGGAACGAACGTGAGATGGATCGGTTCCACGATACCGACAGGCTCCGTGCAGCCGGCTCCGACAAGATAGGAGAATAAACCAGCAAGGCAAGTGACGACCAGGGGTGTGAATACCGGGATTCTCATAGGTCGATTCAAAATCGGTACGTCAATGTTGAGACCATTCCGCGTTCCGGTTCGACATGAAACCCAAAAGCGGCTCCAGGCCTCGTGAAAGCGCTTCCAAAGGAATGTTCGCCGAGGTCTTCGGAGAAAAAGACCGCATCGACCACGCTCGCAACCCAGAAAGCGGCCGTGAACTTTATGAACAGGTCGCGCCGTTTTACATCCTTTTCCTGGATATCCTTCGTCTCCAGCATCTGCCGCCACAATGCCTCTGCCTCGACCCAGTTCACCGATTGGCTGTAAAGGGCGCTAAGTTCCGTCAACCTTTCATTGCGGCCGATCGTGTTGTTCTCTGCCAACAGTGTGATGAGCCCGCTTCCGAAGAATCCGAGCGTAAGGACCGTACCTTTCGTCGAATGGCCGAGGTACGATTGGCCCGAACCCGGGATGATCGCCGAGAGCACAACGGCCCGTGTCTTGCGCGTCGACCATCCAAAGATCGTCGTGTCGCGCATTTGAGCGGCCACATCGCCGGTCAGACCGGCCACAAGAAGGGCAAGGAGTGCGAATCGGGTGGTGGTGGATCCTAAGCTCACGTTGTCACCTTACGGTCGATATCGAATGTCAATATGGTGCGCGGTGCATGTCGCATTTTGCATGGTTCCATAAGCATGGCGCATGGAGCCAACGGCTTGGAGCATGGGGTCTGGGGCATGGCGCTGGCATGGGACATCATCGTGTGATGGCATACTGGACGATGTTGGCTCCGAGGGTCAACTGGTCGACGCTCCCGGCATCGCCGCGGTCCCAGACCATGGAGTACGCCTTCGTCGACATGATGCCCACGAGGCGATTCTTGTAGGTCAATCCCATGAGATAGTCGCGCCGGCCCGGCATGTTCTCACGGTCGTCCATTCCTTCGGGAAGTGCCGTCAACTTCTTCCACGAGCGGAAGATGGCATGGTCAAGCCCGATCGTGCCGACCCGGGCCTCGGGTCCCATCTTGGACCCGATCACCTCGAGCAACTGCTCGCCCCGCTGGGGGTACTGGTACTTCGTCGAGAACGCTGCATTATCGATGACGATGACCGAGCCCTTCTTGAGGACGTCAGCGATGCCGGCGACCTCCACGTCGGTCAGCACCGGGTCGGACGGACCTGCGAACATGAAGAGGACCTGGGCGTTCGCCAGGTCGCTCGATTCGCCGCTGCTGGTCTTGATCGTCGCCTTGATCCTCAAGCTGTCGCGAAGGAAACGGCTCAGCGACGAAAGAGCGCGCGGCTGAGCGTTCCATTCTTCCGTGCCGGCGGCGACCTCCTCTTCGCTCGGCGGGCGATAGCGGATCTGGTGGATCTCGACGGTCCGGTAGTCCTCCGGCTTGGTCGTGTCGGCCGCGACCTCGCGGACCTCGATCGTCTCCTTCCGGAGCGGGACCCGCCTGAAATAGAAGTCGATGGAGGTGAACTCACTCGGCTCGTTGTTCTCATCGTAGCCGAGGATGAAGTCCTTGAACACCAGCTTCACCTGCTGGACCGATTCATCCAGAGGATCGTAGACGACGAAGCCCTCCCGGTTGTCGCCGGCGTACACCGGACGTCCGAGATACAGCACGGTGGTCCGGATGATACCCATTCGGCGCTCGAAGATCTCATCTTCAACGCCGCTGGCCCCCTTGCGACGCTTGTAGTAGGCCTCCAGGCTGAAGTTCTTGCTGGTCTTCTCCTCGCGACCGTAGCCGTTGAAGAGGTCCCCCCGGTCGGTGAGCAGGAATGAGCGTTCGGGGTCGAAGTTGAGCTTTGGGGCGGAGTAGTTGTAGATGCTCACTCGAAAGACGGAGAACCGATTCGGTGTGACCCCCAGCTTGGGATCGACCCAGTTGGCATACGTGAACGGGTTGGAGGAGAACTCGAAATCACGGGACTCTTCCGGGAACTCCACATTATTCAGCTGGTAGTCGGGAACATATTTGACCTCGATCTTGAAGTTGCCGCGGCTGTACACGATCGCAGTCGTGTCGCGGTTGATGCTCAGCGACGTGTCGTTCAACGCCGAGAGCATTTCCAGGTCGGGGACCAGAGTATATTCCACGACCTCCGGCGGATAGAAAAGATACCGGTATGCGTGGTCGCATCCGGCTGCGAGCACTGCCAGAATGATCGTGAGAGGTCGCAGTTGACGTCGGATCATGCCGTCACTTTCGCTGGTATTCTGAGGCCACCTTGGCCCGGATCTGGTCCATCAAGCCGCCCTTGGCCGTGCTGGCGTAGACCACGATGTTGATGCCAAAATGGAGCTGACGCGTGTTGTCGAGTGGACCGCCGTTGGCCGACGAAACGAACCGCCATTCACTCCAGGCGTGTGTGTAGCCCTTGCTCGAGAATAGCACGGCCAGCCGGCCGTTGAGAAAGATGCCCTCGAGGTACGGGTACCGTTCGTTGAATCGCGTCGGGACCGCCGATCCGCCCACGGATGTCAGAGGAACGTTGGCGTTATCCAAGCCCGGGGGAGGACCGTCAAAGTCTTCCCACGCGTGGTACAGCTGGTGCTTTGACTGGAGCCGTTCGAATTCGGCGTCATACCCGAGCGCATCCTTGAGCAAGGCCCGCGCACTCTTGTTGAAGGCTCCGGGGATGTTGGCGAATCCGTCGTCGATGAACAGGAAGCCTCCGGCCCGGAGCCACTTGCCCAGGTTCTTGGCCTCCTGCGGTGTGTATTGAACGGCGGCCGTCTGTCCCATCATGAAGATGATGGGGATGGAGAACAGGGCTTGATCGTCGAGTCGCACGTTGCCTGCCAGCGTGATCTTGATGTCGGTGCTGTCCATCGCGTAAGCCATCAGCGCCGGCAGTGCCCGCGGGTAGACGTTCCATCCATCCTCGCCGTTCGGTTCGGATTTCGTCGCGCGCCACCGGAGCTGGTAGAAGTTCAGATGGCCCGAGATCTTTTTCTTGTTGGAGCGGTCTTGAATGACAAAGCCTTCGAAACGGTCGGAGAAGTTCGTGTAATCGACCAGGTCGTCGCGCATCGTCTGCAGTCCGGTGCCGCCACCGCGCAGGTTCACAATGTCATCCGCGATGTCCGGCTGGAAATCCACTCCGCCCGTCTGGCCTTCGCCCCATCCGAGTCGCCCGCCGGCCGACAGACTCCTGCCGAACGCGACGGCTCCGCCCGGAATGCCCCATGAGGCCTCGGCGGCCCCGGCGCCTCCGGTGAGCGCGCCATAGAAGATGCTTCCTTCCGTCCGGTTGCCCCGGGCAGAGGCTCGTGCGGTGGTGGTCGTCGTGGTCTGTTCGACCCGTGTTACCTCCGTCGGCGTGAACTTGATCTCGCGCGGCGTGAAGGTCTGCGCGTACGACGGTGTCTTCGACACCGAGAACGACTTCGCCAGTCGCGGCGCGCGAAGCTCGAACCGCACAGGAGGTTGGACGAGGTCGTACCCCTCGCCTTCAGCCTGCACGGTCGCTTCATGCGCCCGCTCCGTCGTCGCTACGCGGAACGAGAAGGTCAACATGAGGTGCAGGCCCGCGGCGATCAGAAAGCCGAGGGCGAACATCCGTTGATATGTCCGCTTCCACTGTCCCAGCACCAGGCGCGGGGTTGCGGGGGCGGTCATGGCTTCGCTCATGAATGCTTGAGTTCGCTCGTCTCCTGCGTCAGCGGCCGGCTTCGATCCAGCGCTTGTGCAACTCGGCAAAAAAGACCGCGGGACGGGCGGCCTCGATGTCCTTCCATTCTACGATGATCTCGTCGAACATCTGCAGGGCGCGCCTGCGCTCTCCGAGCTGTGCATGTGCCGACGCGATGTTCGCCTTACACCCGTAGACGACGTCCGTCTCGGGGAACTTCTCCATGACCTTCGTCAATTCTTCGATCGCGATCTTCCAATTCTTGGCGTCGAAGAACTCCATCGCCTTTTCGTACGCCTTGTAGGCCTCGACCTGTCCCAGCTCGTGGATGAGTTGTTTGGCCTCCTCGGCACGGGGGTGGTCGGGAAATCGTTCGACAAACCGGGTGTAGGCGACGAGGGCCGAGTCGTACGACTTGTTGTTGTAGAAGTAGTCGCCGACGGAGAACGCCGCATCGGCCGCCAGGGGCGATCCGGGGTACATCTCGGCGAGCCGGTCGAACGTTGCGATCATCTTCTCCGGCTGGCCGGCCTGGTAAAAGCTCCAGCCCTCGTTCAGCATCGCAAGCGGGGCGTTGTCATTCTTCGGGTAGCGCGTGTACACACGGGCGTACGCCGCCGCCGATTCGGCGAACCGATTCGTGTTGAAATAGGCCTCGCCGATCTGCAGCAGGGCCTCGGGAACACGCTCTGAGGTGTCGTGTTGTGCGACGAACGAACGGAGTCGCTCGATCGCGAGGTCGGCCTGACCCGAGGAATACAGCGACATCCCGTAGAGGAACTTCGCCTCGACGACCGAGTGCCCTTGCGGGAGGAGCGTCAGGTACTGGAGGTACGCTTCGGCAGCATTGCCGTGATCACCCCCCGTGAAATACAGGCCTGCGAGCTGGAAGAACATGTCGTCGAGGAAGGCGTTGTTCGGAAGCCGCTTCAATCCTTCGACCATTGCCCCGATGGCTTGCGACGGCTGCTGCAGGTTCCCGTGGCCGTTGGCGATTGCGGCATACGCTCGCGCTAGCGCGATGGTGTCGGGCTCCGCAAGCGTTGCGACACGGCGGCCGGTCGTCACGGCTGACGCGAACTCTCCGGCCTTCAGCCGGAACTCGGCCAGGGCCGCGAGATAGCGGCTCCGTTCCTGGTCGGAAGAGGCGTCCTTGACGAGTTGCTCGATGATCTTTTCGCCTTCGGCCTTCTGTCCTGTGCTCATGAGGGAGAAGGCCAGCTTTTCCTGGGCCGCCGGCACGAGGGCGGGAAAGACCGACGTGAACACGGCCGACGACAAGCATCGACGCAGGTCGGCAACCGCCTTTGGATGCGTCCCCATTTCGGCGTGGAGGAGGCCTCGCCCGTAGATTGCCTGCATGCGTGTATTCTCGGTGAGCGTCGAGTCGCCGACGACGGCATCGAACTCCCCGATCGCTCCCGGCAGGTCCTGCTGGGCTGTCAGGAACTCGGCCCGGGCCAGGCGGATGAATGGCTTGATCGCGGAGGAGTCCTTGCCCCCCGCGGCGAGCGACCGGTCGAGAAAGGCCCTGGCGCCTTCATGGTCGCGGAGCGCTCCGTAGGCGCGCGTGAGGCGAGCAAGCGTGAAAGGATAGTACTCGGAGGAGGGCCGGACGCGCTGAAGATGCTCGATGGCCGGCCGATACTCTCCCAGGCCGTAGTAGGAGAGTCCCAGGAAGTACTCCACTTCGCTCGAATCGATCCGTACCGTCTCGCGCCTGAGGAGCGTCTCGAATTCCCTCACGGATTCCCGGTATCGCCGCTCGTCGAGATACGTTTTGCCGAGCTGGGTGCGAGCGATGACCGCTTCGTCCGACTCGGGCGCGGCGTCGATGACGCGGGCGTAGTCGTTGCGTGCGTCGGTGAACCGCAACTGCGACGATCGAGCGAGGCCTCGATAAAGAAGGATCTTCGGGCGGAGATCGCTCGACGGGTAGGTCGCCACCATCGAATCGGCCAGGCGGACGGTATTGGCATAGTCTCGTGCGTTGAAGAAATTGCTCGTCGCGAGGAACATCGCCTGTTCGACGGGGAACCTGATCTCTTCGGCCTGGCCGGCGTATGCCTCGCCGTAGAACAGGTAGGCTCCGGCGGCCTTGGCGTAGAGCTTCTGCTCCTGGTAGGTCCTGGCGATCTTGTATTGCAGCTTCGCCTGCAACGGTTTATTGCTGAAGCTCCCGTCGATGGCCTCCTGGTACACACGGATGCCATCGTCCAGACTCGCGTGCTCCGTGGTATACTCGGCCATCTTGATGATCGTGGCTTCGACGAGCGAGGGCATCAGCGAAAAGGTCGTCACGACCTTCCGGTAGTTGGCCATGGCGCTGTCGTAGAGACCACGCGCCCGGTAGGCGTCGCCGATACGCACCTGGGCCTTCGCCGTCAATTCGAGCGTCGAGAGGTCGACGTCCTTGGCCGAGACGGCCTCGAAGAGCTTGCGGTCGCGCAACGCCTTCAGCTCCACGTTCTCCCACTCGCTTCTGGCAAAGCTTTCGGGCCGGTACTTGTCGATGAGCCCGTTGAATGCGCCGATGGACCGGTCCCAGAGGCGTTGTTCGTAGTAGTTCTCCGCCAGTTGGTATCGTGCCCGGGGGTCGAGCGGATGATCGGGGAACCGCTCGATGAGCATCTCGAAGGCTGCATCCGAACTGTCAAGCTGCTTCAACTCGCGGAAGCACCAGCCGATATCATAGAGCGCCTGCGGGGCCTTGTCGCTTTCAGCATGCTGTTCGATGAGCGCCCGGGCCTCGGTGATCGCCCGGGGGTAGTCTTTGTCGGCGTACGCGATCTCGTAGATCTGGTACTGTGCCAGCGCCGATAACCGCGGGGAGTCCCGGCGTCCGGCCACAATACGATAGAGACTGATGGCGCTGTCCTTCAGGCCCAGATTCCTGAGCGCGTTCCCCTTCTGATAGTACGCGGCCGTCCGTACGCCCACGTTCAACTCGTTGTTCAGTAAGAGCACCCGAACGCTGTCTTCGTTGAGGAGGTCGCTGTCGGCCGTGATGATCTCATCATACTGACCGATCGCCCGCACGTAGTCCTTGGCGGCGTAGAAATCCTGTCCGCTCTTGAAACTGGACTGCAACTCGCCCGACGTGGGGGTGAACCACGCCGCGATCGAGATGCCCAGGGCGATGAGGAGGATGGTTTTGAAGTCCACGTGAGAAGCTAGAGGCCAGAGGTCAGAGACCAGAAGTCAGTGATCAGTGAACAGTTATCAGTGGGCTGCGGAAAGGCCCGCCCACTTTGGTTCGAACGGTTGTCCTGAGTTTGTTAGAAACCAGCGTACACCGTCACGAACAAGAGCGACTCGTCCAGATGGCGATAGCGCGGGTCGGGGAGCCGCGGGAAATCGCGGCTCGTGAACTTGTAGCCAAGATCGATGACCACGTTGTATCCGCCGTAGGAGGATTTGTTCGTGAGCGTGACGGCCACCGTTCGCCGATTCTCATCGTAGGCCGGCGATCGGATGTTCTTGATCTGATAGACGAGCGCGTCCCCCAGCCCTGCGATCCCTTGGAAACCAAGTCTCAGAAAGGTCCGGTCGGTCAGGCTGTAATCGAGCCGCAGGATCGGCATCACTTCCTGGACATGACCCGTGACCGTGCTTGTCCGTATTCCCGTGGGCAGTTCCTCGTTCTTCACGGTCTTGGCGGTCCGGACTTTGAACTGTGGTATGATGAGCAGTTTGTTGTTCAAGAAGCGGAAGGTATAGTCGATCTTGTTGACCACCCCCAATTTGGTGATCCGGCCGTCCTTCTGGTCGTTCGGATTCAGGAAGGCTCCGCGGATGTCGCGCAGGCCGCTACCGATGCTTGACTGCTCGTTGTTCTCGAACCGTACGTTGTTCTCAATGCGCAGGTCGGGGATCTGGGTATAGATCGTCCCGAAGTAAAGCTGGTCGACGTTGCTGTTCCGGTACTCGAGCGGGTCGAACACGAACTCGGGCACGGCGGAATTGATCGTCAACGCCCCGGTGAACTGATAGCCGTTGTTGGGAATGTTGTCCTCGACGCGCTTGTGCACGTAAAAGAGATTCATCGAACCGAAGCGCGGCGTGCCCGCCTCATAGGTCCATTTGAGGTAGTCCGAGAGGTTCTTGCCGCCATGCGCCGGCGCGCGTTCGCGGATCGTGCCGACGCGCAGATTCATCGACCGCATCAATTCGACGCTCGAAAAGATGTGATAGCCGTCGAGGTCGGGGTTGTAGGCCATGTCGGGCAGGATGTCGTTCTCCTGCACGTCAATGACGCCGTTGTTGTTCCAGTCGTCCCCGTAAATGAAGAACGGAGGGTCGACATAGAAGGTCAGGAAGTCCTGTTGGTAATCGGGGATGCCGTCGGAGTTCCGGTCGTCGTCGGGAATGCCGTCGCGGTCGGCGTCGCGGCCCGGGAAGATGCCTGCGTCCGGCTTGCGGATGATGTCCGACAGGCCGATGAGTTCGTTCGAGTTCTGTCGATAGCCGAGGAGGAACGGATCGCCAAAGCCCGGCAGGCCGACGCGATAGTTGTAGTTGACCACGTCCCCGTTGCGAATGTCGGGATACGCCCGCACGTTGTAGTGGTAGAAGCCGTCCTCCCAACGGTCGTTGTCGTCATTGTCGTCGATGAGCGAATAGATCGCCCCGCCGCCATTGCCCGGCGTGTATTGACCCGGTGTCGGCTCGGTGGACTGGTCGACGTCGAATGTGATCTGATCGGGACGGACGGGAACGTTCTGCGTTCCGTAGAACGAATTATCGACCGTATACATATCGAGCCGGCCTGTGTATCCCGGGTCGATCCGGTACCGTTCGGCGCCGAATGTCACGCGGCCGACACGCTTGGTGCCGCGCACGTAGAAGGCATCGCTCGTTTTCTCAAACCGTGCGCCGGGGAGGATGGGGTACTTGTTGAACTCTCCCATGCGGGCGAACTCACCTTCGATGTCGAATCCCTCCCAGCTGAACTTGAAGTTGAGACCGTATGTCGACATACCCGTCGTCAGACCGTACGAGAAGCGTACGACCCGCTTGTTCGAGGCATCCTGAACATTGCCCTCAGCCCGCAGGGCGGTCTTGAACGGTGTGACGTACGGCGGATATCCCGTCGTGACGACGCTGTCGGCGTGTGAGCGGAATCGCTGCGTGCCCGTCAGCGTGTACTCGTCGAGATAGTTCACCCAGTCCTGGCTCAAGTCGATCCTGTAGTCGTTGGCCAGCACCACGGAGAAATCGACGCTGGTCACCTCGGATGGCATGACATAAGCATACGTCACATTGTAGTCGATGTCGCGGCGGTCGCTCGGCAGATGATACGGATAGCGCAGATTGACCGCTCCCGAGCGGACCTTGTAGAAGACGTGGTCGGTCTGGCTCACCGTGTCGCGTGCCGGAAACGTGGCAACGTAGAGAGGCGCATAGTCGCGGAAGACCCAGTACTGAATAGGGTGCCGGATCGTCGTCCGGTTCGGGTCGGGGACCTGGTTCTTAATGTCGGTCATCGGCATCGCCTGTCCGTTGACGTAGATCTGCGGCGGTCCAAAGATCATCGGTCCCGAATTGTCGCCAGGCGAATCGTCGCGGATCGTCACGAAGATGACGCGGGGGATCGCGCTCGGCGGTATGCCGCGGAGGTCGGTGTTGCGGCCGTCGGCCGTCGTACGGCGCTGATGCTGGTTCACGTAGGTGACGCCGACCGTCAGCACGTCGCCCAGGTCCGTTTCAAAATGACCTCCGAGCAGATATGTCGTCCATTCGCGCAGCCGCAGGATCTGCTGGCGGGAGGTCAGCACGTTGTCGGGGTCCATGCGGATCGGGTCGGACACCCGCGACGAAAGGACCGTGGCTCGATACTTGGGGGTCGATGCGTCCCAGCGGATGCCGTTAAAGCGGGCTTTGTCGAGCGTCAGCGACGTGAACTTGGTACGTATGGCGTCGCCCACCATCAGGCGGCTGGTCAGGCCGCTGTAGCTGTCGTTCATGATGACCAGGTTGGAGAAATACGAGCTGTAGAAGCGCGTCTTGCTCATGCTGCTGACCGGGACGTCGAGGACGCTCGTCGCGGGGCGCTGTTCTTCGTTGAGTGCATAGACGGTGACGCCGTCGACGAGAAAATTGCCGAACCCGTCGTAGAACTTGCGGCGCAGAAGGCCGGTGCTGTAGTTTTCGTAGTTCCGGCCGGAATAGTTCAGATACGAGCCGCGGTCCTGGTCGTCGGAAATGAACTGCGCCCGCGCGTCCGGGGCGAGGGCGCCTCCAGCAAGCACGAAGATCGCCATGACGAACAGCGGAGATCGGAAGGAGGGTTGCATGGTCTTAGAACGAGGTCCGGAGGGTCACATGATGAGTTCCGCCCACGTGGTCGAGCCTGGTCGGCTGACCGTATGCATAGTCGAGCCGGAAAGCGGCTAGTTCGGCCCCCACTCCGCCGAACAGGTCGCCCTGTTGCGCGGGTTGGAAGGCTGAATTGCCGCCAAGACGCACCGTGAACGATGCCTCCTGACCGATGACGGTGCCCCGGGCCGCTACGATCTCGACGCCGATCGCCATCCGGTTCAGGTCGCCCGCCGACAGATAGTAGGCATGCACGATGTACTCAAGGGCCCGCGAGATGTAGGCCACGCCGAAGGAGGCTGTCAGGTCGAGTTTGCCGTCGGCCGAACCGTTCGAGGCGATCGAAGGACGAGTCAAGTCCTGCACCGACGCCGCAACGATGATGTCATTCTCCGGGAGGATGTCGGCAAAACGGGCCTGCACGCCGGCGTCGAAAGAGAGCGTCGTCTTCGAGAGACCGTCCTCCGGAACCGCGAGTCGGCCGGCCGGAGCGGCTGACGACCAATAGAGAAGTTTGACGCTGCCGCCGACGGTCACGATATCGAACAGGCTCTGCGCATATGTCCCGACGAGTTCCCCTTCTTTCCATGCGTTCGACCGGAAGGCTTTGATCCCGAGGCCGACATTTCCGATGAGGCCGAGATCGGCCACGGCCGAGCCGGAGAGGTAGCTGAGCTGATCTCCTGTGATGCCGGGGAACAGGTTGGTGTATGACGTGGAGAGCGAAAGCGAGGTGAGGCTGGCGATGGCGGCGGGATTCGAAAACAGCGCATTCGGGTCGTCCTGTACGGCGATGAGCGATCCACCGAAGGTGACAGCCCGTGCGCTGACAGGGAGCTTGCCGAACCCGCCCGCCGCAGCTGACGAGACAGCGACGGCGAGCGCAACAGCCTGGATGGTCAATCGAGAGGACATGGCAACACTCGATTCGATGGACGTTTCAGTATGCGATGGTGACTGTACGCGTCAGCACGGACGGGTTCAGGCCGTCGGTCTCGATCCTGATCTGGAGCAGATAGAGACCGGGCGGCAGACGACCCCCGCCGTCGTCGCGTCCATCGAACACGATCGCGTCCTGCTCGACGAACGCGCGGGCAGACGACGGTCGGTCGAAAAGGGTGCGCACCAACCGTCCGCTGATATCGTAAACTTCGACATGCAGCGGTCGCGGGACCTCAAGGTTGGTGATGATGAACGAAATGTGCGTCTGGTCGTTCCGCCCGTCGCCATTGGGCGTGAAGGGATTCGGGTCGATCTCGGTCGTGGAGATGATCTGATCGGGAACGCCGGTGGTGAACAGCGTCCATCCTTCCTCGCCCCCGGCCATCTGCACGTCCACGCGCTGCGGGTTGTCGGGCCGGAGCGTTGAGATCACCTGGGAGGGGATGCGGTTGGTGAGCAGGACCGGCGTGAGCTTGATCTGCGCGACGAGACGCGACCCGGACGTGACGCGCGGCGAAAGTCCGATGGCGATCCGGGCGGCCGTGATCGATGTGCTGAACGCGATCGGAGCATTGTCGAGCAACACTCCCGTCACGACGATCGGAACGGCTGTCTGCAGGACGAGCGTGTCGATCCCCAGCGACCGCTGGTCGAGCGTCAGGCTCACCTCGTAGTTGACGATCGCCTCTTTAAGGATCTCGACGGTCTGTGGCGTGATACGGGCTCGGGCGACAGTGGCCACGAGCGACGTATCGTAGAACATCGAGAACGAATCGAGGCGGGGGGTTTCAAGCGTGTTCGTGTACAGCGTGGCTCGATACTGCATGTATCGGCGCGGCTCATACACCTCAGCGATCGAACCCGTGTCGAGGATCTCCTCGCTCCATGGGCTCCACGTGTCGTTGACCGTCGTGGTGCCGCCCGTCCTGACCTGGAAGCGGATCGAGGTTTCAGGAGGATAGTGGGCCCACCATCGTATCGAGCCCCAGTTGACCGTCCGCCCCATGTCAATGACCTTCGAGGTGTAGCGGCCGCCGGAGAGATAGCCGACCGAGAAGATCCTGATCTCGGTGAGCACGGTGCTCAGGTTCGAAGGGGGGCCGTCCATCCGGTCGACCTGGATGACGACGAATCGGGCGGTATCGGGATTGAAGATGTCGCTGGTCACGGTGGTATCGTTCACCGGGACCGACTTGGCTCGACGGAAGCTGATGCTATCCTGGCCCAGCCAGAGGCTGTACCCGCGGAGTCGAAAATCTTTCGACGGCGAATAGATATCGATGCGGTTGACGAGCCGGAACGCTCCGAGGTCGATCATGAGACGCGTCTGTTCCTGGCCGGGCAGAAGCTCAAAGATGCTCGAGAAGCTGATGATGCCGTCCGTAAGACGCTGGGGGTTCGAGAACGAAGCGGAGACCTTCGTCGGGTCGGCATTGCCGTACTTGACGCTCACGATCCGTCCTTGAGCGATATTGGTGTTCTGCCCTGTCTTCAGAATGGCGCGGTTGGGGATCGTCGTGAGGTCGACGTCGGTACTGTCGGTCTGAGCATTCGCCGTCGTCAAGGCGTTGACGTTGAATCTCAGTTGCGCCAGCGCTCCTGTGAAGGAAAGGCAGCAGAGAAGGAGAATGGCGGGCGGTCGTCGGCTCATACGCGTCGGGGGTCGGAGTCCGTCTCAGCCTTCCTCTCCGATCCCCAGGATCTTCTTGTCCTGGTCGAGCAGAGGGGCCAGACTGAAGCGGGTGATTTGGGCGAGATAGAGTTCGTCGATGATGCGGACCGAGTTCTCGTACGGGCTCTTGCGGTCCACTTTCACGAGCGTGATCAGGTTCGGGTTGGCCTGGCCTCGCTCGCGCAGAAAGCCGCGCAGCTCATTCCACGGGATCGGGCGGGGGGTCTCTGTGCCCAGGTTCCAGAAGACACGCCCGTCGGAGACGATCCTCAGCAGGAGGAGTGTCGACTCCGTCACTTCGCTCTTCGATTCGCTCGGCGGCAGGTTGATCTCCATCACCTGCGGCAGGCTGAAGGTCGTCGTGAGCATGAAGAAGGTGAGGAGGAGGAACGCGACGTCGACGAGCGGCGTCATGTCCATGTGGATGCCCATCCGCCGCGTCTTCTTGCGCTTGCTCTTCTTGTGGGAGCGTCCGCCCCCTGTATCGATGCCGCCGCCGGACATCAGTTACTCGGCTGAAGTGGTGGTCACGAGTTCAAATCGGGCGATGTTCGCCTTCTGCAGGGCGTTCATCACGTCCTCGGCCGGGCCGTACGGTCCGGACCGGTCGCCCTTGATGATCGTTCGCAACTTTGGGTTGGCACTGCGCGCCTGCTGGGCAAGGTCGGTGAGCTCCTCGAGCGTCACGGGAATGGAGGGCTTGAGTTTGTTCCGCTCGCCGAACAACTGCGCGCGGAGCTGCTGCGAATCCAGACCGAAGTAGTACTTGCCGTCGGGGCTGAACGTGATCGTGATGACGTCCGATTCGGGCATCTTTGCCTTGGCGTGCGAAGCCGGAAGGGTCACCTGCACGTCCTCCATCGGCTTGAATTTGGTCGTCAGCATGAAGAAGGTCAGCAGCAGGAACGCCACGTCGACCAACGGCGTCATGTCGATGGCGATGCTCATCCTCTTCTTTTTGACCGCCGGCATGGCCTACTCCTCGTCTTCGCCCTGCTGTACTTTCACCGTCTGGACGATGTTGTAGACCGCCTCGTCGAGTTGATACGTGAACGTGTCGACCTTGTTGATGAAAACGTTGTAGGCGACGATGCCGGTAATGGCGGCGATGAGGCCGCCGGCGGTGTTCACAAGAGCTTCGGAGATGCCGAGCGACAGCTGAACCGCATCCGGCGCGCCGGTCGTTGCGAGGGCCTGGAAGGACCGGATCATGCCGAGGGTGGTGCCAAGCAGGCCGACCATCGTGGCGACGGAGGCGATGGTGGCGATGGCAATGAGGTTCTTTTCCAGCAGGGGCATCTCGAGGGAGGTCGCCTCTTCAAAGGCCTTCTGGATCTCGGCAACGACCTTATCAGCCGGCAGCGGCTTCTTTCGTCGCTGGAGTTCCTGATACCGGAGCATTCCCGACTTGAGGATCGTGGCCAACGAACCCTGCTGCTGGTCGCAAAGGGTGATGGCTTCCTCGATCTTGTTCTGCTCGATGGCTCCCTCGACGGCCTTAAGGAACTTCGACAGCGAGCCTTTGCCGTTGGCTTTTCGCAGACTGAGCGTCCTCTCGACCGTGAACGTGAAGACCATGATCGATAGGGCGATGAGCGCAATGACGAGCGGACCGCCGTCTTTGATGAACTGCGGAAGGGCAAAGAAATAGATGATAGCCGAGACGCCGAAGGCAGCGAACAGGAGGACCGTGATGAAGACGGATTGCTTCATAAGGGAGGGCCTGATCACATTGAAAAAAGGGGGAAGACCCGGAAGGTGAGCCTCAAAAAAAATATCAGCCCATTTTCGTCGAAACGCAAGGCGGGTTTCGGACCGCCGGTGGTCGGAAGGCCTGTCAGACGGCGCCGGAAGGGTTGTCACCGGCGGGGACGGTGACGCGGCGCAGGAGCAGAAGTCCGGCAAGCAGGAATGTGCCCACCGAGAGAATGGCGATCCGCTGATCGAGCAAGGAGGAGACAACGCCGAAGAGCGCCGGTCCGAGGATCGCGGAGGCCTTTCCAAAGAAGGAATAGAAGCCGAAGAATTCTGTCTTCTTGTCCTTCGGAATGATCTTCGACATGAGGCTTCGACTCGTCGACTGCGACGAGCCGAGCGCAATGCCGGCGAAGCCACCGATGATCGTGAAGGCGGCCTTGGAGGTGACGAAGTACGCGGCGACGGTGATCGCAAGCCAGAGCAGAAGCGTGATGACGAGCGTCCGCTTGTGGCCCAGGTGGTCGGCAAGGATCCCGAAAACGACGGACCCCAATAGGGCCGTGGTCTGAATGATGGCAAAGAAGATGACGATCTCGCCGATGTCGAACCCGAGCGTCTCGCGCGCGAAGATCGATGAGAAGACGATGATCGTATTGATCCCGTCGACGTACAAGAAGTAGGCTCCCAGAAACCAGGCGATGTTGCGGTAGTGGCCCAGGCTACGGAAGGTGGACGCCAGCCGGGAGAACCCCGACCGCACCATCTCGAGGTCGAGTCGGTGGACTCGCTGACGGTCGGGCAGAAAGAGAAGGAGGGGTAGCGAGAACAGGAAGAAGATGCCGGCGGCCATCAGGAAGCTGAGGCGCACGTTGCCGAGGTTCTCGTTGCCGAAGCCCCCCGCGTACAACGGATAGGCGGCGGCCAGCGTCAGGAGCGATCCCGCGTAGCCGGCGGCGAACCCGTAGCCCGACACGCGGCCATAGCTACGTTCGGTGGTGATCTCCGGAAGGAACGCGTCATAGAAGACAAGTCCCGCTTCGAAGCCGATGTTTGCCAGGATGAGCAGGGCGATACCGGCGGTCACCATGCCGGGCATGACGCCGGCGAGGGCTGCGGTTGCAACAATGCACAGGAGTGTGAACAGGGCAAGGAATACTTTTTTACCGCCTCCCGCGTCTGCAACGGCGCCAAGGACGGGCGAGATCAAGGCGACGACCGTCATCGACACGCTGAACGCCAGGCCCCAGAGTGCGTCGGCGTATGGCCCGCCCCCGGCGACGATCTCTCGGAAGTACAGCGGGTATCCGACGGTCAGGATGGTCACGTAGAACGCCGTGTTGGCGAAGTCGAAGAGGGCCCACGACAGGATGGAACCGCGCGAGCCGGCGCCGACCGACGGAGTCGTCATGCCCGGGCGGGGGTCTTACGAGGCGCGGGGAGGTCGAGCAGTCCCCGTCCGGTCTTCGTCAGCCGGCCCTCGCCTTTGAGGTGGGCGAGGACGGAGTCGAGGACGCCGTTGACGAACTTATCGCTTTTTTCCGTGCTGTACGTGCGGGCGATCTCGATGGCCTCGTTGATCGAGACCTTGGGAGGAATGTCGTCGAAGTACAGCAATTCGCAGATGGCGATGCGGAGGATGATCTTGTCGAGGACGGCGAGCCGCGTGAACTCCCAGTGCTCGACCTGTGCGCGGATCAGGGTGTCGAGCTCCTTGCTGGTCTCATTCACTTTCAGCACGAGCGCTCGCGCAAAGCGGAAGGCCACATCGTCCCCCTCGAGCCCCGCCAGGAGCTCGTCCACGGCGGGGTTCTCGGGGTTCTTCGATACCTCACAGGCGTACAGCGCCTGCAAGACACGTTCGCGTACGCGGCGGCGGCGTGCGGTCATGGGTCGGTTCAGCGGGCGCGCTGGCCGCGCGAAGCCGAGTAGATCTGGTTGATCCGGCCCATCGAGGCAATGCGGTCTTCGGCGATCTTGTTGGCGGCGGCGGAGGTACTGAGTTTCTCGCGCTCGGCGATCTCGAAGATGTTCCGAATGATGTCGTAGATACCCTCCGCCTGGCGGAGCGCGCGCTTCTCGCTGTAGCCTTCGAGCTCATTGGCGACGTTGATGAGCCCTCCCGCGTTGATGGCATAGTCGGGCGCGTACGCGATCCTCCGTTCGATGAGCAGCTGCATGTGCTTCTTTTCGTCGAGGAGCTGATTGTTCGCGCCGCCGGCGACGACGGCGCACTTGAGCCGGGGGATCGTATCGTCATTCAGGATGCCGCCGAGCGCGCAAGGCGCGAACACGTCCATCGGCTGATCGTAGATCTTGTCGGGCTTGACGAATGTGCCCTTCAGACGGCGCGCGAGCGCCTTGGCCCGGTCCTCAGCGATGTCGCTCACGACGATCTTTGCGCCTTCCTTAGCCAGGTGTTCGCAGAGGTATGTGGCCACCTTGCCGGCGCCCTGGACGGCGACGCGCTTGCCCTTGAGCGAATCGCTCCCGAACACCTTTCGGACGGCCGCCTTCATC
This sequence comes from uncultured Ignavibacteriaceae bacterium, assembly GCA_964581115.1. Taxonomy (GTDB): domain Bacteria; phylum Bacteroidota; class Ignavibacteria; order UBA10030; family UBA10030; genus 2-02-FULL-55-14. The sequence goes on along the minus strand of CAZOMY010000020.1, from coordinate 28,818 downwards.
CCGACGTAGACGCCCAGACCGGTGACGGGTGAGGGGTCGCCGCTGCCTCCCAGAGCCCGCGAGATGCCCGTCACGTGCTTCGTCTCCATCCGCACCCACTCCATGTCCTGAACGCTCGTGTTGACGTCCTCCGCCGTGATGTAGCGTCCCCCGAGCGTGTCGACGAACCGACCGTATGTCCGGAAGAGCGATTCGCTCTTGATCGTTGCGGCGTCGCCGATGATCACGGCCTTTCCGCCGCCGAGGTTGAGGCCTGCGACCGCCGCCTTGTACGTCATGCCGCGCGAAAGTCGAAGGACGTCGCGCATCGCTTCCTCTTCCGTTGCGTACGCCCATAGCCGCGTCCCGCCCAATGCCGGTCCGAGCGTGGTGTTGTGAACGGCAATGATGGCCCGGAGGCCGACCTGCTTGTCGGAGCAAAGGACCACCTGTTCGTGGTCGCGTTTGTCGATCTCGTCGAAGAGTTTCATGGGTCGTTCCTGTGTCGGAAGGGGAGGGAGACGGCTGGATCCCGTCCCGCGACGATCGTCGTCGGGGGAGCGTTCGTGAGCACGAACATAGACAAAAAACCCCGGCGCGGCAACTGCCGGCCGGGGCGGGTCAGTTCGCGACCGACCCTTCCGTCAAGGGTCGGGTGAAGAGGGCTCGAAATGCTGCTTCGTCGCGGATCGGACCGAAGTCGGGGTTGAGCGCCTCGGCAAGGTCGTAGCGTCGTTCGACGGCGACCTTGAGCGCTTCGAGGGCCTCGTCCGTTTTTTGCGTCAGCGCGTACACGTTGGCGATGCGGTACCAATGGATGGCGGTCAACTCCGGGCTTTGCAGCACGCGTGCCAGAGCCGTTCCGGCCTCGGGGAACTTTCCGACCCGCGCAAACAGGAGCGCCCGATAGATGCTGGCGGAGATGTTCTCGGGATCTCGTTCGAGCGCGGCGGCCGCGGCGGCCAGTCCGGCGTTGAAATGCACCTCGGCGGAATCGAGTTGTTCGGCAAAGGCCCTTCCCAGCAGATACTGCGCGCGGTACGGCTCCGTCGCCACGTCCAGCCTTTGACGGTAGAACTCCACCAGTGCGGGAGGCCGCGCCCCGCGCAGCCATGCGCTGGCGAGATACTGACTGGTGATGAACGCCTCCTGGCCTCCGGCGGCGATCGCCTGCTCATAATATTCAGCCGCGCCGACGTTGTCGTTCTTCCAGTGTTTCAACAGTCCCTGCAGAAAGAGTGTGCGCGGATGCCGCGGGTCGAGGGCTGTCGCACGGGACAGCGATGTCGCGGCGGCGTCGGCATCGCCCGAGACGAGCAGGACCTCCGCCATGAGGCGATGGCATTCAGGTTGGAAGGGGTCGATGGCGAGACTCCGCTCCACCGGGGCCACAGCAGCGCCGAAACGACGGCCCGCGATGGCGACGACGGCCGCCGCACGATGGACCTCGGCCCGGTTCGGGTCGGACCTCAGCGCTTCCTGCACCCATGCGGTGGCCGAAGCGAGTGCGGCATCCGGAAGCGCGCCGAAGCGCACCAGCCGTGCCACCGCCTCGGCCGCGAGAGCTCGCGCGGCGGCGAAGGCAGGAACGCTGTCGGCAAGAGAGATCATCCGGGTGCGGGTGGAGTCGAGCATCGCGATATCTTCGAGATCCAGTGACATCCGTGCTTCGAGCCACGCCCGCAGGGCTGTTTCCTCGACGGCGGGAAGGGGAAGGATATCCGGGTCGGCGTCCAAGCCCGTGTCTTGAATGAGCGCCAGCACGACCTGTGAACGGAATTGGTCCAAGCCCGTCACCGTTGTCTTGAATCGGCGGCTCATCAGTGGCTCCTGCGTTGCGGCATCGGCCAGCCGGACCATTACCTCGTAGGCGTCGCCATTTCGGGCGACTGTACCCAACAACACGTGGCGGACGTTCAGCGCGGTGGAGACCGGTTCGATGGACGAGGTGCGGGGTTCGGCCGAACGGGTCGAACCGAAGCTGCGGACATCGACGTGGTTCAGCCGCGAAAGGTCCTGCAGCAACAGCGTCGGGATCGATTGGAGCAGAGGGTCGCCGGCCGCTTCGTCGTTTGCCGGTGCGAACGGAAGGGCTGCAACACTCAGGGTCACGGGAAAGGCCGTTCGCCACGCGATCGGAGCGGCGACGACGAGCAACGCCACCACGGCAATCGCGCCAATGATCTGCAAGACGAGCTTGATCGGGAACGGTCGGCGCTTCACGGGTTCGGCGGCAGACCGGACCACTTTCGCTTCCTCTGCGCGCCGCTGCGCCGCCGCCTGACGGGCCTCCGCTTCCCTTTGAGCCTGTTCCTCGGCGGCCTTCTGCTCTTCCTCGGCACGGTGTTCCTGACGCTCCTTGATCTCCTGCTCCAGCTCCCGTGCGGTAAAGTTGTTCGGGTCGAGGACGTAGATCTCCCGGAGGGTATAGACCGCCTGCGTGTAATTGCGCTGGTCCATCTGGGACCGGACAGCCGAGATGAGCTCGTCGATCTTCTGCTGTTCCAACTGTCGGGCCTGTTCCTGGTCCTTCCGGCTCTGCTCGAGCCGCTTCGATCGCTCCTCCTGTTCGAGGCGGTAGCGTTCTTCCTCGATGCGCAGCAGGACCTGTTGCGCCCCGACATGAAGGGGGAAGTACTCGAAAACCCGATTGGTCTCGCGCTCGGCGTCGTCCAGCCTTCCCTGAGCGATCAGCTCGCGGGCGGTCTTGAGGAAGACTTGGGCCTTCGACTCATGATCTTCCTCCTCCTTCCGCTTCGAGTCGGAGACGCCGAAGCCGGGGTCGATCTCGTCGATCTTCTTGAGCTCGGCTTCGGCCTCGGCAATGTGTCCGAGCTGGTAATATTTCTCCGCCCTCGCATAATAATCGGCGACAAGCTTGTTCCGCTCTTCTTCGCTCATCTGCCCGGCCGCGGCCCGCTGCTTCGCTTCTTCGACCTTCTGCGCTTCGTGCTTCTCGTCACGTTCGTGTTTGGCGCTGACTTCGACGGTCGTCGAGCGCGAGTGTTCAACGGCCGAAGGGGAGGGCTCGGCAAATGCAGGGATCTCGTCGATGAGGATCTCGTGGATCTCGACCGGTTCGGGGATATTCTTGAGCTTGGTTTGCCCGATCCGGAAGGTCTTGAGGGACATCTTGTTCCGGACCTGGTGGTACACGTCGCCTGAGATGCAGATACGGGTGGGCTCCGTGATCGACTCGATGCGGGAGGCGACGTTGACGCCGTCGCCGATGATGTCGTCGCCGCGAATGATGACATCGCCGAGGTGGATCCCGATCCGGATCTCGATTCGGTCGAACTCGGACTTGCCGCTGTTGTACGAATGGAACTTCTTCTGCGCCTCGATGCCGCACTTCACCGCATTGACGGCGCTGCTGAAGTCGACCATGAAAGAATCGCCGATCGACTTGATGACCCGGCCGCCGTATTTTGTCGTCAGCACGCGCATGAGGGCGTCGTGCTTCTTGAGCAGATCGAACGCTCCCGACTCGTTCTCGGCCATCTTACGGGAGAATCCCTTGATGTCCGTGAACATGACGGCCGCAAGCTTGCGGGTTGACTCTGCTTCGCTGGTCAGTGTCGCGTCGGTCGGTGTCACGAGTGCTCAGGTAAAAGGACGATTACAGCGCTGTAATGCTCGGCGACGAGCCAAGATATCCATGCCCGGCTCGAATGTCAACGTGGGACGTGTGCGGCCGGTCAACGGGACCGTCAAGCGCTACGCCAGGTAGTATTTCTGCACGTATTCCGCCACCATTCGGTCGGTACTGTATTCAGGAATGAGCGTTTCCATCGCATTCCGGATGCGTCGTATCCACTGGCGCGGGATACCATGCTCGTCCCGATCGTAGAACTCGGGAATGACACGGTCGCGCAGGACGGCGAGCAGGTTCGCGGCGTCGATCGCGTCCTGCCGCTCGGCGTCGGGATCGTTGGCGTCCTCGCCGATGGCCCAGCCATTGTTGCCGTGGTATCCTTCTCGCCACCAACCGTCGAGGATGCTGACATTCAGGCCGCCGTGGATGCCGACCTTCTGGCCGCTCGTTCCGCTGGCCTCGAGCGGACGGCGCGGGTTGTTGAGCCAAACATCGCAACCGGCGATGAGGTGCCGCGCCACGCCAATGTCATAGTTCTCGAGGAAGATCACCTTGCCGAACAGCTGTGGGTGCCGTCCGTATTCGATGATCCGCTGAATGAATCGCTTTCCCTCGTTGTCGCGGGGATGCGCCTTGCCGGCAAAGATGATCTGAACAGGACGATGCGGATCGGTCAGGAGCGGGAGAATCCGGTCGAAGTCCCGGAAAAGGAGGGGCGCGCGCTTGTAGGTCGCGAACCGGCGGGCGAAACCGATCGTGAGGGCGTCGGGAGAGAGCACGCCTGCGAAAGCCGCCGCGCCGTCTCCCCCGATCCGCTGGTGTTGCTCGCGCAAGCGGCGCCGCGCGTATTCGACGAGGTCCCGGCGAAGCGTGTACCGAAGCGCCCAAAGCTCCTCGTCGGTCGCCAGGTCCTCGTCCTGCATCCGCTTCCAGAAACGCCGGTCCATGAGCTTCGCCGTCCAGTCGGATCCCAGCCGCTTGTTCCAGAAATCGTGCGCATGCACCGATGCCCAGCCGGGCGTGTGGATGCCGTTCGTCACGTGGCCGATCGGGACGCGTTCGACCGGCATCGAAGGGAAGAGGTCCTTCCACATCTCGCGAGAAACCTTGCCGTGGAGCTCGCTGACGCCGTTCGCGTGGCGCGACATTCGAAGGGCCAACACCGTCATCGTGAAGGGCTCGTCGGCGCGGGCAGAATGCACGCGCCCGTACGACATGAGGTCATCGAGCGAGAGTCCGGTGGAAGTCCAGCTCGAAGAGAACGTGTGCTCCATCAGTTCGCGTGAGAAGCGGTCGTGCCCGGCGGGGACCGGCGTGTGCGTTGTGAACAGGCAGCGCTTGCGAACGAGCGCTTCGGCCGACGTGCGGTCATGTCCTTCTTTCATGGCCCGCTGCAACAGCTCGATGGCGAGGAAGGCCGAATGGCCTTCGTTCATATGATAGACCGCCGGCGTGACGCCGAGGGAGTCGAGCAATCGGACTCCGCCGATGCCGAGCACGATCTCCTGGCCGATACGCGTGTCGATGTTGCCGCCGTAGACGTGGCTGGTGAGTCCCTGAAAATGGAAATCGTTCTCGGGCAGGTTCGTGTCGAGCAGGTAGAGCGCGGCGCGCCCGACCTGCACCTTCCAGGTCTGGAAGAAGACCGTGCTGTGGCCGATCTGTACAGAGTTGAGCAGACGTCCGCCTTCAGCCGTCATCACAAGCTCAAGCGGCAGATCCTCGAGACGATTCGGGAGATAGACCTCTTGCTGCCAGCCGTCCGCCCCGATGCGCTGATGGAAATACCCTTCGCGGTAGAAGAGCGAGATGCCGATGAACGGGATCGCGAGGTCGCTGGCCGACTTGATGTGATCGCCCGACAGGATCCCGAGGCCGCCGGAATAGATCGGCAGAGATTCGTGGATCCCGAACTCGGCGCTGAAATACGCGACCGGATGCTTCAGAGCCGCGGCGTGGTGTGCGGCCCACGTATCCGTTGCCCCCATGTACTCGTCGAAATCGGCCAGCACCGACCGGACCTTCCTCGCGAACTCGGGATCGTGCAATCGGGCGGTCAACTCCGCCTGCGACACTTCGCGCATGACGGCGACGGCGTTGTGGTTCGATTCCCGCCAGATCTGCGGCGCGAGCCGGTAGAAGATCCGATGCGCCTCCGGATTCCATGTCCACCACAGGTTGCGCGACATGGCACGGAGCCGTTCGCCGAGATGGTTGTGGCTGATGTGCTTCTTCGGGTGCGTGGTCGACATGTGCGACGGAAGAGAGACGTGGTCGGTTCGTGCAACGGAATGGCTGGGCTACCAGCGGCGCGGTGCATCCTTCACGCAGCGAACGGTATCGCGCGCGATGAGCATTTCTTCATTCGTCGGAATGACATGGATCTGCACGCGGCTCTCGGCGCTGTGGACGACCCCTTCGGTGCCGCGCGGGAGGTCGGAGTTCTTTTTCGGGTCGATGGAGATCCCGAGCCAGTCGAGACCGGCGCAGACCCGTTCGCGGATGGTGGCCGAGTTCTCGCCAATGCCACCCGTGAACACGATGGCGTCGGCGCCGTTCATTTCGGCGAGGTACGCGCCGATGTACTTCTTCACGCGCTGGACGAAAATGGCGATGGCCAGGGCGGCGCGTCGATCGTGGTGTTCGCGCTCTTCTTCGAGCAGGTCGCGCATGTCGTTCGTAAGGCCCGAGAGTCCCAAGAGGCCCGACTGCTTGTTGAGCATCGCGTCGAGCTCGCTCATCGACATCCCCTCTTTGTGCACGAGGAACTCCAACACAGCCGGGTCCAGGTCGCCGCCGCGGGTTCCCATCACCAGCCCCTCGAGCGGCGAAAGGCCCATCGACGTGTCGAATGATTCGCCCCCGGTGATGGCGCAGGCCGAGCATCCGTTGCCAAGGTGGAGCGTCACGATCTTGATCTGATCCCGTTCCTTCCTCGTGATCTGGCGGTACCGGTACGAGACGTACCGATGCGAAGTGCCGTGAAAACCGTAGCGGCGGATCTTGTGCCGCCGATACAGCTGGTACGGGATGGCGTAGAGATACGACGTTTCGGGCATCGTCGAGTGGAACGACGTGTCGAAGACGGCCACCTGCGGAACGCCGACGCCGAACAGGTCGCGCGCGGCGTAGATGCCCTTCAGGTTGGCCGGATTGTGCAACGGCGCCAGGTCGATGCAGTCTTCGATGCCGTCGAGAACCTCGTCGCTGATGATGACCGACCGGGTGAACTTCTCGGCGCCATGCACGACACGATGGCCGACGGCATGGATGTCGGCCAGCGATCGAATGCCCGGGATCTGCGCATCGGGCGAGACCATCCAACGGACGACGTAATCCAGCGCCGATTTGTGGTCCCGCAGCGGGGCGGCCGCCTTGACCGGAGGACGTCCTTCCGCCTGGAGTGTGACGAGCGACTGACTGCCGATACGCTCGATGAGACCTTTGGCCTTCTGGACGTCGCCGTCTTTTTCGATGAGGTCAAGGTCGGTGTGAATGATCTGGAATTTGAGCGAGGACGAACCGCAATTCAGGACGAGGATATTCATTGCCGGTAACTCCGGAACGGGCGAGCAGCGCAAGAACAAGACACGTTACTAACGTATCGTAAAGTTGCCCGAAACTCAAGGAACGGACCGATCGCGATTCTCCCGATTTTACGTATCTTTGAGCCGTCCGCGACATGAAGAAATTCACCCTGAAACCGGCTCCGGGAGAGCCGCTGCGTCTCGTCGAGCCGGCTCGGCTCACGATCCCGTATCGCACCGACCTTAACGAGTCGCAATACGACGCCGTCACATCGCTCGACGGTCCGCATCTGATCATTGCCGGCGCGGGCACGGGCAAGACCCGCACGATCGTCTACCGGGTCGCTTACCTGATGGAGCTTGGCGTCAAGCCGCAGCGCGTTCTGCTGCTGACGTTCACGCGCAAGGCGGCGCAGGAAATGCTCCGCCGTGCGGCGATTCTGCTCGACAGCCGATGCGAGCAGGTCGCGGGCGGCACATTCCATTCGTTCGCCAACGGCATTCTGCGGAAGTACGCGCACCTCCTCGGGTTCGACCGGAGCTTTACCATCCTTGACCAGGGCGACGCTGAGGACGTCATCAACCTCCTCCGTACGAGACTGAAGCTCGACACCCGCGAGAAGCGGTTCCCGCGGAAGGAGACGCTGGCGGACCTTTGGAGCCGCTCGCTCAACACCATCACACCGGTGGCCGAGATCCTGGCGCGCGACTATCCCCAGTTCCTCGAGCAAGAAGGCGACATCACACAGCTGTTGCAGAGCTACGTTATCTACAAGAAAGAGAACAACCTGATGGACTACGACGACCTGCTGGTCCATCTGGCCCGGCTGCTCCAGGATCGGCCGGAGGTGCGCAAAGCGCTCAACGACCAGTACACCTACATCATGGTCGACGAGTACCAGGATACCAACCGGGTGCAGGCCGAGATCGTCCGCGGACTGGCGGGCGAGCGGCGCAACGTCATGGTTGTCGGCGACGATGCGCAGTGCATCTACTCATTCCGGGGCTCGACGATCCGGAATATCCTCACGTTCCCCGAAGAGTATCCCGGCTGCAAGATCATCAAGATCGAAGAGAACTACCGTAGCACGCAGTCGATCCTGAACCTGGCCAACGAAGTTCTCGCCGGCGGCGTACGGACCCCACCTTCGTCCCTGCCGCCGAATCCATGAACACGATGTTCGTAAAATCCCTCTATACCAAACGGTCCGGCGGAACATTGCCGCAGCTGGTGGCGACGGAGAACGAGAATATCCAGTCGCGGTTCGTCGTGCAGAAGATCCTCGAGCTGCGGGAGGAGGGACTTCCGCTCGAAGAGATCGCGGTCCTCTTCCGGTCGTCATTCCTTTCGTTCGACCTTGAGATCGAGCTGGCGCGGGCGAACATCCCCTTCCGCAAGTACGGCGGGTTCAAGTTCATCGAGACCTCGCACGTCAAGGACGTCGTAGCCTATCTCCGCGTCCTGGAGAATCCGCGCGACGTCGTTTCCTGGAACCGAATCCTCCTCCTCGTCGAAGGCGTGGGACCGCGCACCGCCGAGAAGGTGATCGACGACATCCAGAAACGTCGGGTCGGTCTCTCGTCCAACACGACCGAGCCCGTGACGACCACGACGAAGTTCTGGATGGACTACGGCCATTATCCCGACGGCGTGCGAGCCCTTTTCGATGCGCTGAAGGAGGCGGCGCCGCCCACTCTGAGTCCGGCAGAGAAGGTTGCCGGGTTGCTCCGGTATTACGAACCGCTCCTCCGCACGCGCTACGACGACCATCAGAAGCGGCGGAAAGACCTCGAAATGTTCCAGGCGATCACGGAACGCTACCGGGAGGTTGCTTCGTTGCTGACCGACCTGGCGCTCGAGCCGCCGACGGAGAGTGTCGTCGACGTCGAGGCGCCCGGACCGGAGCGGGAGTTCCTGACCTTGTCGACCATCCATAGCGCCAAGGGGCTCGAGTGGGGGGCCGTCTTCATCATCACGGCACTCGACGGCAGGTTTCCGGCGCTGCGATCGGTCGGGTCGGAAGAGGAATTGGAGGAGGAGCGCCGTCTGCTCTATGTCGCGATCACGAGGGCCCGCGACCATCTTTTCATCACATACCCGATGAACGTCTACGACCGCGAAACGGGCGTCATCCTCACAAAGCCGTCCCGATTCCTCCAGGGGATCGGCGAACATCTCCTCGAGCCATGGGTGGTCGAATCATGAGGGCGAAGGCCATGCAGACCGGCCAGCCATCTGTCACCGTCGTGCTCTGCACGTACAATCGTGCCGACCTTCTGCCGAGGGCGGTCCGGTCGGTCCGTGCCCAAACGCTGCGCGACTGGCAATTGGTCGTGGTGGACGACGGCAGTGTCGACGCAACGCCGGCCGTGCTCGAGCCGTTCGTGCGCAACGATGGTCGCATTCTCGTCGTGCGTCAGCGCAACCGAGGTCTCGCCGCGGCTCGCAACGTCGGCATCCGGCTGGCCGAAGCGCCGTTCGTGACCTTCCTGGACTCGGACGATGCCTACCGGCCTGATCATCTCTCCTGGCGGATGCGGTATCTGCGGCAGCATCCGGACGTCGACATGATCTACGGCGGCGTCGAAGCGTTGGGACCGAAGGCGAAGCAGTACGTGATCGATCTGGAGCGTCCGGGTCGGACGATCCACGTTTCGCGCTGCTACGTCGGTGGGACGTTCGTCGTCCGCCGGTCGGTGTTGGAACGCATCGGCGGGTTCCGACAGGTGGAGTATGGTGAGGACCTCGACCTCGTGAAGAGGATCGAGCGCCGGTTCCGGGTGAAGAGGGTGGGAAAGCGAAGCTACCGCTACTTCTGCGGCACGTCGGACCGTCTCAGCGAGCTCTATGCGCAGGGAAAGCTCGGGTCGCCGCGCTGACAACCCGTCTGCTCATGTCCGTTGTTTCAACCGCTTGAACCGCTTCAACTTTCCCTTGATTGTGGCGATGAGGGTCTGCTCGGCGATCGGTTTTGTGAGATAGTCGTCCACCCCCAATTCCTTGCCCGTTCGGACGAGCACCTCGTCTGTGAGTCCGGTCAGGAAGATGAACGGCACCTCCCGAAGATGCTCCAGCCATTGGATCTTCTCATAGAATGAGAAGCCACCCATCGAGGAGGTTTCAAGGTTCACGTCGCATAGAATAAGGTCGGGCACCTGGCCGCCGCGCAGGTAAGCGTACGCTTCGTCGGTGGTCGTAAAGGGAAGGGTGGCGAAGCCGGCGTCCTTCAACAGGTCGCTGATGAGCTCGAGCAGTTTCACGTCGTCGTCGATAATGACGATCCGGTCGAGCTGCTTCTCGCTCGACTGGATCTCCGCCAGGAGGCGGGCCTCGATGCGGTCGTGGTCCTCGGGCGAGATCCGAAAGGTCTGGCGCATCACCGTGAGGACGGAGGGATCGTCGGCCTTGATGCGTCCATGCGCCCAGGCCTGCTTCAACGCCTTGAGGTAGCATTCGAGCTGGACCTCGTGTTCGAGCCGGGTGTGATCGACCTCGGAGATCGCAAGGGTTTCGCGAAGAACGGCCAGCCATTGTTGCTCTTCCGGGCTTGCGGCACCATCCTCCCAGACCTCGACGAGCGCGGCGCGGTACGAGCTGAATCCTTCCATCTGCTGGCGCAGCGACTCGAGGAGTGAGCGCTGAGCCGGCGGGGGTTTGGGCGGGGAGGGGGGAGGCGGGGATGCGGCTGGTGGCTTCGCGGCCGCTGCGGCGGCTTGCTGGGCGGCGAGTCTTCTGGCCGCTTCATGACGCGCGATCTCACGAAGCTCGGCGGCCTTGCGTTCGTTCTCCAGTCGTTGCCGCTCCTCCTCTTCCTTCCGGCGTTGCGCCTCGGCCTCCGATTCTTGCGTCTTGCGCGCCGCCTCTTTTTCGCGCTGGTCGAGCAGATTCAGGATACGTTCTTCGAACGCGAGCGCGTACACGTTCCTCGGATCGATCTCCTTCACGCGGCGTGATTCGAGGAGGGCGTTCTCGAGGTCCCCTTGCCGCAGGAGCAGGTCGACGCGCTTGAGCACTTCGCTCGCTCGCTTCTTCGCGTCGTCGCGGGGTGTGAGGCCGTCCTGTCCCTTCAGCATTGCCATGCATTCAATATACTCATCACTCTGCGTCCAACCAACTCGCAGGTCATCGCGAAGCTGTCGGACCCGTGTACCGTACGGGCGAACTCAGCCGACTTTCGGCGCCAAGGCGGTCGACGGCGGCCACGGCGAGGACCGAGCCGGGCTCCACGCCGCGGAGCGAGATCGACGTAACAGCCCGTCCTGTGACCGACACAATGGCGAAGACGTCGCTGGTGTTGAAGGCGGTCTCCGCCGACCGATAGACGATATACGAGATCCCATTTCCACCGACCGCGTTCCAAGAGAGGGTGGGTTCGCCGGACACGGTCGAGATGGAGACTTCTTGAGGCGCCTCGGGTGTCAAGCCCGGCTTCCATGGCATCGGTGGCGTCAGCGCCCAATAGGGGAAGCTCCGTTCGCCGACCATGTCCCACACCCTCTGCAGTCCCGCAGCCGAATAGAAGACCACGCCTGGGAGCCCGGTGGCGCGGACGGCTTCCACTTGGGCCTCGAGTTCCCCCCAACCCAACCGCTCGATCAGGCGTGTCGCGAGCCCCGGCAGGACGTGCCGGTCGTAGGCAACACGGTCATGCCATTCAGTGATGAGAGGAATGAACGGCTTGGTCGCGTGGGCACGTTCCCAATAGACCATTGGCACGACGAAGTCGATCTTCCCTACCTCCATCCATCGCCGCGGGTCCTGCAGTACGGCTTCGTACGCCGTCCATCCGGTGCCGGTGTACTCGCCGATGACCGACGCTGACATCTTCACCCACGGCTTTCTCGTTTGGACCAGGTGGTAAGCGTCGAACACGAACTGATTGACCTGTTCGCGTTGCCAATGTTCCCATGACAGTCGGCCGGGATTGGAGGCCGGATCGTTGAACCGCGCCACACTCACGGCGTCGTGCGAATATCCTTGCTCCTCCGTCCCCTCCGGATACCGGATGTAGTCGAAATGGATGCCGTCCACGTCATACTTCTGCAGCACCTCGGCGACGACGTTCAGGATGTGCTCCCGCACTGCCGGATTGCCCGGACTGGCCCAAAGATAGTTGTTATTCGGGGGGTCGAGGCGCATCGGTCGTCCATCCCGGTCGCAGATGAGCCACTCGGGGTGAGCGTAAAGCGGATTGGGGGGCACCGTCGCCGGCGGCGATACTGAATCGCGCCAGACGGGGAATGTATTCAGCCAGGCGTGCAACTCGAGTCCGAGCCGCTGTGCCTCACCGACCGCGAACGCGAGCGGGTCCCATCCGGGGTCCTTGCCGAGCGTTCCCGTCAGGACCGTCGACCACGGCTCAACGGATGATGGATACAGGACGTCGCCGTTGCCGCGTACTTGAAAGAAGACCATGTTCATTCTTGCGGCGCGAGCCTTCTCGAAGGTCTCGCGAATGTACGCCTTTACGGCGTCGGGCTTGTTCTGGCGTTCGCCTCCGGCGTACTCGAATCGCGACATCCAAAGGCCGCGAGCTTCATGCTTGCCTGTGAAGACCTGACGGCCGCAACTGGAGATCAAGAGCGTGGATGCGAGAAGGAGGAACGGGAGGGGGCGGGCGAAGCGGTTCGATCTCATGCTTGCACCTCAACAAGGTGCGCCCAATGTAGGGAGGGGAAAGTCAGGGTGCAATCCAATACCTCAACGCAGAAAGTCGAGAAGCGAATCTGCGAATTCACACGAAGCAAATAGCGAACCAGGTTCACCTCAGATTATCTTCGTGTATCTTCGTGGCAATGAACTCCCTGATCCATTCGTGTTCTTCGTGGCAGGCTCATTTCGAGCGACGTTCTCAGACAGCCTTGATGACCTTCACCACCCGCCACACGAATGTCACGTCCTTCTGTTTCACCACCCAAGGTTCAAACTCGGGGTTGAGCGGGATGAGGTGGAGGAAGGAACCCTCGAACTTCACCTTCTTGACTGTGTCCTCATCCTGTACGCGCACGACGCAGATATCGCCGTTGCGGGCCTCCTGGCGCGGGCTGACAACGATGATGTCTCCGTCCTCGATGCGGGGAGCCATGCTGTTCCCCTTGACCTCGAGGGCGAATGCCTGGTCATCGCGAACGTCGTCGACCGTCACGTACTTGTCGACATAGTCCGGATGGAACGAGAGCACGGGCGCGCCGCCGGGGACCGACGAGAGGAGGGGAAGGCGAACGGTCGGAACCCGGCGCGTCCGCGGTTCAGTCAGGGGGATGACGGTGCTGCCGAGTCCGGCGTGCCGGTCTCCTTCGCCCGTGAGGAGCCATTGCGGCAGAACGCCGGTCGCCTTGGCAATGCGCATGATGACCGAGCCGTCGGGCTCTTGCTCGCTCTTCTCCCATCGCTGGAGCGTCCGCGTTGCGATGTCAAGTTTGGCGGCGAGACGTGCCTGGTCGAAGCCCTTTGCCAGCCGGGCCTCGCGGATGCGTTGACCCATCGTCGTGCGCATGGTTGTGTGTGTTGGTTAATGACAGAATTGTCCCGACGTATCGAGACGAAAGACATATTTGTCGTAATCTAGTCCATTTTGTATCTACTGTCAAGAGGCGATGGTTGTAGCGGGTGGTGAAGAAACCCTTGCCGCCCTGCCGCCAGGACTGCAAATCATTTCAGATCTCTGCCGTCAATGGACGCACGTGGACGCTACGAGGGGGCGCCTCACTTCCGCGTACATTGGCGCCTATTGGCGTGTGATCTTGTTCATCGGATTCGAGAGTGTTCTTCTGGCACACAACCCCAAGCTCAGGGTTGCGGCAGGAGGGCGGGATTCGTCTCAGCCAGACGCTGATCCACGCGGGCGAAGAAGGCCGCCAGGCGCCCGGGATCTTCGGCAAGTGAGGCGAACGTTGACCGATACGTGTCGACCGTGAATCGATGGGCCGCAAGGATGGAATCGATCCCTGACTTGATCGCCGACGTGTCGACCTGCGCCGTCCGGTCGCGATAGCGCAGCAGATCAACGTAAGCATCGGCAAGTCGGTCGACGGGGGGGTCGACATTGCACGCCAGCAAGCCGGTCAACGCAAGGGAGATTACGAGAGCCCGTCTGAAAAACACATTAGCCGCACAGAACGCAGAGACCGCAAGGAGGAATGATTCAATTCCTCTATGTTCTTTGCGGCTATCTAAGCAGTATCTGGGGGTTTTTGAGATAGCTTCTAGAAGGCGCATGCCGAAATGTACCATACCATGCGGTACAAAAAAACCGGCCCCACTGTGCGCAGGGCCGGTTGGGATCGATGCGTCGGGTCGGCTTACTGGAAGTCGCCGGCGTAGGTCCAGCTGCCCAGACGACCGTCGCTGTCGACAACCGCGCTGACGGTGTTCGTCGAGTTGGCCGAGGAGGTCGCCGTGATCGCAACCGACGTGGCCGTGGCCGACGTCACGCTGTAGGAGGCGTTCTCGTTCGACGCCATCTTGGACGGAATGCTGTAGCCTGAATAGCTGCCCTGGCCACCGCCCATCGAGGATGGACGGATCTTGTACTGATAGGCGTGGGCGGCGATGTTGTTCAGGTCGTTGATGATAGCATCCTTGTTGGCCTGGATGCTCTGAGCGGAGAAGAGGCTCAAGCCGACCGCAATGGCGATACCGACAATGATAACGCCAAGGATGATGAGAAGAAGCTGTTGCTGACCCATATGGACTCCTTAGGTGAGTGTGAGGTGGATGGTAGGTTCGTTCGCTACAGTCGGCTCTCCTACCCCCAATAGGCGTGCCAACTGTCGATTCTTGAAGATCTATCGCTTTTTGGGCCAAAGCGTGGCAACGTTTCTCAAGCCAAGGGCCGAGCGGTCAAAATGACCGGGGGAATTGTGGATATTTCAAAGCGATGGGGCACAAAAAAACCGGCCCCACTGTGCGCAGGGCCGGTTGGGATCGATGCGTCGGGTCGGCTTACTGGAAGTCGCCGGCGTAGGTCCAGCTGCCCAGACGACCGTCGCTGTCGACAACCGCGCTGACGGTGTTCGTCGAGTTGGCCGAGGAGGTCGCCGTGATCGCAACCGACGTGGCCGTGGCCGACGTCACGCTGTAGGAGGCGTTCTCGTTCGACGCCATCTTGGACGGAATGCTGTAGCCTGAATAGCTGCCCTGGCCACCGCCCATCGAGGATGGACGGATCTTGTACTGATAGGCGTGGGCGGCGATGTTGTTCAGGTCGTTGATGATAGCATCCTTGTTGGCCTGGATGCTCTGAGCGGAGAAGAGGCTCAAGCCGACCGCAATGGCGATACCGACAATGATAACGCCAAGGATGATGAGAAGAAGCTGTTGCTGACCCATATGGACTCCTTAGGTTGGTGGTGAATGATGAGAGTTGCGTGGATGATTTTCAGCCTGATCTCCTCCAATCCTCATGCCAGCGAACTTGGGCTGAAAACATCGCCAAAATCAAGCAAAAACGCAAGTAATTCGGCTGAACGGTCCTAACTGGGTAGTTTTTACCGAGAAGTCTGTGCCAAGTGTGCCATAACCCGGAAAACCAGCGACATGAATATCATCACTGGAAGTCTCCCGTATAGGTCCATTGGCCAAGGTTGCCTGCATGGTTCAGAACCACCGTGATCGTGTTGAGCGAATCCATGAGAGACTTCGCCGTAATAGTCACGGCGGTGGGTGTCGAACTCGACGTGAACGACGCGTTCTCGGTGAAGGTCATCGTGACGGGGATCTTGAAGCCGACATATGAACCTTGTCCACCACCCATGGTTGTGGTTGTCACCCGGTAGTGGTTGGCATACGCGGCGATCTGATTGAGGTCGTTGTAGATGGCCGTCTTGTTGGCTTGGATCGCTTGGGCGCTGAACAGTGAAAGCCCGATCGCGACCGCGAAGGCCACGAGGATCACACCCAGGATCACGAGCAGGAGTTGTTGTTGACCCATGACGGCTCGGGGACCAAAGTGGGCCTCAATGTATTCCCCTGCATGGTCGAAAGCAAGGGGTTCTCAAGGATGTAATCCTGGCCGTGGTTTTGCACCCGTATGCTCCAACCCCTACATTGTGGTCACCCTATGCCGTATGAACTTGTCACCGACCTGAAGCCTGCCGGCGACCAGCCGGAGGCGATCCGTCAACTCATCGAAGGCCTCCGCCGTGGCGACCGGTTCCAGACGCTGCTGGGCGTGACGGGCAGCGGCAAGACCTTCACCATCTCGAACGTCATCAAGGAGTTCGACCGGCCGGTCCTCGTTCTGTCGCACAACAAGACCCTGGCCGCTCAGCTGTATGCTGAGTTCAAGGCTTTCTTTCCGAGGAACCGCGTCGAATTCTTCATCTCTTACTACGACTACTACCAGCCGGAGGCGTACGTTCCGACGACCGACACGTACATCGCGAAGGATGCTTCGATCAACGATGAGATCGACCGGCTGCGGTTGAGGGCCACGAGCGCACTCTTGAGCGGAGACCCGCGCGTGATCGTTGTGGCGTCGGTCAGTTGCATCTACGGGATCGGTGCGCCTGAAGAATGGATCGGTCAGACGATCGTCATTCGGAAGGGTGAGGGGGGCGGCCGGCAGGCGATGTTGAAGAAGCTCGTCGACATGCTCTACGCGAGGAACGATTACGAGTTCGTCCGAGGGACGTTCCGAGTGCGCGGCGACGTGGTGGAGATCGTTCCGGGGTACGAGAACGAGGAGGCCTTGCGAGTGGAGTTCTTCGGCGACGAGGTCGAGCGGATCTCGTATGTCAATCGCGTCGACGGTTCGGTGATCGGCGAGACCGATTTCGAGATCGTGTATCCGGCCAAGCAGTTCGTGACGAGTCGTGAGACGATCGAGCGCGCGTTGGGCTCGATCGGTGAGGAATTGAAGCAGCGATCGGCTGAGCTGACATCGATGGGCAAGCTGGTCGAAGCCCAACGGCTGAACCAACGGACCCGCTTCGACATGGAGATGATGAGGGAAGTGGGATACTGTCAGGGGATCGAGAACTACTCACGTCATCTCGCCCGGCGTGAGCCGGGTTCACGGCCGTCGTGTCTCCTCGACTACTTCCCGAAGGACTTCATCACCGTCATTGACGAATCGCACGTGACCGTCTCGCAGATCGGGGCGATGTACGAAGGCGACCGGTCGCGGAAGACGACGCTCGTCGAGTACGGCTTCCGGCTGCCGTCAGCGCTCGACAACCGTCCGCTGAAGTTCCACGAATGGGAGGCGATGACGGGACAGGTGATCTTCGTCAGCGCGACGCCGGGCAACTATGAATTGGAGCGCTCCCGCGGGGTCGTTGTCGAGCAGGTCATCCGGCCGACGGGTCTCGTCGACCCGGAAGTGGAGGTGCGGCCGTCCAAGCATCAGATCGACGACCTTATCGCCGAGATCCGCGTCCGCACCGCGCGCAAGGAGCGGACGCTCGTCACAACGCTCACGAAGCGGATGGCCGAGGACCTGACGGAGTATTTGCAGAACATCTCCATCCGGGTTCGATACATCCACTCGGAGGTGGATGCGCTCGAGCGGGTCGAGACCTTGCGCGACCTCCGGCTAGGACAATTCGACGTGCTCGTCGGCGTGAACCTTCTGCGCGAGGGACTCGACCTGCCGGAGGTCTCGCTGGTAGCCATCATCGACGCGGACAAGGAAGGATTCCTCCGGTCGGACCGTTCGCTCATTCAGACCGCGGGGCGGACGGCGCGCAACGTGAACGGGAAGGTCATTCTCTATGCAGACACCGTCACCGGCTCGATGCAGCGGATGATGGATGAGACGAACCGACGCCGGGAGAAGCAGCTGGCATACAATCGGGACCATGGGATCACGCCGGAGACCATCCTTAAGTCGGTCGATGAGATCCTTGCGGCGACGGCCGTCGCCGACGTTCGGATGAAGAAGGACCTCCATGCGTACAAGCGCGTTCCGCAGGTTGCCGATACCGTCGCGAAGTATCTGAGCAAGGGACAGCGAGAGGACCTGATCGCGGAGCTGACGGAGGAGATGCGGCGGGCGTCGAGGGACCTGGAGTTCGAGAGGGCGGCGCAATTGCGGGACGAGATAGAACGACTGAAGAGGTCTTGAGTTTTTTGGGGGGGCGAGGAGTTCGAGCGAAGAACTGATGGTGGAATATAAGGAGTGAGGGAGTGAGGGTTTC
This sequence comes from uncultured Ignavibacteriaceae bacterium, assembly GCA_964581115.1. GTDB lineage: Bacteria > Bacteroidota > Ignavibacteria > UBA10030 > UBA10030 > 2-02-FULL-55-14. The sequence goes on along the minus strand of CAZOMY010000020.1, from coordinate 10,575 downwards.
GAGGAGTGAAGGAGTCAAGCAGTAGTGGAGTTCTGTTGGATGTCGACTCGGCGAAGTCCATTGGCCACGCTGCCGGCCTAGACCAACCGCCTGAGGGGGCGACAATGATGACCTTCCGAACGATCGCTGACGCGTTGCTAGACTTCTTGTATCCGCCGTCTTGTGTTGCATGCGACCGTCTACTTGAAGGCGGAGACCGGCATATCTGTTCGGCCTGTTGGTCGCAGGTCGTCCTCGTGGGCGATCATCCGGAGCTTGCAGAAGAGGCGCTGGCGAAGATGGGCGCGGACGTCGACGCTGTCGTTTCGGCATTCGTCTTTCAGAAGGCGGGGCCGCTGCAGGCGCTCCTGCACGCGCTCAAGTACGGTAGTGCCGATCAGCTCGGTCTGTGGCTTGGGGAGCAGATGGCCGGTTCTGTCGGGACTCAGCTTCCGCCCGTCGACGTGATCACGGCCGTTCCGCTTCACCGCGCGAAGGAGCGGGAACGTGGCTACAACCAGGCGGCCATGATCGCGAATGGATTCGCGCGTCGAACGGGATCCGCCTTCGTTCCGGAACTCCTGCGCCGGACACGGCACACCTCAACGCAGACAAAACTCTCGATCGAGCAACGCCGGGTGAACGTGGCCGGCGCCTTCGAGATCGCGGAACGGCATGCCGGCCTGATCGAGGGAACGACGGTGCTGGTGGTCGATGACGTGATCACGACGGGTGCGACGATCGCGGCGTGCGCGCAGGTCCTTCGACGCGCCGGCGCCGCCCGTGTGATCGCCGGGTCGGTGGCGCTGGCAGACCACGATGCATGATGAGATGAAGGTGCAGCGGGATTCGCGTGTTGCTTCTCGCCCCTTTTCTGGCTAGAATTCATTGTTTTGTTGTTCTCTTGAATCCTACGGCTGTCCATTCCCTGACGTCTGGAGGTTCTCATGGCATTGAAGATCGGAATCAACGGTTTTGGCCGCATCGGGCGTAATGTGCTGCGCGCAGCCATCAACGACCCTGGCCTGGAGATCGTGGCGGTGAACGACATCACGGACGCCGCGACGCTCGCTCACCTGCTGAAGTACGATTCAGTGATCGGCAACTTCCCTGGCAGTGTCAGAGTCGACGGAAGCTCGATCGTGGTCAACGGCAAAACAGTGAAAGTGTATTCGGAAAAGGACCACAACGGTCTGAAGTGGGGCGAAATGGGCGTCCAGGTCGTCGTGGAATCGACCGGCCTGAAGCACTTCACCGACGGCGAAGCTTCGGCCGACCATCTCAAGAACGGCGCCAAGAAGGTCATCGTCTCCGCGCCGGCCAAGAAGCCCGACGTGACCATCTGCATCGGCGTCAACGAAAGCGCCTACGACCCCGCCAAGCATCATATCATTTCAAACGCGTCGTGCACGACGAACTGCCTGGCGCCGATGGTGAAGGTGCTCCACGAGTCCTTCAAGGTGAAGAAGGGCTTCATGAACACGATCCATTCCTACACCAACGACCAGCGCATCCTCGACCTGCCGCACAAGGACCTGCGCCGTGCCCGGGCTGCCGCGATCAACATCATTCCGACGACCACCGGTGCCGCCAAGGCGGTGGGCAAGGTGATCCCGGAGCTGAATGGCAAGCTCGACGGATGCTCGCTCCGCGTACCGACCCCGAACGGCTCGATCACGGATTTCACGGCCGAGCTCGAGCGGGAGGTAACGAAAGAGGAGGTCAACGCCGCGATGAAGAAGGCCGCAGAGACCTCGCTGAAGGGCATCCTCGAGTACAGCGAGGACGATCTGGTCCTGCGCGACGTCGTCGGCAATCCCCACTCCGTCGTGTTCGACTCGAAGCTCACGATGACGATGGGCTCCTCCGTGAAGGTGTTCGGCTGGTACGACAACGAATGGGGTTACTCCAATCGCGTTGTCGAGCTGGCACGCCTTGTGGGATCGAAGCTGTAAGGCAGGCCCGACCTCCGCGACGGTCGATGTTCCAAACTCGGCAACCAGGAGGCGCCGGGCTGTACGCCCGACTCCGACTGGCACCATGACCAGAACGGGCAGGCGGTGATCGCCCGCCCGTTCGTTCTTCTCTCCAATCCGAAAGCCATGAAGACCCTGACCATTGACAACGTCGACCTGAAGGGCAAGCGGGTGCTCGTTCGGGTCGATTTCAACGTGCCGTTGGACGATCAGCAACGCATCACCGATGATAACCGCATCGTCGAATCGCTCCCGACCATTCTCAAGGTCCTTTCCTCCGGAGGGCGCTGCATCCTGATGAGCCACCTGGGCCGTCCGAAGGGCAAGCCGAAGCCGGAATTCAGTCTGAAGCCGGTGGCCAACCATCTCGCCGGGCTTCTCAACCGTCCGGTGAAATTCGCCGCCGACTGCATCGGCGACGCCGCCAAGCGCGAGGTGGAGATCCTGCGCGACGGCGAGGTGCTGCTGCTCGAGAACCTGCGCTACCACAATGAAGAAGAGGCCAATGACCCGGAGTTCGCCAGGCAGCTTGCGTCGTTCGGCGACGTCTATATCAATGACGCCTTCGGGACGGCCCATCGGGCTCACGCATCGACGGAAGGGGTGACGAAACACGTGCGCGTGGCCGCTGCGGGCTACCTGATGCAAAAGGAACTCGACTACCTCGGTCGCGCGGTCGGAGACCCGGCGCGTCCGTATGTGGCCATCCTCGGCGGCTCAAAGATCTCGGGCAAGATCGACGTCATTCAGAACCTGATGGCGAAGGTCGACGCCGTGCTGATCGGCGGCGGCATGATGTTCACGTTCTACAAAGCGCAGGGACTCGAGATCGGCACGTCGATCCTGGAGGCCGATAAGGTTGAGCTGGCCAAGACCGTCCTTGCGGAGGCGGCGAAGCGGAACGTTCGGCTTCTCCTTCCGGTTGATACCCTCGTGGCCGATAAGGTCGCCGCCGATGCTGCGACCAAGGTGGTCGACGTGAAGCAGATCCCGTCCGGCTGGGCGGGCGTGGATATCGGACCGCAGACGATCGAGCTGTTCACCGGCGAGATCAAGAAGGCGAAGACGGTGGTGTGGAATGGCCCTATGGGCATCTTCGAGATGGAGCCGTTCGCGAAAGGAACGGTGGCGGTGGCAAAGGCGTTGGCCGATGCGACGAAAGGCGGAACGGTGACCATCGTCGGCGGTGGCGATTCAGCCGCGGCGATCGCTCAAGCAGGACTCGAAAAGGCCGTCTCCCACGTCTCCACCGGTGGAGGCGCATCGCTGGAATTCCTGGAAGGCAAGGAACTTCCCGGCGTAGCTGCTTTGACGAAGGCGTGACGAGGGCCGAGGAGAACGTTGAGCGTGAATCGTGAACCGTGAATCGTAAATCGTAAATCGTAAATCGTAAATTGTAAATCGGCCATCTCACTTGGCTTACTATCGTCCATCTTTCTTCGGCGGGTTCTCGTTCATTCCGCCGGTGATCCGCACCCTGCTCGTCACGAACGGTGTCGTCTTCCTCGTGATGTCGTTTCTGGGCACCTTCCGCTTGGACGGCATGCCGCTCGAGTACGCGCTCAATACGTACTTCGGGCTCATGCCGCTCGGACAGGGCTTCTGGCCGTGGCAGCTGTTGACGTACCAATTCATGCATGCGGACTTCTGGCATCTGCTGTTCAACATGGTGTTCGGGCTCTGGATGTTCGGTATGGAGGTGGAGCACATTTGGGGTCCGAGGAAGTTCCTCTTCTTCTATCTGATGTGCGGCACGGTGGCTGGGATCGCTCAATTGATCCTTTCGCCGATCTTCGACCCGGGCCAGGCAATCGGCCCCACAGTCGGCGCATCGGGAGCTGTTTACGGCGTGCTCGTGGCGTTTGCGGTAATGTTCCCCGACCGACAGGTCTTCATCTACTTCCTCATACCGGTGCGGGTGAAATACCTGGTGATGTTCCTCATTGTCTTTGGTGTCATGTCGGTCGGCAAGCCGGGCAACGTGGCGAATCTCGCCCATCTGGGAGGCGCGCTGGCCGGGTATCTCTATCTGCAGTACGACCGTCGACGGCTCTACCGGGGTAGAAGTCGAATGTGGAGCGACATCGGTGAGCTGTTCAAAATGCCCCGCCGGGAGACGCGCCTTGACGACGACCCACGCGAGGCGGAAGTGTACGACCTGCATTCCGAACGCAGAGAACCGCCGACGATGGATGAGGTCGAACAGCGCAAGATCGACGAGATCCTCGACAAGATCAGCCAGAGTGGATATCAGAGTCTGTCGGAGGAGGAGAAGAAGGTACTGTTCGAAGCGAGTAAGCGGATCAATTGAGAACAAGGATGGTGAATCGTGAATGGTGATTAGACAATCGAAAAGCTTGGGCGTTGGAGATCTGCACGCCGATCCTCGACTGATATCTCATTCCGATCGACGGTTCACCCGAATTGATTCTGTTCGGTGTTTCATCATTTCTTGGAGACCTGCAGGGTGAGCGAATCACACAAGACCTATAGGGTCGGCGCCTTCCGTGATGGCGTCAGGCGCGTGACGCGGCAAGTGACCGTCGGCGGCGTCAAGATCGGCGGCGACGCCCCGATCTCGGTCCAGACGATGACGAAGACGAAGACCGACGATATCGCGGGCACGGTGGGACAGATCAAGGCTGCCGCTGATGCCGGCGTTGATATCGTCCGCGTGACGGTCAATGACAAAGAGGCAGCCGATGCGATGGCTGAGATCGTGCGACAATCGCCAGTACCTATCGTCGCGGACATCCATTTCAATCACGTCTTTGCCCTGCGCGCCATTGAAGCAGGGGTGGCGAAGGTTCGACTCAATCCGGGCAACATCGGCTCGAAAGACCGCATCCGGCAGGTACTGACATCGGCGAAGGAACGGGGAATTCCCATCCGGATCGGCGTCAACTCCGGCTCGCTGGAAGAGGACATCCTTGAAAAGTACGGATATCCGACAGCGGAGGCGCTGTTCGAAAGCGCCATGCGGCATGTCGCGATCTGCGACGAGTTCGACTTCAAAGACGTCGTGATCTCTGTCAAGTCCACCGACACGAAGTTGATGATCGAGGCGTACCGGCACGTGGCGGCCAACACCGACATCCCACTGCATCTTGGCGTGACCGAGGCCGGCACGACCCGCGTCGGCACGATCAAGTCGGCCGTGGGCATCGGAACGCTGCTTGCCGAAGGTATCGGAGACACGATCCGCGTTTCCCTGACCGACGACCCCGTGAAGGAGGTCGAGGTCGGCAAGGAGATCCTGCGGTCGCTCAGCCTGGCTTCGAGAAATGTGGACCTGATCGCCTGTCCGACCTGCGGCCGGTTGGAGGTGGACCTCTTCGGCATCATGGCCCAATTGGAGGAGAAGTTGGCGCACGTTAAGAAGCCGGTCTCGATCGCCGTGCTGGGCTGTGTCGTCAACGGACCGGGCGAGGCCAGTGCGGCCGATATCGGTATTGCGGCCGGAAAGGGGGTCGGCATCCTCTATCGCAAGGGGGAGATGGTGAAGCGCGTGAAGGAAGAGGAGATCGTAGCGACGATCCTGGAGGAAGTGGAGCGGTTTCAGCCAGAGAGTTAGAAAAGAACAGACATCAGTGGTCAGGGATCAGGACCATTCGAGTTCAGGACTCGTTGTGTTCGAAAACAACTCAAGGCCGAAGGAGACTTCGGCCTTCGGCGTTTCGTCCCGGTCGGCCTAATGAATTTGCCAACAACAACTTGCGGCAAGTTTCCGGATCCTTGGCTCCTTGATTCCCCCTCGTGTTTTCGGTAATTTCAAAAGTCCCTCTTACGTGCCGGCACTCCGTTGATCCCCGTCCTCGCGTTGTGTGGTGGCTACCTCATGGGTAGCATCCCGTCCGCGTATCTTGTCGTTCGCAAGCGAACGGGCGTTGACATCCGCACGGCCGGAAGCGGCAACGTGGGAGGATACAACGCGGCCAAGGTGACCGGGTCGAGTTGGACGGGGGTTGTGGTTGGCCTCCTCGACGGATTCAAGGGAGTGATCGCCTCGTTCGGTTCGTGGTGGTTCTTCCCCGACCAGATCGTCGTGCAGTATGCCGCCACGCTCGGCGCCGTCCTCGGCCATAACTACCCTGTCTGGCTGAGGTTCAAGGGGGGTCGGGGACTTGCGACGGCGGCAGGGTTGATGTTCGGCATCGGCCTCTTCTATACGTTTGCATGGACCCTGACGTGGGTTGTGCTTCACCGTATCACAAAAGACATCTCTCGCTCGAACGTTCTGGCCTCCGTCGTCGCACCGATACTGACCTGGCTGGCCCCACAGGCCGCCGTGTCGGCTCTGCTCGTCCGCCCTCAGCCCGTGAATGATTACGCATGGTATGTCAGCATCCTGAGCACACTCTTCATCCTGAGTCACGTCGACACGTTGCGCGACCCGGCTCCCGACCCTGAGGCACCCACATCATGAGCAACCCGTATCTCCGGATCCTTCTCATCCTCGCCGTGCCGTTGTTGATCGGTATCGGTATAGGATATGCCCTCAGTTCCGGTACCGATGCCAAAGCGCTGGAGGGCGCATTGCCCTCTGGAGCGCGTGTCTCAGAGCCGGAAAGGCCGCAACCGGCGGCCCTGAACGCGCTTCAAGACCTCCAGGTCAGCCGGCAGAACGCGATCACGCGGGCTGTGGCAAAGGTAAGCCCGGCGGTCGTCGGCATCAATGTGACCGAGATCCGGCAGTTCCGCGACCCGATGTTCCGGTTCTTCGGCGACGACCCGTTCTTCCGGCAGTTCTTCGGCGACCGAACCTACCGTCAGGAGGTGAAAGGACTCGGCTCGGGGTTCTTCGTTTCCAGCGACGGCTACATCGTGACGAATGATCACGTGGCGGGTAATGCGGCGCAGATCACGATCACGATGACCGACGGACGCCAGTTGGACGCGGAGTTGGTGGGTACGGATGGATTGTCGGACCTGAGTCTGCTGAAGGTCGAGGGCTCTGGCTATCCGTCGGTCGAGTTGGGCAACTCCGACGATATCATCATCGGCGAATGGGCGATCGCGCTCGGCAACCCATTCGGTCTGTTTGAGATCAACGACAAGCCAACGGTCACGGTGGGCGTCATCTCCGCCACGGGCATGAACCTCGGCAGCATGAACAACCGGTTCTATCGCGACATGATCGAGACCGACGCGGCCATCAATGGCGGCAACAGCGGCGGTCCGCTGGTGAATGCGGAGGGAAACGTGGTGGGGGTCAACACGCTCATTTTCACGGGGGGCCAGTCGACGACCTTTGTCGGCTACGGTTTCGCGATCCCGATTAACAAAGTGAAGCGGATTGTCGACGAATTGAAGCGCAAGGGAAGGGTCTCGCGCGACATTACGACCGGTTTGGACGTTCAGCCGGTCGATGCGCGGATCGCGCGTTACTTCGGACTCCGGACCGTGCAGGGGGTGATCGTCAGCGACCTGAAGTCCAACGGACCGGCCGAGAAGGCCGGGCTGAAGGTGGGTGATATCATCCTGACGGTCAACGGGGAGAAGGTGAATTCTGAACAGGACATCATCGCCCTGCTGGTAGATGCCTCGCCGGGGGACGTCCTGAAGCTGCAGGTCTTTCGCGAACGGAAGACCCTCGACCTGAACCTCACATTGGAGCGCGGCTGATGATCGCCCGGTACACGCGCCCGGCCATGGGCCGGATCTGGGAGGATGAGAACAAGTTCGCCGTCTGGCTCGAGATCGAAGTGCTGGCGTGCGAGGCGCAGGCACAGCTGGGCGTGATCCCGCAGGAAGCGGCCGCGAACATCCGGCGGAGCGCCAAGTTCAACGTGGCGCGGATCCTCGAGATCGAGGAGGAAGTGAAGCATGACGTCATCGCCTTCCTGACGAGTGTCGGCGAGTACGTCGGGCCCGACTCACGATTCATCCATTTGGGCATGACATCATCCGACGTGCTCGATACGGCGTTGGCGGTGCAGATGAAACAGTCGGGGGAGCTGCTCTTGAAGGGACTGCGGGCTCTTCGCGACGTGCTCAGACGCCGGGCCATGGAGTTCAAGCATGCGGTGATGATCGGCCGGACGCACGGCATCCACGCGGAGCCGGTGACATTCGGGTTGAAGCTGGCACTATGGTATGCAGAGACGGAGCGGAACATCGCTCGACTCGAGCAGGCCGTAAGGACGATCTCCGTCGGCCAGATCTCCGGGGCCGTCGGGACATACCAGCATCTCGACCCCGCGGTCGAACGTTACGTCTGCCAGAAGCTGGGCCTCGAGCCGGCGCCCGTTTCGACGCAGGTGCTGCAGCGGGACCGGCACGCCGAATACATGACGACGCTGGCCGTCGTTGCGAGTTCCCTTGAGAAGTTTGCGACAGAGATCCGGCACCTCCAGAAGACGGAGGTTCTCGAAGCGGAGGAGTATTTCTCGAAGGGGCAGAAGGGATCATCGGCGATGCCGCACAAGCGCAACCCGATCACGTGCGAGCGGATCGCAGGATTGGCCCGGGTCCTGCGCGGCAACGCCCAGGCCGCGCTCGAGAATGTCGCTCTATGGCACGAGCGCGACATCACCCACTCCTCTGTTGAGCGCGTCATCATTCCCGATTCATGCATTTTGCTGGACTACATGATTGCGCAATTCACGTCGGTCATGGACCAGCTGCTCGTCTACCCCGATCGGATGCTGAAGAACCTGAACGCTACGCACGGGCTCGTCTTCTCGCAGGAGGTGCTGCTGGCCCTGACGAAGAAGGGGATGAAGCGCGAGGAGGCCTACAAGATCGTGCAGGAACGGGCGATGGAGGTCTGGCGCACCGGCAGGGACTTCAGGGACCTGATCGGTCGGTCGGCGGAAGTGCAGAAGCATCTCTCGCCGGACGAACTCGACGGCCTGTTCGACCCGACGCGCAGCCTGAAACATCTCGATGCGATCTTCGATCGCGTGGGGATCAAGTAACATGCCGTGTTGAAGAACGACCACGAAGAGACACAAATTCGCAGGCGAACAGTGACACGAAGGACTGGAGCGGTGATCCTCGTCGTAAGGGTCAACGCTTCCCTCCGGGACCCGTGTCGGTGAATCGCCACCTGCCATTCGACCATCGTCACTCGAACATCGACAATACCATGTCTACCACGTACCAGAACTTGATCAACGGTAAATGGGTCGACGCACAGTCTGGCGAGACCTTTGAAAGCCGGAATCCCGCCAACTGGAGCGAGGTCATCGGTACCCTTCCCAAATCGGGCGCGGCGGACGTCGAAGCGGCGGTGAAGGCCGCCCGGGCCGCATACGAAAAATGGCGCCTCGTACCGGCGCCGGCCCGGGGCGACATCATGCGGAAGATCGGCGACCTGCTCGTACAGCGGAAGGAAGCGTTGGCAAAGCTGATGACCCGCGAAATGGGGAAAGTTCTGGCCGAGACTCGCGGCGATGTGCAGGAAGGCATCGACACCGCCTACTACGCCGCGACGGAAGGGCGCCGGCTGTTCGGGCACACGGTGCCGTCGGAACTCCCGAACAAGTTCGCGATGGCCATCCGCGTGCCGATCGGAGTGGCGGGCATCATCACGCCGTGGAACTTCCCGCTGGCCATCCCGACCTGGAAGATGTTCCCGGCCATCCTCTCGGGCAACACGGTCGTCTTCAAGCCCGCTTCCGACACGCCGGCGACGGCGACGGCGCTCGTGCAACTGATGCATGAGGCCGGCCTGCCTGACGGCGTCGTGAACATCGTTCACGGCGGCGGAGGAGCGGTCGGCAATGCCATCACCCGCCACCACGATATCGACCTGATCTCATTCACCGGATCGACGCAGATCGGCAAGCAGATCACGAAGGATTCCGCCGATACCCTGAAGCGCGTCTCGCTCGAGCTTGGCGGAAAGAACGCCCAGATCGTGATGGACGACGCCGACCTCGACCTGGCGCTCGACGGCATCTTGTGGGGCGCCTTTGGGACGACGGGACAGCGCTGTACGGCCACGAGCCGGCTAATCCTGCATGAGAAGATCTACGAGAAGTTCATGGAGATGCTCGTGGCGCGGACGAACAAGCTCCGCCTCGGCGACGGTCTCAAGCCGGAGACGGAGGTCGGTCCGCTCGTGAACGAGGGGCAGCGAAAGACGGTCGAATCGTACGTCGAGATCGGCCTGCAGGAAGGGGCGAAGCTGGTGGCCGGCGGTCATGCGGCAAAGGGTCCGGGCCTCGACAGCGGCTGGTTCCACGAGCCGACGATCTTCGCTGAAGTGACGCCGAACATGCGCATCGCAAAAGAGGAGATCTTCGGGCCCGTGCTGTCGGTCCTCCGCGTGAAGTCGCTCGAAGAGGGGATCAACGTCCTCAACGACACGATCTACGGATTGTCGTCGTCGGTGTACACGCGCGACGTGAACAAGGCCTTCGTGGCGATCCGCGACATCAAGGCGGGCATCACGTACATCAACGTCCCGACCATCGGTGCCGAAGCCCACATGCCGTTCGGCGGCGTGAAGCAGACCGGCAACGGCCACCGCGAAGGCGGCTGGACAGTCTACGACTTCTATACTGAGTGGAAGGCGGTGTACGTGGATTACAGCGGGAAGCTTCAGCGGGCGCAGATTGATAACTATTGAGAGAAGAGGACAGTGGTAAGAGGTAAGAAGTAAGAAGTAAGA
>CAZOMY010000019.1:0-55586 GCA_964581115.1 uncultured Ignavibacteriaceae bacterium | reverse complement strand
AATGGTGAATGGTAAATGGTGAATGGTGAATGGTGAATAGGACGGCAGGGAACTTTTGGTGTCATGTGCGGGGGGAGCCGTGAGAGACTGAACGACGTAGACCTTGGCTGATTCTCATGTACCCTTCGGCAATGGTCAATCGACATTCGACATTCGACAATCCCCCATGACTCGCCCCTCCGTCACCTCCTCCCCCTTCTCGTCCGTTCTCATCGTCGGCACCGGCTTGATCGGTGGTTCACTTGGCCTCGCCATTTGCCGCACCTTCAAGGATGTCCACGTCGTCGGCTACGACCGCAGAACCGTGCTCAAGCGAGCATGCGAGGTCGGTGCCATCCACCATGCGGCCCACGATCTGCATCACGCCGTCGGACTTGCCGACCTGGTCGTACTTGCGCTACCCGGCAGGGACATTGTCCGCACGCTCACCTCGATCGCCCACCATGTCCCGGCTTCAACGCTCGTGACCGATACCGGGTCCGTCAAGGCCGGCATCCTGGCACACGCTGAGGGTCTCTTTCCGAAGGGGAACTTCATCGGCGGTCATCCGATGACCGGCGCTGAGCGCTCCGGCATTGAGGCGGCGCATCCGTTGCTGTTGGAGAATGCGTTCTATGTGCTTTCGCCACTCGCATCGACGGCGGAGCGAAGGATCACAAAACTGGCGTCGTTCCTCGCTCGACTCGGAGCACGGGTGGTCAGGATGGATGGCAGTACACACGACGCTGCGGTCGCCGCTTTAAGTCACCTACCGCAATTGGCAGCCGTTGCGTTGATGCGGACGGTCCGCAAGCACCGAACGGCTTCGAAGCATCTGGCGCTTGGAGCGGGTGGGTTTCGTGATATGACGAGGATCGCCTCGAGCCCGTTCGGATTTTGGGGCGATATTCTGGAGTCGAACCGGACGGAGATACGCGGGGCTCTAAGGCTCTATCAAAAGGAACTCAGCCAGTTCGAACGCGCTTTGCGCCGCACCCCGCGCCGACTATCCGCATCCTTCTCCGATGCTCAACACCTCCGATCGGAGATACCCGCGGGGATGAAGGGCTTCCTTCACACACTGGCGGACGTGCAGGTCTTTGTCGAGGACCGTCCCGGGGCGTTGTTGAAGGTGCTCCAATCGTTGGCGAAGGCGAACGTCAACTTGAAGGATATCGAGTTGATCAAGGTGCGGGAGGGTCTTGGAGGGACATTCCGTCTCTGGTTCGAATCGCCGGCGGAGGCGAGGAGGGCACAAGAGGCGATCGGGGGAGTGCGAGCGATCGGTGCAGATTGATTTCGTTCCCCTGCTGCGTATTGCACAAATGGCTGTCCGATCAGTAGGGAACGGCCATTCTGTCCATTGCGAGCGACTCGAGGTCAACTCGACGGAGTTGGGGAATCCGTCGGCGACTTTGTGGGCGTGGAGTCGCTCTTGGGGGCAGAAGGCGAACCACCGTTGGCCTTTGTGGAATTTGACTTCGCATAGTCCGTCAGGTAGAACCCGCTCCCTTTGAAGATCATCCCCGCGCCGCCAGCCATCAGGCGCACCAGTCTGGGTTGATGGCACTTCGGACAGTCCTTCAACGGTTCCGCCTTAATGGACTGGAACTCTTCTAACACGTGGCCGCAGGCATTACAGCGATAGTCGTAGGTGGGCATGAACAGGTTAACGTCTCGAAATACGTAATGTGCCACGAAGTGGTCACTTCGCAAAAGCACGAAACAGGTCCGAAGTCCAAAAAGCAAGGGCTGTCGTTTGTTCGAACATGGTTCTCAAATCTACGAAAATCGGAGGAGAGCTTCCAGTAGCATGGATCGGATGACGTTACAGAGTGCCACTGAGGCCTGGGGATAACGAAGCAAAGAAGGCAGTAAGCAGGACTCATCCTAGTCCGGTCAGGATGGGATCGATGGGCAAGAACTGTGATCTTTGCCCCGCGCTTCCAACATGACCCGTGCCTGACGGTTCCTGCTTACTGCCTACTCGAGTCTGAACTCACTCTCGATCACACCTTCGGCCCCGCCGCCACCACCTCCGCCGGCGCGCCTTGGGCATACTTCTTGAAATTCTCCACGAACCTCGCCGCCAGCTGACGGTACTTCTCCGCGTGCTGTTTCGGGTCGGGCCAAGCATCGGCCGGATTGAGGATGTTCGACGGTACGCCTTCGCACGACAACGGCACCTCGAACCCGAACACGTCGTCCTTCCGATACTGGACCTTCAGCAACGAGCCGTCGAGAGCTGCATTCAACAGCGCCCGCGTGTGGCCGATGCTGATGCGCTTGCCGACCCCGAATGCTCCGCCGATCCAGCCGGTGTTCACCAGCCAACAGTTGACCTTGTAGCGCTCGATCTTCTTGCGCAGCAACTCCGCATAGAAATGCGGCGGGTGGACCATGAACGGAGCTCCAAAGCACGTGCTGAACGTGATCTCCGGTTCTTTTCCCAAGCCGACCTCGGTCCCTGCGATCTTCGACGTGTAGCCCGAGATGAATTGATACATCGCCTGCTCCGGCGAAAGCCGTGAGATCGGAGGCATGACGCCCGATGCGTCGCAGGTCAGGAAGATGATGTTCTTCGGGTGACCAGCCTTCTTCTCAGGGACCGCATTCTCGATGAACTCGAGCGGATACGAGGCCCGCGTGTTCTCTGTCAGGCTGTCGTCGTCCAGGTCCACCGTGCGCGTCACAACGTCGAAGGGGACGTTCTCGAGGATCGTTCCATACCGGCGTGTCGTCGCGAAGATCTGCGGCTCGGCGGCGGCCGAAAGCCGGATCACCTTGGCGTAGCATCCTCCTTCAAAGTTGAACACCCCCTCGTCGCTCCAGCCGTGTTCGTCGTCGCCGATCAGTCCGCGCTTCGGGTCGGCCGAAAGCGTCGTCTTGCCCGTCCCCGAAAGCCCAAAGAAGACGGCCACGTCGCCGTCCTTCCCGACGTTGGCCGAGCAATGCATCGACATGACGCCCTTCAGCGGCAACAGATAATTGAGGACGGTGAAGATCGACTTCTTGATCTCTCCGCCGTACCCAGTGTTACCGATGATGCAAAGCTTCTGGTCGAAGTTGAGAGAGATGAAGGTGTTCGTCGCCGTCCCGTCGATGGTCGGGATCCCTTTGAAACCCGGGAGGGCGAGGATCGTGAACTCCGGGACGTGGCGCCGGCACTCATCCGCGGTGCGTGGCAGGATGAACATGTTGCGGGAGAACAGCGAGTGCCATGCCCACTCCGTGATCACTCTGATCGGAAGGCGGAATTCCGGGTCGGCGCCGGCATAGCAGTCCTGTACGAACACGTCCCGCCCCTGCAGGTAGCCCTGCATGCGGTTGAAGAGATCGTTGAACTTGTCCGGAGCCATCGGACGGTTGTACTCGCCCCACCAGATGTGTTCGTCGGTCGTCGGTTCTTTCACGACGAACTTGTCGGAGGCCGCGCGCGCCGTGTGCTTGCCGGTGTTGACGACGAACGGACCGCCGTGGACGATGCGTCCCTCGCGGCGGAAGGTTGCTTCTTCGTACAACGCCTCGGTCGTCAGGTTCCAGTAGGCCATCCGCAGGTTCGTCAACCCAAGGTGGTCCAGCCCGTAGTCGCTTTTGATCGCCCCGGCCTCGGCCTGCGCCGGCGTTGTGATGTTCAGGAGATTGTTCATACTCGAATTCTCATGGAAAGAAAATTGCACGCAGAGTCGCAGAGTTCACAGAGGTCGCAGAGAGAAGGGATGGACATCCTTCTCTGCGTTCTTTGCGATCTCTGCGTCTCTGCGAGATTGGCTCTTCGATCGATCACAGCCAGTCACGCACCATTTTTCGTTCGCCAATGTAGATCTCGTTCGGCGAGTTCGGGTCAAGCGCCCACTTGATCCGCTCGATGCCGACCTTCACATCTTTCACGGTCGTGGCATACGAGATCCGCAGATGACCTTCCATTCCGAACTCCCGTCCGGGCACGGTGACGACCAGCGCCTTCTGCAGGAGGAACTTCGACAACGCCACGGAATCCTTGTCGTACGCGGCGAAATCCGGCAGGCTGTAGTACGTTCCTTGCGGGACGATCAGCTTCACCCCGGAGAAGGCCCGCAGTTCCTGGATGAGGACGTTCCGATTGTTCTCGAGCGTCAAGCGGAGCGTCTCGACCGCGCTCTGCAATCCGGTGAGTGCTCCCTCGGCCGCCGCCTGCAGCAACACCGACGTGCAGGAGGAGGTCTGTGCCTGCACATTGGCCATCACCGACACGATCGACCTCGGCGCGATCGCCCAACCGATGCGGAATCCGGTCATGCCGTAGAGCTTCGAGATGCCGTTGATCGTGATGACGCGCGTCGAGTTGATATCCTTTGTCGTGTACGACAGCGCATTCGGCGTCCGCTTCCCGTCAAACACGAGCTTGTGGTAGATGTCGTCCATGATGAGATAGATGCTCCGCTTCTCACACAGCTCGACAAGCTCAGCCACGAGCTTCTCCGGATAGATCGCTCCGGAGGGGTTGTTCGGACTGTTGACGATGATCGCCTTCGTGTTCGAGCTGATCGCCGGCTCGATGTCCCTCATCGTCGGAATAAATCCGCCATCCTCTGGCGTGACGATGACGGGGATGCCGTAGACCATCCGGATCATCTCGGGATAGCTCACCCAGTACGGCGCGAGGACCACCACCTCGTCCTGCGGATTGATGAGCGTATACAGCAGATTGAAGAGCGCCTGCTTTGCCCCCTGCGAGACGATGACATTCTCGGCTCCGACAACCCGGTCGTAGTTCTCTTCGGTGTAGCGAATGATCGCCTTGCGGAGCGAGGTGATCCCCTCGGTCGGCGTGTACTTGATGTCGCCCGTGCTGAGCTTCGACGCCGCGCCGAGGATGGCGTTGATCGGAGCTTTGTTCTTGGGCTCTCCGGCGCCGAGATGGATGACCGCCTCGCCTTTGTCGCGCAGCCGCTGGGCTTCTTCGTTCAACTTGAGCGTCGGCGATTCGGCGATGGAGGCGGCGAGCTTGGAGACACTCATCATGGACTCCTTGGATTCCGTGTGGGACCGCAGCACGCCGAAGGAAACAAAGGGCGTACCTATCGCCGAACCGGTGGTGTGTAGAAACAGCCTCGAAACCGTGAAGAACCGAGAGGGGTGGGAGGTGAAAGGAGTAAGGAGGACGGGAGGTTTCTCAAGGACGAGAAATCAACGCCCAGCGTTGTGGCAATCGGGGGATGATGTGGTTCTCAAAACTGCGACGCCCACCACGTCTCTCGACACTTCGACTCCAACGGGCTGCATGGTGGTTCGATCCGTTCAGCGTCCTCTCGACGTCCTCGCTTTGGCCAACTCCGCAAAGCCATTGTGTAATCGCCGGACTGCTTTCTGCAGGTCTTCCATCGAGCAGGCGTACGACAGCCGGATCCACTCGGGCGCGCCGAAGCCGCTTCCCGGGACCATGGCGACGTTATGATCATTCAGGAAGTAGTCGCACAACGCATCGGAGGTCTTGACTGGAGACCCGTTGACGCGGGACGAGAGATACCACTGCACATTCACGAAGAGCGTGAACGAGCCGCGGGGATAGATGTAGGAGAGATGGGGGATCTTGTCGAACTCGGCGATCAGAAATCTCCGCCTGCGGTCGAACTCGGCCACCATGGCCCTCACTTCGCCGTTGAGGTCGTTCGTGAGCGCAGCCAGTGCCGCCTTCTGCGAGATCGAAGAGGCGTTGGAGGTCGTTTGGCTCTGGATCTTCTCTGCGGCCTGCACGATGTCCTTGCGCGCGGCCATGTAGCCGATGCGCCACCCGGTCATCGAATAGACCTTTGAGTGACCGTTGATCGTGATGACCTGGTCGCGCAGGTCGTCGATCGAGCCGATGCTGAAATGCTCAAGCCCGTCGTAGATCACCTTCTCGTAGATCTCATCCGACAGGACGAAGATGCCCGCGTTCTTGACGACGGCGCCGAGGGCCTCGATCTCCTGCTGGGTGTACACCGCGCCCGTCGGGTTGGAGGGGGAGCAGAGGATGAAGACCTTCGTCTTCTTCGTGATAGCCTTCTTCAGTTGCGCTGGCGTGATCTTGAACTGGTTCGATGCCGAGGTGTCGACAATGACCGGCACGCCATCGACGAGTTTGGCCATCTCCGGATAGCTGACCCAGTACGGCGCCGGGATGATGATCTCGTCGCCCCGGTTGCAGACGGAGAGCAGCGCATTGTAGATCGAGTGCTTCGCGCCGTTTGAGACGAGCACCTGCGACGGGTCGACTGGAATTCGGTTATCGTACCGAAGCTTTGCGGCGATCGCCTGGCGGAGCTCGATGATCCCCTGGTTGGCCGTGTACTTCGTGTAATTCTCCTGGATCGCCCTGATCCCCGCCTCTTTCACGATCGTCGGCGTGGGAAAATCCGGCTCGCCGGCCGTCAGGCTGACAACGTCGATGCCGTCGGCCTTCATCCGTCCCGCCTTTGCGGCGAGGGCCATGGTCTGTGACTCGGAGAGCTGCGAGATCTTTTTGGAGATCGAAAGCATGTGTCGTACTCGTTGGATACGTGAGATCGGTCGGTGGGTCGTCCTGATGCCTACAACCCCTGTTGCTTCCACTTCTTCCTCAGCGCCCGCTGGACGACCGGCGGCACGAAGTCGCGGACATTGCCGTTCAATCGGGCCACCTCTCGAACGATACTCGAACTGAGATAGGTGTATTTCTCGTTCGGCATTAGGAAGACCGTTTCGACATCCTCGTGCAGGCGCCGGTTTGCCAATGCCATTTGAAACTCGTACTCGAAATCCGAGATGACCCGCAGTCCACGCACAATGGCCGTGGCCTTCTTGCGCCTGGCGTAGTCGACGAGCAGTCCGCTGAACGATTCGACCTGCACGTTCCGATACTTCCGTGAGACGATCGTGAGAAGGGCGATCCGCTCTTCTTCCGTGAAGATCGTGTTCTTGGTCGAGTTGCGTGCGACGCTGATGATGACCTGATCGAACAGCTTCACGGCCCGGTCAAGGATGTCGAGATGACCGTTCGTAACGGGGTCAAACGTGCCTGGGTAGATGGCGATCTTCATAGGAAATCCAGGGATCGAACGTGCCAAATGTCCAAAGGTTCAAATCTCCAGGCAAACCTCCAGAGGGCCAAATGGTCCAAACTGTTAAGGAGGTGCCATTTCTGACTTCTTGCGCAGCACGAGGACGACTGTTTGCCCGAGCTCCTTGGTGATAACGTCGAACATCGTCGGGTCGGGATGGACGGGAGTAAAGGTGCTGTGCTCCATCACCATCCATCCGCCCGACAGCAGTGCGCGCGAGCGACCGACCATCTCAGGCAATGTCGCGATCGTCTCAAGTTTGTATGGTGGGTCGCAGAAAACAACGTCGTATCTGCGTGCGTTGCCGTTCAGAAAGCGGAAAACGTCGCTCCTGATCACCTCGCACTGCCGCTCCACCTTCAACGCCCGGATGTTCGTCCATAACACCTCGAGTGAAGGGACCGCGTGCTCGACGAAGGTGACGGAGGCCGCTCCGCGGCTCAGGGCCTCGAGACCCAGGCCCCCGCTGCCAGCGAACAGGTCGAGGACGCCGGCGTCCGTCAGGTTGACGCGCGTCGACAAGATGTCGAAGATCACTTGTTTGGCGCGGTCGGTCGTCGGCCGGACCGATAAGTCCTTCACGGTCCGGAGGGTGCGGCCGCCGTACGTGCCGGCGATGACCCTCATTGAGTGCGGAGCGCCAGCCCGATGGCGGCGCCGAAGCGGTAGCTGGCCTTGACGTACGGCGCGTGGACGCCCTTGGCGACGGGCAGCTTTCGCACGGCGTTTAGGGCGACGGTCTGCTTGATGCCCGTGGTCTCGCGCAGGGCGGCGACGAACTCTTTGGGGATGTCAAAGCCGTGCAGGATGAGCGCTGCCGGCTCTGGAATGCCGCGGTCCTGCAGATAGTGGAGGTAGGCCGTGATAGCCCACGTGGGGTCGGTGTCGGGCTCCATCGTGTAGAGACGGTAGTCGGTCATGCGGCCTTCATGAATAAGGCTGGCGTCGACCGCGCCCGAACGAAGTCCGAACAGGACAATGGCATGCTCGAGGATTTCGGGGTAGTTCAGCAGGACCGTCTTCTCGACGCTGAACTGGTCGACGTCGACGACGGCCATCTTCATCTTGAGTTCCTGCGCCGCGCGTTGTACGAACCCAACGAGTCCCCTCGGTAATCCGACCATGAAGGCCTGCGAGGTCCCACCGTCGGCGGCGGGAATGATATCCGACCCGAGCATGAAATCCTTCGGGTCGTTCTCAGGGAAGTACTGCTGCAACTCCCAGGCCAGATGCGCCTTGAGCGCCGGACCGGCGAGTGTGGGGTCGACGGGGATCAGGTTGATGAACAACGGCGCCGTTGGTAGGGCAAAGGAGATCTTCTCCGGCGTAAGCTTATTTCGCTTCAGCAGTCCGCGGAGTTCGTCGACGAAGACGTCGAGCTGCGGATGGTCGGGCGTCAGGCCGGCGGCGGCATGCGTGAGGTCGGTGGTCGATTCGCCCTCGACGAGCGCCGTGAGCTGGACATCGCGTCCATGCTCGACCTCGGCCATCTGGATCCGGCCCTGAAGGAACGAGACGCCGAGGATGCGCGGCTTGCGGAGCATGCGGGTCAGTCGACGGAAACGAGGGGTCGGAGTTGTTCGATGCGTTTGGCGCCGATGCCGCGGACCCGGCGAAGGTCGTCCACTGTCCGGAAGGGTCCGCCGTCATTCCGTTCGAGCATGATCCGCTCGGCCGTGGCGGGCCCGATGCCGGGGAGGGACATCAACTGATCCTTCGAGGCGGTGTTCAAGTTGACAGTGGTCGTCGAGTCTGCGACCGTGGGCAACGACGTCGGGTCGACGCTGAGCGCCGCGAAGGTACTGTCCGAGGCAGAGTAATCAAATTTCGGAGGGGATGCAAACGTCGCCTGCCACAGCCTCACACCGAGGCCGAGAATAAAAGTCCCCACCAAGATCGTGATGGCCCTGCGCTCCAGCGACGTGAGCGCAAGCCGGTCTGCCAGCCCCCTCAGCATGGCACGTCCTCCGAAAACCCTAGATCCGAAATCCGAAATGCCTATGTTCTCCTACGAAAACGCGTCTTTCACCTTCTCGAAGAACGACTTCGCTCCGCGCTGTTCTTCCTCGGTCGGGACGATGTGCTCCAACTTCGAAAGTTCCTTCAGCAGCTCCTTTTCCTTCGCGGTCAGCTTGCGCGGCACCCAGACCTGGATGCGCACGATCTGATCTCCACGGCCGTAGCTGTTCAGGTGAGGAATGCCGCGCTCGCGCATTCGCAACATGCGCCCCGGCGGCGTGCCCGGATCGACCTCCAGCCGGGCTTTACCACCGAGTGTGGGCACTTCGACGTCGCCCCCCAGGGCGGCCGTGGGAAAGGAGATGACGAGGTCATAGATGATGTCGTCTCCGTTCCGCGTGAAGTGGGGATGCTCCTCCTCCTCGATCATGACGATGAGGTCGCCCGGAGGACCGCCGCGCCGGCCAGCGTTTCCCTGTCCCTGCAACGGAATGTAGTTGCCGTTGCTCACCCCCGCCGGGACGGTCACCTTGATCGTCGATTCACCCTGAACGCGCCCCTCGCCGTGACATGTCGAACAGGGGTCGCGAATGACCTTCCCTTCGCCGTCGCACGTCGGACAGGTGGAGATGTTGACGAACTGGCCGAACATCGACCGCGAGACCTGACGCAGTTCGCCCGTGCCGTTGCACTGCGGGCACGTTGACCGGCCGGAGCTCCCTTTGGCGCCGCTTCCCCTGCACGCCTCGCAGGCCTTCTGGCGCCGGATCTTCAGTTTCTTCTCGACGCCGCTGGCGATCTCCTCGAGCGTCAGCGGAAGTCGGATGCGCAGGTCGGACCCGGGTTGTCCGTGACCCGTGCGCCGGCGGCGTTGTCCTCCACCGAACACCTCTTCGAAGATCCCGCCGCCGAACCCCTGCCCAAAGATGTCGCCGAACGCCGAGAAGACATCGTTGACATTCGTGAAGTCGCGGTAGTTCGTGCCGCGCAATCCGTCATGCCCCAACTGGTCGTAGCGGCGCCGCTTTTCGGCGTCGCTCAACACCTCATAGGCCTCGGCCGCCTCCTTGAACTTCTCCTCAGCCTCTTTGTTGCCGGGATTGCGGTCGGGATGGTACTTCAGCGCCAGCTGGCGATAGGCCTTCTTGATCTCGTCGTCGGACGCCGAGCGTGAAACGCCGAGGACCTCGTAATAGTCGCGTTTCGTCATACGGTCCTCAGGTCTCCTCGGACGGGTTTGGCGGCGCGGCCGACACCACGACCTTGGCGTGCCGGATCACTTTGTCGTGCATCTCGTAGCCGCGCTCGACCTCTTCGATGATCGTGTGCGGCGGCACGTCGGCCTTGGGCACCTGCAGGAGCGCATCGTGCCGGTGAACGTCGAATGGCTGGCCGTTGGACTCGAACGCCCGCACGCCCTGGCTCTCGAGCACTTTGAGAAGCTTCTGGGCGATCAACTCGACGCCGCGGTAGAACGCCGTCGGGTCGTTTGAAGACGTACCGGCCTTTAAGGAACGCTCCAGATCGTCCATGATGGGGAGGATGGCGAGGACGAGTCCCTCGTTCGCCATTCGGATCGTCGTCAGCAATTCCTGCTCGACGCGGCGCTTGTAGTTCTCGAACTCGGCCGATCGCCGAAGCAAAAGGTCCTTGAGCTGCGACAGCTGCTGTTGAAGGGCCGCCTCTTCAGCGCTGGCGGCGGGTGCGGGCTCGCTGGCCGGCATTCCCGAAGAAGCCGGCGTGTCAGTCTCCGTCGGTGTGGTAAGCGGGGTATCGTTCGGTGTCGGCGTGGCGCCGTCGTTCGGTTCCGTCATACGTTTCCAGACGCTATGAAGCCAGGATTCGGGCGATGGTTCTTGCGACATGGTCCACCAAGGGGATCATCCTGGCGTAGTTCATCCGCTTGGGGCCGATGATGCCGACCCGCCCCGTGACGCCGTTGACGTCGTAGGTCGCCGTCATCAGGCTGATGTCGGGCGCGTCGCCCGCATTCTCTCTTCCGATCGTGACCACGACGTTCTTCGAAGGGTCGTCATGGCGCTCCAGCAGGTGGACAATGATCTCTTCGTTCTCGATGAGCTCGATAACGCTGCGGAATTTGCGCGGGTCGACGAACTCGGGTTGTTCAATGATGTTGGCCGCTCCGCCGATGTGCACCTTCTCCCCCTCGCGGGCGTCGGTAAACAATTGGTCGACGGATTCAATAAAGAGGCGAACCAGCCCCGTGCCTTCAGATTGGAGGTCCCGAACCCGCTCGGCGAACGTTTCGCGCACCTGCAGAAGCGTAAGCCCCGACAGGCGCTCATTTAAAAGACGTGCCACCTGGTCGAGGACCTCACGGCGGAGCTCGGCCCCCACTTCAAGCATGATGGTCCGGACCAGACCCGACCGGACCGAAATGATAACAAGGATCTTGGAGCTGGAGACCGGCACAAGCTCGATCTTTTCCAAGATCCCCGCGTTCAATTGGGGCGAGGTCACAATCGACAGATGGTGCGTGATCTTGCCGAGCAGCTTGGAGGTCTCGCGCAACAGTTCCGTCGGGTCGCTCGCGCCGGAGAGCTGGCTCTTGATCGCCTCCTCATCGCGCACCGTCAACTGCTCCACCTCCATCAAATAGTCGACGTAGTACCGGTAACCAAGGTCGGTAGGGATGCGGCCTGCTGACGTGTGAGGATGAGACAGGTAGCCGGCCTCCTCGAGGTCCGACATAACGTTGCGAATGGTGGCCGGGCTCAGGTGCGACTCGAAATGACGAGAAATGAATCGCGATCCCACCGGCACCGCGGTCTGGATGAAATTGTAGACCACATGCCGGAGGACGCTTTCCTCCCGCTCGTTCAAGCTTTCCGCTCGTTTTGCTGGCGTTTGCACGAATGAAAAATCCCAAAAATCATTCAAAATTAAGCAATTTGAGGAGGCAAGTCAAGACAGCACCAAGCCCGCGGTGTCGGGTGGAAGGTCCGACCGGTCCTGTCTGGGATCACCCTCGCAACGACGCATCGAAAGAACGTAAGTCGCCAGCAATCGATCATGCATCCTTGGAAATGTTGCATCCACGCATTGTGCCATCAGAGCATGATTGCGGGCGGGGCTCACCTTGGATGTCTCTCAAATTCTGGTATATTGATGCCGTTCTTCATCTCTGAATCGCCCATCCTGACATGAGCCGCTGGATCTCTCTCGTTTCGACGGTCATCGTCGTCTTCTCAGGACTCATTTCGGGATGTAGCTCGGCCGAGACTGGCGCGAGCAATCGCGCCATCGACCCGCAACGCGAGATGGTCCCTCCATCCGTGGCCGAACCAGCGCTTCAGCCGACCGTTCGGCCCGAAACCACGATTGTCGCCCCCAAGCGCACGCGCTCAGTTCCCCGGGTGCGGAGCAGCAAGGATACCGTGCGGGCCGCTACGGCACGCAAGACCCGTCAGCCTGTTCGCCCTGCTGCGCTCGTGAAACCGGCGAACGCCATGTACACAGTGCAGGTTGGGGCCTTTGCCCGGGCGTCGAACGCCCTGCGGTTGCAGCGTTCCGTCAAGAGGCAGTTCTCCACACAACCGGTCTATAACGACTACCACGCGGTCGACAAGCTCTATCGCGTGACGATCGGCAGGTTCTCCAGACTTTCTGATGCTTCTGCATTGCGTCGGCGGCTGATCGCATCCGATTCCATTGCGTTTGGGTTATGCTGGGTCACGTACAAAAAGCCCTGATCGCCCTGGCCGCCTCGTTTGCTGTTGGTTGTGGCGGGGGAGAGGAGGCGGTACGACCGACGGTTCCAGCGGCGGAGCGCCAGGTCCGAAAGGAACCCACGAAGCATCCGATGTCGTACTACGAATCGACCCTTCGCCCGGCGATATTCGACGCGGAGGTCGATTCTGTCCGGCGGGTGCATGAGGCCGAACGCGAACGGCAGGCTTTGGAGATACCAAAGGACAGCCTTGTCTTGGAAGAGGAGACCATCCTGGGATTCCGCATCCAGATCTCCTCGACGTCGAGCATCGACGATGCCGGGGCCGTCAAAGCCGCCGCGCAGACGATGTTCACTGCCGACACCGTCTACGTTGTCTACGACCCGCCCGTCTACAAGGTGAGGGTGGGGGATTTCACGACACGGCTCGATGCGAACCAGCGCCTGCCGCACATACAGGAAGGGGGGTATCCGGACGCCTGGGTCGTGCCCGATAAAGTGGTAAGGAGGAAATGGGTGCCGGTGTCAAGACGGGAGTAGAGAGGCCGAGAGTTCCGAAGCACGAAATGCCAAGCACGAAACAAGCAGAGAACTGAGAAGATCGAGATTCGAAGGGCGCAGGAGGCCAACGGACCGTCTGCGCCCTTGGTGTTTCGCGACCAACACATTGATCTCCGAAGAATGCTCGGTCAAGGCGAGAATCATGTGCCCAACCTTCCATTGAAGCGGCTACCCTCTGTCACCGCTCACTGATCACTGGTCATTGATCACTGCTCACCGCTTCCCTCAGCTCGTTCCTTCATACATCCTCTCGATCAGATGGCTATACTGCTGTTCCACCACCTTCCGCTTCACCTTCAGCGTAGGAGTGATCTCGCCTGCTTCGACCGTCAGCGGGGTCGGGAGCAGTTCGAACCGGCGCACGCGCTCATAGTGGGGCAGATCTCGTTGAAGCCGGTCGATCTCATCCTGGAATAGCTGACGCACGTCGATGTTCGCAATGAGGTCGTCCTCGGCGGTCTCGACGATGCCGCGGGCTGTCGTGTACTCGCGCAGAATGTCGAACTCAGGCACGATGAGGGCCGTGCAGAACATGCGGCCGTCGCCGATGAGGACGAACTGGTCGATGTACTTGCTCTGCAGGAACAGATTCTCGATGGGCTGGGGTGCGATGTTCTTGCCGCCGGAACTGACGAACAGATGCTTTTTCCGGTCGGTGATCATGAGGTGACCCTCGGCATCGAACATGCCGATGTCGCCGGTGTGGAACCAGCCATCCTTGTCAATGACCTCGGCCGTGGCCTTGGGATTGTTGTAGTACCCTTTCATAATGTTCGGCCCTTTGGCCAGGATCTCACCGTCTTCGGCGATCTTGATCTCGACGCCAGGAATGGCCTTCCCGACTGTACCGAACCGATAGTCGTCCAGCCGATTGACGGTAAGGACGGGCGAAGTTTCGGTCAGGCCATATCCCTCGATGATCCTGATGCCCACCGCTTCGAAGAATTCCCCCAACTCGCGGGGGAGGGCGGCACCGCCGGAGACGAAGAACCGGATGCGACCGCCGGTCCGTTCCCGCAACTTGGCGTAGACGAGTCGATCGGCCAGCGCGTGTTTGAGCCGGAGGCCGGTGGTGAGTCGTTGTCGCCGACGGGCGCGGGCGTACTCCCGCCCGACAGCCACGGCCCAGTGAAAGATCCTCTGGCGCGGATGCGGCGATGATTCGACCTGCTTCATCAATCGGCTGTGGATGCGTTCGAACAGGCGCGGGACGGTGGTGACGATCGTGGGGTGGACCTCCATGAGGTTGTCGCGAACGGTATCGATACTCTCGGCGTACGCGATCGTGGCGCCGAGCGACATGGCCGTGTAGTAGCCGGCCATCCGCTCGAATGAGTGGCAAAGCGGCAGGAAGGACAAGAAGACATCCGATGGACCGAAGGGAATGACGCTCGCCGAAGCGAGAACATTGCTGACCATGTTCTGGTGGGTGAGCATCACGCCTTTCGGGTTGCCGGTCGTACCCGACGTGTAGATGATCGTGAGGAGGTCGTCGGGCCGGACGCGCTCGGCCGATGCTGTGAAGAAGCCCGGATGTTGGCGTTCGAAGGCGTCGCCGAGGTCGAAGACACTCGACATGGCGAGAACGCGGGGATCCTCGTTTCCCTTCTCCGTCATCAGAATGACGTGTTGCAGTGAGCGGACCTCGTTGCGGATCTTCTGCACTTTGCCGAGTTGGAACTGATTGGATACGATGACGGCCGAGACCCCGGCGTCATTGAAAATGAACTCGAGTTGCTTTGGCGTAAGGGTCGGATAGACGGGAACGTCCACGGCTCCAAGTCCAACGATGGCCATATCGGCAACGACCCACTCGGGCCGGTTCTCCGACACGATCGCAACGCGGTCGCCCTTTTCGATGCCGAGAGACGCGAGCCCCCCCGCAAAGCGCTCGACGAGACGTTGGAACTCTCCGAAAGAGATGCCGCGGTACGCTCCGTCCACCTTGTGCATCAAGAAGGGTCGCCGCTCGCCTGAGAAGCGCGAAATAACGGAACGGTACATTTCGATGATCGTCGAGAATGGAAGTGCGGAGGTCATTGATGAGGGTCGTAGTCGTGAGTGGCGCGGTTCAAAGTACGGGGGGAGAAGAGAAGGCGCAATCGTGCATGCGAGCCTTGGCGTCGTGCCGTCGGGTCGTTGGTTCAAGATTGAACTATTGTTTGAGTTCACGGTTGTGTTAAGGTACTGTCAAGTGAATTCTGCATCGTGCAAGATCTTTCAAGTGCCGCTTGAAGGGTCCATTTCTTGAGAATTAACTTGACAAACGGACCGCAACCGTATATATTCATCCCCACTTACAGAGCTTCAAAACGACCGGGTGCGGGAGCCCCACCTAGCCATTTTCAGAGGATGTGCGACCGGTTGTTCTCCAGAAGCAAGCGCTGTCACCACCTGTTCCTTATCTAACGAGAGTAGCGATCGTACGGCAGATGCGCGTGGCCTCCAGGTGACGGCTGCGGCGGGGGGGTCTTTTTTGCTCTTCTCAGAATGGCCCTGCCATACTCTGGCGCGCGATGCCGGTAGACGTCGAAGATCACCTTATTATTAACCAAGTCCGTTTCAGGGGAGAGAACATGCTCGAGACACAGGTCACGTCCCCCGTTGGGGCCGAGCGCAAGGAATCCACACCCGCCAAACGCGGTCTGACGTTCGAGCGGTATTTCACAACGGCCGGGGTGCATCCGTTCGACCAGGTGGAATGGGAACTGCGCACCGCGGTCATCGCGAACGAGCGTGGCCAGAAGGTGTTTGAGCAGAAGGATGTTGAGATCCCGAAGTCGTGGTCGATGACCGCCACGAATGTCGTGGTTTCTAAGTACTTCCACGGACAGATCGGCACACCGGAGCGGGAGCGGAGCGTGAAGCAGCTGATCGAGCGGGTGGCCCGCTCGTATCACGCCTGGGGATTGCAGGGAGGCTATTTCGCGAGCCAGCAGGATGCGGACATCTTCTATGAAGAGCTCGTGTTCTTGCTCGTCAACCAGTACATGGCATTCAACAGCCCTGTCTGGTTCAACGTCGGGGTCGAAGAGAAGCCCCAGTGCTCCGCCTGCTTCATCAATTCCGTGAAGGATTCGATGGAGTCGATCCTGACCCTTGCCAAGACCGAAGGGATGCTGTTCAAGTATGGCTCGGGTACGGGATCGAACCTCTCCACGCTTCGATCTTCCAAGGAGCGCCTCTCGGGCGGCGGCACGGCCTCCGGACCGGTGTCGTTCATGCGTGGCTTCGACGCCTTTGCGGGGGTGATCAAGTCGGGCGGCAAGACCCGTCGGGCGGCCAAGATGGTCATCCTCAACGTCGAGCATCCGGATGTGGTCGAGTTCATCAACTGCAAGGCCGACGAAGAGAAGAAGGCCTGGGCGCTGATCGAAGCCGGCTACGACGGCGGATTCAATGTACCCGGCGGGGCCTACGACTCGGTGTTCTTCCAGAATGCCAACCATTCGGTTCGCGTCACCGACGAATTCATGAAGGCGGTGTTGGAGGACAAAGAATGGTGGACCCTGGCCGTCACGAACGGCCGTCCGGTCGAGAAGATGCGCGCCCGCGATGTGATGCGGCAGATCGCCAACGCCGCCTGGATCTGCGGCGACCCCGGGTTGCAGTATCACACGACGATCAACAACTGGCACACGAGTCCCAACACGGCCCCGATCAACTCGTCGAACCCGTGCTCGGAGTACATGTTCCTCGACGACACGGCCTGCAACCTGGCGTCGCTCAACCTGATGAAGTTCCGCCGCCACGACCAGTCGTTCGACGTCGAGGCGTTCCGGAAGGCCATACAGGTGACAATCACGGCGATGGAGATCTCGGTCGACAATTCGTCCTATCCGACCCCCGCCATCACGCAGAATTCTCACGACTATCGTCCCCTCGGACTCGGATACGCCAACCTCGGCGCGTTGCTGATGTCGCGCGGTCTGGCCTACGACAGCGATGAAGGACGCGCGATGGCTGCCGCGATCACGTCGCTCATGTGCGGCGAAGCGTACCGACAGTCTGCGCTGATCTCGCGCGAGATCGGGCCGTTCAACGGCTTCGAGAAGAACAAAGAACCGATGATGCGGGTCATGTCGAAGCACGGTATCTACGCCGAAAAGATCGACAAGACCCGGGTCCAGACGGACCTCTGGGAGGCCTCGGCCTCCGTGTGGAAGGACGTCGTGGAGTTCGGCAATCAGTTCGGCATCCGGAACTCGCAGGCGACGGTACTCGCGCCGACCGGCACGATCGGCTTCATGATGGACTGCGATACGACGGGTGTTGAGCCCGACATCGCACTCGTCAAGTACAAGAAGCTCGTCGGGGGCGGACTGCTGAAGATCGTGAACTTGACGGTTCCCGAGGCCCTGCGGAAGCTCGGCTATGACTCCGAGCAGGTCGAACATATCGTCGCCTACATCGACAAGAACGACACGATCGAAGGGGCTCCACACCTCAAGGAAGAGCATCTGCCGGTGTTCGACTGCGCCTTCAAGCCGGCCAAGGGAGAACGGTCGATCCAGTACATGGGCCACATCAAGATGATGGGGGCCGTCCAGCCCTTCCTGTCGGGGGCCATCTCGAAGACGGTCAACATGCCCAATGACGTGACGGTGGAGGATATTGAGCAGGCCTACGTCGAGGCATGGCGATTGGGCCTGAAGGCCATTGCCGTTTACCGCGACGGCTGCAAGCGGACGCAGCCGCTCAGCACGTCGCTCGATGCACCCAAGGACAAAGAGAAAGAAGCGACGACAGCCAAGGCCGTTCCGGCCCGCCGTCGGCTCCCTGACGAACGTCAGTCGATCACGCACAAGTTCTCCATCGCCGGCCACGAAGGGTACATCACGGTCGGCATGTTCGAGGATGGCCAGCCGGGCGAGCTGTTCATCACAATGTCGAAAGAGGGCTCGACGATCTCGGGCTTGATGGATTCGCTCGCGACGGCCGTGTCGATCTCGCTCCAGTACGGCGTTCCGCTCAAGGTCCTCGTTGACAAGTTCAGCCACGCCCGCTACGAACCGTCGGGCTTCACGAACAACCCGGACATTCCGATCGCCAAGTCGCTGAGCGACTACATCTTCCGCTGGCTGGGCAAGAAGTTCATGAAAGAGGACGGCTCACCCGCCACCCCGGCGCACATCGCTCCGGCGACCGCTCCGGAGCCAAAGGCCGTGCTGCAGTCGGCCGCGACCCAGGCATCGTCGGTGATGGAGCAAAACGAGAAGACGGTGTTCGCGAACCAGGCCGATGCCCCTCCTTGCCATGAGTGCGGCGCGATCATGATCCGGAGCGGCAGCTGCTACAAGTGCTTGGAATGCGGTAGTACCTCGGGATGTTCGTGAAGACTGATAGGAGAGAGGATGCTCAGTTCGAGAAGTTGATCCACTTCTGCCCACGGCTCGACTGAGCTCACCGATGTCCGGCAGGCCACGCTTCAATCACCCTGGACCTTCGGCGGTGCGAAGCGAAAGGAATCAGTTGGAGGGAAGAGTACTGGGGTGATGTCAATGCCTCGACTCTGCTGTACCGACAAGATACACGAACGGGTCGTCCTCATCATCGAGAACGACCCGTTTTCCTTCTGAAGGATGGCTCAGAGCTTTGGACCGTTTGACCGTCTTGCTCCAAGGTCCCCCTTGCCGTCTGTTTGGAGTTTGGAGTCTGGAGTCTGGAGTCTCGACTCTAGGGTATTGTCTCAAAGCCCGCTCACATCTTCGATGAGCTTCCACCCGCTTCCGCTCCTCTCCAATCCCACCGGCTTGAGCGCGTACGGCCGTCCCTGCGTTTCGTTGAAGAAGTCCATCATTTCGATGCGTGCCGGCGTGAATTTGATGAGCACGTAATCGTCCGCGTCCGGGCCGCCGGGGTACAGGTCGGTCCAATCCGCGCGCCAGTACTGCGCCTTCTTGGCAGCATCATTCACGATCGTCATCGTTCCTACGAACGAAGCGTAGCCGGCATTCTTCGGGTTCATGATGGAGATCGTGCCGTTCGCGTTCTTCTTGATCTCCTTCACCTTGCGCGAGTTGGGCGCCGCCCCGAACCACAGCGTGAAATCGGCTTCCGGGGTGAACGGCTGCATAAGGCGCGCCTGGATCTCGCCCCCTTCGCCGTGGGTGAGGAAGAAGCAGTATTCGGATTCTTTGAGCATCCGGCGAAGGGTCGCCAGGGCGTCGTCAAGCGTCATGCGTTGCATGGTCGATACACGGTTGTGGAGGTGGCGCTATCAAGAGTGATGGTTCATTCGCGGGGATCAAATACGATCGAACTTGGCGAGAATTGACCCGAGAATCAAGAAGTCGTTCGGTCCAGTGCCGTTGCATTTCACGCTGATTCGAGCTAATCTGACCCCGTTGCCAAGACTACGATCGAACATGAAACCCATCCTCGGCCTCCTCCTCTCGCTCTCGACTGTCATCGGTGCGCAGTCCCCGGACCCCATTCTGGAGCGTGCCCGCCAGCTGGCGCGACAGGTCATCATCGTCGACGGCCACGTCGACGTGCCGTACCGCATCCGGGAGAAGTGGGAAGATGTCTCCACATCTGCTCCCGGCGGGGAGTTCGACTATCCGCGGGCTCGTGTCGGAGGGCTCGATGCACCGTTCATGGCCATCTATGTCCCCTCGGAAAAGGAAGACAACGGAGCCAAGGCGTTGGCCGATACCTTGATCATGTTCGTCGAGAATCTCGCCCGGTGGCATAAGGACAGATTTGCCATGGCCGCGACTCCGGCGCAGGTCCGGGCCAATTTCGCCAAAGGACTGATCTCACTCCCGATGGGCATGGAGAACGGATCGCCGATCGAGCGAAAGCTGGAAAATGTGAAGTACTTCGCCGACAGGGGTATCCGCTATATCACGTTGGCGCACGCCAACGCCAACCACATCAGCGACGCATCGTACGACTCGACCAGACCATGGGGCGGCTTGAGCCCCTTCGGCGAGCAGGTGGTCATTGAAATGAACCGGTGGGGCATCATGGTGGACGCCTCCCATCTTACGGACGCTGCGGTGGAGGATTGCCTCCGGGTGTCGCAAGCACCCATCATCGCGTCGCATTCGTCCTGTCGCGCGTTCACCCCCGGCTTTGAGCGGAACCTCTCAGACGAACTCATCAAGGCCATCGCTGCAAAAGGGGGCGTGGTCATGGTGAACTTCGGCTCGTCGTTCCTGACGGCCAGATTCCGGGAATACGAGGAGACGGCCCGTCGCGAGCTCATGCGGCTCCTTCGTTCCAAGGGTCTGCGCTTCTCCGACCCACGGGCGCAGGAACTGATCAAGGGGTATCAGCGCGAGCATCCTACGCCGTACGCCACGGTTGCCGACGTGGCGGACCACATCGACCACATCGTGCGTCTGACCGGGATCGACCACGTCGGGATCGGATCCGATTTCGACGGCGTGGGGGACTCACTGCCCGTCGGACTGAAATCCGTGGCGGACTATCCAAACCTGATCGAGGAGCTCTTGCGCAGGAAGTACTCCGACGAGGATATCAAGAAGATCTGCGGCGAGAACCTGTTGCGCGTGTGGGAAGCGAATGAGGAAGTAGCGAAGCGGATGCAAAGCGGTGGGAAGTGAGTGGCAGGCGTGGATCGGCGAGCAGTGATCATTGGTCAGCAGACCGGTGGGAGAGCCATCGTGAACGTCATTCGAATGCGTGTGTTCGCAACGGCAATGGTCCTGCTGTCCGCAGGGCTGTCCGCTCAGCCCAAGCTCAAGGTCTACATTTCCGTCGACATGGAGGGGATCGCCGGCGTTGTTTCAGGAGACCAGCTCGGGCCGGGCACCTTCGAGTACGAGCGGTTCCGTCAGATCATGACCGCAGAGGCCCTGGCCGCTGTGGCCGGAGCCAAAGAGGCGGGAGCGACGGAGATCCTGGTCAGTGATTCACACGGGAACGGCGAGAACCTGCTCGTCGAGCAGTTTCCGCGCGACGTGCAGATCATTCGTTCATGGCCCCGTCGATTCTCGATGATGGCCGGCATCGATTCGACCTTCGACGCTGCAGTGTTCATTGGCTACCATGCCTCGACGAACTCGACCACGGGCGTGCGAGCCCACACCTTTTCCAGCGCCCGACTGACACGCGTGGCTCTCAACGGCAGGGAGGTGTCGGAAGGCGTTTGGAACTCGGCGATCGCCGGACACTTCGACGTACCGGTGGTCTTCATCTCGGGGGACGAGTCGGCCATTCAGGAGAATCGAAGATCGCTCGGTGATGTTGCGGCCGCAGAGGTGAAGCTCAGCCTTGGCTTCCACAGCGCCAAGACGTTGACGCCGGAAGCCGCCCGACAAATGATCCAGACGGGCGTGCGGGATGCCGTGAAGAATCGATCGAGATACCGACCGTATCGTGTGCCATCGCCCGTGACGCTCGACGTGTCCTTCAAGAACTATCTTGTTTCGGAGGTCCTGGCCTACCTGAAGTCGGTCGAGCGCACCGACGCACACTCCATTCGCTACATCGGAGCCGACATGACGGATGTGTCGGACTTCATGACGTTCCTGACGAACTACTCGCTGTCGCTGGAGCCATAGCCGTACGCCGGAGGGGATCGTGACCAAGAAGCCACGATCCGCAGGGCGTCAACGCACCGGCGTCGTCAAACGCCGCTTCTCCGAACCATCCGTTCTCATCTTCCACAACCCTCCCTCATTCGGGTCGGTGTTCGTGTAGACGATCCACTGGCCGTCGGGACTCACCGACGGATAGTCGCCCCCCTCCGTCGTCATCGGCGTGGCCTGGAAGGTCGTGAGCGAGAGCGACCAGACCTGCGATCGGCCATCCTGCGGCATGCGGCCGAAGAACACCGAACCGCCGTCGTGCGACGGCACGAAGAAGGCGCAATCATCCGATGTTCTAAAGGTCATCAGGTCTTGCGCAAAGCCCGATCCGACATCGATCCTCCGGAGTCGGTAGGCCAGTAGTCCGGCTTCGACCTCGACAGCAGTTGCGAGCACGCTCCCGCTGTTGGCGAACCAGTGAACGTAACTTCCCGTGGTACTCACCAACGACTCGGCGCCCGAGCTGACGTCGACGGCCCGTACGCCGTTCCGGATACATACGATCGTCC
Source organism: uncultured Ignavibacteriaceae bacterium (assembly GCA_964581115.1). GTDB lineage: Bacteria > Bacteroidota > Ignavibacteria > UBA10030 > UBA10030 > 2-02-FULL-55-14. The sequence goes on along the minus strand of CAZOMY010000019.1, from coordinate 33,265 downwards.
TTCCGTCGGGCGACCAGCAAGGACGCAGGCTTGTAGGGGTCGTCACCAGGGTCCAGGTGCTGTCGCCGTCGACCTTCTTCACGAGGATCTGTCCAAGCTTCGCGAATGTCACCCACGCTCCATCGGGCGACCAGCTCCCCCCGCTCACATCGCTCCCCGCTTGCATCAGCCGCGCCGCACCTCCCGTGGAGTCAACCATCCAGAGACCAAGCCGATCGGGGTCCGTATCGGTATAGCCGATGTGGCCGCCCGTCGGCGACCAGAAGGGCCTGATGTGGCCGTAGGCCGAAACGGCCGAAGGCTCGGGTCCGGATGTCGAATCGCAGCCGCCGATCGATACGACGGCCGTCAGCAGGGCGGTGACGATCGGAGGGCATCGCATGCGGCCTCCAAAGATCGGTTGATTCGACCGCGGCCAGCGATCAACGGTTGGCGGCGGCGTGTCTGGTCAGCCTGTCAGGCGGGGACCTTTTCTGCGCGTTCCATAAGCTGCATGAAGTGCGCAAACAGGTAGTCGCTGTCGTGCGGGCCTGGCGAGGCCTCAGGATGGTACTGGACACAGAACAGGGGCAGCCTTCGATGCCGGAAGCCTTCGTTCGTGCGATCGTTGAGATTCACGTGTGTGATCTCGATCTCAGCCGGGTCGAGAGAATCGGGATCGACCGCGAACCCGTGATTCTGCGATGTGATCTCGATCTCGTTCGTCAGAAGGTTCTTGACCGGATGGTTGGCCCCCCGGTGTCCGAACTTCAGTTTGAAGGTCTTTCCGCCGAGGGCAAGACCGAGCAATTGGTGGCCCAAACAGATGCCGAAGATGGGCCTCTTGCCGATGAGCTTCTTGATATTCGCGATGCCGTAGCGGACGGCAGCGGGGTCGCCGGGGCCGTTGGAGAGGAAAATGCCGTCGGGATCCATTGCCAGAACGTCCTCGGCGGGGAAGGCGGCCGGAACGACCGTCAGGTCGCATCCGTATGAGGCGAGACGGCGCAGGATGTTATGCTTGACGCCGTAGTCGTACACCACGACCTTCCAGCGCTTGCCATTCTGCTTCACCCGGGCATCAGGACGGAGCGCGAAGGGCGTCCGGTCGACGTCGGACCATGCATAGGTGCTGTTCGTTGTGACGACCTGTGCAAGATCGAGGCCGTTCATGGCCGGACTGGCGCACACGGCTTCGAGGACGGCTGCTTGATCGCGGTCTGAGGTTGTGATCACGCCCCGCATAGCGCCGGCTGTCCGCAGGAGCTTGGTCAGCTTTCGGGTATCGACCCCCTGTATTCCGATGATCCCGTGCCGGGCCAGCCAGGTCCCAAGACTTTGGCGTGCCCGGAAGTTGCTGTAGGTCTCGAAGTACTCGCGGACGACGAACCCGGCCACCTGCGGTTTGACCGACTCCATGTCGTCCGTGTTGACGCCGACGTTTCCGATCTGAGGAGTGGTCATCGTGACGATCTGGCCGGCGTAGGAGGGATCGGTGAGGATCTCCTGGTAGCCGGTCATGCTCGTGTTGAAGACGACCTCGCCAAACATTTCTTTGGAGGTGTCGCCGAAGGCCTCACCGTGAAAAACAGTGCCGTTTTCGAGGATCAGACGCGCTTTCATTCAATTCGAATATACGGCAAAGTGACGGCGGAATCAAAGCAGATGAGACGAAGGTGTTGGACGACGGGTATCGGTGAGCGGGTTGACGGACGGTTGATTGCGGAGATGCGGCCCGAGTACGGTTGTTGGGTATCCGGTCCTGTTCTGTTTTACATGCCGAAGCGGATCAACATCACCGGATGCCGACCCGCCTCGCAAGATGCTCCGACAACGCGTCCTACGGCGACCCTTCGCCGACGGCTGACGCCTTCGGGCGTGGCTGGAACAGCGTGATCGTCTGATCGTTGAACAAGACCCAGATTGTGTACGCGCCCAGCGCCGTCCCGAGCGGGACACGCAAGAGGTTGAAGAACGAGACGATCAGGAGCAGGATCCTTGCCCATTCTTTTCGCTTGAGAACCCCCGCCCCTCCGATGATGCCTGCGATCGAGACCACGGCCATGATCACGGCCACCACCACAAGAACCCCCCAAACCAGGTCGAAGACCTCGACCGGCACGTTTTCGAAGTCCACCGCACGGATGCGCGATAACATTCCGACGAGCCAGTCAAAGAACATGGCGATGCCGAAGAGCACGAACGACAGCAGCAGCAACAGCGACCGGTAGACGATGTTGAAGATGCCGGCGAGGGTGACATGTTTCTCCATGACGACCTCCGAGTAAGCGACAGACCTCTTTACGAGTCGGCGGAAGAAAAAGTTGTGACGTCAGGTGCCGGTGAACATCGCGCTCAGGTCGAGCGACTGGGCTCGCCGTTTTGATGCCAGTGAGACGTACTCCAGGGCCAGGGCGTCCGTTCCCGCGCCAAGAACGGTCCCGACCATCCCGAAAACGGTCGGATAGTCGTCGGACGGAACGATCTTCGTCAGGTGGCGCCAGAGGGTCTCTTCGAGCACGTGATATGCGGTCTGCACTTCCGAAAGGTCACATCCCTGATGATAGCGCTGCCGCGCGAGGTCCTGAGAGAACGAGATGATCGGAATGAGGTTCTTCGTCTTGATACTTTGAAGGACCAGTCGGAAGAGGTTGGTCAGTCGTTGTGTGTTCTCGACTGAATGGCTTTGACTGTAATGCGGAAGGCGCGACTTGTTCAACGCTTCGTGGGCGTCGAAGATGATCGCCGCCTGTCGATGTTCAAGAAGCTCGGCGAGGTCCATGGAAGGTCTCCGAAAGCGGTGGGGTGACAGCAATGAGGGCTGCTGCTTCCATGGTACGGAGAATTCCCTTCGCGGGAAGCCCGACAGGTAGGACCATTCGCAAAGACGGGAAAGGACCGCGGTTCCGGTCAGGAGGCGACGCGTGTCTCCGCCGGCTCGAGCTGGAGGGTCAGCATTTCGAGGCGCTCTCGCTGTTCGGTGACGCAAGCCTCGATCGACGCCAGATTCTCGTCGCCGTAAGCTTCGCCGGCCGCCAGTTCGAGACAGTAGTCCATGCCGGCATGGAGGTTGGTTGCGAAGACGCCCAACGCGGCGACCGACTTCGGACTCCGGTCCGACAAGCGGAGCAGGCGCTCGAAGTAGTCGACGTACATCGTCACCTCCTTCGCAAACATGTGCGGCCGTTCGGCCGGCACAAGCGAAGGTCCTCGACCGTAGATGTGGTCGACCATCTCGCGGAGCGAGTATTCCCGGTTGAACCAGGCAATGTTCGGTCCGGGGCAGATGGCCTGGGGATGATTGACCGGAGGGACGATGCCGAGCTCGATCAGGGCCCCGTTACCGAGATGCTCGCAGAGGCAGACCTTTTCGACGACGCGGGCCGATCGATCGTCGGTGTCGTCGGATGCGTTCAACTGGATCTGATGGAGTTTCTGCTCCTGATACTCCGACGAAGCCGTACAGATGGGCCGGTCCGTGAATTCTGTATTGGATTGAAGGAAGCCCTTCGGGCACGGCGATCCCGGCTGCCCCATTGCGGCGCGCTCGCGGGTCCAACGCTCTGACCCCGTCCGACGCACGTTGTTGAACGGAACGCCGAGCGGAGAGACCTCGCTCAGGTAGACATCATCCTCCGTCGCCTCGGCGAGCAGCTTTCGGGTCTCTCGGTCGACGCACGTCGCTTCGGGGACGAGCAGGAACGGGGAGCCCCATCCCGTCCGGTCCATTCCGAACTGCCGGTGCATCCGTTCGGCCTCTCCGTGCGTGCCGATGCCTCCCTGGACCGTTACGATGGGCATCTCCGATTCGGCGGATCTCGGATACTCAAGGCCGATCGATTCGTAGTAGCGCCGAATCATCGGCAGGAATTCGGCCTTCAGTTCATCCCGCTTCTCCTTGAACTCCTTCAACAGCGTCGGCAGAAGCTCACCCTCGGAGGCGAACGCGTGTCCGCCGCAATTGAGGCCTGATTCGATCCGGAACTCGTGTACCTCGAGTCCCTTGCGTGCCAACAGCTTGCCCTGGATCAGCGCGGAACGGAAGTCGCTGACCTTGAGGACGATCTTTTTGCGGATCTCGCCCACCTCGTTCCGGTAGAAGTCCCGGAACCGGGTCATGTAATTGAACAGCCCTTGATTGAGACCGGCAGAGAAAATGACTGCTGATTGGAGCGCGCTCTCGGCGTATCCTCGGAGCGCCGTCTTGGCGTCGGAAAACTCTTCGCTCAACGGCTTGCCCTCGCGCGTGAACGTCAGCCGGTCGAGCTTGGTCATGATGTTGACGTCGATCGACCCGGGGAGCATTCTCTGGGTCAGCTGGCGCTCGCGCATGTCGCGGTCGGGCCCCGGCTTCATTCGCACCATCGTCTCATACTCCTGCTTCAACTCACAGGAGTCGGGTAGCATCTCAAAGTACTTGGTCTTGTCGTTCTTTTCGAAGAAGGGGAGTTGCTTGATCTTCTCCAAGCGACGATGGACGATGTCGCGCACGAGGTTCAGATAGGCTGTGATCCTTCTCGATCGGCCGTTCTCGGCATACCGCGGGATCTGCTCGTACGGCAGACCTTCCTGGTGGGCGTAATGCTTCCGGATGCGTTCGACGAGGAGGTCGTCGACAATGGAGATGACGGACGAGATGCCGAACGGCGCCACGCGGATCGGCGTGTCGATCGAATGGCCCGTTCCCATCACGGGAATGTGAAAGAGATGATAAGGGGCGTTCACCATTGAAGGTCCCGGACTCGTGAATGTGGGGCTTGGGGAAGATCGGAATGGGGCCCGCATCCCCATACATTCTCAGTATCAGGAATCTCTGACCCGAATGCAACCAAATTGTTACGATGACTGCCGGCGGGCCTTCAAACCCTCGGGAACAGGGAGAGGACGGCGGTTCCTGTAGTCGAAGCACACCAGGGTGGTCTTGATGCGGGCGACCTCCACGCCTGTGGCTGCGTGCGAGAGGCGTGTATAGATCTCGAACGAGACGCGTTCGATCTCTCCGAAGCCCACGTCGGCATTCAACAGGTCGCCATGGTGGCCTTCCGCCTTGTACACGATCTGCGCGTCGGCCATAATGACGGCCGCCCCTTCGATGTTCTGCTCGGAGTACCCCATGGAAGCAAGAAACTGGAGTCGCGCTTCATGGACGAGCGAGAGAACCGCATCATTTCCCAGATGTCCGCCATAGTTGATGTCGGAGATCCGTACCGGCAACTGCGTGCGGAACTCAAACGACTCTGGCAGGTCGAGGCGAAGTCGGGGCATAAGGCGCGGGTAGAACCTGAAGAGGAAAGAGGTGAGCGGTGAAAGATTGAGTGAGGATTCGGGCGAAACGCTGCTGCGCGGGGTCTCTCAAGGTTTGAGAATGCCTTTGATGCGTTCGAAGGAGCCGTCGTTCGGCGCCGGCCTGAGCTGAAGGAGATGGCAGACCAATTCGTAGATATCGAGGTTGAACACCGTGTCCACGCGAGCCCCATCTTTGAAGGCGGGGCCGTCGGCGATGAACAACGCCTGCATCGATGCCACCTCGTTGTCATATCCATGCGTGCCGCCGGAGATCGGATAGCCGTTCCGACGATTGCGCCGCGATACCGTCCATCCATCATCCATGAGCGCGATGATGGATGGGATGCGCCGGTGGCCCGTATAAGAGAATCGCGCCGGCAGGTCGGCGTTCGCGTACGCCTTCAGATGAGGGCTGAGACGGTTCAGGCGATCAACGTAGACAGGCACGCTGTCGACCGGGGCGTTGATCGTGAGATTCGGCCCCTCTTCGACCGATCTCACCGTTCGTTGGTCCAGCGCATCGTCCCAGTAGACGACGCGCGAAGAATCGACGGCCGTCATACCGTGGTCGGAAACGACCACGATGTTGACCTTGTCGCGGAGTCCACGCTCGTCGAGACCTTCGAGAAGGCGGCCCAGCGATGCGTCGACCTTTCGGATGGCCTCCCTGAGCTCAGGCGATTCGGGGCCGTGCCGATGTCCAGCGTCGTCGGTGTCGCTAAAGTACAGCGTGATAAGAGACGGGCGTTCGGCAGCCGGAAGGTCGAGCCACGCGAGCACCTGCGCCACCCGGTCTTCGTGCGGTGTCTCGTGCACGTAGGACTTCCAGTAGGTCGGTCGGACTCCGCCGATCGCCGCTTCTGACCCCGGCCAGAAGAAGCAGGCCGAGCGCCGGCCCTGTTTGACGGCTGTGACCCAGATCGGCTCGCCCCCCCACCAAGCGGCATTGCGGACGGCGCCCGTATCGCCGATGCGGAACCAGGCATTCATCTCAGGGTCGTACATCGTGTTCGAGACGATGCCGTGATGTCTGGGGAGGAGTCCCGTCGCGATCGTGTAATGATTCGTGAAGGTCTTGCTCGGAAAGACAGGGCGCATGGCATCGGCTCGCACGCCTCCGTTCGACAGCGCCGTCAGTGTGGGCGTCTCCGTCTTCTCGGGGTAATCGTTGCGGAAGCCGTCGAGCGAGATGAGAAGGACCGGCGCCGGATCCTGTGCGAAGGCCGAAAGGGCAAGCAGGGCGACCGTGATGATCGCGAAGAACAATCGTCTGAATGAACGGACAAGCATGCAGATTTTTCTTCCTGGTTGAAGCGATCTGCGACTGACCACCGAACACCGAACACTGACTACTGATCACTGATACCTGACACCTCACAACTCACACCTGAAACCTGATACCCAACTTCCGTCCCCCTCCCTCCTCAGACCCTATAATGGCATCCCACGCTCTTCTTGTTCTCCCAAGCCGAGATCGTGACGATCAAGGCCGTCCGGACGGCGTTGCGCAGGCCGATGAGGCCATCGGTCAGCTTCACGGCCCGGTAGAAGCGCTCGATCTCGTACTCGAGATGTCGCAACTCGCGGAGCGCGCGCTGCAGGCGGCGGTCGGTGCGGACGAGGCCGACGTAGTTCCACATCACGTGCTGGATCGCGCTCATATCCTGCAGGATCAGCGCTGCGTCGGGTTCCTGCGTACCTGTTTCCACCCATGAGGGGATGTCGCGTGGGTCGTGGAGCTCGATCGATCGGAGCGAGCCGTGCAGATGTCTGGCGGCCCGGTGGCCCCACACGAGTCCTTCGAGAAGCGACGTGCTGGCCAGCCGGTTCGCTCCGTGGATGCCCGTGCACGAGACTTCGCCGACGGCGAACAGTTGCTGGACCGTTGTCTGTCCCCATTCGTCCACCCAGACACCGCCGCAGAAGTAGTGGGCCGCCGGGACCACCGGGATCGGTTCGCGGCTCATGTCAACGCCGTGTTTCAGGCATTGCTCATGGATCGACGGAAACATCTCGCGGATCTTTGCCGCCGGGAGATGCGAGGCAATATCAAGGTAGACGTTTGGCAGGCGTCGCTTGAGCATCTCGTGATGTATGCTCCGCGATACGACGTCGCGGGGGGCGAGGTCTTTCCATTCGGGGTCGTAATCGGCCATGAACGGGCGCCCGCTTTCATCCACCAGCTTGGCGCCGGCCCCCCGGACGGCCTCCGAGATCAGGAAACATGGGGCGTTCTCTTTGTAGAACGCGGTCGGGTGGAACTGGACGAACTCATTGTTGATGACGCGTGCGCCGGCGCGCCAAGCCATGGCCAATCCGTCACCCCTCGCTCCCGGCGGATTGGTCGTGCGCAGAAAGATCTGTCCGAGGCCTCCCGTTGCCAGGATCGTCGCTTTGGCCAGGCACCGGATCACCTGGCCGGTCGCCTGATTCAGAACGTAGGCCCCGACGCACGATGTCGGCTGGTAGAGACACTGCCGATCGATGGCGTGATGGGCTGGGGTGAGCAGGTCGATGGCCGTGTGGCCCGTGAGGAGCTGCACGTTCTTGAACCGACTCAACGACACGAGAAGCCGGCGCTCGATGGCGCTTCCAGTAGCATCGGCTGCGTGGAGGATGCGCTGGAGCGAGTGTCCTCCCTCTCGTACGAGGGAAAGCTCATCATTCGTCGTGCGGTCGAACGGCACGCCGATCTTGTCAAGCAGGATCGTCTTGACGAGTTCCGGACCTTCCCGGGCGAGGATCTCGACGGCGGCACGATTCGAATACCCCGCTCCTGCGCGCAGGATGTCTTCGATGAGCAACTCCGGGGAATCGGCGTCGCCCTGGTAGACAATACCACCCTGCGCGTACCATGTGTTCGTCTCTTCTGGCTTGGGGGAGAGCGTCACGACGGTCACGTGAATGCCAGCTTCGGCCAGTTCGAGCGCGGCGACTCCGCCTGCGATACCGCAGCCGATGATCAGAACGTCGGTCTTGAGGAGGTCGTGTGTCGGCATGGGTCAGGTCGCTCGCGCGGCGCGTCGGTGGTCAGTCGACGATCGTTGTGAAGGTTCGGTCTACGGTCATCTGCTTGCCGTTGCGACGGACACCGTCTCCTGAACGACGAACCCGCAACGATCTTCATCCGATGGCCAGCATCCGTTCAAGCGCCACAAGTGCCCGTCGACGGATATCCTCGGGGACCTCGATGAGGTACTGCGTCTTCCTGAGCGCGTCGCGGGTCTCTTCGAGCGTGATCTCGTTCATATGTGGACATCGCACGCTGCACATCCGGAGCATCTCCTTTTCCGGATGCGACGCGGCGATATTGTCGCCCATTGAGCACTCGGTCAGCAGGAGATAGCGGGGCGCCTTGGTCTGCTCGACGTATTTGATCATGGCTCCGGTGCTCCCGGAAAAGTCCGAAGCCGCCGTCACCTCTGGACTGCACTCCGGATGGGCGAGGATGACGACATCCGGGAACTGCTTGCGGACGTTCTTGATGTCTTCGACCGTGAACTTGTCATGGACCTCGCAACGGGCATTCCAACCGATCAGCTTGTAGTCGAGCGAGCCGTCGTTCTTTCGCGGAATGCCCTTCGTCGGGAAGATGATATGCCGTCCGGTCTCTCGGGCCACGTTGCCGGCCAGGTATTCGTCGGGCAGGAAGATGACCGTTTCGGCCTGGAGCGACGCGACGACCTTGGCCGCATTGCCCGACGTGCAAATGATGTCCGATTCGGCCTTGACATCGGCGTTCGTGTTGATGTAGGAGACGACAGGCACGCCGGGATACTCCGCCCGCAACTTCCGGACGTCCTCGGCCGTGATGCCGTCGGCCAACGAGCATCCAGCCTTCTTCGCGGGAAGAAGGACGGTCCGGTTCGGATTCAGGATCTTCGCCGTCTCAGCCATGAATCGGACGCCGCAGAAGACGATGATCTCCTTTTGCGTCTTCGCGGCCTGCCGGCTGAGCTCGAGAGAATCGCCGACGACATCGGGGATGGAATAGAACAGCGCCGGCTCCATATAGTTATGACCCAGGATGACGGCGTTCCGCTGTCGCTTGAGAGCGTTGATCTCGGCCGCCAGCTCGGCTTTATAGCGAAGCTCGACATCAGGAACGACGTCGCGGAGACGGCGGCGCAGGTCTTCGTAGATCAGGTTTGCGTCAGTGGTCAACCCGGTATCTCTTCAATGTGAATAGGCAGTAGGCAGGCACTGCCAGGTCGTGTGCAGGCAGAGGGCGTAGAGTAAGATCTACACGCATGTTCTTTGACCATGACTTCTTCTTGCCCCACGCCTGAATGAACCTGCCTACTTCTTACTCATGTGTTCTCACTCGTCACGATCTTCATACTGATATCCATCGCCCGCACCGAGTGCGTCAAGGCCCCCACGGAGATCAGGTCGACGCCGGTTTCGGCGTATGCGCGAACGGTCTCGAGCGTCACATTGCCGGAAACCTCCAGCGGCAGCCGGCCACTCACCAGGCGCACGGCTTCGCGGATGGTGTCGAGGTCCATGTTGTCGAGCATGATCCGGTCCACGTTCAGATTGAACGCTTCCCCCACATCATTCAACGTACGGCATTCCACTTCGATGGGCAATGGACCGCCCGATCGTAGACGGGCAGCGGCCACCGCCGCCGCGATGCCGCCGGCCGCGTCGATGTGATTGTCTTTGATCAGCACCATATCGAACAACCCGGCACGATGATTCGTGCCGCCTCCGAGGCGTACCGCGAGCTTGTCGGCCTGCCGCAATCCTGGGGCGGTCTTGCGGGTGTCCATGATGACAGCTCGAGTCCCCTTGACGGCTTCGACAAACGCACGGGTGGTCGTAGCGATTCCCGACATCCGCTGCAAGAAATTCAGGGCCGTACGCTCCCCCGTCAGGAGCGGGCGGGTGGGACCCGATATCGTCGCAAAATGCGTTTCGGGCTCCACCGATTGTCCGTCCACGACATGCGGCGTGAAACGGCAGGAGGAGTCCAGAGCCCGAAACACCTCCGCGGCGACCTCAAGACCTGCGACGACTCCCGGGCTCTTCGCCTTAAAAAGGCCTCGGGCCGTTGACGATCCCGGGATCGTGGCCAGCGATGTCGCATCACCCCCACCGACATCTTCGGCCAGAGCGCGCCGAATGGCTTCCAAGATCTCCGGATGGAGCGAGGTTCGCATGCCTCAATATAGAGAATTATTCAGGAATTTCGGCCCTGCAGAATGGTTCCGTGTCGACCATCGTCGGGAAATGCAAAACGGGCAGAGTCTCCTCGTGCCCGTATTTAGAACAGAATGCCGTTCACACTCCTATCGACCCAACCCCGGACGTGGGGTGCTCGCCGGGTTGACCTTGAGCATCACGTTGGACCATCGGGTCCGATTCGAGATCAGTGCGGCGACCTGATTGTTGAACTCGTTCGCAAGATTCCCGGCGAGGGCCGCGTCGTATCTGAACGATGGGCGATGACGGGCGCGAGGAAGGGTTCGACCGGGTCATCCGGCCGACTGGAACAAGACGATGCGGTTGGTATTGGTACCGCGGGCATTGTTGTCGATGCCCCAGATGTTGGAGGTCTTCGTGAACTGCTGACGGTTGATCAGGACCGCACGGCACTCGAATCCACGGCGGACGCCGATGGGCATGATTGATTCGTCAAGTCGAAGATGGCCGCGTCGAACTTCACCGACCTCGAACGCCACCCATCCCCCGGGCGCCGTGATGCGATGCAGTTCGGCGAAGACCCCGTCCATCGCATGTTCCCATGCTGTCAGCGAGCTCGTGACGGTGATCTGTTCCGCCACCGCGTCGGCGTCGATGCCGTTGAACCAGCACCGCAGCCAGTTGTCGGTGGCGTAGTCGACCATATTGAGGAAAGGGGGAGAGGTGACGGTCAGTCGGACCGTGCCGTCGCGGACCGAACGGATGTGCCGCGCATCGCCCGTGAGGAATCGAGCACGACGTCCCGCTTCTCGGAGGACCCGCATTTGGTCGGGAGTGACGTTGCGCAGGAGACTTGCCGATTTTCGCAGTATGATCGCCCGAACGTCGCGCTCGGGAGGGCGTTGACGCAACCGCCGGTTGATCAGCCGCTGACGCTCGGCCGTGATCGCCTGATTCGGGGGCAACGTGTAGACGGAGAAAAAGCCCGCAGAATGCCCTGTCAAGCGATTGGTCGCCACCATCCGGATCCATCGGTCGATAGCGTCTTCATCTCCGTTGCGATGTCGACGTCGCAGATAGTCGCGCAATCCGACGAGGTCCGACTCGGTGCGCGGGTGGTAGAACATCGATAGGTCGATCTCGGCGCTGCGGCCTGCGCGCCATCGGAGTGCCGACAAACGCTGTCGAAGCGTATCAAGATCGGGTACGAACAGTCGCGGCCTCGCGAGGAGCGCACTCAGCGGATTGACGTCGTTGGCAACGACCACCCTCTGCGCGAGCGCCGCCTCGATCGCCGTGGTGCCGCGTCCGCTGAAGGGATCGAACACGATGTCGCCGGGTTGCGTGAAGCGGTCGATAAAGAACCTGGGAAGTTGCGGTTTGAAACATGCTCGGTACGAGATCTCGTGCAGCGACGACCCCTGACGTTGCGCCGCCGTCCAAAACTCCCCCGACAGGCGCGGGGTCGAGATGCCTCCGGCTTCGATCACATCGGCATGGGGGTGGAAGTCCCGGAGTCGTGTGGCGAGATCGTCGTAGCGGCGGTGTCGGATGGAGAGCACAAAGGCCATGACTGGAACGAATGTGGAAACTAAACTGGTCGGTGTCAAGCCGTCCGTGCAAAAAAAAAGCGGGCTCCGTTGGAAGGAACCCGCCATCCGTCCGGTATCCTGTCTCAGCGACAGGTCTCGCTGACCACGGCTCCGTTGATGACGACGACGCAGACGTGACTGGTATACTCGAATGGGTCGCCGTCGAAGACAACCACATCGGCATCCTTGCCAGTCTCGAGCGAACCAACGCGCTTGTCGACGCCGAGGATGCGAGCGGCGTCGATCGTGATGGCTGCGAGGGCATCTTCGAACGAGAGGCCGTTCGCTGCTGCAACGGCCGCTTCAAACAGTACGACGCGGGTCTTCGGCACATAGCCCTCATGGCCAGTCTGAATGGCGAACGGGATCCCGGCGGCCTTCAGCTTGGCCGCCGTCTCCACGGAAAGGTTTTTCATGTCGCCTCCCGGCCTGGCCATGGTCGGGTGGATGATGACCGGGACTCCGGCCGCCTTGATCTCGTCGAGGACCAGATACGCCTCGGCAACCCCGTCGAGAACGAGCTTGAAGCCGAATTCCTTCTGGAGTCGGAGGACCGTCAGGATGTCGGTGGCGCGGTTCGCGGTGTAGAGGATCCTCACCTCCCCGGCCAAGATGCGTGCCAACAATTCCAACTTGAGGTCGCGCGACGGCCGCTTCTCGGGGTCTTTGGCGCCCAGCTTCTTGGTGTAGTCCTGTGCCTTGATGAATTCAGATCGCAGCATGGCGATGGCTTTGCCGCTTGTGCCGGGATTGCGATAGGCGCTTTGCACGGACGAACCGAGCGTGAACGCGACCATGCCCTCGGCGATCATCGCTTCCTGAACGGTGCCCCCGACCGGCTTTACGACGATCGTCGTTCCGCTGGCGAGTGCCCCGGGAGCGTGGCCCGTGTGGAGCGTGGTGACGCCCAGGTCCCGCAGGAAGCCAACGAGCGCCTCTCGCGGATTGTACGCATCGATGGCGCGAAGCTCCGGCTGGAACGCGTCGGATTTCTCCAGCTGCATCTGGTCGGCGGCGATGTTGAGAATGCCCGAAAGGCCCACGGTCGAATGGGCGTCAACGAGGCCGGGCGTCACGACCTTGCCGCTCAGCACCTTGGTGCCGGCGGGGATCGGAACGGACGATGCGGGTCCGACGCGTTCGATCTTTCCGTCCTTGATGAGGACGATGCCGTCCTTGATCGGAGCGCCGGCCATCGTGTGGACGATCGCGCCCTTAATAGCGACCTGGGCAAAGGAAGGGGATGAGCCGAAGGCGGTGGCGATCCCAAACCCGAGGGCCCAGAGTGTCAACCGCCAAGGGCGCCAAGGGCGCCGAGTACCTGCCCGCCGGGCAGGCGGGCGCAAAGCACACCAAGCGTCCGCAGTCAAAGAAATTGAGAAAAGATTGGTCGCGCTCATCGCTTCTGGATCTTGGCCTTTGTGGCGGATCTGGAATATTCCGAGCCTCGACGTCATGGCGGTTGGATGTGCACGTCTGATGTGGGTCTTCATTCTCCACCCCCGCATACGTCGAGAGCGGTGCCGTTGGGGTAGACCTCGTAGCCCCCGACGGCGTACTTATAGTCATCTGGATGCGAGCGGTCCCAGACCTTCTTTCCGTCGATCCAGGTCTGTTCGACGTGGGTGTAGACGCTGAACGGGTCGCCCGAGAGCACCACGAAATCAGCATCCTTACCGGGCTTCAGCGATCCGACGCGGTCGCCGAGGTCGAGCATCCGGGCGCCATTGATCGTGAGGGCCTTGAGCGCCTCGACGCGGTCCAATCCGCCCCGCACGGCAAGCGCCGCCGATCGAAGGAACAGCCGCGAGTCGGTGATGCCGTCGTCGGTGTGGAATCCGAACAAGGCGCCGGCCTTCACAAGCGCCGCGCCGTTGACGAAGTTCAGATTGAGAGCTTCCTCCTTGCCCCCCGGAGAATCGATGACGATGATCGAGCTGGCCACCTTGGCCTCGGCGATCTCCCGGGCCACGAGATAAGCGTCGGTCACATGATGCAGGACCACGCGGAAGCCAAACTCCTTCTGCAATCGCAGGACGGTCAGAATGTCGTCGGCCCGATGGGTGTGGTGATGGACGATCCGTCGTCCGTCGAGGATCTCGAGCATGGCCTCCATCTCAAGATCGCGCTTGGGCAACTTGTCGGCATTACCCTTTGCGGCCGCGACCTTGGCCTTGTAATCCAAGGCCTTGACGAACAGCGAGCGCACAAGGGCGGCCGACTTGGCTCGCGTTCCCGGGAACGGCTTCTCGCCGATCGGGTTTGTCCCGTTTGCCATTTTCATGCCGCCGTAGATCGTCCGATCCTTGTCGACGTAGACGAGCATCTCTTCGACGCTGTTGGCGGGACGCGGCTTCACGTATACGGTTTGGCCGCTCATGAGATGGCCGGAGCCGGGCATGATGTTGACGGTCGTGATGCCTCCGGCGAGGGCCTTCTTGAATGACTCATCGCGCGGGTTGATGCCGTCGAGGATGCGAACGTCCGGATGGAGCGCGGAGGAGCGGTCGCCCCCCGACCCACCGCCGATGTGCGAATGTGTATCGACAAGTCCGGGAACGATCGTCTTGCCGGTCGCATCGATAACCGTGGCGTCAGAAGGGACGGGGGTCGATGCGGGACCGACGGAGACAATCTTGCCGTTCCTGACGACGAGCACGCCGTTGTCGATGGCGTTTCCTTCGACGGGAATGATCCGTGCGCCGCGAAATGCGGCGGCATGTTCCTGTGCAGCGAGGCCGGTCGTCAGCAGCGCGAGCGCTCCCACGATCAGCAGCCTGGGAGATTTCATGGAGATTCCGATTGGGTTAAGGGTGTGGATGTACGCGCAACGCCGGGGCAGAGGCCCCGGCGCGGGCTGGTGCTTCAATGCTCCGGATCGATCAACTCGTCACGAACGTGAACCCGTGATGTAACTGGTCAGGTCCTGGATCGTCTGTTCTCGCTCGGCGATCAGCCGTTTTACAATATCGCCGATGGAGACCATTCCGACAAGTTTCCCGCCTTCCACGACCGGCAGGTGGCGGATATGACGGGCCGTCATGAGCGCCATGCAGGCGTCGACGGAATGTTCCTCAGTCACCGTGAACACGTTCGACGTCATGATCTCGCCGACCGTCGTGGCCGCCGCCGTACGTCCGAGCAATGCTCCCTTGCGGGCATAGTCGCGCTCGGAGAAAATGCCTGCCAGCTCACGGTCCTTGGTGACCACCAGCGCACCGACGTTGTGCTCGGCCATGATCCGTAGCGCTTCCAAGACCGAGGTTTCGGGCTCGACCGTGAATACCGTTGAACCCTTGGTTGCCAGGATGTTTCTCACCGTTCCCATGTCTCCCTCACCGTTGGTGATCCGACGATCTGTTGCCTCTGATGGGCTGGTGCAAAGCGCGTTGCGGCCTAGTTTCCCAACTTCGAGAATCTAGCATCTTTGGAGCACAGATGCCAAGGCCCGTCGAATCATGACGGGCCTTGAGGCTCATTTCCGCAAGAAGCCGCGACGACGGCGGGTCCGCTACATCGGCCGCACCGGCGTGGGCGGCTTGAATTCGAATTCCTTCGGCGGCTCGGAGCCCATCAGCCACTTTACGAAATAGTCCCACCGCCGCCGCATCATGTAGTTGTTGTGTGGACCGTAGCCATGCTGCTGGTAGGGGAACAGGATCAGGTCGAAATCCTTGTTGGCCTTGATGAGCGCCTCCATCACGAGATACGTGCTGTACGGAGGCACGTTGTTATCCATCATGCCGTGTGCGAGCAGGAGTTTTCCCTTCAGGTTCTTCGCCACCGTCTGATTCGCCTCGGCGTCGTAGTTGTCCGAACCGTCGGCGTTCTTCATGAGGAGTCCCTGGTACCGCTCACCCCAGTCATCCTCGTAGTTGCGTTGATCGTGATTGCCCGACTGCGAAACACCGACCTTGAAGAAGTCAGGATAGCGGAACATCGCCGCCGCTGTGATGAATCCGCCTCCGGAATGACCCCACATCCCGGCACGGTCGATGTCGATCCAGCGATACCGTTGCGCCAATTGCTGCATTCCCCCGACCTGATCGGGGAGCGTGTTGTCGCGTCCCATCGCGCCGTAGTAGGTATCGTGGAATGATTTCGAACGATTCGGCGTCCCCATGCCGTCGATCGTGACAACGATGAAGCCGAGCTCGGCCATGGCCTGACGATCGCCCCGCGCGGCGGCGAAGCCTCGAGGACCGACGCTGCCGCTCTGCGGTCCGGGGTAGGCATTGTTGACGATAGGATACTTCTTTGTCGTGTCGAGGTTCGTCGGGACGAACATCAGTCCGTAGATGTCCGTCTTCCCATCGCGCCCCTTCATCGTGATGGGTATCGGCGGCTTCCAGCCGGAAGCGATCAACTTTGAGATGTCAGCCTTTTCAAGCGTCATGATCAGGTCGCCGTCCGCATTGCGAAGGACGTGAACCGGCGGAACGTCAGGCTTCGAATATGAATCAACGAAGTAGAGGCCGGACGGGGAAAGCTGTAGGGAGTGGTGGGCGTCTTCGGGCGTGAGCAGCTTCATTCCCCGGCCATTGAGCTTCACACGGTAGTAGTGGAGGAAGTAGGGATCACGCCCCTTCTCCCGTCCATACGCCGCGAACAGGACCGTCCGTTCTTTCTCGTCGGCCTTCACGATCTGCGAAACCATCCCAGGACCCGATGTGATCGGGTTCTTCATTTTCCCGGTCTTCATGTCATACAGATACAACTGTCCCCAGTCGTCGCGCTGAGAGAACCAGATGATCTCCTCAGATCCCCACAGCACCTCCCAGCCCGAGACGGATTCATAGTGCGTCGCCACGACCTCCTCGAAGATCGTGCGAACGGCTCCCGTGGCAGCGTCGGCCACACGCACCCACGTGCGCTTGTGGTCGCGCGACGTGGAGGCGAAGGCCAATCGCGAACCGTCGGGGCTCCATTTGTAATCGTCCATCGAGATGTCGTCGCCGAGCGTGGCGCGATGATACTCCGGCGGCAGCTGCAGCCGGACGACGCGCGGGCCGTCCACTTCGATGATGACGCGATGCAGCATCGCCACGATGCTGTCGCCGGGAAGAGGGTACTTCCATGACTTCAATATGGGATGGCCGGTCGTTGCCTCGACGAGGTGCATGAAGCCGACCTGGCGCTCATCCTGCTGTTGCGTAGCGATCTTGCGCGAGTCGGGAGACCACAACAGGATGGCGCGGTCGCTCGTCTTCCATCCCGCGTTGTCGGTGGCGTAGCCGAAGTTCTCCACCCCGTCGGTCGTCAGCTGACGCTCTTCCTTCGTCGTCAGGTCGCGGACCCACAGATTCCAGTTGCGGATGAAGGCTTCCTTCTTGCCGTCAGGCGATTGTACGGCCGTGCCGCCGAACATCCCAAAGCGGCCACTACGGCCGGGCATCGACGAGGAATCTTCCTTCGTCGGGGTGTAGGAGCTGCGCAACTTCTTCCGCGGGTCGACGATCACGAACTCGGAGCCCTTCTCGGTCGAGACTCGGTACCAGAAGGTCCCATCCTTCTTCCATGTCACGTTCAGTGAGCCGTTCATGACGAGCGGATTGACCGTGGCGGCGAGGAACTTCTCCGCGCGCGCGTAGTCGTCGGCGGTAAGGGATTTCGGCTGCGCGAGGGCGGCGATCGGCACGACGAGCAGTATCAGGTACGTCAGCTTCTTCATCACGAGGCTTCTCCCAGGATGCGATTGGTTGGTTGACGGTCTGGCAATCTACGGCACGAATGCCGGATTCGCCATGAGCCCGCAGAAATCCTTCCGAGAATGGCTCCCTTCTCAACGGGAGATCGATTCCACGGCGCGAAGGTGGACGGCTTCACCGAACCGATCGCTTCAGATCACTAAGGGGTCGAGAGCGACCTGGCGTCATGGCGGTTCATGACTCCTCGAGGTCAGGCCATGAACAATTGCTTCGTCGCAAAGGTCGGTTCACTCGTCAGGTTCAGGCCCAGCTTGCGCAGTCCGGCTTCGTCCCCTGGAGTGGGGATATGCGTCAGGTGCATTTCGCACCCCCGTAGGTCCTTGAGTCGCTCAACGGCCGCGAGCGTTTCGGGCCGGTCGGTCGCACTGATGCTGAGGGCCACCAGCGTTTCTTCGAGATCCAGACTGACCTGCCGGCCTTGAAGGATCTCCCGCTTGAAGTGGCTCAGCGAATTGATGATCGACGGAGGAAGAAGGTGGATGTCATCCGGAATGCCGGCCAGATGCTTGACGGCATTCATCACCACGGCCGACGCGGCATGCATCAGATCGGAGTTGCGGCCGGTGATGATCGTCCCGTCAACGAGCTGGAGAGCTGCGGCGCAGGAGACGTGGTGGTCGGTATTCGTCGAAGGGGCGTGGGCGGCCGCCTTCGAACGTGCCGGAGCCACAACAGTGCGGTCTTCCGGAGAGGCACCGATCTCCTTCATGATAAGCTCGGCGCGCTGGACGGTCTCCTTGTCGGCCAGGCCCATAGCATATTCGCAGGCGTAGCGAAAATAGCGGCGTACGATCTCCTGGCGTGACGCCGCGCGCACGACCTCGTCGTTCACGATGCCGAAGCCGGCACGGTTGACCCCCATGTCGGTGGGGGACTTGTAGAAGGAAGGTTCGTTCGTGATCGACTCGATGATGCGGCGGAGGAGGGGAAACGCTTCAACGTCCCGGTTATAGTTGACCGCCTTCTCGTTGTACGCCTCCAGATGGAACGAGTCGATGACGTTGTAGTCTCGAATGTCGGCCGTGGCGGCCTCGTAGGCGACGTTGACCGGATGTTTCAGGGGGAGATTCCAGATAGGGAACGTCTCGAATTTGGCGTAGCCCGCATGCACGCCTCGCCTCCACTCGTGATAGATCTGCGACAAGCACGTGGCCAGTTTGCCGCTGAGCGGTCCGGGCCCGGTGACGACGACGATGGGACGCGAGGTCCGAATGAACTCGTTCGCGCCGTATCCGTGGTCGCTCACCACGGTCTCGATGTCGGTCGGATATCCCTTGGTGAATCCGTGCGTGTACACATGAATGCCGCGCCGCTCGAGCCTGTTCTGGAAGAGCTTCGCAGATGGCTGATGCTCGAAGCGCGTGATGACGACCCCTGCCACGGAGACCCCCCAAGCGGTGAGGTCGTCGATCAGCTTGAGCGCGTCGGATTCGTAGGTGATGCCGAAATCGGCGCGCATCTTCTTGCGCTCGATGTCGCCGGCGTAGATGGCGAGCAGGACCTCGGCCTTGTCGCGCAGCGTTTGGAGAAGTCGCAGCTTGACGTTCGGGTCGTATCCCGGCAGGACGCGGGCAGCGTGGTAGTCGAACATGAGCTTCCCGCCGAATTCCAGGTAGAGCTTGTTATCGAAGCGCTTGACGCGCTCGAGGATGGCAGCCGATTGCTCGGCGAGGTATCTCTCGTTATCGAAGCCGATCATGGGTCAGAGCAGGGTGGCGTGCGGTCTATCTGGCCTCTTCGCCAGGATGATACATTGCTTCGGCGTTCTTCAGGACATCTTCTTTGTAGAAGTGTACATCCTTGAACCGGCCTGTCGCATACATCTCGGCCTGGTCGGAAAAGTGCCTTGATCGTGGATCTCCACTCTGGCCGCCGGCGAGAAGCGACTTGGCCTTGAGCCGTTCTCCGAATTCAACGGCGGCGACAAAGCTGTTGCCGCCGAAGCCGTACATCTTCTTCGTTCCATCGTACGTGCGGCTGCTGTACGCTGCCAGCATTCCCCATCGTGCCGAGGCGAAGCCGACAGGCCAACTGGGCTGCGCATCGTCATGGCGCTCCTCGAGGCCCCCATCCAGCCGCTGGAAGCGGTTCACTTCGCCCCAGGGGGTCTTCCACGTTCCGAACGTGGAGTCGAGCTCCTGCACCGTACGCATGAGCGGCTCGACGATCTCCGATGCCGTCGCCCGCTGTGCGAACGCCTTGGTCTTGGCGACGGTGCCATCCTCATCCGCCCCGGCCTTGGTGCGTGCGATGGCGCGAGCCAGCTTCTCTCCCCACGCATGGGCCAGCGTCATCGCGATCGAACGGACCGATGTCCGGTGGTCCCAAGCTTTCAAAATGGCGATGGGCTCGCTGAGTTTGTCATGCGTGTTCGTTCCCGGCTTGATATCGCGCTCGAACACCCTTACCAAAGCGGGGACGAGGATCTCGAATGCCGTCAAGGCCGGGTCGTACCCGGCTGCGATCACCTTGTCGATCGTGAAGGCCTTCTCGCGATCGAGGACGCGGACGGCGTTCAGAGACCGGAAGTTCTCCTCGTCGGGCGCCATGTATGAAGGATAGTCCGTTCGACGCGGGCTGCTTTCGCCCGAAGCCGTGAACGGCGTGGAGTTGCAGTTCTGGATCCAGCCGCTGCTCGGGTTGATGATGTGAACGGATTCGTGGACCGGATGAAGTCCCTGCCATTCGGTCGACGGTGTACTTCCGTCGACGGGCTGCGACCAGTCGATCGAAGGATCCCGCTTCGGCAAGAAATTGCCGTGCCAGTAGGCGATATTTCCCCGGTCGTCCGCGAAGACGGTGTTGTTCGACGCGTTGGCGGTCAGGTCCATCGACTTCTTGAACGACTCCAAGCCGGTGCTCTTGGTCCGCTGGAAGCTCTGGATGAGACTTTGGATGGACCGATTAAAGGATCGAACACTGAGGAACTGCCCGTTGCGCTTCGCCATGACAGGGCCATGGTGCGTAAACATGGCCTGAACGGTCATGGAGGTCGTGCTGTCTCCCGACATGTAGCGAAGTGTGATCTTCTTCTCGGTGATGCGTCTCCGGCCGCCATCGTACCGGTAGAACCTCTGCCCGTTCTCTTCGATGATCTGTTCCGCATACATGTCGGAGACATCGGCTGCGCTGGAGGTGTGCATCCACCCGCAATGCTCGTTGAAGCCCTGATAGACGAAGAACTGTCCCCACGTTACCGCACCATAGACATTCAGACCTTCATCGCTCACCACATGGATCTCGGGGCGAAAGTAGAACGTGACATGCGGATTGATATAGAGAATGGCATTGCCCGATGCCGTACGCGAAGGTCCGATCGCAAAGCCATTCGAGCCGGTCAGGCGCTCATCCTGCTCCCGCTCGAGGTCTCCCAACGAACCTTCGGTTCCCAGATACAGCTGCCCCACATCGCGGGGGCCGATGTCTCCGGTGCTGATGGCTCCGATGCTCCCGTCGGTCCAGGTGAGGGAGTACCACGGTTCGAAGTGCGTCAGCAGTCTGGGACGGACTTCGGGATGCCGATACAGGTAGTAATTGATGCCGTCGGCGTGGGCATCCATCAATGCGCGAAGCCAATCCGGGCTTGTGCGGTAGTCGTCTTGTGCCTCTTCCGCATCGATGACAAGGCGGATGTAAAGATCTCCGGCCAGTGCCTTCGGCCCCTGGACCTCGGCCATCCGGCCGAGTTTCTCGATGTAGTTCATCTCGACCCGGGCGAAATCGTCTTCGCATTGCGCGTAGAGCATGCCGAAAACGGCATCGGCGTCGGTCGGAGCGTAGACATGCGGGATCCCCCAAGTGTCCCGAATGATCGTGACGCGCTTGGCCCGAGATTCCCAGCGTGAAATGTCCTGAGCGCTCGGACGTTGGGCGAAGATCAGGACCGGGACGATCAGGAGAAGGAAGAGTCTCTTCATAGGGGTGATCATGCGAAGTGAAGGTGGCCAGGCGGGATGACGCATATCGGCGACCGCTTGGCGAAAAATCTACGGAACGGTGCAGGCAATCGCCACTGGAGAAGCACAACGGTTGGCCGGGCGGCCGTGCCGGTCCGTCGGTCCTGGAGCGACGTCAACGGGTTCATTCTCCGGGCGGTCGTTCGTCGGGCGCCGACGGTGGTGGTCCTTCACCGGCGCGTCCGGTCCCCAAATGCACGACGTCGCTCCCGAATTTCTTGCGGATCTCGTCCATGGCCTTCAACACATTCTCGTTCTTTCCCGATGCAGGATCGAGTCCGAGTACCAGCTGTGTCTCCTCCGAGAAATTCGAAAGCCGGACGCCTATGAGCCGCAGCTTGCGTCGCCGGTCGAAGTTGTTGCGCAGCAGTTCCGCGGCAGTCTTGAAAATGACGGCGTCGTGATCCGTTGGATCCACCGTTTGGTCGCGCGTAAAGGTCGAGAAGTCGGTGTATCGGAACTTGATCGAGACGGTGCGCGCCTTCCAGCCCTTCTTCCGGAGCGACATGCAGACGTCCTCCGTGAGTGCGAAGAGCTCGCGCTCCAATTCGGCGAGGTCCTGGATGTCGTGCCCGAACGTCTCCTCGCGGGAGATACTCTTGCGGGTGTGCTCGGAGGTCAGATGCTCCGACCCCCTGCCGTGCGCGGCCGCGTAGATCCACAGTCCGTGTTTGCCGAGCAGCGACATGAACTCATCTTGCGTCCGCTTCTGAATGTCGGCCACCGTCCGGAAGCCGTGGCGTGTCAGAAACTCCTCCGTTTTTGCGCCGACGCCCGGTATGACGCTGGCGGGCAGGGGAGCCAGGAAGGCGGCTTCGGTCCCGTGCGGAATGGTGATGACCCCGTCGGGTTTTACGACTCCCGTGGCGATCTTCGAGACAAGCTTGTTGGCCGAAAGCGCGACCGTGCAAGGGAGCGAGAATTCGTCACGAACGATCCGCTTCAGCTTTCTCATGAACGCGGGAAGGTCGTTGTCATACAGCCGTTCAGTACCCGTGAAGTCCAGGTACATCTCGTCGATCGATGCGCGCTCGACGATCGGCGCCAGCTGCTGCATGCGCTCGTACAGCCGGTGCGAAATGTCGCCGTACTGTTCGTGATGTCCCCGCACGACGACCAGAGAAGGGCAGAGCCGCAGCGCCTGGGCCGTCGGCATGGCGGAGCGAACGCCGAAGGCACGCGCTTCGTACGACGCTGACGCCACAACGCCGCGTCCTTTCGGACTGCCTCCGACGACGACCGGCTTGCCGATCAGCGACGGGTCGTTGTTCCGCTCGACGGAAACGTAGAAGCAGTCGAGGTCTAGGTGGGCGATCCAAGCCATGGAGCGGCGTAGTCGAAATCCGAAATGCTAACTGCGAAACAAACAGCAAGCACAAAGGTGAAAGCACGAAGGTCTCATGAGGGCGCACTGAGCGAGGCACTGAGGTCGGTCAGAGATTCTGTGGGTGAGCCCTTCGTGCCTTAGGCAACGTCAGCAAGACGTTCTTTGAACATGATTGCCGGTTGGGTCTTGACGCGGCGCCAGTAGGCCGGCGAATGGTACCACTTCTTGGCCACGTCGCGTAAGACAAGCCAGAAGAGCTTCATGGCGGCTCCATCGTTGCGGAAGGAGTCACCTTGTGGTGAAAGCGGCCACATTCTGGCGTGAGAGTCTCTTCCGAAAGCTCCTTCTCCTGGAGTCACATCTCTCCTGAACTCGTCCACCTCTTGCAACCTGCATCATGCTCCATCCTTCTTGCTTCATCCTCTCACTTGTTCTCAAGCGTTCCGCTTTCGAGAGAGCGCCGGTATTGCTCCCGCACCATCAATACTTCATTGTGTCCAAGGTCTGAATGAATGAAGTTGATACGTTGGAGACTCAAATCGAGGGTCGGGTCCGATTCTTCCCAGGCCGCGAACGGGATCTTCCAAGCCGCAAGGTCTTCCATCAGCGATTCCGTCGTCGCTTTTGTCCCGCCGCTGTCGCAGTAGACTGCGACGAATCGGTCCTGTTCCTGCGTCAGCCAATGACCGTACTTCTCCAACTGGCCGTAGAGGGCGTCAAACAGATAGACCTCCGTGATCCGCTCGTTTGCGCCTCCCCGAAGCAGGATGCTCGAGATCATGCGGTAAGCGCCGCTATGCCCTGAGAGAACAACATGGCGTACCGTTGGAGTCGACACCAGTCTCCGTGCATGCAGTTCACGTCCGACGTCTTCAATGAATCGTCGAAATCCTCCCTCGTCCTCCAATCGACCGCCGTGCGAATCGGGGGCCCCCTTGGGACCTTGGGGGATGACGAGCGCAGCGTTCTTGCGACTGGCCGTCAACTGTTCCGCCAACCGGAATTGCACGAGCACGGAATCGACGTTGTTCCACCAGCCGTGGATGTGCACGGCAAGGTCCAGCGGACGGTCGGAGCGAAAGCCCCTGGGTATGAAGACCAACACGGTGCTGTCACGGTAGTGTGTATCAGCCGGGAATGTCTTGCCGCCGTACTGATGTCCGGATCCACGGGCGGGATGTGGAAAGGGAGCGGTG
Organism: uncultured Ignavibacteriaceae bacterium; assembly: GCA_964581115.1. Lineage (GTDB taxonomy): Bacteria > Bacteroidota > Ignavibacteria > UBA10030 > UBA10030 > 2-02-FULL-55-14. The sequence goes on along the minus strand of CAZOMY010000019.1, from coordinate 9,073 downwards.
GACAGTTGGAGACGGAGGAGCGTTCCGTCATTCGCCAGTTGCGATTCGAGTGACTGGGCGAAGATCGGTCCGGGAACGAGAAGCAGGAATGCGATGATGGTGCGCATGGCAGGACCCGACCGTGAAGGGCCCTGTTAAGATGGGGGAGATTACGGCAAGGAGCAAGAGGGTAATGGATGGGCCACCAAGAATACCATTGAGATCAGTCCGGATACGCGAACGTCATCTCAATGCGCACGTCCGGATGCAGGCTGCGGGCGACGGGGCACTGCCGGGCCGTGCTCTCGAGCAGAGGCCGCCGGTCATGCGGGAATCCTGCTGGAAGGTCGATGTGCACGACGATCCGCACGATGCGGCGCGGTGGGTCGACGCTCATGTGCTTTTCGGCGTACACTTTGGCGCCGTCGAGCCGGAGAGCGTGTTTCTGCAGCGCGATGGCAGCGGTCGTGACCGCGCACGAGGAGAGTGCTGTAACAACCAGGTCTGTCGGCGAAAACGACTGGCCGCGGCCGTGGTTGTCGACGGGGGCGTCGGTCACAAGGCGGGCCCCTGACGGACCGTGGACGGCTTCCGACCGAAGCTCGCCGAGAAAGAGGAGATGTTGTGGGACCATAGGGCCGGTGATCGTCATGATCCGAACCAGCGGCCCCCGGGGGGCGTTGGTTCAGGCGACCTGCAGCGAAGCCAGATTCTCTTCGAGTTTGGAGATATTCTGCAACACGGATTCCCGCTTCTCACGTTCCTTCTCCACGATCTCTTTGGGGGCCCGTTGGACGAAAGACTCATTCTCGAGCTTTCTGGCGATCCCATCCGCGAGACCACGCAAGCGGGTGATCTCCTTTTCGAGCCGTGCCCGCTCGGCTCCCAGATCGATCAGCCCGGCCAGCGGGACGTAGAGCTCCGTCCCGTCCACGACGGCTCCGGCGGCGGGCTTCGGCTTCTGAGAGGCGGCAATGACCTCGACGCTCGACGCCTTCACGAGCCGGGAGATATAACGTTGATAGTGGTTGATGGTATCGCCGTGCTCGGCGTCGGCAATGACCTGCAAGCGCAGCTCTTTTCCCGGCGGCAGATTGTTCTCTCCACGGATCGTCCGGACCGACTCGATGACCCGCTGGACGAAGGCCATGCGTCGCTCGGCGCTCTCTTGGATCCAGTCTTCGTCGAAGGCGGGAAATGCCGCGCGGATCAGCAGCGAACCCTTCCGGTCGGTGAGATGCTGCCACAACTCCTCGGTGACAAATGGCATGAACGGATGCAGTAGTCGCAACGCCTGATCGAACACCCACAAGGCGCGGGTCACCACGGCCTTCTTGATCTCGGCCGGCTCATCGCCCGTGAACCGTGCCTTGACGAGCTCGACGTACCAATCGCAGAAGTCGTGCCAGATGAAATCGTACAACAACTTGCTGACCTCGTTGATACGGAATTCAGCGAGTTGTGCGTGGTAGTCGCGGATGGTTGAATGGAGGCGTGACAGGATCCACCGATCGGCCAGGTCCATCTTGTCGAGCGGCATCTCGTCGAGCGGCGGCCGGTCGCTGCAGATCTCGTCGGCGTTCATCAGGAGGAAGCGGCCGGCGTTCCAGACCTTGTTCGCGAAGTTCCGTCCGAGCTCGCACTTCTCCGTCGAGAACAGCACGTCCTGTCCGAGGGGGGCAAGATAGGCCATCGTATAACGTAGGGCGTCGGCGCCGTACTCATCAATGACGGCAAGCGGATCGGGCGAATTTCCGAGCGACTTGCTCATCTTGCGGCCTTGCGAGTCGCGGATGATGCTCGTGAAATAGACGTTCCGGAACGGGATGAGCTCTTCATCCGCATGTCGCGACTTGCCGCGGTGGTTCGGCATGTCGCGCATAAACTCCATGTTCGACATCACCATCCGTGCGACCCAGAAGAAAATGATGTCGGGACCGGTGACGAGCGTGTCGGTCGGATTGAAGTAACGGAGGTCCTTTGAATCCTCCGGCCATCCGAATACTGACATCGGCCAGAGCCATGACGAGAACCAGGTGTCGAGCACGTCCTCGTCCTGCCTCAGGGGAGCGTCGGCCGGCAGCTGCAGCTTCGTTCGTGCTTCGGCCTCGCTCCTCGCCGCCGTGTAACGACCGTCGTCGGCGTAGTAGACGGGAATGCGATGGCCCCACCAGAGCTGGCGCGAGATGCACCAGTCGCGGATGTTGTCCATCCAATGCTCATAGACCTTCACCCATCGCTCGGGGTAGAATTTGATCGTTCCATTCTTCACGACGCGGAGCGCCGGCTTGGCCAGCGGCTGCATCCGCACGAACCATTGGTCCGAGAGATACGGCTCGATCACGGTCTGGCAGCGATAGCATTTACCGAGGTTGACCGTGTGCTTCTCGATCTTCTCGAGGAATCCCTGCTCGTGGAGGTCCTGCACGAGGCGCTTCCGGCACGCGAACCGGTCCAATCCCTCATACGGCGACGGCGCATGGTGGTTCATGATGCCGTTCGTCGTCATGACATTGATATGGGCCAGGTTGTGGCGCTGGCCGAGCAGAAAGTCGTTGGCATCATGCGCCGGCGTCACCTTCATAAAGCCGGTGCCGAAGCTCATGTCGATGTAGTCGTCGGCGATGATCGGCAGGCGTCGGCCGACGATCGGCAGAATAGCCGTGCGCCCGATAAGATGCTTGTAGCGCTCGTCCTTGGGGTTCACGCAGAGCGCCGTGTCCCCCAGCATCGTCTCCGGCCGCGTCGTTGCGACAACGGCCGCGTCGTTCGTCCCTTCGATGCGGTAGCGGACATAATAGAGGCTTCCCTCGGTCTCGTTCGTGTCCACTTCATCGTCGGACAATGCCGTCTGATGGAATGGACACCAGTTGACGATGTACTTGCCCCGGTAGATCATCCCTTTGTCGAACATCCGGACAAAGACCTCTTTCACAGCTTCAGAAAGGCCCTCGTCCATTGTGAAGCGCTCGCGGTCCCAGTCGGCTGAGACGCCGAGCTTGCGAAGCTGACGGATGATCGTCTTGCCGTACTCCTCGCGCCACGACCAGACGCGTTCGACGAACTTCTCGCGTCCCATCTCGCGCCGGTCGACACCTTCGCGGGCCAGCGCTTTTTCGACGACGTTCTGCGTGGCGATGCCGGCGTGATCGGTGCCTGGAACCCAACAGGCCTCGAACCCCTGCATCCGCTTGTAGCGAATGAGGATATCCTGGATCGTATTGTTGAGGATGTGCCCCATCGTCAGGATGCCGGTGATGTTTGGCGGAGGAATGACGATGGTGTACGGCTTGCGGTCGGGTTGAACCGAGGCGTGGAAATGCCGTCCCTGTTCCCAGGAGGCATACCAACGGTCCTCGACGGACTTGGGGTCGTAAGTCTTCGGTAATTCGGATGCCATGGTGCGTTCGCTCGAAAGAAGCATTGGGCTCAAGAGGCACAGAACAACACAAAGAGCACAGACTCATCGAAGATCCTGTGCTTTGTGTGCTGCAGGGACCTTCAATGGACTTGTGCTCCTTGTGTCCCGTTCTCCTGAAATCTACGAAAACAGGGCCTTAGATGACAGGAAGAGGGGGAGGGAGATCAAAATGACGTAGGCCGTACCCAGGAGCAATCAGACGATGGGCAGGCCGAGTTCAAGGGCAAGAATCGAGGATCTTTGTCCCGGGAACTCAGCCTGCCCATACCGTGACAGTGCGTGCTTACTCGACTCGGGCTTTCCGCTCAGTCCCGAAACAATCCCACCTCCACCCCCGACACGCGCGCACCTCCCCGGTACACCCGTTGTGTCGTCTTTCTAAAGTCGCCTTCCTTCGCCTGGAAGATGTCCATGAACACGCCGGGGTTGCGGTCGATCTTCGGGAACCACGAACTCTGTACTTGCACCATGATGCGATGTCCCTTCTTGAAGCGATGGAAGGCGTCCTGCAGGGTGTAGGTGATCTCCGTCGGTTGGTCGGGATTGAACGGTTCGGGCTTGGACATCGAATTGCGGAACTTTCCTCGGAGCACGTCGCCGCGCACCATCATCTGGTAGCCCTCCAGCCGCACTCCCCGCGCGGCCGTGTTGCGGGGCGTCGTGGTGGTGTCGGGGAAGACGTCGATGATCTTCACGATCCAGTCGCAATCCGTTCCCGACGTCGATGCGTTCAGCCGTACCGTGATCGGCCCGGCGATCGTCATGTCCTCCTCCAACACGTCGGTCTGATAGGTCAGCACATCCGGGCGACGCGACGCGAATCGCTGGTCGGCGAGCATGTATGCCGGATTGTACCATGGGCGGATCTCTTCGGCGTAGGGGACCGGCGTCTGCGGGTCGTTGACGTACTCATCGTAGACATCCTGCGGACCTGAAGGTCTCGTCCAGGAGAGGGTCCGCCCCTCGCTAAAGTAGAGCATCCGCTTCTCGACCTTCGGCGGCCAAGCATCAAGCTGCCGCCATTCGTTGGCCCCCGTCAAAAAGACGGTCGCTTCGGCCAGCTTCGGCTCGGGCGCGCCCGCCAGCTCATGGTCGAAGTACGGACCGATGACGTTCTTCGTGAACCATTCGGTCGTCACCGACCCGAATTTGATGTCTCCGAGGGAATCCAATCCCGATTGCTGCCACCAACCGTGCGCCCAAGGCCCCATCACGAGCCGAACGCGATTGTTCGGGTTGTTGTCGTTCGCCGTCCGGTAGCTATTGAGCGCACCGTACAAGTTCTCAGCGTCGAACCAGCCTCCCACCACCAACACGGCGGGCGTGAGGTCCTTAAGATGCGGAAGGACGGACCGCTCAGCCCAGAAATCGTCCCACGTTCCATGCTGCGTAATGAGATTCCAGAACTCCACCGAGTCGCGGAGGAAACGATCATTCAGGTTCTTCAGCGTCCCCTGTTCGAGGAAGAAGCGATAACCGTCCGGATGCGGCAGCTGGAACCGACGGGGATACTCCTTGACAGGCGCCGGCCTCGGCCAGCCGAAGTTGGCATAGAACTGGAACGCGTGCGAGACGAGGAAAGCGCCGTTGTGGAAGAAGTCGTCGCCCGACATCCATTGAGAGACCGGCGCTTGCGGCGATGTGGCCTTCATAGCCGGATGGGCATTGATCGTACCCATCCATGCGTAGAAGCCCGGATACGAGATGCCATGGATACCGACCCGCCCATTGTTGCCGGCGACGTTCTTGACGAGCCATTCGACGGTGTCGTACGTGTCGGTCGTTTCATCAATGTCCTTCGGTCCGGACCGCTTCGTCTTGACCGGGCGCACGTCCATAAATTCGCCTTCCGACATGAAGCGCCCCCGAACGTCCTGCGTCACGAGAATGTAGCCGCGCTCGGCATAGTAACGCTGCTGCAGGCCGAGGAAGCGCGGGAACTGGTCTTCTCCGTAGGGCCGGGCCGAATACGGTGAGCGCATGATCAGGATCGGCCGTGGCGTGGAAAGATCCTTGGGGGTATAGATCGACGTGAATAACTTGACGCCGTCGCGCATCGGGATCTGCACCTCCCGTTTGCTGTAGTGCTCCTTCATGTCGAACCCGCCTTGCGCAACCGCTGGTTCAACGGAGATCGACAGGATCAAGACGAGGGCGATGCTACGAGGTGAATTCACGGGAACCTCCACATGGGCACGAACTTGGGAAGAAACACTAAGCGTCGATCATGAGCAGCCATTCTACCGCTGAGGATCCTGAACCGCAGCACGCTCACAGGTCATCCTTGAAAACGTGCCAAGCCGAATTCCGGAGCATCCGGGAAGTTGGAAGGTGATTGCTGTGTTCGCAGCCGTTGTGTCGGGCCTCCGGCCCCTTCGGATTTCATGCCGAGTCCTGACATCCGAATGCTTGACCGCCGTTCGAACTCCTCACCTCCACATCATGGACCTCCGCCAGTCCTCCATCTCTCCATTGTAGACTTACTACCGGACGGTCACCGTTCCTACCCATACATGTTCATTCTCCATCCGGTCGACAGCGCGGACCTCGACGCGATGAGGGCCCTTTGACAGCCCGAGTTGCTCGCGTACTGTCAGCCGTTTGCGGTCGCTGTCGAACGTTGCCGGCACAGGATCGCCGTCGACCTTGACGCGGATGCTGGACGTCGAGAGGCCGGAACGATCATCGCGGATTCGCAACTCCAGATGGAGTGTCTCCGATCGATATGCGAGATAGGCACGGTCAAATCGGGGAGGGGTTTCGTCTTCGAGAACGCGAAAGGTCCCCAAGAATCGACTTACGCGACCCTGGAGGCGTCGATCGCCGAACGCTCGACGCCACGAGAGCAATTGATCCTCGGCGCCATTGAAGACGAACAGCCCGGCTTTGCGTCCGATCAGCTCTTCCGGGACGTCCATCTCGACGACGGCCCCTTCATCGAGCAGGCGGTCTGAAGGTTCCGCCCGGACGCCGTCGCGATCCCGCTCGAGGCGCACATACATGTCGGACAAAACGCCACCGGGGCCGAAATGCAGATGGAAACTGCGGTCGGGCAATTCGGCGATGCCTCCCATCGACGGGGTGATCGGGGCGAGCGCGACCTCGTCGTACCCTACGGCAGTAATGCCGCCCGGTCCTTCCACGTAAGCCTCCACGCCGATCGATCGGCCCAGGTCCGGCCGGAGAGCGAATGCCGCCTCGAACCAGCGGGCCGACCGTGACCGGACCTTGGGCTCGGGTACGGTATCCTCGGCCATGACCCGCACGCGTGGCACAGACGGCAACGGATCGGCCGAGCGAACGCTGACGATCGCCATGTCGCCGATGATCTCGGTCGAAACTCGCAGCTCAGCACTCCGGAAGGTCGGTCCGGCCAACCACACCGGGTCGGATGGCGTTCCAAAACGATTGACCGCAGTGACGGCGAGCAAAGGAGCGTCGGCGGGAGCCTCGAGCCTCCACCGGCCGTCGACGGACGCGAGTGCCTCGGTTCGCAGGGACTTCCAGGGGTTGATCCGCGCGCCGTCGGTCGACGTCCCGATCAGGAGCATCTCGATGCCGACGCTGTTCGTTGGAGCAACGATCAAGCGCCGTCCATCGCGCACGAGGCTGATCTCCGGAGGATGGTTGAAGACCACGTCGGCGCGAAGCCGCGATTCGTTGCCGTTGAGGTCGCGGGCCACCACCTCGACGATGTGAGGTCCCTCCGCGAAGTCGGTAGAGTGCAGGATGCCGCTGCCGTGAGGCGCTCGGGCATAGAAGGGGAGCCGGTTCCCCTGCTCGACGAACAACTTCTGATGATGCGGATGTCCGGCTGACCTGGCGGACCAGTCGTAGTGCAGGGCGATCTGCTTCGACTCGCCCGATGGGAGCCGTGACGCGCGCATCGACATGACGCTCGCCCCGTCGACGAGGAGTTCCAGTTCGACGTTGCGGTTCGCGTATTGTCGCGGTCCGACGGCATCGCGAACCCTCACCGTCAGGCCCACGTCGCCCGTGACATGCAATGGCTGACCGATCATCCAGCCGCCCGATCGCTTCACCGGACGAAGATAGACGGGGCGCAACTGACCCTGCACGAGCGTTCCGGCAGAACGAGGCACGATGCCCAGTTCATCGAACGTCGGAGCGAGACGATCGAAAACGTGCCGTCGGAAGGCAGGCACCAGTAACGGATCCACGGGATTGCCGTGGGCGTCGCGAATCTCGAAGTGCAGGTGCGGACCGCCGGCGCCCGTGCTGCCGGTGGTCGCAATGACCTCGCCAGCTTCGACCCACACCGCGCCCGAGTCGGGGTGTGCTTCAGCCGCGACGCCTCCGGAACGAAGAAGCTGGTGACGAATGAGCGCGTCGAGCCGCGGCTCAAAGCCCTTCAAGTGGGCGTACCAGGTCGTGAAGCCGTCGGCGTGTGTCAGTTCGACGACATTCCCGTATCCGTGGGGAGACTGTCGCACGAGCGACACCCAACCCGAGCGTATTGCGCAGACGGGAATGCCTTCGCGACCCTGCGTGGAGATGTCGATGCCGCCGTGGAAGTGCGTCGGTCGAAAGTCGCCGAAGACCGACGTTGTGAGGAACTGCTCGGAGACGGGCCAACGGTAATCGGTGAGGTCGGTCTCGACGCTGTCGAACGGGGCGTAAATGCGTTCGAGCTCCGGACGGGATTCCGGCGTCGAGACCATCGACGGTGCGTGCGGGCGGAATGATCCGACCACGAACGCCACCGCCGCCAACAGGATGAGCAGGGCCGCCCGTCGGAGCTTCGTTGTCATCCCTGTGCAGGCCCCTGGAGTCCGGAAGCGGGCGCTGCTGCCGCCGGTGCGGCTGAATTCGGAACGACGTGACGGCTTATCATTTCTCGGGCGAGTTCCATGTAGGCGAGCGTCCCCCGCGACGTAGCGTTGAAGAGAATGGCCGGCTTGCCGTAGAATGAGGCTTCGGTCAGGTGTGTGTTCTTGGGGATGGAGGTTCTGAGCAGGTGCTTTCGGTATCGCAGCTGCAACTCGCGGTCCGAGATCTCGGTGACCTTGAGGTGCGGCTCGTACATCGTCTGGAGGATCCCCTCGACCTGGAGCGTTCGATTGGCCGTTTCGCGGATCCACTCCAGGTGACGAAAAAGCTTGTCGACCGCTTCGAGGGAGAAATGTCCCGATTTCATCGGTACGAGAACGCTGTCAGAACACGAGAGGGCGTTCGTCGTGAGACCTCTCAAGAAGGGCGGCGTATCGATGATGATGTAATCATAGTGGGGGACGAGCTGGCGTAGGACGTTACGGAGCATCGTGCGATTCTCGGAGAGCCGTTGCAACCGGTCCTCATGCTGTGGCGTCTTGACGTTGGCCGGCACGAAGTCCAGGAAAGCCATTTCGGTCCGGTGGATCACCTGCGTCATTGAATAGACGAAGTTGAAGACCTCATAGAGTCCCCCTCTCGTCTTCTCGGGCGTGTAGCCCAACGACATACTGCACGCGCCAAACGGGTCGGCGTCGATCAACAGCGTCCGCCGTTCGAAGGCGGCGAACGAAGCGGCAAGGTTCACCGCCGTCGTCGTCTTGCCGACGCCCCCTTTTGGAATGGCGATGGTGATGATCCGGCCCATGAGCGCGTGATGATCGAAGAGGATGCGGGATGTGAGATGAAAGATGGAAGATTAAAGATGGAAGATGGAAGATG
>CAZOMY010000018.1:0-61435 GCA_964581115.1 uncultured Ignavibacteriaceae bacterium | reverse complement strand
TCAATTCATTTTCCCCCATCGACTTGGCGATCCCCCGCCTCGCCCTCGGCTCGGCCGAGGGCGGGCTTGGCGCGCTTGGCGGTACCTGTTCTGACTTCCAGCGGGTTTTTCAGCACCCTGCTAGACTCCGAAGAGGATCCGGCAGACGATCAGCGCACCAGCCATCCCGAAGAAGTCCGCCACGAGCCCGGCCGGCAGCGCATGACGCGTATTCTTGATATTCACCGCGCCGAAATACACCGCCAGCACATAAAAGGTCGTCTCGGTACTGCCGTACATGGTCGACACGAGCACACCGAGAAACGAATCGGCCCCGTGTGTTTTCATGATCTCCGTCATCAATCCAAGCGAACCGCTCCCCGACAACGGACGCATGAACGCCATCGGAAGCGCCTCTGCCGGCATCCCGACGAACTCCGTCACGGGCGAAAGGATCAGCACGAGCACATCCATGGCGCCGCTCGCTCGGAAGATGCCGATGGCGAACAACATCGCCACGAGATACGGAATGATCCGGATCGCCGTGTTGAAGCCCTCCTTCGCCCCTTCGACGAAGACCTCATACACCTTCACCTTCTTCACGAACCCCCAGCCCAAAAATAGGACAATGAGGCCGGGAATGGCTATGACGGAGATTACATTCAAGAGGGACCGAAAGAATTCAGCCATGGCTCAGTCCTCCACCCGAAACATGCGTAATCGCTGGAAGAACTTGGCCGCCAACACCCCGGCGATCGTTGCCATGCCGGCCCCAACGATCGAGGTCCCGATGATGATGCCCGGATTGGCCGAGCCGGCCGCCGCCCGTACGGCGATTGCGGTCGCCGGGATCAGGATGAGCCCGCCTGTATTGATCGCCAGGAACGTGCACATGGCATTCGTCGCCGTGCCCGCCTTCGGATTGAGCTTGTTCAATTCCTCCATCGCCTTCAACCCCATCGGCGTCGCCGCGTTGCTCAGACCGAGCATGTTGGCGGAGATGTTCATGATCATCGCGCCCACCGCCGGATGGTCATGCGGCACCTCCGGGAACAATCGTGTCGTGACCGGCCGCAAGGCCTTCGTCAGCAAGGTCACGAATCCCGCCGCCTCGGCCACCTTGATGAGTCCGAGCCAGAGGGCCATGATGCCGATGAGGCCGAGCGAGATCTCGACAGCCGTATTCGCGAAGTCGAGCGCCGCCTGCGTCACCGCCCGCAGCTTGACGAACCGCACCGGCTCGAATTCCACCGAGGCACCCGCCGGAACGCCCGCCTCCGAGCGTAGGCTCGAGAGCGTGCCGTTCAGTTGGCCCTTCGTCATACCGAGTGCGGCCATCCGCCTCCAGAGGTCCGGCGTTCTGTCGCCGGGAGTGAGGATCAACCGTCGTCCCTCATCGCGAAGAATGATCCGCACCGGCGCGCTGACCGTTTGGACGGGAGCCGGCACGCCGTAGAAGGCGGCGAAGACCTCTGGTCCGACCGTCAACGTCGCATCCCACGCGGTCCGGTCAGCGCTTGCGGGACGGACGTCAGCGAAGGCGACCTCGACGGCTCGACCGTTGCGATAGGGATTCGAGAATTCATCGGCGACGTCTCTGCCGACCGCAGTCAGGATGCCGATCGCCAGAAGCGAGACCCAGACGTAGTTCAGCATACGGTCCTCATGTCAGGTGATGTCAGCAATGCTCGCGAGCGCCCACGCCACAAGAGCGCCCGTGGCACCGCAAGCCCAGTTGACGCCGTCGTTCCTCAGCCACCACAACCCGCCGGTGAGTTCCGTCGGCACACCGCAATGCTCCGTCCGCTCTGTCCCCTTGCCGCACACCGTGCACCGATACCGTGCCTGCGCCGTTGACCCGAGCAGACTGTCGACTACCGCCCCGGATACGCCCCCTATGGTACCGACCAGCACGGTCGACCACGAAAAGGTCCATTGTCCCGCCACGCCCGCCACGAGCGCCGCACCCGCAATGCCTGCCGCAGAGCCGGCAACCGACACGCCGCCGTTGCTCCCGCGCGGTACCTCTCTGAACCCCGCCAACGTGATCGTCCGGCCCCGGAACATGGTTCCAACCTCCGTCCCCCATGTGTCGGCCGTCGCAGCGGCGATCGCGCCGACATACGCCGGATACCAATCGATCGTCGGCACCATGTACTGGAGCAGCATGATCGCTCCCGGGATCCCGCCGTTGGCGCCGACCTGTCCATGGTCACGCGTCGAAGACTTTTCGAAGACCGAATCGAGGTCGGCCTTCGTAGACCGGCCGTAGAATGACAAAGCGCTCGAGAGGACAAAGAAGACGACGATGGGCATTGTCCATTTCCAACCGCCGAGCCCGAACACGACGGCCGCCAACAGGCTGGTGGCCACTGCTCCGCTGGCATTCAGGGCCCGCACAACGTACGCGCCGACGGCAACCATGATAGCCAGCGAGATCCCCAGCGCGAATTGTGGGATCGAGACTCCGACGGTGGGGATGAGAAAAACCGACAGCACAAGCCCGTGCGACAGAGGAACGGTGATGTTGTCCAGGCCCTTCGAGGATAGCGCTTCCCACGCCGTCGACAGCAGGGCCGAGGCCGTCACGAGCACTGCAAGAAAGTACCACGACGAGAGGAGTTCCGGCATCAGGAACCAGATACCGGCGAGCATCGATGCGATCGAGGCAACGAACATGGCGACCGACCCCTCGATCGACTTAGCGTCGCCGGTCAGAATGTAGGACGTGGGTCGCGGGAGCGATTCGCCGACGATCGCCGCCGCCGCGTCTCCCATCGAGAACGTGAACATGGCGAGGACGACCATTTCCGGCGAATGATGCCACAGCAGGACTGTCAGCACGCCGAGCGAGACCGGGAAGTACACCGTGCCGAGCGACCGGCGCTTCGGACCGTGGATGCCTTTGAGCCAACCGGCGCGGATCGCGACGCCGTTGGAGACGGCGAACAGGATGGAGAGGATGAGGATGGGGACGGGGCTGATGAACAGGCTGGGAGCCAGCAGGAGCGCTCCCCCGACGGCGATATGGACGAACTTGCGGGAGAACTCGGGCGAAAAGCGCCCAGCCTTGCGGAGGAACTCGCCGACGGCGATCAAGCCGGCCAGCGCAACCACCACCATCGGCAGACGGATCCACTCCGTGATGTCGGGCCACAGCACCTCACGCCATAACGGCACGCGGCACTCCCCCGGTCGCCGCCAGCGCCCGGCTTCGGATGATCGTGTAGACGAGAAGTTCCATCTCCGCCGGCACGTCGGCCCCCGACTTGATGGCGCGGTCGGTGTTGCGCAGCACCTCAAGCGCCTCCTCAACTTCGCGCACCGTATACTGCGGCAGAAAGGCCGCGAGTCCGCGGAGGTGATACGGGGACATCCGCAGCGCCGATGCGATCTCGCCGTCGGGCATCCGTTGCTGCTTCATCTCGCGCAGCTTCCAGATCTGGAGGAAGAAACGCGTGAGCATGACGATGATGCCCGCGGCCGACTCTCCCGACTCGAGCATGCGTCGAAGTACCGTCGAGGCGCTTCGCAGGTCGCGGCGGCCGATCGCATTCTGCAGGTCGAAGACCGTGTAGCCCCGCGAAGCTCCGGCCACGGCCGAAACATCCTCTTCGGTGATCTCGGTCCGATCGCCCACGTACACCGAGAGCTTGTCCAGCTCGCGATGAATGCCCATGAGCGAATCCCCGACGTAGGCTTGCAGCATCCGGGCGGCGTCAAGACCGATCGTCTTCTTGAATCGTTTCGCCCGTTCCACCGTCCACGGTGGGATCTCATTATCCCACGGCGGCTTGCACTCAACGATATCGGCGGATCTCTTCAGGTCCGTGAACGGCTTGCGGCGAAAATCGGGCGATTCCGCCACAAGAACGAGCCGTGTCGTTTCCATCGGCCGGGCCACGTAGCCGGCGAACATCTCCTTGGCCTTGTCGCCGCCGACGAGCCGTTCGAACGTCTTGATGACCACCACGCGGCACTCGGCCATCATCGGGAAGGACGTGGCCTTCGCCAGCACGTCGCGAATATCCGCTCGCGATCCGTCGATGACGTCGAGGTTGAACTCACGAAGCGACGCGTCGACCGAATGTTCGACGACAGCGGCGACGCATTCATCCAGCAGCAAGGACTCCTCGCCGTGGATGAGCGTGACCGGCGCAACCTGTCCGGATGCCGCACGCTTGAGGAACTCCGCCTGGCTGTGCGTGGCCATCGCTCGTCGCTACGGCGCGACCTTGACCGCCGTCATCGAAATGTCTTCGACCGGCTTCCCATCGGTCGGCCCCATCATCGGCGTGATCGGCACGGCGGCGATCGAATCGACGACCTCCATCCCCTTCGTCACCCTGCCGAAGATCGTGTAGTTCTTCGGAAGCCAGGGCGCATCCTGAAGAACGATGAAGAACTGGCTCGTGTTCGTGTTCGGTCCGCGGTTCGCCATCGCCAGCGTGCCGCGGAGGTATCCCGCCTGGTACGACGGCGTCGCCGGGAACAGCTCGTCCTCGAACGTGCCGCCGTAGATCGAACGACCGCCGCGACCCGTCCCCGTGGAATCGCCCGTCTGGATCACGAAACCCTTCGAGATCCTATGCACGATGATGCCGTTGAAATATCCCTCCTTGGCCAGTCCGACAAAATTCGCGACGGTCTTGGGAGCATCCGTCTCGTACAACTCGACTTCGATGACACCTTTCGTCGTCTCGATGGTTGCGTTCACGATCTTTCCTTTCGTGGCGGTCGAATCCGTCTGACACGCCAACACCGACGTGCTCATGAACGCGACCAGAATGATGGCAACGATTCGCATACCCGAAGCTCCTTACAGGAAGATGATACCGAGAAGTCCGATAAGAAGACAATACAGCGCGATGAAGCGGGTGGCCCCCGTCCGTACCGCACCCTCGATCACCCGGATGGCGAACCATCCGGTACCCGCGGCCGCAATGAATGAGCCGGCGACAACAAGCGCCGAGGAGACCTCCCACGACCACTCCGGCGCATCCCACAGACCCATGACAAGCACCCCCGCCAGCGCCGGGAGTGCGAGCAAGGCAGAGAAGCGCACCGAGGCCGAAGGCGCGAGGCCGGCGTAGACGCCCATGCTCAACGCTGCCGACATGCGCGGCAGACCCGGGATGATCGCCAAGGCCTGGCCGAACCCGACCAGCAGCGCTCGCACCATGGAGAGCGGCCGAGGATGATGCCACCGCAACAGCCGCGTCAGGAACAGGAACAGGCCGCCAAGAATGACGAACGTTGAGACCAACTTGAGGTCGGCCGCCCACAACGCCACGTCGCGCCCGTACCAGAGGCCGAGCACAGCCGCCGGCGCCGTGCCGACGGCCAGGAAGACGCTCTCTCGAAGCGGCTCGTCATGCCGAAGCATCTCGGCCATCAGGGTCGGATGTCGGGCGGCCCTCACGCTCGACCGGACCATCGCCCCAAGGTCCCGGCGATACGCCGCAAGAACGCTGACGATCATGCCGGCCCTGATCGCCAGGTCTGCGCCGGGAGTCGATTCGATGCCGAAAGCCTCCCGAAGCAGGATCGTGTGGCCGGAACTGCCGACGGCGATGAATTCCGTGAAGCTTCGTATCAGACTGACCAGGATGGGATCGAGCACGGAGAAGGTCGTTTCACCATTGAGCCGCGATCAGGAATTGAAGCGACAACTGCGTCCAGCGCAGATCGGCTGTAACGCCGCGATGGGTGGGCGGAAGCCCTGCGTCGCTTTGCAACCGTCCCACTCCCGACCAGCGCACATCCGCCGCGATGCCCGCCACGATATGGTCATCGAGCGGCGCGAAGGCCGCCGCACCCGCGAGAAGGCCCACACCCGATCCCTCGTAGCGCTGCTCAGACCCGAGAGCCCCGTACCGTTGCATCAGCTCGCCCTCTACAGGACCGGCCCCGGCTGTGAGGAGAAGTCGCATGCCTCCGGCCTCCACCGAGCGACGGGCGAACAGCATCGGCATCGTCATCGTCGCATCAAACGTCCACCCCGAAAGACCCTCCGGTTCCAGCGTCTTGGCGACCCTTCCCCACGAGACACCCGCCGACCAGATCCCGCTCAGTCGCAATTCAACGAACGCCGACAGCTCGGCAACGGAGGCGAACTCATCGACGGGTTTGCTCGACGCGGCGACCACGCTGGCATAGTCGGCCAGTCGGGGCATTGAAGCGATCCCGACCCCCAATCCGCCGCCGCCTCGCACCGTCCAATCGGGAGCCGCCTCCTGTGCCGTCGCCGCGATCGTCACGAGACACGCGCAGACCCACAGCCGAACGGAGAGTTGCAACATGGAGGCAAGTTTGCCAAGGTACAGCAAATCGTTTACCGCCACGACGCCAAGGATCGTGGCAAATTGGGACAGCAAATAACTCCGCACGGAATCGGCGATTTCAATTCCATCTTACAAACTGACTTGGCGTTCTTTGCGTCCTTGGCGACCTTGGCGATTATGCTTTGGTCTTGAAATGAGTTCTTCAGCAACCCGCTACAGATCGATGGAGACGCCGCGGCGAATGGACTCTTCAAGCAGGAAGGTCGCTCGCATCGTGCGGACGAGCGATTCAAACGGGATCGGCGCCGGTCCGCCCTTCCGAAGGGCGTCGACGAACGCCGCGATCTCGGCCCGATGACCCTTGTCCACCGTGGCCCGTTCTTTCCTGCGAGACGAGCCGCCCGACGTCAAAGTGACCGCCTGAAAGTTGTCTACGACGGCCGTCCGGCCGCCGCCCGACATGAAGATGTGTTCCTTTGGGACGGAAGGGTCGCCATTCGCCAGGTACGCGATCGAAGCCGTCGAGCCGTTGGCGAATCGAAGCGTCGCGACAAGGGAGTCATCCTCGCTCGTGCTGCGGTCGGCGCCGACGGCCTCCGCATGGACGCGGACCGGCCCGGACCCCGCAAGGCAGGCGGCAAGGTCGACGAAGTGGCAGACCTCTCCAACCACTCGTCCACCCCCCTCCGTCTGGCTCCGCGTCCAGTGCGTCAACGGCACGTGGCCGGCATTCACGCGGTATAGGACGCTGATCGGCGAGACCACATCGACGAAGAATGCGCGAACGTCGTCGATCGACGGCGCAAAACGGCGATTGAAGCCGACCATGAGCAAAGGCCGCCGACCCTCGGGCAGCGACCGGACGAAGGCCTCGATCTCGTCCAATTCGTCGGGCAGCATGCTCAGAGGCTTTTCGACAAAGACGTTCTTGCCGGCCTTGAGCGCTGCCAGGACTTGCGCGCCGTGGGCGCCGTGCCGTGACGCAATGACGACCGTGCCGATCTCGGCATCGCCCAGGAGCTCCTCGACCGACGACATGGCCGTGCGAATGCCGAACTGGCTGGCCACATTTCGCGAGCTCATGCCCGTCGCGTTGCAGACGCCGAGGAGCCGCACCCCCTTTTGCTGCTGCAACGGAGGTACGAGCATCGATTGAGCAAAACTGCCGGCCCCGATGAGACCGATCGCGAGCGGGTCCGAGCGTTTGGCAGAGGTCCTGCGAGCCCCCTTTGTTTTCTTCTCTGGCGAGGAAGCCACGGGATACTCCAGCACGACTCCAAACGGCCGGGCAGAGCGGCCTTTTGATGGACCCGCGAGCAGCGCGTACGCTTCCGCGGCGGCATCGATCGCGTACCGATGCGTTGTCAGAAGGCCCGGTGTCACGGCGCCCCCCTTGACGAGGCGAAGGAATTCCTCCATGTTGCGCCGTTCGGTCCACCGCACATAACCGGCGGGATAGTCCCGGCCCTCTTCTTCATAAGAGGGATCGTACCGACCGGGACCGTACGAACGCGAGAGACGGAAATCCAGCTCTTTCATATAGTACGGCCCGCGCGGCAATTGCAGACCAACGTCGCCCACCAACACCACGCGTGCCCGGTCGCGCGCAATGTCGCCCGCCAGTCGCACCGGGTCGTCGCTCTTCGTGGCCGCCGTGATGAGCACTGCGTCGGCTCCCAAATGCCCGCTGTGGGAACCGACCAGCCGTTTGACGTCGTCCTGACGCGCGATCGCCGCGTCGGCGCCGAGTTGCCTAGCTCGCTTCACCGCCTCGGTGTCGGGGTCGATGCCGATGACGACGCAGCCATTCGCTTTCAGCAACTGCACCGTGAGCAGACCGACAAGCCCGAGACCGATCACGGCAACCACGTCGCCGAGGTTGGGCTCCGCCTGTCGCACACCTTGCAGGGCAATGGCGCCGATGGTCGTGTAGGCTGCATCCACAAACGAAACGCCGTCGGGCACCCGAACGCAGAGGTTCTTCGGAACAGCGATCCACTCGGCATGGCTGGCGTAGCCGGCCCCGGCGCACGCCACCCGGTCCCCGGGCGCGATACCGGCCACGGACCGGCCCACCTCTTCCACCACACCCGCCGCCGAATAGCCCAGCGGCGTCCATGATTCGAGCCGGCCTCTCACCCGCCGTACCGTCGCCCCAAGACCCTGTTGACGGACCTGCTCGAACACTCTGGCGACCAGCTCGGGATTCTTTCGCGCCTTGGTCAGGAGCGACTGCGACCTCTCGACGACGGACGTTCGCTCCGTTCCCACGCTGATGACCGAGGCGTGAACGCGGACGAGCACCTGGCCTGCACCGACCGCGGGCGGTGGTACGTCAACCACGACGACCGACCCGGACCTGACGTATTGAGCGACCTGTTTCATGTGATCACGACGAGGATTCAGAGTTGGTCATCGACCCGATGCGTCCGTGGTCGACGACGTAGTAATAGGCGCCAACGGCCATCACGAGCACGTAGCCGACCTCGTGCGTGATGACCGAAAGGCCGAGCGAGGCCGTGGGGTCGGCTCCGTAGAGCTTCACCATGGCCAGGGTGAGAAAGGAATGATACGTCCCCATCGCCCCCGGGGCCGGCAGGGCCCAAGCGACGGAGGAGATCACGAGAAGCACGACCGCCTCGCCGAATCCAAGCTGGAGCGACGCGATCGAATCGAACATGAAGAACGGCGCATACAGGCCGAGCGCATAGAAGAACCACATCGCCAGACTCCATCCCAGGACCTTCGGCCATGTCCGTCGAAGATGGCCGACATTCAGTCCCGAAACGAAGGATCCCAGGATGCGGTCAACGCGCTCGCCCGCCTTCATCGGCAGTTGATTCCGGTACCGCGAGACGAATGCGACGAGCGCTTCGAGCTTGACGAAGAGGAAGAAGAAGACGACGCAAGCGCCCAGCGAAGCCGCTAAGAAGATGGGGCGCCAGGCGGCCGGGTCGTCGACGAACGGGTCGATCGCCGACGGATAGATCGTCACCGTCACGCCGACCAGGAACGAAAAGGTCAGAAAGTCGAGGATCCGCTCGATGACAACCGTCCCGAACGCCGCACTGCGCGAGATCCGTTCCAGCTTTCCGATGACGACCCCGCGCACGATCTCGCCCACCCGCGGCAGAACATTGTTGACGGCGTAGCCCAGCATGACCGCCGAGAACATGTTACGGTACGACGGGCGGTCCTTGAACGGCATCAGAAGATACCTCCACCGGACCGCCCGGATCCAGTGACTGATGAGCACGATCGGGACAAGCGAGGCCACCCAGAGGATATCGGCCTTCAGCATCGTCGACCAGAGCGCGTCGAAGTCGGTGTCGCGGAAGGCCAGGTAGAGAAAGACCCCGGCCAGAGCGAAACTGGCGGCCGTGCGGATGACGGAGCGGGCGTTCACGAGCGCAGGCCGGTCAACGAAGGTCCACGACCTCCGTGCCGGTCGGCGCCGAGAATTGGAAGGTGGCGTCGGGCACGTTGGTGTTCAGGCGGATCGACGTGATGGCATAGACCGTCTCCGTCTCGTTCTGGTCCAGGATCTGGATCTTTCGGACCTCGGCGGAGGATTCCACGATCCACAATCGGACGCTGCGGATGAAGGACCGGTCGTCCTTCGGCAGGAGCTTCAGCACGGCGGCCTGATCGCCGGAGACGGCCTCCCGGCCCACCACCGTCGCGTAGTAGCTCGTCGGAAGGCTCAGCAAGAACTCCTCCGGCGAGACCGAATTCCGCTGTTCTTTGTAGCGATCGATGATCACCTGGCGGTTCGCCGGAGCGTACGCCCAGACGGTGACGCCGTCCGTAACCACCGTCTGATGCTCCGACTCGATCCTGTAGCGATTCGGCTTCTTGAAGACGAGCAAGCCGTCGAACGATTGCTCAACATTGGCGTAGCCGAGCTTGATCATCTGCGTGAACTCGGCGCGGGCGTCGTCGACCATCTCATACCGGCGCTGCATCCGCTCGGTGATGTCCCTGACGGTCGGCAACGGTTGCGCCGACGAGGCCGCCGCGACCAGGAGCAACAAGACAAGAGACCGGAGCATGGTCATGGAAGATTCCTCAGAATCGATTCGAGGTCCGCTTCCGACTCCACCATCACTTGCCGGGCTTTGCTGCCGTCGAACGGACCGACGATGCCCGCCATCTCCAGCTCGTCGACCAGCCGCGCCGCGCGCGAGTAGCCGACCTTGAGCCGACGCTGGAGCAGCGACACGGACCCCTGTTGGTGGCGAACGATGATGCGCGCGGCCTCCTCGAACAGCTCGTCCCGGTCTCCGCCGCCTCCGCCACTCCCCGACCGCTTCCGCTCGAGCGCCGACGGCAGGGTCGCCGGAGCGCTGAAGCCCCTCTGCTTGCCGATGTGGTTGGTCAGCCGTTCCACTTCGTCGGTCGAGATGAAGGCATTCTGCATGCGGATGGGCTTTGAGCCGGCCGGCGGCAGATAGAGCATATCGCCGTTGCCGAGCAACTGATCGGCGCCGTTCATGTCGAGGATCGTGCGCGAATCGATCTTCGAGGCCACTTGATACGCGATGCGGGCCGGGAAATTGGCCTTGATGACGCCCGTGATGACGTCGACCGACGGTCGCTGCGTCGCCAGCACCAAGTGAATGCCGACGGCACGGGCGAGCTGGGCCAGACGGGCGATCGGCTCTTCGACGTCGCGCGCCGCCGTGATCATCAGGTCGGCCAACTCGTCCACGATGACGACGATGTAGGGGAGCTTCTTGTGTTTGATCGTCTCGGTGTCGTGAAGGCGGCCCTGCTTGAGCCGCTCGTTGTAATCGGCAATGTTCCGTACTCCGGCCGCGGCCAGACGGTCATACCGTCCCTCCATCTCCAGTTCCAGACCCTTCAGCAACAACACCGCATTCTGCGGCTGGGTCACGATCTCCTCGTCGATGTCGGGCGAGACGAGCAGAAAATGCTTCCGCAGCTTCGTGTAGAGCGTCAGCTCGATCTTCTTCGGGTCGATGATCGCGAACTTGAGGTCGCTCGGATGCAGCCGATAGATCAGGCTGGCCATGATCGTGTTAACGCCTACGCTCTTGCCAGATCCTGTTGCGCCCGCGATGAGGAGATGCGGCATCTTTGACAGGTCGTCGACGTACACCTCGCCCGAAATGGTCTTGCCCAAGGCCACGGGGAGCACCGCCTTGGCGTCGCGGTACTTCGCCGAATTCAGTACGCTCCGGATCGTCACGAGCGCGGGATGGTGATTGGGGATCTCGACGCCGACCGTACCCTTGCCCGGGATCGGCGCGATGATCCGGATACCACGAGCTTTCAACGCAAGAGCAATATCATCCTGCAGACTCTCGATGCGGCTGATCTTCACGCCGGTCGCCGGCACGAGTTCGTACAGCGTTACGACCGGCCCCGGCGTGACCGATACGCTCTCGATCTCGACGCCAAAGTCGGCCAGTTTGGCCCGGAGTTGCTCGGCGTTCGCCTTGAGCTCCTGCTCGTCGACATCCTCGCTCGCGCGATGGCTGTCGAGCAGCTCCACCGACGGAAAGACGTAGTCGATCTCCTCCTCCGCGTCGGCCTCTCGCTCTTCCTCGTCGAGGTTCACTTCCTCTTCGTGCACACGATCTTGAATGTCAAGGCGGAGCTCATCGGAAGGCGCCGGCGACGGCGACGGCACCGGCTTCGGTGCGGGCGGCGTGACCGCGGCAGGAGCGACGGTCGCCGGCTTGGTGCGTTCGGGCACCGGAGCGGGTTTGGTTCGTTCGGCGGGGACTTCCACATCGGGGCGTTTGATCTCGACCGGCTTTCCGCCGCCCGCTGCCCGTCGGGTCTGCAGGGCGTCCCACTGAACGCTGATCGTGTCGCCCCCTTTCGATAGAGCCAGCTGCAGCCGGCGCATCAGCAACGGCAGGTCGACGTCGAGCATCAGCACGAAGACTGTGATCGTGATGGCCGCGAGGACGACAAACGTGCCGACAATCCCGACTACCTGGATAGCGATGTGCGACACGAAGTGACCCACGACGCCGCTCCACTCGAGGGGCAACGTGTCGTCGAGGTATTTCACCGTTCCGGCGAATGTCGAGAACAACACGGCGAGGCCGAGCGTGTACGACGTGATCACGATCAGCCGCCTCGGGTTCCTCGGGAGCACGACCTGTAACGACCACGCGAACGCCAGCAACGGCACGACAAGCACGGCATAGCCGATCGTCGAGTTGATCCACCAGTTGGCAAGCATGGCCCCCAGGAGCCCCAGCCAATTCTGTGTCGACTGGGCCTTCGCCGCAACGGCTTCGTCGTTCGTGAAGACCTTCCACAGGTCCCAGAGCGCCAGTTCGCCGCTTGCCTGGTCGGCGGACGAATACGAGACCAGGCTCAGCAGCAGCATGATCGAAAGCACCATGCCGGCAAAGCCCGTCAGTTGGCGTCGATGCCGGGGCTGGGGGGGCTGCACGTTCGGCCGGGTCGCCCGCGTCGGAGCGCCCATTGGCTCGTTGCGGATCTCGTCCATGGTCAGGCCGAATCCGTCCGGTCGGCGTCGGGTTCTGGTGCTGCAGGCCGGTCCTCCGGTTTGCGGAGTTTGATGACCGTTCCCTGCTGCATCGGCACGACGGGTATCGAATCGACGGCGGCGCAGAGCTTCAGATCGCCGGCGAACCCGATCTCCGCCAGGTATTGCCCGTGGTCGCTGAGTTTGAGGAGCTTCAACGGCGAGCGGCCAAGCCCTTTGTAAAGCGCCAAGGCCGCGTGCGAAGCGTCGGTCAGTTCGATCGGGAAACGTTTTGCCTGGATCAGTCTCTGGATCATCATTCCAGCACAGACCGCATCTTCGATGCTGAATGAACGCAGACCGGCGGGCTTCCCAGCGCAGAGCAGCACATGGTCCTCTCCGTCTTCAAGCATGGCGTCGACCACCGCCGAAAGGTTCACGAACGACCCCACGAGCATACGCCGGGCGTACCGGCTCTTGGACATGGCCACCGAACCGTTCGTCGTGCAGAAGATGATCGACTTGCCCCGGACGGTTGCCTCGGTGTATTCTGCCGGCGAGTTGCCGAGATTGAAGCCCTCGATGATCTTACCGTTCCGCTCGCCGCCGCGCAGCGTCACCTCGCCGAACAAGCTGCCCGAGATCTTGACCGCCGACTCGATCGTTGAGACGGGAATGATCTCGCGGGCGCCGTTGGCCAGCGCGGCCACAACGGTCGTGCTCGCGCGCAGTACGTCGATCACCACCACATTCTTGTCGCGCAGTTGCAGCTCATCGAGCTGCGCCGCGTTGAAGCTCACATCGAGTCGCATATCGTCTCCGGTCACACTTCGCACACATCTTTCGCCGGATCCTTCGCCGGCGGACTCGGTGCCCGCGGCAAAGGCCGCCCGACCGGCTTTGCGCCGTCAGGCGGTGGCCGAGCCCTGCACAAACGGGAGCGTCGTCACAGAGGCAGGCACTTCTTTTCCGCGGATCATCACCGAAACGACCGAACCATGGGCGCTCTTCGCCGAAGGGACATATCCCATGGCGATCGATCGCTGCAGCGTCGGCGAGTACGTCCCGCTCGTCACAACGCCAACCTGCTGGCCGCCGTCCACGATCGGGTAGCCGTGGCGGGCGATGTTCTTCTCGGGCAGGGTCAATCCAACAAGCCGGCGGGCGACCCCGACCGTCTTTTCCTTCTCGAGCACCGCTTTGCCGATGAAGTCCCCCTTCGCCAGCTTCGTGATCCAGCCGAGGCCGGCCTGCAACGGCGTCGTCGTATCGTCGATATCGTTGCCGTAGAGCATGAAGCCCATCTCGAGTCGCAGCGTGTCGCGGGCGCCCAGGCCCACCGGTTGGATCCCGAACCTCTCACCCGCGGCAAAGACTGCCTCCCACACGTCCCGTCCGACTTTGACGTCCGAATCGAAGTACAGCTCGAACCCCAGTTCGCCCGTGTATCCGGTGCGGGAGATCAGCGCCTCATGCCCGGCGATCGTTCCTCGACGGAAATGATAGTACGGGATCCCTTCCAACGGCACATTGGTCAACGACTGCAGCGCCTCGCGCGACCTCGGTCCTTGCACGGCCAACAGCGACATGCTGTCGCTGAGGTCCCGCAACTCCACATTGTCGGTCGTCTGGCTTTGCAGCCAGGCGAGGTCTTTGGCGATATTCGCCGCATTCACGACGAGCATGTAGCGGTCGCCGCAATGGTACACCAGGAGATCGTCGACGATGCCGCCCTGCTCGTTCGGCATGGCCGAATACTGCACCTTGCCGTCGCTCAATTTCGAAACGTCGTTCACCGTGACGCGCTGGAGAAAAGCCAGCGCTCCCGGCCCCCGTACCTCGAACTCGCCCATGTGCGACACATCGAAGACGCCCACGCCTTTCCGGACCGCGGCGTGCTCCTCCATAATGCCCCGGTACTGCACCGGCATCTCGAAGCCTGCGAACTCCACCATCTTGGCCCCGAGGGCCTTGTGGATCGTGTTGAAGGCCGTTGGTTTCATGGCTCACTTCGGTCGTCGGTTCCAGTCGGCCAGGAACTTCTCCAGACCGATGGTCGTGAGAGGATGCTGGATCAGCTGCTCGATCACCTTGAACGGAATCGTACAGACGTCCGCGCCGATCATCGCCGCCTCGACCACGTGCATCGGATGGCGGACGCTCGCCACGAGGACCTGCGTGGGGAACCCGTAGTTGCGGTAGATCGTCACGATCTGCTGGATCAGGTCCATCCCTGACTGGCTGATGTCGTCCAGCCGTCCAATGAACGGGCTGATGTAGGTCGCCCCCGCCTTGGCCGCCATCAGCGCTTGGTTGGGCGAGAAGCAGAGCGTCACGTTCGTCCGGGTCCCTTCCTGCGCGAAGACCTTCGCCGCACGCAAGCCGTCCTTGATCAGCGGAAGCTTGATGACGATGTTCTTGTGGATCTGTGCGAGTTCGCGTCCCTCCTTCAGCATGCCGTCGAGATCGGTCGCGACGACCTCGGCGCTGATGGGTCCGTCGACGATGGCGCAGATCTCCTCGAGCAGCGTGCGAAAGTCTTTCCCTTCCTTCGCGACGAGGCTGGGATTGGTCGTGACGCCGTCGAGCACGCCGAGCGAAGCCGCCTCGCGGATCTCGGCGATGTTGGCCGTATCGATGAAGAATTTCATGAGCGCTCCTGATCAGGATTGATAGTCCTGCGTGATCTCCTTGCCGAGCTTGGGCGAGAAGAACTTGAAATCGTCCGACATGATGTTCGGGTCGGGCACCACCTTGACGAGCACACGATTCTGCAACTCCAGCTTGCGAATGCGGCTCCATGTCCCGCGCGTGAGCGGCTCGGCGATCGCCGGGTTCACCCGCAGCTCTACCCGCCAGCCCTTGCGGTCGGTCGAATACCGCTTGATCCACCGCTCGATCTGGTTGAGCGTCGTGTTCTTCGACTGGACGAGCCCCGTGCCGGCGCAGGTCGGGCAGGCCTCGCTGAAGCTCATCTGAACGGTCTGGCGGATCCGTTGCCGCGTGATCTGGACGAGGCCGAATTCGGTCATCGGCAGGACGGTGATCTTCGCACGGTCCCGCTTCATCTCCTTCTTCATCTCGTCGTAGACCTTCTTCTTGTTCTTCTCGTCCTCGAGGTCGATGAAGTCAACGACGATGAGCCCGCCGATATCTCGCAACCGCAATTGACGGCAGACCTCGCGGGCGGCCTCCAGATCGGTGCGGAGCGAATTGAGCTCCTGCTCCCGTTTTGCAGCATAGCGTCCGCTGTTGACGTCGACCACCGTCATGGCCTCGGTCTTCTCGATGTAGAGGTACCCGCCGCTCTTGAGCCACACCTTCTTGCCGAACAACGACTGGAACTCCTTCTCGATGCCGAACCGGTCGAAGATCGGTTCCCGATCGCGGTAGAGCTCGATCCGCTCGGCCATGTCGGGCGACGACGACTGCACATACGCCTTGACCTCTTTGAAGAGCCGCTTGTCGTCCACAACGATGCGTTCCACCGCGTCCTGGAACAGGTCGCGGATGACGCTCGATGTCGTGTCCATGTCCTTGTAGACGAGCGACGGGGCCTTGGCCCCCTTGACCCCCTTCTCGATGTTCTCCCACTGCTTGATGAGGTTGTCCAGGTCCTGCTTCAGCAATTCGTCGGGCTTTCCTTCGGCCACGGTACGGATGATGGCGCCGAAGCCCTTCGGCAACATCGCACGGACCGACTTGCGCAGGCGACGCTTTTCCTTAAAGTTGGCCAGCTTCTTCGACACGCCCACCTTGCCGTCGAACGGAATGAGGACGAGGAAGCGGCCGGGGAGCGAGATGGCCGAACGGACGCGGACACCCTTCTTCCCCTGCGCTTCTTTCGTGATCTGCACCAGGATCTCCTGACCCTTCTGCAGGTTCACCTCGGGAATACGTTCTTCGCGGCGGCGCTGCGGCGGCGCGTCGGTGGCGGCCGGTGCCCCGTTCCCGGGCGCTAGCTCAGGCGCCGCGGGTCGCGGCACGCCCTCTTCGTCCTCGTCGTCATCGTCTTCGTCGAACATCGAGCTGAACTCCTCGATCTGTCCGACGTCGGAGAAATGAAGGAAGGCGTCCTGGCTCATGCCGATGTCAACGAAGGCCGCACGGATGCCGGGCATGACCTTCGCGACCCGGCCCAGATAGACGTCGCCGACGTTGCGTTCCTTCTCGGGGGACTCGACGAACAACTCCGCGAGTCGCCCGTCTTCGGTGATGGCGATGCGGTGTTCGTTGGCGGTGGAACTAATGATGATCTCTTTGCGCATGGATGGGGGTCGTCCGCGATCGACACGACAAGGCGTGCCCGATGGGTCCTGACGGCCGATGGCCGGCATTCGAGGACATGGATCGTTGACCGTATCGGCGCGGAAGACTCCCTGCGCTGGCGGATCGCCAGGGGCGGGAAAACAGTCGTCGTGATTGGCTTCCTTGCCGGTCGGTCACCACCAGGCCGGTACAGGCAGCGGCGTGGCGGACGTTGGGGTGAGTGGATGGATCGTGCGCCGAGGTCGCCACGGAGAGCGACGGGCGTGCACGTGAGGCCGCGATCCCTGCGACCAGGGCAACGGCCTGAACGATCAGGGAGAGGAATAAAAAGAGGTCAAGCTGGTCCGTGTCACACCGGCCGGTTCGCCGACCGCTGCTTCCTTCCGGACCTGACGGGGTTAGGCAACGGCCCGTTGCACGGGACTTGACCTCAAGAGCCACTACGGGCAGAATCAGGGTGCTCCTCAACGCTATGCAGGGAGTAAGGAGATTCTACGAGCGCGGGGTTGGCCGCTCCAAAGCGTTGAACAACGCGACCGGACCGCAGTGGAGCTGATCGGGATCGAACCGACGACCTCCTCGTTGCGAACGAGGCGCTCTCCCAAACTGAGCTACAGCCCCCTGGAACTGAAGATTGTAAACTGAAAAGTGTAAATTGAAGTATGAAGATCGGCGAATGCCGTACGCCGGCCTCTATTCGAGGGACGTGTCAAATATACCACTCAACCCGTTCAAATTCAACCATTTGGATGGGTCCGAAGTTCTGTCGATGTTGAGCCAACGATTCTTGCCCGAAGGCCCATGACCTCCACCAACGAAAGACTTCTCGCCGAATTCGCCGAATATGTCGCTGTCGTCCGTCGGCTGCGGGTCGAATGTCCATGGGATCGCGAACAGACGCACCGCTCCCTCAAGTATCATCTCCTCGAAGAGGCCTACGAAGCGGCGGAAGCGATCGACCACGACCAGATCCACCTCCTGCGCGACGAGCTGGGCGACCTTCTGCTTCACGTGACCCTTCACGCCGTCATCGGAGAAGAGAACGGTTCCTTCTCGCTCGTCGAGGTGCTGCAACGGAATCGCGAAAAGCTCGTCCGCCGGCATCCTCATGTCTTCGGCGACCGGACCTTTGAGAACACCGAAGAGGTCAAGAAGAACTGGGAACGGACCAAGCTCTCCGAGGGTCGCCGCTCCGTCACTGACGGCCTGCCACACGCCCTGCCCGCCCTTCTACGCGCCCAGCGCCTTCAGGACAAGGTCGCTAAGGTGGGGTTCGACTGGGCGGACAAAGAGGACGTTTGGAAGAAGGTGGAGGAGGAAGTGCGGGAGTTGCATGAGGCCGGATCGGCGGGTGATCCGGCACGTGTCGAAGAGGAGTTCGGCGATCTGCTTTTCGCTCTCGTCAACTATGCCCGTTTCCTCCACGTTCACTGCGAGGAGGCGTTGCGGAAGGCGACGGAAAAATTCACGGCCCGATTCCGGGCTGTGGAAGAAGAGCTCTTGAAGGCCGGCAAAACCCCGGAGCAGGCCGGACTTGCCGAGATGGACCGCATCTGGAATGAGGTCAAGCGACGCGACCGTGCTTAGCGCAGCACCCGCCAGACCCCCTGCGAACGCTCTGCTGCACCGGCACCGTTGCGCAAGAACCCGCCACGCTGCAGTGCATGGATCGTTGGCGCACAGCGCTACAGACCGGCCCTCCCCTCACCAGCATTCGCCGTGCCGTTGAACCGGTCGTAGGCGTCAATGATGTCCTTGACCAATCGGTGCCGTACAACGTCATTCCGGTCGAAGTAGACGAACGAGATCCCCTGCACCTGCTTCAGCACTTCTTGGATCTGCACGAGACCCGACGTGGTCTTGGCCGGGAGGTCGATCTGCGAGATGTCCCCCGTAATGATCGCACGCGAGTGCGTGCCCAGCCGGGTCAGGAACATCTTCATCTGCATGGCCGTCGCGTTCTGCGCCTCGTCCAGGATGACGAACGCATTGTGAAGCGTGCGGCCGCGCATGTACGCCAGCGGCACGATCTCGATGATGCGCTTCTCAAGGTAGTTCCGCAGTCGCTCGGCTGAAAGCATGTCGTCGAGCGCGTCGTACAGGGGACGAAGATACGGGTCGATCTTCTCCCGAAAGTCCCCCGGCAGGAAGCCCAGACTCTCACCCGCTTCGACCGCCGGCCGCGCCAGGATGATCTTGGTCACGTCGCGGTTCTTCAGCGCCGCCACTGCCATCGCCACCGCCAGATAGGTTTTGCCCGTACCTGCCGGCCCGATGGCGAACACGATATCATTCTTGCGAGCCGTCTGCAGATACACCTTCTGGCCCGGCGTGCGGGCTTTGATGATGCCTACGCGCGTGAACAGAATGGCGTTCTCGCCGTCGTCTGCGGCCACCGCCTCCGCGGGAAGCGCCGGTGAGGTGCCGTTGACCGTCACGAGGTCGATCACCGTGGCAACGTCGTTCGGTCCCAGACTGCCGTTTTTCGTCAGAATGAAAATGAGCTCCTTGAAGATCTTCTCGATCTTCGTCACATCCTGGAGCGAACCGCGAACGAGGACGTTGTCACCGCGCACGGCAACCGTGGCGTCGAAGCGCTCTTCGATGAGCTGGAGGTGGGCGTCATTGTACCCGAGCAACTGCACCGGGTCAACGCCGGACAGCTGAAGCTTCTTCTCGATCAATGGACGCTGTGGCTTGTATGCGTGTGGTGCTCAGAAAAAAACAGAACGCCCTCCGCACACACTGTGTGCTGTGAGGGCGTCCGTCGGAATGTGTGATGTCAACCGCGCGCCTGACAGATGACGCTGGTCACTTCGCCGGGGCTGCCGGCGCCGCCGCCTGCTTCCTGTTCCAGTATGAGCGCAGGGCAGACTTCTCCTCGCTCGTCAGCTCGGCCTTTGCCGGGATCTTCAGCTTCTGCCCCGGCTTGATGATGTCCGGGTTCTTGATCTGATCGCGGTTCCCCTGCCAGATCTTCGGCCACAAGAAGGCGTTATCGTAGACCTTCGGCTTCTTGGCGATGTTCCACAGGCAATCACGATCCTTCGCCCATGTCCCGACCGTGTAGGTCTGCATTGCCTGGCCTGACTCGATGATCTGCTGCAGCGTCCGCTTCAGGGCATCGAGGCGGCTCTGCTGATCGTTCAGCCGGCCTGCATACTTTGGCAGTGAGGCCAGGCGTTTCGCCTTGGCCTCATCGATCGCCTTCTGAACGGCATCCAACTCGGCACGGCGGGCGAAGAGATCCTGGTTTGAGAGTCGCGACAATTCGTTGAGCTGTGCATCGATCCTGTCGAGCGACGCGACGTACGGAGCCTCTTCGGCCCCGATCATGGCGGCTAACTCATCCTGGCAAGCCTTCACAGCGGCAGCCTTGTCGGCATCCTGCTTCTTCAGCGCGTTCACTTCGTTATCGATCGAAGACAGACGGTTCTTCAGGTCGTTCCGCTTGGCCGTGAGTTCGGTGATCTGCTTCTGCCATTCGTCTTTCGTCAGCTCCTGCGCGGTCAGCCCCGCTCCAAAAGAGGCCAGCAGGAGCATGACGGTCAAGGTCCGTTTCAGCGTGGTCATGAGAGTTGTTTCCTTTCGATCAGTTGCCCGTGCGGGCCTTGAGGGCTTCCTTGTCCTTCGTGCACTGCGCAAGCTGCGCATCCTTCTCGGCGATCGCCTTCAGCAGAGCCTGCTTCTCCGACTCACGGGTCTGGATCTGCTTCTCGAGCGACGCGACCTCAGCCTTGAGGTCCTCCAGCTGTTTCAGCTCCTCCGCCGACGGGTTGTTGCTGCAGCCCGTCAGCGCGGCCGCGAACAACATCCCCGCGACGGCCAGCGTTGAGAGTTTCTTCATGTGGTTGATCTCCTGTACGAGAACGCGTTCGTTAACTGGTCGGGTCTGTGAAAAAATACAACCTCAATGCTGAAGAGTCAAGCAAATCCCGCTCTCCCTTCAGACTCTACACGAAGCGTCCCAAGGCTGCGATCGATCCCGTGCGACATGGGACGGGTTCGCGCTGAATTCCCCCTCTGCCATCGCGTCATACGGCGCCCCTCTCGGCCAGGCTGGTGTAGCCATTCCCGGCAATGATGATGTGATCATGGACAGGGATCCCGAGGATGCGCCCCGATTCAGCCAGCTGACGCGTAAGCGCCAGGTCCTCCGCCGACGGTTCAGGGTTCCCGCTCGGATGGTTGTGAACGAAGACGACGCTTGCAGCGCGACGCTGCACCGCCTCGGCAAAGCATTCACGGGGATGTGCTAGTGACGCATTGAGCGTGCCGACGGAAATGCGCACTTCCGCCTGTACCGCGTTCGCAGAATTGAGGAGAAGGGCCCAGAACTCCTCATGTCGAAGGTCGCGGAGCAACGGTCCAAAGCGACCCGCCACATCTCCGGGCGTTCGAATGAATCGCCGCTCGCCCGCGTCTCCCGACGCCACACGTCGGGCCAACTCGAAGACAGCCAGAATGGTTGCGACTCTCGCCGATCCCGTCAGTCGACCCTGTAGCTCGCCCGGCGTCCATCGAGAAAGCGCGCTCAGGCCTCCGGCCTCTGACAGCAAGGCCCTCGCTTCATCGACAGCCGAGCGTCCGCGTGAACCGGTGCGCAAAATGATGGCGAGCAGCGTGGCGTCGGTCAGCGCTGTCGCGCCCTTGGAAAGCAGCTGCTCACGCGGGCGCTCCGCAGCCGGCCACGACTTGATCGTGGTGCGGGTGGTCATGATTCCCCCTCGTCGGTAGGTCCACGCGCCGGCTCATCCGGCCGCGCGGGTAAGAATGTGCAGTCTCTACTGCGCTTCCGACGGCGCGCCGTCAGCGGGCGGCGTGACTGTCAGATCGATGTCGCCGGCCCTTGTGATCGTGCCGTTGATGTACCGATGGACATACATTGCTCCGTTCACCCGGTTGGGTTGAAAGGAAATGAGTCCGTGCAGACCTCGGTACGCCCGAACCGTCGACAACGCCTCGGCGATCTCCGGCCGGAGCGTCGCACCGCGCGCAATGGCATCGAGCACGAGTTGCGCCGCGTCATAGCCGAACAGCGCGTTGACCGTTGGAGGCCGTTGGGCCGCCGTCTGGTAGGCCGCGGCAAATGCCCGGTAGGCTCGGTCCTGCACATCCGGTTGCGCATCCACGCTGAAGTACACTCCGTTCGTGTACCGTCGATTGCGGTCCAGTTCTGCGGGATCGTTCCAGTCCCCCGTGCCCAAGATCGCCGCCTGGAAGTTGAACAGGCTCAGCTGCGAACTGACGACGGCGATCTCTTCAGAAGAGGCGATGGGCACAAAGATCGCATGGATGCTGTCGACGGCGATCCCAAGACTGTCGTACTTGATGACGGGCAGCTTCGTCGGGATCTTGAGAGAATCGGCAAGGGCCCTGCCGTTCGGTCCGAGCAACGAGTCCACGGACATCGTCCCGCCCGCTTCCATCAGGGAGTCGACGATGTGCGGAGATGCTCCGGACATCAGCATCGCGTTCACGTGTTCGTGACGCACGCCCGACGCGAAATCGACGTACGGCACTTCCTTGCGCTTCAAGGCAACGAATCGCATCTCCTCCAGCTGAGACCGCAGGTCGGTGGAGTTGGCGTAGTACCATTGGACGCTCACCAGGTCCCCCTGCCGTTGCTTCACTTCGTCGATGAAACCGTCCGCCACCAGCTTCCCGACGGCGTCGGTCGGCGCCAGCACCCCGAACGTGCGCGCGCCGAGCTTTTCCCACGCATACGCCGCCATGGCACGGCCTCGTGTGTCATAGTCGGGATTGCCTTGAAAGATGTTCGACCCGACCGCCGCGATGCCGTTGGACGTAGCCGTCGGCGTGAGCAGCGGAAGCCCCTTGGCATGCGCAACTCCGGCCGCGGCGAACGCCTCGTCGCTGGAGATCGGTCCGAGTACCGCCACGACCGAAGGATCATCTGCCAGCTCCGAAACAGCTCGCGTCGCCACCGACGGGTCGCGCTCGGAGTCGCGGATCTCCAACGCCACCTTCGTGACCGATCGCCGGTTGAACTGCTCGACCGCCACCGACATGCCGTTCAAGAATTCCACGCCAACGTCGCGCGCGCCGGGACGATGCGATCCGAGCATCAAAGGCAACAAGGCCCCGATCTTGATGACCCGACCCACTTCAAGTCTTCCGAGCAGCTCCGCGGCCTCGGCTACATACCTCCTCGACCGCGGTTGAGACACCAGGCCGCGCAGGAGCTCCACTGCACGCCGGGTGTCGCCGTTGCGTTGCTCCATCTCGGCCGCATGGAACGTGAGCAATGCCAGGACCGTACTGTCGCGCGCCTCGGTGAGCAATCCGTCGATCTGGCTGGCCGAGAGATGCTCCGATGCCAGAACATCCAGCATCCGTTCCGAACGCGCCACGAGCAGGCTGTCCTTCGACCCCTCCCGAACTGCCAGGAACTCCACAGCCGCATCCTCGTACCGTCGCAGTCGGAAGTAGCTCAGTCCGATCGAATACGCAGCATCGTAACGGTACAGCGTCTGCGGCGCAAGGTCGATCAGGTCTCGGAGCTGTCGGATCGACTCGCGCCAGCGGCCCAGCTCATACCATGCCTTGCCCAGCATGATCGAAGCGCCGGTCCACCGATGTCCCCGAGGGAAGCGACGCAGATACTCCTGAAAGAGCGACGCCGCTGATTCGTGCGCACCTGCCTGGAACGCCCGCATCGCTTCGACGAATGTCCGCTCCCCCTCCGCATCGAACGCCGTGCTGTCGGAAGTCGGTTGAGCAGACGCCGGAATGGCGACCGCCAGCAGCATGGCGAGGGCCAGGGTCCGGCGAATCATCGGTCCCTCCGGACCGGACCTCCGGCCACCGACCGGACGGCTGCCTGCGCACGACGATGACCCGGATCCATTTGGAGCGCGCGTTCAAAGAGCTCCACGGCCGCCTCCCCATCTCCACGCTGAAGGGCCAGGTAGCCAAACTCCACGACCGCATCGATCATTGAGGGATTCAGCTCGAGTGCCTTGCGCAGATACCGTTCCGATTCGTTGAGGCGATGCAAAGCCAGGAGCGCCTCGCCGCATTTGTGCCATCCACGGGCATTGCCCGGGTCGATGTCGACCGCTTGCGAGAACGACGCCAGCGCTTCCTCCCATCGTCGCCGTCGAGTCGCCAGCGATCCGCGCAGGAAGTGGGCCATCCAACTCATCGGCTCTTCGTTGAGGGCCGCAGTCAGCTCCGCCTCAGCATCATCCAGCCGGCCACGGTGCAGCAGCACTTCGGCCAGCGATTCGTGCAGGCGCGGGAAGCTCGGTTCGATGGACTGGACCGTTCGGAGATGATGATCGGCAACGCTCCATTTCTTGTCGTCGGCGTAAATGGCCCCCAGAAAGTAGTGCAGCCGGGCCCGTACGTGGCGGTCCAGCCTCCGTTCGACCCGCAGGACGCGGAGAAAGTGGCGTAAGGCCTCGGCCGACCGGCCTGCCCGGAACAGGATGGTGCCGAGAATGAACAGGAAGGGCTCGGGATTCTCCACGGCGGCCGCGCGCTCACCCAACAGTCGCTCGGCTGCATCCAATTGCCCCAGCGCCGCATAGGCCGAGCCAAGCTCGACGACAGCGTCATCGGAGTCGGGCGCTTCAGTCAAGATCGAGCGGTAGACTTGGATGGCGTGCAGCCACTTGCCGTCCGCGGCAAAGGCCCGTGCGCGCTCGAAGGCGCCGTGAAGTTGCAGATCATCCATGTCGGTGCAAGATAGGGGGCTGCCCCAAGAAGTTCAATTCAGAAATCGCGACGGACGGCATACACCGCCACGGCCGACGACACGCCGACCACAGCGGCCGAGAGCATGCCGAAGATCGTGCCCGGCAGTACCACCAGGCTTCGCTCGAACGGACGGAAGATGAACAAGTACTCAAAATACCGCGACAGCGGGTACAGGATGATGACGACGAGCATGAAGAGGAAGACGATCGTCGCGAGGAATGTCAGCGTGGCCCCTTGCGTCGAAGCTATGCGGATGGGATTCCGTTCGGTGTAGAGCGCAAACAGCCCCCCGAGCCCGAGGTTCAAGGATACGACGGCCGCCGACATCCAGAAGGCGCTGAAGGCGCCGAACCATGGCAGGATCGGCAGCCGACCCGAGAACCGCGCGAACGGCAGATTCGAAGCCAGCGACACGATGAGCGAAAGCCCGAACACGAGGACGAAGCCGAGGGCGAACTTCAGGGCCACGAGGTACTCCGGCCGGACCGGCGCGCTGCGCAACACCCAGAACGCGCGCCCCTCGAGGCTGATGGAAGGAAAGACGAACCGGAGCGCGATCGAGCTGACCAGGAAACCGCCGAAGGCGTACAGCACCAGGTAGGTCACCAATTGGATCTCCGTGACGCGAACGCGGAGATTCAGATTCCCGATGCTGGCCACGAACAGGCCCGTCAGCACCACCATCACCACCAGGTGGATCATTTGACTCGGCTCGCGCACGAAGGTCAGGTATTCTTTCTTCACCAACGCTTCGAGCTTGCCCTTGAGCCAGCCCGATGCGCGGAAGTCAACAAGCGCCATTTTGGAAGGGTCGTACGGCGCCGCACCCGAGGCCTGGATGGCCAGGCTGACGAGCCACGATCGGTAGTAGTAGCGCACGGCCACAATGAGGACGATCCCGAACAGCGCCGCCGTCGCACTCAAAAGCAAGCCGGCGCTTGCCAGCGCCCGAACCGGCTCTCCATGCGCCGTAAAGAAGAGATACTCAGCCACCCAATGACTGGGCAGGTACGACAGAAAGCCGGGGTCGAGCTGAGAGAGGTAGTTGTCGACGTTCGGGTAGTAGCGGTTGACCCGCTCAATGAGCCGGACGGGATTCGACGAACGAAAGAAGAGGACGATGAAGCCGAAGTAGGTCGTGATGAGCCCCCCCATCACGGTCCGGAATCCGAACCGGCCGGCGAGCCGCATGATACCCATGAGAATGAGCACCGCCAGCAGGGCCGCCAGGAACATGAAAGGAACAATGACGAACGCCAGCGTGCCGCCGTAGAAATACCACGGATGGTTGAAGTACGTCCCGTAGCCGAGGATGACCGCGAATGCCACGAGGAACAGCGTCGTCGACGAGTAAAAGAAGTTGTCGAGGAACTTCTGGAAGAATACCGTGGCGTACGGGATCGGCTTGGTCATGAAAAAGGAGACCTCGGCCGAACGATAGAGCGTAGAATATGAAACGATGATGTTCCCCATGTTCACCGCCATGAAGAAGACGAACAACATCATGGAGATGAAGCGGTGGTACAGGTAAAGCCCGGTGCGGGTCTCACCCAGCACGAAGGACGTCGCCTGATACCCGAAGGCGTACGCTCCATAGGCGAAGGCGCCAAACACGACCAGCGAGCCAAGCCCGCGGATGATCGGAACGGTTCTGAGGTCGAACGTGGCGTTGAAGACCGCGCGGACCTTGTACCGCAGGATGTGGAGGAACAGCCTCATCGTGTCAACTCGAGGAACACCGATTCGAGACTGCCATCGAGGCTGGCTTCGTACGCCCGCACGGCGTCGCGCGTATCGCAGTAGACAAGCTTGCCGCGGTGGATGATGCCGATCCGGTCGCACAGGTCTTCGGCCATCGACAGGCTGTGCGTCGACATGAGGATCGACACCCCGTGGTCCGCCTGGTGCCGAAGGGTCTCTCGCACGATCTTCGCCGACCGCGGGTCAAGCCCCACCATCGGCTCGTCGATGATGATCGTCTTCGGGTCGTGGATCATCCCCGCCGCGATCGAGATGCGCTGACGCATCCCCTGAGAATAGTCCTCGGCTTTCTTGTCGATCCACTGTCCGATCTCGAACCGTTCGATCAGCTCGCCGACGCGACGGTGCACGCGGTCCTTCGGAAGCTCGAACAACCCGCCGACAAAGTAAAGGAACTCGCGCCCCGTCAGCTTGTCGTAGAGGAACGGCTGGTCGGGGATATAGGCGATCGTCGCTTTGGCCGCCATCGGCGAGGCGACGACGTCGTGTCCGTTCACGCGGACCGTCCCTTTCGTCGGAGAAAAGAGGCCGGCGATCATCTTGATCGTCGTCGTTTTACCGGCGCCGTTCGGACCCAGAAAACCAAAGAGCTCTCCGGGAGGGATCGTGAGGGTGAGGTCGTCCACGGCCGTGAACGAACCAAAGTTCTTGGAAACGTTGCGAAGCTCGATCATTCGTTCTCTGATCTTGACCGCTGATGGACACAAAAAGAGAAGCTGGTCCTCTGATCCGCGTGGATTCGCGTCCATTCGCGGTGGATTCATTCATCGGATTTGAGAGCGACCTTCCGGCACACCGCTCGCGAATTGCTGTGCACGTTTCGTGCCTTCTGTGCTTTTTGTGACTCTTCTTCCCACGGAGCAGCCCCTCATTCCCATTCGATCGTCGCCGGCGGTTTTGAGCTGATATCGTAGACCACCCGGTTGATGCCGCGCAGCTCATTCGTAATACGACCCGACGCCTTGGCGAGCACCTCGGGCGGGATACGCGCCCAGTCGGCTGTCATACCGTCCACGCTCGTCACGGCTCGTAGCGCACAGACCGACTCGTACGTCCGGCCATCCCCCATCACTCCAACGGAGCGGACGGGCAACAGCACGGCGAAGGCCTGCCAGATGCTCTCGTACAGACCCGCCGCGTGCAGCTCCTGGACGAAGAGATGGTCCGCTTCGCGGAGGAGGTCCGCCCGTTCTCTGGTCACCTCGCCAACGATGCGCACCGCAAGGCCGGGCCCCGGAAAGGGATGCCGGCCGATCAGCAGCTCCGGAAGGCCGAGCAGTCTTCCGATCGCCCGCACCTCGTCTTTGAAGAGCTCGCGGAACGGCTCGATCAGCTCGAATCTCAGGTCCTTCGGAAGTCCGCCGACGTTATGATGGGTCTTGATCGTGACCGACGGTCCCTTGAACGACACCGACTCAATGACGTCGGGATACAGCGTCCCTTGCGCAAGGAAGCGGACGTCGCCGGGCAGCTTCTTCGCCTCGGCGTCGAAGACGTCGATAAAGGTCTTGCCGATGATCTTGCGCTTTTGCTCCGGGTCGGTGACTCCGGCCAAGCGCGCCAGGAACGTGTCGGTCGCATCGACATACCGCAGGTCGATGGAGAACCGGTCGCGGAAGGTGCGCACGACGTCTTCGCTCTCGTTCTTCCGCATCAGACCGTTGTTGATGTGGATGCAGACGAGCCGGTCGCCGATCGCCTTGTGCAACAGCACCGCGAGGACGGACGAATCGACACCTCCCGACAGGGCGCACAGCACGTGCGAGGAACCCACCCGCACGCGGATCTCCCGCACGGCCTCGTCGACGAACGACGCCGGCGTCCAGGTCGCTTTGAGCCCCGCGACACTCGTCAGAAAATTCCCTAGGATCGTGCGTCCTTCCGGCGTGTGCACAACCTCAGGGTGGAACTGGACTCCGTAGATCTTCCGGCGGACATCGCGGATGGCGCAGATCGGCGAGTTCGACGAATGCGCGATCGGCTCGAAGCCGTCAGGCAGTTGGCTGAGCGCGTCACCATGACTCATCCACACCTGGGTCGTCCGGTCGACTCCCTTGAAGAGGTCGTCATGCCGGTCGATCTCGAGCGTGGCATGGCCGTACTCGCGCCGCGCTGAGGGGTCGACCTTCCCCCCCATCTGCTCGGCGATGAGCTGAAGCCCATAACAGATGCCGAGGATCGGGATCCCGAGGTCGAAGATCGCCGGGTCGGGCTTCGGCGCTCCGTCTTCGTAGACGCTGGAAGGTCCGCCCGACAGGATGATCGCCGAGGGCTTCATCGCCCGGATCTGGTCCAGCGGTGTATGGAAGGGGTGGAGCTCGGAGAAGACTCCAAGCTCCCTGACGCGGCGGGCGATCAACTGCGTGTACTGCGATCCAAAATCGAGGACGAGGACGGTCTCAGCGTGGGTCATGGTTCCTGTGTGAGGGGGAAACGGTCAACGCTTGGCCTGTACAAGCTCGCGCACCATGTCGGTGACCCTGCGAAAATCGATCTTGCCGCTCCCCATCTTCGGCAGCTCTTCGATCTGAACGAACTGCTTCGGCAGGGCGATGTTCGGCAGCGTTTCGGCCATCTTGCGGAGGACCTCCTTTTCGTCGAGCGGGTGCGTCACCGCCGCGACGATCTTCGCACCGCGGAGATGATCGGGCACCTCCACGACGCAGCACGAGGCGCCTTCGGGGAGCAGTTTCTCGAGGACATCCTCCACCTTAACGAGCGAGACCATCTCTCCGCCGATCTTGAGGAACCGCTTCAACCGGCCGACGTGCCACAGATAGCCGTCCTCATCCATCCAGCCCATGTCCCCCGTATCATACCACCCATGGCGGATGGCCAGCGAGGTCTGCTCGAAATCGTCGAAGTATCCCTTCATCACGTTCTCACCCTTCGTCAGGATCTTACCGATCTCGCCCGTGCGGCACATCTCACCCGTCTCGTAGTTCTCAACCCTCACCTGCACGCCGGGGAGCGGACGGCCGACGCTACCGGGACGGTTGTTCTGGTGCGTGTTGACCGTGATGCCTGGCGAGGTCTCGGTCGCTCCGTAGGCCTCGAGCAACGTGATGTTGTGCTTCTCCTTGAAGCCCTTGCGGAGCGCGTCGGGGCACTTGTCGGCGCCCGTCAGCATGATTCGCACGGTCTTGAAATCGCCCGGCTCGGACTTCTGCAGGTAACCCCAAAAGAACGCCGGCGTCCCCACCATGAGCGTGCACTTCTCCTCACGGACGATGTCGCAGATGGTCTTGAAATCCAATGGGTTGGCGTATGACACGATCGTCATGCCGAAGTAGATCGGAGCCCACAGGTTGCCGGTCTGGCCGAAGATGTGGAAGTACGGCAGCTGGGCCAAAAAGATGTCGTCCGGTCCGAACGTGAAGACCTTCTCGAGACTCTGAATGTTGGCGATGATGTTCCGATGCGTCAGCTGCACCCCTTTCGGGTCCTTTTCGCTACCGCTGGTGAACAGAATGAAGGCGGTGTTATTCTCGTCCCCCTGCGCGTACTTCGCTGTCAGCATCGAAGCGGGTAGCTTGGTCTTCAACGCGGCCCGGATCTTTTCAAACCCGGTGACGCTCTGCAGGATGTCTTCGATGAACACCATGCCATCGACGACGGGCGCCTTGATCTTCTCGAGCAGCGCCTTCGAGGTGATGATCGTCTTGAAGTCGCATTTCTGCTGAGCGTATTCGCAGTTCTGGGCCGCGCCGGTCGAGTAATTGATGTAGACGGGCACGCGGCCGCTCATGAGCGCGCCAAGCATGCACAGCGCCCCACCGCCAGAAGTCGGGAGGAGGATGCCGATGAAGCCGGGCTCGTACTGCTTGAATCGCTCGGCGAGGATCATCGAAGCGATCAGGCCGCGATTGTAGGTCAAATTGCGTCCGGTCGTTCGGTCGATGACGAACATCTTCGAGCCGTACTTCTTGGCCGTCTCGATGAATTTCTCATGCAGGAGCATGGCAGTACCTGCGTACGATGGTGGTGGGTTGATGGACCCATTCCGCAGCGATCGCCCGGACCGCTTGGGTTGGGCAGACCTCGTCGGCGGGGGTGACGAAGACCTCCAGCACAGGTGTATGGCTTTTCACGATGAACGATCGGCGGATCAGGCCGTCGTGCGCATGGACTCCCTGACGCGGTGCATCAACTCGTCGATGTAGCGCAGGCGCTCGTTCTCATTCCGGATCTCCATGATATACTGCCTCTCCCGGCGCAGAAACTCGGCCGTGGCCGGGTCGGGATCCGGATAG
The DNA here is from genome assembly GCA_964581115.1 of uncultured Ignavibacteriaceae bacterium. GTDB lineage: Bacteria > Bacteroidota > Ignavibacteria > UBA10030 > UBA10030 > 2-02-FULL-55-14. The sequence continues at coordinate 30,692 of CAZOMY010000018.1, read as the reverse complement.
AACTGTCGTATGAACCACTCAAACGTGTCCAGAGCTGCCATAGCGTTCAGCGATCAGGGGAACGGAAGGGTGAATTGCAGCGAGACTGCGTTGGAATAGGGGGATGTCGAGACGTACTGGAACGCCCGCACGCGGTACGTGTAGGTCGAATCGGTCCGGATGTCGATCGAGTCGACCGCCTGGGTCACGTCGGCCGGAACGAAGATCGTCGGGAAGAATGCGCCCGCATTTCGCTTCCGCTCGATGACGAACGCCTCCTCGCCAACGGCCTGGTCCAACCAGCTCAAGCGCACCGCCGTCCGGCCGATGCGCTCGGCCTTCAGTTCGGTGGGTGCATTCAACTCAACTTTGACGCTTGTATCGCTGTCCGTCGCACCGGCGCATGAACCCGCGAACAGACAGAGGCCACAAAAGAAAAGAGACAGGAACGTTTTCATGAGGGGGCTTCAACCGATGACTGCGTGAAATTGGGCAAAAATGGGGATGGAAGCAATAAGACAGGGTGTCCATGATAGTGCACGCATAGGGCCAAACTGGCCCCTCTTCAGCACGAATTCTGGCTCCCAGAGGAGTGGCACGTGAATTGACCCGATCTTAGAAGACGCTTTGGAGACATCGCCATGAACCGCATCCTGATCTTCGCCACCCTGTTCGCCACCCTCGCCGGCGCACCGACGACCGTGCAGGCGGCTCACCGTTCGTTCGGACTCAGCGCTCACATCGGTGCCTTCTATCGGCCTCTCGCGCCGCATGGCCAATGGATCGAAGTCGAACCCGGCTTTGTCGTCTGGCGACCGCGGGCGATACGTCCCGGCTGGCGACCCTACATGGAAGGCCGGTGGGTCTGGTCCGACTATGGTTGGTACTGGGTGTCGTCGGAGCCATTCGGCTGGGCCGTCTATCACTACGGCCGTTGGTACTTCGACGACTACTATGGATGGGTTTGGATCCCAGATAACGTGTGGGGGCCGGCATGGGTTGAGTGGCGCTACAACGACGCTTACATCGGGTGGGCTCCGCTCCCGCCCTACGCATCGTTCCACGTCAGCTTCGGGATCCGATTCACGCGCCCGTGGGTGGCTCCTCACCATTACTGGTGCTTCGTCAACGCGCACCGGTTCGGACATGAGTTCCGCTACCGGGACTATGTCGACGTCGACTACACACGCCGGCTCGTGGGGACGACCCGTTCGGGGGGCGGCTATGAGATCGACCGCAACCGCATCGTGAACAGGGGGGTCGAGCGCAGCTTCGTCGAAGAACGCACGGGGGGACGCATTGAACGCACGGAGATCCGGACGAGCGGCATGGCCCGCGGCGAGCGGATCGTTCGCGACGCCGACCGCCGGCCGGTGATCGAGGCCTATCGGCCGCGCGACGAGGACTTCGAGCGCTCGGAGGTAGCGCGCACGACCGTGCGCGGCGAGCGACGGCTCAACCTGGAAATGAATGCGATCGAACGAAGCCAGCGTTCGCCGTCGGAATTTGAAACGCCGCGTCGGGTCGAACAGCGTGACCGGACCACGCCTCCCCCATTCGACCGCCAGGAGCAGATCCGACGTCCCGCCTCTTCGCCGTCGACGCCGGACCGATCATCTCCGTCGACGGTGCAACCCGAGCGGAGGTCGTCGCCCGACCGCCTGACGATGCCCGAGCGTTCTCCGTCGCATATGCGGCCTTCGTCTCCAGCCCCGGCAACGCGTCAACAGCCCTCGCGATCGAACGCCCCCCGGCGAGACCCTCCGGCCTCCTCGACCCCTGCGCCCTCCAGGGACCGGGAGCGCCGCCGCAACTGACGCAACCACATGCCCGACCTACAAAGAACGGTAGCCCGCGGCTCCCGTTCTTGGTTGCCTCCATCCACTCACGCTAGGTCGCTGAACCCCGTACGGCTCGCAGGACGGCTTCCATATCATCGGGTAGAGGGCTCGACCATCGGACCATTTCGTTGGTGATCGGGTGACGGAAGCCGATGGTGCGGGCGTGCAACGCCTGGCGATCGATCAGCTTCAGGAGATTCGCCGCCTGGTGGACCCGCCTCTCCTGCGTCCCAGCCCATCCCGGATGCCTGCCCCCGTAGGTGGGGTCGCCGAAGACCGGGTGTCCGATGTGCGCCAGGTGAACACGGATCTGATGCGTTCGCCCCGTCAACAGATGAAGCCGTACGAGCGACAAGAACGCGAACGGTTCGATGACGTGGTATTCGGTGACCGCCCTCTTGCCGCCGGGCTTGACGGCCACCTTCTTCCGGTCCCGCTGACTGCGAGCGAGCGCCGCGTCGATCGTGCCGTGCGACGAGCGCATGCGTCCCCAGACGATCGCCCGATATTCGCGTTCGACCGTGCGCTCCGCGAATTGTCGCGCGAGCGCGGCATGCGCGCGTTCCGTCTTGGCAACGACCAGCAGTCCGGAGGTATCCTTGTCAAGCCGGTGGACGATCCCCGGCCTTCCCGGCGCCCCCCCGGAGACAGCGGTGTGATACAGCACGGCGTGAACGAGGGTTCCGGTGTAGTTGCCGTACGCCGGATGCGTGACCATCCCGGCGGGCTTGTTGACAACGAGAAGGTCGGCGTCTTCGTGAACGATCTCGAGCGGAATATTCTCGGGAGCCACTTCAGGAGCTGGAGGGCGCTGGAGCGTCACCTCGATCACATCGCCGGGAAGCACGGCGTAGCTGGACCTCCGCGTACGCCCGTTCACCAGAACATGGCCGTCATCGATCGCGGCCTGCACTTTGGCGCGCGTGGCGTTCTCGACCATGCGTGTCAGATACACGTCGAGTCGGACACGGGACTGCCCGGCCGGGACGTCGAACCGGAGGCGGGCACGCGGTTCGGTGGCCGGCGGAGACGCCATATCAGGAAGCGGAGGGCGGAGCGGACTCGTCGGCCGCAGGTTGAACGGAGGGGGCTTCGACGTGGCGGTGCGAGAGCAGCAAGAGCACGATGCCGACAGACACCGAGGCATCGGCCACGTTGAACACGAACCAGCGGGTCAGAAGGAAATTCCCGATGCTAATGTCGATGAAATCGACATCGAAGAAGTCGACGACCTTGCCGTGAAATAGCGACGCCTCGCCAAAGATGACGCCGTAGAACATCCGGTCGATGAGGTTGCCGATCGCTCCGGCCAGGATGAGCGCCAGGGCCAGCCGGACGATCAACGCCTGCTGGCGGATGTGGAAGAGGTACCAGGCGATGCCGATCGTGGCGAGGAGGGTGAAGAGCGTAAGAATCAGCTTGCTGTCGGTGTCGATCCCGAATGCCATTCCCGGGTTCTCGACGAACGTCAGGCGAAAGAAGTCCCCCAGCAGCGGGATGCTTTGACCGAGGTGCATACCCTCGTGATAGATCCCCAGCGACGGGATCGAGAAGCCCTTGACGAGGAACTTCGAGATCTGGTCGATGAGGACGATGAGTCCGGTAACGTAGAGGACGCGCACCGGTCTCTACCTCGGAACCCGGAGGTGGGCCGGGCTCAGGGCGTTTGTGGAACGGTTCCCGCGCATCATGGTCATGCGCTCAAAGCTTGTTCCCCGACCCCTTCTTCAGCTTGCATTGCACGCACTGTTGTGCGTGCGGAACGGCCTCGAGTCGCTCCTTCTCGATGATCTTGCCGCAGTCGGTGCAGAAGCCATACGAGCCGTTCTCGATGCGCTTGAGGGCGTCGTCGAGGTAGTTCAGAAACTTCCCCTCGCGCGACGCGAACAGAAAGACCTTCTCTCGTTCCATCGCATCCGTCCCCTGCTCCATGTGCAGCGAGTAGGTGGAGCTTTCATTCGCGTACTCGCCGGTCTGCACGTCCATCATGCTGGCTTTGAGCGATTCAAGCTCCTCGAGGATCTCCTTGCGCTTTTCCGTGATGATGGCGCGAAAGTGCTCGAGGTCCCGCTTGCCGTACCCCTTCTTGGGGATCGCTCGCGTCGGCGGAGCGGTAGGAGCCTTTGCAGCGGCATGCGACGGCTTCGGCGCCGGTCTCGCCGTCGGTCGCTTCGACGTAACACTCTTTTTGGAGGCGGGCTTGGTCGCTTTTGCCGCCGGCTTTTTGCTCGTCTTCTTGGCCATGGTCGCTCTCCTCAGGCATCTCCCCGCCCGGTCTCGTAACGGGGATGCCTAATATACATTATATCTTTTCAACTGCAACGTCGGCGGCCTCACCGTTCACGTCGAGACGTTGCGACGCCTCGGGCACGTCGTTGAGGACCTTCAGCTCGTCCGCCAAGGTCTCCTGCCGGATGTAGGCGTCCATTGCGCCGAGCGCGTCGCGCAATCGGTCCGACGCGCTTACGATAATGCGGATGCGGTCGGTGACGAGAAAGCCGGAATCCTTGCGCAGGTTCTGAACGCGGTTCACGAATTCCCGAGCCAAGCCTTCACGCGCCAACGCTTCGGTGACCGTTGTATCGAGCGCCACGGTCACGGGGCCGTCGGACGCCACAAGCCATCCCTTGATCTCCTCGTGCTGGATCTCGACATCGGTGCGTGTCAACTCGACCTCCGACCCGTTGACGACGATCCTCAGCGTTCCGTTGATCTCGAGGTCCCTCAGTTGTGCAGAGGTCAGCTCACGCACGGCCGCAGCGATGCCCTGCACCGCTTTGCCGTGCTTGGTGCCGAGGGCCCTGAAGTCCGGCTTCGCTTTGCGGCGCACGATCTCCGTGTCATCGGTGACGAATTCGATCGACTTGACATTGATCTCGTCGAGAATGACATCGCTCATCTGCTCGACCTCGGCGCGGTCGCGCTCCGACAGGACCGGAACGAGGATGCGCGCCAGCGGCTGTCGAACCTTGAGCTTCGTCTTTTCGCGCATCGAACGGACGAGCGACACGATCGCCATCGCCCGCTCCATCTTCTGCTCAAGGGCACGGTCGATGAGCGCAGCGTTCGCCGCCGGCCAGTCAGCCAGGTGCACCGAAGCGTCTGACCCGGCGCTTGGATGCAGGCTGCGAAAGAGCTCATCCGAGAGGAACGGAGCGATCGGAGCCATGAGCTTGACGATCGTAACAAGGCACTCATGCAGCGTTTGGTAAGCCGACGACTTGTCCGGACCGGGCTCGCTCTTCCAGAAGCGGCGGCGGTTTCGGCGGACGTACCAGTTCGACAGCCGGTCAACCGTGAAGTCGGTCAGCAAGCGGGTGGCCCGTGTCGCGTCGTACGCGTCGAGCGCCGCCGTCACCCCGCTGATCAGCGTGTGCAGTTCCGACAGCACCCAGCGGTCGATCTCGGAACGCTCCGCGTGTGGAACGGAAGGCGCGGAGGGGTCGAATCCGTCGACGTTGGCGTAGAGCGCGAAGAATGAATAGGTGTTGACAAGCGTGCTGAAGTACTTGCGCTGCACTTCCGCGATGCCGTCGGCGTCGAAGAGCGTGGGTCGCCAGACAGGGCTGTTCGAAACGAGGTACCACCGCGTGGCATCGGCCCCGTAGCTCTGCATGAGTCCGAAGGGCTCGACGGTGTTCCCCTTCGACTTCGACATCTTCAGGCCGTTCTTGTCAAGGATGAGCTCGTTCACGAGCACATTGTGGAAGGCCGGCTTGTCGAAGAGGAATGTGCCGATCGAGTGGAGTGTATAGAACCATCCGCGCGTCTGGTCGATGCCCTCCGAGATGAAATCACCCGGATACGTCGACTCGAAGCGCTCCTTGTTCTCAAACGGATAGTGCCACTGCGCGAACGGCATCGAGCCGGAATCGAACCACACGTCGATCAACTCGGGGGTCCGGCGCTGCGTGCCCCCGCAGGAGCAGGCGAACGTCACGTCGTCGACGTACGGTTTGTGAAGGTCGAGCGGCTCGGCGACGTTCCGACCCTGCCGGAGCTCATCGATGCTGCCGACGCAGCGCTGCGCGCCGCAACGGTCGCAGATCCAGATCGGCAGCGGCGTACCCCAGAAGCGGTCGCGCGACAGCGCCCAGTCCTTGTTCTCTTCGAGCCAATTGCCGAACCGGCCCGAGCCGACCTCCGGCGGGAACCAACGGACCTGCTTGTTCAACTCGATCATCCGCGACGCATACGACGTCGTACGGATGTACCATGAATCGCGAGCGTAGTACAGCAGAGGCGATGAGCAGCGCCAGCAATGCGGATACGAGTGGAGAACCTGCTCCTTCTTGAAGAGCAGCCCCCGCGCTTTGAGGTCGGCGATGATCTCCGGGTCGGCGTCTTTGACGAACTTACCCGCGAACGGCACGACCTCCGCGGAGAATTCGCCCGAGGCCGTCACCGGATGGATCGTCGGCAACCCGTGCTTGCGACCGGCCTGATAGTCGTCTTCGCCATAGGCCGGAGCCATATGGACGATGCCCGAACCGTCCTCCGTGGTGACAAAGTCGGCGTCGATCACGCGCCAGGCCTTCTCCTTCACGTCATGGAAGGCATACAAGCGCTCGTATTCCCTCCCCACCAGATCACGTCCCTTCATTTTCGCCACAACCGTCGTTCCGTCCCCCAGCACCGACAGGCGCGACTCGGCCAGGATGAGATACTCCCCATTGTGCTCGGCTTTGACATAGTCGACCTCTGGATGGACGGCGATCGCCACGTTGGAGATGAGGGTCCACGGCGTCGTCGTCCAGACAAGGAACGACGTGTCCGCCTCACCCTTCACCTTCATCCGCACGTAGACCGAAGGATCCTTGACATCCTTGTAGCCGAGCGACACCTCGTGGCTGGAGAGGGGCGTCTCACATCGCGGGCAGTACGGCTGGATCTTGTAGCCTTTGTAGATCATGCCGCGGTCGAAGTACTGCCGCAGGGCCCACCAGACCGACTCGATGTATTCATTGTCGAACGTGACGTACGGCGCATCGAGGTCGACCCAATAGCCCATCATCCGGGTCATCTCCTCCCACTCCGTCTTGTACTTCCAGACCGACCGTTTGCACTCGTCGTTGAATTTCGCCACGCCGTAGTGGACGATGTCGTCCTTGTGCTTGAAACCGAGGGCCTTCTCGACCTCGATCTCCACCGGCAGGCCGTGCGTATCCCAGCCCGCCTTGCGATGCACCTGGTACCCGCGCATCGTCTTGTATCGACACACGAGGTCTTTGAGCGTGCGGCTCATGACATGGTGAATGCCCGGGCGGCCATTGGCCGTGGGGGGACCTTCGTAGAACGAGAAGACGGGCCGTCCTGCACGTCGCTCGATGCTCTTTGGAAAGACCGACTCCTGCTCCCAGAATCGTCGTACGGACGATTCGAGCTCGGCGTATCGCAGTTTGTCGCTTAGGGGCTTGAACATGGGCCTGTCGGACATCGGATCAACCGGGATGGCGCAGCCACCGGACGAGCCAAACAAGTCCGGTGACGACGGCACTGATGAGAAGGCTTGTCGTGATGGGGATAAAGACCCTCAGGTTGCCGCGCTGGAACCGAAGGTCGCCCGGCAGTCTGCCGAGCCACGAGAGATCCGGTATAAAGACCATGATGCCGCCCACGATCATCAGGACGGCACCGGCAACGACCAACGCCCACCCGAGCTGAGACATCAGGAAGCCGCTCCTTCCGGTAGCCGGCGGACGACCTCCGCCATGAGCCGGGTCATGTTCGGCTCGGCGGCGTTGGCTGTGGCGATGACCTCTTGAAGCGTCACGGGCTTGAGCGCGTCGGGGAAGCATTCGTCCGTCAGGATCGACAATCCGAGCACCTCGATGCCCATGTGCACGGCAACGATATTCTCAGGGACGGTCGACATGCCCACGGCATCGGCACCGATCGTCCGGAGGAAGCGATATTCCGCCCGAGTCTCGAGCATCGGCCCGGTCATCGCGGCGTAGACTCCCCGCTGGATCGGAAGCTTCAGGTCGAGCGCGCAGCACAACGCCAATTCCTGCAGGCGACGGCTGTACGGCTCCGACATATCGGGGAAGCGCGGTCCCAGGGAGTCGTCGTTCGGGCCGATGAGCGGGTTGTCGCCGAGCAGATTCAAATGGTCCGTCATGAGCATCAGATCGCCGCGGCGGAAGAGCGGATTGAGCGCTCCTGCGGCGTTCGAGATGAGCAGGGTCCGGACGCCCAGAAACTTCATGACGCGGACGGGGAATGTCACCTGCTGGAGCGAGTAGCCTTCGTATCGGTGGAACCGACCCTGCATTGCCACGACCGGACGGTCGGCCAGCATCCCGAAGAGCAAGCGTCCGTGGTGCGACTCCACCGTCGAGATCGGGAAGTTCGGCACGTCGCCATATTCGATCGACGTCTCGACCCGGATCTCGCGGACAAGACCGCCGAGTCCCGTGCCGAGGATGATGCCGACGGACGGCGTCGCGGACGTTCGCCGCCGGATGGCGGTCAAGGCTTCGTCGATCCGTGTTCGCAGGCTGTTCATCACTTCGAGTATGGCGGACGCATCGGAAGAAACGTTTGCCGCAAAGAACACAGATAGCGGGGTGTACGAAGACGATCGGTCAATCTTAGGTCGATAAACATGACTTCATCCGCTTTGCGACCTTTGCGCACTGTGCGTCCTTCGCGCTACCTCGAGGGTATTCGCTCAGAGGTTCTTCAAGATCGAATCCAGCTCCAACCTCTCCTTTCCCGTTCCCTTCGACCCGTCGCCCGAGGTACGGTCCTCGTCGTCGACGCCGAGAGCTCGGATGAGGTCCAGCTCGGAGGAGAGCAGGATCTTGAGCCGGCTGAGGACCGATTCCTTGCGCGCCTTCAGGGCGGAGATCTCCTCCTTGATCTTCGAGAAATCCGTGCGAGCCTTTTCGATGATCTGTTGCGCCTTGAGTTCGGCGTCGCGGATGATCAGGTCCGCTTCCTTGCGCGAATTCTCGATCGACCTTCCGCTGGCCTCTTGCGCCTGCATCAGCGTCTGTTGCAGGGTCTTTTCCATATTCTTGTAGTCGGCCAGCTGCGTCTCCAGCTCGATGATGCGATCGCGCAGGTCCTTCGTCGTCCGCACCTGTTCCTCGAGCTCGTTCGAGAGCATGTCGAGGAAGGTCTCGACCTCGACGGGGTCGAAGCCGCGCATGACCTTCTTGAACTGTTGCCGTTTGATCTCGAGCGGCGTGATCTTCATGCCCTACCTCGCGTCGGATGTATTGGGGAGGTTCACAACACAACGTTCTCGCGCAGCGCCTAAAGCCGTCGCAGCGAGATCATCTTGAGATCCGATACCTGACCGTTGACGACGAATTCAAGTCCGCCTACCAAAGATCGCCGTGCCGATGCGGACGATCGTCGCCCCTTCCTGAATGGCCACCTGAAAATCCGTCGACATCCCCATGGACAACTCGTCCCACGTCATGCCGTCGGGTCCCTCGCGACGCAACTGCGCCTGCAGCTCTCGCACCTGCCGGAAACACGGTCGCGCCCGCTCGGGATCATCGGAGTACGGTCCCATCGTCATGAGCCCCACGACACGGATGCGGTCAAACCTGGCGAGAGCGCGGGCGAAAGCCAGCACCTCCGCGGGAAGGACGCCGCTCTTCGTCGCCTCGTCTGTCGTGTGGACCTCGATGAGCGCATCGACCATCCGTCCCGCCGTCGACGCCCGCTTCTGGATCTCCTCGGCCAGCGATAACCGGTCGAGCGAATGAAGCAGGTGCAGTGCCGGAAGCACAAACTTGACCTTGTTGGACTGAAGATGGCCGATGAAGTGCCACCGGACAGCTTCGGAGGCAAGAGCCTCGGCTTTCGCCTTGAACTCTTGGGCGTAATTCTCGCCGAAGTCGACCTGCCCCGCCCTCACGGCTTCACGGATCTGATCGACCCCAAAGGTCTTCGAAACGGCCACGATACGAGCGGCATCGGCCGGACGACCGGCGGCGACGCAGGCATCGCTGACGCGCCTCCGAACAGTCTCCAAATGCTCCAGGATCATCGTTCCGCCAAGTTTTTTAATATAGCCGGGGGTCGCTGGAAATGCAATTGCCCTTTTCGTAACAAAATACCGGACTGTCTGTTACTTAGTTCCATTGAGGCATTACTTGACTTCACCATGCATTCTTGCTTACTTAGGAATATCACTGCCAAGGCGCAACAACGCCGAGAGCCTCCTTGATCAACAGGGCTGCGCCATGGCGACTTTGCGGTGAATCGTCCCATTCCCATGGCAGACATCGACCGTTTTGACGACGACGAAAAGCCGATCCGACCGGGCGACCGGTGGGAAGACGACCTGCGCCGTTTCAAAGAGATGCTGGGGCGGGATGGAAAGGACATCAACAGCCCCGAAGCGTTGGAGGAGATCATCCAGTTCTACTTTGAGCACGAGAAGTTTGAGGAGGCCCTCTCGTACTCAGAGAAGCTGCTATCGTTCGAGCCGTTCAACGCAGACGTGTGGCAGCGGCGGGGGATGATCCTCAACAACCTCTTCCGGTACGACGAGGCCTTGGCGTGCTACGAAAAGGCCCTCAGTCTCAATCCCACGGACCCCGAGATCTTCATCAACCGTGGCATCACGCTTGACAACCTGAACCGGGTTGAAGAGGCGCTCGTTTCGTTCGACATCGCCCTCCAGCTCGACCCGAATCACCTTGACGGCCTCTTCCACAAAGGGGTGACGTTCGAGAAGCAGGAGCGGTTTGCCGAAGCGGTGGACCTGTTCCGGCGCATTCTGGATGTCGACCCGGAGCATGCCGACGCCTGGTACGAGCTTGGCTATTGCTACGACTTCCTCGAACGGGGGGAGGATTCTGTCAAGGCGTACGACGAACACTTGAATCGCGAGCCGTACAACTACAACGCCTGGTACAACCGCGGCATCGTGCTGAACCGCTTGGGTCGGTTCGACGAATCGGTGCGCAGCTACGAGCTCGCGTTGGCGATCAAGGAGGACTTCCCTGCGGCGTGGTACAACCTCGGCAATGCCCAGGCAAATCAGGGACGGCTGCAAGAGGCCATTCAGTCGTACCAACGGACGTTGGAATTCGAGCCGAACGACGTTCCGGCATTGCACAATCTCGGCAACGCTTACGAAGAGCTCCGTCAGTACCGCGAGGCGATCGCGGCCTTCACGAATGCGCTGAAGCACGATGAGAAGCATTATGAGTCGTACTTCGGCCGAGGGTCATGCTGGGATGCGCTCGGACAACCGAAGAAAGCGCTGGCTGACTACAAGCGCGCTCTGGAGATCTTCCCGGAGTATCCCGAGTTGTGGTATGCGCGGGCCGACGCCGAATACAATCTTGGCGAGCTCGACGGGGCCCTCGACAGCTACCGCAAGGTGCTCGAGATGGAACCCAACAACGCCGACGCTTGGTTCGACTACGGCGATACGCTCCTCGAAATGGATTCCGTCGACAGCGCCATCCAGGCGCTCGAAAAGAGCCTCGCCCTGCGCGCCGACTTCGCCCTGGCGCATTTCTCGATGGCGAAGGCCTTCATCAAGAAGGCCGACTGGGAAAGCGCCGTCTCGTCGCTGAGGAACGCTTTTCGATTGCAGGCCGACCTGAAGAAGGACTTTCAGGCGCTGTATCCCGAGATTTCTCACCGTCAGCCCTTTTCGAGCTTGCTGAAACAACCCTGACCGGACTTTGGGTCGCACCAGCGCATTCGACCGCCATGACGACAAGGCCTCCGGGACTTGCGGCCTGGCGGTTTGCTTTTTCTGAGGTACCACCGGCCATTTCAACCGCGACTGGACGCAAACACACTCGTCCACAATACATGATGGTCCTGGATCCTCGCCCATGGGCGTTCAGTCACGGCGCGCTGATATCCCCGATCGTATGACATCCCGCTACGCTATCATCGGCGATCCGGTCGAGCACTCGCTCTCGCCCGTTCTGCACAACGCCGCATTCACGGCGCTCGGCATCGATGCGACCTACGAACGTGTGCTCGTTCGGAACGAGGACCTCGCACGGGCGTGGTCGGAGGAGCTGCGGGAGGCGTACGACGGATTGAATGTGACCATGCCGCATAAGGCGACGCTCATTCCGATGCTGGATATCGTGGACGAGATCGCCAGAACGGTCGGGGCGGTCAATACCGTGGTCCGACGCGGCAACCGTCACGAAGGGATGAATACCGACATCCTTGGCATCCGACGGGCGTTGGCGCCGTTCACCGCATCGCTCCGAGGCCGCTCCGTCACCGTGATCGGGGCCGGAGCCACGACGCGATCAGCCGTTGCAGCGCTGGCCTCGGATGGAGCGCCTTCACATCTGACGTTCCTCGTCCGCGAGCCACATCGCGCGCGGCCTATCCTGGAGCTGTGTCAGAAGCTCCTGCCCTGCCCGGTCGAGGTCTTGCGACTGGATGAATCTGCCGTCGGTCGGTCGCTCGCAGAGGCGGGTTTGATTTTGCAGACCACGCCGGTCGGCATGGTTCCTGACGTCGACCGCTCTCCGCTTCCCTTTCCACACCACTTCCGCCCGGACCAGACGCTGTTTGACGTCATCTACCGGCCGATGGAGACCGCGCTGATGCGTGCCGCCCGCCGTGACGGGGCGAGCGTCGTCAGCGGGCTGGAACTCTTCATACATCAGGGGGCCGCTGCATTTGAGGCCTGGACCGGCCGTACGATGCCGCTCGACATCGTCCGTCCGGCGGTCCTGACGGCACTCGCCTCCTGAACGCTTGCTTTTCGGGGAACCGGTTGAGATATTGACGATTGAACAATCGTTCAATCGTATGACCCTCCCCCATTCTCACCGCAAGGCCGTCGCCGCCGCCCGCCGCTCCCTGCCCGATGAGCCGCTCGTCAGCGCCATGTCTGAAACCTTCAAGGTCCTCGGCGACCCGAATCGTCTTCGCATCGTCATCGCCCTGTCGCAAGCTGAACTCTGCACGCTCGACCTTGCGCAGACGTTGGGGATGACCGAATCGGCCGTGTCGCACCAGCTTCGATTGCTCAAGGCCCTTCGTCTGGTGCGGCAGCGAAAGGAGGGCAAACTGGTCTTCACGTCGCTCAATGACGAGCATATCGAGGATCTGTTGCGGATCGCCCGGCGGCACGCCACGGAGGGGGCATGAGCGCCGAGCGTAGCACCACTGTACAGGTCGAAGAACTGTGCTGCGCCGTGGAGGAGCAGAAGATCCGTGATGCGCTCGCGAAGATCCCCGGCGTGCGGCGCTTGCAGTTTGACCTGTCGCGCAAGACGGTGAAGGTCGATCACGCGGTTGAGCCTGCCGTGCTGGTCGTCGCCATTCGCAAGGCGGGGATGACAGGACGGATGGCCGCAGGGTCGCACTCCACTCACGACGACACGCCGACGCGGCGCATCATCCTCGTGTCGGCCTCCACCCTGTTACTCATCGCCGGAGCCGTCGTTGAACACTGGCTCGCGCAGCCCGTCGCAGCCTCGGCGCTCTATCTGGTGTCGATCGCCGGCGGCGGCTGGGAGATCGTGGTGAGGGCCATTCGCGCGCTGGCCAGGCGACAGCTGAACGTCAACGTCTTGATGTCGGCGGCTGCCATCGGCGCCGTGGCGCTCGGAGATCATGCCGAAGGGGCCGCCGTACTGGTCCTCTATTCCCTCTCGCTTCTGCTCGAGTCGCTCAGCATCGACCGCACACGCCGGGCGATCGCAGGATTGCTCTCTCTGGCCCCCGCGACTGCGACGATCAAGACCGCCGACGGCCGCCGACGGGTGCCTGCGTCGGACGTGCAGGCCGGCGACACGATCATCATTCTTCCTGGTGACCGCATTCCGCTCGACGGACGGGTGACCGGGGGAATCTCTTCGGTCAACCAGTCGGCGGTGACGGGTGAATCCATGCCGGTCTTCAAGGAGGCCGGCGACATGATCTACGCCGGATCCCTCAACGGTCGTGGGTCGCTCGAGGTCTTGGTGTCGTCGGCGAGCGAAGATACGCTGCTGCATCGCATTGCGGAACACGTGCAGACCGCCCGCGACCGGAAGGGCGAGGTCCAATCGCGGACGGAGCGCATCGCGAAGTTCTATGTTCCGGGGGTCTTCGCGGCTGCGCTCCTGATGGCCATCGTACCGCCGTTGGTGTTCGACGAGCCGTTCGCCGATTGGTTCTACCGGGCGCTGACCATGCTGGTGATCTCTTGCCCGTGCGCGTTCCTGCTTTCGACACCGATGGCCGTGGTCAGCGCACTGACGGCCGGATCACGCGCAGGCGTTCTGATCCGCAGCGGTTCGGCGCTTGAAGCCCTGGCGCGCGTTTCCGTCGTTGCGGTCGACAAGACCGGCACACTGACGCACGGGCGGCACGAGGTCGTTACCGTAAGGCCGATGAATGGGGTCTCGGTGGAGGAGCTCCTCAGGATCACGGCGATCCTTGAGGCGCGTTCGGAGCACCCGCTGGCCGACGCGCTCTTGCGGTATGCCGCACGCCTCGGCGTGTTCCCTGAGGAAAGCGAAGTTCGCGACTTCACGGCGGTCCCGGGCAAGGGCCTTCGCGCGCAGGTCGACGGTAGACCTTACGTCTTGGGCAATCACGTTTTGATCGAGGAATCGGGCCTTTGCTCAACGGACCTCGAGCAAGAGATCAGCGAACTGGAGTCGCGGGGCGAGACCGTGCTGGTCCTTTCGGACGGATCTCGGGCGCTAGGCATCGTCGGACTTAAGGATGTCGCGCGCCGCGAGAGCGCCAGCACGGTCGCTGAGATTGGGTCGATCACCGGAGCTCCCGTTGTGCTCATCAGCGGCGACCATGAGCAGGCGGCACAAAGGCTTGCGCGCGAGGTGGGGATCCGGCGCGTACATGCCGGCGTCCTGCCCGAAGCAAAGGCGACCGTCGTCCAGCAACTACGGCGCGAGTACGGTCCGGTGGCGATGGTCGGAGACGGGCTCAATGATGCGCCGGCCCTTGCGACGGCCGATGTGGGGATCGCCATGGGCGGATCGGGCTCGGAGGCCGCCATCGATGCAGCGGACGTCGTGCTGATGCAAAACCGGTTCTCCATGTTGCCGTCGACGCTTCGTTTGGCGAGATCGGTCCGGTCCGTCATTCTGTTCAACATGATCCTGGCGCTGGGGGCGAAGGGGGCCTTTCTGCTGCTCGGGGCCGCAGGCCAAACGAGTCTCTGGTGGGCGGTTCTCGCAGACGACGGCGTGACGCTGCTCGTTCTGCTGAATTCGCTCCGGCTTCTCAGATTCGGCCGAAGAGAACCGGCCGAACATTCCGAGCCGATCTTGCGTTGACTTTTGAGCCCGAATTGGCTATTTTGTATGCCTACCATCATTCGCTGGGATCACGCATGTACGCTATTGTAGAGATCGCCGGGTCGCAAGTGAAAGTGTCGAAGGACCAGAAGGTCATGGTCCCGCTGCTGCGGTCGAATGTCGGCGCGACGGTCAAGTTCGACAAGGTCCTGCTGAAGAGCGACGAGGCCAAGACCACGGTCGGCTCCCCTTATCTGTCGGGTTCGTTCGTGGAAGCCAAAGTACTCAAGCACGCCAAGGATGAGAAGGTGACGGTGTTCAAGAAGAAGAAGCGGAAGGGCTACAAGGTCCTTCGCGGCCATCGTCAACAGTACACCCAGGTCGAGATCGTCAAGGTCGCGTAAACGAGGGACATGTCATGGCACACAAAAAAGGCGCAGGAAGCACCAAAAACGGCCGGGACAGCAACGCCCAACGTCTTGGCGTCAAGAAATTCGGCGGACAGGCGGTCCGCGCTGGGAATATCCTGGTCCGGCAGCGTGGGACCAAGATGCATCCGGGAACGAACGTGGGCATCGGGAGCGATGATACGCTCTTTGCCCTTGTCGACGGAGTGGTCCGCTTCGAGCGGATCGGCAAGGTCAAGCAGCGCGTGAGCGTGCTTCCAGCCGCCTGAAAACAGTTCTCGTCCAGCCCCGTGCCTCGCGCGGGGCTTTTTTTGTTCTCCAAGAGAAACACATGATGTCGCGTTTTCAAGCGCCAAGCACGCTAAGCACGCCAAGGACGCAAAGCTGAATAGGTCGTCATTGCCTATTCCCTTTGCGTCCTTTGTGTTCTTTGTGTTCTTTGTGTTCTTTGTGGTAGATGCATGGTGTCACCGTCTTCCTGTACTATCCATAAGAGGAGTCTCCGTATGAGCAAGATCACCGTGATCGGCGCGGGCAACGTCGGTGCGACGGCCGCCCAGCGCATTGCAGAGAAGGAGCTGGCGAATGAGGTGGTGTTGGTCGACGTAGTCGAAGGCATGCCCCAGGGCAAGGGTCTGGACATGTATGAGTCCGCCCCCGTCGAAGGTTTCGACACAATGGTGACGGGCTCGAATACCTACGAGGCAACCGCCGGCTCCGACGTCATCGTCGTGACGGCCGGGATTGCCCGCAAGCCAGGCATGAGCCGCGATGACCTGCAGAACACGAACGCCGGCATCGTCAAGTCGTGTGTTGAGCAGGCCGTGAAACATTCTCCCAACTCGATCATTCTTGTCGTCTCCAACCCGCTCGACGTGATGACCTACGTTGCGAAAAAGGTCAGCGGCTTCGACCGGAAGCGCGTCATCGGGATGGCGGGCGTTCTCGACAGCGCGCGGTTCCGAGCCTTCATCGCCATGGAACTCAAAGTGTCGGTCGAGGATGTCTCGGCCTTTGTGCTCGGCGGGCACGGCGACTCGATGGTGCCGTTGCCGCGGTATTCGACGGTCGCCGGAATTCCGCTCCCAGACCTGATGGACCAGGCAACGATCGACCGTTTGGTGAAGCGCACCGCAAATGGCGGCATTGAGATCGTCAATTTCTTGAAGACGGGCAGTGCCTACTACGCTCCCTCTTCATCCGTCGTGCAGATGGTGGAAGCGATCGTGAAGGACAAGAAGCGCATCCTTCCGTGCGCCGTGTGGCTGCAGGGCGAGTACGGCTTATCCGACGTGGTTGCCGGCGTGCCCATCAAGATCGGCCGCGGAGGTATGGAGGAGATCGTGCAGATCAAGCTAACCCCCGACGAGCAGGCGGCGCTGAACAAGTCGGCGGCCGATGTCAAGGCCAACATGGCGAAGCTGTCGATTTGATCTCGAGCATTCACCGATCCACCCGAACGGCCCGCCGGCATTGCCGAGCGGGCCTTTTTGTTGAAGTCCCCCGAAAGGGAACAACGACGCTCGGTCTTGCCTCAACTATTGATTTTCTCAGTATTTGGAGCGTTTGCAGGAACAAGAACGAAGAACATTGACATTGCGCCGCTTGTCAGGTAGATTCTTCCCGTTCTGGTAACAATTGCGTAATCCTGCCGCGCCAGCGACCACGGTACAGAACATGATGGTTCCAACGCATTGGAATTCAGGACGGCACAGTCCGCTAACCCTCAACGATCGGTCGAACGAGCAGGGTCTTTGTACGAAGTTGAAGCACCGGCGAGCGCAACTCGCCACTCACTGGTTCAACCACATAGGGAGGTTCTATGAAATTCTCACGTAGCCTGTCGGTATTGATCGCCGTCGTCGTGGTGGCGTCGGCACTCTACGGCGGGGGCTGGCAGATCAACGAGCATGGCGCACGGGCGATGGGATTTGGCGGCGCGTGGGCGTCTCGAGCGCTCGACCTGTCTGCGATGTACAGCAATGCCGCAGGGCTGACGAACATGAAGGGGATCAACGTCATGGTCGGCGGCACGCTGATCATGCCCTCTTCTAAGTTCCAGGGCCCTGGTGCCGCGACGACCGTGACGGAGATGAACAGCCAGACCTTCTTCCCGCCGAATCTGTACGGCTCGTACCAGATCAACGAGAAGCTGTTCGTCGGATTGGGTGTCTTCGCCCCGTTCGGATTGGGCACGGACTGGGACCCCAACTGGGTTGGACGACGTCTTGCCGTGAAGTCGGATATGCAGGTGATCTACGTCAACCCGACCGTTGCCTACAAGATCAACGACCAGCTGTCGGTGGGCGGCGGGATCAGTCTCGTGTTTGGCAGCGTGGATCTCTCATATCGCGTTCCGACCTATTCTTCTCTGGCGCCTCTAACGCCTTCCGCAACGGACGGCACGGCAAGCCTCGAGGCCGACGCCAGCACCGCGGTCAGCATCAACCTCGGCGTTCTCTACAAGTTCAACGAGAAGCTCTCGGTCGGTGCGTCCTACCGGACCTTGGCGGACGTTGAGTTCAAAGGCACTGCAAAGTTCACCGGCATGGCAGCCCTCCAGACGTTCTTCCCCGGCGGCGACGGGAGTGCAAAGCTTCCAATGCCGTCCAACCTCCAGGTCGGTGTGTCGTATCAGGTCATGCCAAAGCTGGTCGCCGCTTTCGACTTCCAATATGTCGGCTGGAGCGCCTACGAGAAGCTTGAAGTGAAGATCGCCAACGGTCCGCCGGCCCCTGGACTCGGCGTACTCCAGACCAGCCCCGCCCCGGCGGTCCAGAACTGGGACGACGGCATGCTGTACCGGTTCGGTGTGGAGTATGAGGTGAATGAGAAGTGGATGGTCCGCGGCGGTCTGGTCTACGACATCACACCTCAGCCGACGGAGAAGATGGAACCCCGGCTTCCCGACTGGACGAAGACCGATGTGACTCTCGGCGCGGGATACAAAGTGAACGAGCAGATCACCATCGATGTCGCCTACATGATGATCCTGTCGACGGGACGATACGGGGGCTCTGCCGTCTTCAACGGCCTCTACACCAGCGGCGCCAATTTGTTCGCGGCCAACGTGAGCTACGCGTTCTGATCTGTTGACGCTTCTGAATGAAAAGGGGCTTCCCGTTCGGGAGGCCCCTTTTGTTGTTCTTAACCCTGATCCGGCACTCGCAGGGTGCTCAAGAGTCAGCGGAAGGCAGAAACGTGAACCGCCAAGTCCGCCAAGAACGCTAAGCTGGTTGGGGGAAAATGAATGGAAATCAATGTCTCTCCTCCACGAACTTGGCGAGGATAGGAACGTCGATTTCTTGGCGTCTTGGCGGCAATCTCTTTTCCGCTACCTGCTAGCGCAGCCTGTCGAGTCTCACTTTCATGATGATCGCCGAGCCCCTCTGCAAACGCAGAAACTTCAGGTCGTCCATAAGCGACCGGATGAGAAAGACCCCCCGGCCATGTTCTTTCAGAAGATTCTCCTCTTCAAGCGGATTCGGGAGCGAGGCGGGGTCGAATCCCGGTCCCTCGTCATCGACGCGGATCGTCAGCAGGCGTCTGGTCGCCTGAAGGCAGAGCCGCACCTCCTTGGAGGGGTCGGACCTGTTTCCGTGCAGAATGGCGTTATTGACCGCCTCTGTAGCGGCCACGAGGACGCGGTACATCGTCCCGTCGTCGAGGCCGATGGTCTCATTCGCCTTCGTCAGGAACTTCTCGACCTTCTGGATCTCACGCGGTGCGCTCGCGAGAACAAGCTCGAACCGACACCGTTGCGGTCCGACATGCCGCGCGCGACCTGAAGCCGACGCCATGGATCGTCACCTTACAAAGGGGTTCGAACCTGTAACATCACGTTGGAGATCGTCGCAAGCGTGCGACCGTCGGCCACCTGCGTCTCACGCCAGCCGGCCAGCGACAAGCGGGCCGATGGCCACCCGAACGAGAGGTCGACCGTCGGGCCTGAGGAGCCGATGACCCCGTCGAAGACCCTCACGCCGTCGCGAATGGCCGTTCGTTCCTGGCGGAACGAGCGGAATCCCACGGCGACCGACCCCGACGACCACCGGACCACTCTGATGCGCGGCCAGAGAGCCAGCTCGACAAAGGACCGCTCCGGCCTCTCCCGAAAATCGCTCCAGCGAAAAAGGCCGCGTTCAAATAAACGCAGAGATCCAGTGAATTCCAACTGAATGGAACGTCCGACCGGCAGCACGAGCGAGTCGCCCCACATCGCTTGTCGGTATGAATAGCTCTGGATACCTCCGACCTGATCTTCGAAATCAAAGGCGGAGTATGACGCGGCAACCTCGGCCCGCATGACGTTCACAGGACCGCCATACGATCCCCAGACCACGGCCGGCGCAAAGCGAAGTGTGCGGACGATCACATTATTGGCACTTTGGAATCGGCTGAGGAATACGAGGTGATCGAAGGCACCGTCGGCGGCCATGTGGAGGGCCAGGCGGGGGCCGAACCGGTGGGTGATCTCCACGGTGGCTGTCAGCAGTAGTTCGTCGCGATCGTCCGTGTTGAGGCTGTCGGGCGTGTCGTAACGGAGGATGTTTGATGAGGCCGAAACGGTCAGGTCCGTCGAGCCCGTCAAGCGGATGCCGCTTCGTACAGCCAGATCGAGACGCTGTGTCTGGTGGTTGCGGCGCCGGGCCTGGCGCCACGGCTCGTCGAGCGATGCCGCATCGATCCCTTCGGTCATCAACACTTCGTGCTGCTCCTCGCCCTGCGCGAATCCCAGCGAGACATCATTCCACCACGAAGCGCCGGGCGTCCATGTCAGCCGTCCGCTGGCGGACAGCTCCGACCGATGGATCCCTGTCGGCACCGGTCCGTCGTCGACCGAGAACCGCCTCTCGATACGGCGATCGGACCAACGGGCGTTCAGCGATCCCCGAAGCGTGGGATCGACCGACCAGGTCAGCGATTGGTGAACGCCTGCGGACCTTTCCTCGCGTCGGAGCAACGCCCCGGCTCCGGCTTCGACTGCGCCGGTCAGCCCGCTCCCAACGGCCGGTAGGTCACGACGCTGAGCCTCATACGAAGCCGTCAGCGCATAGGACGATCCTTCGGAGAATGGACGCAGCAACGAAAGCTCGACCGCAGCGTCGGCCGGCTGACGATCTCCGAGGTCGGACGCCGACCATCTGCCCCGCCCCTGCATCAGGATCTCCTCCCACACAACCCCGGGCAATTCCCCTTCCACGCCTCCAGAGGGTCCTGCGTCGTTGCGACCCAACTGGCGGTTCCATTCAAATCCGACCAGACCGACGAGCCGGGAGTGTGTCGGTGAGCCGAACCGAATGCCGCCGAGCAACTGATGCTGCGAAACCTCGCCCAAGTCCGCGCCCGAAGGACCGGCAACGCTCGACGATCGTTGTTGAACCACCCCCCCCCACGATTCCGTGAACGCTCGGTCGAGGTCGATGCGGCCCCGCCATTCCTCTTGACGCAACGATCGCCCGGCCCGGATCAGTCGGGCGGCGAGTCGCTGGTCTGCCCGGAACGCCCAAGGACCGTCTTGGATGTCCACGACAGCGCCTCCGCTCCATGAGAACGTATTGAGCATGCGTTCGAAGCGAAGGTGTACTCCCGGCAGCGTATCGAGCCTGTTGATCGGGCCTGGCCCGCTTTCCCACGGCTGCGCGTTGGCCGCAAGGCACAGGGCAAGCGACAGACCTATGGCTCGGATGCTGCTCACGCGCCGGCCCAGACACGGTCAAACAGTCGGAAGAAGGCAAGGCGCCGGACATCCCGAGCCACTTGCACGTGCCCGCGGGCGGTCTGGCGGTTCGCTCCCTCCAACGTCAATCCTCTCGCGGGACCGTTGCGGGCGACGATCTCAACGCTCACCGGCTCGGCACGCAGAAGGCCCGGAGCGATCGCCTCGGCCAACGCGACCGGGTCATGAAGATAGGCACCGAGGAAGCCTTCGGTCGAACGATGATAGTCCATGTAGCCGCGCAGCAGCCGGCGCATCCATCGAAGGTCCTCGCGGTCGGTCCTTGCTTCCACGTCGCTCCACATGAGCGTGATCTGCTCGGTAACATCGAGCGGAACGATCAGCAGATGCGAAGCCAGCCGGACCACGGTGGCCACGGCATGCGGGTCGACGAAGTAGTTGAACTCGGCCACCGGTCCGGTGTTGCCGGGGACGTTGAACGCGCCCCCCATCGAGATCACACGCCCGACATGCCGCATGGCACGGGGAGCGAGGCGATAGGCTTCGGCAAGGTTCGAGAGCGGACCGATGGCGACGATCGTCAGCTCGCGTCCGTAACGAGCTGCCTTTGTCGCAATGAACTCTCCCGCCCGGACGGCGCTCCCACGCACCGGAGGCGCATCGGCAGAGGTCAGGGTACCCATACCGCCACGGCCGTGCACTTCGGGGGCGGTGACGAGTGGAAGAACGGTAGGACGCCGCGCTCCCGGTACGATCGGAGGAGGATGAGCGATGTTCAGGCGATCGAGGAGGGCGCGAACGTTCCGTGTACATCGTTCGACCTCGACATTGCCGGCCACCGTCGTGACGCCCACGACCTCGACCTCCGGAGAGCGGAAGGCGAGACACAACGCCAGAGCATCGTCGACGCCGGTATCGGTGTCGATCAGTACCGGCCGTCGTCTCAGGGACGAAGGAGGTCGTCGCGGGAGCATTCGGGACAAAAGCGGAGAAGCGATGCGGCTTTGGCGGTGGAGATGAGCGCCCGGCGTCCAGGCAGGGCATCGGGCGGCAAGCGGACCTCGGGATAGAATTCTGCCACGAGCGCCCGCGACGGAAGGTCCGTCCACTGATCATCGGCGCAGATGAAGAAGGCCTCGTGGCGTCCGAATCGATCTGCAGCGATCGCCCGTCGGATCGCCTGGGCGACGTCGCGGACGTGAATGTAGGCCCAGAGGTTCTTCGGCCACCGCTCCGGCTCGCGAACAAGCCGCCGGTACGTTTCGATCTCATCCGGTTCATCGACCCAGATCCAGGGAGCACGTAATGCGATCGTCTCCATGCCGTACGTACGCTGGTAGGCCGCGCACAACATCTCCCCGGAGACCTTGCTGAGGCCGTACGGGTCCTGAGGACGAAGGGGATGCTCCTCGTCGATGGGCAGATATTCGGGCCACATGCGCGTCTTCGAGAACGCGAATCCGAGGGTGGACTCGCTCGACATGAAAATGAACTTGGGGATGCCCCCGAGGGCGCATGCCTCGAGCATGTTGAATGTCCCGACCGTGTTCACCTGGAACACCTTCTCGGGAGGATCGTTGAGCGGATGAGGAATACCCGCAAGATGCACGACGGCATCGTAGCCCCGAACGACACGCGTCAGCGCCGAGAGGCTGAGCATATTCGCACGGTGAAAGTTTGAATGCCCTCCGCCGGGATTCTTGAGGTCGAGCACGTCGACCTGATGGTCGTGGGAGAGGTCCATCACCACGCTGCGGCCCACGAGTCCGCTTCCGCCCGTCACGAGGACCTTCATGCCAACTCCAACGTATCGCCCTGGTCGGGGATGATCACGCGCCTGACGCCCCTTGCCTCCAAGTGCGACTTGAGCTGCTCGGCCTGCGCCAGTTCGCCGTGGACCAGCGCGACCGCGCGCAATCGTTTCAGGTCCATCGAACAGACATACTCGACCAATTCGTCCTGACCGGCGTGCGCGGAGAACGCGTTCAACTTCGTCACCCGGGCCCGGACGGCATACATGTCGCCCATGATCTTCACCTCCGGCGCGCCTTCGAGCAGTTTTCGACCCAGGGTGTGCTCGGCCTGATAGCTGATCATGAGGATCGTGTTCCTCGGGTCGCCGATGGAATTGGCAAGGTGATGAAGGATGCGGCCGGCCTCACACATTCCCGAGGCCGAGATGATGACGCACGGACCGTCGTGCGTGTTGAGCGCTTTCGATCCTTCTACGCTCCGAATGTACCGCAGGCGCCCCCATCCGAACGGATCTTCGTGCCGATGCAGCAACGCGAGCGTTTCCTGGTCGAAGCATTCCGGGTGCATTCGAAAGACCTCGGTGGCGTTGACAGCAAGCGGGCTGTCGACGAAGATCGGGATGGAGGGCATCAAGCCAGCATCGACGAGCTCGAACAGGACGTAGACGAACTCCTGCGTGCGGCCGAGGCTGAAGGCCGGAACGATCACCTTCCCTCCCCGGTCTGCCGTTGCTCTGATCACGCCGGCCAGTCGTTCCTTCATGCCATCGCGCGACTCGTGCTGACGCCCGCCGTACGTGCTTTCGCAGACTAGAACGTCAACGTCGCCCATCGGCTCCGGATCCTTGAGGATCGGCATCGCCTTGCGTCCGAGGTCGCCCGTGAAGCCGAGACGGAGGGTGCGACCATTGGCCGAGAGTTCCAAGGCTGACACCGCCGAGCCCAGGATGTGCCCGGCGTCGTGGAAGGTCAGGTGCACGCCGTCGGCCACGGACACGCGGCGGCGATAGGCCACCGATGTGAACCGATCCATCGTCGCGCTCACATCCTCGGGAACATAGAGCGGCTCGACGGCGGGAAGCCCCTTCTTGCGGTGGATCTTGTTGACGACCTCGACGTCGCGTAGCTGGATGTAGGCGCTGTCGAACAGGGTCACGTTGCAGAGATCGCGCGTCGCCGCCGTGGCGTAGATGGGGCCGTCGAAGCCCGAGCGGACGAGGTTGGGAAGGTTCCCCGCGTGATCGGCGTGCGCATGCGAGAGGACGACGGAGTCGACGGACGAAGCGTCGAAGGGAAACTGCTTGTTCCGGTCGTAGGATTCCTGACGACGGCCCTGGAACAGGCCGCAGTCGAGCAGGACCTGAGATCCGTTGACGGAGAGCAGGTGGCGGGAGCCGGTGACCGTACGGGCGGCACCCCAGAACTGAATACGCATGGCATCGGATGATCGTTCGCGACAACGTACCGAGAAGGCGCGCGAGAATCAATCCGATCGGAGCATCACGAGAGGACCGGACCTCTCGATGTCTGTTGCTGCGCATCCGCGGGCATCGAGCGGAGCTTGCGGCGGCCGATGCTGGCGGAGGCCGAGGATGGATACTCTCTCACCAATCGTTCATAGGCGGCACGGGCACGCGAGGTTTGTCGCAGCATTTCAAGCGATCGACCCAGCATCAGCAAGGCGTCGGCGCGCTTGTTCGAGCCGCGTAAGGCCACCACGCGTTCGAACGACTCGACGGCCGATGTCCATTGACCTCGCGCGAAATGTGACTCCCCGACCCAGTATTCGCAATTGTCGGCCAGGTCCTCACGGATCCCGCTGCTGAGCAGCCGCGTGAACCATCGATGAGCGTCGTCGTACCGCCGGCGATTGAAAAGACTCACCCCTTCCTGGTATTCGGTTTCAGCCGTCATGGCGTTGCCTCGAGAGGGCATCGACGTCGATGGCGTCTGACGGGATGCCGGAGGCGTTTCGGTGCGAGCCATCGTAGAGGGCTCGGGCATCGGCTGGGCGGGGACGACCGGACGTTGCGATGTCGCCACTTGCTGCTCCAGGACGGCCACCTTGTCGGCAAGAGCTTGTGATGCCTCACGCTGGTACCGAGCGACTGCTCCAAAGGCCCGCACTGAATCACGCAGATGCATGAGCTCCAGCCGGATCTCGAGCAACTCGCGCCGGCTTTCGGCCAATGCCCCTTCGAGGACCTTGATGGAAGGGTCGGGTGTCGGCGACGACGCAACCGTCGGTTCAACGGTACGGGGATACGGTAAGAGAGGCTGAACGCGCCTGATGACCGGCTTGAAGTAGCGGTCGCGTTCCACGGTGCGCGGCGCGCTGCAGCCGACGATGTTGATGCCCAGCGCAACCGCCGCGGTCAGGAACAGCCACGGGTGTTTCATGGATATAATCATTCAGAAGGTGGATTCTTGGACTGACTCAGGACAAACGTCGCGAATCCCAGCAGACCGATGGCGATGACGGCCACGGTCACCTGGTCCAGCTTGCCGCTTTTCCGCTTGATGACGGGAGGGGCGGGAACGCGCTCCACTGGACGAAAATCGCGCCACGCGATCGAGCGGACGGATGCAACGCGGAATGCAAACTCATACGTCACGACATCCTGCCCGAACAGGAGCGGAAGGATCACGCTGACCTGTTTGCCGACGCTGCCTCGGATCTCCGTCCGCAAGGCATCGCTCCCTCGGTCCATCGTTGGCAACAGGTCCGTCTCGACCCATTGCTCGCCGTCGAAGCGGATATTCTCGGCCGGAATGACGAGGTCGCGCATATACCCCATTGGCGGCAGCAACATCGAGCCGCGGGCCGAATCACCGTAGAGCGTCATCGCATGCCGGACGGGGTAGAAGCGGCCTTCGACGCCGATCGAGGCACGGCCCCAGTCGATCGAAAGCTCGCCGTCGGATAGGTTCTGTAGCTGGAACTTCATCGCGGCGTCGTCGGGACGGAACTGGATGATGATCCGCTCATCCCGATGCGTCAGGTCGGCAGAATTCGAGGGCGCGACCATGGCGTAGGTGTACTGATACTTGCCGCCTTGTCCGGGCGTGTAGCCGCCCGTTGCCGCGCACCCGCCGAGCACCAACGAGGCAAGGAGCGCGGCGATCGGCCGCGCGATTCGGGACCGGGCGATGGATTGCAGGCTTCTCATCACTTCACCATGATCATTTTCTTCGTTGTCGCGAAGTGCTTTCCTTCCACCGGGTCGACTGAGAGCAGGCGGTAGAAGTAGACGCCCGTGGCGACCGTAGCGCCGTTATCGTCGCGCCCGTTCCATCGGATGACGTAGCGGCCGGCGTCGCGATCTTGACGGTCGATCGTGCGCACCTTCTCTCCGATGACATTGAAGATCTGGATCGCAACGCGCGGGATCCGTCCGGCGATCTCCGGCACCTCATATTCGATGGTCGTCTCATTGTTGAACGGGTTCGGATAGTTCTGATACAACGCGAACGTCGTCGGATAGTGACCGATTGTTTTCGTCACCAGCTGCTGATCGAGCAAGGTCGACACGTTGCCGCTGCCCGTCGAAATGATGACGGCCACCGAATCGACCTGCGTGGTGTCGAGGCCGGGCAGCGGTATCCGGAACACCGGGCCGAAGCCGGAGTCGATCGGCAGGTTCTGGAAATTGTAGACGACGGCACGCACCTCGCGGTCGTCGCCGGTCAGATAGATGTCCATGTTGCGGGCGCGCATGAAGCGGACGTCCTTTTCGAGCGACTCGACGGGCTGCTTGAGCCGCAGATACACCTGAACGCCCTTCACCGGCACGTCATTGGTCAGGTTGACCCGAACGCCGACCGTGGTATGCTCCAGTACGGCGACGGTATTGGCCGGGTCGCCGGTTGAACGCGCACCTACGACATCGTCGACGGCGCCCGAGGGGCCTTCGGAGAGGCCTGTCGCCCGGTCCTCGCGGACCGCCGTGAATTCCACGGGGTTCAGCACGGTATCGGCGACGTTCCATCTGCCATTGCTGAGCAGGTAGTTGCGGGCGATCAAGGCATCGCGCACGTCCACAACATTGTTCGAGTCGACGTCGGCCGCACGGAACTGCGGTCCCGTCAGGATCGAACGGCCCAAGATATGGTCGATGATCGCCGTCAGGTCGCCGATATCGATACGCAGGTCGAGGTTCGGGTTGCCCACGAGGGCTCGCGCATCGACCGTGAAGAAGGCCGCCGGGACGCCGCTGACCGTGGCCGTCACGACGTAGCGTCCAGGCCGGTCGCCGACGAGCAGGCGCGTGGAGGCACGGCCGAGACTGTCGGTCGCTGAAGCTGACGCGGTCACGCCGACGCCAACGCTGCCGGTCGGCGCTTGCGTCACGGCAAAGGCGACGAGGACATTCGGCACCAGATTGTCGCCCGTATCGCTCACCGCTACAATGAAGGGCGAGGTGGCCGACTCGATGAAGACCAGCGTATCGATGGGCAGGGCCGTCAGCGTCTTCGGGGTGCCCGGTGTCGCAAATGCCGTGAACCGCACCGGGGGCAGGCCCGGAGCGTCAGCTTCGACGGTGTAGGCGCCGACCTTGAGACCGAGGCGCAACGTCGTGCTGGCCCGGCCAAGCGCGTCGGTCGTATCGACGAGGCGGTTCAGGAATTGTCCGACCGCCGCGCCGGGCGTGTCGACGACGGAGAACGTGACCGGCACGCCGGCGACCGGGTTGCCGAACCGGTCGGCCACGCGGGCCACGAAGGCTGTGTCGAGTACCGTGAGGATCGGGCGGACCTGTGCATCGCCCAGGTCTTCGGCAAGGACCGCGGCTGCTGCAGCGACGGCCGTGGCCCGGAACGTACGGACCACCCCAGGGATGACCGGCGAGCTGGCCGTCAGGTCGTACGGACCCACGCGATCGCCAAGCGTCAGTCGTACGAATGCTCGGCCGAGGGAATCGGTGACCGCGCCGACCGCATCCACCGACTGACCGGAAGCCCCGGCCGGCGTCGAGGTGATCGCAAACTGCACGGGTGCGCTGCGCACTGGGTTTCCCTCGCCGTCCGCAATCGTCACGACGAACGGCGCCAGCTGCTTCGCGACCGTATCCTGACGCATCGAAGACAGCGTATCCAGGACCGTCGGAATGCCATGGGTTGCCTCGACATTGAACATGGCCAGCACGCTATCCACTTCGACGGACCGCGCTTCGACGGAGTACCGGCCGATCCGACGGCCGAGCGTCATCACGGACGATGCGAGGCCGTTGGCATCCGTCGTCGTCAGGGTGTCGCTCAAGCGAGCGCTCTCGCCGCCAACGGGCGTGGAGGCGACGACGAATCGTACGGACGTCATCGGAACGGACAGGCTGTCGCCGTCGAGAACTCGTACGGTGAATGGCACTTGCAGAGTTGTCTTGATCGAATCCACCTGCGCATCGCCCGTGACCTTCGCGACCGTCGCGATGGTGGCGCTGGATGCATATCCGATGAATTTCCTCGGTCGCACGCTTGCGGCCGCCGGGATCTCCGCCGTGACTTCGTACCGGCCGGAGCGATCACCGAGGCGCAACCGTGTCGATGCGCGACCGCCGGCATCCGTCATGACCGAAACGTTCGTCAGCGAATCGTTGACGGCGCCCGCCGGCCGCTCCGTGACTGTGAAGTTGACGAGCACATTCGCCAGCGGTTGGTCAAAGGCATCGGTCACGCGCACCACGAACAGCGAATCGAGATACTCGCTGCGCCGGCCTCGGAGCGAATCGACTCCAGCCAGACGGAGTGTGTCGGCCTCCCATTCGAATTTGATGATCGGATCGAGCGGATTGGCGGCGTCGGCCGCCGTGTAGCGTCCGCCGGCCTGGCCGCCGTTCCTGATCAGCGTGTTGCCGAGCCGATCGACCTTCTGGCGACGCCAGCGCGTTTCGCCCGGCGGCAAGCGCCAGATGTCGAGTGAGCCCGGATCGTGGCCGGTCGCTTCATCGGCCACGTACGAGAACTGAAGGTCGGCCGGCGCCACTTGTGAGGTTGTCACATCGTAGTACCTCCGGATCGAGGTCCGTCCGTTCGCCGAGATGGCCATACCCGAGGTGCGAATGACCGACGTCATGCCCGGAGCCGTGCTGGACCACGACAGGGACAGGCCGATCCCTCCGAAGTCCGAGGTTGTCGTGGGCCCGCTGAGATCGACGCTCTTTGTGATACGTCCGCTGATGTAGCCATTCTCCGTGAGACGTCCCGTGGGGATGCCGAGCGTGACGACCGAGTCCGCAGGCACCGCCAGGGTGACGTTGGCTCCAATGTGAAGCGTGTCGGAGATGAACAGATTGCCAGCCGCCTGCTTGGTGGTGACGGCCGGGCTCACAAGGCTGAGATTCCGGTATGACCGGGCGGGAACCAGTTGATCGAGGCCGTTCAAGACGAACGTGCCGCCCATCGTGGCCGGGAGTCCGATGACAGAATCCCGCACGGCAAAAGTGCCGGTGTTCAGGATCTGGCCGCGGTTCCGGAGCTTCTGGGCATGACTCGGCATTGTGCCGGCCATGCAGAGAGCCGCCGTCACCAAAGCCAGGGCCCACCGATGCCAACGCCCCCGCGCACTCAGGCCTGCCGTCCTCTCGGGCGGCCGGACTTCAGCACGGGTCGGTCTGCGTTGGCGCAAGCCGGTGTTCACCGAAGGCGCCATGGTATGACCTCGTGAATGCATGTCATGTTTTATGTACGCTGCGCGCCGGAGGCTTCAAGCCGTCCGTCGCTCGTCCCGGCCGGATCGTCCACCACTGGACAGCCCGGACAGGCAGAACGCTTCGATCACGTTGTGGACCTTCAGGTCGCGCGCGTTGTCGCATCATCGATCGATCGTCGTGGTTCTCCGGCACAACCTCGCCGGAGTACTTCCGCTCCAGTACTCTCCTTGCCGCTGAGAACTCCCCGGGAGGGGAGGACAGGACGGAGCCATCCCGCCCTCCCCTGCTTCCGAAGAGTGATCATGTACATCGTCCACGTCCGACCCGGCGGATCGCCCGGCAGGCGACAGGTTGAGCGGACCTGTCCCGTTCCAGCCGATGTCGTCGGTCGGTGACCTTCGTCGGAGCGCCGTCCACGGGAGAAGGAGAGAAACTCCCGCCCGCGCGATGGACCCGGAGGTCCAACCCACGATCCTCTGAAAGGACCGCAGTCACCGGCAAAGGTCGCGCATGCTTGCGTATTCAATGACGCCGGCATGGCAGAGGTTGTTGCTGCTCTTGCATGTTGGTTTCGATCTGAATGGCCGGAGGTCTCCCTCGCAGCCGATCAGGTACGACCCGGAATCGCCGCGGTCGCGGCGGCCCGGTACTGCTCCCCACCGAACCGGTTGCACACAGCGGCGCTTCCGCCGGCTTCCCAAGGGGAGCCGACCGCGCTCGCGGCCCTGTCCATGGCTGGGGCTGTCCGCGTCCGCTACCCGTCTCGCATATGCGCGACGAGGCCTTGTCCGACGTGCCAGCCGCACGGCGAAACTGCCGCCAACCGTTCGTTCGGTCGATGATCATCGCATCCTCACAAGTCGGGTTCTCCTTCAAGCTGACGCCAGGTCACACCTATCCCTTCACTCCCCCTGCAAAGCCGATGGTTGGCTCTTTTCGGGGTCCACCCGGTGGAATCGGCGTACGGATGATCGTCGCCACTTCCGGGATCGGGGCCGCGTGTCTTCAAGACGATGTCCATTGAACACCGACTGACCTGGTCGATATCATGTCGCTGGAATCCGATCCATGAGTCCATCTGTGGAGGCCATACGTATTTGACCTCCATCTTCCTTCTTCCATCTTCCTTCTTCCATCTTCCTTCTTCCTTCTTCTCTCCTTCCCTCCCACTTCTTC
>CAZOMY010000017.1:0-62027 GCA_964581115.1 uncultured Ignavibacteriaceae bacterium | reverse complement strand
GGCGCATTGTGGACGAAGACATCGCTCGACTGGAGCAGGACATTGACCGGCTCGAGATCGGACTGCCGGAGCTTCGATCCTTCATCCTTCCGTCGGGCTCTCCGGCTGGCGCTGCGCTCCATGTGGCCCGCACGGTGTGCCGCCGAGCAGAGCGCCGAACGGTCCGTCTCGTTCGTGAGTCGTTTCTCGATCATCTTCCCGTCGTCTACCTGAATCGTCTCGCCGACCTTCTGTTTGTCCTTGCTCGTCGTGTCAATCATGATCTTGGCGTGCACGAGACGCCGTGGAAATCCCGACCATAGACCGGGTTAAAACGATACCCCGCCCTCAAACACCAGTATCAAGATTGAGACTGGTACGACGTGGTTTTCTTGACTCTCCTGCGATTATTCCCTAGAATCATCATGTGTTGCGAGGCTGACTAAACCCTGTACGTCGCCGCTGGTGTCCTCTATGCTCACGGAGTTCGGTAAGGTCCTCATCTTCTTCCTGTTCGGCATCGTTTTCGTCATCGCCGGTCTTCTCACGTCCCGCCTGCTCCGCCCCGCCCGTCCGTATTCAGGCAAACTGGCCACGTACGAGTGCGGTGAAGAACCCCTCGGCAATGCTTGGGTAAGGTTCAACGTACGATTCTACGTTGTGGCCCTTGTGTACCTCATCTTCGCGGTTGAGGTGGTCTTCCTGTTCCCTTGGGCGCTCGTCTACCGCGACATCGGAATGCTGGCGTTCCTCGAGATGGCCGTCTTCCTGGCTGTCCTGATCGTCGGGTTCGTGTACGTTTGGGCTAAAGGCGATCTCGACTGGGACAAGCCGCGGCCAGAAGTGCCCACAGTGCGCAGTTCGGTTGTCAGCGGCAATACCTAGCCGCAAAGAACGCAAAGGGCGCAAAGACCTCGTCTCACACCTCTTTCTGCGATCTATGCGTTCTCTGCGGCCATCTTAATTCTCCCGAGAGGAGTCTATTCAGTGGGTCTGCTCGATCAGCGATTTGAGAACTCCAACGTCTTCGTTGCGCCACTCGAGAACGTCCTGAACTGGGCGCGGCTGTCGTCGTTGTTCCAACTCCAGTTCGGCCTTGCCTGCTGTGCCATCGAGATGATGGCCGCCTCGGCGTCGCACTTCGACATCATGCGGTTCGGCGTTATTCCCCGTGCCACACCCCGACAGGTCGACGTCATGTTCGTCTCCGGCACGGTGACGCTCAAGATGGCGTCGCGCATCAAGCGTATCTACGACCAGATGCCCGAACCCCGATATGTGATCTCGATGGGCTCCTGCGCTAACTGTGGCGGCCCGTACTGGGAACACGGCTACCATGTGCTCAAAGGCGTGGATCGCGTGATCCCTGTCGACGTCTACGTGCCCGGATGTCCGCCCCGTCCGGAGGCCCTGCTCGAAGGCATCATCAAGCTGCAGGAGAAGGTGCGGCGCGAGACCCTGGTCCAACCCAAAGCCTCCGCCTGAGCCTCGCCTTCCTCCTCCATCCTCAATCCTTCATCCTCCTTCATGACTTCTCAAGAGATCCTCGACACCCTCAAGTCCCTCTGCGGCGACGCCGTCCTCGATGCCAAGATGGATGTGCTCCAGCCGTGGATCTCGGTTGAGCCGCTGAAGCTCGGTATCGTCGCGAAGGCGCTGCGCGAAGATCCGCGCCTCGATTTTGACTACGTGATGTGCGTGAGCGGGATGGACTACAACAACGGGACGCTCGGGGCGGTGTATCATCTTACTTCGATGTCGCAGAAACACAAGATCGTCATCAAGGCGATCGTGAAGAAAGAGGACCCGCGTGTGGCCTCGACGGCGTCGATCTGGGGCGGAGCGGAATGGCACGAGCGCGAGGCGTACGACATGGTGGGGATCGTGTTCGAAGGCCACCCAGACCTGCGTCGCATCCTGCTTCCGGACGATTACCCGGGGCATCCGTTACGGAAGGATTTCGTCGTGCCGGAGTACTACAACGGCATGAAGGTCCCATACTGATGCCATGGCGCTCACTCGTGACATGGCGGTGTAACCACAAAGAGCACAAAGAACACAAAGACCAGAGATCTCATTCTTTGTGATCTTTGCGTTCTTTGTGGCTAACATCTTTTCATCAATGATCACAGAACCCCGCATCATACCGACCCCGTACGTCACCAAGCCGGGCGCCATCCGCACTTCGACCGGCAAGACGATCCGGACCGACGAGATGATCATCAACATGGGCCCGCAGCACCCGTCCACGCACGGCGTGCTCAGGCTCGAGATCGTCGTCGACGGCGAGATTGTGGTCGACGTCATTCCGCACATGGGTTACCTGCACCGCTGCTTCGAGAAGCACGCGGAGCACATGACGAACTACCAGCAGGTGATCCCGTACTGCGACCGGATGGACTATCTGGCGTCGATGAACAACGACTGGGGCTTCGCGCTGGCGGTTGAACGGATGCTCAAGATCGAGGTGCCGCCGCGTGTCGAGGTCATTCGCGTCATCATGGCCGAGCTCCAGCGCATCGCCAGCCACCTCGTCGCCGTCGGGACGTTCGGCATCGACATGGGAGCGTTCACGCCGTTCCTATGGACCTTCCGCGATCGGGAGAAGATCCTCGACCTCTTTGAAATGACCTGCGGGGCCCGCCTCCTCTACAACTATATCTGGATCGGCGGGCTCTCGCATGACATCCCCTCTGGATTCGTCGAGAAAGCGAAGGACTTTTGCAGGTACTTCCTACCGAAGCTCAAGGAGTTCAACGACGTCCTGACCTACAACGAGATCTTTGTCCGACGCACGGCGAACGTCGGCGTACTCCCCCCGGACGTGGCGGTGAACTATGCGTGCAGCGGTCCGATGCTGCGAGGTTCGGGCGTGAACTTCGACCTTCGCCGCGATGACCCGTATGGGTACTATCACAAGTATGAATGGGAAGTGCAGGTCGGCAAGGGTGAGTTCGGCACGGTCGGCGATGTGTGGGACCGCTTCATCGTCAAGGTCCGCGAGATGGAGCAGAGCGTCAAGATCATCGAACAGGCCGTCTCGGCGATCCCCGAGGGGAATGTCCAGGCGGCCATCCCGAAGCGTATCCGGCCCGAAGCCGGGGCCGAGGCCTACGTCCGGACCGAGTCGCCGCGCGGTGAGTTGGGCTTCTACGTCGTGTCCGATGGATCGGCCAGCCCGTTCCGCGTGAAGGCGCGCGGACCGGCATTCGTGAACTTGAGCGTTCTACCCGAGATCTCGCGCGGCTGCATGATCGCGGACCTCGTAGCGATCGTCGGCTCGGCGGACATTGTTCTCGGAGAGGTCGACCGTTAGGCGGCACAATTTGAAGTGTAACCGCAAAGAACGCAAAGAGCACAAAGGACCCTAGACACGATCTTTTCTCTGTGATCTTTGCGTTCTTTGTGGCCAAATCTTTTTCATAAGACGGACATGCAAGAATTCCTGATCGGTTTGGTCGGTGAACCTCTCGTGGCCTATGTCCTGATGGCCGTAGTGCCGCTGGTGTTCATCCTCGTCTACGCCCTCGTGACCCTCTACATGGAAATGAAGGTCGCCGCGCACATCCAGGACCGCGTCGCTTACATGCGCACCGGATGGCACGGCGTTCTGCAACCGTTCGCGGACATCCTCAAGCTGTTGCAGAAAGAGGACATCATCCCGTCAACCGCCGACCGTCTGCTCTTTACCGCCGCCCCGTTCTTCGTGTTTGTCGGCACCTTCGTCGGGTTTGCGGCCATCCCATTCAGTTCCGAGTTCATCGGTGCCGACCTGAATCTGGGCATCCTTTACATCGTCGCCGTCTCGTCGATCGTCGTGGCAGGATTGCTCATGTCGGGCTGGGCCTCGAACAACAAGTGGGCGCTCGTCGGTTCGCTTCGTTCGGCGGCGCAGATCGTGTCATACGAGATCCCCTCTGCGCTCGCAATCCTCGTGGCGGTCATGATCGCCGGGTCGCTCAGTCTCAACGAGGTGGCGCAGTTCCAGGAAGGCGGCATCGTCAACTGGGTCATCTTCGGCGGGCCGGGACCGCTCGTCGACAAGCTGCTGTTGACGCCCTTCACCGTAACGGCGTTCTTCGTCCTGCTCACGGCGGGCATTGCCGAAGCGAACCGGACCCCATTCGACCTGCCCGAGGCGGAATCGGAGCTGGTGCAGGGGTTCAACACCGAGTACAGCGGCATGAAGTTCGCCATGTTCTACCTTGCCGAATACGCGAACATGTTCCTGGTCTCGGCCATCACCGTCTGCCTGTTCCTCGGCGGATGGCAGAGTCCGTTCGGCTCCTTCATGAGCGGCCCGTACTGGGGCGCGTTCTGGCTTATCGCCAAGGGGATGTTCTTCGTGTTCGTCCAGGTCTGGATGCGCTGGACCCTTCCGCGCCTGCGAGTCGACCAGCTGATGCACGTCTCGTGGAAGGTGATGGTGCCGTTCATGTTTGTCTGCATCTTTGCCGTCGGCTTGATCCTGGTCTGGTAGCATCCAAGGAGCTGTTGACCTCTGGTCTCTGATCTCTGTTCTCCGAATTCCGTCTGCTCATGAGCGCTCTTCGCATCTATTTCGCGGACATCTTCCGCGCCCTCGCTACCGTGGCCGTGGGAATGAAGCTGACCCTGGCGCACCTCTTTACGCGCTCGGTCACGATCCAGTACCCGGACGTCAAGCTGAAACTTCCCGAACGGGCGCGCAACCGTCTCTACGTCAACATCGACGATTGCATCGGCTGCGACCAATGCTCCATGGCCTGCCCGGTCGACTGCATCACGATCGAGACGATCAAATCGACGCCCGATGTGGACCTCGGGGTCACCTCGACGGGGAATAAGAAGCGCCTTTACGTCCCCACGTTCGACATCGACATCGCCAAGTGCTGCTACTGCGGCCTGTGCGTCTATCCGTGTCCGACCGAGTGCATCGTCATGACCGATGTGTACGAGTTCTCGGAGTACGACCGAAAGGACCTCATCTATCACTACGCCAACATGACGCAGGCGCAGATCGATGAAGCGAGGGCAAAGGCGAAGAAGGCGGATGAGGAAGCAGCGGCGAAAAAAGCGGCTGCAGCGGCAGCCGCCGCCAAGGCCTCGCCGGCACGTCCGGCAGGGACTTCGGAGACGTCGTCGGCTCCGCCTCCGGCGAACCCGCCTGCCCCCGAACCTCCGAAGAGACCGGAGGCCTGACCATGGACCTGTACACCATTTCGTTCTATCTGTTCGCGGTGCTCGCGCTGGTCTCGGCGATCATTGTCGTCTTCTCGCGCAACATCGTCCGCGCCGCGTTTGCGCTGATGATCACCCTGCTGAGCGTCGCCGCCTTCTACATCCTGATGATGGCCGATTTTGTCGGCATCGTCCAGTTGCTGCTCTATGTCGGCGGCATCCTGGTTCTCATTCTCTTCGGGGTGATGCTCACAAACCGGCAGATCTCGGTCGACATCCGCGAGAGTTCGATCCAGACGCTTCCCGCCGTGATCATCACAGCCACGATCGGCGGCATTCTGGCGGGAGCGATCTGGACGACGGCCTGGCCGGTGCACCAACAGGAAAAGGCGCTCGAGGCCACAGCCCCGGTCATCGGTGAGATGTTCTTGACGACCTACTTGCTGCCGTTCGAGGTGGCCTCGGTGCTGTTGTTGGTGGCACTGGTCGGCGCGGCGCTCATCGCGCGACGCGAGCGGAAGTCATAGAAAGAAAATTACGCGCAGAGACGCCGAGATCGCAGAGCCCGCAGAGAAAGACAGGGATTCACCAGAGGTAATGTAAGATGACTCTGCACTCTCTGCGTCCTTTGCGACTCTGCGTGATTTGCTCTTCGTTCGGAAGGGTTGTTCGATGAATGATCTTCTGGTGTGGCTTCAGATCCCCGGCCTGACGCACGTGCTCCTCGTCAGCGCCCTGCTGTTCATGCTCGGCACCTATGCGATCCTGACGCGCCGGAATGCCATCATGGTCCTCATGGGCATCGAACTCGTGCTCAATGCCGCCGGACTGAATTTCGTGGCCTTCGGCCGCTACGCATCGGGGACGTTCGACGGTCAGGTCATCACGCTCTTTGTCATCGTCCTCGCGGCGGCCGAAGCCGCCATCGCGCTGGCGATCGTGCTGAACATCTATCAGAACTTCCACACGGTCAATGTGGACGAGATCAATCGCCTGAAGGACTGAGGCCATTTCGAATTGCGGATTGCCGATATCGGATTGTCGTAGGCAGTTCGACCAAGGTTTGACATTTGAGTATTTCGACGACTCTGATGAACCCAGATACCGTACTTTCCCTGGCCCTGGCGACGCTGTTGCTGCCTCTGGCCAGTTTCGTCATCCTCATCTTCTTCAACAAGCGCCTTCCGCGACAAGGGGACTGGCTCGGCACGACGATCGCCTTTGCGGCGCTTGCGACGTCGCTCACGATCGCGATCACGAAGCTGACCGTATTCCATGACCGGGTCATCCAGGCGAATCTGCCGTGGGTCGATTTCGGCAATGTCCCGGGCATCGGGCCGCTGACGATCCAACTCGGTATCATCGTCGACAATCTGAGCGCGATCATGATGGTCGTCGTCATGATCGTGTCGTCGCTCGTCCATCTCTTCTCGGTCGGCTACATGCACGGCGACGTGCGCTACGGCCGCTATTTTGCGTACCTGGGCGTCTTCACCTTCTCGATGCTCGGGATCGTCTTGACGAACAACTT
Organism: uncultured Ignavibacteriaceae bacterium; assembly: GCA_964581115.1. GTDB lineage: Bacteria > Bacteroidota > Ignavibacteria > UBA10030 > UBA10030 > 2-02-FULL-55-14. The sequence goes on along the minus strand of CAZOMY010000017.1, from coordinate 55,357 downwards.
CTTCATGATGTACGTTTCGTGGGAGTTGGTGGGCCTTTCGTCGTATCTGCTGATCGGTCATTGGTTCGAAAAGAAATCGGCGTCCGATGCCGCCAAGAAGGCATTCATCGTCAACCGCGTGGGCGACGTGGGGATGTTTCTCGGCATCCTGATCCTGTATGCCACGTACCACACGTTCACGTTCGAGCCGATCTTCAACGCCATCCGGTCCGGTCAGATCCCGCTCGGGACCGAGGCGTGGCTCACGGCGGCCGGAATCCTCGTATTCTGCGGAGCGATCGGAAAGAGCGCTCAGTTCCCGCTGCACGTCTGGCTTCCCGATGCCATGGAGGGTCCGACCCCGGTCAGCGCCTTGATCCATGCCGCCACGATGGTCGCCGCCGGCGTCTATCTCGTGACCCGCACCTTCGCCATGATGACGGCCGATGCGCTCATGGTCATTGCCTATATCGGCGCAGCGACGGCTTTCATCGCCGCCACCATTGCGATCGCGCAGAATGACATCAAGAAAGTGCTGGCCTACTCGACCGTCAGCCAGCTCGGCTACATGGTCATGGGTCTGGGGGTCGGCGCCTATACGGCGGGGTTCTTCCATCTGTCGACGCATGCTATGTTCAAAGCCGGACTGTTCCTCGGGTCGGGTTCGGTCATCCATGCGATGCATCATGCGCTTCACCACGCGCATGACCATCACACCGACCCGCAGGATATCCGGAACATGGGCGGGCTTCGGACGAAGATGCCTGTGACGTTCTGGACCTTCCTCATCTATACGCTGGCCATCTCAGGCATTCCGCTCACGTCGGGATTCCTGAGCAAAGACGAGATCCTGGCGGGCACATTGGCGTTCGGCGATCTGACCGGCCATGCCATCATCCCGATCGTGGCGTTCTTCGTGGCCGGCCTCACGGCCTTCTACATGTTCCGACTCGTGATCCTGACCTTCCTTGGCAAGCCGGCCGACGAGCATCGTCTGGCGGTCATTCATGAGTCCCCGAAGGTCATGACGATCCCGCTGATCGTTTTTGCCGTTCTTTCGTTCTTCTTCGTGTTCACCGGTTCGTTCAATCCGTTCTCGGCCGAAGGTTGGTTCACGGAGGCGATGCCGCGTCCCGAATCGGTCGTGCCGGCGACGGTGGCAGCGGCGACGAATGACGTGTGGAGCGAAACGATCCATCATGTGCACGGCACGGCGATGCTCCTGTCGCTCATCATGGCCGGCACGGGCATCGCACTGGCCTTTGTCGTGTTCTATTGGCGAAGGATCAGCGCTGATGCAGTCGTCGAGAGGATGCGTCCGGTCCATGCCTTCCTGTCGAACAAATGGTACTTCGACGAACTCTACGATGCGACGGTGATCCGCGGGACGCTGGCCGTGACGCGCGCGTATCGTTGGTTTGACGAGACCGTGATCGACGGCATCGTGAACGGCACGGCGCGCTGGACGATGGGCGTGACGAAAGGGACGCGCGATTCGTGGGAAGAAGGCGCGTTCGGAGCAGTGGCGTACATGGTCGTGACGGGCATCGTGTCGCTGTATGCGGGATGGGTGCTGGCGACGACCCTAGCGCCCGCGGAACCGACGTTCAGTCAGCTGCTCTGGTATGGACTCCTCGGTCTGGCCGGGGCCGGACTGAGCTTCTTCCTGTTCTACGTGGGCATCGGCGGGTTCGACAACACCATCGTCGACGGTCTGGTGAATCTCGTCGCGACGTTCGCCGGCTTCACCGGTATCATCGCCCGGCGCATTCAAACCGGCAAAGTGCAGACATATCTGGCGTTCGTCCTGCTCGGCGTGATGGTGTTCTTCCTGTGGTTCAAGTAGGCGGCTGGACCAGGCGATCATCGTCATCCGTGAAGCGTCAACCGCGTATGGTCGCGAATTGACGCGATGAATGAGAAGAGGAACACACGTGACGCGCGGATTCGCGTCGATTCACGCCTGCCTGCCACGTGCGGCGCAACACCACCGGACGTGGCCTGTCGCGGCAGGTGCATAGGCGGTCGCCCATACGGCGTCCGACACGCAAGATGAGGAGTTGGAACACATGGCATTCCTTGGCATCGGCGTACTGACCTGGCTGACGTTCATCCCCATTGCGGGGATGTTGCTCATACTTGTCCTCCCCAAACGGTCGGAGGATGCGATGAAGTGGACCGCGCTGGCCGCGACAGGATTGCAGCTTATCCTGGCCTTCATGATCTACTTCGGCTTTCGACCCGACCTCGCCGGCATCAATCAGGCCGAGACTATGCAGTTCGTCGAGCGAGCGGTCTGGATCGACATTCCGAGCACCTCATGGGTGGGTCGCATCCAGATCGAGTACTTCCTGGGAATCGACGGTCTGTCGTTTCCGATGGTCCTTCTGACGGCGCTCATCAGCTTCATCGCCGTCATCGCCTCGTGGAAGATCGACAAGGCCTTGAAAGGCTACATGGCCATGCTGCTCCTGCTCGACACGGGGATGATGGGAGTGTTCGTCGCTCTGGACTTCTTCCTGTTCTACGTGTTCTGGGAGGTCATGCTCCTGCCGATGTATTTTCTCATCGGCATCTGGGGCGGACCGCGTCGCGAATACGCCGCCATCAAGTTCTTCCTCTACACGCTTCTCGGCAGCGTGCTGATGCTGCTGGCGATGATCGCGCTGTATTTCAGCGTGACGGTCCCCGACCCGGCGACGGGCGACAGGATCCACACCTTCAACATGCTGGCGATGATGAACCCGGCCAATTTCGAGCCCGGCTCGCTCCTGGCGGGGGCGGGTACGGCGTTCCGACAGCTGGCCTATTTGGGATTGTTCATTGGCTTCGCCATCAAGGTGCCGATCTTCCCGTTCCACACCTGGTTGCCCGATGCGCACGTCGAAGCTCCGACGGCCATCAGCGTCATCCTGGCGGGCGTTCTGCTGAAAATGGGGACCTACGGGATCCTTCGCATCTGCTATCCGATGTTCCCCGAGATCGCGCAGCAATGGGTCGTTCCGCTGGCCATCCTGGCGTTCATCAACATCGTTTACGGCGCACTGTGCGCCATGGCCCAGCAGGACTTCAAGAAGCTCATCGCATACTCCTCCGTGAGCCATATGGGCATCGTCTTGCTCGGTATGGCGGCCATGAATACACAGGGGATGGTGGGAGCCGTGTTCCAGATGTTCAATCACGGCACGATCACCGCGATGCTCTTCTTGATCGTCGGCGTCATCTACGATCGTGCGCACACCCGCGACCTCGACGCGTTCGGCGGCTTGGCGCTGACGATGCCCAAGTATACGGGGATTATGACGGTGGCCTTCTTTGCCGCGCTCGGACTCCCCGGGCTGAGCGGCTTCATCTCTGAAGCGTTCTCGTTCCTCGGCGCTTTCCAAAACGAGCAGATACGGGTGATCACGATCGTCTCGACGCTCGGCATCGTCCTGACGGCCGCCTACATGCTTTGGACGCTCCAACGCGTCTTCCTCGGCCAGAAGAACGAAAAATGGGGCATGATGCCCGACGTCGATGGCCGGGAACTTGCCGCGCTCGTGCCGCTGGCGGTCATCGTCCTGTCCCTCGGCATCTATCCATCGCTCCTCCTGACGTCGATGAGCGCGTCCATGAACCAACTGATCGAGATCGTTCGCGCTGCCGGGCCGGCGGTCGCGATGTTGCCCTGACGGCCCGGGAGGCCCTGGACTTCCATGGTTGAATCCGTCCTTCAGAATCTAGCGTATTTCGTGCCCGAGACGGTCCTCGCCGCCACCTTCTGCGCCGTCCTGTTGGCCGACGTTCTCTTCAAGGGCCGACCTCGGATCCCGTGGTCGCTCGGGTTGATCGGTGTCGCCATTGCGGGCACCGCGGCCCTGCAACAAGCCGGTTTGAACCGGCCTGCGTTCGACCTGATGATCGTGGTGGACCCGTTCGCCGTCTTCATCAAGGTCGTTGTGGCCGCAACGGCGATCCTCATCTTTCTGATGTCGCTGTGGTCGGAAGAGGTCAAGGCCTCGGCCCGGCGCATGGGCGAATACGCCGCCTTGCTCGTATCGGCCACGCTCGGAATGTTCCTGATGGCTGGCGCGTCCAACGTGCTGATGATCGTCCTTGCGCTCGAGTTGACCGGTCTATCCTCGTACGTTCTGTCGGGCTACACCAAGGAGGCGGGTGATTCGAGCGAGGCGTCGCTGAAGTACATTCTGTTCGGGGCCGTGTCGACAGGGATCATGCTCTACGGCATCTCCCTCCTCTACGGACTTACCGGCGCCACCGACCTCATCGGCATTCGTCTCGCCCTCCAGGGGCAGGCGACGATCAACGCGCCGTTGCTGCTGATCGCCGGCATCATGATCCTTGCGGGTCTGGGCTACAAGATCTCGGCCGTCCCGTTCCACTTCTGGACGCCCGACGTCTATGAGGGGGCACCGATCACCGTCACGGCGTTCCTGTCAGTTGCGTCAAAGGCCGCCGGCTTTGCGTTGATGATCCGTTTCATCGTCAGCACCGTCACCTCTACCCTGGGCGTCGACGTCATGGACCACGTACGGACGTTCGAGTGGCCCAAGCTCATCGCAATCCTCTCCGTCCTGACGATGACGCTCGGAAACATCGTGGCGATCTGGCAGGATAATCTGAAGCGGCTGCTCGCGTACTCGAGCATTGCTCACGCCGGCTACATGCTCATGGCGGTGGTCGTATTCAGCCAGAACGGCGTCGCTGCCGTGCTCGTTTACTTCGTCGTCTATCTGTTCATGAATCTCGGTGCGTTCTATCTCGTGATGCTCATCGCCGGAGCGACGGGGAGCGAGGACATCGCATCGTACAAGGGACTCGGTCATCGCGCCCCGCTCGTCGGCGTGTCGCTCGTCATCTTCCTCGTTTCGCTGACGGGCCTTCCGCCGACCGCCGGCTTCATCGGCAAACTGTATGTTTTTTCAGCCCTGCTCGATGCGAAATGGATCTGGCTCGCTGTGGTCGGGGCGCTGAACAGCGTCGTCTCGCTGTACTACTATGTTCGCATCATCCGTAACATGTACCTCAGGGAACCCGAGACACCGCCGGCTCCCGTCATCCTCACAGGCGCCCAAACGGTCCTTTTGCTGGTCTTCCTCGTACCAACGCTCGGTCTCGGTCTGTACTTCGCGCCCCTCGTCGACTGGGCGCATGCGTCGGCCGTTCTGTTCGGGATCCGATGAGAGGAGAGGCATGAACACAACGCCCGTCTACGTGTTGCTGGTCGATGACGAGGATGCCCTGGTCGGCATCCTCGCATCACAATTGACCGATCAATTTGGCTACGTCACGCGCGTGGTGCGCGACGGACAGGAGGCGATCGACCTTCTTCAGGGGGGCGAGGCGCTTCCGAGTCTGATCATCACCGACTATGACATGCCGAATGTGAACGGCTTGGAACTCACCGAGTGGATCAACGAGCGTCGGCTTGGCATCCCCGTCATCATGCTGACGGCGGCGGGAAGCAGCACGGTTGAATCTTCCGCACTCAAGGCGGGTGTCTATGATTATCTCCGAAAGGAGACGCTCGACCTGACGCGCCTGGGACTTACGATCCAGTCGGTGCTCGAACGCCGTCGATTGCGTGCGATGGAAGAGGTGGAACGGGACCGACAGCACGAGGCCTCGGCCAATCAGGAGGCGACGGACAGGCTGCATGCTGTCGTGACGAACCTCCAGCCCTCGCTCATGGACGCCTTAGCGTCGTTGCACAGCGGATTGGACCTGTTACGGCAGCGGACCTCTAAGCTGCCCGAAGGGGAGAGTGGGGGGTGCGACGACCTCATTGAACGGTTACACGGCGAAGTGAAGATGCTCGAGAACACGATGAAGACGTTCCTCGAGCTCTATGCCTTCGCATCGTCGCATCACTCGTATCTGCAACGAATCGACGAGCTCCTCAAGAGCGCGAAGGAACTTCGCCGAGGCTGAAGACGTCTCGAGGTTGGCACATAAGAGCGACGGCCCCACTTCGGGGCCGTTGTTCGTTTGTGAGGGTCGTCAGCCGCGATCAGAGCGCCGAAACCCGGTCGCAAATGAGGCGGATGCCGTCGAGCACCAGGAACGGCTCGTGGTGTGCGATCAGGGAGGAATGCCGACGAAGGAACGCCGAAAAGCCGCCGGTGGCGATGACGGTCGGTGACGGCCCTCCTTCGGCGACGATCACTTCCGACAGCCGGCGGATCATCCCTTCCGTGGCGTCGATGGCTCCGTACAGGATCCCCGATTGCATGCTCTCGACGGTGTCGCGTCCGATCACGTGGGCAGGCAGGGTGAGGTCGACGCGCGGCAGCTTGGCGGCCCGACGATGAAGGTCGGCCGCCGACGTCTCAACGCCGGGGGCGATCACGCCGCCCCAATAGTCACCGTTCGGCCCCACGACGTCGTAGGTGGTCGCCGTTCCGAAATCCACGATGATGAGCGGGCCGCCATACTTTCGGAAGCCAGCGATGGCATTGCAAAGCCGGTCCGCGCCGACCGCCATCGGGTCCAGATAGAGGATCCGGAATCCGAGGTCCAGGCCTCCGTGAACAAGCACCGGCTCGACCTGAAATGTGGCCCGGGCCATCCGTTCGTATGAGCGGGTGAGCGGCGGCACGACGGACGCAATGCCCACGCGATCGATGGCGCGCAGATCGAAGCCGCCGTCGCGAAGGAGAGACCGGACGTACACGCCGACCTCGTCGCTCGTTCGAAGGTCATGCGTTGTGACCCGCCACTCGGATGCCAGTCGTTCGCCGTCGAAGACGCCGACGACGGTGTGGGAATTGCCGATATCGATCGCGAGGAGCATAGGGATTCAAACGGTCGGTTCAATGATGGTCACGTCGCCCGCGAAGACGGTGGTCGTCCGGTCGCCATGCCGCACGACCAGCCCTCCGCCGTCGCTCAGGCCGACGGCTGTTCCGTCCAGATGCGCGCCACCGCCGCGGACGGCGACGGGCCGTCCGAACGTAACACAACGTTCGGACCAGGAACGTAGCATGTGATCTCCCCCGTCGACCTTCGAACGATCGTGGAGTTCTTCGATGCTTACCATAAGGGCCTGAAACAACCGCGTCCGGTCGTGGGATTCGCCCGTCGCCGACTTCAGCGAGGTCGCGTGAGAACCGAACCCCTCCGGGAACGTCTGTTGATTCACGTTGAGACCAATGCCGCCGACCCATGAGGTGCGGTCGGCGCTTCCCGTCGATTCCAGTAGGATGCCGCAGCACTTCTTGTCCCGGAGGAGCAGGTCATTCGGCCACTTGGTTTGGACAGGAAGTCCTGTGACGGATTCTACCACGCGGGCCGTTGCTTCTGAGAGCAGGTAGGTCCACCGCCAGACGGGGAACTCGTCTCCGGATCCCAGCAGTACCGACAGCAGAAGGTTTGCACGTGGCTCGGCCTCCCAACGGCGGCCGAGTCGCCCGCGGCCGGCCGTTTGGTGGTCGGCTATGACCACAGTCCCCTGGGGGTTGCCGATATCGGCGAGCGCTCGGGCGCACGCATTTGTGGAGTCGATCTCGGCAAAGACAAACAGTTTCCGGCCGAAAACGCGGGTCGACAGCCCCCGAAGGAGGGCCGCCTTGTCAAGCGGTGCGGTCACGATCCCGTCGCCGGCTTGCGCTTCAGTCCACCCGGCTTCTGGGCCACCCTCCAACCAGTGGCATAGATGAGGCGCGAGATGGAGACCATGCGGTCGTAGAGGATCTTGTCCGGCGTGTCGGTTGGCTGATGGTAGTCGGCATGGGTGCCGGTGAAAAAGAAGACGACAGGAATGCCGTTCTTCGCAAAGTTGTAATGATCGCTGCGACGGTAGAACTGGTTCGGATCGTTCTCGTCGTTATAGGTATAGTCGAGCTGGAGCCGCACGGTCTGATCGTTGGCCGATCGGAGCAGGCTGTCAAGATCGGGACTGATCTTGTCCGAGCCGATGACGTACACATAGTTCGCCACCTTCATCGGCTCGTACTTCGTATCCATCCGTCCCAGCATGTCAGCGTTCACGTTGGCCAGCGTCTTGTCAAGCGGCAGCAATGGATGGTTCACGTAGTACGTGGATCCGAGCAGCCCCTTCTCCTCGCCCGAGACGGTCATGAAGAGCATGCTGCGCTTCGGCTTCACGGGATTGGCCGCGAAGGCTTCAGCCACTTCCATCACAGCCGACGTGCCGGAGGCATCGTCGTCGGCGCCGTAGTAGATGACGCCCGAGCGCGTCTTCCCGACGTGATCATAGTGGGCCGTAAAGACAACGATCTCGTCCTTCAACAATGGGTCCGATCCTTCCAACAGTCCGGCCACGTTCTCTGTCGGCTTCACTTCGTGGATCACGGCATTCCGAACAGTGATGGAGATGTTGTCGAGGAAGACCGGCTGAAAGTCGGTTTCAAGGGCGGCGCGCTTTCGGAGATCGGCCAGCGAAGTGCCCGCCGCCCTGAACAGTCGGTCGGCTGCCTCGGATGAGACCAGGCCGCGGACCTGCTGTTGGGTCATGCGGGGACCGGACGGAGGAGCGTCCTTGAGCCGCATCTGGCCTTTGTCGAGCCCGACGCCGGCAATCATTTCATACAAGCGGGCGAAGCTGGACCGTCCTGTGTCGTCGGCGACGGAGAGAACGACGGCGACCCCGGAATCACGTCGAGAGGCGAACATCCGCATCATCGGCACGTTGGCGCTTGTGTCGCCGGCCTGTTGCCGGGAGCCGAGAAGGGCGACGACGATCTTGCCGGCCACCTTGGCGCGTAACTCGGGAGCGATCCGCGTATCGACGTAACCGACGAACACGACCGACGACGTGACGGTCGTGTCCTTGGTCGACATCGTCAGGAAGTCCTGGCCCCATGGTTGATTCCACGCCTCATTCGCATTCACGAGGAGATGCGACCGGGTTGGATCGACCCTGGTGATCTCCACCTCGAAGGGCTGAAAGTAGCTTCCATCGGGGCCGAGCGGCTTGAGTCCCAGGCGCTTGAAGTGCGAAGCGATGTAGCGGGCTGCCTTGCGTTGACCCGGCTCGGCGGTCTCGCGGCCTTCGAGGCTGTCGGAGGCGAGGACATAGACATGGGTCTTCAGGTCACCCGCAGTAATCGATTCGTATCCTGTGCGAATGATCGGATCAGGAACTTGTGCCAATGCGGTGACAGAAGCCAGGAACAGAAATGCGATGATCTTCAAGAATGGCTCCGGAATTTGGGGCATTAGATATTAAACATATAGAGAATAGGCTGAGAATTCAAATCATTAAACTCTGACATTTTTGCAGTCATATAATCAATTTGTCATATCAAATAGTCATTTGACTGCCATTCTGACGTGCCATAAATGCAGATCACGAATTTCAATCTTTCAGATTCTATTTTTTTTAGTTCTTGGGCATTTTTCAAGACTGGCACGGTGATTGGATGGTTATGGAGCAGATTCCAAATCCCAATCAAGGAGAATCACGATGCTGATCAAGTTTGCAGTTCCCGCAATGACAGAAGGGGCGCTCGAGGCGATGGTCACCCAAGAAGTGGTCGCCCCGAACACGGACATCATGGAAGACGACAACCAGACCGTTGCGGTGGTCGAGCTTCCGGGCGTTGAGAAGTCCGACGTCAAGGTCACATTTGAGCGGGGAGTGCTGACGGTGACGGCAGAGCGGAAGCCGTTCGAGATTCCCGAGAAGGGACGGGTTCTGATGCGCGAGCAGACGGCCGGAGCCTATCGCCGTTCCTTGCGGGTCCATCATCCCGTCGAGGTTGGCAACATGACGGCGCACCTCGCCGACGGAATTCTGCGAGTGACGTTGCCGAAAGCGGAGGTCGCCAAGCCTCGTGTCATCGAGGTTCGCTGAGCGGAGGATCGCATGGAACGCTCCAACGCCATCACGATCTACCGGAACGGGACACATCTCCCGGCTCGATCGCCGGCAACGTTGGCAGTCGTTGCTACCCCCGTCGCCGACGTCATCGAGACGGATGCTGAGTTCATCGTTCGGCTCGATCTTCCCGGCGCTGCCCGCGAGTCCATCCGTGTTGCCGTCGAGCGAGGCTCGTTGACGATCGCGGCGGATCTGATGACCGGTGTTCAGCAAGCTTCGCGGACGGTCCATCGGGAGATCCTCTGGAACCGGTACGAGCGTCGCTTCAATCTCGGCACAGGCATTGATGAAGGCCGCATTACGGCCGAGGTACAGCATGGGGTCCTCACGGTACATGTCCCGAAATCCGACGCGATGCGTCCCCGGGAGATACCGGTGCATTGATCTGAAAACAACAGTCATCGAAAGAGCTTCACCAGCTATCATCTTCACGCATCAACCAACAATCCACCATCTTCATTCATGAGAGGGTACGCCATGTCACTCATTCGTTGGAACCCGACGCGCGAGCTGTCCGCGTGGCCCTCTGAGATGCTGAGCATTCAGAGGGAGATGAACCGCCTGTTCGATTCGTTTTTCAGGAACGACGAAGTTGGAGCCGGGCTGTCCATGTGGTCGCCGGCCGTCGATATCATCGAACGGGACATTGAGTACGAGGTCCGTATGGAGCTTCCGGGCGTCCGCAAGGACGACGTGAAGATCACCATCGAGAACAACGTTCTCACGATCCGCGGCGAGAAAAAGCAGGAATCGAACGAAGAGGAAAAGGGCTATCGGCGCATTGAGCGCTCGTATGGCTCATTCCAGCGCTCATTCACCCTGCCGACGACGGTCCGGCCCGAGAAGATCGACGCCACGGTCTCTGACGGCGTTCTAACCGTTCGACTCCCGAAGGCCGAAGAAGCGCGGCCGAAGGAGATCGAGGTCAAAGTGAAATAACATCCGTTCTGTCGGACGACGGAGGTGGGCCGGAACACCGATGCGTGGACCGGCCCCGCGCTCCGTACCAGCGTTCACGCAGCTACCCATGCATCGCCGAATCCCGTCGGGGGCTCGGCACATTCAGGAGAGGTACATATCATGGCAGGAACATCAGGCAAGATCATCGGCATCGACCTTGGCACCACGAATTCCGTCGTCGCCGTCATGGAGGGAAACGATCCCGTTGTGATCGCGAACGCCGAAGGGGCACGCACCACGCCCTCGGTCGTCGGATTCGCCAAGTCGGGCGAACGTCTCGTTGGGGCGGCGGCCAAGCGACAGGCCGTCACCAACCCCCAGAACACGGTCTTTTCCATCAAACGGTTCATGGGCCGGTTCTTCGACGAGGTGAATGAGGAGATGAAGCTCGTTCCCTACAAGGTCGTGAAGGGGGACAACAATACGGCCCGAGTGCAGGTGAGCGACCGCGTCTACTCGCCGCCGGAGATCTCGGCCATGGTCCTGCAGAAGATGAAGCAGACGGCCGAGGACTATCTCGGCGGTCCCGTCACCGAGGCCGTCATCACGGTCCCGGCGTACTTCAACGACGCCCAGCGCCAGGCGACCAAGGAGGCGGGCGAGATCGCCGGCCTCAATGTCCGACGCATCGTCAATGAACCGACGGCGGCAGCCCTGGCCTACGGACTCGACAAGAAGCACAAGAACAGCAAGGTCGCCGTCTTCGACCTCGGCGGAGGAACGTTCGACATCTCCATCCTCGACCTGGGCGACGGCGTCTTTGAGGTCAAGTCGACCAACGGCGACACGCACCTGGGGGGCGACAACTTCGATATGCGCGTGCTGGATTGGATCGCCGATGAGTTCCGCAAGACCGAAGGGATCGACCTGCGCAAGGACCCGATGGCGCTCCAACGCCTGCGCGAAGCCGCCGAGAAGGCAAAAATGGAGCTTTCGCAGCTTCAGCAAACGGAGATCAATCTACCGTTCATCACGGCCACGGCCGACGGTCCGAAGCACCTGAACCTGTCCCTGTCTCGTGCCAAATTCGAGCAGCTGGTCGACGACCTCGTTCAACGATGCGTCGGGCCGACAAAGAAGGCACTCGACGACGCCGGATTGACACCGGCGCAGATCGACGAAGTGATCCTTGTCGGTGGTATGACGCGCGTTCCCCGGATCCAGCAGCTCGTCAAGGAGATCTTCGGTAAGGAAGGCCACAAAGGAGTCAACCCTGACGAGGTGGTGGCCGTCGGAGCCGCGATCCAGGGAGGCGTGTTGGCCGGCGACGTGACCGACGTGTTGCTCCTCGACGTCACGCCCCTGACGCTCGGCATCGAGACGCTCGGCGGAGTCATGACACCGATGATCCAGGCGAACACGACCATCCCGACGAAAAAGAGCGAGGTCTTCTCGACTGCTTCCGACAATCAGCCTTCGGTGGAGATCCACATCCTCCAGGGCGAGCGGCCGATGGCGAACGACAACCGTACGCTCGGTCGGTTCCATCTCGACGGCATTCCGCCGGCGCCTCGGGGCGTGCCTCAGATCGAGGTGACGTTCGATATCGATGCGAACGGCATCCTCCACGTCTCGGCCAAGGACAAGGCGACGAACAAGGAACAGAGCATCCGCATCACGTCGTCCAGCGGTCTGAGCAAGGAAGAAGTGAACAAGATGAAGGCCGATGCGCAGGCCCATGCGAGCGAGGACAAGAAGCGGAAGGAGGAGGTCGAAACGAAGAATCAGGCCGACAGCCTCGTCTTCCAGACCCGCAAGCAGATCAAGGATCTGGGGGACAAGCTTCCAGCGGAGGCAAAGGGTCGGCTCGAGACCGCCACGAACGATCTTGAAGCGGCCGTGAAGTCGGGTAACATCGCCGACATCAAAGCCAAGACCGAAGCGCTCAATGCGGTGTGGAACGAAGCATCATCCAAGATGTACGAATCGGTGCGCGCTCAGCAGTCGCCTCCAGGGGCAGGTCCGCAACAGGGACCCACAGGAGGCGCGTCAGGCGACCAGACCGGCGACGGCGGCAAGAAGGTCGAGAATGCCGATTTCGAGGTGGTGGACGACAAATAGCCGGAGGCCCATCACTACTATCGCGCAGCGACAGCCTCCTTCGTATGAGGAGCGATCCTCCCCCGTCGTTGCACCGAGATGCGTGACTGAACGGAAGCGTGGTGGATGACGCACGGCGAGGGAACACCTCGCCGTCGTCGTTTATGAAAGCATGATATGAATTTTAACCGATTTACCATCAAGTCGCAGGAAGCGGTCCAGCAGGCTCAGGAGATCGCGACCTCGTACAGCCATCAGACGCTCGAGCCGGAACATCTTCTCGCCGCGCTCATTCAGGATGCCGAAGGTTTGGTCCCGGCGCTACTGCAGAAGGCGGGGGCGAACACGGCATTCGTGAAGATCAAGGTGCATGAGGCGCTGGAGAAGCTCCCGAAGGTCCAGGGAGCGTCGTTGACGGGCCTACACGCGTCGCCGGCGCTCGTCCGCACATTCGAGAGGGCCCAGACCGAAGCCCAGCAGCTGAAGGATGAGTACGTCAGCACCGAGCATCTGCTGCTGGGACTGCTGGAATCTGATGCCTCCATCGGCCGGCTGCTGCGCGATCAGGGGTTGACCAAGGACCTGGCGCTGAAGGCGTTGAAGAGCTTGCGAGGCACCCAGCGTGTTACCGATCAGACCCCCGAGGAGAAGTTCCAAGCGCTCGAGCGGTTCAGTCGCGACCTGAACGAGCTTGCGCGTAAGGGCAAGCTGGACCCGGTCATCGGCCGCGAGGACGAGATCCGGAGGGTCCTCCAGGTGCTGTCGCGCCGCACAAAGAACAATCCCGTACTGATCGGCGAACCGGGTGTCGGCAAGACGGCGATCGCCGAAGGTCTCGCCCATCGCATCGTCTCGGGCGACGTGCCGGAGGGGTTGCGGACGAAACGCATTCTGGCCCTGGATATGGGAGCCCTCGTGGCCGGAACATCCTTCCGGGGACAGTTCGAAGAGCGATTGAAGGCGGTCTTGAAAGAGGTGACCGACTCCAACGGTGAGATCATCCTGTTCATCGATGAGCTCCATACGCTCGTCGGCGCCGGGGCGGCCCAGGGAGCGGTCGATGCGGCCAACATGCTGAAGCCCGCCCTTGCTCGGGGCGATCTTCGGGCGATCGGCGCCACCACGATCGACGAGTATCGCCAGCATATCGAGAAGGACCCGGCGCTTGAGCGGCGATTCCAGCCGGTGCTCGTCGACGAACCTTCAGTTGAAGACACCGTGTCCATCCTGCGGGGGCTCAAGGAACGATACGAAGTGCATCATGGCGTACGAATCACGGACGGTGCCATTGTCGCGGCGGCTCAATTGAGTCATCGTTACATCTCAGACCGCTTCCTGCCGGACAAAGCCATCGACCTCGTCGACGAGGCCGCGTCCAAGCTTCGGATCGAGATCGATTCCCTTCCGGAGGAGCTCGATTCGGTTGAGCGGAAGGTCCAACAACTCGAGATCGAGCGCGAGGCCGTGCGTCGGGAGAAGGATGAAGCGTCGCAGGACCGTCTGGCCGCGATCGAGCGCGAGCTTGCGGACCTGAACACGGAACGGACCACCCTGAAGGCCCATTGGTCCCAGGAGAAGGAGCTCATCCAATCCATTCGCGGGATGAAAGAAGAGATCGAGCGGGCAAGGAATGAGGCAGACCGGGAAGAACGCCGCGGCAACCTGGGCCGTGTCGCAGAGCTCCGTTACGGTGTCATCACCGAGCTGACCAAGAAACTCGATGCAGCGTCAAAGCGACTCCTGGAGGTGCAGAAGGACCGCAAGATGCTGAAAGAAGAGGTCGACCCGGAGGACATCGCCGAGATCGTGGCCAAGTGGACCGGCATTCCGGTTCAGCGGATGCTCGAAAGCGAAAGGGCGAAGCTGCTGCATCTGGAGGATCGACTCCATGAGCGGATCATCGACCAGGTCGATGCCGTGCGGGCCGTGGCGGAGGCGATCCGTCGTTCGCGAGCCGGATTGCAGGACGAGAAGCGGCCCATCGGTTCGTTCATCTTCCTTGGCAGCACCGGGGTGGGAAAGACAGAGCTCGCCCGTGCCTTGGCGGAATTCCTGTTCAACGACGAGTCGGCCCTCGTGCGCATCGACATGAGCGAATACATGGAGAAGTTCTCCGTGTCGCGTCTCATCGGGGCGCCCCCTGGGTATGTCGGCTACGAGGAGGGTGGCCAACTGACGGAGGCCGTCCGACGCAAGCCGTACTCTGTCGTCTTGCTGGACGAGATCGAGAAGGCCCATCCCGAGGTGTTCAACGTGCTGCTGCAGCTGCTCGACGAAGGCCGGTTGACCGACAGCAAAGGTCGCACCGTCAACTTCCGGAACACCATCGTCATCATGACATCGAACCTGGGTTCGCACCTGATCCAGGAGAGGATCGGACAGTTGACGGACACGAACCGCGACGACTTGCTCGGCGAGCTGCGGCTCAAGTTGTTCGACCTGCTCCGCCAGACCCTGCGGCCGGAATTCCTGAACCGGGTCGACGAGGTGATCATGTTCAATCCGCTCACCCCCGCAGATCTGAGGAAGATCGTTCGGCTCCAACTTTCGGCCGTGCAACGCACCCTCGAGAAGCGGTCGATCTCGCTGCGCATCAGCGACGAGGTCGAAGAATGGCTGGCCAACCGGGGGTTCGATCCGGTCTTCGGAGCCCGGCCGCTGAAGCGCATCATCCAGCGATACATCGTCAACGGACTCTCCGAACGCCTGTTGGCCGGGAGCGTGGTGGAGGGCGACACCGTTGACGTCCAGCTCGACCGCCGCGGATTCATCGAATTCGTCCCGGTCGTACGGGCTGAATCGCTGTAACGAACATATCTGATCGTTCATGCGAATGAACGCCGCCGGTGTGGTCTCCGACGGCGTTTGTTCTTTTCGGGGTGCTGCTGGGGAAATTGTTTCCTACCTTGCAAGCGTCGATGGCGGCTTTCGCTCGCCACCTCATCTTACTCATACCATCGGAGACGGTCATGGACATCAAGGGCCAGGGCGCCAAAGGACTGAGCTTCATCAAGGAGTTCAAGGCATTCGCCATGCGCGGCAACGTCGTCGACCTTGCGGTTGGTATCGTTATCGGCGGCGCTTTCGGCAAGATCGTGACGTCGATGGTCAACGATGTGATCATGCCGCCGGTCGGCGCGCTCATCGGCGGGGCGGACTTCAGCGACCTGGTACTGAGTCTCGGCAGCAACCCGTTGACGCAGAAGGCGATCGAGGTCCGCTACGGAGCTTTCATCAATACGCTCATCGATTTCACCATCGTCGCGTTCGCCATCTTCCTCGTCGTCAAGGCGATGAATCGGCTCAAACAGTCCGAGCCTGCCCCGGCCCCCCCAGCACCCACCACCAAGAAGTGCCCCGAGTGCCTCATGGAGATCCCGATCGAGGCAAAACGGTGCGGCCATTGTACAAGCGCGGTCACATGAACCCGACCCGGAAAGCCAACCTCTTCTTTCAACGATCACAAGGAGCTTCCATGCGTTCCGCGATCCTGCTCATCACGCTTGCTTTTGCGCTCAAGACGCCCGCCATGTCCCAAGCCCCGGCCGACACGATCGGTCCATGGACACATGGTCTCGTGGCCGGATTGACGGCGACACAGGTTTCGTTCACCGACTGGGCTCAGGGAGGGGAGAATGCCTTCTCATGGGCCTCGACGCTGGACGGCAAGCATGTCTTCGACCGGGGGGTGTTAACGTGGGGCAACACGTACAAGTTTGCCTACGGTCAGGCCGAGATCGGTTCGCAGGGCATCCGGAAGACGGACGACAAGATCGACATCGAATCGATGCTTACCTACAAGATGGGCGTGCATGTCAACCCGTACTTCGCGGCCAGTCTCAAGACGCAGTTTACGAAGGGCTACATCTACCGTTCGGTCGGCGATTCGGTGGTGTCGGACATTTTCGACCCCGCCTATTTTACCCAGTCCATCGGTGTCGGCTACCAACCGATCACCGAACTGAAGACCCGTCTCGGCGCCGCCCTCCGCGAGGTCGTGACCTCGAACTATCGGCAGTATACTGACGACCCGGCGACATCCGAGATCGAAAAGACCCGTGTGGAAGGGGGCGTTGAATCGGTGACGACGCTGGACTGGAAGATCGAGGAGAACATTCTGCTGACTTCGAAGCTCGAAATGTTCGCCGCGTTCAAACAGCTCGATGTGGTGATCGTCCGCAATGACAACACCCTTGCGGCCAAAGTGAGCAAGTACCTCACGGTCAACCTGAACGTTCAGCTCATCAATGACCGGATCATCTCGCCACGGACGCAAGTGAAGCAAACGATCGCGTTCGGCTTCAGTTACGTACTCATTTGACGCAACATGACGCATCGATCGGCACGTGGCCGGCCGAGAGCCCATCATACCTATCACGAAGTGTTCGACGACGCGGTGACATGAAATACGCCTCACTTCTCGGCCATTGCGTTGAGGTCCTCGACGAGATCCGACGTTCGACCTTTCCGGCGGACGCCGTCATCGGCAGGTTCTTCCGCGATCGAAAGTACCTGGGTTCGCGGGACCGGCGTTTTATCGCGGAGACGGTCTACGGAACGCTCCGTCACCAAGAACGATGCGACGAAACGTTGCGGCGCGTCGGTGTCGATCCGGGGGGGACGACGGCACCGGGAAGGGCGTTGTTGCAGTCTCTGGCTTATCTTCTGACGGTGGAGGGCAGGTCCGACCTCACCCCCGAGGACATCGCGGAGCTCGTATCGGGCGGCGAAGCCTCACCCGAGGCCGAAGGCATCGCAAAGGTGCTGAATCTGCTGCAGACAGCTGCGCCGGATGTGACGACGATGAAGCCGGCACAGCGGTACTCATTCCCGGCATGGATGGTCGAGCGTCTGCGCGTGGAGTTCGGGCCGGGGGAGGCCGAGCAGGTCATGTCGTCGCTCAACGAACCGGCAGCACTGACCGTTCGCGCGAACCTGTTGAAAGGGACAGTCGAAGAGGCGCGAAAGCGACTTGAAGCGGAGGGACTGACAACCTTACCCGGGCGCTACGCACCGGCGGCGCTGAGCCTCACCAAGCGCGTCAATCTTTTCGGACTTCAGTCCTTCAAGGATGGCTGGATCGAGGTGCAGGATGAAGGCAGTCAGCTCCTGCCGTTGCTCGTGGACCCGAAGCCGACGGCCAAGGTTCTCGATGTATGCGCTGGCGCCGGTGGAAAGACGCTTGCCTTTGCGGCCTTGATGAAGAACCGTGGTGAGATCGTTGCATCCGACGTGCATGACGCACGTTTGGAGGAGCTTCGCCGTCGTTCACGGCGTGCAGGCGCTTCTAACATTCGCGTAGAACGTCCCGAGAACCCATCTGGCTTGACGAAGCACCATCCTGCCGGTTTCGACGTGGTCTTCGTCGACGCGCCCTGCAGCGGCCTCGGCACGATCCGTCGCAATCCGGGAATGAAATGGACGGTGAGCGAGCGGA
Organism: uncultured Ignavibacteriaceae bacterium; assembly: GCA_964581115.1. Classification (GTDB taxonomy): domain Bacteria; phylum Bacteroidota; class Ignavibacteria; order UBA10030; family UBA10030; genus 2-02-FULL-55-14. Next base: position 37,094 of record CAZOMY010000017.1, on the reverse strand, counting down.
CGGTCAAGGAACTCAGCATCAAGCAATTCGACATCCTCTCGCGAGCCGCGGCGCACGTTAAGCCCGGGGGCTTGCTCGTGTATGCGACCTGCACGCTCTTGTCGGAAGAGAACGAAGGGGTGGTGCAACGCTTTCTGGCATCGTCCCACGAGTTCACGCCTGAACCTCCGAGAGCTCGCCTGGAGGCATTGGGGGTCGAGAACGCTCTCTCCGGCGATTGGGTGAAACTGCTCCCGCATCGCCATGGGACCGACGGTTTCTTCGCCGCGTTTCTGCGAAGAGCTCCGCGCGCTTGAGGAATTCCAATCTCGCCGACCAGGCCGAGGCCGGGTCACGACCCGGGGTCTCGCCTGTTCCGGAGCATGGCGCTCGGCATCGACTGGCGGACAAACCTCAAACTGCGAGATCGCTGGCCGTCGTCGTAACGCATCGCCAACTGTCCGTCGATGAAGCTGACCATCCGGACGCGGGGCAGGATGGAGAGATAGCGGTCTTCCACCGCCATCTGATCGGGTGGACACAGCATCTTTGTCGAACCGGACTGTCCGATCGAGATCTCGCCGGGAGTCGTTCCAGCGATCACAGTGGCGAAGTACCGGTTGCAGCCAGCCGAGCCAGAAATGCGACCGGACTCGCACCGGAGGGAGACCGGCACAGAGTCCCGCTTCGGTTCGTCCCGGTCCCACCCCGAGAGGATCCATGTCTCTCCCACAAGGACCTCCGTCGACCATCGTCCCGTGACGACTGGAGGACGTTCCAACCATCCACCATCGTTCCATTCCCAGGTTCGAGCGGCCAACTCTCCCGGACAACACATCGCATCCTGCGGTCCGGCCTGGACCACATCCAGGGTCACGATCCCGTCAGCAAGTGAGGCCGTGCGGATCTGCACGCGGTCGCCGATGGTCGTCGTGGCGTGGTTGCGAACACCCTCTCCGTCGCGCGTGAGCGCAGCCATCACCACAAGGTCTCCTGTGCCGGTTCCCGAGATCGAAAGGAACACGACGGCATCCGAGCGGCCGTCTCCGTCGACATCTCCTGCGAGGTACAACCCGCGATGCAACAGAACGGAGGCGGTGGAGGAGCCGCCGGGTTCGGGCGCGGCCGACCACGATCCGTTCGCGAGCGCGATCGTATCGCCGACGAGAGGCAGTCCGGAGAACGAGGCGTAGGCGGCCTCGTCAAGGGTCGGCGGTTCCGAAATCGGCGTAGCCGGTCGGTCACATCCGCAGATGACAATCAGGTGAAAACACAACGCTGGGACGATCGTTCGCATGTTCATGCCATTCAGAGACATTCACGCATCTACGGCAATTGCCACGCCGTGCGTAGCCGCTGATATTCGACAGAGGGCAACTGCACCAACGCAGGAAATGCCGATGGCCTGAGCCACCGTAGGATCCGCACGAGGTCTTCTTCTCCGAACGACGTACAGCCGGTCGTTGGCTCTCCCGCATATCCCCACACATGCAGGAAGATGCATGAGCCGTCGCCGGGGATCCGCGGGTTGGCGTTATGGTCGACGATGACGCCCCAGCGGTACCAGGGACCGGTCAGCCGCATGCGCTCGGCGGTCTTCCAATCCTGCTCGATCACGTGATCGCGGTCGACGATCTGATTGTAGTAGCGCGACCGCGGGTCATCGATGCACAAGATCGTGGTATCGAGCGGTATGTAAGGCATGGCGAGGTCGGTCATCTCTGATGCCCCGACATTGCCATACACGGCGCTCAGAGAAAAGGCGCCTGCGGGAGACCGTTTGTCACCTTCACGCTTCACCGGACCCGGCCCCAGGGCCGCGCCATGAAGTCCGGTTCCCCAGCCCAGCCCTGCTGAGCCGACGGTGATCGCGAAGGGCTGTCCAACGGCCTTCCACGGACCGCCGTTCGAGCGTTCAAAGACCGACAGAACGCCCCCAGAAGTATCCCAGGTTGCCGTCTCCACGACGATCAATTGTTGGGAGCGGGCCAGCGGATCGCGCGAGCCGGCGGGGCGGTGAAGCTCGGTCGTCGCACACGCGCCCGACATGGTTGCCAAGAGTACCGAAAGAGCGAGTCGCATGATGTTTCGAAAGGGCATATCGAGAAAAATGGATGCCGCCGAAATCCGATTCTCTGTATATTCCAATTCTGAGATACTGCCCAAGATACAGAATGTCCGCAAGAGTTCCATCGTACGGAGAGGAAGCATGAGAACGGTAGGGATCATCCTGCTGGCCGCGGTGGTGGCCGGTTGCGCGCCCAAGACAGACGAAGAGCTGTTCGCCGAAGCCGTTGAATCGCAGAAGGCCTCCGCGCCCGACGATGCGATCGAGCTCTACGAGGAGTTGCTCGAACGCTACCCGCAAAGCCCGCGCGCACCCGAAGCCATGTATGCCATCGGCACCGTCCATCAGGATCACAAGAAGGACTTTCCGAAGGCGATCGCCTCATACCGCGCCCTCGTATTGCGATATCCCGATCATGCTACGGCGCCCAACGCTGCCTTCCTTATTGGATTCATTTTCCACAACGAAATGAAGCAGCTCGATTCTGCGCGAGTCGCGTACGAGTCGTTCATCGCGGCATACCCTCAGAACCCGCTCGTCGCATCGGCGCAATTCGAGATCGCGCATCTCGGCATGGACCCGGCGCAGATCCTTGAATCACAGTCCAAGGTCGCCGAGACGGAAGGATCGGCGAAGAAGCGACGCTGACGACTCCTGCCCGACCCGGATGGAATCCGCGCTGACCTACCTCCAGCCCGACGTCGTGGCCCAGCTGGCCTCGATGGAGCTTCGTGCCCGGCTCGTCGTAGAGGGCTTCATGACGGGCCTTCACAAGAGTCCGTATCACGGGTTCAGCGTGGAATTCACGGAGCATCGGCCGTATACACCGGGGGACGAGCTCAAGCGCATCGACTGGAAGGCCTACGGCAAGACCGAGCGATACTTCATCAAGCAATTTGAAGAGGAGACCAATCTTCGGACGAGCATCATCCTCGACGCCTCCGGTTCGATGGGCTTTGCGTCGGGCGCACGGCTGACGAAGCTCCACTATGCGTCCTACGTCGGCGCCGCGCTCGGCTATCTGATGGTGGAGCAGCGCGATGCCGTCGGTCTGACGATCTTCGACGAAGGCATCCGGACGGCGATCTCGCCGCGCGGCACCCGGACGCATTTGAAGCAGATCTGGAAGGAACTCGAACATGCACGGCCGGGTCGAAAGACGCAAATGGCGGCGGCTCTCCATCGTGTGGCCGACGCGCTCACGCGCCGCGGACTCGTCATCATTCTGAGCGACCTGTTCGACCGGCCGGAGGAGGTTATCACCGCCTTGAAGCACTTTCGGCACAAGGGGAACGAGGTCATCGTCATGCAGATCCTCGACCCGATCGAGCGCTCATTTGCGTTCGACGGCGATGCGGTCTTCCGCGACCTCGAGACCGGCGATGAGTTGATGTCGCAGCCCTGGCATATCCGCGGTTCCTATCAGGAAGCCATGCGCGCGTTTGTCGGCCGCTACGAACGGGAGTGCCGCGACAACGCGATCGATTACGTTCTGCTCGATACAGCCACGCCGTTCGACCGGGCGCTGATGGAGTACCTCCACCGCCGTTCGCGCTGGCATTGATCCCGCACCCGGGTTCCTCGGCATGTCGATACGCCGCCTGAACCCGCCTTGGCCCATGTTCAACGAACCTCTCTCCGTACGCGGCGCCCGCGTTCACAATCTGAAGAACATCGACGTCGACATTCCTCGCGACGCACTGACCGTCATCACCGGTCTGTCGGGCTCGGGAAAGTCGTCGCTGGCCTTCGACACGATCTACGCCGAGGGACAGCGCCGCTATGTCGAGAGCCTGTCGGCATACGCCCGCCAGTTCCTGGGTATGATGGAGCGCCCCGATGTCGACCATATCGAGGGGCTCTCGCCATCCATTTCCATCGAGCAGAAGACGGTCAGCAGCAATCCCCGCTCGACGGTCGGCACCGTAACGGAGATCTACGACTACCTTCGACTGCTCTTTGCGCGGGTCGGCACACAGTTCTGCGTGGAATGCGGCCGGCCCGTGGAGCGGCAAAGCGTTGACCAGATCATCGATGCCGTCATCGGACTTCCCGCGGGGTCGAAGGTCCAGATCCTTGCGCCGGTCGTGCGAGCCCGCAAAGGCCATTACCGCGAGTTGTTCGAGCAGATCCAGAAGGACGGATTCGTCAGGGTTCGGGTGGACGGCGAGTTCCGCGAGATTGTGAAGGGAATGAAAGTGGACCGGTATAAGGTCCACACGATCGAGGTGGTCGTCGACCGGATCGTCCTGAAAAAGAACCTCCGCTCGCGTGTCGCGGATTCCATCGAGCTCGCGCTCCGGCTGGGAGAAGGCGTGGTGGTGGTGCACGACGGCGAACGGGACCTCTTGTTCAGCCAGAAGTATGCCTGCCATGTCTGCGGCCGGTCGTACGACGAGCCAGCTCCGAACTCTTTTTCTTTCAACACCCCCATGGGGCACTGTCCGTCGTGCGAAGGGTTGGGCGAGCGAAAGGACTTTGACCTCCGGCTCATCATCCCTAACGATCGCAGGTCCATCAACGAGGAGGCGATCGCCCCGTTCGGCAAGCCCCGGCCCACGTGGATGTTCAGCCAATTGCAGGCGGTCGCGAAGCGCTACGGGTTCACGTTCGACACGCCCCTCAAGAAGTTGTCCACGGCTGCGCGCGAGGCGCTTCTCAACGGCACGAAGGGCGAGAAGCTCGAGATCGAGTACGCCCAGGGCTCATCGGGCCGCAGCGTCGTCTACAAGCATCGCTTTGACGGCGTCATGGCGATGCTGAAGCGATACTATGACGAGACCACCTCGAACCAGGTCCGCGACTGGGTGGAATCGTTCATGACGACCACCGTGTGCGGCGGCTGCCAGGGAGGACGGCTGCGACCGGAGAGCCTTGCGGTGAAGCTTGTCGACGCGACGACCAAGACACAGACGTCGATCCACCAGGTGGTCTCGCTTTCCATCACCGACGCGGCGGCGTTCTTCCGCGCCTTGTCCCTCCCGCCGCGCCAGACGGAGATCGCCCGCCAGATCCTCAAAGAGATCAAGCAGCGGCTTGACTTTCTGCTCAATGTCGGATTGGACTATCTGACGCTCGACCGTTCGGCGAGAACGCTTTCGGGGGGCGAAGGCCAGCGCATCCGGCTGGCGACGCAGATCGGCACACAACTCGTGGGAGTTCTCTACATCCTCGACGAGCCGAGCATCGGTCTGCATCAGCGGGACAACGTCAAGCTGATCCGTTCCCTTCAGTCGCTCAGGGATCTTGGCAACACCGTGATCGTTGTCGAGCACGACCGCGAGATGATCGAGTCTGCCGACCATGTGGTCGACCTGGGGCCGGGGGCGGGCGAACATGGCGGCCGGGTGGTCGTCACCGGTCCCCCGGCGGAGTTGCGGAAGGCATCGAGCGCCGGCTCGCTGACGGCGCAATACCTCTCCGGCGAACGGAGCATCCCCGTTCCCGAACGGCGCCGCCCCCCGTCGGGGAGAACGTTGACGCTCACGGGCGCGCGGGGCAACAATCTGCAGAACACGACGCTGAAGATCCCCCTCGGACTCACGGTCTGCATCACGGGTGTCAGCGGGTCGGGCAAATCGTCGCTCATCAACGAGACCCTCTTCCCGATCCTGTCGCGGGAGATCTACCAGACGCGCGTGATGCCGCTGCCTCATGACGGCATCGAGGGCTTGGACCAGATCGACAAGGTCATTGACGTGGACCAAACGCCGATCGGTCGAACGCCGAGATCGAACCCGGCGACCTACACCGGCGTGTTCACCCTGATCCGCGACCTGTTCACGCAGTTGCCCGAAGCACAGATCCGGGGCTATCAGGCCGGCCGGTTCTCCTTCAACGTCAAGGGTGGACGGTGCGAGAACTGCGAGGGGGACGGCGTCAAGCGGATCGAAATGAACTTTCTGCCGGACGTTTATGTACCCTGCGACGTCTGCCATGGCAAGCGCTATAACCGCGAGACGCTCGAGGTCCACTACAAGGGCAAATCGATTGCCGAAGTGCTCGACATGACCGTCGAGGATGCGATGGAGCTGTTCTCCGACCTGCCGCGGATCCATCGCCATTTGAGAACGCTACACGAGGTCGGACTTGGCTACATCCGGCTGGGACAACAGGCGACGACGCTTTCGGGCGGCGAGGCACAGCGCGTCAAGCTGGCGACGGAGCTGACGAAGGTGGGAACGGGCAAGACACTGTATATCCTCGACGAGCCGACGACCGGACTGCACTTCGAGGACATCCGCATGCTGCTCGACGTGCTGAACAAGCTCGTCGAGAAGGGCAACACCGTCGTCGTCATCGAGCACAATCTCGATGTTATCAAGACGGCCGATTGGGTGATCGACCTCGGACCGGAAGGGGGAAGTCGGGGGGGGAGGATCGTGGCAGAGGGGACGCCCGAGCAGGTTGCGGCGACGGAGGGTTCCTTCACGGGAGCCTTCTTGCGCGAGGTCCTCGCCGACTCATCAGAGAACGGAAGGAGGCCCTCGACCGATCGGGCCTCGTCGTCGCGGTCGGCGCGATCCAAAGCGGCGCCTGCGCTGGAACAGGAGTGACGCGCGTCCGATCAGCGCGAGACCCAAGGGTTCCCTTCCACGAACCATCGCCACTTCTTCTCTTTGCCATCCGACACGCCAATGCGAGTGGAGATGCCGACCCTCTCAGTCTCGCCCAACTGGCCCTTGGCGAGGAAGACCTCCGGTCCCTGGAGCGAGCGACCGTTGTCCTTGCGACCCAGTCCGAAAGCCTCACACAGCCGGGCCGGGCCGGCGGTAAGGTCCAGCAATTCCTTGCGGGTTTCCAGTCTTCGCTTTCCATATCGACGGTCGGCCATCGAGTCGATGCCCCAGAGCGGCTCCACGGCACGGAGCAGGACCGCCTCGCCGCGATCTTCGGGGCCGGTGACGACGTTGGCGCAGAAGTGCATGCCGTAGGTGAAGTACACGTACAGCGTTCCGCCGGGGCCGAACATCACTTCGTTCCGCTCGGTACGGCGGCGATAGGAGTGCGAAGCCGGGTCGTCCTCACGGTACGCCTCGACCTCGACGATGCGGCCGACGAGGATCTGGCGATCGGACCGGCGAACCAACAGCGAGCCGAGCAATGCCGGGGCTACTTCAAGCACCGGACGTTGGTAGAAGACAGGAGGAAGAGGTCGAAGGGGAGCATCCATGGTCGAGGCAGCGACTGCCGACAAGATGATGACAACGCGGTCGGAGCGGCGTGAGGTCGGTCACCTGCGGAGAGCGACCCGACGTCCGTCACACGACCGGCACATCACCCACCGATATTGCGATGGAACGCCAGACCGCCTATCGGCTCCGGACGCTACGCGCAGGGGTCCTCTATGAGGATGCCGCCCTGCTCGTCCTCGCGAAGCCATCGGGAGTGCTCGTCATTCCCGACCGATATGACCGCTCGGTCCCGAATCTCTACGATCTGCTGACGGCGGATGGGGAGTCCGTGTGGGTGGTCCACCGGTTGGACCGTGATACGAGCGGCGCCATCCTCTTCGCTCGAACGGCCGAAGCCCACGCTGACTTGAATTCCCAGTTTGAAGCGCGCGGCGTACAGAAGCGCTATCTGGCGCTGTGCCGGGGCGGTCATGCCGAGGAGTCGGGAACGATCGATCTGCCGCTCGCGCCTCATACGCGCGTTGATGGCCGCATGGTCGTCGACCGCCATCGCGGCAAGGAAAGCGTCACCGACTTCAGGATCGTCGAGCGGTTCGCGGGCTTCGCGCTCGTCGAAGCGATCCCCCGGACGGGGCGGACGCATCAGATCCGCATTCACCTTGCCGAGGCCGGTCTTCCGATCGTGGGAGATCCCGTGTACGGCGACCGCGAAGCGTTCCGGCTCTCGGCCATCAAGAGGGGCTATCGTGCAGGCGCCGAACCGGAGAAGCCGCTGCTGGCACGGACGGCGCTGCACGCGGCTTCGATCGAATTCCGCCATCCCTCGTCCGGTGAGACGGTGAAATACGAGGCTGATCTTCCAAAAGACCTCCGGTCGGCGCTGCAGTCGCTCCGCAAATACGCGCCGTCGCGATAGCCCATGTGCGGTTCGCGAGTTCTTATCCGAGCTTGTAGCCGATCCTTCGGAGGAACGCCTTCCGCTCGGCGATCTGCTGGTCGTTCTCCACTCCCTTCGGCGTGCAACCGTCGATCACGCCGACGATCCCCCGCCCGCTCTCGTTCATCCCCACGATCACGTCGGTCTGATTGGCGGTCGCGCAAAAGATGCGGCAGACCTCCGGTACGTTCTTGATCGTGTTGAGGATGTTGACCGGGAAGCCGTTATCCATGAAGAGAATGAACGAATGTCCGCAGGCGACCGCTTGCGCGTTCTGCTTCGCCAGTTCAATCAAGGCCGGGTCGTTGCCCGACCAGCGAATGAGGGCCGGTCCGGATGCTTCGCAGAAGGCGAGGCCGAACTTCATCTGCGGCGCCGTCGCGACGACGGCTTCGTGGAGATCTTCAACGGTCTTGATGAAGTGCGACTGTCCGAGGATGAAGTTGATGTTCTCGGGTTTCTCGATGCGGACGGTGGTGAGTTGCATGAAGGTGTCCCTCATGTACGGGTCATAAATCATTGCCACAAAGAGCACAAAGACCACAAATCAGACATTCGATGTGTTGACGGTAACTCAGATCTCTGTGCTCTCTGTCGCGAAGCCTGCCAGCCGGCAGGCCACGTTCAAGGATCTGACATCGCACATGGCAGGCAGGCGACCACTTCGTGGTGATCGTTGTGGTCACTTCCGTTGTATTCACTCCGGGGCGTACAACGAGATCACCCGCTCGAGCGCGCGTTGGCACACGGCGCAGAACGGCACATCGTTGCGGGTGAACATGATGCAATCGGCCTGCGGTCGATAGTATGCTTTGGCGTCGTAGTTGGCTCCTTGGAACGCTCCCACCTTGCCCGCGTGCGGTCCGCTCTGCAGCAGCTTCGACTCGAAGGTGCGTTGCTCTCGGAATAAGGCCGACATCTCGGACTCCGGTTTGCGGTCGCGGCGAAGGCCTACGCGGCGTTGCTGGATCTCTCGCGCGTGTCGTTCAAATTCCTCCTTCGGCCACGGGGTTGGAACGGGCGTGCGCTCATCGATGAGGTCGCGCCACTTCAGCGTTGCCGGGTCGAGCAAGGCCGTCGCATTCGGCTCCCAGGGCTCGACGATCTCCGATGGCGGTTGGTACGCTACGGGCGACGTATAGTACTCGTCGGCGAGTCCGGCAATGTGGTGTCCGAATTCGTGGACGAAGATGTAGTCCGCCCAGTCGTTGTCGACCGACACCGTTGCGTACAAGTTGTAGATGCCCCCGCCCCCATACGTCTCGTTGTTGGCGAGAATCTCGATGAACTCATACGGAGCCCACGAGGCGATCTCGCGCATCGCCCGATTATTGAATGTCAGCACGTAACGTTCAGAGCCAAAAGCGTCGTACGTCGACCCGACGGGGTTGTCACGATGGATGCCGGTGGAAGGACGTGAAATGCCCGATTCCGCAGACGGCGGACAGATGCCCCAGATGTTGAACTGCCGGCGCCGCGTCTTGAACGGCTCCTGCCGGAAGAAGGCCTCCGTGAGTCGTTTCGCATCCTTGACGAACTTTTCACGCTCCGATGCCGTGTATCCGTCTCCCAGCAGCAGGATGTCCACGCAGGACTCGGCGTCGCCATTCCGCTCGATGGCGATGAGCTCCTGTTTCGCAGGAGCGGCCCGCTGAACGTAGGGATCATTCGGGTCGACGGTCTGACGCCACACCTCGCTGAAGGCGTGTTTCGCTCCCCGCTTCAGGATCACCACGTCCACCGGCGACGATGGGGCCGGAAAGCGGACGGACTCGTGGAATGTCCGGTTGACCTTTGTGGCCTCCTCCGTCGTGATCCACTCGGCAAAGATCGAGCTGAATCCACGGGCGTAGAGCACCTTGCCGGATGCGTCATGCACCTCGAACCGATAGCCGCCCGTCATCTCGGCATCGACGAAGCCGGATCTGTTCCCCGGAAACGGAAGGGGCTCCACGACCATGCGGTCAAGGCTGAAGGCCTCGAGTCCGGGACCGCCGGTGTGGTAGTAATCGAGGCGCCAGGTGTTGGCGTTGCCAGACTGTGCCTGTGCCGCCATGGTCGCGAGCAGCGAAGCGATGACACAACGCATCAGCATAGAGACCTCGTGTGCGTGGTAGACATGGGCAAGGGAGCCCAGAGGCGCCGGGCTTCAGAGACCCAGATCAGACTGGGTTCCTCCGGACCGACGTGGTATTCCCAAGTGCCGATAGGTCAATTCCGTGGCCTCGCGGCCTCGCGGCGTGCGATGCAGAAAGCCCGTCTGAATTAGGTACGGCTCGTAGACCTCTTCAAGCGTTCCAGGCTCCTCACCGACGGCAACCGCCAATGAGTTTACTCCAACCGGCCCGCCGGCGAACTTCTCCACGAGGGCCGTCAGGATGCGCTTATCCATGTCGTCGAGCCCGTACTGGTCGACCTCGAGTGCGCCGAGGGACGCTCGCGCCACCTCCAGATTGAGAACACCTTTCGCATGCGCCAGCCGAGGGTCGGCCTCGGCGAAGTCCCGGCAACGCCGCAGCAGCCGGTTGGCGATGCGGGGAGTGCCCCGCGATCGTCGTGCGATCTCGGCCAGCGCGTCGGGCTTCGCATCGACCTTCAGGAGACCCGACGACCGGCGTAGGATCAGTTCGAGCTGGGCTGGAGGATAGTAGTCCAAACGATGCGAGATGCCGAAGCGGGACCGCAGCGGCGCCGAGAGCAGTCCGGCCCGTGTCGTCGCTCCGACGAGCGTGAACGGATGAAGGCCCAACTGGATCGTCTTGGCTCCCGGACCGCTGTCGATGACGATATCGACCCTGAAGTCCTCCATCGCGGCGTACAGATACTCCTCGATCTTGGCAGGCAGGCGGTGGATCTCGTCGATGAATAACACCTCGAACGGCTCGAGCGATGTCAGGATGCCGGCAAGGTCTCCGGGTTTCTCCAGAGCAGGTCCCGACGTGAGCTTGATGTTCGTATCGAGCTCGTGAGCAATGATGTGTGACAGGGTCGTTTTGCCGAGCCCCGGAGGACCGGTCAGCAGCACATGGTCAAGAGGCTCGCCCCGTTTGCGCGCGGCGGAGATGAAGATCTTGAGGTTCTCGACAAGGGCATCCTGACCGACGAATTCCCTGAAGACGCCCGGGCGCAATGTCCGGTCGAATTCCTGTTCGTTCGTGGAGCCTTCGGGGCGGGTGGTCTCGGCGCGTCGCACGAGTCCAAGGTACGGAATGGTGTCGGCTTAGCGCAAGCCGGCGAGCTTGAGGGCGCGCTTCAGCAGTTCCTCGACGGTAAGTGAGGCGCCGTCAGCGCCCTGGAGAGCGGAGCGGAGTCCCTTTTCCGCGGCCGCACGCGGAAAGCCAAGCGCGAGCAAGGCCTGCAACGCTTCATCCCGGACCGAAGCCGGCGTGGCTCCGGCCACGTCGATCCCGGATGCCGACTCCAAGCCCGGCGCGACCTTGTCGCGCAGGTCGAGGATGATCCGGTCGGCGGTCTTCCTCCCGATGCCGGGAATGCCGGTCAGTGCGGCGGCGTTGCCCGAGCGGATGAGGCTGCGCAATTCAGCGGCAGGGATGCCTGAGAGGATGTTCTGCGCGAGCTTGGGTCCGATGCCCGTGACGCCGAGCAGCAGTCTGAATGTCGAACGCTCCTCTTCCGTCGCGAAGCCGAACAGCACCATGGCGTCCTCGCGCACCTGCAGATGTGTCAGAAGGGTCACGGTGCTTCCGACGTCGCCGAGTGCTGCAAAGGTCGACACCGGGATGTGGACGGCATATCCGACGCCACCGACGTCGAGGAGGACGTCGGTGGGGGACTTCGATCGAAGTCGGCCGGTCAGGGAGGCGATCATCGGGGTCGGACGATCCTTCCAGCATTCCGTTCAATGTACGACTTCCAGCCCTCTGTCGCTCGTGACTTCGATGCTCGCGGCTGCCGATGCATGAGATGGCAGAGGGCTACGGCGACGGCGTCTGTCGCATCTAATTCCTTCGGGACCACGCGAAGCCGTAAGATCGATCGGACCATGAACTGCACCTGTTCTTTGGACGCAGCCCCGTTGCCGGTCACGGACTTTTTTACGGCGCGAGGGGCGTACTCGCTTGTCGGCAGCTGCCGGTGCACTGCGGCGAGCATGGCGACGCCGCGGGCTTGTCCGATCTTCAGAGCCGACTGTGCGTTCTTGCCGTAAAAAGCTGTTTCGATCGCGAACTCATCCGGCGTGTATCGCTCGATGATCGCTTCGAGACCATCATAGATCGACTCGAGGCGCAGCGGCATCGAGCGCGTACCCTTGTTGCGAATCACTCCCGTTGTCAGCAGCGTCATGGTTCCGTGAGTGGACGAGACCACACCGTAGCCGGTGATGAGCGTGCCAGGATCAACGCCGAGTACGATCATAGAAGGGGCGTGGTGGGGAACTATGGAAGCCAGAGGTCAGAAGCCAGACGTCAGAAGTCAGAGATCAGAAGCAATAGAGATCGATTTCCAGGGTCAGTCGAAGGCGGCTATCAGAATGCGCATCAAAGCCAAGACTGAACCAAACAGAAGTTCTCGTTCAGATACTGATCTCTGTCCTCTGACCTCTGTTCTCTGAATCGCTCGCCTTCAACTCCGCACCTTAATGTCCCGGATCTTGAGCTGCGGCACGAATTCGCCCATGTACTCGCTTTCGTCGAGGGAAAAGGCGAGGTCGAGTCCATTCCCGGCGGTACGGACGGCGTCAAGGTGTTGACCCATATTGAAGCCGATGGCGTCGATGACATGCGTGTCCTTGCGCACCTTGAACTTCAGATGGTTCTTGCCGACGATCCGTGGGGTTCCGACCAGTTGCACTCCGCGAACGGCAAAGACCGGCCGCATGTTCTCGGGTCCGAAGGGGGCGAACTGCGAGAGCACCCGGATGAATTTCGGAGTCACTTCCTGCAGCGGGATCTCGGCATCGATGCGGATCTCCGGCGTGAGCAATTCTTCGTTCAGCAGCTCGTCGGTCACCTGGCGGAAGGCCTCGCGGAACTCTTCGACGCGGTCGAGCGCCACAGATAATCCGGCGGCATACTTGTGCCCGCCGAACTGCAGGAGCTTGTCCTCGCACCTCTTGAGGGCCTCGTAGATGTTGAATCCGCTCACGCTGCGGGCCGATCCTTTCGCGATGCCGTCGATGGTCGTCATCATGATCGTCGGTCGGTAATATCGCTCGACGAGCCGCGAGGCCACGATGCCGATGACACCCGGGTGCCATTGCTGCTGGTGCAGGACGATCGATGTGTCGTTGGGCTGGTAGTACTGTTCCACAAGCTCCTGCGCCTGAAGGAAGGTCACCTCGTCGATCTTCCGGCGTTCAAGGTTCTCACGCTCGAGCACGCCTGCGAGCTCCATCGCACGTCCGTACGAATCGCACGAAAGCAACTCCACCGCCCGGCGTGCGTCGCCCAGCCGACCGACGGCGTTGATCCTGGGAGCCAGCACAAAGACGGCCTGGCCCGACGTGATCTTCCCGGGAGTAAGCCCCGCGGCATCGATCAAGGCCTGGATGCCCGGTTTCGGCTGCCGGTTGATGCGCTCAAAACCGAGCTTTACGATCGCACGGTTCTCGCCCGAAAGAGGGACAATGTCTGCAGTGGTCGCCAAGGCGACGTACTGCAGGTAATCAATGATGGCGTCAGGGTCCGGGTCGGATAAGCGCGCCTGGATCGGAGGATGCGCCGCGAGCGCCTGGATGAGCTTGAACGCGACCCCGCATCCGCATAGATGCTTGAACGGGTACGGGCAATGCGGCTGCATCGGATTGAGGATCGCCACGGCTGCCGGCAACGTGTCGCCCGGCTCATGATGGTCGCAGATGACGACGTCGATGCCCGATCGCGCAGCCTCAGCCACCTGGTCGACGGCTGTCACGCCGCAGTCGACGGTGACGATGAGCGACGGGGAGAACTCTCGAGCCCTCGCCAATCCGGCATTCGACAGGCCGTAACCTTCGCGTTGCCGGTCGGGAATGTAGTAGCGTACGTCGGCGCCGGCGTCTCGGAGGAACTTCCACAGCACGGTCGTGCCGTTCGTGCCGTCGACGTCGTAGTCGCCGTACACGAGCACCCGTTCGTGCTTCTCGATGGCGCGGGTGATCCGCTCGACGGCCGCACCCATTCCTGCCGTCCGATGCGGGTCATGCAGATCGCCAATGCCCGGGCGGAAGAACGTGCGTGCCCCTTCGAACGTGGTGATGCCGCGCCGGACGAGGATGTCGGCGATGACGGCCGAGACTGAAAGCTCCTCACTCAAACGCTTCACGATGCCGTCGTGGTCGGGCCCGACCTGGCCATTTTGCGCCGTGAAGACCCAACGATATGAACGTACGACCGTCACGCGGTGCACCTGTTGGAAAGACGATGGAGAGAAAGGCAGTGACGCAGGGGGCCGTCGATAAGCCGAATTCTGTCTGTCCCCGCTTCCGGGGTGGGGCAACCATTTCTCTGATGCGACCTACCCGTTCCGTCTCCCGCCACAGCGGGACTTGAGCGGGCCACCCTTGGCTCCGGAGTGGGAGCAACGGAACCTACATGGTCTTGCACCGGGCGGGGTTTGTCGTACCATCGTCATTGCTGACGACGTGGTGGTCTCTTACACCACCGTTTCACCCTTTCCCGTTGGTCCGGCGATTTGGCGCCGGACCGCAGGGTGGTCTGTTTTCTGTGACACTGTCCGTTCCGCCGGGATGTGGCCCGGCAGACCCCCGCTTGACGCGGGGCGCCCTGCCCTGAGGTGTTCGGACTTTCCTCCCGCCCACGCGAGTGGACGAGCGGTTGCCTGACGGCCCCCTGGATCACTGCAACGACTTCAACCCTCGGTCTGGAAGAGCCACCCTTGCATCGACGCTTCAGCCAAGACCGGCGCCCGATCGTCGATTGCGCGGTTCGCAAGGCGGTCTGCCTCGACGTTCAGCGAACGGTCGACGTGCCGAAGGTCGAATTCGATGCCGCGCGTCCGGACGAGCGACCGAACCTCGTCCGCACGACGCCGCAGCTCTGCATCCTTGATTTTGTACAGGCCTTTGACCTGTCGCACCATCAGTTCGCTGTCGGAGTGGACCGTGAGCCGTGTGCATCCATGGCGAACGGCGAGATGCAGACAGGCCAGCAAGGCCGCGTATTCCGCCCGGTTGTTCGTCGAACGCCCCAGATAGCCGCAGAATTCGGCCACCGGGTCTCCTCCGGGGGTCCGGAGCACCACTCCGATGCCGCTTTCGCCCGGATTGCCGCGCGAGGCGCCGTCCGTATGCGCGACGAGATGCATCAGAGCTCGAGCGGTCCGGCCGCGACCTCATCCGACACAAGCAGGCGGCCGCAACGCTCGCACATCATGAAGACGTCGTTCCTCCGCAACTCGAGCACCTTCTGCGGCGGCACGCGGTTGTAACAGCCGCCGCATGCGTTGCGTTTCACGGCCACGACCGCTTTGCCGTCCTTGGCCTTCCGGATGCGTTCATACATTCGCAGATCATCTTTGTGGATCCGGGCGACGAGCTTCTGTCGTTCATGTTGGTACTTCAGCTCCTCGTCCTCATGCTCCTTGTTGACGGCGTCCAACTCCGTCTGACGCTCGGCCAGCTCCGACTGAAGCTGCTCGATCTCGGGGGCGAGCCTGGCGGCATCGTCTCGCGCGACCGCCGCTTTGTTCTCAAGCGCCTCGAGTTCGCGCGAGAGACGAGCCACGGCTTCCTGGGCTGCGTCGATCTCGCGGGCAAGGGCATCGTATTGCTTGTTCGTCTTCACCTCGAACTGTTGAGCTTTGTACCGCTCGACCTTCTCCCGCATCGCAATGATGTCGGTGTCGGTGGCGTCGCGCTTGATCACCGACTCCTGAGCGCTCCGTTCCAATGCCGCTTTCTGCTCGGACTTCTCTTTGACCTGTTGCTTCAATCCATCGACGATTCCGGGGAGGTCCCCTTTCATCTCATGCAGCTCATCGAGATGGAGGTCGACTTGTTGCAGGGCGTACAACAGGCGCAAGCGGTTTTCCAACGGGATGCTCCTATCGAGTAGATTGAACGGGATTCGTGGAGACGCGCGACACGTCGACCGTGACCCGTTGCCGACGGTCTGCGGCCACTCGCCGCAAGAACGCTGCGAGCGGTCGGAGAATGACCTGCTCAGTCTCGCCGTGCCCGGCGTCGATCAGGGCGAAACCGGCGGGAAGGCCGTGGAACGCATGATACTTGACATCCGCCGTGACGAACGCATCGGCACCCGTCCGGATCGCCTCGCCAACGAGGTCGGAGCCGGCTCCGCCGCAGACAGCGACACGCCGAACCCGACGACGTGGATCGCCGGCAAATCGGATCGAGCGCGCGTTGATCCGCCTGCCGACCCGAGCGACGAACGAACGCAACGACATCGGGCGCGGCAGGATGCCGACCGCCCCCATGCCATGGTTCACATCGGGCGTCTCGACCGGGTACACGTCGTACGCCATCTCATCGTATGGATGGACCGCGCGTACACGCTCGATCACGGCGCTCATCAGCGCCTTTGGCGCGACTGCCTCGACGCGCAACTCTTCCGTCGATTCCACTCGATCGCGCGACCCGACGAACGGGTTGGCGTTCGCCGACGCTTTGAATGTCCCCGTGCCGGGCGTCCGGAACGTGCAGTGCGAGTACTCTCCGATCACGCCGGCGCCTGCCGAGGCGAGCGCGTCGATGACCGGCGCCTCATGCCCGACGGGAACGAACACCGCCAGTTTCTGTAACTGCCCGCGCAACGGAGCCAGGAATGTGACGTCGCGCAAACCCAGCACGGCGGCGAGCGTCATGCTGACACCATTACGGGCGAAATCGAGGTTCGTGTGCGCCGCATAGACCGCGATCCGATGTTCGGCCAGTCGCAGTGCCATCTGCCCGGTCGCGTCGTCGGTCGTGATCGAGCGCGGCGGACGAAAAAAGAGCGGATGATGCGTGACGATCAGGTCCCAGCGACGCCGAACGGCTTCATTGATCACGTCGGTCGTGATCTCGAGCGCCACCCCCACGCGTCGTATCGGACGGTGCCGGTCGCCGATCTGGAGGCCGACATGATCCTGCTCCCACGCGGTCCACGGGGGGGCCCAGGTCTCGATGGCGGCGGCGATATCGTGAAGTCGCAACATCTAAACGACCGTGTCCCGCCTTTGAGGGGCGGGACACGGGGGAGTCACTTTTCGGAGTTGTCGGAGGTCAAGAACTTCGGGTACCGGGATGCGTGACAGTTGCGAACTCGCATTGCAGAAGCGCTCAACCTCCTAGGTATAAATAAATCATACCAAAAAATCCCCCAATAATCAATGTCCTTCGGATGGATCTTTCACACCGTGAAAGTCGATCCGCTCGAAGTTCAGGTCACGCATCCGAACGATCTCCTTTTCCACCTTCTTGAAGTTCTCCTCGAATTGCTGCAACAAGGCCTCGTCTTCCTTCGTCCGGATGCCGCGATGGACGAGGTCGGCGCTGATCTTGATGGCGGCCAAAGGATTGTTGAATTCGTGGCAAACGGTGACGACAAGTTCCTTGATCGCCTGGGCCCGCGACTCTGCCATGCGCATCCGCTTCTCAACGGCCCGCAGTTGTTTGCGGGTCCGTACGCGGTCGAGCACCGTCAGAATGGCTTTTGGCAACTGCGATTCCCCCAGGTCTTCCTTGATGATGAAGTCCTCAACGCCCAAGCGCATGGCATCGATCGCCAGATTGACGTCACGCGTGCCCGTCAAATAGATGATCGGGATCGTGTTCTGCTGGCGGTCGAGTTGCAGACAGAACTCGAGTCCGTTGCCGTCGGGAAAATTGTGGTCGGTGAGGATGACGTCGAACGACGGACGTTCAGCCAGCGTGGCAAGCGCCTCCTGAATCGAGGTCTTGACTGTGACATCGAACGTCCGGTCGGGGAAGCGCTGCAGGAGATGATGGATGATCCGTCCGAATGCCGGGTCGTCATCCACAGCCAGGACCGAGATCGCTCGGGGTGTTGCGCGGGATTCTTGCATACGGGAATGCACAGTACGACAAGTTCTGCACACTTTCCACTCTGCAACGGCCGGTTGCTTTTCGGGGTGATTCTTTCTAAGTTCGCCAGCAACAGAAGAGATGCCCCGATCGTCGGCCCACCCCGGGGCAGGAGAGGCCGCATGCCTGCAAAGAACCGCATTTTGGTCGTTGACGACGAGGATGCCCTTCGCACCGTTCTCAGCTCGGAGCTCGAAGGAGAAGGCTATCATGTCCGAAGTGCCGCTGACGGTCAGGAAGCGATCAACATCCTTGGCAACCAGGAATTCGACCTCATCCTCCTGGACATCAAGATGCCCAACGTCGACGGCTTCGAGGTCCTGAAATACGTCAAGGACCGGCAGCCAAAGACGAAAGTGGTCATGCTGACCGGCTTCGCCGACCTCAAGAATGCCATTGAATCCAAGAAGCTCGGCGCGGAGGATTTCGTCAGCAAACCCTACGACCTCGTGGACCTGTTGACGACCGTCGAGCGCGTTCTGACCACCGCCTGACCTCCGGCCATCCATCTTCCATGGCCGCGACGACGCACATCCTCATCGTTGACGACGAAGAGTCCGTCACCTACCTTCTGCAGACCGAGTTCCAAGAGTATCCCGAGTTCACCGTCGTGACCGCCGGCAACGGAAGCGATGCGATGAACCTCATCCGGTCGAAGGTCTTCGACATCGCACTGCTCGACATCCGCATGCCCCGCGTGAGCGGCCTGGAAGTGCTGCGCTTCATCAAGGAGCACAGCCCCGCCACCCAAGTCATCATGTTGACGGCCCAGGCCGACGTCAAGAATGCCGTCGAGGCCACCCGTCTCGGGGCTTATGATTTTCTAAGCAAGCCGTACGAGTTCGACGTGCTGATGGCGACCGTCCGACGCGCCGTCGAGCATCGGCAGTTGCTCATCACCAAGGAGGTCAACGCCGGCGCTCGACCGGTCGAGATCATCGGATCGAGCAAGAGCTTCCAGGACACGATCGGGTATGCCCGCAAGCTGGCGGCGAGCGACGCGATCGTCCTGATCCAGGGGGAAAGCGGCACGGGCAAGGAGCTGTTTGCCCAGCTCATTCACCGCGAAAGTCCCCGTCGCGAACAGCCTTTTATCGCGGTCAACTGCGCCGCGATGCCCGATCAATTGCTGGAGAGCGAGCTCTTCGGCCATGAAAAGGGGGCGTTCACAAGCGCCATCAAGACCAAGCAGGGACTGGTCGAAGTGGCGAACGGCGGGACGCTGTTCCTGGATGAGGTGGGAGATATCAGTCCGCTCGTCCAGCCCAAGCTGTTGCGTTTCCTCGAGACGGGAGAGTTCCGCCGCGTGGGAGGGAACGATGCGCGGACGGTCGACGTGAGGGTTGTGTCGGCGACGAACAAGAACTTGAGCGATGAGGTAAAAGCAGGCCGCTTTCGCGATGACCTTCTCTATCGGCTCAATGTTGTCGGACTTCGCCTCCCTCCGCTGCGGGAGCACAAGGAAGACATTCCCCAGCTCGTTGCGCACTTCCTCCACCGGAAGTCGAGGTCGAAGTCGTTGAGTCCTGCGGCCCTCGATGTCCTCCAGCGATATGATTGGCCGGGAAATGTGCGTGAATTGGAGCACGTCATCGAAGGGGCGGTGGCGCTGGCGCACGGCGACATCATCGAACCGTCGGATCTGTGGATGAACGTCGGCCTGAGGGCCGAGGCGGTTCCGGCGGCTCACGAGGTTGCTCCGGCCAACCCCATGGCTTCGCTCGAAGACGTGGAGGCTGAACACATTGAGCGAGTGCTGCGAGCCAACGAATGGAACCGCACTCGTTCCGCGCAGATCCTCGGCATCACCCCCAAGACCCTCTATCTCAAGATCAAACGCTACGGCATCCGCATCCCGGCGGGCATCATGGAATGAAACTTTTTCTCCCGGACGAACGTCTATAAGCTCGGGAACATTCTTTATCCTCGTTTCCCGAATCTCCTTCTAGGGAGCCAGTCATCGGATGCTCGTGGTGGGGTGGTCCGAAAAGCTGGCTCTTTATTTTTGTACCCTCGTCCCTCCCCCCGTTTACAGCCATTTCCTTGTTTTTCAGCACTTCTTTCGGTAGGTTTTGTTCAAATCTCGTGCAAACGGGGGATTTTTCCTCCGCACTCCGCTGACCCTCCGAAAACTCTTCCATGGCTCAATTCCAAGGTGTAGACTACTATATGATCGACGGACTGCTCTCTGAAGAGGAGCGCATGGTCCGCGATACTGTCCGGGCGTTCGTCGACGATGAGGTCCTGCCGGTCATCGAAAAGCACTATCGGGAAGGGACCTTTCCAATGGCGCTCGTGGGCAAGATGGCGGAGCTGGGCCTGTTCGGGTCGACCCTTCCGGCCAAGTACGGCTGCGCCGAAATGAACAACGTAGCGTACGGACTCGTGATGCAGGAACTGGAACGCGGCGACAGCGGCGTCCGGTCGTTTGCATCGGTCCAGAGCGGACTTGTCATGTATCCGATCTTTGCCTTCGGCTCTGAGGAGCAGAAGGACCGGTGGTTGCCGGCCTTGGCGAAGGGTGAGAAGGTCGGATGTTTCGGCCTGACGGAGCCCGACTATGGCTCAAACCCCGGCGGCATGGTCACGCGCGCCGAGAGGAAGAATGGCGGGTTCGTGCTGAACGGCGCCAAAATGTGGATCACGAATGGCACGATCGCCGACGTTGCGGTCGTCTGGGCCAAATTGGACGGGGAGGTGCGTGGATTCCTTGTTGAGAAAGGCACGAAGGGATTCACGGCGCCTGAGATGAAGGGAAAGCATTCACTCCGCGCTTCGGTCACGTCCGAATTGGTCTTCCAGGACTGCTGGATCCCGGAGGCGAACATGCTGCCGAAGATCAAAGGCCTCAAGGGTCCACTGATGTGCCTGAGCCAGGCGCGGTATGGGATCGCGTGGGGAGCCGTCGGCTCGGCCATGGCCACATACGACGCCGCGCTCCAGTATGCGAAGTCGCGCATCCAGTTCGACAAGCCCATCGCTTCATTCCAGCTCATCCAGGAGAAGCTGGTCCACATGGTCAGTGAGATCACGAAGGGCCAGCTGCTCGTCCTGCAACTCGGGCGGTTGAAAGACGCCGGCACGGTGAAGTTCACGCAGATCTCGCTGGCGAAGCGCAACAATGTCTACCACGCCCTCGAGATCGCCCGAATGGCCCGTGAGATCCTCGGCGCCAACGGGATCCTCGACGAATATCCCGTCATGCGGCACGCCAACAACCTCGAGTCGGTAAAGACATACGAGGGTACGCACGAGATGCACACCCTGATCATCGGCGAGGACATCACCGGCATCGCCGCCTTCAAGTGAGCCTTCCGTGAAGAACCATCCCAAGATCCTCGGCGAAGCCATCACGTTCGACGACGTCCTCCTCGTCCCGGCGGCGTCCGACGTGCTTCCGCGCGACGCCAGAACAGCGACGCGGCTGACGTCGCGCATCACCCTGAACGTGCCGTTGTTGAGCGCGGCGATGGACACCGTCACGGAGTCAGAGATGGCGATCGCCCTTGCTCGCGAGGGAGGGATGGGCATCCTGCACAAGAACATGACGATCGAGCGCCAGGCCGACGAGGTCGACAAGGTGAAACGCTCGGAAAGCGGAATGATTCAGAAGCCGATCGTCATGGCGCCGGAACAGACAATCCGCGAAGCGCTCGAGGTCATGAGGAAGTACAGCATTTCCGGCATCCCGATCGTCCGCGACGAAAAGCTGGTCGGCATTCTGACGAACCGCGACCTGAGGTTTCAGCCGAACCTCGACCAACGCATTGAGCAGGTGATGACGACGCAGAACCTCATCACCGCTCCCGTCGGAACGACGCTGGATGAAGCGGAGAAGATCCTGCAGAAGAACCGGATCGAGAAGCTGCCGGTGCTTGACCGCCAGGGGCGGTTGAAAGGTCTGTTGACGTTCAAGGACATACAGAAGAAGAAGCGGCACCCGGATGCGTGCAAGGACGGACTCGGACGGCTTCGCGTCGGAGCGGCCGTGGGGGTCACACCCGACACGCTCGATCGCGTGAAGGCCCTCGTGGCCGCGGGGGTCGACGTCGTCATCGTCGATACGGCGCACGGTCACTCCAGGGGCGTGCTGGAAATGGTGAAGCGCGTTCGCAAGGCCGTGGACGTCGACCTCATCGCAGGCAACGTGGCCACGGCCGAGGGAACAAAAGCGCTCATCAAGGCGGGTGTCGACGGAGTGAAGGTCGGCATCGGTCCGGGTTCGATCTGCACCACACGCGTTGTCGCGGGAGTGGGCGTTCCACAGATCACGGCCATCCTTCAGTGCTCCGCAGAAGCGCGCAAAGCGAGGATCCCGATCATCGCCGACGGCGGCATCAAGCAGACCGGAGATATTGCCAAGGCGCTGGCGGCTGGAGCCGACTCCGTGATGATCGGCGGCTTGTTCGCCGGCGTCGAAGAGAGCCCCGGCGAGACGGTCCTCTATGAGGGACGCAGCTACAAGGTCTATCGCGGGATGGGTTCGCTCGGCGCGATGAAAGCCGGCAGCAGCGACCGTTACTTCCAGGACGTCGAGGACGGACTTCCCAAGCTGGTGCCTGAAGGCATCGAAGGCCGCGTGCCCTTCAAGGGCTCGCTCGCCGACACCGTGTACCAGATGATCGGCGGACTTCGTTCGGCCATGGGCTACTGCGGATGCCGCACGATCGCCGAGCTTCAGGTGAAAGCCCGGTTCGTACGCATGAGCGAAGCCGGCTTGCGTGAGAGCCATCCGCACAGCATCGCCATCACCAAAGACGCTCCGAACTACCACCACTGACCGGTCCGCATGGCCCGCCGCCGGCTTGACGACGTCCGTCGCCTTCTTGCAGCGCGTCGCCTCGACGCGCTGGTCGTTTCCCATCTGCCGCACGTCCGCTATCTGTGCGGATTCACCGGCTCGAACGGCCTCCTCATCGTTGGACGGCGCTCCGATCTGTTCGCCACGGACGGTCGGTACGCTGAACAAGTGAAGCACGAAGTGGCCGGGCCACGCGTTGTCATCGGCGCCGGTCCTCTCGTCGATGTTGCAGCGCCCCGACTGCGTCTGGCCAGTGGCGCTCGCATCGGATACGACCCCGAGCAGACGACGGTCGCAGCATTATCGCGCCTCCGTTCGGCCTTTTCCCGCGCCCGATTTCGGCCCGTTCCAGGCATCCTCGATCCGCTCGTCTCGGTGAAGGACGAGGATGAGATCCAGGCGACCAAGGAAGCGATCGCCATCAGCGAACGGGTGTGGGACGAGGTCCTGCCGATGGTCGTTCCGGGCGTCCGCGAGTCGGAGATCGCCGCGCGCATCACCTATCTGCACCGTCTCCATGGCGCCGACGGCGACGGATTCGAACCGATCGTTGCAAGCGGTCCGCGCGGGGCCCTGCCGCACGCCCGGGCGAGCGAACGCCGCGTCGGCCGAGGTGAACTGGTGACGATCGACTTCGGATGCCGCTACAAGGGCTATCACAGCGACATCACGAGGACGGTGGCGGTCGGACGCCCGTCTCCACGGTTGCGGAACATGTATCGGGCCGTGCTGGAGGCACAGCTTGCCTCGTTGCTCATGGTCAGGGCGGGCGTGGCGGCGCGCGACGTCGATGCGGAGGCGCGCTGCGTGCTGCGTTCGCACCGACTGATCACACACTTTCGCCATTCGCTTGGCCATGGATTGGGACTGCAGATCCATGAGGGTCCGCGCCTGGCACCGACGAGCGTCGACACGCTACGAGACGGCCAGATCGTCACCATTGAGCCCGGCGTGTACGTACCCGGCGTCGGCGGCGTGCGCATTGAAGACGACGTCGTCGTTCGGCCGCACGGCCGCGACCTGCTGACGTCCATTCCAAAGGAACTGCTGGTCCTCTGACCGCCGATGGCCGACAACACGCGTCGCGTTCTGATCATTGCGTACTACTTTCCGCCGCTCGGTTTGAGCGGCGTTCAACGTACGGCCAAGTTTGCCAAGTACCTGGGCCGGTATGGATGGAATCCGACCGTGCTGACGGTGGAGCCGGGGGGCTATTTTGCGTTCGACGAATCACTCCTGCGCGAAGTGGAGGATGCGGGCGTGCGGATCGTCCGCACCGCCTCCGTCGACGTCAACCGGTTGTTCAAGAGGAAAGAGGTCGTGCGGCTTCCGGGCGAGTTCACGCGCAGGGTGGCAGGAGCGATCGGCGATTTCTTCTTCATTCCCGACACAAAGATCGGCTGGAAGAAGCGGGCCGTAGCGGCCGGACTGGCCCTAGCCGCCGAGACCCGGTTCGACGCGATCCTGGCAACGGCCCCGCCGCAGACGGACTTCCTCATCGGCATGGAGCTCAAGCGCCGCACGGGCATTCCGCTCTTGCTGGACTATCGCGATGCGTGGTTGGAATACCCGTTCAAGTCGTGGCCGACGCCGCTGCACACGTGGCTGCACCGGCGTCTTGAGCGCCGCGTGATCCATGCTTCGAACGCCATCGTCACGACGCACCGGCGCATCAAGGAGAGCCTCTTGCGGCGTCACCGGTCGTTGCAGTACCACGATGTGGCGATCGTCTCGCAGGGCTTTGACGCTGAGGACTTTGCCGGATCCGCGCGCAGGGCCGGAACGGCCGGCCGGATGCGCATCGTACACGCGGGCACATTCTACGGACATCGAAGTCCCGACGTGTTCCTGCACGCCGTTCAACGGGTCATCGCCGCACAACCTGACGTGCGGGAGCGGCTTGACATCAGGTTCGTTGGCGCCCAGCGAAAGCAGGACCTGCGATTGGTCAAGAAGCTGAAGCTGGAATCGGTGGTGACGTTTGAAGGTTATCGTGAGCACCGCGCCGCCGTTTATCTGATGCGGACCTCTGACGTGCTCTGGTATGTGAACGATAATGATATGTCGTCCCCCGGCAAGCTCTACGAATACTTCGCGACCGGTCGTCCGATCCTGGCGTCGGTGGTCGACGGCTATACGCGACAGGAGATCGTCGATTCCGGTGGAGGTCTGTGTGTGCCGTTGATGGACGTGCCGTCGCACGAGAGGGCCCTGCTCGACCTGCTGGCCCGTTTCGACCGCAGGACCCTGCCTTCGATACCGGCGACGTTTGCCGAGCGCTACGACCGCTTTCGTCTTACCGGGTTGATGGCGCGGCACCTGGAATCGCTGTTGGACCACGACCGTGCGGAGATCCGCCGTGTCGACGAGGATCGACCATGAAGATGCTGGTCATCGGCTCCGGCGGGCGCGAGCACGCCATCGTCAAAGCACTGAGTCGTAGTCCGCTCGTCACCAAGGTCTGGTGCGCGCCCGGGAACGCAGGCATTGCGCAGGATGCCGAGTGCGTGCCGATCAAGGCCGACGACCTGAACAGCCTGCTCCGCTTCGCGCGCGAACAATCGGTATCGCTCACGATCGTCGGTCCCGAACAGCCGCTCGTCCTGGGCATTGTCGACCTCTTTCGAGCACAAGGGCTGGCGATCTTTGGACCGACACGTTCGGCGGCGCTGCTGGAGGGAAGCAAGGCGTTCTCCAAAGCATTTATGGAGCGTTACGGCATTCCGACGGCGAAGTTCGGCTCGTTCGGAAAGGATGATGCTTCCGCGGCGGAGGCGTTCATCCGCGGAATGTCGCCGCCGATCGTCGTCAAGGCCGACGGCTTGGCGGCCGGCAAAGGTGTGGTGATCTGCCAGACGCGCGACGAAGCGCTCGAAGCGGCGCGTTCGATGTTGTCGGGCGAAGCGTTCGGCGCCGCAGGCGAAAGGATCATCATCGAGGAGTTCCTGACGGGAGAGGAACTCTCGGTCTTTGTCGTGACTGATGGAGAGCGGGCCGTCATGCTGGCTCCGGCGCAGGACCATAAGCGGGTCTTTGACAACGATCGAGGCAAGAACACCGGCGGGATGGGAGCGTACGCGCCGGCTCCACGTGGAACGCCGGCTCTGCTGGAGCGGGTGCAACGCGAGGTCGTCGAACCGACGCTGCGCGGCATGCGCTCCGAGGGGTCGCCCTACACCGGTTGCCTGTACGTCGGGCTCATGATCACGTCCAACGGTCCGTTGGTGCTCGAGTACAACTGCCGATTCGGAGATCCCGAGACGCAGGTCGTTCTGCCGTTGGTCGCGAGTGATGTCGCGGAGCTGTTTGTCAGGGCCTCATCCGGTCAGCTTCAACCCGAGGAGGTACGTCTTGCGGACGCCACGGCAGTCTGTGTCGTCATGGCCTCGGCCGGATATCCGGACCAGTATGAGACCGGCAAGGAGATCTCCGGTCTTCAGGCGCTCGACGGTCGAGAGGATGTTGCGGTGTATCATGCAGGGACGAAGATCGCTGAGGGAAAGCTGGTGACGGCCGGCGGACGCGTTCTCGGCATCACGGCCTTGGGTGCGCCGAACGACCTGGCGGGCACGATCCGGAAGGCGTACGAGGCCGTGCGCAGGGTGAGATTCGAGGGTGCGCAATATCGCACCGACATCGGGTCGAAAGGCATCCGCTAGAGGCGATCGATGCGCTCATTCAAACATTGGCCATGAAACATTCATGAAGATCCTCATTACCGGTGGAGCAGGCTTCATCGCGTCGCATGTCGCCGATGCGTATCTTGCGGCCGGACACGACGTGACCATTGTCGACGACCTTTCCGGAGGACGCCGGGAGAACATTCCTTCGGGCGCCACCTTCCATCAAATGGATATCCGCGACAAGGCGGTGGCGGACCTGATCGCCGAGGAGCGGTTCGAGGTCATCAACCACCACGCGGCCCAGATGGACGTGCGCCGATCCGTGGCAGATCCGGCCTTTGACGCATCCGTCAACGTGCTTGGCTTCCTGAACATCATGGAGTCGGCGCGGCGCAACGGCGTGAAGAAAGTGATCTTTGCGTCGACGGGCGGGGCGATCTACGGCGAGCAGGAGTACTTCCCCGCCGACGAGGAGCACCCGCTCCGGCCGCTGTCGCCGTACGGGATCACGAAGCTTACGACGGAGAAGTACCTCTTCTTCTATCAGCAGGTGTATGGCATCG
This sequence comes from uncultured Ignavibacteriaceae bacterium, assembly GCA_964581115.1. Classification (GTDB taxonomy): domain Bacteria; phylum Bacteroidota; class Ignavibacteria; order UBA10030; family UBA10030; genus 2-02-FULL-55-14. The sequence continues at coordinate 9,982 of CAZOMY010000017.1, read as the reverse complement.
AATCGGTCATCTTGCGGTACGCCAACATCTACGGGCCTCGACAGAACCCTCATGGAGAAGCGGGGGTCATTGCCATTTTTGCCACGCGGCTCATTCGGAACGAGCCGGCCGTCATCAACGGCGACGGCACACAGACCCGCGACTATGTCTACGTTGGCGACGTCGTACAGGCGAACCTGCATGCGCTGGCTTTCCGGGGGTCTGACGTTTTCAACGTGGGAACGGGCATCGAGCACGACGTGAACACGCTGTTCCGCCATCTGGCCAGGTCCCTGCGACCGGGGGCGCCGGAACAACACGGTCCGGCCAAGGCCGGTGAGCAGTTGCGGAGCGTCATCACGTCGGAGAAGATGTTCCGCACCTTCGGCTGGCGGCCCCGCACAACCCTCGAAGAGGGCTTGAAGCTGACGGCCGACTGGTTTCGACTGAACACACGGCCGTGAGCGCGACACGCCAACTCATCGACGGGATCTTGAATGGCGAGCGACGCGCCATCGCCCGGGCTATCACGCGCATCGAGAACGAGACCGCGGACGCCCGGGAGATCCTCGCCGCCACCTACTCGCGCGTCGGCCGGGCCTATCGGGTCGGTATTACGGGTCCTCCCGGGGCGGGCAAGAGTACGCTTACGAACAAGCTGGCCCGGCACTATCGCCGGCAAGGACAGCGGGTCGGCATCATCGCCGTCGATCCGACGAGCCCGTTCACCGGCGGCGCCCTGCTCGGGGACCGCATCCGGATGACCGATGTGGAGGTCGATGGCGGCGTCTTCATTCGCAGCATGGCGTCGCGCGGCAGTCTAGGTGGCCTTTCGCGGAAGGCGGGCGAAGCGGCCGACATTCTCGATGCCGGAGGCATGGACGTCGTCCTCTTCGAGACGGTGGGGGTCGGTCAGTCGGAACTGGACATCGCCGGCGCCGCCGACACGACGGTGGTCGTTCTCGTACCCGAATCGGGCGACGGTATTCAGGCGATGAAGGCCGGACTGATGGAGATCGCGGACTTCTTCGTGCTCAACAAAGCCGACCGGCCGGGGGCCGACCAGGCCGTGATGTCCATCAAGATGATCTTGGGCTTCCGTCCGCATGATGCACACTCGTGGCTCCCCGATGTCGTGAAAACGCAGGCCGGCGAAGGGGTCGGTATCGAACTTGTGGCAGCGGAGGTCGAACGGCATCGCCAACACCTGTTGAACTCCGGCGGGCTCGATGCTCGACGGGTGGCGCGGTTGCGACAGAGGATCCGCGGCATCGTTGACGAGGAATTACACGAGGTCTTCTGGAATGCGCAGCGGACCTCGCTGCTCGAGTCGCGCGCAACCATGCTGTCGGCCGCCGATCAGACTCCGTACGACGTTGCCGCGGAGCTGATCGCGGACTTTCGGAAGGCCGTTCTGCCTGCCGCGCACGATTGAGGGTACGTCATGACGGATGAACAGCGAATGTTGCGTGAGACGGTTCGGGCCTTTGCCGACCGCGAGATCAAGCCGCACGTCATGACGTGGGACGAGGCGCAGGAATTCCCTTCGGCCGTCGTTCGGGGGATGGGCGAGGCGGGGTTCCTCGGAACCGCCGTTCCCGAACGATGGGGAGGCGCGGGCCTCGGGCCGATCGAGTTCATCATGATCATGGAGGAGCTGTCGCGGGTCGATCCGTCGGTCGGCCTGACGCTGGCCGCGCACAGCGGACTGTGCCTGCAACACCTGCTCCTGTTCGCGAATGACGAACAGGCGGCCCGGACGATCCCGGCACTCGCCACCGGCGAGAAGATCGGCGCCTGGTGCCTGACCGAGCCGGGTTCGGGCAGCGACGCCAGCGGCATGCGCACAACCGCGGTGCGCGATACAGAGGGCTATATCATCAACGGTTCGAAGGTATTCATCACGAATGGCGGTCATGCTTCGACCTATGTCGTGATGGCCAAGACCGAACCGTCGGGCGGGACGAAGGGGATCAGCGCGTTCATCGTCGACCGCGGTATGCCGGGGGTCATTGTCGGCAGGAAGGAAAACAAGCTCGGCATGCGCGCCAGCGACACCGTGCAGATGACCTTCGACCACGTGCGCGTTCCTGCCGCCAACCTGCTGGGGAAGGAAGGGGAAGGATTCACGCAGGCGCTGACGGTGCTCGACAGCGGACGCATAGGGATCGCAGCGCTGTCCGTCGGCTTGGCGCAAGGGGCGCTCGATGCAGCAACGCGCTATGCCAGGGAACGGAAGCAGTTCGGCAAGGCGCTCGCCGAGATGCAGGGCATTCAGTTTCACCTCGCCGACATGGCCACCGAGATCGCGGCGGCCCGCGCTCTCACGGTCGATGCCGCCCAACGCAAGGCCCGCGGAGAATCCATCACCATGGCTGCGGCGCAGGCGAAGTACTTCGCTTCCGAAGCTGCGCAACGCATTGCCACGACGGCCGTCCAGATCCACGGCGGGTACGGGTTCACGAAGGACTATCCGGTCGAAAAGTACTATCGCGACGCCAAGCTTCTGACCATCGGCGAAGGGACCTCGGAAGTTCAAAAGATGGTCATCGCCAGGCATCTGCTTCGCTGACCACGACGCCCGACTCTTATGACCCGCGAATCGCGTAGTGCGTTGGTCGGACTACTCTTCGTCACGTCCGGTTCGCTAGGCCTCATCTACCAGGTCGCCTGGTTCAAATACCTCTCGCTCTTCCTGGGCAACACCACGCACGCGCAAACGATCGTCCTCGCCACATTCATGGGCGGGCTCGCCATCGGGGCGACCCTGTGGGGACGCCGTGCGGACCGTTCAGGTCGTCCGTTGGCACTCTACGGCTGGCTCGAATTGGCCATCGGCGCCTACTGCCTCGCGTATCCGGCGCTGCAATCGGTCGCCCGCGAACTCTTCGTCTCGACGGTTCGCGATGCCGGATGGCCCCCGGGCGGCACGATCGTCCTGTCGCTGAAGCTCTTAATCGGGTTTGCAACGCTCCTTCCGCCCACGATCCTCATGGGTGGCACACTCCCGGTGCTGGTCCGGTACCTGACCCGATCGCTCCGCGACGCAGGGTCGAACATCGCCGTCCTGTATTTCCTCAACAGCTTCGGCGCGGTGGTGGGGTCTTTGCTGGCCGGATTCTTCTTCGTCCGTCTTGTCGGACTCGAAGCGACGGTCCTCTCGGCGGGAGCCGCGAACGTCGTTGTCGGCATCATCGCATTGGCCGTCGGTCGCCGGGATCCTGCTCACGACGAAGCCGGTAACGGTATCACGTCTGCCGCGACCGCTGAGGTCCCGCAGCGCGCTGACGAACCCGTGTTCTCGTCGGTCCAAGCCCGACTTGCCGTCATCGTCGCGGGCCTCTCGGGCTTTTGTGCGATGGTCTACGAGGTGGCGTGGGTACGCATGCTCATTCCCGTGCTAGGGTCATCCACATACTCCTTCACGCTGATGCTCGTGGCATTCATTTCGGGCATCACGGCGGGGAGCGCCATCGTCGCTCGCATCATGTCCCGTTCACCTCGACACCTGGCATGGTTGGCAGGAACGCAAGCGGGCGTGGCCGGATCGATGTTGGCGATCCTGCCGCTGTACGGCCTGGTGCCGTATGTCTTCTGGTGGACGGCTCATCTGCTCCACCGTTCTGAAACCTCGTATCCCTTCTTCCTCGCTCTCCAGTTCGGTTTCGGATTGACCCTGCTGGTGATCCCGACCATTTTCATGGGCATGGGACTTCCCATCGCGGCCCGCATCGCCTCACGGCGGGCGGACACGGTGGGGTCGACCGTCGGTCTGGTCTTCAGCGTCAATACGGTCGGTACCGTGCTCGGCACCGTCGCCGCCGGTCTCGTCTTTTTCCCGGCGTTCGGCGTTCAACGGACGGTCGAGATCGCTGTCGCACTCAACACCATGGCGGCCGCTGTCGTCCTCTGGTGGGGGGGCGCCTTCGATCAGCGAAAGGGTCGTTTACTGGCTGCCCTCGTCGTTGCCGTTGCCGTTGTCGGACTGGCGATCTCGCCTTCGTGGAGTCGGGCCACGACGCTGTCGGGGGTCTTCAGGTATATCAACAAGAACGTTGAACCGCCATCGAGCTACGATGAGTTCGTGCGGAGGTTCAGCCCGTCGTCGGTCCCGTTCTACCGCGAAGGGCCGACAGCCACGGTGGGAGTCATTGAGACGCCCGCTGAAGGCGGCGTTCAGAAGGTGCTCATCATCAACGGGAAGCCGGACGCCTCATCCGTCACCGACCTGCCGACGCAGGTGCTGCTCGGACAATTGCCGATGGTGTTGCATCCACGGCCCTCGTCGGCTCTGGTCATCGGGCTTGGAAGCGGCGTGACGGCGGGAAGTCTGCTGCGGCATCCGGTGGAGCGCGTGGATTGTGTTGAGATCTCGCCGGAGGTGGTGGATGCTTCTGCGCAGTTCGCGGAGGCCAGCGGCCGGATCATGGATGACCCTCGATTCCATCTGACGGTCGACGATGCCCTGACGATGCTGCAGCTGACGGACCGCCGATACGACGTGATCGTGAGCGAGCCGTCGAATCCGTGGATCGCCGGCATCGGAAGCCTGTACACGAGCGAGTTCTTTGCGCTCTGCCGCGAGAGGCTTGCCGACGACGGACTGATGGCCCAATGGTTCCATCTGTACGAGATGGACGATGAGATGTTCCGGCTTGTGCTGCGGACCTTTCAGTCGGCCTTCCCGTACGTTTCGATCTGGTCGCCGCTGGCGACCGACGTGATCCTGGTGGGGTCGAACCGGGAGGTGGCGCCGAATGACGCTCGACTTTCCGATCTCTGGTCGGAAGATGCCGTTCGGGCTGATTTCCTCCGGCTGGGGATCGGACAGTACGGAACGATCTATTCACTCCAGGTGATGAACAGCGCGCAGGTCCGTCGGTACGCGGATGAGGGTCCGCTCAATACCGAGGACCTTCCGCGGCTTGAATATGGCGCTCCGCGGGCCTTCTTTGTGAATCGTGGGGTCAAGGGAGTGGAGCAATACGACCAACGTCTGCACCGAGAGGGCTCACCGCTCCCGCTGACGCTTCGGTGGGGAGATGCCGGTTTTTCGGATGATGAGCTGACCGACGCCGCCCGGTGGCACGAAAGCCCGGTTAGAGGCGTGCCGCCTCTGGCGTTCCAGTTCCTGTCCGAGCTTCATCGCCGGAGGCCGGACGACGTCGATATCATCGATCGATTTGCCGAAGTGGCGGCGCGCGTGGGCGACCTCGACCGGAGCGTCCATCTGCTTCGACGCCGCGTTGAGTTGAGTCCGCGCGATCCCAACGCCCTCGAGGCGCTCGCGTGGCGGCTGTTTGAGGCCGGACAACGCAACGCCACCTCGTTCGCCGCCGTCTCCGCTGATGAGCCCGAACGTCTCCTGCGCCGGGCCATCGACGTTGCCATGGACACCGTCGACCGGTATCGTGTGCGCTTGGCGGATCTCATGTACGCCGGGGGACGCTATCGGCAGGCAATGGACCAGTATGCCCGGGCAATTCAGATCCGTGAGACACACCGGCCCGATCCGCACGTTGCTCAGGACCTGCTGTTCACAAGGCTGGCGATGTGCCTGTACCAGGTCGGCGACCGAACGCGGGCCGCGGGGTACGCCCTGCAGGCGACACAGATAAACCCGCGGAATGAGCTGGCACGCGACCTGGTGTTTCGTCTGTGGACCGAAGGTTCGGTGGTTTCGAGGAGCGAGTGACCATGGCCGGACTTGGACATCCTCTCGAGATGAACCTGAACTTCACGAAGAACGCCGAGCGAATGCTGGCGCTCCTGCAGCGCCTGCGGACCGAAGCCGGGCGCGTCACGTCGGGCGGCGGCGCTCAGGCGCACGCGAAGCAGAAGGCCAAAGGAAAGCTGTCGGCACGCGAGCGGATCGAACGACTCATCGATCCGGGGACCCGCTTCGTGGAGATCGGGCTCTTCGCCGCGCACGGCATGTACGAAGAGTACGGCGGCGCACCGTCGGCGGGGACCGTGTTCGGGATCGGAGAGGTGCACGGTCGTGACGTTGTGATCGTGGCGAACGACGCCACGGTAAAGGCCGGAGCGTGGTTCCCGATGACGGCCAAGAAGAATCTGCGGGCGCAGGAGATCGCGATGGAGAATCGGCTTCCCATCGTCTATCTGGTCGATTCGGCCGGAGTCTTCCTGCCGCTGCAGTCGGAGATCTTTCCCGACAAGGAGCATTTCGGCCGCATCTTCCGGAACAATGCCGTCCTTTCGTCGATGGGCATTCCGCAGATCGCCGTCATCATGGGTCCGTGCGTGGCGGGAGGCGCCTATCTGCCGATCATGAGCGACGAAGCGCTGATCGTTGAAGGGACGGGGAGTGTCTTTCTCGCCGGCTCGCACCTTGTCAAGGCAGCGATCGGCGAAGAGATCGACAACGAAGCGCTCGGCGGGGCAGGCGTGCATTGCGAGATCAGCGGCGTGACCGATCATCGCATGAAGAATGATGAGGAGGCATTGGCAAAGGTCCGGAGCATCATCGGACGGCTTGGCGCTCCACCTCCGCCATTGTTCGACCGTATCGCTCCCGTCGCTCCGCAATTCGAGCCGAAGGAGATCTACGGACTCCTTCCGGCCGACCCGTCGAAGCCGTATGACATGGCGGAGGTGATCGCGCGCATCATCGACGCTGATTCCTGGGACGAATACAAGGCCGACTACGGCAAGACGATCCTGACGGGCTACGCCCGCGTGGACGGCTGGGCCGTCGGGATCGTTGCGAATCAGCGGTCGGTCGTGCGCAACGGCGCCGGTGAGATGCAGGTGGGGGGCGTCATCTACAGCGACAGCGCCGACAAGGGAGCGCGGTTCATCATGAACTGCAACCAGAAGCGGATCCCGCTCGTATTCTTGCAGGACGTCACCGGATTCATGGTGGGAAGCCGGGCCGAACGGGGGGGCATCATCAAGGACGGCGCGAAAATGGTGAACGCTGTCGCCAACAGCATCGTGCCGAAGTTCACCTTTATCGTCGGGAACTCTTACGGCGCGGGCAATTATGCGATGTGCGGCAAGGCCTACGACCCGCGGCTCATCTTCGCGTGGCCGACCGCGTCGATCGCGGTCATGGGAGGCAAGCAGGCGAGCGAGACGCTGCTAGGGATCAAACTGCAGGCCATGCAGAAGGGAGGCGAGCCTATCTCGCCCGAGGCACAGGCGGCGTTGCTGAAGGAGATCCAGGCGACGTACGAGGCCGAGCTCGACCCGATGTTCGCCGCCGCTCGTCTGTGGGTGGACGGGATCATCGACCCGATCGACACGCGCGGGATCATCTCCGCCGGCATCCGGATGTCGTCGCACCTGCCCGACCTGCCGCGATTCAACCCGGGCGTCATCCAAACTTGAGCTCCACCGCAACCCTCATCGACGATGCGACTGCTGTCCATCCCAGCCCTTGCGCTCTTCCTTTCGGCCATTGCCGTCGCGCAATGTGAAGGGGATCTCACCTGGCACTTCGACGACGACGAGGGCGACGGCTTTTCCATCGGCTCCATGTTCTCGAACGCCGTGACGCCGCAGATCGTCATCGACACGCGGGAGGTGCGGCGGTACGTCCGCGATCAGCGGTTCGGCGAGCTCATGCGACGTTGCGGCGACATGCGGGCCGTCGATGCGATCTACCAGAAGGCGCTCCGGGTGGCGGAGTATAATGTCGGCCGCGGACTGCTCATCGCCATGATGGCGGTGCTCGAGCACCAACAGATCCATGTACGCATGCCGATCGTCAAAAGCGTGGAACTACCGCTGACGCTCGAGGAAGATTCAATGTTCGTCCAGCGCGTGCGCAACCTTCCCAAGTCGATCTATCAGGACACCCCTCCGGGCGATCACGGCGACAAAGACAAGCTCCAGCATTTCTTCGCTTCGGCGTACCTGGCATATGCCTCGGAATCGACCGACATCGCGCGCGGTGCCGGGAACATCGTGGAATGGGGCGAGGCGAAGTTCGTGGTCGGAGGCACCGATGACCCTCGGGATAAAAGGGCGAACAAGCAGGGAGAGGCGTTCGGAAGGGACCTGTTGGTGGTCAAGAATCTGTTGCCGTCGGATTATCTGGTGCTGCCCGTGAGTGAAGAGTGATCCACGAAGAGACACGAAGCCGCCCTCTGCAATTGGCTGAGTCTTGGTGGTTGGGATTTGAAGTTGATGGTTGGTACTTGGAGCTTCATCTCGAGTCAACCGCCAAGTTCCAATTCTCACCATCAAGTGCCAAGAGCCAAGAATGGGGAGCATCAGACCCTGAAGTCTCGTAGTCGAACCTCAAGACGCGTGTATGAAAACCATCCTCGTCATTGACGACGAACAGAGCATCCGCGACTCGCTCCGGATGATCCTGGAATACGAGAAGTACGAGGTCCACTTCGCCTCCGACGGCGAAACGGGGCTCTCGTTGGCCCAAAAGGTCTCTCCCGACCTTGTCCTGCTCGACGTCAAGATGCCGGGCATCGACGGACTCGAAGTGCTGCAGCGGATCCGCCAGCGGTCGACGGATCTTCCGGTCGTCATGATCTCAGGCCACGGCACCATTGAAACGGCGGTCGAAGCCACCAAGCGAGGGGCTTTCGATTTCCTGCCGAAGCCGCTCGACCGCGACAAGCTGCTCGTCACCGTCCGAAACGCCCTGCAAGCGGCGCGTCTCGTCGGCGACCTGAAGCAGTTGCGCGAGAAAGTGGAGGGGGGGCGTCAGATCCTGGGTTCCAGTCCCGCCATCGAGGAGATCCTTCGGCTCATCGAACGGGTTGCCCCGACCGATGCTCGGGTCCTGATCACGGGCGAGAACGGCACAGGCAAGGAGCTGGTGGCCCGCGCCATTCACGCCGGGAGCAAGCGGGCTGACAAGCCGATGGTCGAGGTGAACTGCGCCGCGATCCCTCCCGACCTGATCGAGTCGGAGTTGTTCGGGCACGAAAAGGGATCTTTCACGGGAGCCACGGCTCAGCGGATCGGAAAATTCGAGCAGGCGGACGGCGGGACGCTTTTTCTCGATGAGATCGGCGACATGAGTCTTCAGGCACAGGCGAAGGTGCTTCGCGCGCTTGAGGAGCATACCATCGAGCGGGTGGGGGGCAACAAGCTGATCAGCGTCGACGTTCGTGTGCTGGCGGCGACCAACAAGGACCTGCAAGCCGAGATCAAAAAGGGGGCGTTCCGGAACGACCTCTTCCATCGGTTGAATGTCATCCCGATCCACGTGCCGCCGCTGCGCGAGCGTAGGGGCGACGTGGCGATCCTGGTCAAAGCGTTCATCGAAGATGTCTGTCAGCGCAACGGCATGGCGGCGAAGACCATCACCGACGACGCGGTCGAGAGACTTTCGGCGCGAGCATGGCCGGGCAACGTGCGGGAGTTGAGGAATGCGGTGGAGCGGTTGGTCATTCTGTCACCCGGCACGCAGATCGACATCTCACTGCTCGATAGCGGCGCCGAAGCGTCGACGGAGGTGGGTGAGTGGTTCGGCCGGCCGATGAAGTTTCAGGACTTCAAGGACAAGACCGAGGCGGCGTTCATCAAGCGACAGCTCGAGCTGAACAAATGGAACGTGTCGAAGACGGCGGAGGCCATCGACATCCAACGGTCACACTTGTACACCAAGATGAAGAGATACGGGTTGATGAAGGAAGGAGACCCTGAGGAAGAGTAGCGGGGAGATCAATTCCGAAATACGAAGCACGAAACAGGCTCGAATACCCAGAAGTTAAGCTCGAAATGCTGAGGCACACGCCAAGGGCGCGGGTGGGTCAGAGACCTCCCGCGCCTTCTATTTCGTGGACGTACCGCTTGGTGCTCTCCAGGTAATTCTTGCTTGTAATTTGTACAATTTACAATCGGCAGAGTTGATTTCTCGCTTGTGCGAAGTCGATCATCGGCGAATCCCGATTTTTGGGGGGCATTCCACCGATTTCGCCGGCGATCTCTGACGCGGCACGAACGTTGAACACGCATACAGGTTCGATCTGCCTGGAGTCTGCAGAAGAATGGTTCGCGTCGCGCTCGC
>CAZOMY010000016.1:0-68996 GCA_964581115.1 uncultured Ignavibacteriaceae bacterium | reverse complement strand
CGCTTGGCGGTTACTGTTCTGACCTCCAGCGGGTTTTTCAGCACCCTGCTAGAGGCTATCTCAAAAAGCCCCCGATGGTGGTTTGATAGCCGCAAAGAATGTAAAGAACACAGAGAAACTGAATCATGGCTCTTTGCGGTCTCTGCGCCTGCTTGACGGTCGAAAGACCTCGGCGTTCTGTGCCGGGCAGGCAGGTTCTATTCGGCTGGTGTGTTTTTGAGATGGGCTCTACTCACCTTTCTTCGTCCAATGGTTTTTCTCCTGTCCCTTCGTATCCTTCGGGTCCGTACTGGCTTATTCCATAGTACCCCGAAAAGCCCCGAAACGCAAAGCGCGTTGGAGACGCTCGCCTTGTCTTTCCTGCATTTTTGTGATATTCTCATGATGGCATTCCTCACACCGCACCCCTTTCGCGAGCATCCCGCATGTCCGTCCAGATCATTGTCGGCGCCCAGTGGGGCGACGAGGGCAAAGGCAAGATCGTCGACCACCTGAGCGAGGACGTTGACATCGTCGCCCGCTACCAGGGAGGGGCCAATGCCGGCCATACCGTCATTCTCCCCCCCGTCCGCGGCGAAGCGCCGCGCCAGTTCGTCCTGCACCTGATCCCGTCGGGGATCTTCCATCGCCACGTGACGTGCGTGATCGGCAACGGCGTCGTGCTCGACCCCGTGGCGCTTATGGACGAGATCCGGCAGTTGCAGGAAGCCGGCATTCGGATCGACGGCCGCCTGTTGATCAGCCACAACGCGCACCTCATCATGCCGTACCACAAGCGGCTGGATGCGATCCGCGAAGAAGGGGCGCAGAAGATCGGAACGACGGGGCGCGGCATCGGTCCCTCGTACATCGACAAGTACTCCCGCACGGGCATCCGGGTGGTGGACCTGCTCGACCGCGACGTCCTCTGCAAGAAGCTGAAGCAGAACCTCGAGTCGACGAACGAGTTGCTCAAAAAGGTCTACGATCGCGATGAGCTGGATGTCGACCGTATCATCGCCGAGTACCAGGATTTTGACCGGAAGATCGACCCGTACATCACGGACACGTCGGACCACCTGAACCGGGCGCTGGCCAAGGGGAAGGCGATCCTGGCCGAAGGCGCCCAAGGGGCTCTGCTCGACGTCGACCACGGCACGTACCCGTTCGTGACCTCGTCGAATCCGACCAGCGGAGGCGCCTGCACGGGTCTCGGCATTCCTCCGACCTCCATCAGGTCGGTCGTGGGCGTGGTGAAGGCCTACTCCACGCGCGTCGGCAACGGCCCGTTCCCGACCGAACAGCTCAACGACATTGGAGAGCGTCTGCGAAAGATCGGCGGCGAGTTCGGTGCGACGACGGGGCGTCCGCGCCGGTGCGGATGGCTGGACCTGGTCAGTCTTACCTACTCCTGCCGCATCAACGGCATCGACCGCATCACGGTGACGAAGCTCGACGTGCTCGACGCGTTCGACGAGATCAAGGTGTGCGTCGGCTACAAGGTCGGGAACCGCGTCCTCGAGCGGTTTCCCAGCGACGTCCAGACGCTCGAGCGGGTCGAGCCGGTGTACCGCTCCTTCCCCGGCTGGAACGAGCCCACTTCGGATATCCGGCGCTTCAATGATCTGCCGTCGAAGGCACAGTCATACCTTCGGGCCGTCGAACGCTTGCTGAAGGTCAGGCTGTGGCTCGTCTCCGTCGGAGCCCGCCGCGACCAGACGCTGTCCGTTCCGCGCCGCTGACCAACCATGGACCGCTCGTCGATCTCAGGTTCGCTCTCCTCGTCGGGCCGGATCAAGATCCTGCTCCTCGGACTCGCCTTCCTCATCGTCGCCGGGATCCTGTTCTATACCTACGACATCGTCGAACGGCTCCACGCGCGGGAACAGCAGGTGGCGGGCATGTACGCCCGGTCGCTGGAGTACATCGCGAACGCCAAGGCGGGCGAAGGGGACTACAGCTTCGTGTTCAACGAGGTCGTGAACGCGATCGACTTTCCGATGATCGAGACCGACCCGGCCGGCTCGCTCATCAAGAACTCGCGGAACGTACCGATCGACAGCGCGTGGGACGAGGCGCGGCGCGAACGCCATCTTCGCGATCTGATCCGCCGCATGGACGAGATCCACACGCCGATCGTCGTGGCCTACCAGGACACGATCATCCTGAGCCGCATCCATTACGGCGAATCGCCGCTCATCACCCAGCTGAGACTCCTCCCGTTCCTCGAACTGGCCGCCGTAGCGGTCTTCGTGCTCATCGGGTACATCAGCTTCTCCTACATCAAACGGAGCGAGCAGAGCAACATCTGGGTCGGCATGGCCCGCGAGACCGCGCATCAGCTCGGGACGCCCATCAGCAGCCTGTTGGGTTGGACGGAACTGCTCCGGACCCAGGCCGGGGCGAACGCCGCGGCGAGCGAGACGCTTGCTGAGATGAACAACGACCTCCAGCGGCTGCAGAAGATCGCCGATCGGTTCTCGAAGATCGGTTCGCGGCCCGACCTGCACGAGGAGCCGGTCACGGACATCATCAACCATGTCGTCCAATACTTCCAGCGCCGCATTCCGCACACGGGCAAACGGGTCACGCTCACCATTGAAGCGCATTCCGACGAGCGGGTGAAGGTCAACCGCGAGCTCTTCGAATGGGTGATCGAGAACCTCACGAAGAATGCGCTTGACGCGATCGAGAGCGGCGAAGGTCGGATCACCTACACGGTGACGGGACATCCCCGGCACGTGACCATCGACGTCACCGACACCGGCAAGGGCATCGACCCCAAACATCGGGCCGAAGTCTTCCGCCCCGGTTTCTCCACGAAGAAGCGCGGATGGGGGCTGGGTCTGAGCCTCGCCAAGCGCATCGTCGAGTCGTATCACCGCGGGCGCTTGTTCCTCAAAGACAGCCGTCCCGGGTCCGGATCGACGTTCCGCATCAGACTGAAACGATAGGCCGGCGGTTCGAAGTGGCTCGGTCGACATAACAGTGAACGGACACGGACAGACGCGATGAGGATTCGAACAGCCCACTCGGCGACGGACAGGTTGCTCCGTAACGACCGACGAGGTCGTTTGGCCTCGGTCGCCGCAACGAAGATGCTGATCTCTCTGACGTTGGTCATGGCGGCCATGACCCCGCCGTTGATCGGGCAAACAGCGTGGTCAAGCCCCGACGCCATGCATCGGTTCGTGCGCGAATTGTGCGCACAGCCGACCGAAGGCAGGGCCGCGTACGTTCGCGGCGCGCTTCAGCAGATCGGCGTCAAAGTGCGCGAACAATCGTTCGACACGCTCCTCCTGAGCGCCCGCGACACGCTCCGCCTCAACGGCACCAATCTCATCGTTCGGTTCGGAGAAGGCACTCCCGTGACGGTCGTCGGCGGTCACCTTGACGCCGTGCCGAATTCCCCGGGCGCGAATGACAATGCGGCGGCAGTGGCCGTCATGCTCGCCCTCATCAGTGAATGGCGTGCCGAAGGGGCACCGGGGGCGGTCGAAGTGGTCTTCTTCGACCGTGAAGAGAACGGACGGATCGGGTCGGATGTGTACGCCAGGACGATCGATCCGGCGAGCCACCGCGCGTCGATCAACCTTGACATGGTGGGAATGGGCGATGAGGTCTACGTGGGGCCTGTCGGAGGCGGAGACGATGATCGCATGCTCCCGGCGCTTCGGAAGGCGGCTGACAGTCTTGGCCTGAACGCCGTCTTCAGCGGGGAGTTTCCCGACGGCGATCACGAATCGTTCGCGCGGCTCGGACTCGAGAACCTCTCGATCTCGGTGCTCCCACGGGGAGACGCGGCGAAGCTGAGCCGGTTGCTGAAGGATGGTTGGTCGGGAAAGAATGAAGACATGCCCCGGATGTTGAAGACGGTGCATCTACCCTCCGACTCGCCCGACCTGGTCGAACCGGCGTCGCTGGCCCTCGTCCTGAACTTCGTTCGAACGGCGGTCGTTCTGCTGAACACGCCGTGATCCGATGGCTCTGCACAGAAACACATCGAGGCACCCGACGGTCTGTCGGCGTGCCTCGATCGCTGTACACCAGGCCGACCCCGCTCACGTCCGGGACATCATGGTCTCCAGCCGACGCTTCACCTCGGGCCACTCGCCGTCGATCACGCTGTAGTAGACGGAATCGCGATTCCTGCCATCGGGCAGGAGCATATGCTGGCGCAGTGTCCCCTCCTCCCTGGCACCGATGCGCAAGAGCGCCCGACGCGACGTTCCGTTGAATGAGGCCGTCTTGAATTCGACGCGGCGAAGACCCCACACCTCGAACGCATGCCGCAGCATGAGGTACTTCGCTTCGGTGTTCACGAAGCTCCTTTGCCACCGAGGAGCGATCCAGGTCCATCCGATCTCAGCCCGACGATGGCGCCAGTCGATAGCGGCGTAGCGGGTACTGCCGACCACCTCATCGCCCGACCTGACCACGGTGACGAAAGGGACCGCCACACCCTGTTCTCGTTCGACCAGGGCCTGTCGGACGTACGCGGCCAGATCTTCGCGCGTCTCCATGCGGGTGGTAGTATTTCGCCACAGGTCGGGATCGAACGCGATCGCGGCCAGCGTGTCGACATCCGCCTCGGTCATCGCTCGCAGGATCACGCGCGGACCTTCAAGCCGCTCGGAAGTCACCATCATGCTGGCTCAAGCCATCGGTAAACGGGAATAGATCCTTGGGTTGGAAGAACAGCAAGCCCTTCGGGATCGCACAGAAGGGCTCTCATTAGGATACTGACGACTGGTTACTGTCCTCTGTCTTCAGACTTTTGTCCGACTTCACTCGCTCATTTCGACAACCGGCGCGCATGAGAGCCCACCCAGGTAGGCATTACCCGAGGATGAATCCTCGGGCAGGTGGAATTGCAAACCCTTCGGGCTTGCCACAGCGGATCTCAAATGACACTGACCTCTGACTACTGATCTCTGATCTCTTTCCCCGGCCCTCCGTCCTCCCCCCCCTCACTTCCCGCTTGACGTATGGTCATGCGTGATCCTCCATCCCTCTTTCTTCTTCTCGATAACCAGCGTGAACCGGCCCCATGGTTCGTCGGACATGCGCCGAAGTCGCCAGATCCCGTGGGCGATCGCCGTTGTGGCACCGACGAATCGCACCTCGAGGTCCTCAAAAGCGAGGATGCCCATGTCTTCACGCGTTCGGTATCGAGCCGCGTACCGACCGGCCACTTCATCGAAACCCAGCGTCTTGGAACCGTCGCTCAGAAAGACCGTCTTCTCCGATCGCCAATAGCCGGCCATGTATCCGGAGATGTCGCCACGGTTCCAGGCCTCAACCTGAGCATCGAGCACCGCGCGGACCTCGATCTCTCGAGGATCTTTCTGAGGAAGCCAGGTGATGATGAGAACGAAGAGGATATTGATCATACGATCTCCTGGACGCCAAGAACTCGTTACTGATCACTGACCCGTGGTCTCTGGTCTCTGGCCTCTGGTCTCTGGCCTCTGGCTTCTGCTCTCCGTCCCCCGCTACCGCGCGGCAACCGTCGGCTGCTTAGGTTTGAAAAGCCCGTACCCCACGAGTCCGCCGAGCATGCCGAAGACCGGGTAGATGACGATATTGAAGAAGAAGCCGGTCAAGATCGTGACGGGGCTGAGCACATCCGACATCGAGTCTTCCATCTGCTGAAGGATCTCGTCGGCCGTCGCCGCCGGGAGCGATCCATTCTCGACCAATCCGTCCAACAGCTTCGACATGAAGTCCATTACGAACTCGCTCTCGATCGGCCCCATCGCCAGAGCAACCAGCGTCGACAGGATCGTCGCACCCACAGCGCCGACGAGACCGGCCAACAGCCCCACGATCAGAGCGTCGGATGATTCCATCGGTGGATGATCGGGATGGTAGTCCTGGCGATGAAGATAGGTCCCGAGCGCACCGCCCGCGATGATCCCGGCACAGCAACAGCAGTTGATGAAACTCAAGCCGGGAAGTCCTGAGACAGCGGCGATGACAAGTCCGGCCAGCAAGACCGGACGCTGTTTGGATGGCTTCTCAAACATCAGGGTCTCCTGTGGTGAGCGGCATGCGAGATCTGCGTGAACGGGTCAAGGCATCGATGAACAAGGGTGGGATGGTCGCTCCCAAGCCAACGCCGGCCAGCGCGCCCGTGACCGCTCGCGTGGTCGTGTCGGCGACATGCAGTCCGGAGAAGTTGAGTACGGCGTCGAGAACGGCCGGTGCCAGCCAGACAGCGAGGACGTTCGGGGCCATGGGCGTCCATCGTTCGAGGCCGCGCAGGAGCGGCACAAGCATGAGAGTCAACGTGAAAGCCAGATAGATGGTGGAGCACCGGACGCAGACCGCCCAAGGAACGCCGTCCCAGAGAAATGAGCGGTCCTCCAACTGATGGCAGACGCGCCCGTATACCTCTCCGGCCAGTGCCTCGCCTGCGGACCCGGTAAGCGGCAACAGAAGGAATCCGGCGCACCAGACGGTCGCCGGGATCAGAAGCAAAGCGTACGCGGACCGGGAACTCATACGATGCGGGACAGTATCGAGACAAATGAACGGTGAAGCAAGACTTCACCTTTACCGGTCCGGAAATATGGCGTATATTCAGCCACACATCCAAATCCGACCGACGCCATGCACACGACACTCGGGTCGAAGCAGAACTTTCTCGGGCTTGAGAAGGAGTATTCGTCGCTAGAGCGTTCGAAGGCCGTTGTGCTTCCGGTTCCCTACCAGCGCGTTGCCGGCAGCGGAGCCCGATCGGCGCCTGCGGCCGTACTGGCAGCTTCGCGCGGTATTCCCCGATTCGACGAGGAGATCGACGCCGACATCGCCGACCGTCACGGCGTTGCGACATTGGCTCCGTTCCCGTCGGCGCCGCTCAATGAACCGACCTTCCTGACGAAGCTCAGCGACCTGGTGTCGGACCTGCTATCGCGCGAAAAGTTCGTCCTCACGCTCGGGGGAGACCGGGTGCTGACCTCGGCATGCGCGGCCGCCGCGGCAAAGCGGTTCGCGTCGCTGAGCATCCTCCACTTCGACGCTCATTCCGATCTGACTACCGGCGGCGTCACCGCCCGTCTGGGCGAATTCATCGACCCCAAGCGGATCGTGCAGGCGGGCATCCGCTCGACCTCGGGAGATGAAGTCTCCTTCGCCCGGGAGAACGGGATCCACGTCTACTACGCCCACCTCATCAAGAGCGGAGGCTACACGCGCCTGCTCAAGTATTGGGACGACGCGCTGATCGACGATCTGACCGACGAGGTGTACGTCACGATCGACGTGGACGTGTTCGAGCCCTCGGTGATGCCCTCGACGATGTCCCCGCAACCCGGAGGTTTGAGTTGGTACGACGTGGTCGGATGTCTGCGCAAGGCCGGACAGAAGCGACGCATCGTCGCGGCCGACATCACCGGCCTGTCTCCCTCGAAATCTGCTCGGTTCGCCGACGTCACCGTGGCCAGGCTGGCGGCGAAGGTACTGGCGTATTCCCTTGGATAGAACGTGTCAACTTCCCCGTTTCACGCGATGCCGGCGGGTATTCCTGCCAGACGGCGCTTTCTGAGACAGACCGCATTCGGCGTCGCGGCCCTCGCCGCCGGCGGCTGCCTTCCCGGCGGCTCTGCCGGCTCCGACGACCTCCCAACGGGCATCGCCGGTCAGCTTCAGTTCGGCACCCCGATCGAGTTTCTCATCCTGCAAGCTGCCGCCGAGCAACTCATCGGCCTTCGCCCGGGCGAAGGACCGATGCGCTCGGCCGACCTGGCGCTCCGCATGGACCACTACCTCGCGGGGGCCGACCAGGAGGTGCAACAGCAGTTCCATCAGTTGCTGAGCGTGTTCAACAGCGGGATCGCGGCCTTCCTTTTCGATCTGCGATTCTCGTCCTTCCTCGGCATGTCGTCCGACGATCGAGCATCGTACCTCCAGGATTGGATGGAGAGCCCGATCGGATTTCGCCGGACGGCCTTCATGGCGCTGAAGCGCGTGGCGGCCAGCTCCTACTATTCGCATCCATCCAGTTGGCCCGCGATCGGCTACGACGCGGACCACACGCCGGCGGTTAGACCATGATCGTACACGGACACGAAGTGACCGCTCCGCTGCGCGAGACGGCCGATGTCTGCATCATCGGATCGGGATGCGGAGGCGGAGCGGCGGCCAAGGTTCTGGCGGAGTCAGGAAAGCGCGTGGTGGTGCTCGAGGAAGGCGGCGCTTACGCGCCGCATGAGTTCCGATCATCCGGCGAATGGGCTTACACCAACCTCTACCAGGACCGGGGCGGTCTCGCAACCGAGGATCTCGCCGTGACCGTCCTCGTCGGCCGGTGCGTCGGCGGAAGCTCGGCAGTCAACTGGACCACGTCGTTGCGCACACCTGAGTTCGTCCTGGACCGTTGGACCCGCGAGATGAGCGTTACCGGCTTTTCACCGCGGGAGATCGAGCCGTATTTCGAACGGGTCGAGCGGTATCTGAACATCCACCCCGAGCCCGACCATCGACATAACCGGCAGAACAGCATCATTCTCAAAGGCGCGGCCGCGCTGGGTTATCGTGTCCGAGCAACGGGAAGGAACGTCAGGGATTGCGTCGAGCTCGGCGTCTGCGGCTACGGTTGCACGGCCGGCGCCAAGATGTCCGTCGACGTCACTTACCTTGCCGACGCCGTGAAGGCCGGTGCCACCGTACACGCCGACTGCCGGGCGGACCGCATCGAGTCGGCGGGAAGCGTCAGGCGCGTCCATGGCTCCGTGCTTGATCGGGCTTCGCGCGCGCGCCGTCTGCCCGTCACCGTCGAGGCCCCGCTCGTCATTGTCGCGGGAAGCGCCGTTTCGTCGCCGCTGATCCTCCAGCGTTCAGGACTCGGCAATGCCGATCATCGTGGACGGCATCTGACCTTTCATCTCACGTGCGCTGTCGCGGGCGTGTATGATGAGGTCCAGGATCCGTGGAAGGGCATTCCGCAGTCGGCAATGTGCGACGAGTTCATGAACAAGAACGGCGACGGCTCCGGCTTCTGGATCGAAGCCGTGCCCCTCGACCCGATCCTCGCGGCCATGGGGCTCCCCGGATTTGGACACTCACACCGGGAGCTCATGGAGAAGATGCGCCACCTGGCCGTGTCGATCATCCTCGTCAAAGAGAGCGACTCCGAAGGCACGGTGCGTCCGAGCGACGCGGGACGCCCGCTGATGACGTACGACCGCGGGCCTCGTGATCGCGCGATGCTTCGCCGGGCGCTGGCGGAAGCGGCCCGCATCCACTTCGCCGCGGGCGCGCGCGAGGTATTGACCCTTCACGCCCGCCGGACGTTGATCCCGTCCGTCGGAGAGATCGACCGCGTCCTCGACAACGCTGACTGGGACGACAACGAGATCTCGCTCTACAGCGCTCATCCGCTCGGCACATGCCGGATGGGAGAGGATGCTCGCGCAGCGGTCGTGGATTCCCGGGGCCGCGTCCACGGCGCGACGGGTGTCTTCGTCGTCGACGGAAGCGTCCTCCCCACCTCCCTCGGCGTGAATCCGCAGGTGACGATCCTCGCCGTCGCCGAAAAGAACGCCGAATGGATCGCGGAGCATTGGGCCGCGGCTGTCGGAACCTCCACGTGAAGCAGAACGATCTGACCACCATGACCGAACCTGTGAACGACCTCCCCACCACCCGGCATCGCAGCGAAGCGCTCGACGAGATCCTCGGCAAGCCCTTCAAGGTGCTCGACGACGGCTTCGTCCGCGTCGTCGACTACCTCGGCGCCGACGAATCGATCGTCCAGGCCGCCCGCGTCTCGTACGGCGCCGGGACGAAGAAGTCGCGCGAAGACCGCGGGTTGATCCGGTATCTGATGCGTCATGCGCATACAACGCCGTTCGAGATGTGCGAGATCAAGTTGCACGTGCGCGTGCCGATGGACTGCTGGCGGCAATGGATCCGCCATCGCACGGCCAACGTGAACGAGTACTCGACGCGCTACTCCATCGCCATCGACGCCTCACAAACGACGCCCCCCGACCGGTGGCGAAAACAGTCGACCGACAACAAGCAGGGGAGCGAAGGCTGGATCGACATCGAGACCGGACGTCGGCTGACGCAGGCTGAGCGGGAGATGCAGGACATGGCAAGGCGCGTCTATGCGGAGCGGCTCGACCTTGGAGTCGCCAGAGAGCAGGCGCGAAAGGACCTTCCCCTCTCGACGTATACCGAGGCCTATTGGAAGGTCGACCTGCACAATCTCTTTCACTTCCTCTGGCTCCGGATGGACCCCCACGCTCAAGCCGAGATCCGCGAGTATGCGAATGTCATCGGCCGCGAGATCGTGGCCCGTTGGGTACCGATGGCCTGGGAGGCCTTCAGCGACTACCGGTTGGGCTCGATCGCGCTGTCGCGGCTCGAGATCGATCTGATCCGTCTCCTGGCCGCGAAGGATGATGCAGGCCTCGTGACCTTCGTCCTTCAGGAGTCGCTCGTCCGGTCGCGCAACGGAGCGCCGGTGCTTGCGGGCGAGCTGAAGGAATTCCTCGGAAAGCTCGGACGCTTCGGCCTGGAAGACCGCCTGACGCCGTTGCTTCAGCGGGCCGATGTTCTGGCCCGACTCCCGGGCTGACGCATGCGCATCATCCTCATCGCGGCGGTGGCGAAGAACCTCGTCATCGGCAACGACGGGGAGATCCCTTGGGACCTGCCCGACGACCGGCGACGCTTCCGCCGGCTGACGCAAGGCCATGTCGTGCTCATGGGACGGTACACCTATCGTTCCCTCGGCCGCCCGCTGCCGCTCCGACGCAATGTCGTCCTCACCCACCATGCTCTGCAGGGCATCGAATGCTATCCTTCCCTCGAGATGGCGCTCGACCGACTTGTTGAAGAGCCGGTCGTCTACGTCATCGGAGGCGGGCAGGTCTATCGGCAGACGATCGACATGGCCGATGCCATGCAGCTGACCCTGCTCGATCGCGCGGTTGAAGGCGATGTCCGGTTCCCCGACTTTGTGCGGGAGGTCGGAACGGTGTGGAAGGAGGTGGCGAGGGAACCCGGCGACGGCTATGCCTTCGTCGAGTACGCACGGAAGGGGCCCAAGGGACCGGTCGTGCCCAAGAAGCCGCGCGGTTGAGACCCGCGCGTCACTGCATCATGTTGGTCAGCCCCACCCGGATCATCATGACCGCGATCGCGACCATGAACAGGGACGCGACCTTCGCGATCGCCTTCGATCCGCTCCGCCCCAGCACCCGCACCACCACTTCCGAGTAGCGGAACACCAGCCAGACGATCGCCAGGTTTGCCAGGAGCGACACCACCGTCACGAGGACGCCGTATGCATCCACGAGGATGAGGATGGTCGTCAGCGCGGCCGGTCCGATGATAAGCGGGATGCCGATCGGAACAATGCCGATCGAGGTCTCGGGACTTCGCTGTTGATCGTGCGAGAACAGCAGATCGACGATCGCCAGAACCAGCAGGATGATCCCGCCGCCCACGCGAAAATCGTCCTCCGTGATCCCCATGACGCTGAAGAGAAAGCGTCCGAAGAAGAGGAAGACGAGCGATACGCCGAGCGCTGCCAGCGTTGCGTCGGTCACGAGCCGGCGTTTCTGGGGGCGTTCAAGCCGTTCCGTCAGGGACAGGAAGATCGGAACGACGCCCAGGACGTCGATGGCGACGAAGAGAGGAATGAAGCTGAGGAGGAGTGCGTTCGGGTCGAACGACATCAGGCGATATCGACGCCCTTGGATTCGAGATGTCCGCCGACGATCGCCACGACCTCGTGTTCGCGCAGGTCGGTGCGCACGCCCGAAGATCGGACGGCGTCGGCGAGCGTTCCCTTCCGCTCGGTCAGCCAGCCCCATATGCAGTAGCCAAGGCGGGCTTGGTCGTTCGGCTCGCGTGTACGGATGAGTGCGGCAGCCTCGTACGCCAGCGCTTCGCGCGAGGCGGCGTCGAACGGCTGGACCTTCGCAGGCGGTTTGGTCGTCATGTCAGGCTCGTGTTCGTGCGTCAAGAATATAGCGAAAAATCATCAAGGCCCGCGCTTCTTCCGGGAGGCCGCCCCTGTGCTCCGGACGACCACCATGGTGACGTCGTCGTGCGGCTCGGCCGCCCCCCGGAACTCTTCGACGGCTGACAGCACATGGTGCTGGATCTCGGCGGCGGAGCCATGGCGCTTGGCGGCCAGCAGTCGCTTCACCGGCTCTTCGCCGAACTGTCGTCCGTCCGCGTTCATCGCTTCGGTCACGCCGTCGGTATAGAAGAGGAACACGCTATCCTTCCGGAGGGGCCGCACCACCTCGTGAAGCTCCCGGTCGAAGATCGGTCCCCGCTCCAGTCCCAACCCGATCCCCCGCGAATTGACGAATTCCAGAGACCCGTTCGTGCCGATGAGCGCCCGATTGTGCCCCGCGCGGCAGATGCGTACCTGGCGCTTCTCGAGGTCGAACAGCGCCAGGATCATCGTGATGAACGACCTGCGTTCGATGCCGTCAAAGATGCGCCGGTTGATGTGCGACAGCATCTCTTTCGGCGAGCGATACATGTGCGCGGCCAGTTGGACCATCCCCTGCACCTTCGACATGTACAGGGCAGCCGACATGCCCTTGCCTGCCACGTCGGCGACGACGACCAGCACTTTGCTCCGACCGATCTCGATGAAATCGTAGTAATCGCCCCCCACCTGAAGCGCCGGACGCGACGTGCCCGCAATATCCAGCCCCGGCAACGACGGAGCCCCCTTGGGGAGCAATCCCTGCTGGATCTTCAGCGCCAGCGACAGCTCTTCGCGGATCTTCTGGCGCTCGAATTCCATCGCATGCAGACGGGCATTCTCGATCGCCACCGCGGCTTGAGCGCCGACGGCCGTCAGCAATTCGATGTCGTCGCGCGTATACACCTTGCCCGATCGCTTCGGGCCCACGTTGATGATCCCGATCAAGCGGTCTTTGAGGAACATGGGCACCGACAGCACGATACCTCCGGAGATCAACGTCTGCTTGTCGGACGTGGAAAGCTTCACCGACTCGGGCTCATCGGCCAGCAATGCGAACGACTGAGCCCTCTGTGACGACCTCAGCAGTCGAACGAGCCCGCCGTCGGAGTCCTCGAACCGGCAGCAGGCGCGCGGAACATTCTGTTCGGCGCTCTCGCACGCGCCTTCGGGATCGCACAGGATGACCGCCACCTTGTCGATGTGCATCGTCGCCGCGATGCGATGCACCATCGATTCGAGGATCTCGCGAAGGTCGATCCGCCGTGGGAGCTCCTGCGCGAATTCCAGCAGCGCCTGCTGGTAATTGTATCGCTCCTGGTAGAACACACGGTCGATCCACTCCTGCGCATTCCGCTTGAGCGGGTCGAACGCGAACGCCACGACGACGAACGCCAGAAGGGTCGCCAGTCGGTCGGGCTCCTCCCCCAGCAGGTCGGCGGCGAGACTGCCCGCCACGAAGACCGTCCCGACGTAGATCGCTGCGACGGTGGCCGTCACGATGCCATAGATCAGGCTGCGCTTGACGATGAGGTCAATGTCCATCAGCCGGTAGCGGATGATGGCATACCCGAACAGGAGCGACGCCAGAGGCAGGAACAGCGCCGGCAGCAGGATGATCGGATTGATGAAGGCGGCGAACGGATCGATCGCCGCCACGGCCAGCATGTACATGAACGCGGTCATCCCCAGCCCCACGCCGACCAGGATCGGCCGGAGAGCCCGGCGGCGCTCCGGCCTTACCAAACGGTAGTAGGCGTAGACGAAGAAACTGAACCCGAAGAGAATGAAGATGAGCCGCAAGAACATGGCGACGTTCGGCACGGGCTCGGGCAATCCCATCGGCTTCGCGAACGCCACGAGGCCGGTCAGCGCCGTCGCAAGGGCATACAGAACGACGCTGAACCAGCGGCGGTCGGCAAGAGGCATCCGGACGGGAAAATGCAGGAAGAACCGTACAAACATCGGCGGGCCCACAATGCCGGCGAAGAGAAAAGTCACGCCGAACACGGCAACGCGCCAAGCGGGGTCGAGGGCCTGATCGTAGTTGCCCTGCGCGTGCGAGAAGAAGAGGAACGACAGGATCCCGTATCGGGCGAACATCCGTTGGATGCGGCCTTGCGGCCGCGCCAGCACCACGATCATACCGATGATCAGAAGGCTCCCTCCCTGCAGCACCATCGCCAGGAAGGACATGTTGATGGCCTTGAGGATCCGCACATCGGTTTCGAACGTCCGGCCGTCGCGCTCCACGGTGTATCGGGCCGTCGACCCGATCAATCGGTTGATCTTCAGCTGCGCATCGCGGTCCGACTCGAAGGTCTCCCCGTTGATGCGGAGGAGAATGTCCCCGTCGCGGATGCCGGCGCGGTCCACGACCCCGCCGCTGACGATGTCGGTGATGAGCAGTCGCGACACCCCCTTCTCGAGGACGACCCAACGGCATTGGTCGTTGCCCGTGGCGCGGACCATCATCACTTGGTGGATGTTCGCGCCGCCGACCAGCGCGGCCACGACGGCGGCGGACGCATAGATCGCGCGAATGACCCGCGGTGAGAGCCGATCGAAGAGGTTCTGCATATCCTGTCTCTACGGCTGTCGTGGACGAACGTTTCAGTCGAGCGGGTAACCGATGCTGAACGAGATCACGGTCGGGCCGAGTGCCAACGGCCGTTCCAGGAGATCGCTCCGCAAGTAGAAGCTGCGTCCCACGGCGATCTCGGCGGGGCCGGCCGGCGTGTCGAATCCGACGCCGAACCCCACGGCATGCTTCAGGTCAACCAGCCGGATCTCCTCCGTGCGAAGCCAGATGGAGCCGATGTCGTATCGAGCTTTCAGATAGGTGTCGACGAACACCCGGAACGGGAGTCGGTAGCGATACTCCAGGCTGGTCGAGAGCAATTGACGGCCGCGGGCATTGTCCTCCCGATACCCGTGGAACGAGTCTGCGCCGCCGAGCGAGAATTGCTCGGACGTCGGGACGGCATCGTCTCCCAGACCCAGACGCACACGGGGAATGATGGTATGCCGACGCCCCAACGACGTGGCGACCTCGTAGCTGATGTACAGCTTCGTGAAACCGATCGCCCCGGCCGTCCGTACCAAGGCGGTCTCATACAGAAAGCTCATGTTGACCCCATCCGTCGGGTACGGATACCGGTCCTGTGTGTCGATGCGGGTCGCAAAACGGATCGATGAGATGTCGTACTGCTCGTTCGTGATCGGAGCGTTGAAGATATTGTAGACGTGGTGTCGCTCCCAGCGGCCGGTGACCGTCACGTTCCCCAGGCGCTCCAACTGGGTCCCGAAGGACAGCGAGCCGCCGCGGCGCGTTTCGCGGATCTCGCCGATCCGCAACCGGTCGAAGCGGTCGTCACGTGTCCTGGGAGCATCGCCGTAGACGTTGATATCGCGGCTGGCCACGTACGCCCGAATATCGCTCGTCAGATACGAGTCGAAGATCCGGACAGCCTTGAAGTCGGCTACGAGGGTGCTGTTGCGCGTTCCGCCGGATGCACGGAGACCCAACTCGGCCCCGATCCCGAGGAAGTTCTCGTCGCGCACGTCGACCGACGGCTGGATGTTCCGCTCGTTATCGACGCGGAGACCCACGCGGATCAGCTCCGTGCTGCGCTCACGGGCCGTGATCTTCACGACGTGATGGCCGTCCCCTTCCCCCTCCGTCTCTACCGACATGGCGGCCTGCTCGAAGAGGTTCGTACTGTAGATGTTGGCCAGGCCCTCGGCAACCTTCGACGATTGCAGGACGTCGCCCCGTCGGAATGGCAACTCGCGCCAGATGACATAGTCCTTCGTCTTCTGCGTCCCGACGATATCCATGCGGCGAATGATCCCCTCGTCGATCGCGACGGTCGCGGACCCGTTCGCAGGGTCGAACGACATCGACTGCACGTGCGCGATCGGGAGTCCTGTGGCGCGGTAGAGCATGAGCATTTCTTCCACCGCTCGCTGGACGTGAAGAGGATTCAACGGCTTGCCGACCAATGAAGAAAAGACCCGCTGAAGGCTGTCGGCACGGTCGCCCGTTGCTCCAGAGACGGCGATGTCCCGCAGGACGGGATGGCGTCGCCCGCGAATGAACACGCGCGCCGAATTCTCGAGGGGAGTCACATCGGCGACGATCTGCTCGTACGCGCCGGTCGCGTAGAGGTCGGTCACCAGCTGACGCAAATCGCCGTCCGAGATCGTGTCGCGCTGAGAGAGAGCGTCGATCGTCGAGCGCCGTTCGCGATCGATCAGCGTGGCATCGTAGCCAATGACCGGACGAAGATAGGTGCGGTCGCCGGGTTGCTGCAGAAGCACCTTACGCAGGTCCGCGATGCGCTCTTCGAGCCGGTCGAGGACGGAATCGGCCGCCGCTTCGCCGGCTGCCATGAGAGTGGCCAGGCCCGTGAAATCCGACGTCAGGTGATCGCCCAGAGCCGGCGTGATGACCGCGTCCGCCGATTCCCGGGCCCGACGGTTCGCATCCTGCATCATGATGCCGAAGATCTGCTCGCCGATCTCCCACGGCGCGCTGACGGCGCCGGGCGGTCGAAGGGCGCTGGTGACGTCGACCGCCACGACGAGGTCCATTCCCTCTTCGCGCGCCACGTCCACCGGCATGTTCGACAGCAGACCGCCGTCGACGAGTTCCATCGTGTCCTTGCGGACGGCCGCAAAGAGCAGAGGCACGGCAACGCTGGCACGCATGGCTTCGGACAGGTCACCGCTCTTGAACACATAACGCCGTCCAGAGATCAGGTCGGTCGAAACCGCGCGGAACGGCACCCGGAGATCATCGAAGCTGGGGCTGGGATGGTAGATGCCCTGCAGGGCCAGGAGATTCAAATGATACGTGAGGCGCTGCCCCGTAGAGTAGGCCGCGGGGATGACGGGCTCGAAGCCGTCGAAGCGGAGCACAACCAGGGAACGGTCATTGGCGAGTTTCTGGTCAAGGAACATGTCCTTGCGCCGGGCATCGTCGTCGTAGCTGAGCACTTCGGCCCAATCCAACGTCAGAGCCAGCCGATCCAACTCCCCGGTCGAATAGCCGGCGGCATACAATCCGCCGATGATACTGCCAATGCTCGTACCGACGATCATGTCGATCGGGATGCCGCGTCGCTCGAACGCCTTGAGTACGCCGATCGAAGCGATGCCGCGCGCGCCGCCACCGCTCAACACCAGGCCCACCTTCGGTCGCCGGACCGACTCATACGGCACCAGATTGGGTATCCATGAACGGCGGCCGTCGAAGGCCGGTGTGATCGTGGCCGTCGGCTGATTGGGAAGAACCGTGTCGGGCACTTGCGCATGCGCGACACCCGCAACGAGCAGGACGGCGATCGTGATCGTTCGGACCATAGCATGATAAAGTACCGAAAGAAGCAGGGACCTGCAACGAAACGTCCCGCCTTGCGAATCGAGGCACTTCCCATTACGTTATTTGGATGGCCGACCTTGCTCATCCAATCCTGCAAACGCGCCGCCTATGACCTTCCTCCAGCCATTCATGCTGTTCGGTCTGGCGGCCGCTGCGATCCCGCTCGTCTTGCATCTGCTGACGTTGAGGCGTCTCCGTACGATCGAATTCAGCACCCTGGAATTTCTGAAAGAGCTCCAGCGATCCCGGATCCGGCGGCTTCGGATCCAGCAATGGATCCTCTTGCTGCTCAGAACCCTGCTCGTGATCCTTCTGGTGCTGGCCTTCGGCCGACCCACGCTCGAAGGCACGCTCCCTGAAGCATGGGGAGCCGCTGCACGCTCTTCCGCCGTCATCCTTATGGACGATTCGCCCAGCATGACGGTCGTTGACGATCAGGGGGAGCGCTTGCGGCGTGCACGCGAGGCTGCGACCGGCATCATTCGTTCGTTACGCGAAGGAGACGAGGTCGCTGTCATCCCGTTCTCGTCGAATGCGCCAGTCGGTCTATCCACGGTGCATGCGGTTGCCCTCGAAGCCGCGGCCAGCTTGAGGGCCTCGTCCATCCGTCAGCCGCTGGAAAAGGCCTTGCAGAAGGCGGGGACGATCCTTTCGGAGGCCCGGAGCGCGAACAAGGAGCTGTATATCATCTCCGACCTGCAACGCACGCTCTTGGATCGTTCATCCCCTGATCCGCTCCCCGTCCTCCAGGACCCGTCGATCCACGCGTTCATGGTGCCGGTCGGGGAGGCCGTGGCCGAGAATGCCTCGCTCGCCGCCGTGCGTTTCGGGAACGCGCTCGTCGACCTTGGCCGTCCGTTCTCGGTCGAGGTGACGTTGGCCAACCGCGCCACCACGACGGCGCGCGGCATCACGGCCAGTCTCTTCTTCGGGTCCGACCGGGTGGACCAACGCGCCTACGACCTCGCAGCGGGGTCGATGATCGACGCTGCGCTCTCCGGTGTACCGAGGACCGAAGGTTGGATGACCGGCCGGGTGGTCGTCGAAGGCGACGACGCTGAATTCGACAATGCCCGATCCTTCGTGATCCGCATCCGAAAAGAACGCCGTATCCTCCTCATCGGGTCGGATGAGGACCTCCGCTATCTGCGACTGGCGCTGCAGGTCCGCGCCGACAGCGCCGGCGCCGGACTGCAGATCGACGCCGTCGCGCCCGATCGTCTCTCCGAGAGCCGTTTGCCCGGCTATGACGCGTATGTTACCGCTGCGGGCGAACCCGCGATCGATCGATGGGCCGGTCGCCTTCGGGCTTATGTCGAACGGGGCGCGGGCCTTGTTCTGATCCCTTCTGTCAGGGCCGGCGCTTGGGGCGCGTTGGGGGAATCGTTCGGCTTGGGCAATGCTCCGCCGGACACGGCCGCCAGCGGCTCGTTCATCGCCTTTCAGTCATCGGACCTCGACCATCCGATCTTCCAAGGGATGTTTCAAGCTACGGATCGGACGGAGCGCAGCCGACGCCGTATGCCGACGCCGGAGATCCGGCGGAGCCTGCCGATGCGCATCCCTCCGACGGGTATCGCAGTCGTGACGCTCTCCAACGGCCAGCCATTCCTCGTGGAGATGCCCGTCGGACAGGGACGCGCGGTGGCGATGTCCGCGGCCGCTGACGAACGATGGAGCAACCTGCCGACGCAGGGGCTCTTCGTTCCGCTCCTCCATCGGAGTCTCGCTGTCGTCGCGGGGGCCCAGGAGATCCGCCCCGTCGTCGTGGCCGGAGGGACCGTGGACCTTCCGACGCCTCCCGGCATGTCGGGAGCCGCCCAGGTCACATCGCCCGACCGGAGGTCCTTGACTGTCGCCCCGACTTCCACGCCTGTGGGAACCGTTCTCAGGATCGGACCTCTGGATGCAACGGGCGTCTATGCCGTCCGCATGGAGGGTCGTGACGTCGATCGTTTCGCCGTCGTCATCGACGACCGGGAGACCGATACGACGCCGTCGACGGAGGAGGAGCGTGAGGCATTCCTAACGTCGGTCGGCTTGGATGAGGGTCAATGGACCGTTGTGACGCCGTCGGCCGATCTGGCTGAGGCCGTGCAGGAGGCGCGGATCGGTACCGAGCTCTGGAGATTCTTTTTTTTGGCAGCGTTGCTCGTCGCCGTGGCAGAGAGCATCGTGGCAGCGCGCAGCACACCACGTGATGATCGAGGCGCATCGTGATCGAACTTGCATCTTCCGGCCGTGAGCGATGCGTGCTCGTCGGCGTATCAACCCGGACCGCAACGCGCGAAGTGCTGGCCGACTCGCTCGACGAACTGGAACTGCTGGCCGACACGGCCGGCGCCGACGTCGTGGCCCGCATGACGCAGGACCGCGACCGGTTCGAGCCGGCCACGTTCATCGGCAAGGGAAAGGTCGATGAGCTGAAAACGCTCGTGCAGGAGCAACGGATCCCGCTGGTCATCTTCGACGACGACCTGACGCCCGTACAGGTCCGAAACCTGGAAACGGCGTTGGCCTGCAAGGTGCTGGACCGGAGCGGGCTGATCCTCGACATCTTCGCATCACGCGCGCGCTCCAGCGAAGCGAAAACCCAGGTCGAGCTGGCGCAACTGCAGTATCTGCTCCCCCGACTGACGCGCGCGTGGACTCACCTCTCGAAGCAATTTGGGGGCATCGGCACGAAGGGCCCTGGGGAAACGCAGATCGAGACCGACCGGCGGATGATCCGCACGAGGATCGGTCACCTGAAGGAAAAGCTGGAGCGCATCGGGCAGCAGCGGGAGACGCAGCGGAAGGGCCGGCGCAAGCACCTGCGCGCGGCGCTGGTGGGCTACACCAATGTCGGCAAGTCGACGCTGTTGAACATCCTTTCGGGTTCGGACGTGTTCGTCGAGAACCGGCTGTTCGCGACGCTCGATCCGACGACGCGATACGTTGACCTTGGGCCGGGCAACGCGATCCTCATGACCGACACGGTGGGATTCATCCGAAAGCTCCCCCACCACCTTGTGGCCTCATTCAAGAGCACCCTGGAGGAGGTCACCGAGGCAGATCTCCTCCTGCATGTCGTCGACGTCTCGCATCCGTCGTACGAGGAACAGATCGCCGTCGTGCGCGAGACGCTGGCCGAGCTGAACGCGGCCGACCGAACGACGCTCATGGTCTTCAACAAGGTGGACCGACTCGCGGACCGCGGGTTTCTGGGGACCGTCGCCCACCAGCATCCGTCGCACGTCTTCATCTCGGCAACGCGAGGGATCAACCTGCTGGGCCTCAAGGAAGCCCTCGTGGCGCTCTTGAAGCAGGAGTTCCGGGAGGTGGTCGTGCGGCTCGAGCACACTCAGCAACGAGCGATCTCGCAGCTGTTCAACCTCACCGAGGTGACCGAGCAACGCTACGACGGAGACGTGGCCTTGCTGACCGTGCGCCTGGCCGCACGGGACGAACGGCAGGTCCGTCAGATCGTCCGCGATGCCGGCGGAACGATCACCGCCGGGCCGGTTCCAGAATGACCGTCGGAGCGTAGTGCCGCATCACCGTTTCGGCATCTGCGCGGGTGCCGACAATATCCCCCCAGTGCATCGGGATCGCCGTCCCCGGCGACATGCGCGCCGCCAGCCTTCCCGCCTCATCGCCATCCATCGTATACGTTCCTCCGCACGGCAACAGGGCGATGTCGACCTTCAGCGCATCGTGATGCGGCAGCGCGTCTGTGTCGCCCGTGTGAAGCACTGTGCGGCCTTCGCTCAGCGTCAGCACGTAACCGACCCAACGTTTCGCAAGCGGATGGAACTCCTTCCGCATATTGCCGGCCGCGATTGTCTGCACAGACCACGGACCGACGGTCAGCGACTGTCCGGGCTCGACGACGGTGACAGACCCGTCAAGCGCCGCTGCGACGTCGGCCGTGCAACAGACGAAGGTGCGAGGCGTGCGGATACGGTGCAGGTCCTCGGGCGAGAAGTGATCATAGTGGGCATGGGTGACCAAGATCAGGTCGGCGGGGGGCGCGCCGGACGGGAGCTTCCACGGATCGATGTAGACCCGTCCGGGCGTGTCGTCGATCCTGAACGAGGCGTGTCCCAGCCACGTCACAGGACCGAACTGCGTCATTGTTACCTCCGGTCGTAGGGTTCAGACGCCGGGCCCTGGCCGAGTGAAGCTCGGGCGAGGGCATACCCGGGCTTGATGCGGTCATAGATGAGCTCGAGCCGTTCTCGATACGGCATGAACGCGCTCTTCATGGCATTGATCGTCAGCTTCTCAAGGTCGTCGAGCGTCAGCCGGAACGTCTCGGCGGCGGTGCGGTACTCGTCGGTGAGGGTGATGCCGCTCATCAGACGGTCATCGGTGTTGAGCGTGACGCGGAAGCGGTACTTGTAAAGGATGCCGAAGGGGTGTTCGTCGAGCGACCGTACCGCGCCGGTGTGGAGGTTGCTGGTCAGACAGATCTCGAGCGGGATGCGCTTGTCGAGCACGTACTGCGCCAGCGTTCCCATGCTCAACACCTTCCCATCCTTGATACGCATGTCCTCGACGAGCCGCGTCGCATGACCGATGCGATGCGCGCCGCACCACTGGATCGCCTGCCAGATGGATTCCTTGCCGAAGGCCTCGCCGGCGTGGATCGTGATGTTGAAGTTCTCGCGCTGAATGTAGTGGAACGCGTCGATATGCTTCTTGGGCGGATAGCCACCCTCTTCCCCGGCCAGGTCGAAGCCGACGACACCTCGTTCCCGGAAGTCGACGGCGAGCTCCGCCACTTCCTGAGAGATGGCCGGGCTCATATGGCGCATCGCACACAACAGGATGCCCCAGCGCACGCCGAACTCCTTCTCCCCGCGCTCCAAGCCGCGGATGACAGACCCGACAACGCGCTCCCAGTGAAGACCTCCGGCCGTGTGAAAGCTCGGCGCGAACCTCGTCTCAAAGTAGACGACGCCGTCCTTGTGCATATCTTCCACGGTCTCGTAAGCCACGCGCTCGAGCGCCTCTTCTGTCTGCATCACGCCGCAGGTATGCTTGAAGCCCTCGAGGAACAACGGCAGGCTTCCCCGCTGGGCTCCCCGTTGGAACCACGCCGAAAGCTCTCCAGGGTCGGTCGTCGGAAGCTCCGCGTAGCGATGCTCGCGGGCAAGCTCGATGACGGTCTCAGGCCGGACCCCGCCGTCGAGATGATCGTGCAGGAGGACCTTTGGAAGCGAGCGAAGGAGAGCGGGTTCCATGTCAGAGAGCGTTCGCGGATGGTCGATGATCGTGGACCGTCAGGACAATCTGCCGACAGCCCGCTCGACGGCTTCGACGATCGAGCCGGACCGGATGAGGCCGAGGATCTTCTGCACGTCGTGGTGCAACACGCGGTCGCGGCCGACGAATGACACCGACCGCCGGACCGCACGGTAGGCCGCCTCCGTCCCTCGGCCGGCCTTCAGCGGCTCGGGCGACCGCCATGTCCTGGCGAAATCGAGGGCCTGGCAGGCGCAGAGGAGCTCGATCGCCAGCACGGTTTCGGCGTTCTCAAGGACCCTGCGCACCTTGTTGGCGCTGACCGAGCCCATGCTGTTGTGATCTTCCTGGTTCGCCGACGTCGGGATGGAATCGACGCTTGCCGGGTGCGCCAGGACCTTGTTCTCCGAGACGAGCGAGGCCGCTGTGTACTGCGCGATCATCAGCCCCGAGTTCAATCCTCCCTCCGTCGCCAGAAAGCGAGGGAGTCCGCTCAGCGAGCCGTTCACCAACCGCTCCGTGCGGCGCTCGGAAATGTTCGCCAGTTCGGCGAGGGCGATGGCCAGAAAATCGAGGACGAGTGCCATCGGCTGGCCATGAAAGTTGCCGCCTTCCAGGTGCCGGCCCGTCTCCGGAAAAATGAGCGGGTTGTCATTGACGGAGTTCAACTCGATGCCGACCTGCCGTTCGGCATAAGCGATGGCGTCGCGCGAGGCGCCATGGACCTGCGGGATGCATCGCATCGAGTAGGCATCCTGCACGCGGGGGTCGTCGTGTCGGTGCGACTCGCGCAGGCGGCTGCCGCGCATCATGCGACGAAGGTTGGCGGCCGACGACTGCTGTCCGGCGTACGGCCGGAGCCGATGGATGCGCGCGTCGAAAGGAGTATCGCTGCCGCGCAATGCTTCAACGCTGAGCGCTCCGGCAATGTCGGCGATGCGTTGGAGCAGGATCGACCGGTGCACCGTCAGGGCGGCGACCGACGTCATCATCTGGGTTCCGTTGATGAGCGCGAGCCCCTCCTTCGCCGACAGCCGGATCGGCGCGATGCCCGCGCGCCGCAGAGCCGTCGAAGCCGGCACGGGCCGCACGCTCCCCTCGACGACCACGTGCCCGCGGCCCATGAGCGCCAGCACCAGGTGAGCGAGCTGGACAAGGTCGCCGCTGGCACCGACCGAGCCCTGCGACGGGATCACCGGAACGATACCGGCATTCAACACCGCGGCCAGACTTCTCAGGGTTCCGACCCGAACGCCGGAATGCCCCTGAAGAAGGGCATTGATGCGGAGAGCCATCATGCCTCTGACGACATCGACCGGCAGGGGCTCGCCGGCGCCGACCGCATGGCTCAGGATGAGGTTTTCCTGAAGGGCTTCGATCTGGGCCGGTTCGATCCGGATGTTGGCAAACTCACCGAAGCCGGTGGTCACGCCGTAGACGGTCTCGTCGGTCTCGAGCCATGTTTCGACCTGGCGCCGCGCCGCCTTCACTCGCTTCAAAGCACGCTCGTCGAGCGACACCCGCTCATGGTGTGCCGCAATGCGATACAGGAGGGGTATGGAGAGGCTGGAACCGTCCAGGGGAATGGCCATACGGAAGCCGCAAAGGGGGTGGAACCTGTGGATCGTGACATTCAAGGTAAGCCGAAAGTGAGGGAATTACAACGCCCCTCCTCGTGACGGCGGTTCGTTGACTTTCCATGCGAATCGCCATATCATAGAACGATCTTGCAATCTTTCTTCATTGTAAATTCTACAATACCACCTTCGGGCGACTTTCGCGACCCCCATGGAAGACGAGAAGATCAAGGTTCTGATCGCGGATGATGAAGATCCTCTACGCATGACACTGGCCGCGTGGCTGACGGACGAGGGGTTCGAGGTCGCTCAAGCGGCGGACGGACTCGAAGCCATCAAGAAGGTCCAGGCCGAGGACTTTGACATCGCTTTGCTCGACATCAAGATGCCGGGCGCGAACGGCCTCGAGGTGCTCCGGTACATCAAGAAGAATTCGATGTCGACCGAGGTGGTGATGGCCACTGGCATGAGCGACGTCGGCATGGCCGTCGAGGCGATGAAGCTGGGAGCGCGGGAATACCTGACGAAGCCGGTCGACATGGACCAGCTCGTCCCTCAGTTGCGGAATCTCATCAAGAAGCGCGACGCCGAGGACCGCATCAGGCGCCTGCAGGCCGAGCACACGGCCCGTCTGCTCTATGACCTGCACAACCCCATCGCCGGCCTCAAGCAAAGCATCGGCTACCTGATGAAGGGCATGGCGGGAACGGTCGGAGACCATCAACGTGAGCTTCTCGGGTACATGATGGCCTCGATCGACAAGGTCATCAATCTTCTCAATGACATGATGGACCTGACGAAGCTCGAGGGAGGCCGAGTACGGCTTAACCGCGGCTTCGGCAGTCTCGGCACGACTGTCGAGAAGGTCACGACCGAGCTGCGCGTCCCCATCCAGTCGGCGAAGATCACGCTCGACGTTTACGTCGAAGAGGACCTCACCGCGATCGAGTACGACGCCGAAAAGATCGAGCAGGTCGTCCAGAACTTCCTGAGCAACGCCCTCAAGTTCACTCCCGAGCAGGGCGCCATCGTCGTCCAGGTCCGGAAGGTGGCTATCGTGCTCGAAGAAGGTCAGCAGCCGACCGATCACGCGATGGTCTCGGTGTTCAACAGCGGACCCGGCATTCCGAAGGCCGTCGTTCCGCACATTTTCGACCGCTATCGTGACATCAAGTCGGGTGATGACAAGAACAAGACGACCGGACTTGGCCTCATCATCTGCCAGAAGATCATCGAAGCCCACAACGGACGGATCTGGGTCGAATCGGAAGAAGGCAAGGGCGCGACCTTCTACTTCGCGTTGCCGATCCGCTGACGCGGCGGCCTGACCCTCGCCCGACTGACCCCGACCGCCGTCCACATCCCCGCTTCGCCGCGTGTCCGCCCCCGCGATGCATATCCTGGTCGTTGACGACGATGACGACTTCGTCGTCAGCATCGAGTCCCTCCTGCTCTCGGCCAATTACCGGGTCACCACGGCCGTCGACGGCGTCGAGGCGCTTCGTCGCTTGCAAGAGCAGTCGTTCGACCTGGTCCTCCTCGACGTCCGCATGCCGCGCATCACCGGCATGGAGGTGCTGCGGCGGATCGGCGAGCACTGGCCCGAGACCCAGGCGATCATGCTCACCGGCGTCGGCGACATCCGCCAGGCGGTCGAGTGCATGCAGCTCGGTGCGTATTCGTATCTGACGAAGCCTCCGTCGGGCGATGAACTGCTTTCGGTCATCAATCGCGCTCTGGAACGGAAGCGGCTCATCATCGAGAACCGATACCTGCGCTCGGCTCTCAACCGCCACGCGGCTGCTGGCCAGATCGTTGGCCAAAGCCGGGCCATCCTCGACCTGCTCGACGTAGCGACGCGCGTCGCACCCACCGAATCGACCGTCCTGATCCAGGGACCGAGCGGCTCCGGCAAGGAGCTCTTCGCCACGCTGATCCACCAAGGCAGCCTGCGCCACGACCGGCCCTTCATCCCTCTGAATTGCGCGGCCGTCCCCGAATCGCTGATCGAAAGCGAGCTGTTCGGACACGAAAAGGGGGCGTTCACGGACGCCGTAGCGCAACGACGCGGACTCGTCGAAGTGGCCGACGGCGGCACCCTGTTCCTCGACGAGATCGGAGAGGTCTCCTTGTCCGTGCAACCCAAATTGCTGCGCTTTCTTCAGACAGGAGAGTACCGTCGTGTTGGCGGCAACGAGGTGCTCTCGGCCGACGTACGGGTCATCTCCGCCAGCAACCGGGACCTCCGTCAGGCAGTTTCGGACGGTCGCTTCCGCGAAGACCTGCTCTACCGATTGAACGTGATCACGCTTGAGGTGCCTTCGCTGAAGAGCCGCAAAGAGGATATCCCTGCCCTCGTCGAGCACCTCTTGCGTCGCAGGTCGCGCCCGACCGGTCCGCTGCGGGTCGAGCCTCGGGCCATGGAACTCCTGACGCAGTACGATTGGCCGGGGAACGTGCGTGAGCTGGAGAACGTCCTCGAGCGCGCTTCGATCCTGTGTCATGACGAGATCATCCGCGTCGAGGACATCGCCCTCCCACTTCCCACATCCGGAGCGAATGCGGGCGGGGGGATGCTGGGCAATTCTGTCCCGCTCCGGGAGGTCGAACGCGCTCACATTCTCGGCGTCCTGAACCTGGTCCAGTGGAACAAGGTGGCCGCCGCAGAGATCCTTGGCATCAGTCTCAAGACGCTGTACACTAAAATCACGATGTACGAGCTGTCAAAGGAATGACGGAGGACCGGAGATCATGCGTGTCTGGGTGATCCGTCATGCCCAGGCCGAATCGCAGGCAGGACGGCATGACCACGAACGGGCGCTGTCGGCGTCCGGAACCGTCGAGGCGCAACAGTTGGCACGGTATCTCCAACGTCGTTCGATGGCCTCCGTGATCATCAGCAGTCCGATCCTGCGCGCCCGACAGACGGCCGAAGCGATCAAGAGCGCTCTTGCTCGTGCCGAACTCCGATACGCCGATGCCGTCTCGACGGGCGGTTCGGCTCAAGATGCGATCGAGGCGCTTCGACGCTTGGAGGCACCCGAAGTCATCATCGTCAGCCATGAGCCGTTGACAAGTCAGCTCACCTCGCGCCTTGCGGCCGGAGCAGACGTCCGCAGAGTCCAGTTCAAGCCAGCCACCGCCGTCCTCCTCGACGTGGACGCCCCGTTGGGCGCCGGCCACGGCTTGCTCATCGAGAGCTTCTCACCCGAGACTCTTCACCATGCATCCGGTCATTGAGATGCCGTCATGACAAACGCCCGCCTTTCGTTCCTTGCCGCGCTCGTGTTCACCGCGTGCGGCCCTTCCGAATCGGACATTCGACGCATCGTCGCCGAGGAGTTGGACGCGCTGCAAACGCACAAGGCCATCACCGGCGCACAGACAGTCGGACCGTATTCGCCCGCGGTCAGAGCCGGCCGGCTGTTGTTCGTCTCCGGTCAGATCGGTCTCGTACCGGAGACCGGCGCCTTCCCGGGTACCGACATCGAGTCGCAGACGCGCCAGGCGCTGTTGAACCTCCAGGCGGTCCTACGACAGGCTGGAGCGGATTCCAGTCACGTGGTCCAATGCAATGTGTTCCTCACCGACATCCGGGACTTCCCGAGGATGAACCTGATCTACGGCGGCTTCTTTCCCGAAGAGCGATATCCAGCCCGCTCGACGATGGAAGTGCGGGCCCTCCCCAGGAACGCCGTCGTTGAGATCGCGGCCATCGCGCTCCTCCCGGGTCGTTCCCAAAACCCTTGATCTGAGAGCCACCGCCTATGCCTCGCCGTACCATCCGTGCCCCCCGGGGCGCGGACCTCTCCTGCCGCGGCTGGATCCAGGAAGCCGCGCTTCGCATGTTGATGAACAACCTCGACCCCGAGGTCGCCGAGCGTCCGGATGACCTCATCGTCTACGGGGGGACGGGGAAGGCGGCCCGGAATTGGAAGGCCTTCGACCGCATCGTTGAGACGCTCCGCACGCTCGGAGACGACGAGACGCTGCTCATTCAATCGGGCAAGCCGGTCGCGGTCTTCCCCACGCATGCCAACGCGCCGCGCGTGCTCATCAGTAATTCAATGCTGGTACCCGCGTGGGCCACGTGGGATGAGTTCCGGCGCCTCGAAGGTCTTGGCCTGACGATGTACGGTCAGATGACAGCCGGAAGCTGGATCTATATTGGCACGCAGGGCATCCTACAAGGCACGTACGAAACGTTCGCGGCCGCCGCAACGAGACATTTCCGCGGGTCGCTCGCCGGTCGCTTCCTGCTGACGGCGGGACTCGGAGGCATGGGGGGCGCGCAACCTCTCGCCGCGACCATGAACGGCGCCGCCTGCCTCGCTGTTGAGGTCGATCCCCATCGCATCCGACGCCGGCTCGAGACCCGCTACCTCGATCGCATGGCAACCTCGCTCGACGAGGCACTCAAACTGATCGCCGAGGCCAAGAAGCGCAAAGCTCCCTTGTCCGTCGGTCTCCTCGGGAATGCCGCCGATATCATACCGGCGATCGCCCGGGGATCCTTTCTGCCCGACCTCGTCACGGACCAGACCTCGGCCCATGACACGCTGAACGGGTATGTGCCGGCGGGCATGAGCTACGAAGCCGCTCTGACCCTCCGCAGAAAGGACCCCAAACGCTACGTGAAGCTTGCCGGAAAGTCGATCGCCGCACACGTTCGGGGTCTCTTGTCGCTTCAGCGGAAGGGAGCGATCGTGTTCGACTACGGCAACAATATCCGGGGCGAGGCGCTTGCCCAAGGGGTCAAAGACGCATTCAAGATCCCGGGCTTCGTGCCCGAGTACATCAGGCCACTCTTCTGCGACGGCAAGGGACCCTTCCGCTGGGTTGCGCTGTCGGGCGATCCACGCGACATCGCAAGGACCGATCGTGCGATCCTGGAGGCGTTCCCGGAGAACGAACAGCTCCGACGGTGGATCGAAAAAGCCGGAGCAGAGGTCGCGTTTCAGGGATTGCCGGCGCGAATCTGCTGGCTCGGTTACGGCGAGCGCGCGAAGATGGGTGAGATCTTCAATCAGCTCGTCGCGCGCGGCGAGGTCAACGCTCCGATCGTCATCGGCCGCGACCATCTCGATTGCGGAAGTGTGGCGTCGCCCAACCGCGAAACGGAGGGCATGCGAGACGGCAGCGATGCCATCGCCGACTGGCCCATCCTGAACGCCCTGCTCAACACGGCCGGCGGCGCCAGCTGGGTGAGCATCCATCACGGTGGCGGCGTCGGCATCGGACGCTCGATCCACGCCGGCATGGTGGTCGTGTGCGACGGGACCCCCGAGGCATCTGAACGCATCCGGCGCGTGCTGACATACGATCCGGGGATGGGTGTCGTGCGGCACGCCGACGCAGGGTATCGTCAGGCCATGGTCAACGCCCGACGCTGGAAGATCTCGATGCCGTCGCTCCGGCCATGAGCGATACAACCGCCAAACGAACGTGGGCCATCGACCGGCGGACCACGATCGGCATGGTCCTGGCGATCGGGCTGATGCTGGCCCTTGGATGGCTCTCCTACGTGGCGACGGAAGCGTTTGAGACCGATTCGGCGTATGTCTCCCGAACGCACGTTGCCATCGAAACGATCGCCACCTTGCGCGCCCTCGTCTCGGTCTCCGAATCGGAGGTCCGCGGGTTCGTCATCACGGGGGACCCGTCGTATCTCATCCTTCAGCCGACGGTCCGCGACTCGATCGAAAGGACGATCGGTTTCCTCGAGACCGTCATTCAGCATGCCCCGGTCCAGTACGACCTGATCAGTCAGCTGCGTCCTCTTCTCAGCGAGCGCTTCGACCGGTTCGATTCAACGGTTGCCGTGCGTGCCCGCGACGGCGCCGCCGCCGCTGACGAGATGGTCCGGAAGGGACGCGAATTGCTCCTCTCGAGCCAGATCAGCTCGACGCTTGACCGTCTGGAGGAGATCGAGCGACGTTTTCTGACACAACGGAACGAAGCGACAGATCGACGGGCTCGCGATACGGTCTGGTCGCTCGTCCTTGGCACGGCGTTCAGCGTCGGCCTGTTCCTGGTCATCTTTGGCGTGCTCAACCGCGAGATCCTGGCGCGACGATCCGCCGAGCGGGCGGCCAGGTCGGGTGAGGAACGACTGCAGGCCTTTCTGAATCTTGTTCCGGCCGGCATCTTCGTCCTTACGGGTGACGGACGACCCTTCTTCGCCAATCGTGCAGCGCTCCACATCCTCGGGCGCGGCTTGGATCCATCCACGCCGGTCGTCGACCTCACAAAGGTCTACAAGGCCTGCGTCGCCGGCACCGACGACCCGTACCCCACCGAACGTCTGCCGATCGTCCGTGCACTGTCCGGCGATCATTCCACCGTTGACGACGTCGAGATCGTCAGGAATGAGGGTCGCATTCCCCTCCTCGTCTCGGGAGCCCCCATCTACGACGACACCGGCCATTTGGAATTCGCCCTGGCCGCGTTCGTCGACATCTCCGAGCAGCGGCGCAATCAGCGCATCATTGAGGAGAACGAACGGCGGTTTCGCGAGATCGTCGAGACCGCCTCGGACATCATCTACCGCACGGACGACGAAGGGCGGTTCACGTTCGTGAATCCCGTGGGTCTGCGCATCTTCGGATTCTCCGAGCCGGAAGTGATCGGACGACACTACACGGAGCTGCTGCGGCCGGATGCTCGGGACAGCATTCAACGCTTCTATCGCCGCCAAGCGGCAACCGGCGAAAAGACTTCCTACCTCGAGATCCCGGTCGTCACCAAGTCGGGCGAAGGGCTGATCTTGGGGCAGAAAGTGACGATGCTGACCGAGGGAGGGCAGGTGCTCGGATTCCAGGCTGTCGCGCGAGACATCACACAGGAGCGGATCGCTCAAGAGAATCTGGCCCGGCGCGAGCGTCAGCTTGAGACGGTCGTCGGCACGGTCGACGAAGGCATCACCTTCAGCGACGAGCGCGGCTTCTTCGAGGTCTACAATCCCTCCATGGAGGCTCTGACGGGCTATTCGAAGGAGGAGGCGAACGCGACCGAAGACTTCAGCCGCCTGATCGCACCGAGTCCTGAAGCGCACCAGGCGGGCCTCGACCGCCTCCGCGATGTCATGGAGCATGGATCCATCCGCGATGTGGAGACGGTCATCCGCACCAAGTCGGGGGAGCTGCGGACGCTCCTCGTCTCGACGACGATCGTCGAACAAGCTCACCGGAGAATGTTCTTGAGCGCCTACCGCGACATCACTGAGCGGAAGCGTCAGGAGGAGCGCCTGCGCGAGGCCATGGAGGCGGCACGCAGCGCGGCCAAAGCCCGCGAAGAATTCCTCGCCGTCATGAGCCACGAGATCCGCACGCCCATGAATGGCGTAATCGGGATGACCGACGTTCTGCGTCACACCGACCTGACGGCGGAGCAGGCCGAGTATGTCGAGACGATCCGGACGAGCGGCGAGACGCTCCTGACGATCATCAACGACATCCTCGACTTTTCCAAGATCGAAAGCGGCCGGCTGGAGCTGGAGCACCGACCGTTCGACCTTGTCGCCTCGATCGAAGACATCTACGACCTCATCTCCTTCCGCGCCCGCGAGAAAAACCTCGAGCTGCTGTATCTCGTCGACGCCGCCATGCCGCGGACAGTCGAAGGCGATGTGACCCGGTTCCGCCAGATCCTGCTGAACCTGGTCGGCAATGCCGTGAAGTTCACGCCTGCGGGCCAGGTCATGGTGCGCGTTTCGCGCGACGCCGGACCGGACGATGATTTCGTCATGCGCGTCTCCGTTGAAGACACCGGCATCGGCATTCCCCGCGAAGCGCTGGCGCGCCTGTTCCAACCGTTCTCCCAGGTCGATTCCTCGACGACGCGCCGCTTCGGAGGTACCGGTCTCGGCCTCGTCATCTCGCGCCGCCTCGTTGAGCTGATGGGAGGGACGATCGCCGTGGAGAGCGAAGTCGGCAAGGGATCGACCTTCACGTTCACCGTCCGCACGCGCGTTCCCCGCGAAGCGGCGACGGCTCCCACTCTCTTCCTTCGATCGCGCCTCGACGTCCTCCGCGGAAAGAAGGCACTGCTGGTCGACGACAACCGGACGAACCTCGAGATCCTTCGCAACCGGACAACCCAGTGGGGGATGACCTGCTCCATGGCATCCGGCGCCGCAGAGGCGCTCGAACTGGTCCGCAGCGATCCCGGCTTTCACATCGGCATCCTCGACATGAATATGCCCGACCTGGACGGACTCCAGCTGGCTCGTGAGATCCGGCGTCTCCGTCGCCGCGAGGAGCTGCCGTTGCTGCTGCTGTCCTCTCGCGGCCTGACGGGAGCCGTGGCGGACGATCCGGAGGGATTGTTCAATGCGATCGTGGCGAAGCCCGTCCGAGAGCTTGACCTGCTTGAGCGGGTGGCCGCGACGGTGGCGGGCCGTCCGGTCAGTCAGCGCGCCGAGCGGCGTCGGAGCCCCGAGGACCTGTCGCTGTCCAGCCGGCTTCCGTTGAATATTCTGGTGGCCGAGGACAACGACATCAATCAGAAGCTGATCTCTCGCCTTCTGAAGAAGTTCGGCTATGCCCCCACCATCGTCGCCGACGGCCGGCAGGCAGTCGATGCAGCTCTCCAAGGGGGTTTTGACATCATCCTCATGGACGTCAATATGCCGACCTTGGACGGCCTTGAGGCGACACGGGAGATCCTTCGCCGGATGCCGCCGGCTGAAGCCCCGACTGTCATCGCCCTGACGGCAGGTGTCTTGAAAGAGGACCAGGACCGGTGCGCCGAGGCGGGGATGTCAGACTTTCTCACGAAGCCGCTGCATTTCGAAGAACTGCGTGCGACCCTCCAACGATGGGGCGAGATACGGCGCGCCCGGCTCTCCTACCGACCCGATGCTCCTCCACCCGACGAACCCGAGATGCCGGCGCGCATCCGGTTGCTGACTGGCGACACCGATCTCTCGTTCATTCGCGATCTTCTCAGCGATTTCATCTCCCATGCGCGTGTTCGCGCCCAGGAGATCGAGCGGTGGGCGGAGCAAGGCGAGGAGAAACGGCTGCGCGACGCCGCCCACGCGCTCAAGGGAGGGTCCCTCAACATCGGCGCCAATGTCCTTGGCGGGATCTGCAGCCGCATCCAACATGCGATCGATGACGGTCAGACCGGCATGCTGCCAGAGTTGATCGGCCAATTCCGGGAGCAATGGCCCCGCTCCATCCAGGCGATGGAATCGGTCCTGCGCTCCCTGCCCGCCACCGATACCGACGATGCCCGCGACCGACATTCCTGAGTCGGCGGGACTCTGTTCGCAGTGCCGCCACGCCCGGCTCATCGTCTCCGACAAAGGACACGCCTTCATCAGATGCGGCCGCTCCGATTCCGAGCCGTCGTACGATCGCTACCCGCGATTGCCCGTCCTCGAGTGTGCCGGCGTCGAGCCAGACCCTCCCCCGCTTCCTTGATTCTTCAGCCTTTGCTCCTCACCTTGATGCGTCACCGTGAAGCGCGCGGATGCGTCCGATCGTCCTGAACCATATCGCCAGTCTCGCCACCCTCACCGGTCCGGCGGGATTCCGCCTCGGCGCCGCTCTTCGTGAGGTCGGCGCGCTGACGGACGCTGCCGTCGTCGTGCATCAGGGGCGCATCCAGTGGGTCGGACCGTCCAACTCGCTCGATCATTCCAGGGTCCGCGACGCCGAAGAGATCGATTGCACAGGCATGACGGTCCTCCCCGGATTCGTGGACTGCCATACCCACGCGATGTTCGCGGGCAGTCGGCACGACGAATTCGCCATGCGCGCGGCAGGTCGGACATATCAGGAGATCGCGGGATCCGGCGGAGGGATCCTGAGCACCGTCCGTTCCACGCGTGCCGCCACGAAAAGGGACCTGAAACGGTCCACGTCGCGCCGGCTGGATGCCATGATGCGGCACGGCACCACGACGATCGAGATCAAGTCGGGCTACGGATTGTCGGAAAGCGACGAGCTGAAAATGCTCGATGCGCTCCACGAGCTGAGGCAGGAGCATTTCGCAACCATCGTTCCGACTTTCCTCGGCGCGCATGCCGTACCTCCGGAATTTGCGGACGACCCCGACGGGTACCTCGAACTCCTCGTCACCCGACTTCTCCCGTTCATCGCCCGCAA
Organism: uncultured Ignavibacteriaceae bacterium; assembly: GCA_964581115.1. Taxonomy (GTDB): domain Bacteria; phylum Bacteroidota; class Ignavibacteria; order UBA10030; family UBA10030; genus 2-02-FULL-55-14. Next base: position 34,748 of record CAZOMY010000016.1, on the reverse strand, counting down.
AGGGCTTTCCGACACGTGCGATGCGTTCTGCGAGACGGGATACTTTTCCGTCGAACAGACTCGGCGCCTCATGCGCGCCGCCCAGTCGCTGGGTTTCCGGCTGAGGCTCCATGCGGACCAATTGAACCAGATCGGAGCATCGTCGCTCGGCGCAGAGCTGCGGGCGGTGTCTGTCGACCATCTCGAACGGATCGATGCGCCCGGCATCGCCCGACTGCGCGACGCGGGTACCGCGGGCGTGCTCCTGCCAGGAGCATCCTTCTTCCTGGGGGGGCCATATGCGCCGGCGCGGGACCTGATCGACGGCGGCGTTCCGGTAGCGATCGCTTCGAACTACAACCCCGGCTCCTGCATGAGCTTCTCGGTGCCGTTGATGATGACGATCGCCTGCACCCAGATGCGCATGAGCCCCGAAGAGGCGCTTTCGGCCGTCACGATGAACGCAGCGGCCGTCCTCGGACTGGCAGACCGCGTGGGGAGCATCGAACCCGGCAAGGCGGCCGACCTGATCGTCTATGACGCGCCGTCGTACCGGTCGATCGCGTACGAATTCGGCGTGAACCTGGCCCGGAAGGTCATCAAGAACGGGGTCCTGCTGGAGTTCCCGTGACGGCCGCCCCCTCGCACGTCGTCGGCATCGACCTCGCTGGCAGTCCGCGACGATGGACGGGTGTTTGTACGATGGAAGGCCGTCGTGTACGGGCCTGCGCCGCCGTTCAGACCGACGACGACATCCTTGCCCTGGTTGAGGCCTCCGCGCCCGACCTCGTCGTGATCGATGCTCCCCTGCGATTGCCTCCGGGACGCCGTTCACTCGACGACCGCAACGGCGAGCATTTTCGCCCTTGCGACCGTGAGTTGCTTCGTCGCGGCATCAAGTTCTTTCCCATCACGCTCGGACCGATGCGCATGCTGACGGAGCGGGGCATCCGGCTTCGTCGAAGACTGGAGCGATGGGGCCTCCCGGCGCTAGAGATGTATCCCGGCGGGGCGCAGGATATCTGGAAGATCCGGCGCAAGCAATATGGCTTGGAACACCTGCGCCGCGGCCTGAGGCGACTGGGGATCGCCGGTATCACCGACGATATGTCGCACGACGAACTCGACGCCGTCTCGGGCGCCTACGTCGGCGTGCTGTATCTTGCAGGGCGGGCTGAGCTCATCGGAAACGAACGCACCGGCGGGATCCTCCTGCCGTATCCGCCGAAAGGAACACCATGAACCGTTTGATCGAATGTGTCCCCAATTTCAGCGAAGGCCGCGACGCCGCCGTCATCGACGCGCTGGCCGACGCCGTCCGTTCGACGGCGGGGGTCTCGCTTCTGAGCGTTGAGCCCGACCGAGACTACAACCGTACCGTGATCACGATGGTCGGATCGGATACCGACGTCGTCGATGCCGCATTCAAAGCCACCGCCATCGCGGCCGACCGTATCGACATGCGGAACCACAAAGGCGAACATCCCCGGCTGGGCGCCGTCGACGTCGTCCCGTTCATCCCGATCGCCAATGCGTCGATGGACGATTGCGTTGCGCTGTCGCGCCTGTATGGAAAGCGGGTTGCGAAGGAGCTGGGGATCCCGGTCTACTACTACGAATATGCGGCTACGCGGAAAGAGCGGCGGAACCTGTCGGATATCCGGAAGGGCGAATACGAAGGCTTGGCCGCAAAGCTGGCCGATCCGGCATGGGCGCCCGACGAAGGACCTGCCGTCTTCAACGAGCATTCCGGCGCCACCGTGACCGGCGCTCGCAAGATCCTGATCGCGTACAACGTCAACCTGTCGACGCACGACGTCGCCATTGCGCAGGAGATCGCCCTCCGCATCCGCGAAAGCGGCCGCGTCAAAAAGGACGAGCACGGCAACACGGTGAAGGACGCCGAAGGCAATGCGGTCAAGATCCCGGGAACGCTGAAGGCCGTGAAGGCGATGGGCGTGTACCTGGAGCGCCACAAGATCGCTCAGGTCTCCATCAATCTCGTCGATTTCGAGGTGACCTCCATGCACGATGCATTCGACGAGGTGGCACGCCAGGCGGAAACGCTGGGCGTCAAGGCGACGGGGAGCGAACTCGTGGGGCTGGCGCCGCTGGGAGCGTTCCGGAAAGCGGCTGTTCGGGCCGGCGCCGACGCTTCGGTCTCCGACCTTGAGGCCGTACACATCGCCACGAAGTACCTCGGACTCGATCAACTCGAGCCGTTCGTTCCCACGCGCAAGGTCATCGATCTGATGATCTGATCAACGGAGAGACCATGCTGATCCATCGATCGGTTTCCGAGTTTCTCGACACGACGGCCTCCTCCTCCCCCGCCCCCGGCGGTGGAAGCGTCTCCGCCCTGGCTGGAGCCCTCGCGGCCGCGCTGACCTCCATGGTCTGTCGCCTCACGATCGGCAAGAAGAAGTACGCCGCGGTCGAAGCCGACATGCAGGCCGCGCTGGGCACGTCGGAGGAACTGCAGAACCACCTCAGATCGCTCATCGATCAGGACACGGCCGCCTTCAACGGCGTGATGGCCGCCTTCGGACTCCCAAAGGAGACCGAAGACCAGAAGACAGCTCGCCAACGGGCGATCAATGACGCCACGCGCCAGGCCACGCTCGTTCCGCTCGAACTGATGCGAACGCTCCGGCGACTGCTCCCGCTCACGGCTCTCGTCGCGGAGCGAGGGAACGCTAACTCCATATCCGACGCGGGCGTCGCCGCCCTTCTCGCCGGCGCGGCCGCACGCGGGGCCGCCATGAATGTCTATGTGAATTTGTCAGGACTCCCGGAGGACGATTTCAGGAAGGACACGATGCGAGAGGCGACCGACCTGGAACAGAGCATCGCCGCCGAAGCTGATCGGATCGCCGGACGCGTGCGAGCTTCTATGATTCAAGGCTGAGCTCACACCGGTCTGCCTTCTGTTGTCCTTGACCAGGACCGTTGGCACCGTGGGCACGATAACGAACAACGCCCGAGGATCACTCCCCGGGCGTTGTTCAATCAGAACTCCGCCATCAATACCCTCCATGACTCTTCACCAGGTTCTCCGCCCAGAACTCCTCTACTCCAATTCTCCGATTTCCGCCCCGCCCCCCATCCCCCGTCTTCTCCCTACGTCGCCCCGACAACCCAGGAGACAGCGATCATCGCCGCCGTTTCCGAGCGCAGCCGTCGCGGTCCCAACGAGACCGGCACCACGGCATGTCCGGCGGCGAGGTGCAACTCACGATCACTGAATCCCCCCTCCGGCCCCACCAGCACGAGCGCCGATGTTGCCCCCTCGTGATGCTTCACCAGCGACCCGATGAATTGAGATTGTTCGGTCCGCTCATGCGGCATCAGGCGCAGAGCATGGTCCTCGGCGTGCGCCACCACCATCTCGAGCGACGTGACCGGAAAGATCCTCGGCAAAAAGCACCGTCCCGACTGCTTCATCGCAGCCAGCGCGATCTTCTCGTACCGTTCGTGCCGGTCTTGACGGCCGACGGTGCGTTCGCATTGCAGCGGAATGATCGCCCGTACGCCGAGTTCGGTCGCCTTCTCAACGAGAACGTCAAATCGGGCCGGGTTTCGGAGGAGCGACACTGCCAGCGTAACGCTGATGCGCGATTCATTCTTCCTCAGCCGCGTGTCCCTGATCTCGCAGAGCGCCTCCTCCCGCCCCAGCGAGATGATGACCGCCTCATAGAGGTTGTCCTCGCCGTCGGTAGCCAGGACCGCATCGCCGACCCGCTTCCGGAGTGAGCGGGACAAGTGCCGGTGCTCCTCTCCGCGGATCACCAGCGTGGTCCCGTGCACATCCAGCGGGTGAACGAAGAACGTGTCCATGTCAGAACGAGGCCCCCACATCGAAGATGAGCTCGCCGACCCGCCGATGGTTCATGGCCCATTCGGTCCTGACCGTCAGCCCGTAGGGCAGGATGATGTGCAGTCCGAATCCCGCTCCGCCCCACCAGGGAACGGTCGAGAACGGCTGTGAGCGATACCAGACCGCTCCGGCGTCGATGAACGCCCCAAAGTACAGCCCGTACCGCAGGACCTTGAATTGAGGAAAGGGGATGAACGACGCTTCGTAGTAACGCGGCCTGAGAATGGGCGTTCGTAGCTCGAGGGATCCACCAAGGCGCTGTTCACCTTCGCGCACATCGTAGAACCAACCTCGCAACCGCTCTTGATAGCCGAAGAAGGAACGACGATACGACGGAATCACGCCGCCGGTCAGGAACCGGCCGAACGCGCGGGAGGCCAGGGTGACCTCCTCGAACACTTCTTCATAGGTGCGGACGTCAAATCCCAGCTGTACGATGTCCACCGGCGACCCTCCGAATCCGTCCTTGACGGCGATCAGCGCGACATACACCCCGTCCGTGGGATACTCGCGGAGGTTCCGGCGGTCCGATACGAATTGCAGCGAAGCCGAAAGAAACAGGTCGTGGCCGTCAGCCGAGGCGGTCCGGTAGGCGACGCTCGACGGCACCTGCCACATTTCGACACCGAGTCCGAAGGTGAGACTCTCGTAGAATCCGAGCCGCTTGCCGACGGAGGCAACGGCCAGGGCCGTGATCTGCTCATATTCAACAGAGCTGTCGCGACCGAGCGGATGCTGGTCAAAGTATCCGCTCTGGACCTGCAAGGAGAGGTCCTCATCCCCCAGGAATCGTGGATTGCGGTAGATGCCCTGAATGAACTGATCGTAGCCGAGCACGCCCTCAAAGAAGAGCCGCTGGTTCAGTCCGAAGAGGTTCTGATGGGTGACGCCGAGACCGTAGACGAGCTTGTTGGGGTCGCGGTGCAGGATGGTGACGATGGGATACGGGAAGACATACCAGCGCTCATCCACCATGACGTAGACATCGGCGCTGTCGCCCCATCGATGCGCGTCGACCTCGACGCGATTGAAGAGCTGAAGGTTGTAGATGCGCTCGCGGTCGCGCTCGAGCCCTTCGTCCGTCAGCAAAGCGCCAGGCCGCATCGACATCTCGCGGAGGATGATCGGCGGCTGCGTTCGGACGTTGCCGCGGATGATGACCTCGCGGACCACCGGGATCGTGTCCGTCGTCTGGCTCCACGCCGCGGCCGCCGCGATCGCCAGCAGCACCGTCAACGATGAAGCGGAGCGTCGGAGGTGTCCGACGAAGGACCCCCTCATGGCATCAGTCGACGGTGTTCGACGGCGATACATCGGTCCATCACCACGCGCAGGCCGGCCGCTTCCGCCCGCCGGGCGGCCGCCTCGTTGACGACATCCAATTGCAACCACAGAACCTTCGAGCCCGCCGCGATCGCGTCGTCTACGACGTCATCCACGGCCTCCGACCGCCGGAACACGTCGACGATATCGACCGGCCGGCCGATCGCTTGAACGGTCGGATAGCATCTCCTGCCGTTCGTTTCCGTGTAGGCGGGATTGACCGGAATGACGTCGTACCCCTCGCGGATCAGGAAGTCCGCGATCCCGTGGGCGTCGCGGTAGGGCTTCGTCGAAGCGCCCACGACCGCGATCGTGCGGGAGGCGCTCAAGATCTCCCGTATCTCCTCATCCCGTTCGACCGGCACGGTCAGGCCTCTGTCGTCATGTACTGTTCGATCGGCGGACACGCACAGACGACGTTCCGGTCGCCATACGTGTCGTTGATACGGCCGACCGACGGCCAGAACTTGCGCTCGCGGACGTACGGCAGCGGATAGGCGGCCTGCGAGCGCCGGTATGGATGCTTCCAATCGTCGGAGGCGACATGCAGCGCTGTATGAGGCGCATTCTTCAGGACGTTGTCTCTGCGGTCCGCCTTCCCTTCCTCGATCTCCCGGATCTCCTCACGGATCGCGAGTAACGCCGCCGCAAATCGGTCCAATTCAGCCCTCGACTCGCTCTCCGTCGGCTCGATCATGAGCGTGTCGTGTACGGGGAATGAGACGGTGGGCGCGTGGAACCCGTAGTCCATCAGCCGCTTGGCGATGTCGACCACGTCGACGCCTGCAGTTTCCTTGAACGACCTCATGTTCAGGATGAATTCATGGCCGACGTGTCCGTGCTCACCTTGGTACAGCACCGGGAACGATCCCTCCAGGCGCTTCTTCAGGTAGTTCGCGTTGAGGATCGCGACACGGGTGGCCTCCGTCATTCCCGCTCCCCCCAGCATCATCATGTAGCCGTACGAGATGAGAAGGATGCTCGCGCTCCCCCATGGAGCCGAGGAGACGGCCGGGATCGCCTTGGGGCCTCCCAGGCCCGTCACAGCATGGCCCGGCAGGAAGGGCACGAGATGCTGTGCGACGCAGATGGGGCCCATTCCCGGCCCGCCGCCGCCGTGCGGAATGGCAAACGTCTTGTGCAGATTGATGTGGCAGACGTCGGCGCCGATGAGCGCGGGACTCGTGAGGCCGACCTGGGCGTTCATGTTGGCGCCGTCCATGTACACCTGCCCGCCATGTTCGTGCACGATCCGGCAGATCTCCTGGATGTCCTCTTCGAACACCCCGTGCGTCGACGGATAGGTGACCATGAGCGCCGAAAGCCGGTCGCGATGCTGCGATGCCTTGGCTCTCAGGTCGGCGAGGTCGATGTTTCCGCGCGCGTCGCACGCCACGACAACGACCTGCATGCCGGCCATGACGGCGCTGGCCGGATTGGTGCCGTGGGCCGACGACGGGATAAGGGCGATGTTCCGGTGCGATTCCCCCCGGTCATGATGATAGGCACGAATGACCAGAAGGCCGGTGAATTCTCCCTGCGCCCCCGAGTTGGGCTGGAGTGAGCACCCGGCGAATCCGGTCGCGTCGCAGAGCATGCGCTCGATGCCTTCAATGACCTCGCGGTACCCGGCGGACTGCGACAACGGAGCGAACGGATGCAAGCCCGAGAATTCAGGCCACGACACGGGCAACATCTCCGCAGCCGCATTCAGCTTCATCGTGCATGAGCCGAGGGGGATCATGGAGTGCATGAGCGACAGGTCTTTGTTCTCCAGTCGCTTGATGTAGCGCATCAGCTCCGATTCGGACCGGTACCGGTGAAAAACGGGATGCGTCAGGTACGGCGAGGTGCGCGCAACGCTCGACGGTAGTGACGGGGCGGCCGTCCGGACCCTTGCCGCAACGGCGTTCAGCGGCGCGTCCTTCCGCGCGGCCGATGCAAAGATCGTCCGGATCGTTTCGACGTCCTCCGCCTCGGTCGTTTCATCCAGCGCGATCCCGATGTGCGTCCGGTCGATCCGCCTCAGGTTGAGGCCGGCTTGCTCGGCCTCGGTCATGATCGCATCGGCGACCGAGGGGCTTTCGGCGTCGATGTGGAGCGTATCGAAGTAGACCTCGTTCAACTGGATGTAGCCAAGGCCGCGCAGGTCCTGATCGAGGGCCGCCGCAAGGCCGCGGATCCGCTCCGCCATCGCCTTGAGGCCCTGCGGTCCGTGATGGACGGCGTACATTCCGGCCATGATGGCCAGCAGCGCCTGCGCGGTACAGATGTTGGAGGTGGCCTTCTCCCGCCGAATATGCTGCTCCCTCGTTTGCAGCGTCATCCGGAACGCTGTCGCGTTGTGCGCATCGATCGACACGCCGATGATGCGACCGGGCATCAGCCGGACGTGCTCGTTCCTCGTGGCGAAGAATGCCGCATGCGGTCCGCCATAGCCCATGGGGACGCCGAATCGCTGCGAGTTGCCGACGACGATATCGGCGCCCATTTCGCCCGGCGGCGTCAGGAGTGTCAGTGCCAGCAGGTCGGTTGCCACGATGGCAATGCCTCCGGCCTGATGGATCGCGTCGATGGCCGGTCGAGGGTCGCGCACCGCGCCATCCTGGGCCGGATATTGCACGATCGCGGCGATCATCGTGCGGTCGAAGGACGTCGTCCGCTCGTCGCCCGTGACCACCTCGAACCCCAGCGGGATCGCACGCGTCCGGATGACGTCGAGCGTCTGTCGAAACACGCCCGTGCTGACGAAGATGCGGTTGCGCTTCTCGCCGTCGGGCTGTCGGTGGACGATGTTGGCCGCCATGGCCATGGCTTCGGCGGCGGCCGTTCCTTCATCGAGCAGGGATGCGTTGGCAATGTCCATGCCGGTCAGGTCGGCGACCATCGTCTGGTAGTTGAGCAGGGCTTCCAGCCGACCTTGGGCGATCTCCGGCTGGTACGGCGTATACTGCGTGTACCAACCGGGATTCTCGAAGATGTTCCGACGGATGACCCCCGGCGTGATCGTACCGTAGTATCCCTGTCCGAGGAACGATCGTCGAACCTTGTTCTTGGATGCGATCGAGGCGATGTGCGCCAGGTAGCGTTGTTCGGACATGGCCGACGGGCTGCGCATCGGCTCCTTGCGGCGGATGCTCGACGGGATCGTTCGGTCGACCAGCTCATCGAGCGAGCGGACGCCGATCGTTTCGAGCATGTGCTTGCGGTCTTCGGGGCCGGGCCCGAGGTGGCGTTGCTGAAACTGGTCGTATGCGGGTTCGGTGACGTTCATGGGGTGATCAGCGTGGAGGATATTCAGCGATGTGGGTCCTGTCGCCGGAGCGCGGCGATCGCCTTGGCGGCGGCTGCCTGCTCGGCGTCCTTCTTACTGCGACCGGAACCGACCCCGATGGGGCCGTTTCCGAGGGAGACTTCAATGGTGAAGCGGCGCTCATGCTCCGGGCCATCCTCGCGTACGACGACGTAGCGTGGAGGCCCAAGTCCGTGAGCCTGGCAGTACTCCAGCAAGGCGCTTTTATAGTTGTCGTCGGTCGAAGCAACGCTTTGGAGATCGACCTGCTCGAGCAGGGTCCGGTGGATGTGCGCACGCGCCGCTGTCATTCCACCGTCAAGATAGATCGCTCCGAGCACCGCTTCATACGCGTCGGCGACCATCGACTCCGAGCCGGCGTCGATCGATTGGGCCGCAGACGAGCTGACGAAGAGAAAGTCGTGCAACCGCATCGCCCGTCCGCGGATCGAGAGCGTACGTCGGTTGACGAGCCGCGAGCGAAGGCGGGTCAGTTCCCCCTCTTCAACGTCAGGGAACTGGCGAAAGACATGGTCGGCCACGACGGTGTTGAGGATCGCGTCGCCCAGGAATTCCAATCGTTCGTTCGACACCCATGAGCCGTCGGTGAGCGGAAGGAAGGAACGATGGAGCAGCGCCTCGTACAGGAGGTGGCGGCGACGGATGCGGACGCCGATGACGCGGGAGACGCGACGGAAGGTCAATCCCTTCTTGCGCCACTCCTCATCGAAGACGCGGGTGCGGGCGTCGCCGAACGACGGCAACCATGCCGTCAGGCGACCGAAGATCGTTGCCACAAGGTCCTTGGTATCCGCTCGCATCCTCCCACGCCCGCGTCGACGGCTGGCGGCCGCCTATGCGGAATAGCGGCGAAAGAGGAGCGATGCGTTGTGTCCGCCGAACCCGAAGGTGTTGCTGATGGCCACATCGACCGACCAGTCTTTCGCCTGGTTGGGAATGTAGTTCAGGTCGCACTCGGGGTCGGGCGATTCCTGATTGATGGTCGGGTGCACCTTTTGGTGTACCAGACTGAGGACCGTGGCGATCGATTCCACAGCGCCGGCGGCCCCCAGCAAATGGCCGATCATCGACTTTGTGGAATTGACCGCCAGCGAATTCGCATGGTCGCCAAACACCCGGCGGATGGCGGCCGATTCGTTCTTGTCGCCGACCGGGGTCGAGGTGCCATGCGTGTTGATGTACTGCACATCCTGCGGGGTGAGACCGGCGTCGCGGATCGCCGCCTTCATCGAACGCTGGGCGCCTTCCCCCTCAGGGGCCGGTTCGGTGATATGGTGGGCGTCGGCCGAGAAACCGACGCCCGCGATCTCGGCATAGATCTTCGCACCGCGGCGGACGGCGTGACCCAGTTCCTCCAGGATCAGCGCACCGCCCCCCTCACCCATCACAAAGCCGTCGCGATCCTTGTCGAACGGGCGGCTCGCCTTCTCCGGCGCGTCGTTGCGCGTCGAGAGGGCACGCATCGCGTTGAAGCCGCCGACACCCATCTCGCAGATGCTCGCCTCGGAGCCGCCGGTGACCATGACGTCCGCGTCTCCCCGCTGGATGAGGATGAACGCATCCCCGATCGCATGGGACGACGTGGCGCAGGCCGACGTGGTGGCGTAGTTCGGCCCTTTCAATCCGTGGATCATCGAGATCCGGCCCGCGGCGATGTCAGAGATCATCATCGGTATGAAGAAGGGGCTGATCCGGTGAGGGCCCTTCGTTTCGTGGATCGTCTGGCTCTGCTTGAAGAAGGTCTGCAGGCCTCCGATCCCCGATCCAAAGACAACGCCGATGCGGTCCCGGTCCAGCTTCGAGAAATCGATCGCGGCGTCCTTGACGGCCATGTCCACGGCGACGAGGGCGTAGTGCGTGAACGGGTCGGCCCGCTGCACCAGCTTGCGGTCAAGGTACTTCGAAGCGTCGAAGCCTTTCAGCTGACACGCGAATTTCGTGTCGTACTGGGACACGTCGAAATAGGTGATGGGCCCCGCCCCGCTGACGCCCGCCAGCAGGTTCCTCCAGAATTCCTCGACCGTATTGCCGATCGGGGTGAGCGCGCCCATTCCGGTGACGACGACCCGCCGCGGCTGTCCGTGGTACCCCATGCGATCTCCTGAAACGACGACCGGTTACGTGCGGTGGACTGTCTACTTGATGCCCTTCGCATCCAGATACTTCACGACGTCGCCGACCGTCGAGATCTTCTCGGCATCTTCGTCGGGGATCTGGATATTGAAGGCCTTCTCGAACTCCATCACCAACTCGACGGTATCGAGCGAATCGGCGCCGAGGTCGTTCGTGAAGGACGCTTCGTTCGTGATCTGCGCGGCATCGACGCCGAGCTTCGCGACGATGATGTCTTTCACTTTGGAGGTGACGTCTGACATGGAAGGACTCCTGATGGTGGATGGTAATGGAACGGTTCGTTGACGTTCGTGAGAGGCTCCGTTACATGACGATGCCGCCGTCGACGACGATCACCTGTCCGGTGATATACGACGCGGCGGGGCTCGCCAGGAATGCGACGACGCCGGCGATCTCCTCCGGCTTTGCCGTCCGCTTCAGCGGGATGAGGTTCAACAGCGATTCACGCTGCTGGTCCGTCAGCTTGTGCGTCATGTCGGTATCGACAAAGCCGGGAGCCACAGCATTGACGAGAATATTGCGAGAGGCCAGTTCTTTTGCAAGCGCTTTTGTCAGGCCGATCATGCCCGCTTTGGCGGCGGCGTAGTTCGCCTGACCGGCGTTGCCGATCACACCCGTGATCGACGAGATGTTGATGATGCAGCCGCTGCGCTGACCCATCATGGGACGGCAGGCGGCCTTGGCGTAGTTCCACGCGCTCTTCAAGTTCGTATCGATAACTTCGTCCCAGTCGGCTTCGGTCATGCGCATCAACAAGGTGTCCTTCGTGATGCCCGCGTTGTTCACCAGGACATCGATGCGTCCCCACTTGGCAACGACCGCGTCCACCGCCTGTTGCGCCGCGGCGGGATCCTTCGCATCGGACTGCAGCGCCAGTCCTTCGCGCCCGGCATTCCGGACATCGGCGAGGACTTCTTCCGCCGATACGCCGGCGCTCCGGAAGGTGAAAGCCACGTGCGCGCCTTCGACGGCGCAGGCCTTCACGATCGCACGGCCGATGCCCCGCGACCCGCCGGTGACGAGTACGATCTTGTCCTGCAGTCTGCCCATGATCACGATCCCGAAAGGTCCTTGAGAGTGTCGAAGCCGCGGGTGGCCGCTCCCGACACGATGCGCTTCACAAGCCCCTGCAGCACCTTGCCCGGTCCGAGCTCCACGAATTCCGTCGCGCCATCCGCCGCCATGCGGGCCACGCTCTGCTCCCATCGGACCGGCATCGTCAGCTGTTCAAGCAACAGACGCCGTATCGACCCTGCGTCCTGCACCGGCTCTGCCGTCACATTCGCATACACCGGAATGCGCGCGTCGCGGATCTCCGCCGAAGCCAACGCCCGCTCAAGCCCGGCTCTCGCCGGAGCCATCAACGGTGAATGGAAGGCTCCGCTCACGGAGAGCTCTTTGACCATCTTGGCCCCCTTCTGCTTCGCCACCTCCATCGCCGCCCGCACCCCCTCGACCGATCCCGAGATGACCACCTGGCCGGGAGAGTTGTAGTTGGCCGGCTGGACGATCCCCGCCGATGCGGCGGCTGCGCAGACCTCCGCAACCGCCTCGCCTTCGAGCCCGATCACCGCTGCCATCGTGCCCGGCTGCTCGATACCGGCCTGATGCATCAGTTCGCCGCGCAACCGCACGAGATTCAGTCCCGCCTCGAACGAAAGGGCGCCCGCGAATACGAGCGCCGAATACTCGCCGAGCGAATGACCGGCGGCCATGTCCGCGCGACCATCGGACAGCACGGCGGCGACCGCCAGGCTGTGCAGGTAGATCGCCGGCTGCGTGTTCTTCGTCTGACGTAATTCCTCTTCGGGACCTTCAAAGCAGACCCGGCTGAGCGGCACGCCAAGCACCTCGTCGGCCTGCTCGAACAGCCTCTTCGCCGCAGGGAGCGACGCGGCCAGGTCCCTGCCCATGCCGACGTATTGCGATCCCTGTCCCGGAAAGATGAACGCGCGCTTGCCCATTGCAGCAGCCGTCACGCCTTCGTTGCAAGCGACCACTTCATCAGCGCCGCACCCCAGGTGTAGCCGGCTCCGAAAGCGGCCATGACGATGTTCTGGCCGCGCTGGAGCTGACCGGACGCATGCCACTCCGAAAGGCAGAGCGGGATGGTCGCGGCCGTCGTATTACCATACTTGTCGATGTTGATCATGACCTTGCTTCGGTCGATGCCCATGCGCTCGGCCGTCGCGTCGATGATCCGCAGGTTCGCCTGATGCGGCACGAGCCAGGCGACGTCGTCGCCCTTCAGACCGTTCCGTTCCATCACCTCCACCGATACGTCGGCCATCCCCTTGACGGCCAGCTTGAAGACGTTCTTGCCGTCCTGGTAGATGAAGTGCATGCGCTTGTCGACCGTCTCGTGGCTGGCCGGGTTGAGACTGCCGCCGGCCTTCATATGGAGAAACTCTCCGCCCGCGCCGTCGCTATACAAGCGGTGGTCGAGCAGTCCGTAGCTCGGGTCATCCGACGGCTCCAACAGAACGCAGGCCGCGGCGTCGCCAAAAAGGATGCAGGTGTTCCGGTCGGTATAGTCGATGATGGCGCTCATCTTGTCGGCGCCGATGACGAGCACCTTCTTGTTCGCTCCGCTCTCGATGAACTTGGCGCCCGTCGCCAACGCATACAGGAAGCCCGAGCACGCCGCCGAAATGTCAAAGCCCCACGCCTGCTTCATGCCGAGTTTGTGGCCGACAAGCACGGCCGTCGCCGGGAAGAACATGTCGGGCGTGACGGTGGCGAGAATGATGACCTCGACCTCGCTCAGGTTCACGTTGAAGCGCTCGGCCATGTTCCTGACGGCCAGGACCGCCATGTCGGACGTGGCACCCTGCTCCATGATGCGGCGCTCGGAGATGCCGGTGCGCGTGCGGATCCACTCGTCGTTCGTGTCGACGAGCTTTTCCAGGTCGAAGTTGGACAGGACCTTCGGAGGCGTGTAATGCCCGACGGCGGTGATGGTGGCTCGTGTGACAGACATGCGGAGACCTCAGGACACGGAAGGGGAGGGTGATTCGAGTGCCGCTGCAATGTGCCGATGGAGACCGCTCTGCGCGACCTCCACCGCCCGCAGGATCATGTTCTTGATGCCGACCGGACTGGCGCTCCCGTGTCCAATGATCGCCACGCCGTTCACGCCCAACACGGGCACGCCGCCGTGCAGATTCGGGTCGAGGATGCCGAGCGCTCGGCGCATGGCTCCGCGGGCCAGACCGATGACAAGCTTGTCGAGCAGGCTTCGGTCGGCCGCCTGCCGCAACATCGCCTTGAGGAACGACGGAACGCTTTCGCCGAACTTCAGGACGATGTTGCCCGTGAAACCGTCGCAGACGACGACGTCGGCCTTCGCCTTCAAGATGTCCCGCCCTTCGACGTTGCCGACAAAGTTCACCGAACTGGCTTCGAGCATTCTGTATGCTTCGAGAACGACCTCCGTCCCCTTCTGGCGCTCCTCTCCCACATTCAGCAATGCGACGGTCGGACGGTCTTTCCCTGCAACGCGCTGGAAGTAGATGCTGCCCATGATCCCGAACTCATACAGATGCTGCGCGCGGCAGTCCACGTTGGTGCCCGCGTCGAGGAGCAGACACTCGCCCCGCTCTGCCGGAATGAAGGTCCCGATCGTCGGGCGGCTGACCCCCTTGACGCGTCCCAGGATCAATGTTGCCGCCGATAGGACGGCCCCGGTATTGCCCGCGCTGACGAACGCATCGGCGTGACCTTCCTGATGGAACCGCATACCGACGGCCAGTGAAGAGTTGCGCTTCTCCTTCAAGGCGGCCGTGGGCTTGTCTTCCATCGTGATGACCTGCTCGGCATGGACGAACCGGACGGATGACACATCGCCGCCTCGGGAGGTCCACAGCGCACGAAGGCCGGCCTCATCGCCGACGAGGATCAGCTCCAGCCGGTCCGAAGCTTCGCGGATCGCCGCCAAAGCCCCGTCGATCTCATGCCCGGGGGCATGGTCGCCCCCCATGGCATCGAGAGCGACACGGATGCGTGTGTTGGATGGCATGCAGACGACCGAAGGTGTGCGTCAGCTCGGTCGGGACGTCAGGATTCCTTGGGGGACGTGACGACGCGGCCGTTGTAGTGGCCGCAATTCGGGCACGCGCGATGCTGAAGCTTGGGCTCGTGGCAGTTCGGACATTCCTGCGTGGTCGGCGTTGACGCCTTGTAGTGCGTCCGACGCTTGCGACCGCGAGTCTTGGAATGACGGCGTTTGGGGTTCGGCATGGAGCAACTCCTCTAGGAATTCGTCAACTTTTTCAGCGCATCCCAGCGCGGGTCCGATTCCTGCTGGTCGCACGCACAGCGGCCGGTGTTCCAGTTCTTGCCACACCGTGGACACAAGCCCTGACAATCGTCCCGGCACAGCAGTTTCGACGGAACGGCCAACTCGACATACTGCCGGACATCCTCATCCAGGGTGATCACTTGAGCTTCGGCCGGCACGGTCTGAACCTCACCATCGACCGCCTCGGTCGGGATCGACGTCCCCTCGGGGACGTACAGGATCCGGTAGTGGCCTGCAAGCGATGAGGCGAACGGTTCCAGACACCGGTCGCATGTAAACTTCCCTGTGGCTTGGAACCAGGCCAGGAGGATGATCTGGCGTCCTGTCCGGTCCAGCGTGGCGTCGACGACGACGTCGCCGACATAGTTTTCGCCGAGCCCAAGGTCGGCCGGGGCGACGCGAAATTGATGCGTGTGCCTGCCTTCCGACAGACGCGCAATATTGACCTGCATCACGGCCATTCGGACCCTCGAAAAACTAGAAAAAATCAAAGAAAGATAACGAAAATCCGATGGGGAGTCAAGGATCAGGATCGAACTGCGTCCCGGTCATTCGCCGAGCCCCCCTTTCAACAATGAGGCCCAGACCTTCACGGCCCGAGCCCCTTGATGATGCCGGTTTCAGGTGAGGATCCTCAATCCTCAATCTTCCATCCTCACTCCCCCATCCTCACACCCTCTCCTCCGCCGGAGCGTCCACTTGGACCCCCGACAACAGGTGTCCGCGGACGTGCGTCACGGTCTCCATCAACGCCTCCGAGAACTTGTCGAAATCCTCCTTGTACAGGAAGATCTTGTGCTTCTCATACTCCTCCTCCCCCACCCGCTTGCTTTCGGTGATCGTGATGTAGAAGTCTTTTTCGGACTTGGTCGATTTCACGTCGAAGAAGTACGTCCGCTTCCCCGCACGGACCCGCTTCGTGAAGATCTCATCTTTATACGTCGGTTCCACGTTGATTCCTCCCTTGGGTCGATCTGCAGCCGCTCATGGAGATCGCAATGCGCGTTGTTCAGGAATGACAACTCTTCTGCCTCGAATCACGGTTTGTCGTTGTCCACAGACTCCGGTCTCGTCACCTCCTTACCACGGCCACCTTCGCCGTCGTGATCTGTTCTCCATTCTCATTGAACGCTACGATCACATACGTACCACTACCGACGTACGATCCGGACCGGTCCCTGCCGTCCCAGAAAGCACGCCCTCCTCCCTGCGCATCGAATTCCGTCACCAGCGCCCCCGAGATCGACAGGATCTTGACCCGGGACTGTGGCATGAGTCTTCGGATCGTCAACGGCGTTTCCGACGGCACGGGGAAGGGATTCGGCCCGAGCAGCAGGGTCGTGAATTGCCGTTCGGTCTGAACGGTCGGGATCGACAGCGCCGAAAGCCCTGATTCAGTCCCGAGGTAGACGATGCCCGCGTTCTGGTCGATCGCGATCGAGCGGACGTCGTTGCTCACCAGCCGCCCGCCGGTGTTGGCGACCGTATATTGCGCCAGCAGTTGCGACCCGTCGGGGCTGACGACGAACGCCCCTTCGCGCGTTCCGACCCATTTGTTGTTGACACCGTCGACGGCGATCGCCTGGATCGATTGCTCCCGCAACGGGAACGATGTGCTCCGGCGGGTCCGGGGATTTGAAGGCTCGTTGAAGATCGTCACACCAAGCGCCGTGCCGGCCCACACATCGCCCTCGAGGTCCACGACGATCGACTGGACGACGTTGTTGGCCAGACCTTCCGACTGCGTGATGACCCCCCAGCCGGTGGAGCCCACGGAACCGGGGAGGCTGATCGATTCATTGAAGTAGTACAGGCCGCTCGCCGCCTGCACGCTCGGCTCGGAATTGGCCAGCCACTTCGTGCCATTCCGGTCGATGGCCAGCGCGGTGAAACGACCTTCGCCCGTTCCCGTCAGATTGCGGTACTTGACGACAGTGGAATCGTTCATGAGGCGAACAAGGACGTTCCCGTCCACTGCCGTTCGGTTGACGATCCACATCGTACCCTCCGCATCGGAGGCCACGTCTCCGACGACAACAAAATCGGGATTCACCGGCTCGGTCGGCGATAGCGCGGGTATCGACCTCGTGTCGAGCCGCCTGAGCACCGAGTCGCCCCGAATCTGAACAACGCCCCATCCCCACGATCCCGCCCACAGCGTGCCGTCGGGAGCCGGACTCACTTTATGATAGTCGTTGAAAGCCAGCGCCGGTGCGGTAGCGACGGTGAAGGTCGTCCAACGCCGTCCGGCGGAGAATCCGCGACGGAAGCGCATGATGCCTCGACCGCCCCCGTTGATGCCGGTCCCGGCCCAGAGGGTCCCGTCGGGTTCAACGGCAAGGTCAACGAATCGGTTGGTCCCCGGTGCGTCGGGCAACACCGACCGCCACAAGCCGTCGGAGTAATGAGCGATGCCGCCGTCGCTGATACCGACCCACACCACCGACTGGCCGTCGACCGCCAGGTCCACAGCCCCGACAACCGGCGGTCCGACGGTCGTGCGAGCTGAAAGCACATGCGGCATCCGGCTGACCACGAGTGATCCTGATTCACTCGTCAGGCTGTAGAGCACACCGCCTTGCGCGCGGAACCGGACGGCCGCGACCGACCCGATCGACGGGAGAGCAACGAAGGCTCCGCCGGTTCTCGCCGCCGCACCCGTCGATGTCCCGACAACCAGCGTGTCGCCGATCGCAGCAAGCGTCCGGCAGAGACCCGCCGGAAGGCCGTCGATCGTCGAGAATCGCCTCCACTGCGTCGGTGCCGACAGGTTCGATGAGCCGAGCCAGGCAGCGGCCAGACCTTGATCGTTCGCCACCCAAAGCGTGTCGCCGACCACGGCTGCATCCCGGCAGACCGGCGGAGTTGTGTACCCGAACGACGCGTAGGTGTCGCCGAATTCCCTCCGGCTCACGCGATACACCGAAACGCCGAACTCGCTGACGATGAACAGCGTATCGCCCTTCGGAACGAAGCGCTGGATGCCCTTGAGAAGACGGTTCGACTCGCGGATATCTGCGATCGTTCGCCACGATGACGCTCCGGCCGGACGATGGTTCAGGGCGCCGTCTGTGCTCCCCACCCAGAGCCCCCCAAGACCGTCTTCCCCCACGGCGGTCAGATCGTTCGATGCCAGGCCATCGACGTTCGTGGCGGCATCGATCCGTCCGGACGACGGATGATGGATGAAGACGCCGCCGTTGCCCGAAGCAGCCACGGCATCGACGCCCACGCCCACAACCGATCTCACGCCGGCGAGACTTGTATGACTTTCCCACGTTCCTATCGAAGGCGCCTGACCCAGCACGGACCCGGCCGCGATCAGCTCTGTCGCCATGATCCAACGCCACCTCATCGCGTTCGACCGATCTGTTTCAGCAGCGCGATCATGTCAATTGCCGTGAGAGCAGCGTCCCAGCCTTTGTTGCCGCGCTTGCCGCCGGCCCGGGCCTTCGCTTGGGCGAGCGTTTCGGTCGTCAGGACGCCGAAGACGACGGGAAGTCCGTACCGCAGCGCCACTTCTTGGATACCATGCGCGCTGGCGGAAGAGACATACTCGAAGTGCGGCGTCTCGCCCCGGATCACCGCACCAAGACAAATGATCGCATCCCACCGGCCGGTCCGGGCCAACCGCCCGGCGACCAGCGGCAATTCGAACGCCCCCGGACACCAGAGGACGTCGGCGGGACCGATGGGCGAACCATGGCGGCGCAGGCACTCCACGGCGGCGTCGGCCAGGCTGGAGGTGATCGGCTCATTGAATCGGCTGGCGACGACGGCGATGCGCCATCGCGACGCGGAGACAGGACGAAGGGTCCGTGAAAGCGTTCGGGGGTTCACCGGGAGGTCCGGAAGACACGGCGGCGCATCTCATCGACGACCCGCATCGGGACGGTGTATGCACCGAAGACGGTGTCGTCGTTCTTTCGTCCGCCGTGAAAATCGGATCCGCCGCTCTCGAGCAGAAAATACTGGTTGGCGAGGCGGCGGTAGTGTTGTTGCATCGAAGGGGGATGCGACGGATGCACCACCTCGATCCCGTCCAATCCCACGTTGATGAGCTGGACGAGGTCGGCTTCCGTCGTGTATTTGCCGGGATGCGCGAAGAAGGAAACTCCGCCCGCCATCGCGACGAGCCGCACGGCCTCCTGCGGGCTCACCTGGTACTTCTTTTCATACGCCGGCGCACCGACGCCGATGTAGCGGTCGAACGCTTCGTGATAGCTTCCGATGTGACCGCCCGCCAGCAGGGCGCTTGCAACGTGCGGACGACCCACCGAGCCGATGCCGGCGTGATCGAGGACGGCGTCGAGGGTCACGGGTATGTTCAACTGGTTGAGCTTCTTCACCATCCGCTCGGCGCGCTTCAAACGCTCGCGGCGGAAGAACTCAAGGTACTCGAGGAGACGCTCGTTGGTCGCGTCGAAAAGGTAGGCGAGGATGTGCACATCCTTCTCTCCGAGGGTGGCGGAGAGTTCCAACCCGGAGATGATGTCCACGCCGAGTGAACGACCCCACTCCGACGCCTCGGCGAGGGCACCGACATTGTCGTGGTCGGTGATGGCCAGCGTCGTGATACCGACGGACTTCGCCTTGCGCACGAGTTGCTCGGGCGTGAGAGCTCCGTCGGAATAGGTGGTGTGGCTGTGCAGGTCCGCGCGTTCTTGCGCGGTCGACGCGCCTTCTGCCCGCTCCTCCGTCTCTGTCATAGCTCAGCGGTCATCCTTGTGAGCGGGTCGCCGCCCCGCAGAAGGTCTCAGAGGTGTTGTTTGCGGAATGCTTCGAAATCGTTGATGATGAGCTTGTTCCCCTTCAGCTGCACCTGACCGTCGCGGATGAACTGGTGGAGCATGCGCGAGACCGTCTCGCGCGACGTTCCGGCCATGTTGGCGATGTCCTGCTGCAACGGCATGTCTTCGATCTCGACCTTGCCCTTGCGGAAGACCCCCAGCTCGTCCGACAGCATGATGAGCACGTTGGCGACGCGTCCGGCGGCATCCTTGAGCGACAGGCTCTTGATCTGCATGTCGGCTTTGCGGAGGCGCATGGCGAGTTCGGCCAGGAGGGAGATCGCAACCGTCGGATACTCGTGCAGCAACTCCAGGAAATCCCGGCGGTGGATCATGAACAGCTCAGACTTGACCGTAGCGACGACGCTGGCCGAGCGTGCCATGCCGTCGAGCAGCGACATTTCACCGAAGAACTCGCCCGGGCCGAACATTGAGAGGATCACTTCGCGCCCATCCTCGTCCATCCGCACCACTTTCACCTTCCCCGAGATGATGACGAACAGGGCAGCACCGCTCTCCTGCTCCAGGACCACGATGTTCCCCTTCTTGTACTTCTGCCGCGTCCCGAGGTGGACGATCTTCAGAAGATCCTTGTCCTCGAGCTCGGCAAAGATGGGGACGTTCCGTAGGAATCCGATGTCGTCGCCTGCCATAGGTGTTCTGTCGAAGAGCGTTCGATGTCCGCTGGGCATGTCATTGCCTGCGGCGGGAATCAAGTGAAAGAATATATCCGGGGTTGTATCAAAATGCAATGAAATGACCCGTTGTCGGGCTTGCATTCTCAGCCCTGCGACGCTGGATGACGGCCCATCGAGCAGCCGTGAGGCTGCGCTCCGCCGTTTCGGAATCTGACGCCGCCAAAGACTTCTGGCGACAGTATTCACCGCTCGATCGCCTTAGGCACCGGTCCTAGGGCCCTGCGAGGAACAGCACGAAAGCCCCGAGGCTGAGCTGAACTCCGACCATGGCCGCTCCGGCATACCGATCGTAGCGCCGAACGTCCTGGAGCGCAACAGGATCCCGTGTGTCCAGATACCGCGAGGCGGCCCGGTTGGCCTTGTCGCGAAAGACCGCCGCCAGCACACCCGACGCGACCATGGCCGCTCCCGACGCGACCGTCCACGTCTCGCTCCTGACACCGAGCGTTCCGGGGCCGTGCATCACCGTCGGACTCTCGACGGGTTCGGGCTGACCGATGACGCGCAGAGGGGGGGGAACGGTAAGCCGAACCTCGACGAGTCGCGCCGGGGGGACGTCGACCGTCTCGACCGCTGCATGCACGCTCCATCGAGATCGAGGTCCCATCTGTGCGTGAACCACGGCCTGGCCGGCGACCCACCGGACCGAATCGACGGGCGACGTTCCGACGTAGCGGCCGCCGATGTAGACCGGCGACCCGTCCGGATCGGCCACGACGCGAACCCATCCCGAGTCGGGCGAGGCTCCCAACGCGGCCGCCGGGAAGGACGCGGCAAGCAGAAGCCGTGCGATCATCATGTTCATCATTCGCGAATCTCGTGAGCGTACGCCGCCACGCTCCTGTCTTCGTACGACAACAACACCAACCCCTGCCAGACGACGGGCGTCACTTTGACGCGGCCTTCAACTTCGATGCGTTCCACCGCACCGCCGGTGCGCCGGTCGAGGATCGTGAGGGAACGATCGAGCGAGGGGACAAGAAGCATCGAACCGGCCACGAGTGGACTCGCATTCACGACGCTCTTCGCTCTGAAGGTCCACAGCTCAATGCCCGTCCGCAGGTCGAGCGCCACGACCCGTCCGTCGGCAACCGGCACGTAACACGCCCCTCCCTCGATCGCAGCGGACGCATAGACCGGACTTCGCAGCTCGCGCGTCCACAACACCGACCCGTTCGCGCCGTCGATCCCGACGACGCGGCCGAGCAGGTCGCCAATCACCACCGTGCCCTCCGACGCGGCGGCGCCGGCAAAGACGCTCGAGCCCATACGCACGCTCCAGCGGAGTTGCCCGGTCGGAGCGTCGAGCGCCGTCACGAGTCCGGCATCGCTGCCGAACACCACCAGTCCACCCGTCATGGCGGGCGCCGACCGTATCGGCTTACGCTGGCTCTTCGTGCCGACCTGATAGCGCCAGCGCTCCTCGCCCGTGGCAGCATTCAGGCAGTACAATCGTCCCTCGAGTGTCGCAGCGAACAGACGTCCGTTGTCAAGCAGCAACGATGACTCGATCGGGCCCAACGTCATCTCCCAGACACGCCTTCCTTCTTTGACATCCATTGCGATGAGCGAGGGCCCCTTCAGCGACGAGACCGGGACCATGACCGTCGTGCCGCTCAGCGCCGGCGTGCCCCGTACTGGTCCTCCAACCTTCGTGTACCCGAGACGCTTGCCCGAGCGCAGTTCGACCGCCTGCACCTCGCCGTTCAGCGTGCCGAGGATCGCGACGCTATCACGAACGAGTGGCGTTGCAAGCATGCCCCCCTGTGCTTTGTACTGCCAGACCTGCTTCCACGGCAACGGCGGCGGCTCCGGAGCGACCTGGCGGCGCCCCACATCGCCGCCCGACTGTGCCCAGTCGTCGGGCATCGTCCGGAATGGACGGCTCAGCTCCAGTCCGACGCAACCGGTCAGCGCAAGTGCCAACAGGATGATGGAGGGGGCGTACCGGCCGGCCGTGAGGTTCTCTCGTGCCCGCATTAGAAATCCCATCCAAAAAAGAACTGGTAGTACAGCCCTTTCTGCAGACGTCTCAGGTCCTGCTCCAGCCGCTTTCCGACGTCGTACCGAAGCACGATGACGCCACCCAGATTCATCCGCACGCCCGCACCGACGGAACCCTTCGTATCGCGGTAGGCCTCGTCCCACGCCCCGCCGACATCCGTGTACAGCGCCCCGCGGATCGAACCCAGACCGATCCCCAGGAACGGAAACCGGACGGTGAACTCATCGATGAACGGAAACCGGAGCTCCTGACTGGCCAGCCACAACTTCTGCCCGCGGATCGTCCAGCGTGGCCATCCCCGGAGGTCCCAGCTTCCACCCATGAAGAATCGCCTGGCCTCGATGCCGTCATTGTACCACAGATGCGCCCGCACGGCCCAGGCGCTTCTCGTCGTCAGCCGCACATACTCGCGGACATCGGCGATCACGGTGAAGTAGCTGACGTTTGCGTACTGGACATCGTCCGTATACGCCAGGGTCAGCTTCATGCGCCGGCCGTCGACGGGGCCGCTCGGCCCCCAGAGCGACGTATCCCAGATGTACGAAATGGCGTTCGAGACGAGAAGCGCACGACGCGGCGCTTCGACGTAGATGTCCTTGTCCGAGTTCGAAACGGTCACTCCGGCTTCGATCCTTCTGAACCGCGACAGAGGATAGCTGAGTACAAAGTAGCCGCCGAACGATCGCTCATAATAGAAGAGGTTCGGGTCGGTCAGGTCGTACCGGTTGCCCGCGAACCGGAAGATGCCGTAAGCATGATTGACGCGCGACCCCAGCGACGTGCGGCTGATGGCGACGTTGAAGTTATCCAAGAGCTCCGACTGGACCTGGGCGGTGTTGTACAAGAGGAAGGTGTATTGGTCATTGCCCAAGAGGTCGCTCATGGCCAGCGCCGCGCCGCCGATGGTGCCGAACACCGGGTCGGTCGAGATCTGGCTCTGTGCGAGGTCCAACGAATACTCTTTGCTGTACTGGATCGGTTCCTGCGCCATCGGTCCGCCGAGACGTTCCGGCTCCCATCCGTTCAGTCGGTCGGGTGCCGGTACCGGTCGCACCTCCGCCGTGTCAAGTCGGGCCGAAATGTCACCCATCGAACGTATCTGGAAGCCGCCCCGCTCGTACACCGTGAAGACAAGGTCGTCCCGACCTCCCCAGGCCGGATCCGACGACGACGTGATGAAGGAGGTCAACCGCCGGATCGATCGAGATGCCTCGGGGGCGCGCATATCAACGGCCCATACATTGTTGGCGCCGTCAACATCCGACGTGAAGGCGAGCCAACGACCGTCGGGAGACCATGCCGGCGCCAGGTCGGTCGCATCACCGAACGTCACGTATCGAACGTCCGATCCCGTCGTGTCAATGGTGAAAAGGTGGTACCGGCCCTGCGGACCGTACGCCGTCCGGTCGGAGCTGAACGCAATGAGGCCGCCGTCGGGCGACCAGGCCGGATCCCGGTCGTCGTAGAGGTCGTTCGTCAGCCGCGTCAGGCGCTCCGCGGCCACGTCGAAGACGTACAAGTCCTGATTCCCCGTCCGGTCGATCGATGAGAAGACCAAACGACGCCCGTCGGGCGCCCACGAGGGGGAACCGATCACGACGAGGCCGCTAAAGCGGAACGTTCCGGCGAGCTCTCCGCGCCGTGTGTCGTAAAGATGCAGAGCATCGGTCTCGCCTGTCTTCGTCACAAACGCCAATCGTCCATCCGTCGTCACCGACAGCTTTGATTGGAACGGATGGAAGGCTTCGAGTTCGTGCGACTGCTCGCCTTTCACCACCAGCTCCGGCTCGGGCTCCTCCGCGTCAGGATCGACGCGGTAGATGCTCGTGGTGCCCAGCAGGTTTCCGATGTAATAGACCCACCGCCGGCCGTCCTGCTCATGGACGGTCGGCTTCGCGTTGAAGCCCTCGTCGACCAGGGTCGTCGTCACGGCACTCGGCAGGTCCTGGATTGCGACAAGCGGATAATAGCGTTTTCTGAGCTCGTAGAGCCAGAGCCGGTCGAATTCCTCAGCGTCGACGCCCAGCGTTTGCTTCCACACCTCCTGCCAGGTTTTCGCCTTCCATGCGTTCTCGAACAGAAGCAGGAGCTTCTCTTCGCCGTACCTGCGCGCGACGAACTCGCAGATGTTCTGTCCGAGCTTGTACATCAGATACGTGCCGGCGATGCGATACATCTGTTCCGTTCCGGGAACGTAGTTGTGCATCACGGCGTCGCGGACGACAAAGTCCGCCTGCGTGTCCCACTCCGTCGACCAGTACTCGGCAATCCCCTCGGTGAACCAGAGCGGCGCGATCCGGTCAAGCGGCGCACGATGGTCGGTCAAGACACGGTTGAATTTGCTCATCGTGAAGACGTGTACGAGCTCGTGCCGTATGACGTGAGCGAACTGCGTCGAAGAGCCGTTGGAGGGAATGACGACGCGCCCCTTCAGGAATTCGAAGAAGCCGCCCACGCCTTCGGGAATGAAGCCCGGCGTCGTGTTCGTCTGCTGGAAATGCAGGTGGGATGAGTAGAAGATGAGCGGGATGGGATGCGAGATGCTGTGGTTGAACCGCTCCTCCAGCCGGAGGTAGGCCTCCTCGGCGACGGCCGCGCCACGGCGCGCCAGGTCCTCCATCCCTTCATAATAATAGATGTGGAAGTGCTCCGTCCGGAGGACATGCCAGTCGAAATCGGTGTACTGGACCTTGTTCCGGCCG
Organism: uncultured Ignavibacteriaceae bacterium; assembly: GCA_964581115.1. Lineage (GTDB taxonomy): Bacteria > Bacteroidota > Ignavibacteria > UBA10030 > UBA10030 > 2-02-FULL-55-14. The sequence goes on along the minus strand of CAZOMY010000016.1, from coordinate 9,628 downwards.
AAGGAGTAGAACTGGGCCCCGACCTGGCCGACCAGACAGGCCAACGCCGCCGCCACCGCCACCCAACGCCTCATCGTCGCGCGTCCTCCCGTCTCCGCCGCCTACTTCACCTTGGCGAGTTCGCCCTTGAGGTAGTTGATCGGCTCCACCGGCTCGGGGTCGACGCCGTTCAGAACGGCCAGGTAGAGGCTCACCCAATCGCCCGTGTGGATGAGCGAGAACATGCGGGCCAATAGCGTGCGGCCCACGCTCGGAACGTCGGTCATACCGCCCGCCAACGGGGCGATCCATTGCTTCGTAATGTCCTCGCGAATACGGACCCGTGGATGCGTTCCGATGTCGCGGAGAAAGATGACATGCGTCTGGCGGAGCAGGTCGGGGGCGCACTTCCAGCCGACCAGCTCGTTGTGGTTCATTTCGGGGAGGACATGGCCGTGGGCCAGCTGCTTGGCATTCTCGTTGATCTGACCGCGCCAGCGGACGTTGATGGCGTCGAGGTGGTCGGTCGAGGAGTATACGACCGGCAGGCGGTCTTTGAGCGCCGCGGCGAGGGCGAGCGGCATATTTTCAGCCGACGACGGGTCGCTGTATCGGGCCGACAGGTCGCGCAGGACGGTCAGTGTCTCGTTGATCTCGCGCAACTTGTTCTTCACGAACCCCATCTTCGACAAGAGAACGAGCAGGGGGAAGAAAGAAAAGCCGAGCGCGGCACGGGGCGAAAGGCCGCCGGGGATCTCCACCCAGGGCTGTCGGTACTTCTTCGCCATCTTCTGTGTCTGGCCGCCGGTGCTGATGCAGAGCACCTTCGCCTTCCGCTTCACGGCGTCCTTGTGCGAGGCGATCGTTTCCTCCGTGTTGCCCGAGTACGACGAAACGATGACAAGCGTCTTCGGCCCGACGAACGAAGGAAGAGCATAGCCGCGGTTGACGATGAAAGGAACCTTCAACTCGTCGGCCAGGTAGGAGCGCAACAGATCGCCGCCGATGGCCGAGCCACCGAGGCCTGTGAGGACGACAGCGTTGAACGCCGACGCCTTGTAGGGGGCTTTCGCCGCCTGACCGATGGCCACGGCTTTGCGTACCTGTTCGGGAAAGTCCTTGATCCAGGCGTACATGCCTTTGGGATCGAGCCGTTGAATATCCTGGAGCGTCATGGTCGTGCCTCGTCGTTTTTCGGGAGGTTGATGGGGATCTCGGGGAATGTCTTGCGCATGTGGTCGGCCACGGCCGCGCGGATGGCGTCCTCGGTGTCAAGCGACAGCACATGGTCCGCAAGCCGTTTCGCGTCGGAAAGCCGGACCGACCGGATGATCTTTTTGATCTCGGGAAGGATCGTCGGAGCGACGCTGAACTCGTCGAGACCCAGCCCGAGGAGCAGCACCGTGGCCAACGGATCGCCGGCCATCTCACCGCACATGCCCACCCAGGCGCCGCCATCCTTGCCCCGCTCGATGATCCGTCGCAGGAAACGGACGACGGCGGGATGGAACTCCTGGTACAGGTCGGAGACGACGTCGTTTCCCCGGTCGACGGCGAGCAGATACTGGATGAGGTCGTTCGTGCCGATGCTGAGGAAGGTCACTTCACGCGCCAGGTCGCCGGCGATGATGGCCGCGGCCGGCACTTCGACCATCACGCCCACGGGGATCTGTTCGTCGAAGGCGTGCCCGCGGCTGCGCAACTCATCCTTGGCCTGGTCGAGGAGTTGCTTCGCCAGCCGGACCTCCTTGATGTTCGAGACCATGGGGAACATGATGGCCACATTCTTGCGTACGCTCGCCCGCAAGACGGCGCGCAGCTGATCGAGAAAGACCTGCGGCTTGTCGAGCATGATGCGGATGCCGCGCCAGCCGAGGAACGGATTCTGCTCCTTTGTCTGCTGGGTCATCAACTTGTCCCCGCCGATATCGAACGTGCGGATGATCACTTGGCGCGGGGCCATCGAGCCGGCAATCAGGTCGTACTGTCGGAACTGCTGCTCTTCCGTCGGGAACACCTCTTTGCCGATCAGCAGCGTTTCCGTCCGGTACAGGCCGATCCCCTCCGCACCCTGGCGGTGGATGAACGGCAGCTCTTCGGAGAGTTCGACGTTGGCCGCGAGCGTCACGCGATGCCCGTCGAGCGTCTCGGCAGGAAGGTCGCGCAGTTCGGCCAGCGTCTGCTCGAACTGCGTCATCTCCTTCTTGCGGCACTCGCACGATTCGATCGTCGCGGGTGTCGGATGGATCACGACCTCACCGCGGAACCCATCGACGATGGCCGGCGCGCCGGAGCTCACCTGCTGCAACAGGTCGTGAACGCCGACGACGGTGGGGATCTGGAGCGCGCGGGCGAGCAGCGCCATGTGCGACGTGGCGCCGCCGATCTCCGTGACGTATGCCAGCACGTTGTTCCGGCTGAGGATCATCGCATCGGCCGCGCCAAGCTGGTGCGCGGCGATGATGTGCGCGCCTTCGAGGCGCGACACGAGCTTCTGTTCCTGCAGGTTCCTGATCAGCCGGTTGCGCACTTCTTCGAGGTCCATCGCCCGCTCGCGCGTGTATTCGTCGCGTGCGTTGGCCATGAGCCGGTGGTACTTCTCCATCTCCTCGTGAACGAGGAACTCGGCGTTCTTCCGTTCGTACCGGACCCGCTTGAAGACCGACTCGAACAGCACCACGTCCTCGAGGATCAGCAGCTGGGCCTCGAAGATCTTCGCCTGCGACGGTCCGAGCTTCTGCTCGGCGAACGCCAGGATCTTGGCCAGCTCTTTCTTGGACCGTTCGATCGCGCCTTCGAGACGCAGAAGCTCCGCGTCGACGTCGGCCGGCGCGATGCGTCGCTCTACCACCGTTTGCTCGATGCGCCGGAAGAGATACAGCGGTCCCAAAGCAATGCCCGGGGCGGCGGGGATCCCTTTCAGAACGATCTCGGTCGTTGGTGCAGAGGTCGGCATGGTCAGGACACAGCTTCGTCAAAACCGCGATCGAATAGGTCCACGATGGCGGCGCACATCTCCTGCTCGTCGTCGCCGACGAATTGGAGCCTCAGCGTGGATCCCTGCTCAGCGGCCAGGGTCATGACGCCAATGATGCTCTTTCCGTTGATCTCCAGGCCGTCCTTTTCGATCAGGAATTCGGACCGGAACTTGGCGGCCAACTTCACCAGCGCGGCGGCCGGGCGGGTGTGCAGGCCGGCACGGTTGCGGATCGTCACTTCACGTTCGATCATGAGTACTTTCCGAAACCGAGTTCGCGCAGCGAACGCGGCGACCAGATCTCGAACGTTAAGAAGGTAGCGAGGAGTTCGAAACTCGAGTGCATCACTAGAACGTCCTCACCCGGATCAGATCCGCAAACCATATGAGCATGTCGCGGTCCGGCGAGGCCGGAAGCTCCAGGAGCGAGCGTTGGGCCGTTCGAATGTCCCGGTCGATGCGACGGCGGGCGTCGTCGAGCGCCCCCGTCCGCCGGAAGATCTCGCGAAAGGCCGGGGCCTCGGAGAATCTCACCCGCTCCTTGCGGACGACGCGCAGGAGTTCCCGGCGGTCGCGACCGCGCGCCTTCTCCAATGCACGCAGCAACAGGAACGTCTTTTTCCCTTCAACCAGGTCGCCGCCGATGCGCTTGCCGAACTCCGCCTCATCGGCCATGATGTCGAGTACGTCGTCCTGGATCTGGAACGCGCGGCCGACCAGGGAGCCGTACGTGCGCAAGGCCCGCCGTTGGCGCGCCGTGGCCCCGCCGATGATGCCTCCCAACTCCGCCGCAACGGCAATGAGGCGGCCCGTCTTGCGATCGATCATCCGAAGGTAGTCCCGCAACGTTACGCGCCGCCGCGTTTCGAATTCCTTGTCATAGGCCTGCCCCTCGCACACGACGAGCAGACCTTCCGTGAAGAGACGCACCGCTTCGCGCACCCGTCGGCCCGGCGTTCGAGTCAGGGCTTCGTACGCCATCGCCACCATCGCGTCGCCGGCCAGAATGGCGATGTTCTCGTCCCAGCGCCGGTGGACCGTCGGCCGGCCGCGCCGCGTCGACGCGTGGTCCATGATGTCATCGTGCACCAGCGTGAAGTTGTGGAGCACCTCGATCGCGACACTGGCCGGAAGCGCATCGGAGGTCGAGCCTCCCACGCCACGGCATGCGGCCAGCAGCAGCACCGATCGCACCCGCTTTCCGCCTCCTTCGAGCACATACCGGGCGGGGTCGTAGAGGGTGGCCGGCACTGGCGTCCGGACGAGCGAGCGCAAGGAGTGTTCGACTCGCCGGCGATAGGCGGCGTAGCGGCGAACGAAGAATTGTTGAACCGGGACCATGGTCGGAACGTTGTTGCGGAATGCGGGTGCTTAATGTCGCAACATCAGCGTCTGCCGGCGAAGATCGTCCAGCGTGCGGGAGCCCGTCAGGAACATCGCTCCGCGGAACTGGAGCTCCCAGCCGTCCAGCAACCGGTTCAATCCCTTCCGTCCGCCGGCACGCAGCGCCTGCAGGAATGGGCGGGCCGCGCCGGTGAGGTCGGCGCCGAGCGCGATCGCTTTGGCCATATCGAGTCCGCTTTGAATGCCCCCGGATGCGATCAACGTGAAGGGCCGTTGCTCGGTGCGCAACGCGGCACACTGCCGGACGGCGTCGGACGTCGGGATGCCCCAGTCCCAGAACACCGAAAGCGGGTCGCGATCACGCTCGGCGTGCCGCAGCACCTCGACCCCCGCCCAACTCGTGCCGCCGGCTCCTGCGACGTCGACGATCCGAACGCCGACGTCCAACAGGCGGCGCATCACGTCGGCGGAGATCCCGCAACCGATCTCTTTGACGACCACGGGCACGCCAAGCTCCTTGACCAGACGCTCGATCCCGTTGAGAACGCCCGCGAACTTCGGCGTCCCTTCCGGTTGAAGGAACTCCTGGAGCGCGTTGAGATGCACCGCCAAGGCGTCGGCGCGGATGAGGTCCACCAGCCGACGGATCGGGCGAACATCCTGCAGATAGGCCACCTCCGCCGCGCCGATATTGCCGACGACCGGAATGCCGGGAGCCGCCTCACGAACCACGCTGTAGGACCTTCGAAATCGGGCATCTTCCATCGCCTGCCGCTGGCTTCCGACGCCCATCGCCATTCCGCGCTGGGCGCAGACGGCCGCCAGGTCGCGGTTGATCCGCTCGGCCCCGGCATAGCCGCCGGTCATGCCGGTGACAAGCAACGGAAGCCGGAGCGGCTTACCAAGAAAGGTCGTGGCGGGGTCCACCTCATCGAGGTCGAGCTCGGGCAGGGCAGCATGCACGAGATCCCACCGTTCGAACCCGGACGTCTTGGCGCGGAAGGCGACGTCCTTCGCGAGAACGATCTCAACGTGCTGTTGTTTGCGGGAGGACGTCCGCGGTGGCGACATGGCGCAAGGAGAGATGTACGTCAACATACACAACCCTATCGGCAGTTGCAAGGAACGCCGCATGCCGAAGGGTTTTCGCGTCGCTGTCTTTGTGTCTGGTCCGGTTGTTTCGTAAATTTCTTATTCTCATGCAGACCGAACGACCCATGCGCGCGATCATTCCTGTTGCCGGCGTCGGCAGCCGACTGCGTCCCCACACCTACACCGTCCCCAAGGTGCTCCTGAACGTTGCCGGCAAGCCGATCATCGGCCATATCCTGGACAAGGTGATCCAGGCCGGCTTTTCAGAGGCGACCATCGTCATCGGGTACCTGGGGGAGATGATCAAGGACTATGTCCTCGAGCATTACTCCATCAAGGTCGACTTCGTCGAGCAGGAGGAACGGCTCGGTCTCGGGCACGCGATCTACCTGTCGAGGCACACCATTTCGCGCAACCCGATCCTGATCATCTTGGGCGATACGATCTTCGACGTCGATCTCTCGGCCATGACAACCGGGAGCGGAACAAAGCTGGGCGTGAAACGCGTTGAAGACCCGCGCCGATTCGGCGTCGCCGAAACGGAGAACGGGTTCATCACCCGGCTCGTCGAGAAGCCCGAGCAGCCTCGCAGCAACCTGGCGGTCGTCGGCCTCTATTATATACAGCAGCCGCAGCTGCTCATCGACTGCCTGAAGGAAATGATCAAGGCAAATGCCCGCACCAAAGGGGAATTCCAGCTCACCGACGCGCTCCAGATGATGATCGAGCGTGGCGAGCGGATGCAGACCTTCGACGTGGACGGCTGGTATGACTGCGGCAAACCAGAGACCCTCCTCTCGACGAATCAGCATCTTCTGAGCACGTATCCGGAGCCCGCTCCGCGTCAGGGTGTCGTCATCCGGCCCCCGGCGTTCATCTCGCCGGATGCCCGGGTGGAGAATTCCATCATCGGGCCCTACACGACCGTCGCGGCAGGCGCTGTCGTCGAGAACTCCGTCGTGGTCAATTCAATCATCTCCGAAGGGGCCGAGCTGCAGGACGCGCTGTTGCGCAATTCCATCGTGGGCAGCAATGCCCACGTGCGCGGCAACTTCAAGCAGATCAACATTGGCGACTCCTCCGAATTGCTCTTCTCCTGAACATCCATCACCAGGGATCATTGCATGCGCTACCTCTTCACCTCTGAATCCGTCTCCGAAGGCCATCCCGACAAGGTCTGCGACCAGATCTCGGACGCCGTGCTCGACGACATTTACGCGGTCGAGCCCACGGCGCGCGTGGCGTGCGAGACCTTCGTGACCACCGGTCTCGCCCTCGTCGGTGGCGAGATCACCACCCGCAAGCACTACGTGGACGTCCAGAAGATCGTCCGTGACGTCATCAAGGACATCGGCTACACCGAGGCGGGGGTCGGGTTCGACGCCGATTCGTGCTCCGTCCTCTCCTCCATCCATCAGCAGTCGGGCGACATTGCCATGGGCGTGGACACCGGAGGCGCCGGCGATCAGGGCATGATGTTCGGATACGCTTGCCGCGAGACGAAGGAGCTCATGCCGCTGCCGATCATGCTCGCGCACCGCATCGTGAAGCGGCTGGCGACCATCCGTAAGCACCATCCGAAGGACATGCCCTACCTCCGACCGGACGCAAAATCGCAGGTGACGGTGGAGTACGAGCGTGGCCGCCCGGTGCGCATTCACACGGTCGTCGTCTCAACGCAACATGACGACAACACGACGCAGGCGCGCATCAAGAGGGACGTCATCGAACACGTCATCAGGCACGTCGTCCCCGAGGAGCTGCTCGACAACAAGACCCGATACTTCGTCAACCCGACGGGACGCTTCGTCATCGGAGGTCCGCACGGCGACAGCGGCCTGACGGGACGCAAGATCATCGTCGATACCTACGGCGGTCGGGCTCCGCATGGCGGAGGCGCTTTCTCAGGCAAGGACCCCACGAAGGTGGACCGGAGCGCGGCCTACGCGGCCCGGCATCTGGCGAAGAACGTCGTTGCAGCGGGACTCGCGAGCGAATGCCAGATCCAAGTGGCGTATGCCATCGGCGTCAAGGAGCCGGTCTCCATCATGGCCCACACCTTCGGCACGGGCATTATGCCAGACCACATGCTCGACGCCGCGCTGAAGGACCTGACGGCGGAAGCCGGACCGGCCGACATGACCCCCGGAGGCATCATCAAGCGCTTGAACCTGCGCCGCCCGATCTACCGCAAGACCGCCGCCTATGGCCATTTCGGCCGCGAGGAAAAGGAGTTCACGTGGGAGGCGGTGGACCTGGTGAAGGAGTTGAAGAAGGCGGTGCGGTAAGAGGAGTGGGGAGCCGGGATACGGGAAGAGGACCACGGCAGACGGAATACGGGATACGGATCTGAGGGAAGGCTGCAACAGTCTGGGGGGACTGCCATGACAAGTCACAAGGGTCTCGAGGACCTCGAGGTATACCAGCAAGCACGGGCGTTTCGGATGCGTATGTATGCCTTGGCACGATCGCTTCCGCCCATCGAACGATTCAACCTCGTCTCCCAGATCACTCGCGCAGCCACTTCGATGACGAACAACATAGCGGAAGGATACGGACGGTACCACTTCCAGGAATCGATACAGTTCTTCCGCATCGCCCGTGGTTCTGTTGTTGAGCTCAAAGATGACCTGAACATCTGTCTCGACGAGGGTTACGTCAACTCAGAAATTGCACAAGAACTCAAGCAACAAGCTGATCGAGTCGAACAACTGATCAACGGATACATCCGATATCTTTCACGAAGAAAAAGGGCATTGGTCCTCGCTTGATCCAGTTGAAACGGGTCCAAGTCCCGAATCCCGGATCCCGAGTCCCGGATCCCCGATGCCTGCGACGAACGTACTACACAGATCTTCCACTTACCGTTTATCAGGATATTTCCTCTATGGACGAAAAGAAGGGTCTCTACAAGGTCAAGGATCTCAAGCTCGCCGCTGAAGGCAAGCTCCGCATCGAGTGGGCCGAGTCGCGCATGCCGGTACTGATGGCATTGCGAGAGAAGTACCGCAAGACAAAGCCGCTGAAGGGTTACAGGATCGCCGGATGCCTGCACGTTACGAAGGAGACGGCCGTCCTGGTCAAGACGTTCGTCGAAGCTGGCGCCCAGGTATCGTGGAGCGGCTGCAATCCGCTCTCGACGCAGGACGATATCGCTGCTGCTCTCGCCGCCGACGGCATCTCGATCTACGCCTGGCACGGCATGAATGTGAAGGAGTTCTACTGGTGCATCGAGGAGTCGCTCAAGTTCAAGCCGAACCTGACGTTGGACGACGGCGCCGACCTCATCTTCACCGTTCACAACAAGCATCAGGAGTTGATACCGCACATCATCGGCGGAACGGAGGAGACGACGACGGGTGTCCATCGCCTGCGGGCCATGGCCAAGGCGGGCGCGCTTCGATATCCGGTCATTGCCGTCAACGACGCCGAGACGAAATGGGACTTTGACAATGTCTACGGCACGGGACAATCGACACTCGACGGCATCCTGCGCGCAACGAGCGTGCTGATCGCCGGCAAGAACGTCGTCGTCGCTGGCTTCGGACACTGCGGCAAGGGCGTGGCGCTTCGCGCGAAGGGACTCGGCGCCAATGTCATTGTCACCGAGGTCAAGCCAACGGCGGCCCTGAAGGCGACCCTCGAGGGCTTCACGGTCATGACGATGGATGAGGCCGCCAAGGTCGGCGACATCTTCATCACGGCCACGGGCGTCAAGGACGTGATCGTCGACCGGCATTTTAAGGTCATGAAGGACGGTGCGATCGTCTGCAACACCGGTCACTACGACTGCGAGATCAACCTCGGACACTTGGACAAGCTGAAGAAGAGTGTGCGGACCGTCCGGAAGGACAATGAAGAATACATGTTGAAGAACGGACGACGCATCTACGTGCTGGCACAAGGCCGCCTTGTGAACCTTGCCGCCGCCGAGGGACATCCTTCGGAGGTCATGGACATGTCGTTCGCGAACCAGTTCCTGTCGCAGCTGCGGTTGGCCGAGCTGCACAAGAAGGGGAAGCGCTACGAGAACCAGGTCTACGACATTCCGGCCGAACAGGACCAGGAGATCGCGGGCATCAAGCTGGAGACGATGGGCTATGCGATCGACAAGCTGACGCCGGAGCAGGTGAAGTATCAGGATGACTACTCGGCAGGGACTTAGATGAGTAGAAAGTAGTGGCTGGGTGACAAATAGAAGTAGACAGCATTAGTTGCGTTGATTTTGCTGCTTGT
>CAZOMY010000015.1:59984-73863 GCA_964581115.1 uncultured Ignavibacteriaceae bacterium | reverse complement strand
GGATTTTCCCGGCCCTTCTCTTTTCTTGACGTCTTCACATCACTCCATACTTCATACGTATCACTGACTACTTCATACTTTCTCCTCCCTCCTCACTCCTTTATCCTATCTCCTCTCTCTGTCCTTCTCTGGATCAGATGTCCCGCGACGCCGAGCGCGGCGAGTGCCATCAGGGCCGCGACGGTTTCGGGGTTTAACGCCTCGCGGATGTTCGACGCGCCAACGCTTTGCTGGATCGCGGTAGAATACAGGAAGGCTTTGATCCCGATCGCGAGGATCGTCGCGCCAAGGAACTTCATGAACCCGATCGCCAACGCACCGGCACCGTAGTTCAAGATGCCGTGTTGCGAGCCGGGAACGATCCGGAGGGTGAAGATCATCCCGAACGTGGAATGTCGCGCCAAGAATTGATTCCAGCGCGAGGACCGGGCGCGATCGACCCATGGACCCCCTACGAACCGGGCGGCAGCATATCCGGCGCTCGTGCCGGCGGCCGATCCCACGACGATGATCGCCGTGGCCTCGAGCGGAGGAAACAGCAGTGGCGTGATGAAAAAGAAGGCGCTCCCAGGCAGCGCAAACGCCCAGGCACCCGTCATGGCCAGCACGATCAACACCGGGGTCAGAGGATTGGAGCCCAACTCCCTCAGGTGATCGACGGCCACCTCCTCCCGTAGGCCGCTCGACAAGAACAACCAGAGGGCCATAGCAAACAAAGAAAGACCTACGATCGTCCGGGTCCACAGCCGACGTTTCGAGAGAGTCTGTTCCATTTCTAAGAAGAAAGTCGTTGCAACTTCAAATTCTTCAAATTTCCCTTGTAATTCAATTCGCGACACCGCTCCACACGCTTCTCCTTGAAGCCGCTTCCAATTCGGTCTATATTAAGACGCGTTCACGTTAGCATGATCACGCTCTGAGAAGCGCTCTCTCGTCATGGCTGAGGTCCTGTTCAACATTCTTGTGGTAATGTTCTTCGTGGCTCTCAACGGCTTCTTCGTCGCCGCGGAGTTTGCGATCGTAAAGGTCCGGCACACGCAGATCGAGCCGCTCATGAAGCGGGGCGACCTGAGGGCGCGCATGGCCCATGACATCGTCACCCACCTGGATGCGTATCTGTCGGCGACGCAACTCGGGATCACCATGACCAGTCTGGCTCTTGGCTGGATCGGTGAGCCGTTCGTGGCGCACATGCTGGAGCCGGTCTTCGAGGACCTCGGAGTGAGCGATGAACGCTGGGTTCAGGGGATCTCGTTCGGTGTGGCATTCAGCATCATCACCTTCCTCCACATTGTGCTGGGGGAGTTGGCGCCCAAGTCGCTGGCCATCCAGAAGGCCCGGGGGACCACACTGTTCATCGCCGCTCCTTTGAAGCTCTTTTATGCGGTCTTCAAGCCGATCATCTGGGCGCTCAATTCACTCGCAAACTGGCTGCTGCGGCTCGTCGGGATCCGGCCGGCAAGCGAGGCCGAGTTGGTCCACTCCGAGGAAGAGCTCCGCCTCATTCTCAGCAAGGGGGGCGATCCCAATGCGGCCAGCCGGGCTATCGCGCTGAATGCCATCGATTTCAGGCGCAAGCAGGCCCGCCACGTCATGGTTCCGCGCAAAGAAATGGCCATTCTCGACGCCAACTCACCGGCGGCCGTGAATATCAGTCTGATGCAGAAGCACAAGTTCTCACGGTATCCCGTCTATCGCGACTCGGTCGACAATATCGTCGGGATCGTCCACACTAAGGACATCTTCAAGCACAACCGGCATCTTGATCCGGACTTCAAGCTTGAGTCGGTCTTCCGCGACGCCGTCTTCCTTCCCGAAACGGCTGCGCTGGAGACGGTGCTCGATTCGATGCTTCAGAAGAAGAAGCACATGATTATTCTGGTCGACGAGTACGGCGGCACCGCCGGCCTGATCACGCTTGAGAACGTCCTTGAGGAGATCGTCGGCAATATTCAGGACGAATTCGATCGCGAATCCCCGCCGGTGGTCAGGGTGAATGAGAACGAATTCATCGTCGACGGCAGCTGGACAACGAACGATGTAGAACGGCTGCTGGACCGGGAGCTGTCGATCAAGGACATTCTGTCGATCGGGGGATTCGTCGTAGAGCAACTTGGACGCATTCCCACCCCCGGCGAGTCGTTCCGAGTGGGTGATACCGAATTCATCGCCGAGAAGGTCGAGCATAACGTCGTCGAGACCGTCCGCATCCGCCGCCTACCTCCTCCGCCGGTGGAAACCGATGCTTGAAAAGAAGCGAGAACGCAGACCTGCCTGCCACGTTCAGGAGCATGTCTCTGTACGTGGCGAGCCGGCAGGCAGGTGACGCGGCAGAGAATCATGGCCGCTGATCACGACTCCTGATCTGCGATCATCCCCTTTTTCAGCGTTATCAGCATTCAACTTCTTGCCTGACCGACCTCACATGACCCGCTTCCTCATTCTTTCCTCCGCCATCGTTATGCTCACCACCATCGCCGCGCCGCAGATCAAGGTCCCGACGTGGGCGCGTGACGCCGTGTGGTACCAGATCTTCCCCGAGCGATTCCGCAACGGCGATCCGTCGAACGACCCCACGGCCGAAGAAGTACGTATCCCGGCCGGACGAGCGTGGCAGGTCTCGCCCTGGACGTCGGACTGGTATCGGTTGCAGCCGTGGGAGTGTGAGCACGATGCGCGTTTCTACCAGAACGTCTTCGATCGACGCTATGGCGGTGATCTGATCGGCGTCATTGACAAACTTGACTACCTGAAGGACCTCGGCGTTAACGCCCTATACTTCAATCCAGTGTTCGAAGGAGTTTCGCTCCACAAGTACGACGCCTCGAGCTATCATCATATCGACAACAACTTCGGTCCCGACCGCGACGGCGATCTGCACGCCATCGAGCGCGAGACGGACGACCCGGCCAGCTGGACCTGGACGGCGGCTGACAAGACATTCTTGAAGCTCATCCGGGAAGCCCATGCCCGCGGCATGCGCGTCGTCATCGACGGCGTTTTCAACCATAGCGGTACGGAATTCTGGGCGTTTCAGGAAATCGTGAAGAACCAACAACGTTCTCCATACGCCGATTGGTACGACATACGCCGATGGGACGACGCATCGACGCCCGAGAACGAATTCGACTACAAGGGTTGGTGGGATCACAAGACACTGCCGGAGTTCCATGAGGACTCACTCGGCTTTGTTCATCCGGTGCGGCAGTATTTCTTCAACATCACCAAACGATGGATGGACCCGAACGGCGACGGCGACCCGTCGGACGGCATCGACGGTTGGCGCCTAGACGTGGCGAACGAAGTATCGAGCGTCTTCTGGAAGGAGTGGCGCGGGCTGGTCAAATCCACCAATCCCGAAGCGATCATCATCGGAGAGATCTGGGACGATGCCTCTCGGTGGCTGGGGGGCGACCAGTTTGACGCCGTGATGAACTACCGGTTCGCGTATGCCACGGTCGATTTCTTCATCGACCGGGACATTGACGCGGCGCAATTTGACAGCGTGCTCGCTGCGGTCCGCGCCGACTACGCGCCGGAAGTCAACGAGGTCCTGCAGAACCTGATCGACAGCCACGACACCGACCGGCTGGCATCGATGATCAAGAACCCGGGCCGCCGATTCGACAACAACAACGGCCCACGCAACAACCAGAACTACGACACGCGACGACCGTCGATCGACGACCGCCGCCTGCAGCGGCTGATCCGTCTCTTTCAGATGACCTACGTCGGGGCGCCGATGGTCTACTACGGCTCAGAGGCCGGGATGTGGGGAGCGGACGACCCAGACGACCGGAAGCCGATGGTTTGGGAGGACCTGACGTATGAACCGGAAGCGACACGGTTCGACGGCACGCCTCAAGCCCCCGAGCCGGTGGTGTTCGACCGGGAGATGTATTCCTGGTACCGTACCATCGTGCAGACTCGGAACGAACTGGAACCACTCCGGCGCGGTTCGTTCTCGACGCTGTTGACGCACGGTGATCTCTACGCCTTCCGGCGAAGCCTTCAGACGAACGAAGTGATCGTCGTGCTTAACCGGGGTTCCGAGGCGACGGCTCAGATCCCGGTCGGAGGACGATGGAAGGATCCGCTTTCAGGTGAGACTTTCACCTCATCCTCATCATCCATGACGGTTGCGATGCGGCCCGTTTCGGGACGCCTCCTCGTTCCGTTGGCCGTACAATAGTGGCTGACGCATTCCAAAACGATCGACCACAATCTACAATGCTCTCACGAACCTGGACTATTCCTAGACGCTCTCTCGCGCCTCGCATTCTGGTGGCGATCTTTCTCACGTTCTTGCTGGCGTCCGATGCCGTCGCTCAGAACTTCCGGATCAATGCTGAGACCGGTGCCAGCCTGCCAATCGGCTCCTTCGCCGATACCTATGGTCTCGGACCTGTTGCCCGCCTGGGGGCCGAGGTGTTCGTCATGGACCGTCTGTCGGCCATCGCCTCCGCGGGATACATCCGCTGGCCGATCCTCTCGTCGGCCGGGAATGATCTGCTGCGTGCGGCCTCTCTGCCGGGGACACTCGAGATCGACGGTGGATTGCACAACATCCCGATCGAATTCGGACTGCGGTACTACTCCTTCGGGCCCGATTTCGACTGGTACTTTGGGATCCTAACGGCCTGGTATCAGATGCGGGGGACGGCGGACCTGAGGTACACACCAACGCCAGGCCCGGTCGTCAATACTTCTGTTGCGGAGGGTTGGAGTTCAGGAGGGTACGAACTGCGTCTAGGAGCCTCGATGCCGCTCGACGCCGATTGGAGAGTGCACGCCGTTGTAGCCTATGTCGAGATCGCCGACTGGGACCATGAGCTTGTTCCGCCCACGCTCGGCGGCCCATCAAACCCCGAGATCCCCTCGGTTCGCTCGATCACGCTCACGCTCGGCTTTTCGTACGGATCTCCCTTCTAGGCTCCACGTATGGACGTCATCCTCTTCGCCATCGGCGCCCTGCTGTTCGCCGCTCACTTCTTCACGACGCTCTTCCGCTGGACGCGCATCCCCGACGTGCTGTTGCTGATGTTGATCGGGATCATCGTCGGCCCGGTGTTGCAGATCGTGGCACCGGACGACTTCGGCAAGGTGGGGACCGTGTTAACCACGATCGCCCTCGTCCTGATCCTCTTCGAAGGAGGCGTTGGACTCGAAGTGCCGACGGTGCTCCGGTCAGCTCGCGACACGCTCGCGATATCCGTCGTGACCATGCTCGTGACGGTCGTGCTGTCTACTCTCGTCATGGTCTTCTTCTTCCAGACCTCGTGGCTCGCCGGTATGGCGCTCGGCACAATCATTGGCGGAACCTCCGCCGCCGTGGTGGTGCCGCTCGTCCATGAGCTGAAACTGAAGGAACCGGCGGGGACGGCGCTCATTCTTGAGTCCTCCTTGACCGATGTCCTGACCATCGTGCTCACGTACGGCATCCTCGAGGCGATGGCGAGTGAACATGTTGTCGTCGGCAAAATGGCCGGAGAGCTGTTGTCGGCCTTCTTCCTGTCGACATTGTTGGGCGTCGTCGCCGGCCACGTGTGGTTGTTTCTCCTGAACCGCGTTCGTCACTTTCCCAATACCATCTTCACGACATTCGCTTTTCTGTTCATTCTGTACGGTTTCGTAGAGATGATCGGCTTCAGCGGAGCCGTCGCTTCGCTCGTGTTTGGGATGACGCTGACGAACTTCCGCTACTTCGGGTTCAGCCGTTTGCCGGGGCTCAAGGGACTCGAATGGAGCCGCCTCAGCGAGACGGACCGGCTCTTTCATGGCGAGATCATCTTTCTTGTCAAAGTCTTCTTCTTTGTTTACCTCGGCATCAACATGCACGTGGCCGGTTCTTTTCCCCACCATATTCCCCTGCTCCTGACGGCAGCGATCTTTGGGACACGGTTCCTCGTTACGAAGGCCTTCGTTCCTCGCCAGACTCCCCAATACGAGCGGAGCATCATGTCGGTTATGGTCCCCAAAGGGCTCGCCGCGGCGGTCCTGGCGGGTCTGCCGGCACACTACGGCATTGCCGAGGCAGGACTGATCGAGGATGTTGTCCATCGCGTGATCCTGTTCAGCATCATGCTGACGGCGATCGGGATACCTCTCATCGCGCGGTGGGCGAAAGCACCTGCTCCGGTCCCGCTTTCGGATCAGGCCTGATACGGGGAAGGTTGGCCAAGGTGGGCGCGGTCTGGGCGGGGGAACATTTCGACGACCCTCCCTTCGATACCCGTGGGATGGGTCGTCATGATGTACAGCCATCAACGCCGGCCGGACGGCGCGGTCGTGGATGCCAGGGGTGCCTCAGCGCCTTTGGGATTGCTGCGTTCGCTTGGCTGCCTCCCGCTCTGCTGAACGATCCTCCAGCAGGCGGTAGGCAACGTAGTACTTCGTGATATTGACGACGTACTGCGCGGTCTCGCGGTAGCCCTGCTCAAGTGCGATACGCTCGACATGGTCGAACCATCGGTTGGGGTCCAGACCCCGCCGTTTGGCCGCTGTGCGGAAACCGGCGATGCGCCCCGGACCGGCGTTGTAGGCCGCGAAACAGAAGAGTGCCCGGTTGAGGGGATCGAGCGATGGATCGGCGAAATACGTTCGGGCGAGCGACTCCATGTACTTGACGCCGGCATGGATGTTGGGCTCCAGCTGGCGGATGTCGCCGACGCGCATCTCGTTGCCCGTGGACGGCATCACCTGCATCACGCCGATGGCCCCAACGCGGCTTTTAAGGCTCTGATCGAGCCGGGATTCCTGGAATCCCTGCGCCGTGAGCATCAGATGGTCGAACCCGTAACGCTGGCCGTAGCGTTGGAAGAGCAACACCGTGCGCCGGAACCGCTTGACCTCGTCGGCGCCCAGAACCTGTCGGGCCCAGGGGTTCGTCGAGTAGTAACGCTTCAGCAGCACGTTGCCATACGTCGTACCGATGCGATGCGTCGCGATGAAGCGATCGACGAGGGCCTTGAGTTTCGGCGTATTGTTGCGCAGGAGGAACTTCAGCGGCTCGTGGTCAGCCAGCCGATAGCCCGCATCCATCGCAATGTGCCGGAAGACTGTGACCCAGAACCGACCCCGAAAGTCGTCGAGCACCGTGTAGCTGAAGAGACCGGCATCGAGCAGCTCGAGGATGTCTGCGTCGGCCAGATGCTCGCTCAACGGCTCGATCCGCGCCTCCGGCAGGCCCCGGGCCACGAGACGTCGGTTGATGGACCGGACGGTGCTGGCGTATTTGCTGCTTGGGCGCAGGTGGATGGTCTTGCCGGCCAGGTCGTCTTCGCCCCTGATGGGGGCTGCGGAGCGGTGCCGAATGATCGCTTCGGCGGCATTCGTTGCGAGCGGCGCAGAAAATGTCACGCGACCCTTGAGCTCGGGCGTTTCGTGCGTGCCGATCAGACTGATGTCGCCGCGCCCTTGTTCGAGATAGTCCACGAGATGTTCGCGCGAGACCGGGATGATCACGACGCTAACCGGATGCTTCTTCGCCCGCAGTTCCTTGTTGAGGAAGGCCTCGAAGTCGTGCGCCATCTCATACACAAACCCGCGCTGCTCCCCCCGATCGATGAAATAGTCGGTCTTGCTCCAGTGGACAAGCGCACGCACCTGCCGGCGCTTGACCATGGCCGACAGCGGGTCGAAATGCGGTACCAGGAGCTCATCGACGAGCGAATCGAGCGCTTGTGCACGAAGGTCGACCGTTGCGGCAAGCAGGGTAACGATCATGAAAATGGTTCGGAGCATGCTGCGCCTCGGGAGCCAAAATATAGGAAGAAGTGTAGTTTTCTTCACCGCACCGGAAAGCGTATTTCAACACAAACGGAGGTTCTCAATGCCGCACCACGTCAACGCCGCCGGGCGAACGCACGGGTTGCTGATCGTAGCCATGGCGCTCGCTGTTTCGTTCGCCTCTGCCCAAGAGGCGACGGTCGATGGATTGAAACGGCGAGATCCTGAGGTCGCCGCCCTGGATCGCAAACTGGAGTCTGTGTTCCGTCAAGCAAGTGCCAAAGCCCGCGACGGGATGGGGCGTGTGCTGCGCACCGAGCAGCGGGGATGGAAAAAGGGTCTTGGCGATTGTTGGAAGGTACGCGACAGCGCCAACGCGTTCTACGCGACCGAGCATTGGATCGCGACGTCGTTCCGCGAATGTGTTGTCACGCAGTATCGGCTGCGCATCTCGGAACTGCAGTCTGTTTGGGACCTGGCACCGAAATCGAAACCCGCGCTCTTCGTTGAAACGGCGAACCCGCGATCAGGGCTGCTGGTGACGTTCGTCAATGCCGAAGTACCGACAGCACGTTTGGAACGCGGTGACCGCACCGGCTTGGCGTGGCTCGTCTCCTCTGGAGCGGATTCGCTCTACGAAGGACAGAATATCAGCATGCACTTTGCGCGAGGAGAACTGACGGTGAAGTGGCTCGGCGACACGCTAAGGATGGTTCGAAGGTAAGCCCTACCCCGACAACAGAGCGGCCCGCCAGAAGCGGGCCGTTTTTTTGATGCATGTCGGCCAATGTTGAGGCCAGCCCCCCAGGGGGCACCGACCGTGTCAACCCGACCTAATGTCCATGAGCACCGAGCTCATCTGAACGGCCGAGCCGCGACAGAGCGATTCCTATAGGCCTGCTGACCCACCCACACGATGCGGAACTGACCATGGTCGGCGCCGAACATCGCCGTGATTTTACCCGATTCATTCGCGCCAATAATGGCAAGGGATGGATGGCCGATGACGGGATGGAGCGTATAGGTCACCCCCGCGCTTTTCGGGATCTGGCTGGGAAGCTGAAAGCCGTCGAAGGTCCCTCCTCCTCCACCGAGCGCTTTCGGCTTATCATAGTGCGTCTTTGCTTCGGTGGCGATCTGAATGATTGTCGACTGCATCTCATCGCCCCCTGTTTCGACCTGGTAGGCTCGGAACTGCGAGATGCCAACCGCCATGGCGACGGCAACGACGATGGTGCCGAGGACGAGCAGAATGAGCTGTTGATTTCCCATGATCGGTCTCCTCTAGGCCGTGACTGGCTTTGCCGCCGGAGGGACGGTATGGATGCTGAGCGCCCACAACAGATTACCCGCCACCATCATGCAGACGAGCGTGGAGAACCCGTCGAGGACGATCAGGGTGACCGAGTAGCCCAGGAAGATGAACTGCACGGCGACCACGGGGAACGCCACGAACGCCCAGAGCAGGAAGCTCAGGAGCATCGCCTCTTTCACGTTCGTGTACTGCACTTTGCGGTAGAGCCACATGAAGAAATGGCTGTAGGCGACCCAGCCGACATATTCGGCGAAGAAAGCCACATAATTGAACGCCGGGGTTTCCCCCTCGGCGTAGCCTTCGGCGGCCTGCCATGCGGACCCGCCGAACGGCTGGTTGAACAGGTAATGGGCAAGCACTATCAGCCCGGCGCTGATAATGAGGGGCCAGCCATACTTCTTCATGAACGCGCCTCCTTGACGATGTGGGGTGTCGGATGCACGAATATCATGATTCTTTTTGAAAGAGAGAACGGTCATTTTCTCCGAATTCGTGCCAAAACGTACCTCCGCTCTGTCTCCTGACGATCGTCCACATTGATTGGGGAGGCGATTCTCTGTATTTTCTGGATGAATCTTCTCGAACATGTCCGAAATTCCTCAGAATAAAGAGTCCGTCACCTCGGTCGCGCATCGATTCCTTGGCCTGGCCGACGAAGCGATGCGCAAGAAGGACCTCGACTTGGCCCTCGCGCATATCCGGAAGGTGTACGAGACCGACCCCGGAAACATGTACGCCCGTGCGTACGAGGAACGGGTCCTGACGGCCATGGCCGAGCGGGATGCCCAGAAAAAGGCCGAAACCATCGTTTCGGCCCGCATGCGCAGCTTCATCGCCTCGCAGGAACAGGAGCACCGAGACCGCCGTCCGCCCCCGTCCGCCCCACGCATCGACGAGACCAAGACGAAGCTGGACGGCGTGTTGAAGGAGATCGAGACCGGCACGCAGGAGGCCCGGGAGCGACTGCTGGAATTGATCCTCGAACGAACGGCTGATCCGCATCAGGCGGTCGAACACGCGAAGGCCCGCGTCACCGAGTTGGGAAACCTCTACCGGCAACGCCTCGAGCGGATCAAGAACCTGATGATCGAGCATGAACGGGCCCTCGTCCATTCGCAGAAGGAGCGTCATCGGGAGGATTCTCGGAAACTCTACCGCTCGATGGTCTACCTGATGCAGAAGCTCGGCGTGCGGTATGAACATCGTGGAGCGTTGCTGCAAATGATCGCGTTCTTCGCGCATCTCTCGGAAGACGATACGCGTGAACTCCAGCACAACGCCCTGCTGGGGATCTACGAGGATCTCCTCAAGAACCTCTACGTGCAGGAGGGTCCTTCAAAAGAGAGCCTCGCTCTTCTGGAGCAGACGCGCACCGACTTCGGCATCTCCGAGGCCGAGCACGCCCAATTGATGGAGGCCGCGAAGGATGATCTGTTGGTCGTCGAACACCAGCCGACCATCGCCGTGGTCGAACACGACGCGAGCTTGCGGGAACGCATCGCACAGGCGATCGGACTTGAATTCCCCAAAGTGATCGTGAAGCAGTTCCAAAATCCCGGAGCATTCCTGTCTTCGATCGGCGACAACATGCCCGACATTCTACTGTCGGCGACGATCTTTCCTGAAAGCGCCAAGCAGGGGATGGACCTCCTCAAGGAGGTCAAGGCACACCCCGCAGCTCGCGAGCATGTCACCGAAACAGTCCTGATGCTTCCGGCAACCGACGAGTATTTTCAGGACGCCGTCCGCGAGATGCACCTCGGACAGATCATCCAGAAGCCGTTCTCGAACGAACTGCTGATGTGGAGCCTGCGTCCTTTGATCTTTAAGGCGTCGGGGGCCCGGGTCGAGAAACACTTCGCCCGAAAATGACCTCCGCAGTGGCCACCTAGCAGGGTGCTGAAGAACTAGGTGAACGAAGCTCTCTCGTCAGGTTGAGCGAAGTCGAAACCTGCATTTTGACTCAAAGAGCACGCTTCGACTCCCCTTCGCCTCCGCTCAGGGCGAAGCGCTCAGCGTGACGTCTTCGGAGTTATTCCGCATCCTGCTAGGTCTTTGACGGTCCGGTTTTCCCGGACCGTTTTGCTTCCTCCCCGCCCCGAACGTCACTTGCATCTCAACGCCGACGGGCGTACCGTGTACGCACGCCGGCATCGCGCCGGATGGGGGTTGAACCACGCATGCATCCGCTTCCCTTCCTTCAATCCTTCGTCATTCTGCTCGCCGCGGCGGTCGTCATCGTCTGGGTGAGCCGTCCCCTGCGCCTGCCGGGCGTTGTGGGATTCCTCCTGACCGGCATCATCATCGGACCCTACGGGCTTCAACTCGTTCCCGACCGCACGATCATCGAGGTCTTCGCCGAATTCGGCGTGGTGATGCTGTTGTTCTTCATCGGACTCGAGTTCTCGCTTGCCCAGTTGCGGCGCATCGGGCGACAATTCCTGATGGGCGGCTCGCTCCAGGTGTTCGGAACGGCGGCGGCCGTCGTGGCCCTCCTCACGGCATTCGACCTGCTGGCGCTGAACGAGCGCGTGTTCATCGGCTTCGTGGTGATGCTGAGCAGCACGGCCATCATTCTGAAGATGCTGGCCGATCGTGACGAACTCGACGCTCCGCACGGTCGTCTGGCCGTCGGCATCTCGCTGTTCCAAGACTTCGCCATCGTCCCAATCATCGTCCTTGCGCCGATCCTGGCCGGACGGTCGGATGCTTCGACCTCCGACATCGTCCTGCGGTTTGTCCTGAGTGTTGCAGCGGTCGGAGCCGTCTTCTATGTGGCCCGCCGGCTTATGCCGCGCGTGCTGCGAACGATTGCCACGTCGCGGGTTCGCGAGATCTTCCTCCTCGGTTCGCTACTGATCTGTCTGGCGCTGGCCGAGGCGACGTTCTCGCTAGGGTTCTCGTACGCGCTCGGCGCCTTCCTGGCCGGGCTGATCGTATCAGAGTCGGAGTACAGCCACGAGGTGGTCGCCGAGATCGTCCCTTTTCGCGACCTCTTCTCGAGCCTCTTCTTCATTTCTGTGGGAATGTTGCTCGATATGGAGTTCGTCCTGAACGCACCCGTCACAGTATTCGGTATGGGTATTGGTTTGATCGTGCTCAAGGCCGCGATCGTCATGATCCTCGTGCGGTTGATGGGGTATTCCACTCGTACGTCGATCCTGTCGGCACTCTTCCTTGCTCAGATCGGTGAGTTTTCCTTCGTCCTATTCAACGTCGGCAGATCGGTCGGACTGCTGGAAGGA
This sequence comes from uncultured Ignavibacteriaceae bacterium, assembly GCA_964581115.1. GTDB lineage: Bacteria > Bacteroidota > Ignavibacteria > UBA10030 > UBA10030 > 2-02-FULL-55-14. The sequence continues at coordinate 61,575 of CAZOMY010000015.1, read as the reverse complement.
GACTTATACCAGTATTTCCTGAGCGCTTCGATTTTTTCCATGGTCGTCTCCCCTCCTCTCATTCTTGCTGCACCTTGGATCGCCGAACGGCTGCATCATCAGATCCCCTTGGCGGGACGTCCAACCTTGGAGACCAAGCCCGACCGGCCGCTGTTGCGCGATCATGTGATCATCGTCGGATACGGTCTCAACGGCCGCAACGTCGCCCGGGTGCTCCGTGAGACGGGCATCCCTTTCGTCGTCCTCGAGAACGAGATCGTGCCTGCGCGTCTGGCCAAGCACGACGGCGTTCCGGTGCTCTATGGAGATGCCTCCCGCAAGGACATTCTGACGACGGCCGGGGTTGAGCGTGCCCGGCTGATCGTGATCGTCATTTCAGAGGCCGCGGTAGCCCGATCGGTCACGTCCTTGAGCCGTCTCATGAATCCGACGATCGAGATCGTCGTACGGACTCGCAGTGTGTCGGAAGTCGAGGAACTGACGAGCTTGGGCGCTGACGACGTCATTCCCGAGGAGTTCGAGACCTCGATCGAGATCTTCACGCGCGTGCTCGACCGCTTCCACATTCCCCGGAACGTCATCAACGCCCAGATCAAGGTAATCCGCGACGAGAATTACGGCATGCTGCGCGGTCTGCCGCAGACCTCCCGCGGCCTGGAGAAGATGACCCAGATCCTGGCCGCCGGAACGTCGGACACCTTCCTGGTCACCGACGACACTCGGGCGGCGGGAACGTCCGTGCTTGAACTGAAGCTGCGCGAGCACACCGGCGCGATGCTGATCGCTGTGGTCCGGGGCGACACACCCATCCTCACTCCCGATCCGACATTTCGCATCGAGCCCGGCGATACGCTGGTGCTGGTCGGCACCCACGAGAACATGGACCGGGCCTTCGACTATCTCTCGATGGTGCCGCCAACATCATAACGAGGACATGCGTGCAGACAACAGAAAGCGCATCCCCTCCCCCCATCGACGTCTGGCTCATCGATGACAACGACGAGTACCGCCACGTGGTGGCGTCAGCTGTCGACCTATCGGGCACGTTTCGTTGCAGACATCATTGGAGGCGATGTGAGCCAGCGCTCGAAGCGCTTGAGCGAGGAGAGCCGCCTCCGCGCGTCCTGCTGCTCGACATCGGGCTTCCCGGCATCGGCGGATTGTCGGCGATCGAGCTGTTCCGACAGCGATCGCCGTCGATGCAGGTTATCATGCTCACGGTCTTCGACGCCGACGACAAGGTGGTGACGGCTTTGCACAACGGTGCCTCCGGATACCTTTTGAAAAGCTCCAGCATGACCGACGTGGTGCGCGCGGTGGAGCAGGTCGTTCAGGGGGGACTTCCATTGGATCCCATGGTAACCCGTCACCTTGTGCACGACGCCCAGCCGGTGAAGAAGCGTTCTCCGGCCGACTATGGTCTGACGGAGCGCGAGACGCAGGTTCTGCGATATATGTCAGACGGACTGCCGTTCCAGGAGATCGCGCAGAGAATGTATGTGAGCCTCTCGACGATCAACCAGCACGCGCTGCACATCAATGAGAAATTGAAGGTGAACAGCCGCAGCCTGGCGGTGGCGAAGGCGATCCG
>CAZOMY010000015.1:28866-59884 GCA_964581115.1 uncultured Ignavibacteriaceae bacterium | reverse complement strand
ACAAAACTGTTAGTATTACCAATTGCGGACCCCCACCCCTTGCTCCTATATTGCCGCCGCAGTCTACCGGTAGGGAGGGCGGTCGGCAGGATCGCAACATGCGAGGGGGGAACCGACACGTCCTTCCTCCGGGGCTGCTGATGGGATGGCCAGTGCCAGGGCGTCTCGAGTGCAGGGGGGCATTTGAGGCGCCCGAGGCCTGGCTTCGGACTGGAAGCCCCCGGAAGAGACCCTTGGAGACCGATACCTGAACCGCCAAGGTCGCCAAGAACGCCAAGGTAGCAAAGGCTGCAGCGTTGGCATGAAGAAGCGGCTCAAATGACTGCAACATACTTTGTCCCCTCTTTGCGGCCCGTCATTCGCTCTCCTTCCAGCCCCCTGTTCGATCACGCTCGAGTACACAAATCTGTCGGATGTGTCTTGACACTACGACATAATTGTCGTATGGTGTGATGAGTGAATGACGAGGATGCCATGGAGCGACTTCCGATTCTGCACGTGGGCATGGGGGGCTGGGACCTGCCTCCTTTTGAGAAGGTCTTTTACCCTCCGACCGAGCGCGGTTTTCGCAAGCTGCGATACTACTCCCAGTTCTTCGACAGCGTCGAGGTCAATTCAACCTTCTACAACTGCGGCTTCTCTCCCGAACAGGTGAACCGCTGGCTCGATGACGTGTCGGACAATCCACGGTTCATCTTCACCGTGAAACTCTTCCGAGGGTTCACACACACCTTCGACGTTCGTCGTGAGGATTACCTTTCTGTGTTGAGAACGCTCGACCTACTTCGCAAGGCGGGGCGGTTGGGTGGATTGGTCATGCAGTTTCCGGCCTCGTTCGTGAACGGACCGGAGGAGCGGCGATATCTATCGGACCTCGGAAATGCCTTCTCCGCCGTGCGCATCTTTGCCGAGGTGCGACACAATTCTTGGTACAGTCCGCTCATGCTCAACTTCTTTCAGGAGGCGGGACTGCATCTCGTGAACGTCGACCTGCCGCAGATCCGGCGGCACATGCCCTTCACGTCGGAAGCCTGGGGGGGAGCGGCCTACGTGCGATTGATGGGGCGGAATGCGGTGGCCTGGGAGCATCCCGGACGGCGTTCGAATGAAGGACCGATCGAGACACAGGAGCGGTACTTCTACCTGTACTCGGCATCCGAGCTGATGTCGATCGCCAACACCGTTCGGACATTACGCGAACGCGGGAACGAGACATTCGTCGTGTTCCACAACGACCCCGAGGCGCAATCGCTGCTGAACGGTTTCCAGTTCCGGCATCTGATGACGCGGCGGCGAGTGCTCGTTCCCGACCGGTTGCTTCGCAAGTTCCCGGGGTTGGCGCCGTTGAGCGTCTCGGTCAATGTCGGACATCCCTTGTTCGCCGCGGGTCCGCTTACACACGCACCGGCTCAAGGCATTCCGGTCCGTCGTTCCTCGAATTATTGACCGACTTCGAGACTGGCCACGCTTCCATCTCCTCCTCCGGATAGGGCCGGAGGAGCTTCTGGAGCTCTTCAGTATCCTTGTAGGACCTGTCCAGCCATCGCTCGTACTCTGCTCGGGGCATGATCACCGGCATACGCGGGTGGATTCGGGCCATCAGCGCGTTGGCCGACGTCGTGATGATCGAGAACGATCCGCGCTCCTGCCCGTCCTCTCCCTTCCACACCGAAAAGAGTCCTGCAAACATCATCGGCTTCCTGTCCTTGAGCCGGATCGCCATAGGTTGCCTCGGCGGTCTCCCGGCCGAGGTCGCGGGCACGTCGTTCAACACCTTCCACTCATAGAATGCATCCGCCGGTACGAGACATCGTGCCGAGCGGAAGTACGGCGCATAGAGTCGCGACGTCGTCAGCGTCTCTGACTTGGCGTTGAAGGTCTTGAGCGGCGTGCCATCCTTCCCCATCATCGGCTTGCCGTCTTTCGAGCCATGCGGCACGAGCCACCATTGCATGGCGTCGGCCCGCAGGACGCCGTCGCGCACCTCAACCACAGGCAAGAATTGCATTGGCGATGCGTTGTACTTGGGCAGACCGGCAAAGGCAGCATCGGCGTTGCCAATGTCGCGGAACATCGCTTCCGACTCCCAATCGCGGACGGAGCGGAGGACGGCATAGCGGCCACACATAGAATTGTATAAGGAGAATTGAAGGGAACTCTTGGTGTCGGTCCTTGCGTCTTATGATACTGCGACCGGACGCCTAGATGCAACCAATCGCCTTGTGCTTCCAGCCCCTTGTGGCTACCTTACGTTCATGAAACGACTGTCGTTCTTGGTTCTTTCGCTGGTCTGGCTGGCCGCTGTGGTCAACGCTCAGGCCCGCGTCGAATCGCAGTTCAGAATCGGCCGGCTGAAATACTCCGGCGGAGGGGATTGGTACAACGACCCGTCGGCCGAGGTGAACCTGCTCCGATTCGCCCGCGAACAGGCCGGCATTGACGCCGACCCACGGTACGAGTTCGTCGAGGTCTCGAGCGAGCGACTCTTTTCGTATCCCTTTCTGTTCATGACGGGACACGGGAACGTCGTCTTCAGCCAAGCCGAAGTCCAGCGTCTGCGGCTCTATTTGGAACGGGGCGGATTCCTTTACGTCGACGACGATTACGGGATGGACAAGGCCTTCCGCCGCGAATTGGCCAAGGTCTTTCCCGGCGTCCAGCTGACCGAGGTCCCGTTCGATCACCCCATCTACCGCATCCCGTTCAGCTTCCCCAATGGTGTGCCCAAGACGCACGAGCACGACGACAAGCCGACCCGGGGCTATGGGATCTTCGTGAACGGTCGGCTGGCTCTCTTCTATTCGGTCGAGTCCAATCCGAGCGATGGTTGGGTCGATGCCGAGATCCACGGGGATCCCGAGGCTGTGCGTCTCGAGGCGCTTCGGTTCGGCACCAACCTCATTGTATGGTCGTTGACCCACTGACCGTGTCCTCTTCTCCGCTTCCATATCAGGCGCTCTTGGACCGTTTGCAGGAACGGGTCGCCGAAGTCCACCGTCATGAACTGCGCGTCGAAGCCGCAATGCGCGGATGGCGAACGGTGGCGATCGGATCATCGGCCGCCGGTCTTGCGGTCCTGGCGGAGTGTTGGCTGCACGGCGACGTCGGACTCCGGACGTTCATCGCCGTCGTCATGCTTGGAGGACTCACCGTTGCGATCACAGATGCGGTCATTCCATGGCTTCGTGCCGTGGGGGTCTTGCCTGGCGATCCGGCGCTGGCCGTTGCGCAACGCATCGGCCGCAACTTCCCCGGCATCAGAGACCGATTGGTCAACGGCCTTCAGCTCGGCCCTTCGAGGGCTGACGCGTCGTGGGTATCGTTAGACCTGGCCGCGGAAGCGGTGCGTCAACTTGCCCGCGACCTTGAGGCGATCGACCTCACGGCCGCCGTCGACCGAAAGCCGAAGCGGTTGTGGAGGACCCGGGGCCTTGCGGCGCTGGGCCTTATCCTTCTTCTCACCCTTGCGTTTCCTACCTCGATCGGAGGGGCCTGGTATCGGCTCGCGCGATTCACGACACCCTTCACGCCTCCACCCGTCTACCTGTTCGAGATCGCTCCGGGCAATGCCGAGGTCGTCAAAGGCGCGAGCGTCGATGTACGTGTGATCGTGCACAACGCGGCGGGTGAACGGCTTGAACGCGCGCTTCCCGTCGTGCTGGGTCGCAAGATCGCCGGGCAGGCGTCGTATGATCGTTCGGGCATGGCACGCGACTCCTCCGGCGCGTACCGCCTATCGCTATCCGACCTGCGGTTTACGACGGAGTACGTCGCCATGATCGGCGAGCATACGAGCGACGCGTACCGTCTCACCGTCCTCGACCGCCCCGTGATCACTGCATTCCGGCTTCAACTTGATCCGCCCGCCTATGCGCGGCTTCCCCGCCGCCGACAGGATGATTTCGCCGGCGATGTGCGTGCATTGCCGGGCACGATCGTCACGGTCACTGGCGAGGCGAGCAAGCCGCTGGGTCAAGGTCGTCTGGTGTTCAACGACTCGTCGGTCGTACCGTTGCGTCTCCGAGCCAACGCCTTCACCGCCTCGTTTGCGGTACGGTCGGAGGGAAATTACCGGACCGAGCTCTTCGACGAATCGGGACTTGCGAATGCCTCGCCCATCCGGTACCCGATCACGCTTCTCCCCGACGCCCCGCCATCCGTCAGTATCCTGGATCCGGGGCGAAACATCGACATTGCCGGCGACAGGCCGGTGGGACTGCTCATCGACGCTGGAGACGACTACGGCATCGATTCGATGCGGTTGGCCTATCGTCTGAGTCATTCGAAGTTCGAGGAGGTGCGCGAGAGCTTTGCCATGCGGCCCCTCACGATGCCGCCCGGAGACCGGACACGGATGCAGGTGATCGACCAGTGGGACCTGTCGTCTCTGCGGCTCGTCCCCGAAGACGTCGTTGAATACTATGTCGAGGTATTCGACAACGACACTATCAACGGTCCGAAGTCCGCCCGAAGCCCGCTTTATACGCTGCGATTGCCATCGTTGGAAGAGGTCTTCACCGACCTCGACCGGGGGCAGGAGACGGCGCTTGATGAGATGCGCGAGGCGCTCGACGATTCGCGCAAGCTCCGCGACGAGCTCGAAAAGCTCTCGCAGGACCTGAAACAGAACAAGGAGACCGACTGGTCAAAGGAGCGGCAGACGCAGGAGATGTCGAAGCGTCTCGAGGACCTGCAGAAGAAGGTCGACGAGACGGCCCGAACAATGGACGAGTTGACCTCACAGATGGAACAGCGACAGGTCATCTCGCCCGAGACGATGGAGAAGTATCTCGAGCTCCAGAGCCTGTTCCAGGAGCTGGATACGAAGGCCCTGCAACAGGCGCTGCGACAGATGCAGCAGGCGATGCAGAACATCGATCGCGAGCAGCTCCGGCAGGCGCTGGAGCAGGCGCAATTCTCGGAGGAGCGCTTCCGGCAGAACCTGGAGCGGACGATCGAGCTGCTCAAGCGGATCCAGGTCGAGCAGAAAATGGATGAGGTGGTGAAGCGCGCCAATGAGCTGGCTGAGCAGCAGGCCCAAGAAGGGCGCAAAGCCGACTCGCTAGGCCGCATGACGGAGGAGATGGCTGATCGCCAGGAAGAATTCGCCAGGGCAGAACAGGAGCTTGAATCGTCCGCGCGGGACCTGCAACGTCGGATGGAGGAGTTCTTTGCCGAGATGCCGGCCGAGCAGGTGATGAAGCTGAACGAGTCGCTCGAAGCGCAACAGCTGGACGAGGTGATGCGCCAGGCTGCGCAGGAGATGCGCCGGGGGAATGAGCGCTCGGCTCGCCAGAGTCAGCAAACCGTTCAGCGCTCGCTGGAGCAGTTCGCGCAGCAGATGAGCGCCCTTCAACGGCAGATGCTTCAGCAACAGGCGACCCGGACGATGAACGCACTTCGGCGCGCCACCGCCGACCTTCTGCAAATCTCCGCCGATCAGGAATCGCTGCGAAACCAGGCCCGTTCGGCGCCCCCGAATTCGCCACAGCTCCGTCAGAATGCGCAGGGACAGCAGCGAGCCATGCAGGATCTCGGTAATGTCATCAGCGCATTGGGCGAAGAAGCACAGCGCTCCTTCGCCGTCACTCCGGGCATGGCCAGAGCGCTTGGCGAGGCGATGACGCACATGCAGAACGCCATGCGCGACCTGGAGGGACGCAACGGCTCGCAGGCCTCGCAGGATCAGACGTCCGCCATGGGTTCGTTGAACGGCGCCGTGCAGCAGGTGCAGGACGCGCTTCAACAGATGATGCAAGGTTCTGAGGGACGTCCGGGAGGCATGGGGCTGATGCAACAGCTGCAGATGATGGCAGGCCAGCAGCAATCGATCAACCTGCAGACCCAGCAGATGGCGAGCATGGAGATGATGCGGAGGGCATCCGAGGCGGCGCGGCTGGCGCGCGAGCAAGAAGCCGTGCGGAAGTCGCTCGAGCAGCTCGACCGCGAGGCCCGTTCGGGCGGCGGCGAGCGGGCGCTGGGCGATCTGCGTCAGATCGCCGATGAGATGCGCGAAGTGATCCGTCAACTTGAGCAGAACGACGCGAGCCCCGAGATGATCCGGCGGCAAGAGCGGATCCTTTCGCGTCTGCTGGATGCTTCGCGCTCAATGCAAGAGCGGGACTTCGAGCGGCGACGACGCGCCACGACCGGCCGTACGATCGCACGACCGGGACCGGCTGCCGTCAACCCACAGGCCCGTTCACAACTGCGAGAGGAGCTGGACCGCGCTCTGGAGCAGGGTTATGCACGCGACTATCAGGAGCTCATCAGGCGTTACTTCGAGGCGCTGGAACGGGAGCGGACGGAACGGCCTTAAGCAAGGCGGGAACACTGATCGTCACGGGAAGGCGAGATCTACACAGATCAAGAATGTGTTGTCAGCATCCGATCTATCAGTGTTGATCAGAGTTCGCTTTGAGATCCGCGGATGAACATCGGCAATATCAGAAAGCAGAACGGGAGCCTCTCGGCTCCCGTTGCTTGTTTCGGGGGTCAGACGCGCGAGATATTGTACGCGCGCTTTCCCTTCTGTTCGTTTTTGATCTCGAACTCCACCAGGTCGCCTTGACCCAGTGTGGACCGGAATCCGGTGTTCTTGACGTTGGACTCGTGGAAGAAGACCTCTTCGTTGTTGTCCATCGTGATGAAGCCGAATCCCTTGGTCGAATTGAAGAACTTGACGGTTCCTCGTTCCATGCTCAGCCTTTCTTCGGTGGGAGGAACGGGCGGGCGCAAGGGTCACGGCCGCCGATCATAGGACCGCCCCAGCGGACAGCGCCCCGGGGCGGCAACGATCATCTCATCGTCAAACCTTGACGACGTTGGCCGCCTGGAGGCCCTTGGGGCCCTTCACGACCTCGAACTCGACCTTGTCGCCCTCATTGAGGGTCTTGTAGCCTTCGCCCGCAATCGCCTTGTAATGGACGAACACGTCCTCATCGCCCGGACGGGAGATGAATCCGAAGCCTTTTGCCGCGTTGAACCATTTCACAGTTCCCTGTGCCATGGGTGTATCCTTTCGTTGAAGATGGTGGATGTGAAACCGTCCGTGTCCGTGCCTTCCCGGGTAAGCTGTGCCGTGCAGCGTTCATCCTACGATGGCAGACCCGGGGAACGGATTCCAACGAAAGGCGTACTGAGACGTGCTACTGCAGCTTCTGCGGTCAGAGCGGGGGTCCCAACCAAGGGGCCCTGTTCGGTCAGCAGGCGGGTATGTCGTTGTTGCAACGAAGATACGCTCTTTTCGCCACGAATACAAGTCGATCGTCGGGCGTGCTGAAGAGCACGGAACGGGGAACGCCCCACTTTCGTCTACACTGGGCTACTCGTTGACTGGAACCCGCTCTTTTTTGTATATTTTTAACCCCTTCGACTGACCGGGACGTAGAAGAATCGGCTCGGCATACCTGTAAGTCCAACAATACTAACAATTTATGGCCATCGCAGTCCGTGATCTGACCAAGTTCTACGGATCCGAGAAGGCTGTCGACAACATCTCTTTCGATGTGCAGACCGGAGAGATCCTCGGCTTCCTCGGACCGAACGGCGCCGGCAAGACCACGACCATGAAGATCGTCACCTGCTATCTGCCGCCGACGAGCGGCGAGGTGACCGTCGACGGTCTGAGCATCGCCGAGCATTCGCTCGAGGTTCGGCGCAAGATCGGGTACCTGCCCGAGCACAATCCACTCTATCTCGAAATGAACGTGCTCGAGTATCTGACCTACGCCGGCGACCTGCACACGATGGCGCCCGCACACTTGCGCTCGCGGCTCAAGGAGATGGTGGAGCTTTGCGGCTTGGGCGACGTTCGCCACAAGGACATCGGCGAACTGTCGAAAGGCTACCGCCAGCGCGTCGGTCTAGCGCAGGCCATGATCCACGACCCGCAAGTGCTGATTCTCGATGAGCCGACGAGCGGTCTCGACCCGAATCAGATCGTTGAGATCAGGTCGCTCATTCGCCAGCTCGGCCGCCAGAAGACCGTTATCTTTTCGACGCACATCCTGTCCGAGGTGCAAGCCACGTGCGACCGCGTGGTGATCATCAACGACGGACGCATCGTGGCCGACGGAACGCCGGAGCAGCTGCAATCACAGTTCCGTGGGTCGGAGATCATCACGCTTGAACTGCGAGCGTCGACGGCGAACGCCATGGCCGATCTGCATCCGGCGCTCGCGGGGCTCCGCGACATCGAGAGCGCGACGTACGTTCCAACCGACGGGCCAACACACCGGTTCGTGCTGCACGCGGCCAAGGGGTCCGACGTCCGCGAGGAGATCTTCCAGTTGGCCGTCCGCCGCGGCTGGGTCTTACTGGAGCTTTCCCGCCAGGCGACCAGTCTTGAAGAGGTCTTCCATCGTCTCACCCGCAATGATGAGGTGGCTGCATGAACGCTTTCCTCCAGCGTACCAGACACACAGCGATTATCGCCGGACGGGAGCTGCGCTCTTCGTTCAATTCTCCGGTGGCGTACGTCGTCATCGTGGTGTTTCTCGCCATCATCGGCTACTTCCACAGCAGCAATCTGTTCCTGCTCAACGTTGCGTCGATGCGCATGACCTTCGAATTCGCGCCGCTCGCGTTCCTGTTCATCATCCCCGCCATCACGATGCGGCTTATTGCAGAAGAGATGAAATCGGGCACGATCGAGTTGTTAACGACGAAGCCGCTGCGCGACGCCGAGGTGGTGCTCGGCAAGTTCCTGGCTGCGTGGGGGCTCATCGGGCTGGCGCTCGCACCGACGCTCATCTATGCCGCCATCATCGCCTGGCTGGGAGATGTTGACGCCGGGCCGGTCATCGGCGGCTATGTGGGTCTCGTGTTCATGGCAGCCGTGTACATCAGTCTGGGGCTGTTCGCATCGAGCCTGACCGACAACCAGATCATCGCGTTCATCCTCGGATTTTTGTTCAGCTTTGTGTTCTTCATGCTGGACAAGGTGCTCATGTACCTGCCGACCTTCCTGGCGGGCATCGTGGAGTTCCTCGGGACCGATTTCCATTACCAGAACATCGCTCGCGGCGTCGTCGACACTCGCGACCTGATCTACTTCGCCTCCGTGGCCGGTTTCGCGATCTACGCCACCGTGCTGTCGCTACAACGGCGAACCTGGTGACCGAAGGAGACCGACCATGCCTCGAATGACCTTCACCAACAAGCGGTTGCAAGCCGCCTTCCGGCTGGCACTCGTGCTGGCCATTCTGATCCTCATCAATATCGTCTCGGTGCGATTGTTCACGCGGTGGGACCTGACCGACCAGAAGGTCTTTACCCTCAGCGACGCCTCGCGACAGCTCGTCGAAGCGCTCGACGACCGAGTGAACGTGACGGCGTACTTTACCGAGGACCTCCCCGCCCCCTACAACAACACGCGGCGCGCTGTGCTCGACATGCTCAACGAGTATCGCGCCTACGCCGGCGCCAACCTGCAGTATGCCTTCGTCGACCCGTCGACGGAAGCGGCCGAACGAGAGGCCCAGCAGCAGGGCATTCCGCCGGTGGAGGTGCAGGTCGTCGAAGAGGACAAGTTCCAAGTCAAGCGTGCCTACCTTGGGCTCGTGCTCCAGTATGAGGACCGCAAGGAGACCATTCCCGTGGTACAGAACCTGGGTTCGCTGGAGTACGACATCAGCTCCGCCGTAAAGCGGCTCACGACGAGGACAAAGAAGCGCGTCGGATACACGCAGGGGCATGGCGAGACGCCTGTCAACGAATGGCAGCGTACGTACCAGGACCTGTCACGCAACTACGACCTGACGCCTGTCGACCTTGCCTCGTCGAAGAACGTTCCCTCAGATCTGGCGGCCCTGCTCGTGATCGCGCCCACGCAGAAGTATTCCGACAGCGCCGCGGCGGCCATCGATCGGTACATCATGGGCGGCGGCACGGCGGCCTTTCTGCTCAACCGGATGCGCGTGGATCTGAACTCGCAGTACCGGTTCGCCCAGCCGGCCGACGTCGGGCTCGACAAGCTCCTCGAGTCGTACGGCACGCGCGTCAACGCCGACCTTGTGCGCGACCAGCAATGCGCCAACATTACGGTGATGCGACAGCAGGGATTCTTTCAGATCCAGAGCCAGGTCCCGTTCCCCTACCTGCCGAACGCCTCATCGTTCAGCGACAATCCGGTCGTGAAGGACCTGCGCAGTCTCATCTTCTTCTTCGCCTCGTCGGTCGACACCAGCTTCGCCGCTTCGCGCGGACTGACCGCGGAGGTCCTTGTGCGCTCCTCCGCGCAGAGCGGACGCGCGACCGGAATGACCCTGGTAGACCCCTTCGCGCAGTACCAACCGACCGATTGGAATGAGCGGTCGCTGGCATTGGCCGCGACAGTGACCGGTTCGTTCCCCTCGGCGTTCGAAGGAACCCCATTGGCCCCTGCGACCCTGCGCAGCCCGACGACGCGCATCGTCGTTGTGGGGGATGGCGATTTCATGAAGGACGAGATGGCGGGGTCGCGCGGCAACGCGAACTTCTTCAGCAACATCGTCGACTACCTGGCCGACGACGCCGGGCTCATCACCATACGGTCGAAGAACCTGGCCCAGCCCCCTCTCGACGTGCTCGAGGACGGCACGAAACAGGCGGTCAAAGCGGCCAACCTGCTCCTGCCGCCGCTGTTGGTAGTCGGCTACGGTCTCTATCGCTGGCGCCGTCGGATGGCGATCAAGCGCGCCCTTGAGGCGGGAGGTGGACGATGAAACGATCGACGATGATCCTGACGGGCACACTCGTCGTTCTGGCCGCACTGGCCGTTTGGGTGATGCAGCGACCGGGCGAGCGGAGCCTTGAATCGGCCGCCGGTGAGCGGCTGGTGAATGTCGATTCTGCGGCGGTCGACGCCATCGAGATTGCGGGAAGCGCGGCCACGGTCCGGCTTGAACGGCGCGGGATGGAATGGTTCCTGTCGCGGCCGCTTGAAGCGCGAGCGAATGCTTCAGCGGTGGCCGGTGCGCTCGGCCAGGCGGGTTCGCTTCGTGTGAAGTCGGTCGCTTCGACGAAGCGGGAGAAGCACGGGCTCTTTCAGGTGGACAGCACGACCGGCACGACCGTGCGACTCTTCGCCGGCGGCACACTCCAGGCCGCCTTCGTCGTCGGCAAGCCGTCGGAGGGATATTCGGATACGTACGTCCGCTCGGCCTCGTCGGACGACGTCGTGCTGGTGAGCGGCTCGTTCGGATGGACATTCAATCGTGCGTTGCGCGATTGGCGCGATCGGACGATCCTTACCCTGCCCCGGGCGGAAATCCGTGAGATACTGTTTCAGTATGGCGACACCGTCTTCACCGTCGGTCTAAGAGACAGCATCTGGACGGTCGACGGTCGCCCGGCAAATGGCTCGGCGGTTGATGGCGTCATTGGCGCGCTTTCGAACTTCACATGCGACGACTTCATCGACTCGCCAGCCGCGGCAAAGCTTTCGGCGTCGATCACGGTTGCCGGTCAACAGCTCCGATTCGCACGTGAGCCGAATGGCACGCGGTGGTGGGTACAATCGTCGGCGGGTCCGCAATGGTATGCCGTCGAGTCGTGGAGGGCGGATCAGATCTTGAAGCGCAGGAAAGACCTCCTGTAGACGACGTTGACATCCTCGCGCCCTTCTTTCAGAGAGAAGGGCGTTTCTGTCATTTTTCGGAACCATGCTTGGCACTGGCTTGGTTGCGTGAGGTTCCAAATAGTGCTAACTTGAGTTTTCACAATCAGTTGATTTTTCTAGGACTTACGGGGTTTTTGACGATGATGCTTCGCCATTCGATCGCGCTCTTGACTTTAGCCGCCGCCTTTTGGGCGACGGGTTGTGGGACCAGCAATCCTGCCGTTGCCACGATCGGCGACGAGGTCATTTTCTTGAAAGACTTCGAGTCATCCTACGCCAAGAACAACGGCGGGTGGGAGAAGGGGGCCAACGCCTCGTTCGAGGAGCGGCAGCGGTTTCTTGACCTGCTGATCAAGTTTCGGCTCAAGGTCAAGGAGGCGCGCCGGGTCGGGCTCGATCGGGATCCTGAGGTCATGGACGAGATCGCCGGGTACGAGCAATCGCTGGCACAGTCGTACATGATCGACAAGGAGCTCGTGGAGCCTTCCGTCCGTTCGATGTACGATCGGAAAAAGATCCTGCTTCGTGCAAGCCACATTCTTCTGCGATTGCCGGAGCGGGCCACTCCCGACGACACGCTGCGCGTATGGAACCGAGCGATGGACCTGAACGCTCGTGCGGCCTCGAAGTCGTTCGACACGCTCGCGCTCACGAACTCCGAAGATCAGAGCGTGTCTTTCAACCGTGGCGACTTAGGCTACTTCAGCGTGGGTCGGATGGTTCCGGCATTCGAGGATGCCTGCTACGCGCTTGAGCCCGGCCAGATTACACGCACGCCGGTCCGCACGCAGTTCGGTTATCACATCATCAAGCTCCTTGACCGGCAGCCCAATCGTGGAGCCGTGCAAATCAGTCACATCCTCCTGCGGGGTCAGAGCGCGACCGACACGGCGTGGATCCGGGACACAGTACGGGTGATCTTGGAAAAGCTCCGGGCGGGGGTCCCTTTCAGCACCCTGGTCAGCGAGTACTCGAGGGACGAGAGCAGCATGATGCGCGGAGGCGACATCGGCGCCTACGAGCGGGAGCGACTGCCTCAGGATCTCGGCGACCTGCTCTACGCCACGCCAACGGATTCGATCGCACCCCCCTATTTCGCCCCATACGGTGCGCACATTTTTCGGGTAAACGGATTTGCGGGTGTGCCGTCGTTCGCTGAAGTCGAGCGCGACCTCAAACAGTTGTACCAGCAGATGCGCTACACGTCGGATTACGCCAACTACGTGCACGGTTTGAAGAAGCGGTATCAGTACACCTTGCGCGTGCCTGTCTTGTTACGATTGCACGCCCAGCTCGACAGCACCCTCACGCCGTCCGATTCGCTCTGGCGGGCAAACCTCGACCCGGCGCTCGGACCGGAGCCGCTCCTGTCAGCCGGACAACAGACGCTGTCGGTCGATTCGGTCCTGGGCCGACTTGGGAACGCCGCGGAGTTTCGCACGACGCGACTGACCCCGCCGAACATCGACCAGATGGTTGAGCGTCTTGGTGAATCGATGGTGTTGCAGGAACACGCCAGGACGGCCGTCGAGCGGCACCCGGTGTTTGCGGAGCTCATGAAGGAGTATCGAGACGGGATCTTGCTGTACCGGATCGAACAGGACGAGGTCTGGCAGAAGGTTGTTGTAAACGACACCCTGTTGCGCGCCTTCTACGATGAGAACCGGGAGCGCTATCGGTGGCCCGAACGCGTCAACTTTGCCGAGATCTACGTGACGACAGACAGCCTCGCACAGGCCGCGGTCAAACGCATCAAGGCCGGGGAGGATTTCGTCGATGTCGCCGAGGCGATGACGATGCGTGCAGGCTATCGAGAACGCCGTGGTATCTGGGGATTTCAAGCCGCGAGCTTCAACAATCTCTCGGCGCAAGCCATGCAGATGGCCGTCGACAGCGTAACGGCGCCGTTCCGCAACGGCGCGGGGTTCTCCATCCTGAAGGTTTTGGGCAAGGAAGGACCGAGGGCAAAGACCTTTGAAGAGGCCGGGCCTGAGCTGGTCAGCGCTTATCAGGAGCAGGCTTCGAAGCTGCGCGAGCAGGATTGGATCGCATCCTTGCGCAGCCGCTACGGCGTTACAACCGACGTCGAAGCACTGAAGAAGGCTTTCAGCCGAGATGTTCAGACGCGGTAGTCATACCGCCGTCGTCCTGCTCGCTCTCATCGTCGGGGCTTGTCAGCAGGAGCCCTCCGACGAGACCGCCGTCGCCCGCATCGAAGGCCGGACGCTAACGATGCAGGAGATCCGGATGCAGTTCGACTCGACGCGTCCGCCGACGGAGGCTCAGATCCAACAGTATCTACGCCGATGGGTCGCCGACGAGCTGTTGTATCGCGAGGCGGTGCGACGCGGCATCGATCAATCGCCCTCAGTGCAGCGCCGGCTGGAAGTACAGCGACGCACGATCGTCATTCAGGAACTGCTCGACGCCGAGATCTATCGCGCGCCCGCAGCGGACCCCTCCAGCGACGAGGTCCGACGCTATTATGAGCAGCATCGCGACTCATTCGAGCTCCCGGAGCCGGTGCTGTTGGTCAGCCTCGCCGTCTTTGAGGAACGGACAAAGGCTTCGGACTTCCGCAACGACGTCCTTCGAGGCACTTCATGGTCTTCAGCCGTACGATCCGCGTCGCACGCGCCCTCGATCCGTGCCCGCACCGACTCGGTGTATTTCACAGAAGCACGTCTGCTTCCGCGCGAACTCTGGCGGGTGGCGTCGACGCTCACACCGGGCAATCCATCGTTCCCGATCTCGACGGAAGACGGCTTCACGGTCGTTCAGGTCTGGAGCATCCAGCGCGCCGGGACGGCCGCCGACCTGCCGTATGTCCGGGACGAGATCGTCAATCGGTTGACCGTCGACCGCAGGCAGCGGGCGTACCGTTCCTTCGTTGAAGATCTGCGCGCCCGCTACGCCGTCGACATCTATCTCAGCCCGTCGTTCGTCGACACTACCGCCCTTTCTCGCATGCCATGAACCGATTTCGAATTCTGATCCTGTGCGTCGCACTGGGTGGCGGCGCTCTTCACGTCTCCGCGCAGACCCTGCTCGACCGGATCATTGCCGTCGTCGACAAAGAGATCATCACCGAGAGCGAGTTGAGCGAGCGGGTCTCGTTCCTGGCGATGCAGAATCGGCTCGAAGCCGATTCGCCCGAACTGCGACGCCAGGTGCTCGACGGCATGGTGACGGAGAAGCTTATCCTCGCCCAAGCGATCATCGACAGCGTCGAGGTGACCGACGATGAAGTGAATCGCGCCCTCGACCAGCAGGTACAGAATTTTATCCGTCAGATCGGCTCGGAACAGCGGGTGGAGCAGATCTACGGAAAGCCGATCAGTCGCATCAAGCGTGAATATCGCGACGAGATCCGTCAGCAATTGCTCGTGCAGAAGGTGCGGCAGCAGCGCGAGGCGCGGCTTCAGGTGACGCGACGCGAGGTCGAGGAGTTCTACGCGGCCTACCGCGACAGCCTTCCGCAGGTCCCCGAGGAGTTCACCGTCAGCCATCTTTTTGTCGTGCCCCAGCCCGATTCGAACGTGGAGCGTGAGACGCGCGAGCGGTTGAGCGCGATCCGTGACAGCATCTTGGCCGGCGGCGATTTTGCTGATTTCGCCCGGAGGTATTCCGTCGACGGCACGGCTGCGGGGGGCGGTGACCTGGGTTGGGCACGCCGCGGCGACTATGTGCGGGAATTCGAAGAGGCCGTCTTTGGGCTTCAGCCGGAACAGCTGTCGCCGGTCGTCAAGACCCAGTACGGTTACCATCTCGTGCAGCTGATGGAGCGCAGAGGCGAGCAGGTGCGAGCCCGCCACATTCTTTTGCGCATTGAACGAGGTCCAGAATCCGATTCCGCCGCCGTGGGCTTTCTGCGGATGCTGCGCGATTCGGCGGTTGCCGGTGTACCGTTCGCAGAACTCGCCCGCCGACATTCGCAGGACGAGGAGACGCGGGCACAAGGCGGCGAGCTTGGCACTCTGACCGCGGACCAGTTCGTGCCGGAATTCGCCACGACCGTGATGTCGCTCCAGACGGGAGAGATCAGCCAGCCGTCGCGTGCCAACTTCGGAACGACGTCCGGCTGGCACATCGTCTGGTTGCGGCAGCGCACGCCGGCCCATGCGATGACAGTCGAGACCGACTACGACCGCGTGGCGCAGGTGGCTCTCTTCGTGAAGCGCAACCGGCTCAACGCAGAATGGGTCGAAGAGCTTAAACGCACGATCTACCTCGACATCCGTCTCTGACCAATTCCCGACGCCGCCGTGGCCATCCGCTCCCGTCATACCTCCGGTTCCGACGTCGAGGCCGTTCGCGACCTCGCCGATGCCTACCAGCGACTCCGGTCCGAGATCGGCAAGGTCATCGTCGGCCAGGACGCGATCGTTGAGCATCTCATTCTTTGCCTGCTGGCCCGCGGTCACGGACTGCTTGTCGGCGTGCCCGGACTTGCCAAGACCCTGCTGATCAAGACGCTCGCACAAGCGCTTGACTTGAAGTTCAGCCGGATCCAGTTCACGCCCGACCTGATGCCCGGCGATATCACCGGCACCGAGGTGATCGAGACGACCGGTGCAAAGGGAACGAAGGCATTCAGGTTCGTTCAGGGCCCCGTGTTCGCGAACATCATTCTTGCCGACGAGATCAACCGGACGCCACCCAAGACACAAGCCGCGTTGCTCGAGGCGATGCAGGAGCACCACGTGACGGCGGGCGGGCAGACCTACAGGCTCGACGAGCCTTTCTTCGTGCTGGCAACGCAGAACCCGATCGAGCAGGAGGGAACGTATCCGCTGCCCGAGGCGCAGCTCGACCGCTTTATGTTCAACCTGTGGCTCGAGTATCCCTCGGTCGACGAGGAGGTGCGCATCGTGCAGTCGACAACGAGCCAGTACGCCGCTGAGGTCAAGCCGGTGCTGAGCGCTGAGGACGTGATCGGCTTTCAGCATCTTGTTCGCCGCGTACCGGTGGCCGAGAACGTCGTGCGATTTGCCGTCGCGCTCGCCCATCGCTCGCGTCCCGCTTCGCCCGGCGCTCCCGACTACATTCGGCGTTGGATCCGCTGGGGAGCCGGACCGCGCGCCTCCCAGTACCTGATCCTCGGGGCCAAGACACGGGCCGTCCTCCAAGGACGTCCCTCACCCGACATCGATGACGTGAAAGCCGTTGCCGCGCCGGTCCTGCGGCATCGGCTGGTCACGAGTTTCGCGGCCGAAGCGGAAGGGATCGCTCCGGTCCAGATCGTTCAACGACTCCTCAAAGAGGCGCCGTCGGACAGGCCATGATCCGTTCTCTTCTCCATCTGGCCCTTGCCGGATCTCTTGCGCTCGGAGCCAACGCCCAGACCGCAGGGCGCTGGTGGGTCTCCTTCCACGGTCGGGAAGCCCCGAGTCGGGACGACCTGTCGCATCTCACCGATCGCGCCCTTCACCGTCGGGCCAAGGTTCTGCCGGCCGACCGACTGACGGACGAGAACGACCGGCCCGTTTCACCGTCGTTCCTCGCCGATCTGCGTGTCGCGGGCGCCCGTGTGCGCACCGTCTCCCGCTGGTTGAACGCCGCCTCGGTGGAGTTCGATGATGTCACAGCCGTGACGGCTGTTGCTCGGCTTCCGTTCGTGTTGCGCGTGGAGCCAGTGCGAACGATCAAACGCCGGCCGATGCCGATGAGCACAGCCCCGATGGCTTCGCCGCTCCTGAAATCGGCTGTGCAGACGACGCTGTCATACGGATCGTCGATGACGCAGAACACGAACATCAAGGCGGTCGACCTCCATGAGGTCGGCGTCATCGGGTCGGGGGTGTTCGTCGGCATGCTCGACGACGGCTTCAACTATCACCGCGAGCACCCGGCTCTGAGCCCGATCCGCGTCGTTGCGGAGTACGACTTCGTTCAACGCGACTCGAACACGTCAGTCCAGTCGCCTGAATCGGTATCTCAAGGCTATCACGGTTCGGCAACGCTGGGCACGGTGGCGGGATATCTGCCAGGTTCGCTCATTGGACCCGCCTTCGGAGCCCAGCTCGCGCTCGGCAAGACAGAGGTGGCGGGGAGCGAAACGGCGATCGAGGAAGACTATTATGTCGAGGGTCTGGAGTGGCTGGAGGCACTCGGCGTCGACATCATTTCGACGTCGCTCGGCTATGTCGATTGGTATCCCTCATATTCATTTTTCGACGGCCAAACGGCCACGACCACAAAGGCGGCGCGGCAGCTGGCACGACGCGGCGTCCTGTTGGTGACGGCCATGGGAAACGAAGGCCACCTCCGTTCGGACACGTCCAGCACAGGAACGTTGATCGCCCCGGCCGACGCGGACAGTATTCTTTCCGTCGGCGCGACGTTCTCCGACGGTATCCTCGCCGGATTTAGTTCAACAGGACCGACCTTCGATGGTCGGATGAAGCCCGAGGTCGTGGCTCAGGGTACGGGGGTCGTTGCTCCGTCGGGCACCGCCAATACAGGATTCTCTTTCTGGCAGGGAACATCGTTCTCGACCCCGCTGACGGCCGCGGCGGCCGCTCTGATCCTGTCGGCTCATCCGGACGCGACGCCCATGCAGATCCGGTCGGCACTCATGTCGACGGCGGACCGGTCGAGCGACGGCACCTCCAAGACCTCGACATGGCCCAATCCGTACTACGGCTTCGGCCGGGTCAACGCCCGAGCGGCAGCCCTTGCACTCGGCCCGGTCATCTCGAACCTCCCCATCGTGCAGTACTACGTTCTGAACGGCACGCCAACGCTGCTCGTATCGGTCCGCGCATTGGCCAACGCGCCACTGGCCGATGACCAGTTTGCGCTGCACTATCGCCGACGTTCGGACACCACCTTTACCAGAGCGGCATTCGCTCCGACCGCAACTCCGGGATTGTACGCGGCCTCGTTCCCTGTCAGCGGACCGGCCGACACAGCCTACGTCGGCTACATCACATACGGCATGAGCGGAGGGCCGGTGTTACGGCGTCCCGTCGGCGTGGCGACATTCGACCTGCAGCCCTCGTCCGACAGCCTGACATCGCTCTTTCCGCCTGGCGCTCAGCCGCCGATCCCGGCGGCATATCAATTGGCCAGGAATTACCCCAACCCATTCAACGCCGGCACGACGTTCCTGTTCCGGGCACCGCGACCCGAGGCGGTACGGCTGGATGTCTACGACCTTCTCGGCCGCCGTGTGCGCACCGTGTTCGAGGGGATCAGCACGGCCGGAGATAATGTGATCCCCTGGTCCGACGTGCGTGATGAGGCTGGACGTCCGCTGGCAAGCGGCGTCTATCTCTACCGCCTGGCCACACCGCAATCGACGCTGTCGGGAACGATGGTGCTTCTGAAATAGTCGCCGCGCATGTTCAGCGTCGACCTCGCCCTCTCGTACCACGGTTTTATCGCCTTTCTCGGCCTTCTCGCAGCATTCGGCATTGCGTGGTGGTCGTACCGCCTGCCTGTTCCGCCTCTACCCGTTATCAGGAAGCGCACATTCATCGTGGTCCGGGCGCTTGTCCTCTGGCTCCTAATGCTACTCGTCGGACAGCCGGTCCTGTCTTTCATCGAGCGTTCGACTGTTCCACCGCTCGTCGATGTGTTGGTGGACGACTCACAATCGCTGACGCTGACCGACGGCATCGGGAACCGTCGAAGCATCATGAAGCGTGCGCTCAGCGATCCCGCCTTCGCGTCGCTTGCGGCGGAAGCCGAGCTTCGGTGGTCGTTGTTCGCCGAACGGCGCCGGTCGATCGATCGCTGGTCGCCCGACTCCCTGACATTTGCCGGCGAGCGGACAGACCTGGCCGGAGCGTTCCGAGACCTGCGGGCGGTCGATCCGGCACGTCGCCCTGCGGCCGTCATTCTGCTGACAGACGGCAATACCACCACAAGCGAGAACCCGGTCTACGAAGCGCAGTCGTTGGGCGCGCCCGTGTTCGCGATCGGCATCGGCGACTCGAACCAGCCGCGCGACGTACGCATCAGCCAAGTGGTGACGAACGAGACCGCGTATCTGGGCACGAGCGTGCCCGCACATCTGGTATTGCACAGCAGCGGCGCCTCCGGAGCCACCGTTGAGGTCACGCTTGAACACCGCGGACGGGTCGCCGACCGTGCTACGGTGACGCTTGTGGCCGGTTCCGGCGATCAGCGGCTGACGCTCCGCTACACGCCCGACAGCGTGGGATGGCATCGATCGACCGTGAGCGTAACTCCGGTTCCGGGAGAGATCACGACTCGGAACAACAGCGCCAGCTTCTTGACGAACATCCTCAGCGACAAGCGTCGCATCTTGATCATTTCGGCCTCGCCCAACCCGGACGCCGCTTTCCTCCATCGGACGATCGCGAACGATTCGGCATGGACGGTCGTGACCCGTACGGGGACGCCGGCCGGCGGATTCCTGGAGGGTCCGCTTACACCCGATGAGGTCCGCAGGGCCAACCTGCTGATCCTCGTCGGCATCCCCGACGCACGCACGCCGGAGGATGTGGTGCAACTACTGGCCCGCGACGACCTCGCCACGATCCCGTTGTGGTATCTGCCCCAGCGGACGACCGAGCCGGCCCGCCTGGGTAGTCTTGCCCTCCGACTACCGGCCACTCTCGAGGCCGTGGTCAACACGGAGCTGTCGGTCTTCTTTTCCGTGCCGGCCTCCCGCCGTCAGCATCCCATTGTGCGTTCCGTGAACGGTATCGACCCGTGGGCGGCTTTGCCGCCGATGTTCCGACCGGTCGGCAGTGTAGTACCACGGCCGGGAGCAGATGTGCTGGCCACGGTCCGGATGGGCAACAAGGAGTTGGTCGACCCTTTGCTGATCGTCCGACGCGCGGAGGGACGGCGCAGTGCTTTGCTGTTTGGATACGGGCTCTGGAGATGGAAATTGCTGTCCCCTTCGTCTGCAGGGCCGCGGGATGCAGCCGATGAATTCGTGGCCCGGATGGTGCGATGGCTAACGGCGACAGAGGATGAGCAGAGGATTCGCGTGCGGCCTGACCGCGAGGTCTTCTCATCGATCGATCCCCCCACGTTCACCGGTCAAGTGTATGACGAGAGTCTGCAGCCCGTCAGCGATGCGGACGTGGAGGTGATCGCTCGTGGCAATGGCACGACCGTGTCGACGATCCTTTCTCCCCTCGGAAACGGCCAGTATGCAGGAGCGTTGCCAAGTCTCGCCCCCGGAGACTACACGACCATCTCGGTCGTTCGTACCGGCGGCATGGTGTTGGGGGAGGACCGTGGCCGTTTCTCCGTTGGAGGCGTGAATGTCGAGTTCATCGAGACGCGTCTCAACCGGGCGTTGCTCAACGGGCTCGCCGAACGCACGGGCGGGGCTCTGCTGACAGGGGAGTCGCTTGGTTCGCTTGCAGAGCTCGTCCGATCGGCGCCGGAGTTCCGCCAGACCGACGTCGTGCGACGGTCTGATCTCGATCTCTGGAGTCATCCGTGGGCACTCGTACTCCTCGTTGCGTTGCTTTCGTTCGAATGGTTCTTGCGCAAGCGGTGGGGCATGCTATGAGATCGGTCTGTTTCAGCATCGCCCTGTTGCTCTTCTCCATCATCAGTCATGCCCAGGATGCCATGATCGTCGACAGCGTCTTTTCTCCTGCTCTTGGGGCCACCAAACGGTACGTGGTCCTGCTCCCCCGGGAGTATGATGTCCAACGGGCGACTCCCATTCTGTACCTCCTGCACGGGCATGACGGCTCGCACCGTGACTGGGTTGACCGTACGCGGATCGCCTCGCTCGTCCGCGACATCCCTTTGATCGTGGTCATGCCCGATGGGGACAATTCGTGGTACGTGCGCTCAGCGATCGATGAACGGAAGGACTACGAGACGTATCTGCTGAACGACCTTCGACGCAAGGTTGAATCGTCCTACCGCGTCGACCCGACGAAGCGCGCGATCGCCGGACTGTCGATGGGAGGATACGGAGCGCTGTTGCACGGATTGAAGCGGCCGGACCTATTCCGGTTCGCGGGAAGTCTGAGCGGCGCCTTCTCCCTCGTAAGCTTCATCGACGACACCGTCGGACAAGCACGGATCGCAACGCTCAACCGCACCTTGCGCCGTGCATTCGGTCAGGAGCCCAGCCGACACCGCCGCCGCCATGACCTGTACCGCCTCGTCTCGACGGCCGACACGGCTCGCGCGCCCTATTTGTATCTCGTCACAGGCATTCAGGATGGATTCCGAGGTTTCCTACCGGCCCATCGGGTCTTTGCCGATTCACTGCGTGCCCGCGGCCTGCGGTATGAGTACCACGAGACGCCGGGTGGGCATTCGTGGGCCTATTGGGGAAGGGAGATCGGGCCGCTCATTGAGAGGATGCGGGAAGTGCTGGAGTTTTAGGGGAGAAGCGGGTCACGAAGTTTCACGAAGGTGTCACGAAGACGCAAGAAGAGGATGGATGCGGAAGGTGATCGAGTTCTCGGGAAGAAGCGGAACACAAAGTTCCACGAAGAGTAACGAAGACACACGAAGGGTGTTCGTATATGAACATCCCATTACGATCGCACGCAAGGATGGTCCACGAAAGGTCGTGAAGTATCGTGAGGGGGCATGGCAGATGATGACAAGGTGGTGGGTGTTGGTACAGGTTCTTTGTGCTCTCCTCACGGGTCTGTCCGCTCAGGAGATCGCTCCGAAGCCGGCGGTGGTCACGCCGGATGTGCGGAGGTTGATCGGTGAATACCTTGCGGCTGACACCTTGATCGTGCGTGAGGATGGCGGCACGCTTCAACTCGGCCGGCGGACCGGTCCGTTCAACATCCTGTCGCCTGCCGGCGAGGAACGGTGGACATTGACATCGGGGCGGACGGTGGTCTTCCGGGGACGATGGGGTTCGCGGCCCGATTCCTTACTCATCGAGGGCAACCGATATCGAAGGCGAGTGTTGGATGCCGAGGACGGCTCCACCTTTCGCATCAAGCCCCTGTTCTCCGAAGAAGAGTTGGTCCGTCGAGCGAGGGAGGCCGCACCTCCGGCGGAGCAGGGCACCTTCAGGCCCACACAACTTGTCGAAGTACGGTCGCTGGACTCAACGATCCGGTACGACATACGGTATGCCTCCACCGACAACTTCATGGGACAGCAGTTCTATTCGCTCTCTCGCGCCTATCTCCAGCAGCCTGCGGCTGAGGCCACAGCTCGTGCGCACGGCTGGCTTCGGCAGTTTGGCTACGGCATTCTTGTGTATGACGCCTATCGACCCTGGTCGGTCACGAAAATGTTCTGGGATGCTACTCCCGACGCCATGAAAGAGGTCTTTGTGGCAAACCCGTCCAAGGGCTCGCGTCACAATCGCGGATGCGCCCTCGACGCCACGCTGTACCACCTGGACACCGGCGTTCCGGCCGACATGGTCAGCGGGTATGATGAATTCTCCGAGCGGGCTTTTCCGCACTATCCCGGAGGCACGTCATTGCAACGCTGGCACCGCGAGTTGCTCAAGACGGCTCTCGAGCGTGAGGGCTTCAAGCAGTACGAGTGGGAGTGGTGGCACTTCGACTATTCCGGATGGGAGCAGTGGAGAATCGGGGTGATGTCCTTTGAGGAACTGGAGAAGTAGGCAGTAAGCACGACCCATCCGGGTCCGATCAGGCGGAGAACGTCGATCAAGATCCCGCGATCTTTGTCCCAAGTTCTTCGCCTGCCCCGGACCTGATCGTGCCTGCCTACTGCCTACCACCAGCGCTCTCCGTCAGACCATGCCTTTCCCCGTCATTATCCTCGCCATCGTCTTCGCCCTTATTGCCGTCCGTCAGATCGGCAACGTGCGCCTGGAGATTTGGCAGATCATGATCGGGGGTGCGGTGGCAGTGCTTGCCTACGGGTCAATCACACCCGTAAAGTCTTTGCGTTCGATCGATGCCGATGTGATGTTGTTTCTCTTCGGGATGTTCGTCGTCGGACGTGCGCTCGAGGCCAGCGGCTACCTCTCGCATTTCTCCTACCATTACTTTCGGCGCGCCACAACGCGTGACGGTATGCTCCTGCTAGTGATGTTCGGGGCGGGTTTCGCGTCTGCATTCCTGATGAATGACACGCTCGCGATCATCGGAACGCCCGTTGTTCTGCTGCTAGCCCGTAAGCATGAAATGCGTCCGACCGTGCTTCTCCTCACTCTCTGCATAGCCGTGACAACGGGGAGCGTCCTGAGTCCCATCGGCAACCCACAAAATCTCCTGATCGCTCTCCACGGGGGCATCGTCGATCCGTTCGTCACGTTCTTCCAGTGGCTCTTCGTCCCGACCGTCATCAATCTGGTGCTGGCCTTTTCATTCCTCCGATGGTTCTATCCTGACGACTTCCACGCTGCCAAGCTGAAGCATTCGCAGGAACCGATCCACGACCACCAGCTGGCGATGCTCTCACGGCTGTCGCTGCAGACGATCGTGGCGTTGGTGGCGCTGAAGGTGCTCGGGGTGGCATTCGGTTGGACGTTCGAGTTGCCGCTGACGGTCATTGCGCTGGCCTCCGCCCTGCCGGTCCTGCTCGGCTCGCGCCGGCGATGGCAGATCTTGCGGCGCATCGACTGGCCAACGCTGGCCTTCTTTGCCGCAATGTTCATTCTGATGGAAGCAGTGTGGCTCAGCGGTTTCTTCCAGGACCTGATGCGACGGTGGGATGTGCGTCTGGTCTCTGTGGAGAGCGTGCTGGGGGTGAGCGTCTTGTTGAGCCAGGCAATCTCGAACGTTCCGCTCGTTGCGCTGGTCCAGCCGCTGGTCCTGGCGGCAGGAGGAGGAGAACGGGAGCTGATGGCACTGGCGGCGGGCAGCACGATCGCGGGGAATATGTTCATCCTCGGCGCGGCGAGCAACATCATCGTCATTCAGAGTGCCGAACGACGCTCGCATGCGACGGTGACATTCTGGGAATTCGCCAGGATCGGCATGCCGCTGACGATCGCACAGACGGCGGTGTATTGGGGGTGGATCCAGCTGTGGTGAGGCAAAGCAGGATGGAGGATGAAGGATCGGGGATGGGGGTAGGATTCGTGGGATGGCAGTCCTCCTAGGAAGCGGCATTCATGTATCGTCGACTCCTTCCAACTTCCTTTTCTCTTTATCCTCTCTCCTCGACGGACGGGACCTGGGTCAACTTCCTGTCTATCCCATGGAATTCGAGGACGTTCTGCGCATACGCCAGACGTTGCGGAAGTATCTTGGGCAATGATCTCGTGGATGGACGAGGGTCGTCGGGAGTTGACACCTGACCACCTCCATCATCCAACACCTCTCATTCGCCGCTCACCGTCACCATCACTTCCCTCCTTCTCTCACGCACGTCACATTCGAGCAGAAAGATCTGCTGCCAGGTGCCAAGGACTGGCGCGCCGTTCTCGACAGGGACGGTGATGGAAGGTCCGAGCATCGTGGCTTGCAGGTGCGAATGTCCGTTGCCGTCGTGCCAGGCCTGTTCGTGACCGTAGGCTCGGCTGGCAGGCATGAGGCGATTGAGTACTTCAGGCAGGTCGCGTTGCAGACCCGGCTCGAATTCGATCGTGCCGATCGCCGCGGTACTGCCGATGACGAAGACGGTCACGGTGCCGTTCGCGATCTTTGAAGACCGAACGCACGTTGCCACGTCGGCGGTCAGATCATGCATGTCGCCGTTGCGGTGGGTCTGTCGATGAATGCGGTGATGGACGACCATAGGGCCTCCCGGCTTATCGGTGCGTGATCAGAAGAATATAGCCACAAAGAACGCAGAGAGCACAAAGAGGTAGAAAGAGGGATTTTGCCGTTCCATTAATTTGTGTCTATCTTTCTCTTATGCATTCTGTACCAAACATGTGCTTTTTGTGTTCCATTCTTTCCGCACCCGCGAACCCGCATGACTGAGAATCAGAAATACCGCATCGGTATCGCTATCGTCCTCCTCCTCGGCTGGTTCGTCGTTGTCTTCCTGCGCTCTGGCACCGCTTGGTAGCCATTTACTCTCTCCCCATGGAGGCTCCATGAGCACCTCCTCCGGTCGTCTTCTCTCTCTCGACGTCTTCCGCGGCGCCACGATCGCCGGCATGATGCTGGTCAACAATCCAGGAGACTGGGGACATATCTACGCACCGTGGAAGCACAAGGCGTGGGACGGATGGACCTACACCGACACGGTCTTTCCCTTCTTTCTCTGGATCGTCGGCGTGGCGATGATGCTTTCGTTCGGCAAGCGCATTGAGAAAGGAGCAACGCCGCGCGAATTGGCCGGTCACATCGTATGGCGCGCCGGCGTCATCTTCTTTCTCGGTCTTTTCCTTGCGGGTGTTCCTCATCTGAGTCTGTTCTTCATTTGGGTCGCTGCGATCGTCTACACGTTGCTTCAGATCCGGAAATGGATCGCCATTCCGCCAGCCCGCACGATGGTCTGGGTCTATGCCGGCATCGGCCTCTTTTTAGCGATCGTGCCGATCATTGCCCCCAACCTGCTCCAGACGGGCGGCCTCAACACCATACGGATCCCTGGGGTGCTTCAGCGTATCGCGGTTTGCTATCTCATCGGCGGAATGCTGATGCTCTACACCTCCACGCTCGTTCAGATGGTGATCACGATCGTGCTGCTCGTCGGCTATTGGCTGGCCATCGCATTCATACCGGTGCCGGGCTATGGAGCGGGTGTATGGGAGGCGCCGGGAAATCTTGCGTGGTACATCGACTCGAACCTGTTGGCCGGACACACGTGGCAGGGCGCTCCGGTGAAAGGCTTTGACCCGGAGGGGATCTTCAGCACCATTCCGGCCATTGCGACGCTCATGTTCGGGGCGTTCACGGGCCTCTTCCTCCGCAGCCAGCGGACGCGCGAGGAGAAGACCTCATGGATGTTCTTTGCCGGCAATCTCCTGATCCTGGCCGGGCTCATTATGGACAACTGGTTGCCGATCAACAAACCGATGTGGAGCAGCACGTATGCCGTGTTCATGGCCGGACTGGCACTGGTGGTCTTTGCATGTTGCTACTGGGCGCTCGATGTGCAGGGATGGCGCAAAGGTTCGAAGTTCTTCGAGATCTACGGCCAGAACGCGATCACGATGTTTGTACTCTCGGGTATCTTCGGGCGGCTTTTTGGGATGAAGTTGTTCGGGTTTGAGACGTCGTTCAAAGGTTGGTACTATCCCGCCGTCTTCCAAGCGCTGTTCGCCGACCCGTACATGGCCTCGTTCGCTCATTCGATCGCGTTCATGTTGTTCCTGTTCGCTATTGCCTGGGTGATGTACAAGAGGAACTGGATCATCAAGGTGTGATCGTGAAGTACGTCGGATTGCGGATTTGAGATTTCGGATTATCGATGGATACGCCTCTTCCTACTAATGTCGCAGCGGTTCAGCAGCAGAAGTTCGCCATGTCGCTCTCGCTGGTCGTGGGGTTCTTCATGCTGGCCGGCAAGATGTACGCCTACCTCATCACCGGTTCGGCGGCCATTCTCTCCGACGCCGCCGAGTCAGTTGTTCATGTTCTGGCTGTCGCGTTCGCGGCCTTCAGTCTGTGGTTGAGCTTCAAGCCGGCCGATCCGTCGCATCCGTACGGGCACGATAGGATCTCCTTCTTCAGCGCCGGCTTTGAAGGAGCCATGATTGTTTTCGCTGCCTTCTACATCATCTACGAGTCCATTCAGAAGTGGATCTACGGACTGCAGATCGAGAATCTCGACATCGGCACGTACGTCGTCGCTGGAGCCGCACTCGTTAATGCGGGCTTGGGCGCATATCTCGTCTGGCAGGGAAAGCGGCACAATTCATTAATCCTTGTCGCCAACGGCAAGCATGTGTTGACCGATTCCTATACTAGCCTCGGCGTTATCGTCGGCCTGATCCTCGTCATGATCACCGGCTGGCTGCCGTTTGACCCGATCCTGGCCATGCTCGTCGCTGTGAACATTCTTTGGTCCGGAGGCAAGCTTATCCGACAGTCGGTCGCCGGTCTGATGGATGAAGGAGACAAGACAACGCACTCAGCTCTGGTCGAGATCCTCGAGAGAGAAACAGCCCTTCGGGGCCTGCGGTATCATGAGCTTCGCCATCGAAACAGCGGCACGTCGCTTTGGGTGGACTTTCATCTGCTGTTCCCGAACGCGACGAACATCGACGACGCACACTGGAAGGCGACCGAGATCGAGGCGGCCATCAAGGCTTCCTTCCCCATTTCCGTCACGGTCACGACACATCTCGAGCCGCTGGACGGTCATGACAGGACTCACCGGGCCCTCAAAGACTCAAAGGAATGACGATTGAAGGGCGTGGAAGCGTGAAGGAGAAGAGGGGTTCGACCTGAAGGAGGTTCTGCGATGTCAGTCAAGAACGTCAAGGGCCGGAAAGCGCTGTATGCGCCTTCCGGCCCTTGGTCATTCCACGGTCGTGCTCGAAAGGTATGATGACAACTGAGGAGCCTTACATCTTCCTGTCTCCCTGTTCCCCTCTTCTTACTTCCGTACTTGCGCGTTCACCGTGATCGTGACGTCCGGACCGACGACGAGACCGCCGGTCTCAATGGCGCGGTCCCACTTCAGATTGTAGTCGAAGCGGTTGATCGTCAATGTCGCTTTCCATCCAGACACCGCTCCCCGTTGCGTCTTTTGTGTTCCGCCGAGGACCGCATCAAACGTCACCGGCTTGGTGACGTCGCGGATCGTCAGGTCGCCGTGGATCTTGTACGTCATCGGGCTGGTCTTCTCGAATCTCGTACTCTTGAACGTGATCGTGGGGTATTTCTCAGCGTTGAAGAAGTCGTCGCTCTTGAGGTGTCCGTCGCGACGCTCGTTATCCGTGTCGATCGAGGCGGTCTGGATCGTGGCCTCGATGACGGCGTCGGTGAAATCCTCTTTGTCGGACTTGAACGTCACGTCGTAGTCTCTGAACGAGCCTTCGACATCGGAGATGACCATGTGGCGCACGGAGAACTTGATGCCGCTATGGGACTTGTCGAGCGTCCAGGCGTTCTGTGCGAAGGACGCGACAGAGATCCCGAGTGCGAGGAAAAGGGAAAGAAGAAGACGGTTCATGCAGGACCCTTTGAATGGAGTTTGAAAGAATAGTGATGGAGTAGTGAAGTATTGACGTTCTGAGGGAGAGCTGATGCCACCGATCAGTCGACCTTCGATCGATGGTATCGATCTGAGGAACGCTCCTAGCCCCGTCAAAATTCCCTCGGCGTAGCGTTACACTCGCTTGTTGCAGATGGAGATGCCCGTGCAATGGTCGACGGCTACCGCTCTCACGGATAGAAGTGCATCATGGGCGATGGTTGTGACCATCAGACCCCACGCAGCAGGGCGCCTACTCTATCGACCTCGTCATTACTGATCGTGTGTGGCATGTTCTTGTAAAGTTGCAGATGAACGTCGGCGCCCATGCGTTCGAACACGCCGGCCGATTCCATCACTCGTGCTGCGGGAATATGAGGATCGCAGTCGCTGCATCCCAAGAAGACGGGCGTTCCCGCCAAGGAACCGGCGTAGTCGCGGGTCGTTCCGTCTGGACCGATCAACCCGCCGCTGAATCCCACGACCGCTCCGTAACGGCGTGCGTGCCTCCCCGCAAACTCGAGCGCCAGACACGCCCCCTGGGAAAATCCCATTAGAACGATGCGGTCCGACGGAATGCCGCTTCGAGTTGCTTCACGAACGATCCCATCGACTACGCTGAGTGACGAGCTAAGTCCTGGCTCGTTCACTTGAAGTGGCGATAGAAAGCTGAACGGATACCAAGCGTTTCCGGCCGCCTGAGGAGCGACCCAAAGAATGTCCTGTCGGCCAAACTCACGGCCGAGTCCGAGGATGTCATCGGCGCTGGCGCCCCGACCGTGAAGTAGGATCCCAAGGGCTCGGGCTTCGGAGATTGCTGGTCCCGACGTAAGCACCGGCTGTCCTGCATGCGGAGGCATTCCTCCCGCAACCGAGAGCCAGGAATCGCTTTGATGGAGGTGCTGGGGCATGGTCGTCAGCCAGTCGGGAGAAGGAACTTGGCCACAAAGAAGACAAAGACCACAGAGTAGATGTTGATCGTGTTGCCCACACTGATTCCTTTGTGTTCTCCGTGTTCTTTGTGGCTACGACTCTTGTGCTTCATGAGGTCAGTCCAGTAACGGCAACACTGCCTCGATCTTCTTCCGATCCGACTCATACCAAGGCGGCAATTGGAGTTTCAATCCGAGTTCGGACCAGTCTTCGTCCACGTTCAAGCCCGGAGGATCGGTCGCGATCTCATACAGGATCCCACCGGGCTCGCGGAAGTAGATGCTGTGGAAGTACTTGCGGTCCACGATCTGCGTCACGCGTACGTCGGCGGCTAGCAATCGCTCCCGCCATACCTCATGCTCCTCATCGGTCTTTACGCGCCATGCGATATGGTGTACCGAGCCTGCTGACTGCCGGGCCCATGGAAGTTTCCCATCGGCGATCAGGTCAATCATTGCCGCTTCCGTCCCTTCACCGATCGCGTAGCGATGGCGGACGCCCTCTGCCCCGACCGATCGGGCACCCATGATGTTGGACAACAATGCCAAGCTGGGATCCGCCTGCTGCCATGAGAACGTCACGCCATGGAAGGTCCGCAACTGATGCTCCGGCGGCACCGTGCTTTGCTCCCATGTCATGACCTGCGGAGGATCGTTCGAGAAGACGAGTTCGAGTTTCAAGCCATCCGGGTCGAGAAATGCGATGACCTCGGCTCCGAATCGCTTCACCGGACCGGAGAAGTCGAACCCCTTCTCCGAGAGACGGCGGATCCAGTAGTCGCGGCTCGATACGGGCACATGCCAGGCGACCGCGCTGACCTCACCGGCTCCGCGCTTGCCTCGGGCTGCTTGCGGAAACGGAAAGACGGTCATGAGCGTGCCGGGAGTTCCCTGCGCATCGGCGTAATACAGATGATAGACATCAGGCGCATCGAAGTTGACGGTGCGCTTGACCATCCGGAGTCCGAGCACATCAGTATAGAACGCCGCGTTGCGTTTCGGGTCCGAAGCGAGGACGGTGATATGATGAATTCCTGAGAGAACCATGGAGATTGCGAATTGCGAATTGTTGATTGCGGAATATCGCGTGACACCGTCGAAGGACTTCGTCCCGAGACTGCTTCTCAGTTAAGGGACATCCGAGGAATGCTGACCTGGGTCACTTCGCTGAACATCGCTTCGGTGATGCGCCAACGCGTGTATGGGAGGATCGGGAACTTCCTCAGGACCGCCGTGGCCGCCTCTTGGGACGGCGCGACGAGCGTGACCCACAGCCGCGAACGGTCAGCCGAGAGCGTGTACGACGTGATGGTGCCGGAGCTCATGAGCAGGCCAACGGCCGCACGTTGTTCCGGGATGAGCGCTGCAAATTCCGTTGTGATCTCCGGAAGGTCGAATTCGGCGATCCATGGGCGCATGACGGCAAGCGGCGAGGAGTCGGACATGGGCAGCGGGTTTCGGGTGTCGGGTATCAGGTATCAGG
>CAZOMY010000015.1:10255-28766 GCA_964581115.1 uncultured Ignavibacteriaceae bacterium | reverse complement strand
GGTATCAGGTATCAGGATTGTGGCCCGAGACTCGATCAGAACACCAAAGCATGGAGAGAAGTTTCAAATTCAAAACATCAGCCCAAAAAAAGGGGAAAATCAGCGTTTTTCCATCGAAGAGAGCGAAAGGCCCAGCTTTTTTAGCAGCCTTCCGAGTTCGGCTTGCTCGTCCTCCGACAACGCACTGGCCAATGCCGTGACGAACGCCGCGTGCTTCGGGAAGGTCTTCTCAAAAAGCCTCCGTCCCTTGGCAGTGAGCTGAACGTAGATCTGTCGCCGGTCCTTGGCGCACACCTCTCGTTCGACGAGACCCTGCTTGATGAGATTATCCACAACGACTGTCACATTGCCTCCGCTCACCAGGCGTTTGCGGGTCAGGTCCCCCGTCAGCATCGGACCGAGATGTCCGAGGGTT
This sequence comes from uncultured Ignavibacteriaceae bacterium, assembly GCA_964581115.1. Lineage (GTDB taxonomy): Bacteria > Bacteroidota > Ignavibacteria > UBA10030 > UBA10030 > 2-02-FULL-55-14. The sequence continues at coordinate 28,351 of CAZOMY010000015.1, read as the reverse complement.
TCAAGCACGCCGAATTGCGGCGCCGTGAGGCCGTAGGAACGGATGTCCTCTTCGGTCCGGTGGCTGAACACGGCGTACGCCCGCGCGAGCTTCACCCACATGGTGAGGGCGGCGTCCGCCTTCCGGCCGTATTGCTTCGTCGTTTTCATGCGTCAATTACTTCAAATTTAATATAATATTCCGTCGATATCAAGTCGTTCACCAGCCAAAGCGAAGCTGGCCGTACCATGTCCGCGTTTGTGTAAATCCGTCGACCGCCGTGGCCCCGTCGAGCCCCATCCATCCGAGGTCCAGTCCTGCGCCCGCGGACAGATGGTCGTTCACCAGCCCGGCCCGCAGGGAAAGCACGCCAGACCAGAGTCGGTACTCCGACCCGAGCCTGACCCGTTGACCTAAGCCCGTCACCCCCTCGAGGTTGCCCGTGACGTCGACGACGTCGCACATGATGTCCCAGTGTTCTGAGATCGGATGCGCCGCTCCGATCGTGGCCACCATCGGCGCCCTGAGCTCGAACGGCAATTGGAGGTCCAAAGTGACCCCCAAGGCATAGAGGAGCGTGTCGCCGGCCGCGTTCGGAACGAACGTACCGGTTCGCTTATTGTAGTACCCGACGAGAGCCTCGCTCCGGTTGAACGTGGGCTGGCCGGAACTATTCAGATAGAAGGTCTGCGACGCCCGGTAGCCAAGCTGTGCCGTGGACGAGATGGTCGTCACTGGCACGATATTCTGCAACGATACACCGAAGGTCGAGCCGAACGGCGCCCGGTATGCCGCTCCCAGGTCGCCCGTCAGGCCGGTGCGTGAACCCGTGAACTCTCGTTGTACTTCGCTCAATACCGACGACATGTTCTCGGGATCGATGAGCTTTGACGAGAAGCGCCGGTTCACGAGACGCACGCTCGCCCCAAGTCGAAAACGATCCCCCAGGCTGAAGCTGCGCCCTGCCGTCGCCACAAGGTCGTTCGTCGAGACGGCGAACGCACGCGGCAAGGCCTCTGAACGCAGATTTCCGGCCAAGTCGAATGCCTCGCTGAGAGCGCGCGCAAGCTGCAACAACAGCGACGCTCCGACAAGGGCCGGAGCCTCCGGAAGCCGGATCGTGGCAAGGTCTTCGATCGTCGTGCCTGGCGATACCTGGAAGCCCAGTTGCAGAGTGTTGTGCACCGAGAATCCCCACGCGCCCAACTCCGCGGACAAATATGGAACGATGCTTGCCCCGTGTGCCCGCAGCTGTCCGGCCGATCCTGTCACCTCCTGAATGACGTCGCTTGGGAACGCCAGACCTCGACGCATCTTATCCAATCCCCCTTGCCGAGCTGTTGCCGTCAGCCCCGTCCGGTACTCTTCATACCCCTCCCCGATCTGCACGAGAAAGTCACCGTTCTCGAAATCGCCGAGATGATCGGAAATGAAGGCCAGGGCCCGAACGGTGCTCGGTGAAACTCCGGCGGCGATGCCGACGACCTCCACCGAACCAGCCCCCATTCCCAGGAGCGCCGGGTTCGCCTGCAGAGGATTGAACGATGTTCCCAGCGCCGTCATCGCGCCGCCCCGGCCGAGCGATCGGATATCTCCTCGCGCCGGAACCAGTGTCAACATGGTCGGTGGTGCGATGATGGGAATCGGGTTGGGGACATCCGACGTCGCCACGACGACATATCCCGGCTGCGACAGACCCTCCACGGAGGACATCACCACCAGGGCGCCAAGTACCACGGTTCGTATCATCACAATGTCACCATCGAGAGTTTCACGTCATTTCGAGACCGGGTCACGCACGGACAGCGGCATCGTGATCATCCATCGTTCTTGTCGGCTCGGTGGATAGCTTGGTGAGCCAATCGCGGACGGAACGGAAACGTGCCTCGTCGTCCGGAGCCGACGCGAGCTTCAGCTCGATCCGCAGCGTTGGCCCCGTTTGCCGCAAGTGCGGCCGCCCAATATGTATCGCCGACACGATCTCCATCAACCGCTGAAAGCGCGACGGCGATCCATCCTGTTCCCCGTAGAACCATGCTGCCTCCTGCGGAGGGAGCGTCAACGTCAGCGCGTCCTGCTCCACCTCGACCCGGACGAAACCTGCGCGCGCTGCCGCCAAACGACACCGTGCGACCTCGAAGAGGTTCTCCACCTCCTCCGGGTATTCACCGAACCGGTCGCGCAACTCGTCGCGCAACCGGAACACTTCGTCGTCCGATCCCACTGCTGCCAGTCGCCGGTACAGGTCGAGCCGCTCCGCATCGGAGGCGACGAAGGTGTCCGGTATCAACGCCGGGAGATCGATCTCGACGATGGCGCCCATTCGATCCATGCCCGGCGTCTCCGTTTCCATCACCCCGGCGGCAGGCGCGACCCCCTCTTCCCGCTTCAACTCACCGACCGCCTCCTCCACGATCTTCATGTACATCTCGAAGCCCATCTCGAGAATGAACCCGCTTTGCTCTGCGCCCAGGAGGTTGCCGGCGCCGCGGATCTCGAGGTCGCGCATCGCCAGATTGAAGCCGCTTCCAAGCTCCGTGAACTCCTGAATGGCCTGCAGACGCCGAAGCGTCTGTCGCGGCAAGATCGCGATCGGGGGGGTCATCAGATATGCGTACGCCTGGATGTTCGACCGGCCGACACGACCGCGAAGCTGGTAGAGCTCCGCCAGGCCGAAGCGGTCGGCCCGGTGGATGACGATCGTGTTGACGCTGGGCATGTCGATGCCGCTCTCGATGATCTTTGTGCAGACGAGGACGTCGAACCTCTTCTCAAGGAAGGCCATCATGACCTTCTCGAGCTCGTGCCCCTTCATCTGACCGTGGGCTGTCTCAAATCGCGCCTCGGGGATCCGTTCCTTGAGCCGCGCCGCGAATTCATCAATATCGTGGATGCGGTCGTGGATGACAAACACCTGTCCGCCGCGATGCAACTCGCGCAGAACCGCTTCCCGGATAAGGCCGAACTCTTCGGGAACGATCTCGGTGACGATCGGCAACCGATTGCGCGGCGGCGTATTGATGAGCGACAGGTCGCGCGCGCCCATGAGTGAGAACTGGAGCGTCCGAGGGATCGGCGTGGCCGTGAGCGTCAGCGTATCGACCGTCGCGCGCATTCGACGCAGCTTCTCCTTGGCGCTCACGCCGAACCGGTGTTCCTCGTCAATGATGAGCAATCCCAGGTCTTTGAACGCGACATCGTTCGACAGCAACCGATGAGTACCGACGACGACGTCGAGCGCGCCCGTCTTCAAGGATGCGATGATCTTCTTCTGGTCCGCAGGACTTCGGAAGCGCGACAGGACGGCGATACGGACGCCGTAGCGGGCCATCCGGTCGGTGAAGGTGTTGTAATGCTGCTCGGCCAGAATGGTCGTCGGCACGAGCACGGCCGCCTGCTTCCCGTTCATTACGGCTTTGAACGCCGCGCGCACGGCCACTTCCGTTTTGCCGAAGCCCACATCGCCGCAGACCAGCCGGTCCATCGGCGCGGGAGATTCCATATCGGCCTTCACGTCGCGTGTAGCCTTCGCCTGGTCCGGCGTATCTTCGAACAGGAACGATGCTTCCATTTCCTTCTGCCAGTGCGTATCGCCGGCAAACGTGAACCCCTGTTCGGTCTTGCGCCGGGCGTAGAGATTGATGAGGTCCCGGGCGATATCCTTGACGCGCCGCCGCGCCTTCGACTTCAGCCGCTCCCACTCCGGCGAACCGAGCTTCGACAGCGTTGGAACATGTCCCTCCGCCGAGGAGTACTTCTGGACCCGGTTGACATAGGCCAGATGCACATAGACGGCCTCGTCTCCCTCGTACAGCACTTTCATCACCTCGTGCTCGACGCCGCGGACCTTCAATTTCTGCAATCCGGCGAATCTACCGATGCCGTAATCGACATGCACGACGAAGTCGCCACGTCGTAACTGTGATACGTCTTTGGAAGACAGACCTTTGAATCTCGTCCGGCGGGGCGTACCGCGGCGGCGCTCGCGGCCGAAGATCTCGTGCTCCGTGAAGAACACAAGCCCGGCTACAGGAAGATGGAAACCCGCATGCAGCGTGCCGGTCATGAACGTGGGCTGAAGCACTCCTTCCAAACGCGGCCCGCGCGGTGCCGACGGCTCGTCGTGCGCTTCGAGGGCTTCAGTGTCCAGAGCATCGGGTCCGGACCCGTTTTCATCGTCCGATCCCATGTCTCCCATTGGAGCGGGTTCGGGCCCCGTCAGCTCTTCGTCGATCAGCTCCTGAAGGCGCTCAACCTCGGTCCGTGTGTCCGCACCGATGAAGACCTCCGTTCCTTTGGGCAAACGCTGGATGACATCGAGCAGGCGACGGACCGTACCGCGTACCGGCGGAGCCGGCTTGCTGGCAAAGTCGATCGCCTCAGCGGGGACGTTGATCGAGGAATGGACAACCCGGGCGAAGCTTTCCATGGCAGCGGTCACGTCAATCCACTCCAGTAATCCCGCGACACCCTCTTTTTTGACCTCCTCCCACTCGCTCTCGCAGAGCGCCGGCTCGTGCACCACGATCCGTGCGGATGAAGGAAGATAGGACAACAGCGTTGAGTGCTTTTCGGCGGATGAGGTGACGTCGCTGTCGGTATCGAGCGATGCGATGAGCGATGCGCGCTCGAGCGAGCGGATTGATCGTTGCGACAGAACGTCGAACTCCCGGATGGATTCGACGGCATCGCCCCAGAACTCGATTCGAACCGGATTCTCACCGGTGAAAGGATACACGTCGAGGATGCCTCCGCGTACCGCTAGATCTCCGACCTCCTCTACGAAGTCTTTTCGCTCGAATCCAAGGTCGGTCAGTGTCGCCAGCAAGGCTTCGAACGGCGTTTCGGATCCGACTGCAACCTCGACGCGCCTGTGGCGAAAGGCCTCAGGGGGAATAACGGGCATTGCCAACGCCGCTGCCGAGGTCACGACGATCACCGGCTGACCATCGGCCAGGGTCTGGAGGGATTCGATACGTGCGATCGGGCCCGACAGGTCGAGCGCGGATGCCCGATGGCCGCTAGCGTGGCCGAAGAGCCGGACAGTACCTTCGCCGACCAATAATGCGCAGTCGTCTCGTGTTCGCGCCGCCAGGTCGTCGTCGGGCACAACGATCACCAGCGTCGATCCGTCATGTCGAAAGAGTTGCACGGCGATCAACGAAAGGAGCGACCCGGCAACGCCCCTGATGGCGACCTGTGGGCCATCTGCTTTCAGGAGGCGGTCGACCGGCGACGAACTTGCGACGCGGGATTCGATGTGCGAGAGTGTCTGCATGGGGCGTGGAGCAAGGATCTTGAGGCGCGGCGAACATGGGGCTTGGAGTCCGTGGCCTAGCGCCGGTACATGAAGCTACCCCACGAGCCGCTACAGACGGACCAAGGGGGGCGTAAATATACCAAAAGTCCCTCAGAGTCGCCTCCAGCGCTTGATGTTCGCCGAGAAATCGGCTAATCTCCGTCATCACCCTTCCACTTCGCGGAAGGAGACCAACATGGTCGATCGATTCTTCGGGATCACCTTTCTCCTGCTTGGCTCGCTCGGGTATCTCTGCATCGCAGAGGACCCGCGACATCTCTATGAGGTCGTGGGCGTCTCGGCCGTCTTTGTCGCCGGAGCGTTGCTCACCGTGAGTGGTTTCCACTGGCTCTCCGTCAGGCCGATCATGGCCCGTTCGGTCGCCGTGGGGCTGATCGCCGGGATCGCCGTCGGCGTCACATTGGACGACATTCCCAATGGCGTCGCACTCGGACTTGTGATCGGAGCAATGACAGGCGCCTTCATTATCCGTGCTCGCCGTCGATCAAACCCTCCGCTTGACGGGACGCCTCCGCCTCCTGGTTCTCACGCATGAGCGTCAGTTTCATTCCGTACGCGCCTCTTCGTCTTACCGACGACGAACGGCGGCAGCAGCTTCATTGGATGCATGAGACCTTCCTCCGACGACGATCGATCCGAGAATTCTCCGACCGTCCTGTCGCTCGGGAGGCGATCGAGCTCATCCTTCGCATTGCGGGAACGGCCCCTTCCGGCGCCAACAAGCAGCCATGGCAGTTTGTCGTCGTTACCGATCCGGCTGTCAAACGACAGATCCGCGAAGCGGCCGAACGGGAAGAGCGCGAAAACTACGAACATCGCATGTCGGAGGCGTGGAAGTCGGACCTGGCACCGCTCGGTACCGACTGGCACAAGCCGTTCCTCGAGATCGCTCCCGCACTCATCGTCGTGTTCTCCAAGCCCACCGACATCGTCGACGGCGTGCATCGAAAGAACTATTACGTCAAAGAATCGGTCGGCATCGCCTGCGGATTCCTGATCGCCGCGATCCACATCGCCGGCCTCGTCACGCTGACGCATACTCCAAGCCCGATGGACTTTCTGGGCCGCATCCTCGGCCGTCCGGAGAACGAGAAGCCTTACCTCCTGTTGCCGGTCGGCTACCCGGCAGAAGGGGCAATGGTGCCGGATATCCAGAAGAAGCCGTTGGAGGAGTACTTGGAGTGGAGATAGGTCGGAGGAGAGGCATTGGGGATTGCGGATTGCGAAATGTCGATTGCGGAATTCCCTTGGACATCCTATGAAGGTTCATGTTGGCATTGCTCAGTTCACGCCGGTGGTGTTGGACCTGAGGCGGTCGGTCGACAAAGCCTGTCACATCATCGCCGACGCCGGCAAGAAAAAGGTGCGACTGCTCGCGTTCCCCGAGACATGGATCCCCGTCTATCCGGCCTGGGCCGACATGGGAACGTTCAGTCAGTGGGACCATCCCGATGCCAAACGTTTGCATGCACGACTGCATGCGAATTCGCTGGAGGTGGGTTCGCCGGAATTTGCGAAGATCGCTTCCGCCGTTCGACGAGCCAGGGTCTGGACAGTCCTTGGCGCGAATGAACGCTCCGGCAAGTCGATCTATAACGCACTCTTCTTCTTCAACGACCGAGGTGACCTCGTCGGACATCGACGCAAGCTGGTACCGACGTTCGGAGAACGACTTGTGTGGTCGTACGGAGATGGCGTGGACCTGCGAGCGATCGATACGCCGTTCGGCAAGATCGGAGGATTGATCTGCTGGGAGCATTGGATGCCGCCGGCCAGGCAGGTCTTGCACGATGAGGGGGAGGTCATTCATATCGCCGCCTGGCCCCATGGGAAAGAGCGCCACCAGATCGCCAGTCGTCATTATGCGTTCGAGGGACGGGTGTTCGTACTGGCCGCCGCCATGGTGTTGCACCGCGAGCATTTCCCGAAGGACTACGAATTGCGCGACGAGCTGCGAAATGTGCCGGAGGTGCTGATAGACGGAGGGAGTGCGATCATCCGCCCGAACGGCGAGTACATCGTTCCTCCCGTCGCCGGCAAAGAGGCCTTGATCACGGCCGACATCGATACCCGGCAGGCCATTGAGGAGTCGTTGACGCTGGACGTCGGCGGACACTATAGCCGGCCGGACGTGTTCCGGCTGGAAGTGGTGAGGGAGAGGAGGGGGCGGTAGAGGAGGCAAAGAGGTCAGACGTCAGAGGTCAGAGATCAGGAAACCTCGCAGGATCCCATGCAACCCGCAGATATCTCCAACACACTCCGGTTCGGATACAAATTCCAGTTCGAGGACGGGAAGGAGAAGGAATTTACCGTTCTGCTGGATTCTCGAACGCTGCGTGTGTTGACGCCTCCGTTCCCCTCCGCGCCCGAGTGGACCAAGCTGGGATTCCAGCAATGCGAGAATTGTCCGCTGGGCGCGACGCAAGAGCGATGTCCGGTCGCGCTCAATCTTGCGCACCTGGTCGAGGAATTCAAGTATTCCACGTCGTACGACAAGACGTGGGTCGTGGTCGAAGCTCCGGAGAGGACGTACGCGCAGGAGACCTCGGTGCAGAACGGTCTGGCGTCGATCATGGGGATCGTCATGGTCACGAGTGGATGTCCAATCCTCGACCACCTTCGACCGATGGTGCGATTCCATCTTCCGTTCGCAACGGCGCTGGAGAGCGTCTATCGGACCGTGTCGATGTATCTGATCGGACAGCTCTTCAAGATGAAGCATGGCGAGCAACCCGATTGGACGCTGGAGAAGCTGAACGAACTCTACCGGGAGATCGGACGCGTCAACAAAGGACTGTGGAACCGGCTTTCAAAAGCGTCGGCCTTCGACGCGAACGTGAACGCCGTCATCGTGCTCAACACGTTCGGCGACGCATTGCGGTTCTCGTTGAAGAAGGACCTCGACGATCTAGCACCCCTCTTCCCGGTCGACGGACGCTGACGCGAGAGCCGTGGGTTACACCGGTGTAATGGCGCGGGGCCAATCGGACATTTTTTGCGTGTTTGACATCACAGGCCGTTGACTCTCGGTGTCCTTCTCTCGATATTTGCACACTTAAGAATCGCACCACCACCACACATTCACTTTTGGAGGAGTCTTCCATGAAGTCCATCACTCGTCGGCTGAGCATTCTCGTCATCGCCAGCCTGCTGGCGCTGAGTATTGCGCCGGCCCAAGATCTGGGCGCTCAGTTGGCCGAGTTTGCCAAACTCGGTTCGGGCGTTGCGAAGGGATACGTAACGCCTCTCGCCAGCGGACTTGGCAACGGGTTGAACACGGCGTTGTATCATTCGGCGGACCTTCACAGCGTTCTCGGATTCGACGTCCAGTTGAAGGTCGGCATCAGCCGCGTGCCGGACGATCAGAAGACGTTCACGTTCGACATGCCTCCGACCATCAGCCTGCCGGTGACGATCGGTTCCATAACCCAGACGGTCAACCTGAGCGCAGCCGCCGGCGACTATGACGCCAAGGTCACGGCCCAATCGGCAGCCGGCGAGGACAAGATCACTTCGATCACAACGAAGCGCAACATTCCGGTTGGGGGATCACTTGGGACGATCCCGGCTGGCACCAAGCTGTTTGACCTTCCCGGCGGCACCAAGCTTCCCGTTGTTGGCGCTATCGCTCCTCAGGCCTCGATCGGTCTTCCGTTCGGACTTGAGGTCATGGGCCGCATTCTGCCGACGCAGGAATTCGACGGCGGCAAGGTGGGCTTGACGGGTTTTGGCGTCCGGTATGACGTCGACCAGTGGATCCCGCTCTTCCCCGTCGACATCGCTGTTCACTTCGCCACACAGAAGCTGACGCTGAAGGACAAGGCAGATGCTGACGTGCTGAGCGCGAGTGCCACGGCCTATGGCGTTGAGGTCAGCAAGAGCCTTCTGTTCCTGACGGTCTATGGCGGCTTCCAGCTCGAGAGCAGCACGATCGACGTTGCCGCGATCAAGGGCGCCAACTTCGCCGGGACGCCGTTTACGATCCCGGGCTTCTCGATCGAAGGATCCAATAAGTCGCGCGTGACGGTCGGCGCTCGATTGCTGCTCCTCATCGTCAACGTGCACGCTGAGTACAGCATCGCCGACACGCCGATGCTGGGCGCCGGCGTTGGAATCACGTTCCGCTAAGCCAGTTCGAATCTTCCTTGTTTCCACGGGGGCCGGCAGCGCATGCCGGCCCTTTGTGTTTTTTTGACGAAGAATCATGGCCGCTGGCCGTCGACAAGCTCAGACCAAGAGGCGCTGAACCGATCAATTTGTCCTTGCGCCTTGGCGCCTTTGCGGTAGAAGTGTCTGACCTTGGAATACGTCTCAATTCTGCGTATCTTATTGATGCCTCAGCGCTTTGCCGCCGCTGGGGCATTTTTTATTCAGAAGATCTGCGCGCAGAGTCGCAGAGAACGCGGAGAGCGCAGAGAAAGGAATGGTATGTATCCCTCCTCCCTGCGACCTCAGCGACCTCTGCGCCTCTGCGTGATGCCTCTTTTCTTAGCGCAATATCAAGAGATTACGAAGAGAGTACCACATGCACCGCCGTTCCGATATCCGCAACATCGCCATCATCGCCCACGTCGACCACGGCAAGACGACGCTCGTGGACCACATGCTGCGCCAGACGGGGACCTTCCGGGCAAACCAAGAGGTCGCCACCCGCGTCATGGACTCGGGAGACATCGAGCGCGAGCGAGGTATCACGATCCTGGCCAAGAACACCTCGGTCTTCTACCAGCATCCCTCTTCTGGAAGCATTACCAAGATCAACATCGTCGACACGCCGGGCCACTCTGATTTTGCCGGCGAGGTCGAACGCACGTTGAAGATGGTGGACGGCGTTCTGTTGCTCGTCGACGCCGCCGAAGGTCCGCTCCCAGGCACAAAATTCGTCCTGAAGAAATCGCTCGAGCTGAACCTCCAGCCGGTCGTTGTGATCAATAAGATCGACCGCAAGGATGCACGGGCGCATGAGGTGCTCGACGAGGTGTTCGAGCTGTTCCTGTCGTTGGGCGCCACCGACCAACAGCTGGACTTTCCGACGGTCTACTGCATTGCAAAGCAGGGTATTGCCCAGTACGAGCTGGAGCACGCGGGCACCGACCTGCAGCCGCTCTTCCAAACGATCCTCGACCGGATCCCCGGTCCACCGGACGAAGCCGCGCTCCCGTTCAAGCTGTTGGTGACGACGATCGACTACAACGACTATCTCGGCCGGCTCGGCATCGGGCGCATCGCACAAGGAACCCTTCGATTCGGCCAGCCGATGAAGGTGGTGCATCGCGACGGATCGATCGAGGATGCGCGCGTCACGAAGATCTACACGTTTGAGGGTCTGAAGCGGGTCGAAGCCCAGGAGGCCCATTCGGGCGACATCGTCGCCATCGCCGGCATGGAGGATGTTGACATCGGCGAGACAATCGCCGATGCTTCTGACCCGACGCCGTTGCCGTTCGTCTCCATCGAGGAGCCGACGATCTCGATGAACTTCGTCGTCAACAACTCTCCCTTCGCCGGCCAGGATGGCAAGTACGTGACCACGCGCCATCTGGGCGAGCGGCTTCAGCGCGAGCTTCGTTCGAACGTCGCTCTGCGAGTCGAGTTGACGGATTCTCCGGACGTCTTCAAGGTCAGCGGACGCGGAGAACTGCACCTCGCCATTCTGATCGAGACAATGCGCCGCGAGGGGTACGAGATGCAGGTGTCGCGTCCCGAGGTCATCTACAAGCGCATCGACGACGTCCTATGCGAGCCGATCGAACATGTCATCATTGACGTGCCGGACGAGCATACCGGCGTCGTCATCGAGAACCTGGGCAAGCGCAAGGGTGAGATGAAGAACATGCTTCAATCGCAGGGGAACACGCGGCTGGAGTTCCTCGTCCCGGCGCGCGGCCTCATTGGCTTCCGCGGCGAGTTCATGACGCAGACGAAGGGAACGGGGGTCCTGCACCATAACTTCCACGGCTACGAACCGTTCAAGGGCGAACTGACCCATCGGACCAAAGGGGCGCTCGTGGCGCTCGAACCAGGCATGGCCGTCGCGTACGCCATGGGCAAATTGCAGGACCGCTCGACCTTCTTTATCGAGCCCGGCACGCCGGTCTATGCCGGCATGGTGGTCGGAGAGAACTCTCGCGAGCAGGACATGGTCGTCAATGTCTGCAAAACGAAGCATCTGACGAACATGCGCGCCTCGGGGTCGGACGATGCGATCCGGCTCGAACCGCCCCATCTGCACACGCTCGAGCAGGCCATCGAATGGATCGGCGACGATGAATACGTCGAGGTGACGCCGAAGAGCATCCGCCTCCGCAAGAAGGTTCTCGACCACAACGACCGTGCAAGGCAATCGAAGAAGAAGGCGGAGATGGTGAACGAATAGGCGCCTGTAGGGTACCTGTCCGCTACCGCGAAGGAAGTGCTACGCGAATGGACACGGAGAAATTCAGACAAACGTTGTTTGCCGCTCACGCGGCAACGCTCGTGGGCCTCCGGCGGCGTGTCTTCGTGGATCATTTTGATACCATGATCGAGCCTTCCTTGGTCCTTCATGCATTCTGAACTCCTGTTCGCCATCGGCGTTTCCATCGTCGCCGCAACGGTCCTCGCCGTCGTGGCGCGCATCATCCGCCAGCCGCTGATCCTCGGGTACATCGCAGCCGGCATCCTCCTGGGTCCGACCGGTTTTGGCGTGATCACCGACCCCGAAGAGGTCGCCCTCCTTTCCGAGCTCGGCCTCGCCTTCTTGTTGTTCATCGTCGGCCTCGAGATCGACCTGAAGAAATTTGCGCGCTCCGGCCGAACCTCTGCCATGATCGGCACTGTTCAGGTGGTGGTCAGCGCACTGTTGCTCTGGGCGGCGGTGCGGGCACTCGGGTTCGAAGGGCTGACCGCGACGTACCTTGGCATTACGCTCGCCTTCAGCAGTACGATGGTCGTGGTCAAGCTGTTGTCGGACCGGAATGAGCTCGATACACTTCCGGGCCGCATCACGCTCGGCATCTTGCTCGTCCAGGACGTTCTGGCCATCATTGTCCTCGCGATGCAAGGGAATATTGACGACCCATCGCCCTTCCCGATCGTGGTCTCGCTTCTGTACGGCGTGGGACTGGTCCTCATCGCGTTCAGCGCAGCCAAGTACTTCCTTCCCCGCCTCTTTCGGCTGGTCGCTCAGGACGCCGAACTCATGCTCGTTTTGTCGATCGCCTGGTGTTTCACACTGTGCTGGCTTGCGATGGAAGCCGGTTTTTCGCTGGCCATGGGAGCTCTCATCGCCGGTGTCAGTATTTCCACCTTTCCGTACAGTCACGAGGTCATCGTCAAGATTCGATCGCTACGCGATTTCTTTGTGACGCTCTTCTTCGTCGCTCTCGGGATGCAGATCGTCGTGACGTCCGTGGGGATGGTCTTCATTGGACTCGTCCTCTCCGCCGTCATCATCCTTAGCCGCGTCGTCACCATTCTTCCGGGGGCGCGCACCCTCCGACTCGGGAGCCGCGTGGGTCTGCTCTCGTCGCTCTACCTCTCTCAGTCGAGTGAATTCTCGCTCGTCATTGCCACGATCGGCGTTGGTCTTGGCCATATCCCTGCCGAGATCGTATCGATCATTGCCATCACACTTGTCCTCACCTCCACGCTGACCACCTATGCCGCTCGGATCGCGCATCCTTTGGCGAAATCGCTGTCAACGTGGATGGACGGGCGGGCAACGGAAGCCGCCATGGCACCGGCGGGCGGTGGTCATGGCCAGCCGGGCGAGATCATTCTGCTTGGCTGTCATCGGCTGGGGAGCGCACTCGTGCACGAATTGTCATCAGCCCAGCGACCGTTTCGCGTGCTGGACTTCAATCCCGTCGTTTTGGAACGTCTACGTCAACGCCACATTCCTTCGGCGTTCGTCGATCTCAGCAATCTTGACGCGATCGAGGCGGCGGGGGTCGAGCGGGCTTCGGTGATCGTCAGCACCGTGCCTGACGAACTTCTGCGCGGAACAACGAATGCGGCCTTGCTGCGTTATTTGAAGACGCGGAATACTCAGGCGGCTGTGGTCGTACGCGCGAGCTCACCCGGACACGCGCTCGAACTTTATGAAGAGGGAGCCGACCACGTCATCCTACCCTCCCATAGCGCCGCGCTGGACCTCACGAGCTGGATCGCATGCGACGATTCGATCAGGGAACGGCGACGTCAGAATGAGATAGAAGAGCTGCGAACGCGAGATGATGTTCTGTAGCGGCTGAAGGCCGGCGAGGAAGGGCTGCAACGATCGAGGAGGAGGGCGTCAACGAGCAGACGTGAGTCATGCAGGAGTGAGTCCCTCAGTCGGACCGGCTGTCTCTTGAGAACCTCACGACCTACCTTCCCATCGCCTCGGCGGCTTGACGAACGTGGTCGGGATCGCCGATGACGATCAGTGTATCGCCCGAGCGAAGCTTTGTATTCGGCTTGGGATTGAAGGTGTACCGGCCTTCGTCCTTCAGGGCGACGACCAGAATGCCGGCTGCCGCAAGGATTTCGCATTCTCTGATCGCCTTGCCAACATGCGAAGGCCCGACCGGAATATCTTCGACGCGGAAGTTGGCGGCATCGCGCAGCATCGTGTCGAGGAAGGTGACGGTATCGGGGCGGATGAGTTCCGACGCCATTCTCATGCCGCCGATGGCGCCGGCCGAGACGGCGGAATCGGCTCCGCTCCGCAGAAACTTGTCGCGGACATTGACATCGTCGATCTTGGCGACGATACGCAGTGATGCGTTGAGGCCGCGCGCCGTGATGACAACAAAGAGGTTATCGCGGTCTTCCGGAAGCGCCGCCACCAATCCGGCGGCCCGTTCGATGCCCGCAGCATGAAGCGTATCATCGGAGGTGGCGTCTCCTTCGAGGGCCGTCACACCGCCTTCCAGCATCGTCTGGACTCGCGCACGATCTCGCTCCACGACGACCACGTCGCGTTTTGTTCGCCGCAACTCTTCGATCACGTAGCGGCCGTTCTTTCCCCCGCCGCACACGATGAAGTGCCCCTTCAGCTTGCCGATGGCGCGTTGCATGCGACGTCTCCTGAGATAGCCATTCATCTCCCCTTCCACCAGAAATGCAGTCACCGTCGTAATGCCGTAGGTGATGATGCCGATGCCGCCGAGGATCAAGAAGATGGTGAACGCCCGACCGCCATTCGACAACGGATGGGTCTCTCCGTAGCCGACGGTGGCAAGCGTGATAACGGTCATGTAGAGGGCATCGAAGAACGACCAGCCCTCGATGAGTTGATAGCCGAATGCCCCTGCGAACAAGATCGCCACGAGCATCAGCACGATGCGGAGCGCTTTGCCGAGCGGCGAATCGGGCGTGTAGGTCGATGCGGAAGCAGAGCCGTCCATGGCTCAGCGCCGACCTCCTTCGAAGGCCCGCCACGTCTCGGCGTAGCGTCGCAACCGTTCGTCGGCCAGGGAATTGACGGTACCCGGCTCGAATGATCCGTCCGGTCTTCGCTGACCTGCTTTGACGCCCGTCAGGATCTCGATCCCTTCATCCACCGTCGAAACGGTGTAGATGTGGAATTGCTTCTTCCGGACGGCGGCATAGACGTCCTCGCGAAGCATGAGCTCGTCCACATTCTGTGCGGGGATGATGACCCCTTGCTTGCCGGTCAGGCCCCGCATTCTGCATGTGTCGAAGAAGCCTTCGATCTTTTCGTTGACCCCACCGATGGGCTGCACTTCGCCGTTCTGATTGACCGAACCGGTCACGGCGATCTCCTGCCGGATCGGCACGCCCGCCAACGCCGAGAGGATCGCATAGACCTCTGTCGACGAAGCGCTGTCGCCGTCGACGCCGCCGTATGATTGCTCGAACGTGATGCTGGCATCCATGACGAGCGGTTTGTCCTGCGCGAACCGGTCGCGGAAGAAACCCGACAAGATGGCCACGCCCTTGGTGTGCGACGGACCGCTGAGGTCGGCCTCCCGCTCGATATTGATGACGCCGGACCGGCCGAGCGACGTCTTGGCCGTGATGCGCGACGGTTTTCCGAAGGCGTGTTCGCCCGTATCGTAGACCGACAGGCCGTTCACCTGGCCGACGGCAACGCCGTCGGTGTCGATAAGAATGACCCCCTTCTCGATGAGGTCCTGGATCTTCTGTTCGACAAGGCGTACGCGGTAGATGCGTTCGGCGATCGCCTGCTCGACATGCTCGCCCGTGACGGAGCGGGCGTGGTCCCTGCCTGCCCAATAGTGGGCCTCGCGGACGACATCGGCAATGATATTGAATCGGGTGGAGATCTTCTTTCGGCTGCCGGCCAGTCGGATGCCGAATTCGACGATCTGTGCCATAGCTGACGGCTCGAACGGTCGGAGCTTCTCGTCCTCCACGACCATCCGGATGAATGAGACGTACTTGCCGAGCGCGTCGTGCGTGCGGGGCATCTCGAAGTCGAAATCAGCTCGGATCTTGAAGATCTTTTTGAAGTCGTCATCGCGGTGCCAAAGAAGGTAGTAGAGCTCAGTGTCGCCGATGATGATGACCTTGACGGAGATGTCGAACGGCTCGGGCTTCATGCCGGTCGTGGCGATGCCCATTGCCGGCTCTCCCGCCTGAATGTCGAGCTTTCCGGTCCGCAGCGTTCGCTTCAGGTCCTGCCACACCCCCGGCTCGATCAGCGCATCAAGAGCATTTAGCACCAGGTAGCCGCCGTCGGCTCGCAGCAGGGCGCCCGGCTTGATCTTTGTGAAGTCGGTGCGCCAAATCCCTCCGCGTTCCAGCTCCCGTTCTGCCGTCCCAAACAGGTTTTTGTAGCGTGGGTTCGATTCGATGACGATCGGCACGCGTTTCGTCTCGGAGTTGTCGACAAGAACGTTGACGGTGAACTCGCGGAAATCATCCTCCTCCGCCTCTTCCTCGCCTTTGGTCGACTGCGCGGCCTGGAGCTGCTGTTGGCGAAAGCGGTCGAGATTCTGGCGTACGTACGTGCGCACGTCCTCAAGGTATTCGCGGACCTTCGCATCGTCGTAGGCAGCCTTGACCACTTCGACGAGGCTGTCGACCGCGGGCATTACCATCTTTCCTTCCAGCTCCTCGAGCGATTCCTGTACGCGCTTCTCAATGTTCCGCAGTTCGCGAAACACGAGCGCCATCTGCTTCTCAAGTTCGGCCAACTTGTCGCGCATCGCCGTGAACGCCTCACGCGACACTTCGGACTTGCGAACAAGCTCCTCGACCTGCTCCAGGCTTGAAGGCGTTCCGTTGACCACCGGCACCACCTCCGGACGCATCATCGACCCGACCTGCACCTGCACGAGGTCGAACCCCTCTTCCTTGACCCGGCGCTCGAACGCCTGCAGAACCGATTTTTGACGATCCTGAAAATGCTGGACGAGCATGCGCCGCTGGCGTTGATAGCGCTGGCTTTCGTAGACGGCCGGAATGTCCTTGAGCAGGTCGCGGAGCAATCCCTCCATGTCGAGTTTCAAGCCGCGACCTTGACCCGCCGGAAGCGACAGAGCCAACGGTATGTCGGGATTCTTGAACGAATGAACGTAGCAGTGATCGCGAAGGACCGCCTTCTTCCCTTCGAATTCCTGGAGCATCCGTTTGATCGTCGTGGTACGGCCCGTGCCGCTGAAGCCGGTGACGAAGATGTTGAAGCCGGGGTGCCCCATGTCGAGGCCGACGCGGAGGGCGCGCAGGGCGCGTTCTTGCCCGATGATCTCACGCCGAGGAGGCAGTTTGGCTTTGAATGCCGCCAATGATTGGAGGACCTTGGGGTCACATTGCCAGCGCAGCTGGTCGGCTTTCAATGATCGATAGATGCGCGCAGGTCTCAGTGCGGGGGTCTTCGTTCGTGAGGTGCGGGAGCGTTTCATGGAGGCACCGATGCTGGGGAGAACGGAGCCAGAGTACGGAAAAGAAGCAGAGGAAGCCAGTGGAGAGCCGGAGAGAGTAGGCAGTAGGCAGGTACGTTCTGGTACGAGGCAGGCCGGAAGCACTGGACAAAGATCACATGATCTTGTTCATCGACCTCCGACTGACTGGGCCTGACGGAATAGTGCCTACTGCCTACTTCTTTTCTCTACCCACCACGCCCAGAAGATGACCAGCCACAGCGCATTGACGGCGATGCCGATCATCTCGACATTCGGCGGCGGAGGACCGAAGGTATTGCTGGCGTAGATGACCAAGAGGAACGCCACGAGCGAGCTCAGGATCAAGCGGGAACGGCGTGAGGCATCTGGCGTCGCTCGCCAGTAAAGGAACAGACCGCCGGCAAAGAGGGCGAGTTCCACCATGATGGTTGCCGGAACGGAATTCCAGAGTCCAAGACCGAACATTGATCCGGTGCCGGGAGCCAACGGCAGATCGGGTCGATGCGAGAGGAGGTCCAGCACCCAGTGGCCGGGCACTAACGCAGCGACCACGGCAGCCTCACGTTTGTCCTTGCGAAAAGCGAACACGATCGCTCCCAGCACCACGCCCCACGCCATGGACATGAGCAGACTGTGCGTCCAAGGATAGTAGATGAAATCCAAGGGCGTGAAGGCCGTGATTCCGGGAACGATGGCCACGCGCTCGATGCCGAACAGGACGAAGACGGGCCAGAGATGGTCGATGAACTGCGACGCCAGCAGGAGCAGTGGCAGGGGCGTGCGGGTCGAGAGCTTTTTGGCGGCGAAGCCGGTGGCGTAGTGGCCGAGGAACATGGGTCGATCCTTGGGAAGCGCGTGAGCGATGCACAAAGAGCTTCTTGGTGCTTGGAACTTGATCCTGAGGATTGGTGCTTGAGATTGAAGATTGGAGCTTGGAGCTTG
>CAZOMY010000015.1:0-10155 GCA_964581115.1 uncultured Ignavibacteriaceae bacterium | reverse complement strand
TTGGAGCTTGGAGCTTGGAGCTTGACCCAAGTAACGAGCCAAACTCCATGACTATGTCTCAAGCACCAAGCGCCAAGATCCAGAAGTCACTCCTTGTCCTTCCGAACCCGCGCATGGGCTTGCCGTTCGTAGGCCACCTCAACAGCGAAGCGCAAGATGGTCGAGGGGCTTCTTGGTGCTTGGAGCTTGGGATTGAGGATTGGAGCTTGGAGCTTGAGATTGAAGATTGGAGCTTAGTGCTTGACCCAAGTAACGAGCCAAACTCCATGACTATGTCTCAAGCACCAAGTGCCAAGATCCAGAAGTCACTCCTTGTCCTTCCGAACCCGCACATAGTTCGGCCGCTCGTAGGCAACCTCGAAACCGAAACGCTGCAGATTATGAAACGACGGGTTCGGCTTCTCGGGGCTTTCTTGTGCCGTCTCGACGACGACCTGTTTGCAGCCCTGATCGAGCGCATCATGGAGACGTGCGGCTATGAGCGAACTCTGAGCGCCATGCTTTCGGTGACCCGGGTCGGTCGCCGCAAATCCCATCCAGCCGATACCGTCATGAATGTGCAGTGCGCCGGTGGCAACCGCCAAACCGTCTTCGTAGGCCATGTAGTGATGCCATCCGGTGCGGCCGACAAGAGCTGCCACCCAGCGTTTCAACGGCGTCGGCCATCCGAAGGCCGGAATCGCAATCGCCGCGAACTCATCCGCCTGATCAGGACCGATGCGTTTGACCTCCAAGGCATGCTCCGGCTCGGGGATCTCACGATGTGCAGGTCGGTACATCTTCGTCCAGTGATTGAACAGGACGAACTGATGATCTTTGAGGTTCTGCACGAATTCCGGCGATTGGGCCGTCGGACAGACCTGGACGGCATACCGGCGGCTTTGGGCCGATTCGTACAGCGCGACGATCTCATCGAGGTCGCTTGCCGAGATCCCCTCGGGCGAGGTCACGCCCACGACCCGGTTCATGGCCAGAACGTCGAACGCTCCGACGATCCCGACCACTGCGTGGCCGAACCTCTTCGATTGTACATCATACTGGCGGGCTTGGTCTTCGGGCATGGCCTCCAGCATATCCGCCCATGCTTCCGCATCGGCTCGTTCACAGATCTCGCAAAGGGTGGTGATGTTCACGAAGTGAGTGACTTTGTTGACGTTATATGATTCCTATTCTTAAGATACGGAAGTCGCTCGACAGATTCTTGACGTGACCTCGTCGTCGCTCCAAGGACCTCATTGTCGGGTGTGGTTTCTGGCTTCCGGGCTACGAAATGAGAGCCCTTGCCGCAGAGGATCCTCCGATGTCGGCCATGGACGACTTTGATATCGTCCATCACCTTGGATGAAATGGAAAACCAGCCAATTCTTACGTCAGAAGGAACGGGTGAAGAGTTCGGGAAGGGATCGGGACTGGACTTCGGCACCGACGAGGGTATGACGAAGCCCTTCAGCGTGTGTGAATTGCCCGCTCTCGACAAGGCGCTGCAGCGGCGAGGGTGACCGGAGGCTTTTTTGCACGCTTCGTTGCTGAGATAGATGTGGGTTATAGATGTGGGTTGGTGTGTGTTTTGATAACGATCAGCAACTCGTATCGCTTTCCATGGTACCTACGCAGACCTCCCAAGCCTTCGGTTCCCGATGGACGGACCTTGATCTGCATTTCACGTCCCGGGGATGTTTGATCTGGTTTGATCGATCAAAATGCTGCGATGATCCCTGCGGTCATCTTGTGAGCCGTGTTCTCCAGGTCAAGCGTATATTCCGCCAGAAGTCGTAGGTTCCGTCCGAGAAGATATGTTCCGCTGAGCGTTGCGGTTCGGTATTCGAGGCCGACGATATCCGATGTGATGTGATTATAAAGGGCCGTCACACCCCATCGGCTGACGTCCCCTTCGGGCAGATAGATCAATTCTACAAACCCGCCATCGGTGTTCGCCTCGCGCCGCGGCAAGAGGAAGAACGGATGGTCGTCGATACGCCGCATCACCTGGGCATTGAGCTCGAATGGGGCCAAGGAAACAGTGACATCGGGTCCAATCATGCGGACATCATTCTGCACGCCATAGAGCTTCTCTGATCCTGCATAACCAAAGACGCCCAATCGCACGTGCTCTCCCACGTCCTGCGACACGCGAAGCACGATGTTCTTCAGCAGGTCTGCATCGAAGTTCCTGCCACCATCCGCCGGACCGATACCGTTGCCATTGAGCACTTCGAAGACCACGTCGGTTCCCGTGGTGAATCCGTAGCTGAACATCAGACCGCGGTCGTACGTGAGATTCGTCTCCGACAATCCCGGCTTGACACGGTAGATCTCATAGTCTTCGAACGTCAGTCGCAGTTCGCGCTTGAAGAGCGGGTCGGACGACTGGAACTGTCCGACGGCAACATCCAGTTCGGAGCCGAAGAGGTTGTTGAACGCCACGAACGCGTCCTCAAGCCCCGCCACCTCGCCCCGTTCTCCCAAGTAGAAGTAGAAGTAGTACGAAATGTCTTTTGTGATCTGTCCGCCGGAGAGCAACTTCATACCGTACGGCGCTTGAACGTCTGTACGCTTGGCAGTCTGCGGAAGCCACCGGCCGAAGGCTTCAAACCTGACGGCGATTGGGAATTCACGCATGAGCGTCAGTTGGTCGTCCCCTGTGTCGCGAAGGTATCGCGGCGGCTCCTGTCCGACAAGCTGGAATCCATTCCCCGCAAATTCTTCTCCGAACGGCTTCAGCTTCGGAAATGGCGCATGGCATGTCTTGCATGACATGTCGTACTTGCGCGCGAAGGCGGGAATTGCCGAGCTCACTGTGAGAGCGAAGAGGTGGACAAGGGCCAGCGGGAGGATGAATCGTAAGGTGCGGTCCATGGCAAGAGACTCCTTGGTGAGATTCGATACTCCAGACCCGCAGACTCCATACAGATGACGGAGGCATAAGTTTCCAGACAACAGATCCTTTCTGGCGTCTGTCATCTGGTATCTGGCATCTGCCTTCTGTTTGGAGTCTGTACCTCTGGCGTCTGGAGTCTTATGGTAGCACGATGATCTGCGTCGAGTGCGCTCCGACCTCCACCACCTCGGCCTCTTCCTTCGGCACACCAAGGAACTCGACGATCGGCGTCGGCAGTTTTTGGTAGTTGAGCACCGCAACAAACTTCATCGGTCCCGGTGCCGCGTTGTTGGGGATTGTCCATGTGTACGTTTCCAGCTTCGTTTCTCGAGGACCGATCCGATAGTCAGGACCGAGCGACGCTGTGTTCCACTGCATGATCGTCATCCGTCCCTGGGGGTCGAGATACGGCAGACGATAGATGCGGTCGCCGACAGGCACGCCATCGCGCTGGATACCCGGAAAGTCGGGCTTGTCGAGCGGGATGCCGAAGTCCTGATACGCCAGAGTATTGGCGGCAATGGTGTACTCCTCGCCTGCAAATCCCTTCTTGTCGACCGCAAGATGATGGACCGTTCCCTTGGCATCGATCGCCTCGACGTGCAGCCACACGAGACGCTCTTCCGCCGACCCGGTGGGGAACTTGTGTCCCGTCTTCTGATTGAACAGCGCAACCGTGAGCTTGACCCGTTCGCCCGGCTCTGCCTCGCGAATGTTCGGATGAATGCGCACCTCGATCGTACCGCGCACCTTGCCGTTGTCATGCGCTCCGTGGAACAGATGCTGGGCGACGTCGGGATACTCCTGCGAAAGCGTGGCGTTGCGACCGGGCGCATACGTCATGTGGCACTTCTGACAGGGAACGCCTTCCTTCGCATACGGCCCCTCTTTCCATTCCAAGTGCGTGGACTTCACCCAGACGTCGTATGGACTCTTCTCGTTGTGGCAGACACCGCAGAATTCCGCCGTCTTGATGAAGTCAGACCTGCGCGTCTCGTGGTCGGGAGAGACCAGTCCCTCGCGCGGGCCGTATTTGACGCGACTGGGCGAGGAGTAGAAATTGAAATTGTATGGCGTGTCTCCCTCGAAGCCCGTAACGGTATGGCAGACGTCGCACGAGACCGATTCGTTGGCGCGTGAGTTCTTTTCGGGGCGCGGCGGAGGGACGTCTCCCGCACGGAACGCCATGGGCGTATGACAACCGTTGCATCCAGCCTTCACGCCTGCCACTTTTGGGTCCTTCTCGGCGTGCGGGACCGCCAAGTTGAAGTACTCGATCTCATCCCAGTGATGCGTATAGGCTTGCGACATCATGGCCTGCTGCCACTGTCGGTAGAAATCCACGTGACACGAGGTTCCGCAGGTTGCCGGACGTTCGTACCGATCGTAGGTCTCGGTACCAAGCGCTGCATCTCCGGCGTGCCCGGCTTGTCCATACAGATCGTTACACACGAGAATGGCCGAGGCGAACAGCAGGATGGCACGCATGGGATCTCCTTCAAAGAAACGGGATCGATGGGAATTCGGACGGTGGGACAAATGCCATGCCATGTTCTAGTGCTTCCAACGCTTCATCCGGACGGTTGCATGGGATCGATCGACGCGGTTTCCTGCGTGCTTCATGTCAGTATTGATAATGAAATGGTAGAAACAGGAATCTGAACAGCACTTCCTGTCACATCGTAGCCATCTGGCCACTGGATTTGCTGTCAAAAACCTCGGAACATGCCGCGGCGTCTTCATCATGACAACCGGCCTCTTCGATCTTGCTAACGAACTTGCCCGCGGCAACTCGAAGGAGAACCGCGATCGTCTGACCCGGTGGGTTGGGCACGATAAGGAACGAATGGCTCAACTCATGCAACTGTATCTTCATGGGGCAAGGCGCGACGCACAATTAGCGGCCGGAGTGGTGACGCTTGTAGCCGACGCCCATCCAGAGATGTTGAGCCCTTGGCTGGGAGCGATGGTCAAGCGGATGCGGGAGCCTCATGTGCATAACGCCGTCGTGCGGACCGGAATGCACGTCTTGCAGACCGCGGATGTTCCACGAAGTCTGGCCGGACATGTGGTGCAGTTCTGCTTCAAAGCGCTTGAGGATGTCTCCCAGCCGATTGCGGTGCGGGTGTTCGCGATGACGGTGCTGGTGAATCTCTGTCTCAGAAAGAAGCGTGACACAGAGATCCACAGAGGAAAAGAGAAGTTTCAGGAAGGAAAAAGAGAATTTGTGGTGGAGCCCGAGCTTGCGCGGGAGGTGGCGCTGGCGATCACGACGGGGTTGCCGTACGGGACGGGCGCTTTCGTCAGCCGGGCGAAACGCGAGCTGCGCCGGTTAGAGCGGATGACCACCTGAGGATGAGATGACTCCGACATCTTCATGCCCTTTGGAAAGAATCGACCTGATCCTTTTCGGCGGGATCTCGTTGGCCTTCTTCGCGGACCATGTGAGCGTGAACGCTCCGGGACACTACGGCTCCTTCATCGACGAGCGCTACGATCTCGCCTACTCCGACCGGATCGCGCGGATGAATCTCAAGCTCTCTCAATGAAGAAATGATCGATTATGTCCGACTTCGCGCTCACCATTATCTTCCTTGCCGGCCTTGTTTTCGTCGTATGGCGACTCCTCTCGAGGAGAGCCTCCCTCCCCTGTCCCTCATGGCTGTCGTGGATGGTAGAGCTTGACAATCCGTTTGCAAAGGATCACAATGCAGCCAGCATCGTGCGCCGGTTGGACGTACGGCCGGGGATGCGGATCTTGGACGCGGGGTGCGGTCCGGGGCGGCTGACGGTTCCGTTGGCCAGGGCTGTCGGTCCTGAAGGACGGATCGACGCCGTGGACATCCAGCCGCAGATGCTGGATCAGGCGAGGACGAGAGTCTCGGCTGCGGAACTGACGAACGTCGACTTCATTGAGCATGCGTTGGGCTCCGGGGGTTTAGCCGACGGCGTGTATGATCGTGCGACGCTCGTGACGGTGCTGGGGGAGATCTCGGACCGACGCGCCGCTCTGATCGAGATCTTTCGGTCGCTGAAGCCCGGCGGCACTCTCTCCGTCACGGAGATCCTGTTCGACCCGCACTATCAGCGCCGAGCCACCGTGGAGTTGCTGGCACGGGAGGCCGGCTTCGTGCCAACGCTGTTCATCAGGAATGCCGTTGCATACACCATTCACCTGTTGCGTCCGGTCGCGTAACAAGCGATTATGGATCTTCTGGACCATCTCGACCCGTTCAGTTTTGGAATACGGGGCAAGCGAGTGGTCTATCTTAAGAGGAATCCCTCATGCCGAGACACCCCATCTTCACAATGCCCTTCGCGCGGGTCTATCCGATGTATGTGCAGAAGGCCGAGCGAAAGAACCGCACCAAGCAGGAGGTCGACCAGATCATCTGTTGGCTGACCGGCTACACCGCGGCGGGTTTGAAGCGGCAACTCGAGCGCCAGAGCGACATCGCGACCTTCTTCGCCGAAGCCCCGGCCATGCACCCGAAACGTTCGCTGATCACGGGGGTGGTCTGCGGGATCCGTGTGGAAGAGATCAAGGATCCGCTGATGAAGAAGGTGCGCTACCTGGACAAGCTGATCGACGAGCTGGCGAAGGGAAGGGCGATGGAGAAGATCTTGCGGGAATAAAGAGATGCTGACTTCGATGGACGGGGTGTGCAGGACATTGGGCATACGCCGGTTCACGCAAACCTGCAATCCTGTCCATCCTCCTCATGCATGCTAATTGCCCACCACCCCTCCCCCCTTGCTATTCCCCCCGATTCCTATAGATTCCCATTAATGAGAAACGTCATCTTCGCCATCAAC
Organism: uncultured Ignavibacteriaceae bacterium; assembly: GCA_964581115.1. GTDB lineage: Bacteria > Bacteroidota > Ignavibacteria > UBA10030 > UBA10030 > 2-02-FULL-55-14. The sequence goes on along the minus strand of CAZOMY010000015.1, from coordinate 3,461 downwards.
ATGACGGCCGACGGCTTCTTCGGCCACGAGGACGGGATCGCCGACGAGGAGTTGCACGACTACTTCACCGGACTCTTGCGCGATATGGATGTTCTTCTGTACGGCCGCGCGACGTACCACCTCATGGTCCCCTTCTGGCCCGAGGTCGCCAAGAACCCGACGGACGAACGATCGATGAATGACTTCGCCCGGACCTTCGATGCGCTCGAAAAGGTGGTCTTCTCCAAGACACTGAAGCGCGTCGAGGATCCTCACTCGCGACTCGCCAGCAGGGGCCTCGAGGAGGAAGTGCGGGCCTTGAAGCAGCGACCGGGAAAAGCCATCGCCGTCGGAAGCGTGAGCCTTGCCTCCCAGCTCTCCGCACTGGGACTGATCGACGAGTATCGCATTGTCGTCCATCCGGTCATTGCCGGCAAGGGACCACGAATGTTCGCGACGGTCACACCACAGGAGCGACGGCGGTTGCACCTCGTTGACTCGAAGACCTTTCAGTCGGGCGCGGTGGCGTTGCACTACCGTACGCACTCCTGAACCCAGGTCATCTCACCTTCCACGAGCGGGACCATCGATGCCTCTCCACAAAGACATTCTCTCGTACCACAAGAGGCTCTCCGCGTCCGATCGGGCCATCTGCTCGAAGCTCTCGAAGGAGATCCTCAGCGTCCTGACCAAGGCCGAGAACAAGATCTGGCACGGACATCCGGTCTGGTTTCTGGATGGCAATCCGATCGTCGGATACCACCGGCTCAATGACAGCGTGCGCCTGCTTTTCTGGAGCGGTCAGTCCTTTGCTGAACCCGGATTGCAGAAGGAAGGAAGCTTCAAGGCGGCCGAGGTGCGTTTCTCGTCGGCCGACGAGATCAAGGTCACGCATCTGCGACGATGGCTCCGGAAGTCCCGAAAGATCCAGTGGGACTACAAGAACATCGTGAACCGGCGGGGGAAGCTGGTGCGGCTGAAACGATCTTCACAGTGATGCTTGGGATTTGAAGTTGACGCTTGGGGTTTGGTCAAAGGAAAGTGCCAATCTCCAGTTCTCATGTTCAAGCCCCAAAGCACCAAGAGCGTGCCTGTCGTTTCATGCTTCGACAACCACACGACCGATCTTTCACGACCTATGCGCAACGCCCGCACCGTCTCTGAACACATCGCCGGCTGTGCGCCGCCCACGCAGCGAAAGCTCCAACAACTCCGCCGCACGATCAAGACGGTGGCACCGGGAACGACGGAGACGATCCGCTACGGCATCCCAACCTTCCAGGTGAACGGCAAGAACCTCGTCCACTTCGCCGGCTACGAGAATCACATCGGCTTCTATCCCGGTTCGAAGCCGATCGAGGCGTTTCGAAGCGAGCTGAAGCGCTACAAGACCTCGCGAGGGACCGTTCAATTTCCGATCGATCGTCAGCTGCCTCTACCGCTCGTGAAGAAGTTGGTGCGCTATGCCCTGGATCTTGTATTGCCGCCTGACCCGTTCGCTGCACTCGCAGCACCGGCGCGGCACGCACTCAAGAGCGTCCGTATCGCTTCGCTGAAGACACTCGTGCACAAGACCGAAGCCGAGGTGGCGAAGCTCCATGGCATGGGACCGAATGCCATGAAGCAGCTCAAGGCGGCACTGCGCAAGGAAGGACTGCGATTCAAACCGACGGGTCATCATTGAGGAGGTTGACGTGATGGGAACCAAGACGATCTCCCTTCACCGCGTCTTCACGGCGCCACCCGAACGGATCTACCGGGCCTTCCTGGAGCCCGAAGCGATGTGCCGATGGCTACCGCCGAAGGGCTTCACGGCCACCGTCCATCACATGGACGCAAGGGTGGGCGGCGGATACCGGATGTCGTTCACGAATTTCGGCGCGAAGAAAGGGCTTCGTTCGGAGGGAAGTATCTCGAACTGGTCCCCAATGAGAGGATCGTCCACACCGACGAATTCGACGACCCAAATCTACCGGGAACGATGATCGTGACCGTCACGCTGAAAAAAAGTCTCGTGCGGTACGGAACTCAACATCGTTCAAGCCGGCGTGCCCGACGTGATCCCGCCTGAGATGTGCTACCTTGGATGGCAGGAATCGCTGGATTTTCTCGCGGCGCTGGTGGAGCCGGAGATCCCGGGATGAGGAGCGTCGCATCGTTCACGATCTGATACACCTCGAGGACGGCTCGATGAAGACGCGATCTTCCGTAGGCGCAACCGCCCGTCAACGAGATTCCCACGCATCGACATATAACATCTGGCGGAATCACAGCGGCCGCTAACGCGTTTTGGCTAACGACACCCGAACCCGATACCGGATCCCCGATTCCCGATCACATCATTTCACATTCTCCCGCATGAAAACGCTTCGCAACATCCTCGCCGTCATCGCCGGCCTCGTGGTCGGCAGCATCGTCAACATGCTGCTGGTCAACGTCGGTCCGATGGTTTTTCCCCCGCCCGAAGGGGCCGACATCACTTCGATGGAAGGGCTCAAGGCCACCATCCATCTCTTTGAGCCGCAGAATTTCCTCTTCCCCTTCCTCGGACACGCACTCGGCACGCTCGTCGGCGCACTGCTGGCCGCTGCGATCGCATCGTCCCGGCATATGACGCTGGCAATCGTGGTCTCCTGTTTCTTCCTCGCCGGCGGCATCGCCAACGTGTTCATGCTGGGTGGGCCGGTCTGGTTCATCGTGTTGGATCTGGTGGTGGCGTATCTTCCGATGGGATGGCTGGGCGGAAGGCTCGTCTTCAAGTCCACCCGTGCCGCTTCAACATTGTAGGATCCGTTTATGATGACCCCAACAACGATCGCGGCCTTCATCTTTGCCTTTCTTGCGTCCTTTGCGGCGATCTTTCAGTTCGCACTCGCATGCGGAGCTCCTTGGGGACATTTGACGATGGGGGGGCGTTTTGCAGGGAGACTTCCGATGCGGATGAGGTTTGCAGCCATCATTCAGATGATCGTTCTGCTGGGGCTGGCCGCTTCAGTACTTGTGCGTGCCCATCTATGGTATCCAGAGTTGAATGAAGCTTCAAGAACCGGAGTATGGTTTTCCGTAGCGGTCAGCTTTGTCTCTTCGCTCGCTAACCTGGCGACTCCGAGCAAGCCGGAGCGACGTCTTTGGGCCCCCGTAACACTCGTGATGCTTGCAACAAGCCTCCTTGTGGCTTCCTCATGATCTGGACAACGGTCCATCTTCGGATACTTCCTCCGTTCATCTTCATGACAATGGTCCCTGCGACCCTCCAGAACTCAGCGCACGTATGAACATCCTTGGAACATTGCGGCGTACGGTCTCAGCATAGGCCCTTTGGTCCTCGGTCCGGTGCTCCGAACGAGCATCACGGTGGCGGCTGGCGTCGTATTCTTCGCCGCGTGGGATCTTGGCTATCGTGTCGAGGCATGTACATTTCGCCGACGGCGGAACCTTCATCTGCACACTGCAGAATCCGGCGGTGCGCACCGCCACACTAG
>CAZOMY010000014.1:0-77197 GCA_964581115.1 uncultured Ignavibacteriaceae bacterium | reverse complement strand
CATGCCTGCCCGCCGGTCAGGCGGGGCGGTAATCGTTTTTCCGCAACCTGCTAGCGCTCAAGAGCCAAGCGCCAGGAGGTTCGCCCTCAATAGCTCTCCCCCGGTCCGGGGAATCCAAGGTCTTTGACGTCCTTCACATACCTCCCCACCGAGGCCCGAACCTCATCAGCCAGCTTCGCGTACTTGCGGACGAACCGCGGGTGGAAATCTTCATACAATCCCAGAACGTCGGGCGTGACAAGGATCTGGCCGCTGCAATGGACGCCGGCTCCGATGCCGATCGTTGGGATGGATATTGACGCGGTCACCTTCCTGGCCAGCGACGCGGGGATCTTCTCGAGCACGATCGCGAACGCTCCTGCTTCGGCGATCGCTTTCGCATCCGAAAACAGCTGCTTCGCTTCCTCCGGTGTTGCCCCGCGCGGCTGATACCCTCCGAACTGATGGATCGATTGCGGAGTCAATCCGAGGTGCCCCATGACAGGAATGCCGGCTTGCACCGTCCGGCGGATCAATTCCACGGTGCGGTCCCCCCCCTCGAACTTCACTCCTCCGGCTCCCGTCTCCTTCATCACGCGTCCGGCGTTGCGGAACCCCTCTTCAAGATTCGCCTGGTACGACATGAATGGCATGTCGACGATCACCATCGCCCGGTCGACGCCGCGTACGACTGCCAACGCATGATAGATCATTTGATCGAGCGTCACCGGGATCGTCGTCTCGTGCCCCTGAAAGACCATCCCGAGCGAATCACCCACGAGCAACAGGTCCACCCCGGCTTGGTCGAGCAATCGCGCCGTCAGGTAGTCATACGCTGTCAGACAGGCGATGGGCTCTTTGCGGGCCCGCATCTCGGCGATCGTCCGTGTGGTGACGCGCTTCGGTCCGCTCGTCTTCGTCTTGATCTTCATGCGTGTATCCATGCAAGTGCCGCGGGCAAGCGCTGAGCGAACGGCGAGCGCCGAGCCTGATAAGGCGTCGCGCCGTGTGTCGAAGCACGAGTCAGAAGATCGAACTTCATGCTACCGCCTCCGTCGTTGCCGCTTCAACGACCTCGAAGCGGATGTTCCAGATTTCTTCGAAACCCCGCCGCACCGCCGATGCCGCCTCGTCCGCCCCGACCGGGCGCCCGAGGACAGCCGCCAGCGTCGTCGTCTGGTCGTGCAAATGCCGGCGCATGCCTTCGCGCTGCTCGTCGGTCAATCCCGACAACAGGTCGACGATGGCCTCATGGCCCGAGCCGAGCAGGATCGATCCATGCTGAAGAACGATCTCGCCGCCTTCGGCCCCCACGAACCGTCGCTGGGCGCTTCCGATGAGCTTTCGCCCTCCCACTTTCACCTCGTTCCGGGCCGTGCTGCTGAAGCAGACGGCCGACGCCACCGTACGGTAGTGCTCGCGCAGGTCGGGCATGCTGTCTTGTAGCGATGCGCGAATGCCCATGATCGAGAGCGCATGGAGCAGCGCGGCGTTGACCGCTCCATACATTGCCGGAAGCGAACGTCCACCCGCCGGACAGACGACGCAATAGGTCAGCTCATCGGCGTGGAGGATCGCACGGCCCCCCGTCGGGCGCCGGACGACGTCCACGCCAAGGAGGGCCGCGCGTCGTTCGTCGACGTCGGAGGCGGACTGGTGCCATCCCAGAGAGATCGCATGCGGGTGCCACTGGTAGAGCCGAAGGACGGGGCCGCCCCGGCCCCGGGCAAGCTCCGACGCCATCCAGACATCCCGGTCCATGTTCCACGCACCGCGGCGCGGTCCATCCAAGATGAGCCGCCAGGTCATGCGCGTTTCGTGCGTCCTGAAATGATGCCGCGCTTGCTCGACGCGATGAACGAGAGCATGGTGTGGATCTCGGGGGTCAGTTCGATCGATTCCTTGATCTTTGCGACGGCCTGCGAGACGTTGAGATTCGAGCGATACAGGATCGTGTAGGCCTTTTCCAGCAGGTCCATCGTTGCCGGCTGGAACCCGCGCCGCTTCAGGCCGACGGAATTCAGGCCTTCAAACACAAGCGGCTCCTGCCCCGCCAAGATGAACGGCGGGACGTCCTTGACGACCCGAAAGCCACCCCCGATCATCGCGTGATCGCCGATCTTGCAGAATTGGTGTACCGGCGTGCCGCCGCCGATGATCACCCAATCGCCGAGATGGACATGACCACCCAGAGCAACGCTGTTCGCCATGATCACGCGGTTCCCGACCCGGCAGTCGTGGCCGACGTGCGTATTGGCCATGAAAAGACAATCAGACCCGATCGTGGTCTTGCCGCTCTCGGCCGTGCCTCGATTCAGCGTCACGTACTCGCGCACAGTGCACCGGTCCCCCAGTTCGAGGAGCGTCGGCTCTCCCTTGTACTTGAGGTCCTGGGGCGGTCCTCCGACAGAAGCAAAGGGATGGATGCGGCAATCGCGGCCGATGCGACTGCCATTGGCGATGGAGGTCTGGGGCCCGATCCAGGAGCCGTCGCCGATGACGACGTCATCTTCGATGACGGCAAAGGGACCCACAGTGACATTGGAGCCCAGTTGGGCTTTGGGAGAGACCGACGCGCGGGGATCGATGGTCGTGGACATGAGGGAACGTGGGATCGATGGGAGACAAGTCGCCTGCTCGTGGCGTCGGAGATCGTTGATCTCACGGAACGAATGCTCTCACGCGACGACGCCACAGCGCCGAGTTGAGATGGAACTACGATGAGACCGACGGCGCGCTTCGCGATACAACGTCGAGAGCGGCGCACCGACGCCGGGCTCACAACGCCTGCACGTCCTGACGGTCGACGATGGCTGCCGTGAAATCTCCCTCGGCCACCAGCGTACCGTCGACGAACGCCCGGCCACGAATCTGTATGATCTTCGACCGGCGCTGGATCATCTCGACGTCGAGGTACAATTGGTCGCCCGGCACCACCGGCTTGCGGAATTTCACGTTATTGATCGACGTGAAGTAGACGAGCTTTGTGCCCGGATTCTCGATGCCGTTGAGAAGCAGAACGCCGCCTGCCTGCGCCAACGCCTCGACGATCAGCACCCCCGGCATGACCGGCTGTCCGGGGAAGTGCCCCTGGAAGAAGAGCTCATTCATGGTGACGCTCTTCACGCCGACAACGCGCTTGTCGATCTCGAAATCGACGATCTTGTCGACGAGCAGGAACGGATAGCGGTGCGGCAGGATCCGCATGATGGCGTTCACGTCGAACACCACCCCCGACTTCTTCTCGTGCTGGTACTTCTTGACGAGCTTCTTCTGCTGGTAGAGTTTGCGGACTTTCCGTGCGAACTCGACGTTGCTGGCATGCCCAGGCCTCGCGGCCAGGATCTGCGCCTTCAGCGGAGCTCCGATGAGCGCTAGGTCGCCGATGAGGTCGACAAGCTTGTGACGGGCCGGCTCGTTCCGGTAGTGCATCTTCTTGTCGTTCAGCGTCCCGGTGCTGCCCAGGATGATCGACTGGCTGATACCCAGCTTCGACGTCAGGCGCTTCAACTCATCGTTCGACAGGTCCCGGTCGACGATGACGATGGCGTTGTCGAGATTGCCTCCCTTGATCAGTCCGTGGTCGCGCAGGACCTCGACCTCGTGAAGGAAACAGAAGGTCCGGGCCGAGGCGTATTCGGGAATGAACTCTTTTTCGAGGTCGAACAGACCGGTGTGCTGACTGCCGAGCGCCGGATTGTTATAGTCGACCATGACCGACAGCCGGAAGTCGTTCGTCGGAAGGGCGACGATATCGACCCCCTTTTCGCTGTCTTGGTAGTGTATGACCTGGTCGATGATCAGATAGTCTTTCGGCTCGTCCTGTTCTTCCAGACCGGCCTCGAGCAACATGTCGACGAACGGCTTCGCACTCCCGTCGCCGATCGGAGGTTCGATATTGTCGAGCTCGATGACGATGTTGTCGACCTGCAGTCCCGAAATGGCGGCCAGCACGTGCTCGGTCGTGTGAACGCGCGCCTGGCCGACGGCGAGTGTCGTACCTCGAGCGACCTCGACGACATGGTCGACGTCGGCCGGGATCTCGGGTGCGCCTTCAAGGTCGACGCGCTTGAACCGGATGCCGTAGTTGGCCGGCGCTGGCTTGAAGGTCATGTGGGTGTGGACCCCGGTGTGGAGTCCCACGCCGGCCAGTGCAACCGGCTTCTTGATCGTGACCTGTTGAACCAACATGGAGGGGGCCTCTTACTTCGTAATCGTGCGTAGGACGTCTTCCAACTTTCGTCGCACTTCGTCCAACTCGGCGCGCAGCTCGGGCAGATGCCGCAGGACCGCCTCGATCCGTCCGGCGCGCACGTGCTCCCGGTGCGGCGTGCCGAACCAGGTCTTGCCCGGCTCCTCAATGGATTTGCTGACGCCCGTCTGGCCGAGAAGTGTCGTGCGGTCTGCGATCTCGACGTGTCCGCTGACGCCCACCTGGCCGGCGACCCGACAATACGAGCCGATCTTGGAGCTGCCGCTGATGCCGGTCTGGGCAGCGATGACCGTGTGCTCGCCGATGACGACGTTGTGCGCCACTTGGACAAGATTGTCGAGCTTCGTGCCCCGGCGGATCAGCGTTTCGCCGAGCGTCGCCCGGTCGATGGTACAGTTGGCTCCGAGCTCGCAATCGTCCTCGATCCTGACGATGCCGCGTTGAGGGATCTTCTCGTAGGAACCGTCGGCTCGAGGAGCAAAGCCAAAGCCGTCGCTTCCGACCACGGTACCGCTGTGCACGATCACGCCGTCGCCGATGCGGCAGCTGTAGTAGATCGTCACCCGGTCGTACAGCGTACATCGGCTGCCGACCGTAGCTCCTTTGCCGATCGCCACGCCGGCACCGATGGTGGTCCCATCGCCGATCGTGACATCATCAGCGATCGTCGTCAGGGGACCGACCGACACTCCGTCGCCCAGCCGGGATGATGGTGCGATAACCGCGGTCGGATGGATGCCGCGGTAGAAGGGGTCTGGTGAAGGGACCAGTCGCTCGAGCAGGCGGAGGAACGCGACGTACGGATCGGGAACCACGATGAAGCTGAGCGACGGGCGCGCCAGCGCCTCAACATCGACCGACGGTGCTACGAGAACGGCCGAAGCACCGGTTGTCGCAAGAAAGCGCGCGTACTTCGGGTTGGCCAGGAAGGTGATGGACCCGGCGCCGGCCTCCTCGATCTTCGACGGCCGAACGATCTCCACATCGTCCCTTCCGATCACCGTTCCGCCCAGCCAGGCGGCGATGTCGCGCGGGGTCACGGCGTCAGTTCCTTTGGCCCGCGGGGGTCGTTGAAGAAGCGTTCCCTTCCTTGAGACGGTCGATGATCTTCTGCGTCACGTCGTACTTGTCGTTCGAGTACAACATCAGGATCTCGCCGCTCTTGTCGAACACATAATCCAGCCCCTCCTCCAGCGCCACGTCCTGCACCGCCTTGAACACACGGTCCTGCACCGGCTTCATCAGGTCGTTCTGCTTCTGGAAGAGCTCGCCGTTCTGACCGAACTTCAGGTTTCGGAATGCCATGATCTTCTGGTCGAGCTCGCGGAGTTCTTTCTCCGTATCAGCCCGACGCTGATCGGTCATGATCAGCTTCTTCCGGTCGTAGTCCTCGAACTTCCGCTTCCACTCCTCCTGCATCGACGCAAGCTGCTGCTGCCAATCGGAGACGAGCTGGTCGAGCGATTTCTGCGCGTCGATCGCTTCGGGCAGCTGCTGCATCACGGCCTTGGAATTGAAATGACCGATCTTCTGCTGCGCGGCGGCAACGGCACTGACCGACAATAACGCAAGCACCACCCAACGGTATGTCATGGCACCACTCCTTCTGCCGGCAACCGACGAGGCCGGCGCCCGTCGATACAACGTCAGTTCTTGCCTTTGGCCGGCGCACCGCCGCGCTTCAGCCGGTCGATGACCTTGTAGGTGAGGTCGTATTTTGCATCGGCGTAGAGGACGATCGTCGCCTCGCTGATCTTGTCAAGGACGAACGCCGCACCTTCTTCACGCGCGATCGTCTCGATCGCCTTCAGCACCCTCTCCTGGATCGGCTGCAGCTTCTTCTCGCGCAGCTTCACCGCCTCGCCCTCGCGCGAGTCGAACTTCGCCGCCTGGTACTCGCGGGCGCGCAGTTGGAGGTCCTGCAAGGCCTTCTCCCGCGCCGACTTCGTGGCAGGGTCGAGCAGGGCCTGTTTCTTCTGGTAGTCCTCAAGGTCGTCTTGGAGCTGCTTCCCCATCTTTTCCAGCTCGTCCTGCCAGACCTTCATCTGGTCTTCCAGCTCTTTCTGCGCCTGCTGCGCCTCGGGAAGCTCGCGCAGGATCGTCGCCGAGTTGACGTACGCTACCTTCGTCTGCGCCGAGGCCGTACCGACCGAGCCGAGCGCCAGCGCCAGCATGAGTATTGCGAACTGCTTCATGGGAGACCGTCCTTCCGGTAGAAAGTGAATTCACTTGAAGAAATGTCCCGCGGGGCGACCGAAGAGAGCGGCGTCCGCGGCGAAACGCATAACATCTTGTCCAATAACATCACTGCGATCGCAGCTGACCGCCGCGAGCGCCGCGCTCAACTCTAACAGGCTCGATGACCGCTACATCGACCGCCCGAACTGGAAGTGGAACTGCCAGCCCGGACGTCCCCGGCCCGGCACGGACGAATCGAGTCCGTAACCGTAATCGAATCCGATCAGACCCAGCGGATTGACGAGAAGCCGCACGCCGAATCCGGCCGAGCGCCTAAGCTCGTTCGGGTCCATGTACTGTGGCGCGATCCAAGCATTGCCCGCCTCGGCGAACAGCAGTGTGTAGATGGGGATCGGATTCAACGCCAGTGCGAACCTGAGTTCCGTCGTGTGCTTGATCAGGCCGGTGCCGCCGTTGCGCGGCCCGACGCCTCGCTCGGCATACCCGCGAAGCGGCGTGACCGCAAACTGTCCAAGCCCCGTCCCTCCCATGAAGAAGCGGTCCTGGAACGGGATGTACGAATCCTTTTCGAACCCGAAGATCATGCCGATCGTGTTCGAGCTCATCAGCGTCACGCGCGACGACCCGAACAACGGAATGTACCAATCGGCGCTGAAGACATGCTTGTGGTACCGCGCCGTTCCCGGAAAGATCGGACCGCCCGAGACCTCCGTCGACAGCGAGAATGACGACCCCTCCGACGGAAAGATCGGGCTGTTCGTACTGTTGCGCGAGATGACCTGCATGACGCTCAACTGCGACGACCGTCCCGTCAGGAACAACTGGTCCGACTCGCCCGCGAACGGCTGATAGTAGTTCTGCTGGTACCGGACCGTCCAGTCGCCGCGGAACAGGTAGTCGGGCCAGCGGAATCGTCGGCCGACTCGCACCGAGACGCCGGTGTAGCGGACATCGGCATAGTACTTCTGCTGGGTGTCGAAGATGTTGAACCCGAACAGCGTGGGCGTGTCGAACATCCACGGCTCCTGGAAGCCGATGGAGAAGGTCCGGTAGACCGTGCTCACGCCGAACTGCCAGTCGAACGTCAACACCTGGCCGGCCCCTCCCTTGAGCGGTTCGCTTAGCGAGAAGTTGTTGAAGGCCAGCCCTAGTCCGCCGTTGAATCCGAACGCTCCGCTGTACCCGACCGACATGTTGAAGGTGTCGCTCGACCGCTCTTCGACGGCGTACTCCAGGTCCACGGTCTTGTCGTCCACCGGCCGCACGTCGGGCTTGATCTTTTCGGGGTTGAAATAGTTCAATTGGGAGAGCTGCCGTACCGAGCGAATGATCAGCTGACGGCTGAAGAAGTCGCCCGGCTTCGTCAACAACTCGCGACGGATGACCTTCTCGTACGTCTTCGTGTTGCCGGAAATGTGGACGCGCCCGATGCGAAACTGATTCCGCTCCCGCACCCGCAGCTTGATGTCGAGGCTGTCCTTCCCGACGACCGTTTCCTGCGGCTCCACCTGGAACCAGAGGTAGCCGTTGTCCGAGTAGAGCGAGGTCACGTCCGATTCTGCCTCGTTGCGGTACAGATTCTCCTGGAAGCGCTGCTGGTCGAAGATGTCTCCCGGACGGAAGCCCAGCCGCTCACTCAGCAGCTCCGACGGATAGACCGTATTCCCTTCCCACGTGATGTTGCGAACGTAGTACCGCGGCCCCTCATACACGTAGAGGTCGATGCTCATGTACCGCTTCTCGTCGTCGTACGAGATCGAGTCGGCCAGGATCTCGGCGTCGCGGAAGCCGTTCTTGCGGTAGAAGGTGAGCAGGAGGTCCTTGTCCTCCTTGTATTTCTTCTGGTCGAACTTGTTCGACGCCCAGAAAGCCCACCATCGGCGCTCGCTCGTCTCCTTCATCTCGCCGCGCAGTTCGCCGTCGTCAAATGCCTGGTTCCCGTGGAATCGGATATTGTCCACCTTGACCGCCTGTCCTTCGTCGATGCGGATCACCAGGTTGACACGATTGCGTGCCGTATCGGAAGCGGGCTCGAGCGTCGGCGTGATGACGGCATTCAGATATCCCTCCTTCTCGTACTCGTACCGCAGCGTACGAACGACGGCCGAAAGCTCCTGCGCCGTGATGAGCTGACCCTTCAGGAGACTGATCTTCTTCAGGATATCGTCCTCACTCAACTCGTCGTTCCCGGAGACCACGGTCTTCTCGAGCCGTGGATTCTCCTTGACGCGGATGAGCAGATAGACGCCGTCCTGGACCCGGTTCTCGATGAAGATCTGGACGTCGTCGAACAGACGCAGACGATGGAGCCGCTCGATGGCCGTGCGAGTCTGGTCGCCCGGGACCGTGATCTCGTCCCCCTCTTTCAGGCCCGTGTTGGCGATAATGGCGGCCGGGTCGGCCGACGTCTCCCCTTCGACGGTGATGCCGAGGATCCGGTAGACCTGGGGACGGGGCTGGGCCGCCGCGGCGGCGACGAACAGCACGAGGGCCAGGATGAACTTACAGCTTCGCGACACTGTTGAGGACACGTTCAAGAGGATGGACACGGGCGACGGATGGTCGCACCTGTTCGCTCACCATGCCGAAGCGTCGTTCGCGCTGCTGATACTCGGCAATGGCGTCATAAAGGTTCTTCCGTCGGAACGACGGCCAGAACTCGTCGACGAAGACCATCTCGCTGTAGGCCAGTTCCCACAGCAGGAAGTTGCTGATCCGACGCTCCGAGCTGGTCCTGATCAGGAGATCAGGATCGGGCAGGTCGCGCGTTGAAAGATACCGGCCGATCGTGCGTTCGTCGATGCTCTCCGGAGCAAGCACGCCGGCCTTGACGTCTTGAGCCATGCGACGCATCGCCCCGGCCAGGTCCCATCGGCCGCTGTAGGACAGGGCCAGAACCAATGTCAAGCCCGTATTGTTCTTCATTGTCTCGACGGCGTCGGCCAACTCGTCGCGCACGTCTTGCGGCAAGGCCCCGATGTCGCCGATCGCTTGCAAACGCACCTCGTTCTGGTGAAGCCGGTCTCGCTCATCGCGCAGGGCCCTGAGCAGCAGGCGCATCAACAACGATACCTCGTCCTGCGGCCGCTTCCAATTCTCTGTGGAGAAAGCATACAACGTGAGCACCTGAACGCCGAGCTGGCCGCAGGCTTCAACGATATCGCGAACAGAATTCACGCCTTCGTTGTGGCCCGCGATCCTCGGCAGTCCGCGACGCTTCGCCCAACGGCCATTCCCATCCATGATGATGGCAATGTGCGTCGGCACGCCGCCAGGAGACTCCTTCAGGCGTTCCTGGCGTTTTCGGTCCTGACCCGTGGCAAGGGGTAACGGCACCTGCTGATGCTCCTGCAGATCGTTGGAAGATGGAAAGAGATGTAAAAGTAGGGCAAAATGAATCGAAAGTCAAAGAATCACAACGAGTTACCGTGCTTCGTGCAATAGATCACGCGCTCGTTCGTCTTGTTGACTGACCCTCCAATTCATGGTATATTGACGTGGAACCTTGTGCCATGTCGGGCGTTGAATACCGGAGAGACGGCTTGACCGACGGCGAGGTTCCATTTTCACTTTAAGGACGGACATGGAAGGCAATTTCTCCAATAGAGTTCAGGATGTCATCCGGTTGAGCCGCGAGGAAGCGCTCCGGCTCGGTCACGACTACATCGGCACCGAGCACCTCCTGCTCGGGATCATTCGAGAAGGTGAGGGAATCGCCGTCAAGATCCTGCGCAACCTCGGCGTCGACCTCTACAAGCTCAAGAAGGCCATCGAGGACACGGTCCGGACCTCCGGGGGCACCCTTACGATCGGCAACATCCCCCTCACGAAACAGGCCGAAAAGGTCCTGAAGATCACGTATCTCGAAGCTAAGCTCTACAAGTCCGATGTCATCGGCACCGAGCACCTGCTCCTCTCGCTGCTGAGGGATGACGACAACATCGCGGCCCAGATCCTCCATCAATTCAACGTCCATTACGACGTTGTCCGGAACGAGCTCGACAACATCATCTCCGGGAAGCCCTCCACGCCCCCTCCGGCACAGGGAGAGAAGGCCACGGCGGGGCAGGAGAAGCCCAAAGCCGAGCGCTCCAAGACGCCCGTGCTGGATAACTTCGGCCGCGACCTGACAAAGCTCGCTCTGGAGGACAAGCTCGACCCGATCGTAGGTCGCGAAAAGGAGATCGAGCGGGTCGCCCAGGTGCTCGCGCGCCGCAAGAAGAACAATCCCGTCCTGATCGGTGAGCCGGGCGTCGGCAAGTCTGCCATCGCTGAAGGCCTCGCTTTGCGCATCGTTCAGAAGAAGGTCTCCCGTGTCCTCCATGAAAAGCGGGTGGTGACGCTCGACCTGGCGGCCCTCGTGGCCGGCACGAAGTACCGCGGCCAATTCGAAGAGCGGATGAAGGCCGTGATGAACGAGCTGGAAAAGGCCAAGGACGTCATCCTGTTCATCGACGAGTTGCACACGATCGTGGGCGCCGGCGGCGCCAGCGGGTCGCTCGACGCTTCCAACATGTTCAAGCCGGCCCTCGCGCGGGGCGACCTGCAGTGCATCGGCGCGACGACGCTCGACGAATACCGGCAGTTCATCGAGAAGGACGGAGCTCTGGACCGACGCTTCCAGAAGATCATGGTCGATCCGACGACGGTCGACGAGACGATCCAGATCCTCGTCAATATCAAGCCGAAGTACGAAGAGCATCACGGCGTTCGCTACGCCCAACAGGCCCTCGAGGCGGCGGTCCGGCTGAGCGACCGCTACATCACCGATCGATATCTGCCCGACAAGGCCATCGACGTCCTTGACGAGGCCGGTTCGCGCGTCCACCTGGCGAACATCAAGGTGCCGAAGGAGGTCGTCGCCCTCGAAGAAGAGGTCGAGAAGATCCGGCAATCGAAGAATCAGGTCGTCAAGACGCAGAACTTCGAGGAGGCGGCTCGCCTACGCGACCTCGAAAAGAAGCTGCTGAGCGACCTCGAGATCGCCAAGCGCGAATGGGAATTGAAGGCGCAGGATACGGTCTACGACGTCAGCGAAGAGGACTGCGCAGCGGTCGTGGCCATGATGACCGGCATCCCCGTCCAGAAGGTCGCGGAGAGCGAATCGAACAAACTGCTGAAGATGGAAGAAGCTCTGAAGGGGCAGGTGGTCGGCCAGGATGAGGCCATCGAAAAGTTGACGAAGGCCATCCGGCGCGCCCGAGCGGGGCTCAAGGATCCCAAGCGGCCCATCGGCTCGTTCATCTTCCTGGGTCCGACGGGCGTCGGCAAAACGGAGCTGGCCAAGGCGCTGGCACGGTACCTGTTCGATTCCGAGGAGGCACTGATCCGCATTGACATGTCGGAATACATGGAGAAGTTCTCCGTGTCCCGGCTCGTCGGGGCGCCTCCGGGGTACGTCGGATACGAGGAAGGGGGTCAGCTCACGGAGAAGGTGCGCCGAAAGCCCTACTCCGTCGTCCTGCTCGACGAGATCGAAAAGGCCCACCCGGACGTGTTCAACATCCTCCTGCAGGTGCTGGACGACGGCATCCTGACGGACAGCCTCGGCCGACGGGTGGACTTCAAGAACACGATCTTGATCATGACGTCGAACATCGGTTCGCGCGACATCAAGGTGACCGGCGGCATTGGATTCTCGCAAGCGACCGAGAAGGACAAGTATACGGCGATGAAGGGGAGCATCGAAGACGCGCTCAAGCGTGTCTTCAACCCCGAATTCCTCAACCGCGTCGACGACACCATCGTCTTCCACGCCCTCGAACGCCAGCACCTCCATCAGATCATCGACATCGCGGCCCGCGAGCTGTTCAGCCGCATGACGGCCATGGGTATCACGATCGAGATGACGAAGGGGGCCAAGGAGTTCCTGGCCGACAAGGGATTCGACCCGGCCTTCGGAGCGCGCCCGCTGCGTCGTGCGGTTCAAAAGTATGTCGAAGACCCGGTGGCTGAGGATATTCTGAAGGGGGTCTTCCAGTCGGGCAGCAAGGTCAGGGTGAAACTGAACCGCAAGAAAGACGGCCTCGACTTCGTCGAATCCTCCAAGGACAAGGGTGATGAGATGAAGGAAGAAGGCGAGCAGATCGCGGACAGCAACTAGGCCCGTTCTGCAGTTGCTGCTGAGTACGTGCCATCGAGCAGAGAACCCCCGGGAGACCGGGGGTTTTTCTTTTGCGATCAGCGCACCAAAGGGAATTCGAATACCCAACAGCCGTACATGTCATTCCACTCGTCCATTCGCTCTGTGGATCTCTGTGTCATCTCGGTGAAACTCTGTGTAATGTTTCTATTCATGACCTCCATCCTCTTCAACAAACCCTACGGCGTCCTCTCCCAGTTCACTCCCGAGGGCGACCGCCCGACCCTCGCCGACTTTGGTCCGTTCCCCAAGGACGTTTATCCGGTCGGACGACTGGACGCCGACAGCGAGGGGCTTCTCCTGCTTACCAACGACAAGAACCTGCAGCACCGTCTCACGGAGCCGAAGTTCGGTCACGAACGGACGTACTGGGCCCAGGTCGAACGCGTACCAACGCCCGAGGCGCTCATGCAACTGGCGCGAGGGGTGATCATCGGCGATCGCCGGACCAGCCCCGCGATCGTACGCCTGCTGAGCGCCGAACCCGTTCTGCCTCCGCGCTCCGTGCCGATCCGTTATCGGAAGAATGTTCCGACCGCATGGATCGAGCTGATCCTGACCGAAGGGAAGAACCGGCAGGTGCGGCGCATGACGGCCGCGGTCGGACATCCAACGTTGCGGTTGGTGCGCGTAGCGATGCTGTTTCTAGCGCTCGAGGGACTTCCGCCTGGCGAATGGCGGGAGTTGACGACGACAGAGCTCAGGCGATTGGAAGACGTCGTAGGACGTCCGGCAAAGCGAGTGACATAGGCGCGGTACACAACCTCACCTCGTCTGGTGAACCTCACTTCTCAGTGTTCTTTGTGTTCTTTGTGCCTCAACCGTTCAGAGACCCGCGATCGTCAGCGCCCAGAACACCGCCGGGACCACGAGGCCCGCGATGAGATACCACTTGCCCCGGCGAAGCGGACCGTTCTCCCCCTTCACGATGAACAGTCCCGTAACGGCGAGAAGGATGAGCGCGACGGCGAAGAGATCGGCCACGTATGTCCAGACCCCTTTGATGTGGTTGAGATGCAGCTGATTGAACTCGAACAGGACAGGCCGCCGGCGGGCGGCATCGACGACCACCTTGCCGGTCGGCAGGTCGATGGAGTAGGTCGATGCTTCGACGAAGAGCTGGAGCGTTTCAGGGTCCGGACGAAAGGATTGCTTGACCTCTTCCCTCCGCACCCCCAGAAGCGAAGCCGCCCGCTCGACCTGGGCGTCGGGCTCCAGGCCGGCGAGCGGCTCGATCTCGCGCCGTTCCATGGAACGGCTGTAGTTCGGATTCCAGTGCTCGATGTGGTTGACGGCGATGCCCGACACGCTGTAGATCATGACCAGCGCGAAGAGGGCATAGCCCAGGTCGCGATGCGTGGCGATGGTCAGCCGCCGCCAGGAGAACGCCATCAACGGATGACCGCTCCCTCGCCGTCGATCCGGATGACCGTCTTCGGTCCCTTCACGGAGGCAGGATCGAATTTCGTCCCCTGCTCTTCGGCGTGATGTTCACCCTGCTTGATCTGGTCTTCGACCGACGTGACGGTCGCCTTGACCACCCCCTGCACGACGGCTGTCTGTCCCTTCGACTCCATCGGGAACACGATCACGCCGTCCTCGACCTTGAATGTGATGCTCTCGCCGTCCTTACCCCCCACCTTGATCCAGCATCCACGCTTGGCGCACACTTCGACGACAACGCCTTCGACGCGCACAGTCTTGCCGTGGAACGACATCGGGTCCTTCAGGATCGCGGCGATGGACGTGGTTTCTTTGACGGTGATGGCCTTGCCGTATCGCCTCTCTTTCGGCATCAGGCCGGTCGAAGGGAGGGTCAGAATGGCTGCCAGTAGGATGGTGAGGGTCGACATACGTTCTCCGCTCAATGAAGGTGTTCAACAAATATGCGTAAAAAGACCTTGCGCCTCAAGGCAAACGGACGAAGCGCTGAGCAAAGCCCATCCTGTTTCCGTGGCAGTTCAGGAAATTTTTCGCCTACTTTCGTCGTTCATCCCTGAGTGATCGACCATCCCTGGAGATCCGCGATGCCTTCGACCTTGACGCTGACAGACAACCGCACCGGCAAGACCTACGAGATCCCGATCGAGCATGGAACGATACGCGCGACGGATCTGCGGCAGATCAAGGAGCACGATGATGACTTCGGCCTGATGTCGTACGACCCGGCCTTCATGAACACGGCGTCGGTCAAGAGCGCCATCACCTACATCGACGGCGACAAGGGTATCTTGCGGCATCGCGGTTATCCCATTGAAGAGCTTGCGGAGAACTCAACGTCGTTCCTCGAGGTCGCGTACCTGCTCATCAACGGCGACCTCCCGACCGAGCAGCAGCGGGCCGATTGGCGCATGAAGATCCGCAATCATACGTTCGTGCACGAGAACATCAAAGATCTCATGCGCGGGTTCCGGTACGATGCGCACCCGATGGGTATGTTCGTCAGCACGATCGCCGCGCTTTCGACGTTCTATCCTGAAGCGGGAAGGATCACGGACGCCGAGAACCGGATGAAGCAGATCTACCGCCTCATCGCCAAAGTGCCGACGATCGCGGCATTCGCGTACCGGCATTCCAAGGGGATGCCTTATGTCTACCCGACGAATGACCTGACCTATGCGGGAAACTTCCTCAACATGATGTTCAAGGTCGGCGACGCACACTATGACATCCACCCCGCGCTGGAACGTGCGCTGACCGTGCTGTTCATCCTCCACATCGACCACGAGCAGAACTGCAGCGCCAATGCCATGCGGGGCGTCGGGTCATCGCACGTCGACCCTTACTCGGCAACGGCGGCGGCAGCGGCGGCCCTCTGGGGTCCGCTCCACGGCGGCGCCAACGAGGCGGTGTTGCGCATGCTCGACGAGATCGGGTCGATCGACAAGATCCCGGCCTTCATCAAAGAGGTGAAGGAGGGAAAGGGACGCTTGATGGGTTTCGGCCATCGGATCTACAAGAACTATGACCCGCGCGCCCGCGTGATCAAACGTCTGGCTGACGAGGTCTTCGCCGTCACGGGACGCAACCCGAAGCTCGACATTGCTCTCGAGCTTGAACGCATCGCCCTTCAGGACGACTATTTTGTGAAGCGCAAGCTGTATCCGAACGTCGATTTCTATTCCGGCCTGATCTATCAGGCGATGGGCTTTCCGACCGACTTCTTCCCTGTGCTGTTCGCTATTCCCCGTACGGCCGGATGGCTGGCCCAGTGGAACGAGCATGTGCAGGACGCCGAGCAGAAGATCGCCCGACCGCGGCAGATCTACACGGGGCACGAACTGCGGAAGTGGGTCGCGATCGAGAAGCGCAAGGGTTAAGAAAAGCGTGACACAGAGTTCCACAGAGCGGACACAGAGATCCACCGAACTGGTTCATCTCCAACTCTTGTCTCTGCGGAACTCTGTGCAACCTCTGTGGATCTCTGTGTAACTGCTTCTTTCATGGCAGGCAAAGCGTCACACAGAGTCCCACAGAGCGGGCACAGAGATCCACCGAGCTCGTGCATCTCTAACTCTTTTCTCTGCGGAACTCTGTGCAACCTCTGTGGAGCTCTGTGTAACTTCTTCCTTCTTCAGATGGCCAAACGACATCCAGCCCTCGTCCCCGTCGCGCGTGATCATCACGACGGCCTGTTGCTGGCCATTCGGCTGCAACAGGGCGATCGGGCCGAGTTGAAACTGTGGTCGCACGACCCGCAGCTCCAGACGGAATACGTGCTGGCGTTCTACGCTCAGCACCTGCAACGCCATTTCGCCGTCGAGGAAGAGCAGGTCTTTCCTCTGGGCCGCGGGATCCCCGAGGCCGTGCCCATCGTCGACCAACTGCTCCAGCAACATCGGCGCGTCGCTTCCATGGTCGAGGAACTCCGCACCAACCCGCCGGCCGACCGGCGCACGGCGCTTGTTGAGTTGGGTCGTCTGTTGGAAGCGCACATCCGGCTCGAGGACCGGACCCTGTTTCCCCTCCTCGAACAACATGTTCCGTCCGACGTGCTCGCAGCGGCTCAGGCGGCGATCGACCGGTATTACGCCTGAACCCGCTGCGGGCGGACTCACACGGAGGTCACGATGAAGGTCTATTTGCCGAGCGGCGTGACGATCAATTACCTCGAACGGGGAACGCCCGCGGGGTTGCCCGTGGTCTTTATTCACGGCTTTCCCTTCAATCATCGGATGTGGGATCCGCAGATGCGAGCCCTTCCGCACGGCATCCGGGCGATCAGCTATGACCTGCGGGGCCACGGCGAAAGCCAGGTCGCGGACGGCCAGTACACGATCGAATTCCTCGTCGATGACCTCATCGCGCTCCTCGACCATCTCGTCATCGATAAAGCCGTCCTGTGCGGGCTCTCGATGGGGGGCTATGTGGCCCTGCGTGCGGTCGAGCGACATCCCGAAAGGGTGCGCGCACTCGTGCTCGCCGACACCCGCAGCGAGGCCGACCCGAACGAAGCCAAAGTGAAGCGCTCCGCCACGATCACGGCGGTCAAGCGCGACGGCGTTCCTGCGTTTGCCGAGACGTTCGTCAAGGCCGTCTTTGCACCGCAGAACCTGACCGGACAGCCGCAGGCCGTCGAGTTCATCAAGTCGATCATCCGCGGCAACACGCAGCTGGGAATTGCCGGTACGCTCGTCGCACTTGCCGCCCGAACCGACACCTCGGCGTCGCTCGGGTCCATCGCCGTCCCGACGCTCATTCTCGTCGGAGAACACGACACCCTGACGCCGCCGTCGGCATCCGAGGCGATGCACAAGGCGATCAAGAACTCCCAGTTGGTCGTCATTCCGGGCGCCGGACACCTCTCGAACATCGAGAACGAGACTGCCTTCAACCAAGCCCTGGTGGCGTTCCTGAAGAACGTGTGACGACCTCCACCTCCTGGCGGCGGCACCACGCTTCGGTCACGGCTTGTCGCCGGTGTCCTCGTCTGGCCGCCTGGCGCGAGCGGATCGCCCGCGAAAAGGTGAGGCGATTCGCGGGCGAAACCTACTGGGGAAGGCCCGTGCCCGGCTTCGGGGACCCGAAGGCGCGCCTCCTTATTGTCGGTCTGGCACCTGCGGCGCACGGCGCCAACCGGACCGGCCGTATGTTCACCGGCGACCGAAGCGGCGACTGGTTGTATGCAGCCCTACACCGGTACGGTTTCGCCAGCCGGCCGGTCTCCATCAGCCGCGATGACGGCCTGACGCTCACCGACTGCTTCATCACGGCAACATGCCGCTGCGCCCCGCCGGGGAACAAGCCGACGGCGGAAGAGATGGACCGATGCCGCCCCTTCCTCGAGTGGGAACTGGCTCACCTCGAGTGTGTTCGCGTCGTCCTCGGGCTCGGCAAGATCGGATTCGACGCCGCAGCTGACGCACTTCGGCGGCTTTCCCGTACCGACCCGGGATGCACGCGCCGTCCCCGCTTTACGCATGGCGCGGAACACCGGTTGGCCGACGGTCGTGTGCTCCTGGGTTCGTTCCATCCGAGTCAGCAGAACACCTTCACCGGGCGCCTGACCCGGCCAATGTTCCATTCGATCTTCCGGCGCATCCGCACCATCCTCGACCGCTCATGACCCGATCCGAACGGCTTTCGCTCGCACTTCTCCTGTCGACATTCGCCGTTGCTGGCTGGCTGCGGTTGAACGACCTGTCGCTCTACACCGACTCGACGCGATACGTCATCTGGGCGGAGAGCCTCAGCCGGGGCCAGGGGTGGAACGACGCCACGCAACCCGAGCCCGAGGCGTATGTGGTCAACGCCCCGTTTTATCCTGTCCTCATCGTCCCGTCGCAGTGGATGGCGGCCGGCTCGCTATTCGCCGCCAAGGTCATGACGTTGCTCTACGGTCTAGGCGCGCTCGCCTTGTTTCTTCTGTGGCTCCGCCTCTGGCTGCCCGTCCGCACGGCCCATCTCATCGCCTGGCTGTTCGCCGCCACGCCGCTGACGCTGGTGATGTTCACCGAAGCCCTTTCCGAAGCCCCCTTCTTCCTGTTGTTCTTCATGACCTTGTGGCTCAGGGAACGGGCACGCGACAAGGCGCCCGATTCTACCCACACGGCTCTGTTGGTCGCGGCGCTGGCCGTCCTCCCGTTGCTCCGTGAGATCAGCGTTGCCATCGTCGGAGCATTCGTGGTCGATGCTGTGACACGCAGACACCTCCGGCTTGCCGCTGGGATCACTGTGGCCGTCATCAGCGCCGTCGGGCTGTGGACCCTCCGGAACATGGTCTGGGTCGGCGTGCCTGAATCGTCGCAGGCCACGAACATCCAGTTCATCTTTGAACACTTCGTCACGCCCGCGTCGGCTCCGATCTGGGCAGAGTGGATCCAACGCGTGATCATCAACGTGCGCTCATACCAGTACGAGCTGGGCGGCATGATCCTCGTGCCGTTCCCGCTCAACCTGATCCGTGAACCCTCCGACGTGTTCGTTGGTATCGTCTTCGTCTTGAACGCCGTCAAGGGTTGGACCGGGTTGGTCTTCCTCCCCTTGCTGGCGCTCGGTATCTGGACCGACCTTCGCACCTCAACGACGGCCGTGGTGCGTCTCCTGTTCATGATATTCTACGCTGCCATCATCCTCTTGTATCCGCTCCAGGACATTCGATTCTTCCTCCCGGCGTTGCCGTTCGTCCTCATCTGGTCGGCGATCGGACTCGGGACGATCCTGAATATGCTCCCCCGGGGCCGGTCCGCCGTCGGAGGCGTCGTCGTCGCGCTGTTGGTTCTGCTCAATGCGGCAGCCGTGGTGGAACTGCTCGCATCGAACCGACGCTACCGAGCGGCCGTCGAGGATGATCGTTCCGGACGGTCGCCGTTCCACATGACCGGCTATTACGCCACGCCGTGGGAATTGGCCGGAGAGGCCCTCGTGGCTTCGACAGGTCCGGAGATCGTGATCGCCAGCGCCTCGAAGGAGATCGTGCCGTTCGTCGGAGGGCGCAAAGTGCTTGAGGTCAACCGTGCCGTGCCGCTGCCCATGTTCGAGTCGATGCTTCGTAGGCACGACGTGCAGGTCCTGCTCGCCCAACAGGTCCGGTCCGGCATCCGCTCGCATGAGATCCAGATCTCGGAGTCGCGGCGATTCCAATTCGACACCATCGCCACAGCCGGGTGGCTGACGGTCTACCGGGTACGCTACCGGTTGCGTGAAGGCCTGTCGCCCCGGCACACCAATCCCGACCCGTTCAACGGGATCCTCTCCCTCTTGCACGAGGGACGACGATCCATTCACGGCGCCCGCTATCGGGAAGCTGACTCCGTGCTGGCGCTGGCCCAACGGCTCGACCCTGTCAATGCCGAGATCGCGTTTCAACGGGTCGCCGCTTCTGCGTTGAGCGGATCGTTCGAAGAAGCGGTGGCGGCACAACAACGTCTGTTTTCCACTCCCCGTTCGACGTCCTACACACCCCCGGGACGCGTTTTGCTGTCCATGGCTCAGGCGTTGAACGCCGCGCGCGCCGATAGACCCGGGGTCGACCGGGCGCATTGGTACTTCCAAGCAAGCCGCATGGCGTGGGATCTGGGATATCCTGAACAGGCCGAAGCGTTCGCCGACTCAGCTTTGGCCGTCGACCCGCGCCATTTCGAATCGCTGTTGTGGAGCATGCACTACCGGTTCCAGAGCGGCGACTCCACCCGGGCGAGACGCGACCTCGCTCTTCTGCGGTCGCTCGACGCGGAGAATCCGGTCGTCCGGGGATTCGGAGCCATGGATTCTCTCTCCCGCCTGATGAGTCGATCCCCCGACCGTGCGCAGCAAGCTCGTCTGGCATTGGAGATCTCAAGGGTCTACGAACAGATCGGCCTTCCCGAAGAGGCGCTCGACATGACCGACCGGGCATGGATGGCCTTGCCGCGCGAAGCACAAGCGAGAGCGGTCGAGATCCGGGGAACGCGTTGACACTTTCAGCCTGAAGCGAAGAAAGCATGATCCAGACAAGAGAGCATGTGAGTCCCGTCGCGAGCACGTTCGTGGCCGCTACGATCGGACTGGCGGTCTTCGGCCAACCGGCCTTTGCCCAATGCTCCGACGCCGGTGTCTGTTCGGTGGGCAGAGCAGGTCTGGAGGAGCGTACGCCAGCGGCGACGTTCCGTGGCGGGTTTGGCACCTCGGATGAAGGATCATTCTTCTATCATGACCTCGCTCTCGGTCTCAACGTCCCGATCGGAACATCGTTCGAAGCCTCGTGTACCGTCCCGCTCCGTTCGACAAAAGGACCGCTGGGTTCCGCCGCTGGGGTCGGAGACGTGCTGGTGACGGTCGGCACAGCGATGCTCGAAGAGAGGGCCGTCCGCATCCGATTCGATGCAGGACTGCGGCTCGCGACCGGAGCCGTGAACCGACAAGGGCTGCCACAAGCGTACCAACCCGGACTTGGCACCAACGACCTGCTCGTGGGCGTGGCGGTACTTGGCGACCGCTGGAACGCCGGGCTCGGCTACCAGTGGTCACCGGGACGCAGCAACAACTCCGTCGACCGGCTGCAGCGCGGAGACGATCTCTCCCTCCGCGCGGGAGCCCTGATCGCGGGGGCACCCTTGGACCTGGCCGCCGAGCTGATCGCGATCCAGCGCATACGCAGGTCCGTGGTGCGACGGCTGAACACGGACCCATTGCTGCTCGCCAGACCGATCGACGTCGTAGTGGCCGACACGGATCGCCTGCAGGTCAACGTTCTGCTCCGGGCATCGGTCAAGATCTCCGAAGAGCTCACACTCCATCCGCAGGCAGCGATGGCGCTTCTGAAGCGCCCGGTGAACCTCGACGGCCTGACCCGGTCCTTCAGTCTCAATATCGAGGGCTCCCTTCGCTTATGACGTCGGCAGATGGCGCGAGTCACTCGTCAGGCTTTGGCGGCTTTGCTCGCTTCCAAGGTATTTCGAACTTCAACTGATTGGTCAATTGAACTTGGTTCGCATTTCCACGAAGTGGCCGCATCGCGGCGTGTTTCAGATCCACCCCGTATCCTCATGAGAACCGCACTCGTCACCGGCGGCACCGGGCTCGTCGGCTCGAATCTGGTGCATGCTCTGGTCCATCTAGGGGTCCGGGTGCGCGTCCTGGCGCGGGGGACGGATGACCGCGCCCTACGCGGAGCGGACGCGGAGGTCGTTCGGGGGGATGTTCGGAACGAAAACGACGTCTTCCGGGCGATGAAAGGCTGCGACACGGTCTTCCATACGGCGGCGATCGTCTCGTATTGGCGACGTGAGCGCGACATGATGACCGCGGTCAATGTCGCCGGAACATCCACGGTGGTGGATGCCGCCTTGCGGCAGAATGTTGAGCGGTTCATCCATACCAGCTCGATCGCGACGATCGGTCCGGATCCTCATGATGCCGTGATGACCGAGGAGACCCCCTTCGTTCCGGGACGCCGACCGGCGGCGTACCGCGTGACCAAGTGGCGATCGGAGCGGATCGTTCTCGAAGCGGTGCGGGTGGGCTTGCCGGCGGTGATCGTGAATCCGGCCGTGATCATGGGACCGCGCGACCATCGGGTCCATGGCGGACGGATCGTGCGGGATGTGGCGCGGCGGAGGATCTTTTATGCGACGATGGGCGGAACGAACATCGTCTCGGCGAACGATGTCGCTGACGGGCACATCGCCGCGGCGAAGCAGGGACGGATCGGAGAACGCTACATCCTAGCCGGAGAGAATCGGACGTTCGCCGAGATCTTTCAGATCGTGGCCGAGGAGACCGGCGGGGTGGCGCCGAAGTTCATCGTCCCGACCCCGATGGTGCGGGCGATCGCAGCGACGGTCGAATCGATGTCTGCGATCCTGCGGGTGAAGCCATGGATCACGCGCGAGCTGGTTTCCGGCACCGGACGGCGCAGGCAGTATTCGTCCGAGAAGGCCGCGCGCGAGCTCGGCTACGAACCCCGATCATTGCGCCAGACGGTGCGGGAGACGGTGGAGTGGTTTCGGGAGGAAGGACTGTTGTGAGTTGTGAGTTGTGAGTTGTGAGTTGTGAGTTGTGAGTTGTGAGTTGTGAGTTGGGAGTTGGGAGTTCCAAGTCTCATGGCTAAAGGCCATACCCCTGCTTACTCCTCACTGACCACTGATCACTGGCCTCTGGCTTCTGGCCTCCCGCCGGTTTCCCGTTGTTCCCTCCACACCTCTTTCCTCCTCTCACCTTCCACCTCTCCGAGTTCTCCCTTGAAAAACCGCAGGCCCCATCCTCTCGCGAGGACAGGGCCTGGGAACCAGCGGTGCATTGACGATCAGTCAATCGTGCCCGTTGCGATGACCCGTTTGTACGTTCCGTACGTCGGATGCACGACGACAATCGTCAAGAGGACATTCGCCGGCGGATCGCTATCGGCTGGATCTGAATCATCCACCGTGATCGTGAAATCCGTGATCCCGGCCCCGGTGGATTTCGTATCCGACAATGTAATGTCGGCGTCGCCGTTCACCTTTCCATCGCCGGCCGCCACGGAGATGCTGGTGCCCGCCGACATCGGGTGGCCGAACCGGTCGACAACCGTGAACGTCCACGGACCTTCGCTTCCTCCTTGCGGTATCGTGAACGAAGTGGGGCCCGACGTACGAGTAATGACGGGCGCTCCTGTCCACAAGATCTCGAGCGAATCGATCACCTGTGCCCCCGCATCGCCGAGAGTCTGCGAGTAAACGTACGTGTAACCTTTCCCGATCGCCAGTGAGTCGATGCCCTGAGGATACGGATTGGCGGAGAACAGCGTTTGCGACACGAATCCGTTCGCATCCGTCAAACCGGGCGTGCCGCCCCCCGTCGACATCGTACCGTGGGTGCTGTAGAAGTAGACGGCCGTGCCCGCCTGGACCGGATTGCTGTATTTGTCGGCTACCTGCACCGTGATCTTCTGCGTCACGAATGCCTTATCAAGGCCGGGGAAGTTGTATCGGTCCGGAGCCATGGTAAAGTGCCTTTGGTCCGGGAACCCGGCGTGGATCGTGATCTTGACGGGAAGCGAAGTAATGGTGTTGGAGCCAACGACGGTACTTGCCACGATCTGGACAACACCGGCCCGGGTGCCGGAAGACATGGACACGCGCGCCCGTCCGGAGTTGTCAGTGCTGTCGGAGCCCGGTATCAACACCGGGTTAGTCCCGCCTGGCACGAACGTATTCGGGAAGAAGGTCAGCGCAAACGAAACATAGGAACGAGGGGTCGCCTCGATGGCATTGCCGAGGGAGTCGCGCACCTCATACGTGATGACCGAATTCTCGAGTGCACCGACGCCCGACACGAAGACGTCAGACGCAGACACGCCGATGAACGCGATCTGCGCCGGGTTCTTCACCGTCGGCGAAGGCGGCGTGATAGCCTGCGGCGCACCGAGGTTTCCGTAGAATCGACGCGTGGTCGATCCGTTCGGGCCCGATACGCTGATCGTCACGATGAACTCGCCGCTCACGCCTCCGTTGGCAGTGGCGTCGGAGAGCCGCATCCTGAACGAAGTGAAGTTGCTGGAACGGGTGTCGATCGTCGAGAATCCAATGTCGCCGCTGCGCGTCACGCCGGAGCCCGCCGTGCCGGTGATCGAGACGGAGAGGTTGTTACCGGCCGCCAGCGGGTTCAGATTGGCATCAGCGAGCCGATAGTCGACGTCGAAGTAGCCGCCGTCGAAGATCGTGATCGTGTCCGTCGGTACGTTCAGGAGCGTCACGACAGGACTCCCTGAGAAGGTCACGGTCAGGCGCTTGGTGATCGTCGTGTTGTTCTCCCCAACGGTCGTGACGGTGATCGTGTCCTGGCCGAGCACCGGAGCCAGGCCGCCGCCGTACAAGTTGGCGGTCGCAAGACCGGCTGCATTGGTGAAGGCCGACGATGAGATGATCCCGCCGGTCGAAGTGAAATAGACGGCCGTGCCGGCCTGGACCGGATTGCCGTACTTGTCGCCCAACTGCACGTTGACCTCACCCAACAAGTTGCCAGCCTGAACGAGTCCAGGATAGTTCTGGCTCGTGGTCCAGACAGTGATGCGGTTGGAGTCGGGTAATCCACCGGCCATGGTGAAGGTCACCGGTGCCGACGTGATAGTCGTGGAGCCGATCGTCGTGCTGGCCTTCACCTGCACCACGCCCGCCTTGGTACCGGAATTGAATGTCGTAAAGACGCTCCCCGACGCGTCTGTCGTTGCCGTGGTCGGCGAAACATACTCTCCGCCGCCAGGTCCGCCGTTCACCGAGAATGTGACCGTGGCCGTGTGAGCCAGGTCGACGGCATTACCCAGCGAATCCTTGACAACGAATCGGAGGATCGACGATTCGTTCGAGCCGGTTCCTCGCACGGACAAGACCCTCGTCGGGTCCGTGCTTGTCCCAAGCAGAACGATGCTCGAAGCATAGCCGGAGCCAGACGCGCTTGAACCGGATTGGCCGACGACCAGCTGGGTCCCATTCCAGGAATACGTGGCCTCTCCATTGGGACTCGCGACCGTAATGCGGAAAACGACCGCTCCCGAGGGGCCACCCGAGGCCTTGTCGGTGGCGGTCACATTGAACGTCGTGAGGCTGGTGTCACGCGTATCGGGCATGGTACGGATCACATCTCCCGACAGCTCAAGGTCGCCCGACCCCGGTCCTTCCTTCGTTACTTGGATCGTCGACCCCTGCACCAGCGGGTTGCCGTTGGCATCCGCCACCTTGAACGAGAAGCTGTACGTGCCGCTGTCGGCGATCGTGAACCCGCTCGACGGCGTGTTCGTGATCTGCGTCGCCCCCGTGAACAGGAATGGCAGCGTCTTGACGATCGACGTCCCGTTCTCGCCCACCGTCTGCACGGTGATCGTTCCGGCTCCCGTCGAAGCCCCCACCACGCCGCCGCTCAACTGCGCCGTGGCCTGGCCCGCGTCGTTCGTCGAAGCATTCGCCTGGATCAGACCCAGGTTCGTCGTGAAGTAGAACGCCGTCCCCGGTTGCACCGGATTGTTGTACTTGTCCCCCGCCTGCACTGTCACCGTCCCGATCGGGCCCGACTGGATCAGGCCCGGCATGTTGACCCGCGAGAGTCCGACGACAACCCTCTGCGAATCGGGCAGACCGCCGGCGATGGTCAGCCGGACCGGTGAGGAGTAGATCGTATCGGCCCGGCCCGGCGCCGTTGTCTTGGCGATGATCTGCAGTACACCCGCCTTTGTACCGGAGTTGAACGTCACCGAGATGCGGCCGTTGTCGTTCGTCGAATCGGCCGTCGCCGACAGGAACTCTCCGCCGCCCAAGCCGCCCGTTGGGAGGAGCCCAAGAAGCACATAGGCCCGATTGTTCTTGTCCAGCGCGATGCCGTTCGAATCCTTCGCCATGAACGTCAGGGTCGAGACCTCCGACGCACCCGTACCGCGGATCGACAGGCTGGTCCGTGAAATGGATTCGAGCTCGAGCGTCGCCACATATCGCGAAGCCGGTCCGGTGGCCGACTGACCTGTCGTCAGCTGTGTGCCGGAGAGGGTCGCCTCGGCCGAGCCGTTCTCTCCCGTCACCGCGATCCTGAAGCGCACCAACCCCGACGGACCGCCTCGGTCCTTGTCCTGCGCCGTCACGGAAAAGCTGGTGAAGCTTGCGTTCCGAGTATCGGGCAGCGTACGGCTTACGTCGCCGGTCAGGTCCAGACCGCCAGAGCCGTCACCTTCGACCGTCACCTGGACCGTAGAACCCGCCGAAAGCGGATTGCCGTTCGCATCGGCCACGGTAAAATTGAAGGTGTACGAACCGCTGTCGGAGATGACGAACCCCGGTGCCGGCAGACCGGTTATCGCAGGAGCGCCCGTAAAGATGAACGGAAGCTTCTTGACGATCGACACCCCGCCGGCGCCGACCGTCTGGACCGTCACGGTATCTTCGGGAGCCGGGCTGCCGACAACTCCTCCGCTTAACTGGACGGAGGCCTGGCCAGACTCATTCGTCGACGCCGTGGCCTGGATCAGTCCGAGTCCTGTCGTGAAATAGAACGCCGTTCCCGGCTGAACGGGGTTGTTGTACTGGTCGCCCGCCTGAACGCTGACAGTCGCCAACGGACCCGTTTTGACGAGGCCCGGAATATTGATGCGCGAGAGTGTGGCGACCACGCGGTTGGCGTCGGGGAGGCCTCCAGAAATGGTCAGGCGAACCGGGGCGGAGTAGATCGTGTCCGCACGTCCCGGCGCCGTCGTCTTCGCGACGACCTGAAGAACGCCCGACCGGGTGCCCGAATTGAAGGTCACCGAGATGAGTCCGTTGTCATCCGTCGAGTCGCCCGCGGTCGAAAGGAACTCACCCCCTCCGAGTCCGCCGTTCGGAGCCAGCGCAAAGACCACGAACGCCCTGCCCGCCGCATTGATCGGCTGACCGAGGGAGTCTCGCACGATGAAGGTGAGCGTCGAAGTCTCCTTCGAACCGGTCCCGCGAATGGAGACGGACGGCGTCGAGTTCGAGACCAATTCGAGCGTCGCCGGACGGCGTGCCGCCACCGTACCGGCGGTCTGGCCCGCACCCAACACCTGGCCGGTGAAGCTGTACGTCTCGTTGCCGTTCTCGCCCGACACGTTGATCGTGAAGGTCACGGGGCCCGAGGGTCCGCCGACTTCCTTGTCGCGCACGGCAACGGTGTAGAAGGTCCTCATCGTGTCGCGCGTGTCGGGGAAGGTCAGCGTTCCGCCGGTGGTGATGGCCAGACCTCCGGCTCCTTCGCCTTCGGCCGTGACCGATACCGTCGTACCCGACGACGGGGGATTGCCGTTGACGTCGGCAACGCGGAAGGAGAAGCTGTACGTCCCGGCATCATCGATGGAAAAGCCCGCGGCCGGCTTGTTGAGGATCTGGACCGGGCCTGTGAAGAGGAAGGGCAGTTGCTTGCGAATGACTTCGCCATTCTTTCCGAGCGTTTGGACCGTGACCACGCCCTGGCCGTCGGAAGCGCCGACGACGCCGCCGCTTAGCTGTGCCGTCGCGCGTCCGGCATCGTCCGTCGTCGCCGAAGCTTTGATCAACCCGAGCGACGTGCTGAAGTAGATGGCGGTACCCGTCTGAACAGCGTTGCCGAATTCGTCGGCGGCCTGTATCGTCACAGTGCCCAGCGGGCCCGGCTTGTGCAGACCCGGAAGATTGATGCGATCGAGTTCGGCGATGAACCGCGTCGAATCCGGCAGACCACCTTGGATCGTCAACTGCACCGGAGAGGCGGTGACCGGGCCGCCGGAAGTCAGCGTGGTGGCAACGACCTGCACGACACCGGCCTGTGTGCCCGAATTGAACGTCACGCTCACCTGGCCGTTGACATCGGTCGAATCGCCCGTCGGATACACGAACGCGCCCCCCATGCCGACCGTCGGATTGATCGAGAAGGTCACCCAGGCCTTCTGGGTCGGGTCGAGCGGATTGCCGACGGGGTTGCCGAGCGAATCGCGGACAATGAAGGTGAGGCGCGACGTTTCATTCGCACCGGTCCCCTTCACGGAAAGCGTTCGGGAGCTGATCGTACTGAGGGCGATGCTTCGCGGCACGCTTGTCGATCCCGGCACCGACCCTCCGCCGCCGGTGGTCAACGACAGACCCGAGAATGTATGGGTCGCGTTTCCGTTGCGACTCACCACCTGGATCGAGACCGTGAACGGGCCGCCCGTTCCACCGCGGGTCTTGTCGACGATCGTCGCATTGAAATCCGTATCGGCCGGGTCATCGGTGTCCTCCATCGTCACATCGGCGTCACCCTGGACCTCAAGCTCGGCCGCGCCGGGTCCGCTCAACGACACCTTGATGGTGGTACCCGCGACCAGCGGGTTTCCGTTCGCGTCCTGAACCTGATAGGCAAAGGCATACGAACCGCTGTCGGGGACGACGAAGGCGGCCGTCGGCGCGATGATCTGCGTGGCGCCGGAGAAGACGATGGGGATCTGCAACTGGATCAGACTGTCGGCCAGACGTGCCGCCGTATCGCCGATGGTACGGGCGAACACGGTTGCCACTCCGCCAGCCGGTCGCGGATTCGCCGTGATCAGCTCGACGCTCGCGGCGCCGTCGGCATCGGTGTAGGCGGTCGGTTGTACAATGCCCCCCGTGGTTGTGAAGTAGACGGCGGTTCCCGCCGGCACGGGGTTCTGATAGCGATCGCCCAGAAGCACGGAGATCGTCGTCCGCTCGTTGTCGAACAGGAGTCCGGGAAGGTTCTTGTTGCCCCTGCTGATCGAGGCGTTCGGGCCGTACGGCGGACCGCTGGCGATGGTCACGCGGGCGGGCGACGACAGGACGGAATCGTTGCGGGTGGTGGCGACGACCTGGATGACGCCAGGTCTCGTTCCCGAGTTCAAGCGGGTTGAGACCCGGCCGTTGGTTCCGTTCACTTGACCGCTGTCGGGATACAGGTACTCCCCTCCTCCGGGGGCCCCGAGGAGCGAGAAGCGAACGATCGGACCGTTGCCGCCGAGGACAGGGTTGCCCAGAGAATCGCGGACTTCGAAGGTCAGCAGGGCCGACTCGTTGACGCCCGTTCCGCGGATGGAGATCGAATTGACGTCGGTGCCGACGAGCACGATGCTGGCCGGCTGGCCTGATGCCGAACCGGGGATCGTCGGAGGGCTGGTGCTGTCGGCGATGAGGACCAGCAGGATGGTCGTATCCCTCCCCGCAACGACCGTCACGTCGGTCGAGTCGTTGCCGAAGCCTGTGCGCGAACCGAAGATCGTCGTTGAGTAGGTCTGGCCTACGGGAAGATCGTACGCGATCGCAAAAGCACCGTTCGCATCCGAGGTGTCAAGCTTGACCGTCGGCTGCGTAAGGTCGCGAACAATGACCCCTGGAACGGCGGTACCGTTGTCGCTCCTGACCACCGTTCCGCTGACGGTCGAGCGAAGGGTCGTCCCGCCCGGCGGACCCTCCTCTTCCGGGTTCTGACACGCCACGAGCAGCAGCAACGAGGCCGTGACCAAGCGCGAGATCGCATGACTGTACTTCATACCATCCTCCCGTGACCGACTCGAACGATGACTACGATCCTTGGATCGCGCGATGGCATCGCGCGCTTTCGTGGCGGCCCGACGGCTTTGCTGAAACGTGTCGGGTTACTTTTTCTTCTGCTCGATCCGCTTCTGCAGATCCTGATTCATCTCTTTGCGGATCACGTCCAGACCTTCCTGCTTCGGAGCCGACTTGAGACGGTCTTCGAGCAGGGGCACCATCTGGGCCTTCATGAGAACGACCAACTCTTTCTTTTTATAGTCGGTGGCATCGAAACCGAACAGGTAACGAAGGCCGAAGACCCACCACGGAAGGTCCTTGAGCACCGGTACACCTTCACGCGTCACCGTTTCTTCGGTCGAATAGAGCCCGCCGACGTAGGCCTCTTCGCCGTCGAGGAGCATGAGCGTGCCCGACGCTTCGGTCTTGTTGACGAGGATCGTCGTGGTCGACGGCAAGGGCGTACTGCGTTCGATCTTGTACGTCAGCGTGATGAACTCCTTGTCCTCGTACTTCCACACCTTCGGGGTCACCGTCAAGATCGTTCCAGTCTCATAGAACTGGTTGACGACGTTGCCGGAGAAGTCGCGGAGTTGAACGGAGAAGTTCTGTCCGCTCTGCAGCTTCGACGACGTGCCGTTCCTGACCGTGATCTGCGGCCGGGCGATGACCTCGCCCAATTGTTCCCGCTCGAACACATTCAAGGCGGCGTCAATATCGACCGCCAGGCGCTTGTCGCGAGGACTGGCCGCGATCCCCATGATGGGGGTCGAGATCCTGTCGGCTCCTGAGAACTCGACGCTGAGGTTCAGCCCCTTGCCGCGGAAGATCGAGAACCCGATACCCGTTTGAGCCAGGCGGGTCCGGTCGACCTCGAAGAACACGCTCGAGATCGTGATCTCGCGGTCCTTGAAGTAATACTCGGCCGAGTCGACCTTCATAGGAATCTCGCTCGGAGTCGCCTGAGGAAGTGTGGGCGCCGTCACGACCGGCGATTCGCTGGCCTTGGCCTGCTCGACGGTCTTCGTGTCCGCTTGCGCCGGCCTGCCGGCCTGCTCGAACGGGACGACCTCGACATGCTCTTCGAACTGATTGTACCAGAGCTTGTTGGTCCGGAGGATAAGCTCAAAGGCGTCCTTCCAGTACATCGCCTCGATGTTCACGCCGATCGGCCTGTCGCCGTCCTTCGTGTCAGTCCGGTCGATGACGATCTTGCCCGCTTTGGTCTTCCAGATCTCGCCGAGGGACTTGACGGCCTGCGCGTACGGCACGTCGGCCCTGAACGAGACGACCTCATCCGGTGACGCGCCGGACTTGCCCTGCGCCGCGCGGCGCAGCTGCGATTCGGTCTGGGCCATCGCTGTCGCCGCCAGCAGAACGGCGGCCAACAGCAGGATCATTCCACGTGTGAGGTTCACCGGAGCCTCCTTCGACGATCGAATTGGATCTGCTTGGTTACTTTCGTGATGACGCCCCCCTCATTGAGCGTGAACTCGACCGTGCTCGAGCGAGGGTCGATAGCACTGACGGCGCCGCGCCAGACGCGGTCGCCAAGCTGCAAGACGATCAGCTCGCTTTCGTACAGGACGAAGGCCTTTCCCGGGAGCACCGCCTTCACCTCGAGGTTCCTTGGATTGATCTCGCCCGTCGGGGCCTCGGCCGCGATCGTCGGAACGATGAGCGGGTCGAACGGGTCGAAGGGAGCCGGGACGACGGTGAGACTTCGGGCCGCCAACGAGGTTCCCAGCTCGGGAATGCCGCGCACGTAGTAGGCATGAAGCTCCATCTCGAAGGCGATCCACTTCTTCGTCTCCTTCGTCTCCGTATCGACCGCATCCTTGTACTCGAGGGTCAGGGTTGAAATCTTGTACAAACGGCGTCCGTTCTCGAGGAAGTACACGAAACG
Organism: uncultured Ignavibacteriaceae bacterium; assembly: GCA_964581115.1. Lineage (GTDB taxonomy): Bacteria > Bacteroidota > Ignavibacteria > UBA10030 > UBA10030 > 2-02-FULL-55-14. Next base: position 45,842 of record CAZOMY010000014.1, on the reverse strand, counting down.
GTAGAGATTGTCGAACTGCGCCTCGCCCTGTTCGAGCTTGTAGGCGTTGAATCCGTAGCCCGGTCCTTCCTGCGTGCCGAGGAACTTCATATCGAACTTCAGAAAGCCCGCCACGTCGATGCCGCGGCTCATGTAGCCGTAGGTCTGCGACGAGACGTCGAACTCCGGGATCTCTTTGCTGCGGGAATCGTACCGGCGCTTGACGTCCTGGAACTGCACGGTGAGCCGTTGGACCTCCTCCGTGAGGATGGGAAGATTATCGAGCTCTTTGTCGATCGTGGCGATCTGCTTGGTGAGGGCATTGAGCTCGCGCGGCTGCCAGTAGAAATACCAGAACGCTCCACCGCCGCAGAACAACAGCAGCACGACGGCGAGCGCGATCGTATTGCGAAGCTTGTAGGTCACGAGGCCTCCGCGTTTAGTTACCGTCGATTCGGCTCGTAGGGACGCTCGGGGATGTCATGCTTGTCGACGCGTTCCACGACAATGTCGAACTCGTAGACGATCTTGTTGCGCACCGACGTGGTCCGGACCTCGCGGAGCGTCGCCCGCTCGAAGATGCTCGCGATACGGGGGATCCGCGTCCGGTAGATCGAGCGGCCCGACAGGATGATGATGGACTTATTCTGCGGGTCGGGCCGCACGTGGTAGATCCACATCGAATTGAGGTCCTCGACGCTCGTCGCCACGTAATGCAGGATGCGGCTCCAGCGGTCCCCGCCAGGCGCGATGGAATCGTACGTCGTCGTCGCGTTGATGTAGCGGTTGATGTCGCCCTGCAGGACGTCCTTGCGCGAGCGGAACAGGTCCAGGTCGGCCAGCCGCACCTGCTTCTGCGCCAACTCCTCCTTGGCACGCCGGATGGCGACGTTCTGCTCAAGGATCGAATTATAGAAAAAGACGATCGAGCCGATGATCGCCAGCGCCGTCAGCCAGCCGTGCCAGGCAAGCTTGAAGACCTTCTGCGCTTCGATGATGGCGCTCGGGAGGAGATTCGTCGGGAAGAAGGTCTTCCGCTTCGGCTCCAGCGCCTTCCACGCATTCATGATCGGAATGGCGTATTCCGAGAGGGCGTCGCCGACGGAGCCGTCGAAGGGGGTCAGGTCCACGTGCGGAAGGTGCGCGTATTCGACCTGGGCGGACGAGAATTGCGGAGCGAGCGATTCGAGGAGGTTGACCTTGTGCGCCTCGCCTGCCAGAATGATCCGGTCCATCCGGGCGAGGGCGATGTTATCCTGCTCGAGCAGGATGCGGCTGTAAAGCGTGTTCTCGAGATTCGGCGATTCGTGCCCTTCGCTGATGATGGGCGCGAAGTGCAGGTATTCCTTGCCCTGCATGAAGATGATCCGGCTGAAGTCGTGGCCGACATAGACGACGACCGTGACCTCCTCGTCCTGTACCTCATAATTGGACCGGATCATCTCGATGAGCGCCACATCGGCGCTGTCGATGTGCTCGAGGTTGGGGGCCCGGTTGCCCAGGAAGCTTCGGATCTCCGTCAGGAGGTCGTACAGATTGAGACCGTCCTCGCGGATCACCGTCAGGAGGCCGCCGCTGGCGTGCGGAATGATGGCGAAGGAATCGGGCGCTGGGGGCGTGGCGCGTGAGGCGGAGAGTTCCTCGATGATGCGCTTACGGAGAGCCGATCCCTTCAGCCCAAAATCAGATTCAAATTCCTGATACGTGACCGCCGGCTCCGACAACGCATAGTTGAGCGAAAACTTGCCGTTGAGGTCCGAGAGCAAGCCGAGCAAGACCGTCGCGTTGGAATTCGCCTCTTCCTCCTGGCCCCCTTCCATGGTCGCCGCACCACCCCCGAACGCGTCGGCGGTCGGCGATTCTCCGAAGCCGCCCGCTTCGTCGGCCTCGGCGGCAATCTCCTTCTCCTCGAACTTCTTGACCAAGGCGACCGTCTTGAAGTCGCGCAAGGTCACCTTCCCACCCTTCAAGGAGAGCTGAACGAACTTCAGCGAGAGACCGTCGACGAACAGCGAGACGGCGGTCCGACCATCACCTTTTTGGATCGTCATAAGGGGTCCGGATTCTCCGACGCAGTGCTCAGTTGTCCGTCGGCGCGATCTGCAACAGTTGCTGCAGTCGACGCTTGTTGTTGGCGTAGTTCATCGCGTTCTCGAGCGAGATCTTCTTCGCCAGATAGAGCCGCTTGAGGTCCTGCTCCATCGTATTCATCCCCTGCTCGAGACCTTCCGAGATCATCTGGTAGATCTCGGAGGTATTGTTGTTCTTGATCGCCGCGCGGACGGAAGGCGTTGCGATCATGATCTCCTTCGCCAGGACGCGCTTGCCGTCGAGGCTTGGAACGAGCTTCTGGGAGATCACGGCCCGCAACGTTTCGCCCAGCCGGTTGCGGACGCGCTCCTGCTCCACCGGCGGTATTTCACCGATGATCCGGTCGATCGATTCGACCGCCGAGGCGGTATGGAGCGTCGAGAAGACCTTGTGGCCGGAGTCGGTGATCTCGAGGGCTGTCATGATCGTCTCGGGGTCGCGCAACTCGCCGATCATGATGATATCGGGGTCCTGCCGAAGGGCCTGGATCGCCCCCTCCTTGAAGGAGAGGACGTCGCGCCCCACTTCCCGGTGGCGGATGATGCAACGGTCGGACTTGTGGACGTACTCGATCGGTGAGGCGATGATGACGATGTGACCATCGACCGAATGATTGTTGGCGTCGATGATCGCGTCCAGCGTCGAGCTTTTTCCGGAGCCGGTGATCCCGGTGACCAGACAGAGTCCTTCTTTGGTCTGGGCCAGACTCACCATCTTGGTGACTCCCGGATGCAATTCGAGCAGCTTGTAGGGACGGACCGTATTGTTAATGGCCCGCATGTTCAGGGCCAGCTGGTCCAGGTCGAAATACGCGTCAGCGCGGAAACGACGGAATTCCCCACCTTCGAGATACAGCATGTGGGAGAAGTCCAGGTTGCGATTCTCGTACAGGAACGTCCGCTGACGCTCGCCGATGACGCTTTGGATGAGAATGTTCATCTCGTCCGGAGCATACTTGCCCAGCGTCGGGTCCGGCTTTTTCGACCCGTAGATCCGATACCAGATGAAACCTTGAGACCCGTACCCCCCCATATCGATGTCTGAGGCATTGACCGCGAACATCCGGGACAGGAAGTGATTCATGAGCGTCAACAGCTTCATCTTCGATGTCTCGTCCACGCGCGAAAGCGTGTCCCCGATCATCATCTGACGCTCAAGGCCGGTCACCGTCCCGGGAATGGTCGCAGCGACCTCCTTGAGGACCTTCTGACCTTCCAGGATGATCGGAGACAACTCTCCCGCTGCCGGCGAGCCCGGCTTCACCGCGGGTGCAATTGGAGGGTTTGGTGCCATACTGACTCAGGCGTCAGTTCATGATGTTCGGTCGAGTCGCCAATTCTCGACTAATTCGGTAGAGTATACGGAAGGCCACAGAGAATTGCAAATTCCTTAAAGTCTTTGTTGCACTCATTGCACCATGTTATTGATATTCTGAAATATTGACGAATAGGCCATGGAATGCGTACATTGTGGTGGGGCATCATCGTGGGCGCTGGTACCGATGGGCTCAACTGTGTCATTTTATCCGCATCGGTCGGTCAACACCTCACTCTGAGACATGGCGATGGGTGTCAACTGTCGAAATTGTCAGGTTTTTGAGGAGGAGCACGATTGGAGGGTTTTTTGCTATACTGCAGGGGGATGACTACGATGTGTTGACGTGTCGAGTTCCGACACCCGCGAAGTATCGCCATTGACGACCGGATGCGCTGTGACGTAGCCCATGGGTTTGCTCACCCGGAAGCGGTATTGTGCGGTTGAGACCACACTCCTCGGCCGTTCGGTGTCTGTCGACTGAACCAGAAGGGATCCGTTCACAATGGGACAAGGCATGCTGGCCATCGGAGCATTCACGCTCCTGGCAACGCTGACGCTGGCGATCAACGCGACGATCGTCCAGACGTCAAACATGGGGCTGGAGATGGAAGCGAACCTCAATGCCCTCTCCTACGCACAGTCGATGCTCGATGAGATCCAGACGAAGAGTTTCGATGAGAGGACGACGAACAACAACCGGGTCTTCACGTACGCCGGGATGACGGCCCATGCTTCGTTCGGACCAGACGCGGGCGAGAGCGTTTCCCTTCCGGACTCTTCGCGAACCGGTTCGTACCGTTCGCAGTGGCGATTCGACGACGTCGACGATTATCACGACTATGTACGCTGGGTCTGGAATCCCCGGCTCGGATGGTTCATCATCCGGGACACGATTCAGTATGTGCACGAGGACAACCTGGTCGAGCAGACATCGCCGACCTGGCACAAGAAGATCACCGTGAACGTCCAGAACTTCTCGATGATCAAGGATCAGAACGGCAATATCATCCCCTACCGAATGCACGATATTGCGGTCTACCGCAAATACTACTGACCGGGTCTGACCATGGGAGCCGTTCTCGACTATATCGCCTCCGCCATCATCTTCGGCCTGTTGGTCCTTGCGGTCGCACGCGTACAGGCGAATATCAACGCCACGCTCTACCAGAACACCTTCACCGTGACGACGCAGTCCAATGCCGTCGAGCTCGCCCGACAGATCGAGTTTGACTTCCTGAAGATCGGTCACCATGTCCGCGGCCAGCGGATCTTCCATGCCGACGCGCAACGGCTCGATTTCAGGGCGGATATCACCAACACGATGGACACCCTTCTGTACCGGTATCAGGCCGGATCAGTCGCACAGGCAACGGAAACGGCCAACCCTCGCGACTTTCCCCTCTTCCGGGTGCAGGCCGGATCGTCGCTTCGCCAGAACTTCGGGCTGGTACAGTTTCGGATCTCATACTACGATTCGAACAATGTTCTGATCAATGTACCTTCGACGAACGCGGACACGCTGAACAAGATCCGCGGCATCGACGTTCGATTCATGGTGGCGAGCCCCGAGGCGGTCTTGGGGCCTCTCGGCGACACAACATATTCGATCGTCGCCTGGCAGAAACTGATCTTCCCCCGAAACCTCAACCAGCTGAGTCTGACCAAATAGAGGCCCCCCATGGGACGTGCTGCTCTCTTTCTCATCCTCGGAACCGCCGTTGCCTTCGGCTTCATCGGCAGCAGCCTTCGGGAATCGGCCGAGGCCCTCACCGGCGCGCAGACCGGGTACTACAAGTACTCCTTCGCGCGCAACATGTCCCGGCTGGCCGTCAACAGGCATCTTCGCTATATTGACCGGGGCACAACCCCGCCGACGTCGGCGTCGTTCGAAGGGGGCTCCTATACCGTCACCAGCACATCCGTCGGCGACACCCTCAACATCGTTTCGACCGGAGCCTATGCCGAGTCGACCTATGTCATGCGGGTCAAGTTGCTGTTCACGCCGAAGCCATTCCCGACATCGGAGTCGGCCATCGGCATGATCAGCAACGACTCCGAATTCAACATCTCTGGAAAGGCCTGGGTGGACGGGCATAACTACACGGCCGACGGATCGGCGCTCGTCGGCAGCGGCGACCTTCCAGGGATCACGGTCAGCAACTCTGCAGATTCGGCGGAGATCGTGAACGACGCATCCGTGGCGCCGAACATCAACGGCTCGATCAAGGTCGGGGTCAATGACGACGCGCTGAGTCCCGCCTCGTTCATCCCCGAGTATGAACAAAGCGCTCACTACACGTTCAACACCCCCGGCAACGTGGCGGGCAACTGGACCTTCGGCAGCGCGACGAACCCGGTGATCGTCGTTTGCAACGTGGGCACACCGGACACAAATTTCTCCATCCGCTTCACGGGAAATGTCGTCGGATGGGGGATCCTGGCCGTCAACGGCAATGTGAAATTCTCGGGCAGTTTCACCTGGTACGGCCTGGTCATGGCCTACGGCGAGAACAACGTCATCAACTTCGAAGCTCTTGGGAATCCGCAGATCGTCGGTGGGGTGATCGTCGCCGGCGAGGAGGTCAACCTGACGCTCAAGGGAACCGGGTCGGGAGGCAAGGTCAAGTACAGCAGCGCCGCGCTCGATAACGCAAGACGGATCGGCCGGTTGCTCTATTACAGCATCGTCGAATGGTATGAGTGAAGCCGCCGAGATGGTGTGGATGGAAAACAACAAGGGGCGCTCTGCGGAGCGCCCCTTCGTGTTTCCAGACCGTCCAGCGGCCGGTCAATCATCCTCGACCGTCGAGGCGATGACCTCTTCGAGGGCGGTCACTCCCTCCTTCATCCGTTCCATGCCCGACCGGCGGAGCGTCCACATGCCGTCTTTGGACGCCTGCTCCCGGATCGCGTTCTCGTCGACCTTGTCGCCGGCGTTGAGAACGATATCCTTGATCGCTTTCGTGAAGAACAGCGCCTCGTGAATGGCCGCACGACCCTTCCAGCCACCGCTGCACTTGTCGCATCCGACCGGCTTGTAGAAGGTGTGCTGGGCGAGGTCATCCTCCGTGAATCCGAACTTGAGCAGGTCCTCTTTGTCCCCCTCCTCGATGGGCGCCTTGCAGATCTTGCACAGCGTCCGGATGAGTCGCTGGGCGACGATGATGTTGATGGCGTACGCGATCAGGAACGGCTCGATGCCCATCTTATAGAGACGGGCGACAGCGCTCGGGGCGTCGTTGGTATGGAGCGTTGAGAAGACCAGGTGGCCCGTGTTGGCCAGCTTGATGGCCGTCTCGGCCGTGACCTTGTCGCGCATCTCACCGACGAGCACGATATCGGGGTCGTGACGCAGGATACCGCGAATCGCCTGCTCGAAGCCCATCTTCGGGCCGATCTTGAGCTGGCGCGCCCCCTTGATGATGTACTCGACCGGCTCCTCGATCGTGAGGACGTTGACCGTCGGGTCGATGACCTGGTAGAGCGCCGCGATCAGGGTCGTCGACTTACCGGAACCTGTGGGGCCGGTGAGGATGACGATGCCCTGCGGTTTGCTGATGGCCTTGTAGAAGAAGTTCCTGGCGGGCCCCTGAAGTCCCAGCTTGTTCAGGTCGGTGATGACCTTACGGTCGTCGAGCACGCGAATGACGACGCTCTCGAACTTGTGCTTGAACTCGGTGGTGACGATCGGCATGATCGACACGCGGAACCGGAGCTGGTGTCCGTCGATGACCCGCTGGATGAAGCCGTCCTGCGACATCTCGCGCTCGAACCGGTCGACGTTCTTCGTGCGGTCCTTGATGACCGCCATGACCGCCTCGGGCAGTGTGTTCTCCTGGCAATGCCAGAGCTGCAGATTGCCGTCGACCCGGAACATGAAATTGGTCCTGTTCCCCTCGGCCGCGACGATGTGAATGTCCGAGACATCCCGACGGACCGCCTCGACGATACAGCCCTCGAACAGGTTCACAAGGGCGCTCTTGTTGATCTCAGCTTCGAGCGCGTCCTCGTCGACCTCGGTGTCCTCCTTGCTCATCGCGCCTTCGTCGATCGACTCCTCGACGTCAAGCATCTTGAGGAATTCATTCTGTTTCGGAGCAACACGCTCGAGGAGGCTCTGGAGGTCCTTCAGCCGTACGTAGCAGATCTCGTATTTCTTGACGTTGAACGACCGGGCAACGACCGGCAGATTGCGATCGGTCGGGTCGGCGGCCACGATGATGAGCTTGTCCGTCTGGCGCTCATCCCACTTGAACGGAAGCATCTTCGCCGCCGACATCATCTCCCGCTGCTGATCCGACAGGGCGTCGACGAATTTCTTGATGAACGCGATGCGGGCCTCGTCGATCTTCTCGTCGTTCAGGAAGATCTCGCGGAACGCGTACAGGTTGGCGACCTCGCGGAAGACGGCATCGTGATCGGCGCCGAACTCCGACACGAGGATCTGACCGAGGTTCTTCCGGTTCTTCTTGTTCTCCTCGGAATCCTTCATCTTCAGCGACTTCTCGAGCGTCTCGAAGTCGATGATCCCCTTTTTGAGGAGTGTATATCCGATCTTATCGGTAATGTCGATCTCTGGCATGCCTCATCCTCCGGACCGTCACGCGGACGGTCAGAACCAGCCGGCGAACAATGACAGGAGGCCGCCGGGGGCCTTGGGCTTGACGGTGGCCGTTTCCGACGAGACGAGCGTCAGGCCCGTCAGGACGATCATGATCACCATCTGCACCGACAACTCGATCAGCTGGACGACGTTCGCCAGCCGGTACGTGGTCTCTTTCTCGTAGTATTCGGCCAGTTGGATGGCCGTGTTCTTGACCGTGCCGGTCTCAGCCCCCGACGTGAGCCGGGAGATGGCGGTCTCAGTGAACACTCCGCTGGCCTGGAAGGCCTCGGTGAGACTCTTTCCTTTTTCGAGCATCAGCGGAATGGCCACGGTTTTGATCCGATGCTCCATGTACTTGTTGCCGCACGCTTCCGCCGCCATGCGGATGACCTCGATGTTCTCGCCCGAACCGCTGTAGAGCGCGTAGAAGACACGGCAGAAGATCTCGATAGCCGTCTTATGGAAGAGCGAACCGACGACCGGGACCTTCAGCATGTATTGGGCCATCAAGAACTGACCCCGCTCCGTTCGCGCCCACTGCGCGAACGCCACGATGGGGATGATGATCGCCAGGGAAACAAGAATGATATTGTCGAGCAGCCAATCGCTGAACGCCAGCGTGGCCTTCGTCATCGGCGGAAGCTCGATCTTGAACTTCACGAACATCTCTGCCGTCGCCGGGAAGATATACGCCACATAGAACATCACGGCAAGGAACAGTACGAACAACGTGACCAACGGCATGATGAGGGCCTGGCGGACCGATTTCTTGAACTGGGCGTTCCGTTCGAGGAACTTGGCCGTGCTCTCGTAGATCTCGACCATGTTGCCGCTCTTCGACGCAAGGCCGAGCATGTTGGCGGTGAACTTACCGAGGACCACCTGGTGCTTCAGAAAGACCTTTTCAGAGTCTTTTCCCTGCTTGAGCTCGAGGTTGATCTCCTTGAGGCAATCGCGCAGGATCGGGTTGGGAATGTCGTTGATCAACAGCTGCATCACCTCGTTGAACGGGAGCTTCTGACGCATCAGGTCGGTGCTGATGCGCACAAAGGAGATGACCTCCACCGGCGGGGCCGGCTTGAGTTTGTTGCCGAACAGCTTCTTCCGGACATACTGGACCTTGTAGCCCATCTTTTCGAGGGCTATGCGCACCTCGTCGGGCGTGAAGGCCTTCTGTTCGCCGTCGATCGGCTTTTCTTTTCCTTTTTGAACCCGGTAGAGAAAGCTGACGCGTTCATGGATCGCGGTGACCTTGAACTTCCTCTCACGGGCCATCTCTTCGGCCCGCTTCTTGGCCGTCTTCTTGTCCTCGGCGTTGATCACGCCGGAGATGGCCTTGCCCGAAGGTGTCAGTCCTTCAACTCGGAATTCCGCCATACGACCTCACTTAGTACTTGAGCCGGATTGCCCAAGACATGTCATAGTAACGGAGTGTACTTCTTTTCGGCCATTGTGTCAACCTGTCGACCCTTGGCCCTGCTGCTGTGGATCGTCGGTTCGAACCAACATCTTGGGCCTCTGGCGGGCCCGCCTCAATTGCGCCTTCAATGTTACTCATGCTTCTTCCGACTTTGTATCTTATACTTTTTACTTCCATTGTGGGCCCTGCAGGACTTGAACCTGCGACCAACGGATTATGAGTCCGCCGCTCTAACCAGCTGAGCTAAGGGCCCTCAGAATTGAAAATTGAAAATTGAAAATTGAAGATTGAAGATTGAAGATTGAGAATTGTGGGTTGGGTGCACGAGGAGAACTTTGGCAGGGAGCCATCTGTTCCGACATGCCCGGTCATGCAAACGTCCTCACACCACCAATGATACTGGAATTTAATGCGGGCTTCAACACGGTTCTGAGGTCCCTTCTGTACTTGGCTCTCTCTTCGCTAGCGGCGAGTGCTCAAGAACCGGCCGATTCAGCGCGCACCTATTCTGTCGATGAGGTCACTGTCATCGAAACCCGGGCCGGCATGGACCCCACCCGGCTCCCCTATTCAGCCACGGTCGTTTCGATCGGGCTAACCGCTTCGACCCGGAACGACGCACTCGCCGCCGCACTTGAAGCCGTTCCCGGCGTATTCGCAACCAGCCGGTCGGGGGGCACCGACCTGCGACTGACCATTCGTGGTTTCGGCGCCCGGGGGAACGGAGACCGCTCGAACTCGGGAACGATCCGCGGCGTGAAGGTCTTGATCGACGGCATTCCGGTCACGGAACCGGACGGAAGGACGTCGCCCGACCTGTTGACGTTCATTCAAGGAGGAAAGGTCGAAGTCCTGCGCACGAACGCCTCAGCACTCTTCGGCAATGCGTCGGGAGGGATCGTGAACGTCGAATCATTGGAACCCGGCGAGACGACCTCTTGGTCGCTTTCGGGATCCGGGGGTTCATTCGGATCTCGCAAGATCATGGGGCGCGTCGGTCTCCCCTTTTCCGGGGGAAGTCTCACAGTCTCTGGCGGAAGCCTGGTCCTTGAGGGGTGGCGCCAGAATTCGGCGGTCGAAGCGGCAAGTATTTACGCCGTTGCCATTGCGCGTACTGCAATGGGGTTCCGGGTCCGGGCCACGATGGGGCTGACGCGACATCGGTTTGGCATTCCCGGCGCGCTGACCGATCCCGAAGCCGCCGCCGATCCCTCTCTGGCGGACCCGGTTTATGCTCAACGTCGGGAGCGGCGCGACAATCTCGTCGGTCTCTCGTCCATCCAGGTCTCACAAGCTTTCGGCGGAGAGCACACGGTGTCGGTATCGGCATTTCTTGGACCGAAGGCGCTGACGCGGTCTGAACGGAACACATACCGGGAATTCCAGCGGTGGGTCGGCGGAGGAGGCGCCGTCTGGCGCTGGCTGGTCACTTCAGCTTCGGTGATCGCCGTCGGCATGGACGGCAGCGGACAGGATGGAGGCAGCCAGTTCTATTCGCTCGTGAACGGCGAGCGAGGCGACTCATTGAGGACGAACAAGGCGGAGCGCGCGATGAGCTTCGGCGTGTTTGCAGACGCTTCGATGGCGGTCTCCGACGAGTGGACCGTTTCGGCAGGCGTGCGCTTCGACCGCCAACGATACCGATCGTCTGTCTTTCCGGCGGGCATTACGCTCATCCCCCGCATCGAGGAACTGCTCTTTGAGCATCTTACGCCGCACGTCGGGGTCTCGTGGAAGCTCGACGATCAGCAGACCGCTTTTGCGTCGGTCAGCGGCGGACTCGAGGTGCCGGCCTTCAACGAGGTCGACCCGCCCCCCGGCGTCGGAGCGACCGACCTGAATCCGTTGCTCAAGCCGATGATCTCGACGACGGTCGAACTTGGCCACCGTATCCACACACCGCTGGAGGGTCGTTGGCAGGTATCGGCATCGGCCGCACTGTTCCATATCGAGGTCCGCAACGAGATCGTTCCCATCAACGGCGGCGCGTGGTTCCTTTCTGCGGGGCGTTCGCAGCGCAATGGCTTCGAAGTATCCGCAACGGTCCGCTCCCCGGAAGGCGCAGAGGCCTCGATCTCGGCCACTGCGATGAAGGGGCGCTATCGGGAGTATGAGTCGACGACGGGATCATTCTCCGGCAACACGGTTCCGGGGATCCCGACGCATCTCATTGCCGGGAGGATCCGCTTTCCGGCGTGGGAAGGATGGGCGGTGGAGCTGAGCGGACGCAGGGTGGGCTCGATGAGTGCGGACGACGCGAATTCGCTCGGTATTCCAGCTTCGACGGTGGTCGACGCCGCGATCGCGTGGGAGCGACCGATGTTCGGCGTGAACGCAACGATCCGTTGTGACATTCGGAATCTCTTCGACGCGACGTACACCGCCGGCGCCTTTGTCAATCCGACCAGCCGTCCGATCCTTGCATCGTTGGGGAACGCCGTCGCCCCGGCTTACCGCGAACCGGGGTTGCCTCGGAATCTCTCCATCACGATCTCGATCGGTTCGTAAAGGGGCCTTCCGCAGCCACGAGTCTGACTTTGTTCGCGAATCCCCTGAGCAACCGTCGGGCCTCCGACTACCAGCGTCGCTCGAGCGCTTCGAGTCGCTCCCGTGCTTCAGGCGCATTCGCGGAAGCTTCGACCCAACGTTGGGCGTAGGCGCGGGCGGGGCCGAATCGCCGTTTGTCCTCCATCAATCCCGTCATCGCTGCCAGGGCCGGCACGTCGTTCGGCACTTCCTGCAACACTCCCCGCCACGCGTCGACGGCATCCTCGCGCATGTTCACCATCATGAAGGCCTGTGCCTGCCGTCTGCGAGCGTCGGCGCGCTGCTCGGCCGTCCGGGCGCTCGCCCATCGCTCTTCTTCATCGAGGACGAGGCGCATGGTTGTGACCAACGGATTGGCGGGCTGCAGCTCCGACGCCCTCAGCAGGAAGCTCCTGGCAGGGGCCGTCTGCCCATCCTGATAGCGGAAGATCGATGCAAAGATGAGCGCCGGGAAGAAGCCGGGCTGCGAGGCCAGCGACGAATCGATCATCCGATACGCCTGCTCCCGATAGCCGAGCTCCCAGTAGTTCACGCCGACAACATGGAACCGCGTCGCCCGCTCGTCGCCCGGAGGCAATCCCCGCGCCACCCGCCAGCGTGAGATGATCTCGGTGTGATAATAGGACTGCTGCAACAACGAGCCGGCCTGCGGGATCGACCGGACGCGCTCGAATATCTCCATGGCCTCGTCCAATCGGCCGGCCAGGGCCTTTGCCACGGCGCGCTGATAGACGATCGAAGCGAACCGACCCATTCGTTGCTCCGCTGCCTGCAGCAGCGACTCCGCCACCGCCGGATCGCTCCGACGAAGCATGCGCACGGCCGTCCGGAACACCACGACGCTGTCATCCGTCGAGCGGACCATCTGAGGCGCCGACCGCGCGGTGTCCTTCGGCTCGACCCTCAAGATCTCGACCGAGCCGGCGCGATGGAGCGGAACGAACCGGTACTTGGACGAGTACTCGAGTTGCGTCTCGTTCTCGCGAAGACCCGACAGCCAGGTCACCGAGGCGATGTAGCGGACGTCATAGTCGCGGATCGTCCTGTCGAAATTGTCGGGGGTCATTTGCGGGTCGACGTCGAGAACGTGTCGGTCGCCCGCTTCGAGCGCCACCTCTTTCCAACGCGAGAGGATGGTCGCGCCGGGTTCGACGTTCTCCCGCAACCATCGACCGGCCTCGGCGAGCGTTTTGCGGTAATAGTCGGGCGCGCCGGGGTCTTGCAAGAGTCGCTCACGGTCGTGCGCCATGCGTCCGTTGATCGCGAAGTAGGCCGTCGCCCACACGGTGTGGGGAACGTACGCCAGCAGCACGGCCACGATCGCGACCGGCCTCAGAAGCAATGCCGGCAGGCGACCGCCCAAGCGAGACCATCCCTCCCGCCATCCAACCGCGCCGAGAAAGAGGAACCCGATGAGGACCGGATACAGGAACCGGATGTCGTTGATCGGGTAGAGCAACACGGGGACGGCGTACAGCCCGAGGAACACGGCGACACGCTTGACGGAAGGGGTCGTTCTCCGACCGACGATGATCGCGAAAGCAGGCAGGACCAGCGTGATGACAAGGTAGAGCGGGCGAAGGACGGTGAGCGCCGCCATCGTCGCTTGCACGTGCCACGAGCCGATCGGAATGAGCGCGTGCGAGCGCTGGCCGAGGTCGGGGGCGAAGACGAGTGATGCGAGATGATTGCCGTACACGCGTGCATTCGTGATGACGCGCGCCGTCAACTCGGCGACGAGACTCTCATCCTGGGCAGTGTACAGGTGGGCCGTCAACAGCTTGCTGTTGCGAAGCGGTGGCTGTTCGATGCCGGCAACAATGACCTCGTTGCGGAGGAACCACAGCGCGTAGACCAGCAGGCAGAGTCCTCCGACGATGAAGACCGTGCGCCGGTGTCCGGCCAGCCACCAGAGCACCACGAATGCGGCGACGAGGGTCACGCCGATCTCGCGCAGGAACATCGCGGCTCCCAGCGCCAGCACGATCGCCGCGAGTTCCGCCGCCGTCCTGCCGTTCGAAAACTGGTCGAGGTCTTCCGCCAGCATTGCCGCACCGACAAAGGCGATCGCGAAGGGGACCTCCGACAGCACCTGGGCGCTGTAGATCAGCGTCAGGGCATTGACGGCCAACAGCGACGATGTCCAGGCCGCGACCGCCGGCCCGACGGTACGCCTTAACCATCGGAAGAACAGCCAGACAAGAAAGGCACCGAGGAGAATATTCGTGACCTTGGCGGCCACGACGCCGCCCGGATCGATCCACGCCGCGGGGACGAGCACGAACGGATAGAACGGGGCGTGAACGACGTAGCGAGTCGGGTCGGGAAGCGTGAAATCGTTGAACCCGTCGAACCGGCTCAGCGACTGGGCCCAGATCAGATACCGGGCGCTGTCCGGGGTGTACAACAGGGCATCGTTGACGGACAGGAGGCTGGCCAGCGCGAGGATCGCGATGAGGATCAGGAGACGGCGTTCGGGGGTCTTCACGCGACACATGCTAGGTGGCCGTCCGGTCCCGCCGGACGGGTTTTCAAGGTCGTCTTGGGCCCGGCCGGAAGCGCGGGGGCGGATACGACTGGGCGAATGCGCTCGGGTCCCCGAGCCGCAGACAGGGGATCACCGTTCACTGCCTTGGGTGGTGATGCGCCTCCATGGCATGATGCTTCACGACGCGCGCCTGCGTCAGAAAGATGACCTCTTCGGCGATATTAGTGGCGAGATCTCCGACGCGTTCCAGATTGCGGCTGATGCGAATGATCTGCATGCCGCTATCGACCGTGCGCGCGTCCGACTTGATGAGACCGATGACCTCGAGCACGGTCTCACGGTTGAGCTGGTCGATCTGGTCGTCGCGCTCGAGCACGGTCTGCGCGAGCTTCGGGTCGAGAAGAATAAAGCTGTCGAGAGCGTGGCGGAGGACGGTGCGCGTGAGCTCGGCCATCCGGGGGATCTGCAACAGCGGCTCGCGGCCCTTCGTGGCGGCCAGCCACTGCGCCGATTCGGCGATGTTGACGGCATGGTCGCCGATCCGCTCCAGGTCGTTGTTGATCTTCTGAACCGCCAGGATCAGCCGGAGGTCGGACGCCACCGGCTGCTGAAGAGCGAGGAGATCGATGACTGCATTGTCGATCTCGATCTCGAGCGCATTGATCCGGCCGTCGCCCTCGATGACCTTGGCGGCGAGCGACGTGTCTTCGCGCAACACCGCGTCGAGGGCATTGGTCATATTGTCCTCGACGACGCTCCCCATCTTGATGATGTACGTCTTCAGACTCTCCAGTTCCCGTTCGAACCGTCGTTCCATCTCGATCCCTCCGTTCGTGCGGCGGTTCAGCCGAACCTGCCGGTGACATAGTCCTCGGTCTGCTTCTTCGACGGAGCGGTGAAGATCCGCTTCGTTTCAGACATTTCGATCAGCTCGCCGAGATAGAAGAACGCCGTGTCATCGCTGACGCGGGCCGCCTGTTGCATGTTGTGCGTGACGATGATGATCGTGTACGTGCTTTTCAGCTGGTAGATGAGCTCTTCGATCTTGGCCGTCGCGATCGGATCGAGCGCGCTGGCGGGCTCGTCCATCAGCAGGATCTCCGGATTGACGGCCATCGCCCTGGCGATGCACAGGCGCTGTTGCTGTCCGCCCGACAGGGCAAGGCCGCTCTTCGTCAGGTCGTCCTTGACCTCATCCCACAACGCCGCCTGGCGAAGCGACCGTTCGACGATCTCGTCGAGGGCCGTGCGGTCCGAGACGCCGTTGATCCGGGGTCCGTAGGCGATATTCTCGTAGATCGATTTGGGGAACGGGTTGGACTTCTGAAAGATCATGCCGACGCGTTTTCGCAGCTCCGAAGCATCGACCCCGGGACCGTAGATGTCGGTGCCGTCGATGAACACTTTACCCTCCGTGCGCACGTTTGCGATCAGGTCGTTCATGCGATTGAGCGACCGGAGGAAGGTCGACTTGCCGCATCCGGACGGGCCGATGAGCGCCGTCACGCGCCCGCGCCGCACCTCGACGGTGATGTCGCGCAGCGCCTGCTTTGCGCCGTAGTACAGGGACAATCCCTCGGTGCGGACCCGGATGTCCGCGTCGTCGTTCGTCATGGCTCAGGCACGGATGCGCCGTCGCATGCGATACCGCAGGACGACGGCGGTGAGATTCAGGGTGAAGGTCAGCAGTAACAAGACAAGCGTCGTGGCGTACTGAATGCCCAAGGTCGCCTCGACATTGTGCGATTGGGTCGACATCACGTAGACATGGTACCCGAGGTCCATGAACTGGTCCGAAAGCGAGTCGGGCAGATGCGGCAGAAAGTACGCCGCGCCCGTGAACAGGATCGGAGCGACCTCTCCAGCGCCCCGGCTGACCGCGAGAACTCCCCCCGTCAACAAGCCGGTGACTGAATTCGGAATGACCACGCGGGCGATCGTCTGCCACCGGGTGGCTCCGAGAGCCAGGCTCGCCTCCCGCAGTTCTCTCGGAACGGTGGCGATCGCCTCTTCGACCGCCACGATGACGACCGGTAACGTGAGGAGCGCCATCGTCAGGCTTGCCCAGAGCAGATTGGGCTGGCCCCAGCGCAACTCGTCGCCCGACCCGAACGCGCGGTCCATGCCGGTACCGACGAATTGGACGAAGAAACCCAGGCCAAAGAGCCCGAAGACGATCGCGGGGACGCCGGCCAGCGTCTTGACGGCGAAGCGGATGATCCGGGCGAACAGCGCGTCGGGCCTGGCATATTCGCTGAGATAGATCGCGGTCACGGCTCCGACCGGAACGCCGATGAGCGACATGATGACGACGCGAAGAAAGGTGCCGACGATAGCCGGGAACACGCCGCCTTCGGTCATTCCCTCGCGAGGCGGCGTAAAAAGGAACTCCCACGACAGCGTCGTCCAGCCGCCGATGACGACGTTGGCCATCACGAGCGCGATCGTGAGCACGATGCTCGCGGCCGCCCCGGCCGTGGCGATCCACGTGAGCCGTCCCAACCAGCGCGCGTTCCGCATCACCCTTTCTCCCCGAATCGCGCCATGAGACGGCGTCGAACGTAGAACTCGGCCACCGCGTTCAGCACAAACGTCACGAGGAACAGGATGCCGCCGATGAGAAAGAGCACGCTGTAGTGGATATCTCCAAAGACGACCTCGGCCATCTCCGCTCCGATCGTGGCCGACATCGTTCTGACCGGGTCGGCGGGATTCCACGTCGCGAGCGCGGCGTTGCCGGTCGCCATGAGCACGATCATCGTCTCGCCGAAGGCCCGGCCAATGCCGAGCAGGACGGCCGCAAAGATGCCGGGAGTGGCCGCAGGCAGGATGATGAAGAGGGCCGTCTGCCACCGTGTTGCGCCAAGGGCCAGCGAGGCCTCCGTCAACGAATGGGGCACGGAGGCGAGGGCATCCTCGGCGATCGTGTACACGATCGGGATCACAGCCAACGCGAGTGCGAGCCCGCCGACCAGCGCGTTCAATCGGAACGTGGTTCCCAGGATCGATTGAAGCGTCGATGCCATGGCGATCAGCGCAAAGAACCCGATCACGACGGACGGAATGCCGGCGAGCAGCTCGATCGTTGGCTTTAGAACCTCCTTCAGCCGAGGCGACGCGAACGCGGTTGTGAACAGCGATGCCAGGATCGCCAACGGAGCCCCGATGAGGATCGAGATAAGCGAGACCTTGAGACTTCCCGCGAAGAGCGGCCACAGACCGTAGCGCGGCTCGGAGGAGACCGGCTGCCACACCGACCCCAGAAGGTTCGAGAGCGTCGCCTCGGCATCAGGCGCCTCCCGGCGTCCATCCTCGCGTTGGGCCGTCTCGGCGGCCAGCTCTCGGGCTTGCTCTCCGAGGGCCTCCTCCCCGTAGGATTCCATCGGTTCTTGCCACACAGGATCGGACGAGGCAACCTCCGGCAGTCCTGTGAACACGGGCAACGCCTCCCTGACGGCGAAGACGACGATCAGGATGATAGCGGCGAACGACACGAACGCCGTCACTCCAATGAGACGTTCGATGAGGAATTCGCCCAGTCGAAAGCGCGGGCTTGACAGGTCTCTAGAGCGCATGGAGGCTGGAATCGGCGGGGTCTGTTCAACGAAGGGGGAAGAATCCGACCTCCGTCACCAACGCCTGCCCCTCGTCGCTCAGGATCCAGTCGATATAATCCTTGATGACTCCGGAGGGACGGGTGGCCGTGTACAGGAGGAGGAAGCGCGTGATGGGATAGACCCCGGTGCGGATCGATTCTTCGGTCGGGACGTATGGAGGAGAAGACTCATCAGCCTTCAGCGGAAGCATGCGGACGCCCTTGGTGTATGCGGCACCTCCGTATCCGACCCCGTTCTTGTCCTTCGAGACCGCATTCACCACCGCCGCCGTCCCTGGTAGATTCTGCGTGTTGAGCGCGAAGTCGCGGCCGTCGAGGATGTTGTCTTTGAAGTAAACGTACGTGCCGGAGTTGTTCTCGCGTCCATAGAGGATGATGCGACCGTCATCCCCCCCGACCTCCTTCCAGTTCGTGATCTGTCCCAAATAGATCTTGCGCAACTGATCGATCGTGATGTGCTTGACTGGGTTGGACTCGTTGACGTAGATGGTAATGCCGTCTTTGGCGGCCTTGATCTCGACCCCAAGCGCATTGACCCGTCTGCGCAACTTCTGGCGCTCGGAGGCTTTCATCGGCCTCGAGGCGTTGCAGATGTCGGTGGTTCCGTTGATGAGCGCCGAAATACCGGTGCCCGATCCTCCGCCGGTGACCTGGATCGTCACGGCCGGATGCTTCGACATGTAGACCTCCGCCCAGCGCTGCGCCAGAAGGATCATCGTGTCCGATCCCTTCACGGTGATCGATCCGCTGGGTTGCGCTGAGAGAAGCAGGGGCAGGCACCCGAGAAGGAGTGCACGGTACAGGGTCATCATGATCCTCGCGAGTTGCGGTCAAAACGAGAACTGTGAGCGCCAGGTCAATACATCGTCCTTGACGTCGGCGCGGAACGGCGCAAGGGCTCCGGCCGCCGATGCATGGACCAGCTCATTCCGGACGCGATCGTAATAGAGCATGAACTTGACGTTATCGTCCCAGTGAAAAATATAGCCGAAGCCCCAGGTGGCAACTTTGACGTCGGCCGGAGTGACAAGCGAGGCCGGAGTCGCCCCGATGTCCGTCCCGGACACATCGGTATTGGGGTCGAACTCGTCGTACCGGACAATGAACTGGTGCTGCGTTCCGACGTTCTGGATCGCAGTAATGTAGAAGCCGCGTACGTCGCGCCTGACCATGTCCGCCGTGGTCGACGTATAGACGCGGACGTCGGTCGGGGTCGAGGGTTGGCGGCCGGCGACCGCCTCCATTCGAACGGAAAAGCCCCCCACTCCTTCGACGTCGTAGAAGAGCTGCAGATCTCCCCCGATGTATGTCCGGTCATACGAGACGCCAAGGTTCCCGGCGCTGGAATCGATCCGGAAATCCTTGATCGCGGGGTCCATCGACCACACTCGCCGCGAGTTCGAACGGGCCGAGCCGTGGTAGACCGACACTCCGGCGTCGACCGCAGCATGCCAATCGACGAACGGCAGTTCCACTCCCAGCCGGCCGATGACATCCTTCCGCGTATCATTCTCATTCGCCGACGGCCCGGTACCGTTAAACACGCCGACGCGCAGGTTGAAATAGCTGAGCCACTCTCCGTCGATCAGCATCTCGGCGGGGAGGACCTCAAGCTTGAGCCCCAGTTCACGCTCGCCCGGAAACAACGTTTGCGCCATGCGCGAGCGCTCAGGATTCTCCCGCATGCTCGAAGAGTACGGGACCTCAAACCCGAACGGGCGGTCAAAGACGCCGGCGGTGAGTCCTACGAACCTCGTCCACGGATCCCGGATCGAGGCATATGCGTCCTTGATACCGACGCCGTTCTGAGTGACGTCGATCTGGAGGACAAATTGCGACAAGGTCAGATCGTTGGTGTACTGGACCTTGAACCGGCCCCGCCGAAGGGTGAAGCGCGACGTCGACGCTGAACCGAAGGAGCCGCCGGAGAAGGCCCCGCCCGCAGAGGACGAGGCCGCTTGGAACTGCGGCTGTACATATCCGGAGAGCTTCAATCGCCGCAGAATGTCGATGGTGCTGTTCGTTTCCAGAAACATCTCCTGAAAACTCTCCAGCTGGAACTTGAGCCGCTCGATCTCTTCTCTCAGATCCTCAACGGCAGTATCGTGTTCCTGACCAACCATTGGCGCTCCCGCTCCGATGACCAGCATGGCGCACAGCGCGAGACGCAACATGAATCCTCCGACGACCGCGTTCGTCGGTCGTCCTTCATGAATGATGTCGGGGAGATGCCCGATCTAACGGGCGCAGACAGGATCGGGGATCGCAGGTCGCCGCTCTGTCTCTCGGGCGTACAATATACAAAACAGCGGCCTCAATCGCCCGCTGATCCCGGGGGTCTTTGCCGGCGGCCTCAACAGAGGGAAATGCTTCGGAGAGATCAGGGGACCAACCAACCCATGAGCGCCGCGTAGGCCACAAAGGCCGCGGTGATCATGATCGAGAGCGCCCTGAATTCGGTCTTGTCGATCGGCCTGAGGTCCTCGTGGTCGAGGTCGAAGAGACGCGGCCGGTCCGCCGTCATTGGCTCGAGGTCCATTGGAGGTGTCCCAAGTATGCGTGAGCGCAACCTACACAATGGGCGTGAGGTCGATATTATGGCTGTGTTGTCAAACTGTTAAGCGCTCACCCCTCATATTTCACGGGCGTTTCACAACACCTTCCTCCATATTGTGATGGACATGGCCTTGAGTTCCTACATCCTCGAGGGCGCGCTTCGTCAACTCGGACTGCCCGAACGATCGCTGCGGCAATTCGCGATCGCCAGCGAGCTGAGCAACGTGGACGGCCGCGGCTTCCCGCGCGAGTTGTTCCAGTTGAGCGCTCCTGTCATCGTCCGCGGCCTTCTGAACTTCGCGATCTTCCAGATGAAGCGCGATTGGATCTTTCCGTCGTGGGTCCATCGTCAGCTCGATCCGGACGACCCGGCCTATGTCGCCCGTTCGCAGAATCCCCTCTTTATCAATACAACGCATCGCAATTGGACGCTGCTCGGAAGCCCGCATGGTACGCACGAGGCGATCGTCGATCGTCATGGACTCGCGACCCCGCTCCCGCGCGAATGGTCGGTCGACGTGTGGATCTTCAGCGACCGCGGGGCTTACTTCCCCTCGACCGCTGCGCCACCGCGACAAGAGTTGGACACATCCGCTCCCGTGCTCCGGACCATCCATGAGACCGACGACGTTTGCGTAATCCAGGAGCATTTCGTCGGCACGACGAATCACCATCTCGACATTCTCTTCCAGAAGATCACCGTCCAGAACGCCCCCGACATCCGCCGCCTCGTCACCGTTGCCGTCGCCGTCAGGCCGTTCAATGCCGAAGGGATGGCGCCCATTGAACATCTCGCGTTGGACGGCCCGCGCTTCATCGTGGTGAACGGGACGCTCGGCGTAGTGCTGGCCGAGACGCCCGATACCTTGCTCGTGTCGTCCGGCGAGCAGCACGATCTTGCCGATCTTCTCCGGCGCGATCACCGGCCCGGTTCCGCCTCGCGCTCGAACGGAGTGCATCTTACGACCGAGACGAGCAGTTCGGGCCTCGGCCATGCCGTCGCCCTCTTCGACCTTGACCTGGAGCCCGGCGCGTCCCGGTCGATCCACGCCAGCGTCGCCCTCGGTCTCGATCGGGCCCTCCGATCCACATCGGCCCGGCGGACGTGGCGCGTGTCCTACGAACAACGGCTTGAGCGTCACCGCGCCGTCTGGGCAGAAGAGAGAGCGCAGGGAGCGCAATGGTCGCTCCCCGACGAGGAGTTGCAGTCCATGCTCGAGGCCCATCGCCTCACCCTGCTTCAACTCCACGACAAGGACCGCATCACGCCCGGCCCTTTCCTGTATCATCACATGTGGTATCGCGATGCGGCGATCATGTGCCGCGCCCTCGACGTGCTCGGGCATCACGACCGGGTGCGCGCGGTCGTCAACGGCTTCCGGCGCGGTCAGACCGCCGAGGGCTTCTTCCGCGGACCGGACGGCGAATGGGATTCGAATGGGGCTGTTCTGTGGAGCGTGCGGCGTCATTTCGAGTTGACGCGCTCCGTGCTGTGGCTTCGTGCCCACTTCCCATCGATGCGCCGCGCCGGACAATGGATCGTGGAACAATCACGACGCTGCCGGGGCTCATCGAACACGCACCCGGGGTTGATGCCGCGGAGCCTGTCGGCCGAGCATCTCGGGACCGTCGACCAGTACTACTGGGACACACTCTTCGCGCTGGCGGGGCTGAGGGACCTGTCGGCCATGGCCGTGGACGCCGGCTACGCCTCTGAAGCGGAGGAGTGGCGGGCGGCCGAAGGGGAGCTGTTCGATGCGCTGCGACGCTCCCTCGACTCCGTCGCTCAGCGTCTGGGCGAGCCCCTCGTGCCAGCGACCCCGACGCGGGCTTTCGATGAAAGCGCGATCGGGTCGGTAGCGGGCATCTACCCTCTGCTCGTCGACGACGTCGCTCCAGTGGCGTTCCGTGCGACCGTTCGTGCCCTCGACGACGCGTACGTGCGCGACCGGGGTTTCCTCCATCCGTTCATCCACTCGGGATACAATCCGTATCTGACGATGCAGCTTGCGCACGCGGAGCTGTGGATGGGCGACACGTCTCGCGCTTGGGAGATCGCGCGGACGATCCTGCAACAGTCTGGAAGCCCGTATTCGCTACCTGAAGCCATCCATCCCCGCACGTTCGGCGGGGCGATGGGCGATGGTCACCATGGGTGGGCGGCCGCCGAGATCATTCTGTTCCTGCGGGATGCCATGGTCAACGATCGGGGTGAGGATCTCGTGTTGCTGGAGGGCGCGGGACCTGTCTTTGCAGGAGGGCGGTACGAACTGAAGCTTCATCGAACGCCGACCCGGTTCGGTACGTTCGACTTGAGTATGCGGTCGGAGCCCGAGGACCGGATCGAGGTGACCTTCCGGGGGAAATTCTTCCACGGACATGCACCCGCCCGGGTCGTGGTCCACCTTCCGTTCAGAGCCCGCAGGGTACTACCGACCTCTCCTCATCACCTGGTAGGCCTGCTGAGCGAGACCGATCGCACGATCGTCTCCTGCTCCCCTGACGTTCGCACGCTGGTCGTCGAGCGCTGAGCTTCAGGCCACGGCCTGCGCGCGCGGGCGCGAACCGCTTGCCGTGCGATGGACGAAGGCAAAGGTCCTCCGGCCTCCCAGCCGTCCCTTCATCAACTCGAACCGAAGCCGGTCCTCCCCCACCCAGATCACGAGCCCCTCGTCATCCGTCAGGCCCAGCATCGGCAGGTCATGGACGCTGTCGCCGCCGGAGATGAGCGGCGCATCGGTGCCGACGAAGGTGCGATAAACCTCGCACTTGCCCTCGCCGACGGGATGGGGCGGCAGGAGGCGATCTGTCAGGCGCTCACCCTCCAACGCGGAGCGAACGCCGTGCACGCGCTCCTCCGGAATGCCGAAGAACTCGTTGCACACGATGCGAGCGGGGATCTGATGGCTCGCCGTGATGACATGCACGGCGTAGCCCATATTGTGCAGCAGCGCCACGACGGCGCGCATGACCGGATGAGGTCGCGGCACCGGGATCAACGAGCGATCCAAGAGGATCTCGCGCGACGAGGTCGTCATGAGCCTCAGCGTTGCCTGGACGACGATTTCGAGCGGAAGGCCCCGCAGGGCATCAGACGCTGCAAGGTAGGCCGAGGGAGGGTCCTTCATGACGAGGGCGCGATACTCCTGCCACGAAAGCCGCACCGGCTCCCGGTCGAGCAGGAGCCGCGCGTGGACGGCTTCTCCAATGTCTCCCAGCAGAAGGGTCTGGTCGAGGTCGAATACGGCACGCCGAACCTGATGTCGAGGTCGGCGCTCCTCGACCCTCACGATCGCCTCGTGAAGTTCGGACGGGATGACGCGAAGGTCCACGAGGGGCAAACCCGCGCGTGACGGAGTGGTCGACGTCATGGCTGCGTCTGCGTCGCGAGGGCCGGCTGAGCGGACGTTCGAAGGCGTCGGACGAGGGCCCGATTCACGGTCGATTCCTGGTACGGAATGTCGAGCGCCCGGACCGATGCCGTCAGTCTCCCCTCCGAAACGGTCACGGCATTGTACTTCAAACGGCGGACCGGATCGTCGCACACGGAGCCCGCGCCGTTGACAAACTTGACGCCGGACAGCTGGTAGATCTCGTTCCGGTGGATATGTCCGTGCAGCACGGCCTGCACTCCGGCCTCCTTGAACATGCGGACGAGCTTTCGACGCTTCCGCAGACGCATGGTGCGCGACTCGATCCTTCTCCACAGTCCGTTCGTCGGGGCATCATCCGTCAGGTCATTGAAGTGATGATGCACGACAACGACCGGTATGCGACCTTCAAGGGCCCCGGAGGCCGCAAGGTCGAGCAGCCCGGCGAGCTGGCCATCGTCGATGACCCCGTTCGTTCCGAGGATGTTCCTCCGGAGGGA
The DNA here is from genome assembly GCA_964581115.1 of uncultured Ignavibacteriaceae bacterium. GTDB lineage: Bacteria > Bacteroidota > Ignavibacteria > UBA10030 > UBA10030 > 2-02-FULL-55-14. Next base: position 21,351 of record CAZOMY010000014.1, on the reverse strand, counting down.
CCACGGCGGGATCGAGTTCAACCCGACCAGCGCCAGAGGACCGACATGCTTGACGAAAGGATACGGCGCTCCGGACGACGAGCGGATGGCCCCTTCGAAGGTCTCCGCAAAGGCATCTCGGAACATCGCGTGGTGGCTATGATAATCGACCGAGCGGATGTGCGATGGAAAGCTGAGCACGTCCACGGCACGGTGCGGACCGCCGAAGACATCGTGGTTGCCGGGCACGACCGTGAGGTGTTGGGCGTCGAGCACGCCGGCCCTCGAGAACACTTCGCGCGCGAGATACAGGTCGTCGGGGTCGGCCGTTGAGACAATGTCGCCGCTGATGACGATGTGATCCGCACCCTCCTCCAGCACGGTGCGAAGGAGGATCTTCAGGGACTTCAAGTGTTCGCGATAATATTGCCGGCTGAGATGTGGGTCCGACACATGCGCGACCCTGAACGGACGCACGGTCGCTGCGGGCGCCGTCGGCCCTCCCGTCGACACGGCGGGCGTTGCGCTACGCGGCTCGATGCCGGGAGCCGCGATGCGACCCCACGACGTCGGCATACGAAGCGAAGAGCTGGCCAAGGACGAAATTCCAGTCAAAGCGCTGGGCATGGACATGGGCATGACGTGCGATGGTCGTACGATACTCGGGATGGTCCAGCAATACGTGCACTTGAGAAGCCAGGCTCTCGCCGCTGTGCGGCTCCGAGAACAGACCCGAGACCCCCTCCTCGATGAGTCCGACGGCCCCTCCGACCTTCGCTGCGACTGGAGCAAGCCCGGAGGCCATGGCCTCGAGTGTGACAAGCCCGAAGGTCTCGGTCGTCGACGGGAACACGAAGATATCGGATGAAGCGAAGCTCTCTGCGAGGGCAATGCCCGACTGGTATCCGAGGAAGTGCGCGCCCGGCATCATCGCCTCGAATTCCGCCCGTGCATGACCGTCGCCCACGATCACCATTTCAAAGTCGCTCCGCCGCTCCCGCAGGCGGCGGTAGGCCTCCGCCAGCACGCGGAGGTCCTTCTCCCACACCAATCGACTGACGAACAATACGATCGGTTTGACACCGCCGCCAAAACGGGCCCTCCACTCCGTCGAACGCCTTCCGGCGTTGAACAGCGTCGTGTCAACTCCGTTGGGCAGATACTCGAGCCGTTCGATGCGATTGACAACAAGTTCTTCGAGGATCGGCCGCGTGGGGACGAAGGTCCGGTCGACGCTATTATAGAGAGACCGGGTGATGCGCCAGGTGAGTTCCTCGAACCGATCGAGGCCGTAGTAGCGTGGATACGTCGGAAAGTGCGTGTGGTACGTCGCGACCACGGGAACGCCGAAATGGTGGCCATACTTGGCGGCTGCAAATCCCAGCGTGCACGGGCTGTTGATGTGGAGAATATCCGGCCGGAAGGCCTCAAGCGTGCGGGCGAACGTCGTGTAGCCCGGCAGGGCGATGCGGTAGTTCTTTTGGAGAGGCAGGACCACCGATGGCACGCGATGCATCGGGATCGGCGGCGTTCCTTCGGGGAGCGTGGAGGTGATGGCGATGGCATCGTGGCCACGCTCAAGCGCACCGTCGATCATCTTGTAGATGCACCGCGTCACGCCGTCTTGCCCGACGCGAAGATTGGCGTTGAAGTAAGCGATCCGCATGATTCGCACCTGTGTTGAACGTCGGCAAATCTACAAAAGAGCGGTTACCACGCTGTTACCCTCGCGTTACCGATTCCTTATCAACGACGTGCGGGACTTGGCTCATGCTAGATATGAGGTAAGTCTTGAAAGTGCTTGTCCAGCATCGATCGATACCCGCCACCGATGGCGAGGCGGTCAAATAAAAAAGGCGCAGGCCCGCGTGAACGGAAACCTGCGCCCCTGCGATCCCCGATGCTGCGGAGGGGAAAAGCGGATGTCAGATGATAGATTTCGGAATGCGGATTGAAGATTGCGGATTATCCAATTGTGAACGATTCCGGAAATCTTCGTACGTCACTTCATCAGCGTCATGCGCTTGACTTCCCGGAACGAGCCGGCCTGCAGGACGTAGAAATAGATCCCCGACGAAAGCCCGCGGGCTTCGAACGCGGCGGTGTGCGTGCCGGCATTCAGGAACCCATTCACCAACGTGCTGACCTCGCGGCCCAGCATGTCATACACTTTCAGGCTCGCATGGTCGGCGCTGGGCAATGAGAAACGGATCACCGTGCTCGGATTGAACGGGTTCGGGAAGTTCTGCTCGAGGGCAAGCGTCTGAGGCACCCCGGTCTCGATCCCTTCCACCGACGTCGGCGTCGAACCGACCCGCAGATTCGGATTGTAGTCGGTCCAACCAGCATCCCACTGTTCGGAGCGGGCCTTGGAGGGGTCGTAGGCGCCGCGGTAGGAGACGGGGGTGAAGAACGCAGCCGCCACCGCCGGATCCGTGAAGTTCGTGCCGGCCGTGGCCAGTTCCGAGCCCGCCGCCGGGCGCAGGTCGAGGTTGTAGAGGTCGTAGGTATCCACGAACCCCAGAGCGCTCGGGTTGCGCGTCGTCGCGCCCGTGTTGCCCGAGCCCGCCGCCGTGAACCATGTCGTGATCGTCGGCAGGTCCGTGCTCTTGAGCGGCGTCGTCGCCGACTGCACGCTCGTGTTTTTCACGATCAGGTTCCCCGCCGTCGCATTCGTCACCGTCGCCGAACCGTCTACGTTCACGCCGTTGACAAAGCCCATCACCACCGAGTTGTAGATCTTCAGCTGCGTGTTCCGGCGCAGCCGCAGGCCGTCCTGGTGGTTGTTCGTCGCCACCGGCGTCGCACCGTCATACCGCAGCGGACCGACCACCGTCACGTTCGACCACGCCGCCGACGTAAAGGGCACCGCCGCCGTCCCGGAAGCATCGTTGTCCGACTCGAACCCGTTGGAGGCATCCGAGTCCCACACGTTCGGGTCCTTCACCGACACCAGGAACTGCAGATTGCCCCGGTAGCCGAAGTCCGTGTCAAAGTCGTCATCCTGCGCGCCGAACGACACCAGATACTTCCCGTTCACCGTCCCGCCGAACCACTCGAACCCGTCATCCAGCGAGTAGCTCACCTGGATGTACTCGATCGTCGTAGCGCTCCCCACGCCCCCCAACGTCAGACCGTTGATCTCGTTGTTCGGCTGGAACCGGTAGCCCGGATACTCGATCCGTACATACCGCATCACACCGCTGTTGTCCGTCGGGTTCGTTCCGCCGTAGGCCGCCTGCTGGCCCGCCACGCCACCCAGTGCATTCGTCCCGCCTTCGACCACCGGCTCGGTCGTCCGGTTCGTCGGAGCCGAACCCAGCAACACGATGCCGCCCCAGTCGCCCGGCGCCCGCTGGCCCGCCGGCTTCAACGACGTGAACACGATCGGAGCATCCTTCGTCCCGTCGGCCATGATCTTCGCGCCGCGCGAGATCAGCAACGTCGCCACCGTATCCCCCTTGATCAGCGTCCCCGGCTCGATCGTCAACGTGTACGTCGAGTCCACGATGTAGATACCCGTCAGGATATACACCGTGTCCTTGTCCAGCGTCCGGTTGAACGCCTGCGTATACGCCGTCCGACCGCTGTTCAGGCCCGGACCGATCACGACCTCGGGCTTGTTGTAGCCCGTCGCCTGCGGGTTGTAATTCGTCCACTTGAAGTCCCACTGTTCGGAGCGGGCCTTGGAGGGGTCGTAGGCGCCGCGGTAGGAGACGGGGGTGAAGAACGCAGCCGCCACCGCCGGATCCGTGAAGTTCGTGCCGGCCGTGGCCAGTTCCGAGCCCGCCGCCGGGCGCAGGTCGAGGTTGTAGAGGTCGTAGGTATCCACGAACCCCAGAGCGCTCGGGTTGCGCGTCGTCGCGCCCGTGTTGCCCGAGCCCGCCGCCGTGAACCATGTCGTGATCGTCGGCAGGTCCGTGCTCTTGAGCGGCGTCGTCGCCGACTGCACGCTCGTGTTTTTCACGATCAGGTTCCCCGCCGTCGCATTCGTCACCGTCGCCGAACCGTCTACGTTCACGCCGTTGACAAAGCCCATCACCACCGAGTTGTAGATCTTCAGCTGCGTGTTCCGGCGCAGCCGCAGGCCGTCCTGGTGGTTGTTCGTCGCCACCGGCGTCGCACCGTCATACCGCAGCGGACCGACCACCGTCACGTTCGACCACGCCGCCGACGTAAAGGGCACCGCCGCCGTCCCGGAAGCATCGTTGTCCGACTCGAACCCGTTGGAGGCATCCGAGTCCCACACGTTCGGGTCCTTCACCGACACCAGGAACTGCAGATTGCCCCGGTAGCCGAAGTCCGTGTCAAAGTCGTCATCCTGCGCGCCGAACGACACCAGATACTTCCCGTTCACCGTCCCGCCGAACCACTCGAACCCGTCATCCAGCGAGTAGCTCACCTGGATGTACTCGATCGTCGTAGCGCTCCCCACGCCCCCCAACGTCAGACCGTTGATCTCGTTGTTCGGCTGGAACCGGTAGCCCGGATACTCGATCCGTACATACCGCATCACACCGCTGTTGTCCGTCGGGTTCGTTCCGCCGTAGGCCGCCTGCTGGCCCGCCACGCCACCCAGTGCATTCGTCCCGCCTTCGACCACCGGCTCGGTCGTCCGGTTCGTCGGAGCCGAACCCAGCAACACGATGCCGCCCCAGTCGCCCGGCGCCCGCTGGCCCGCCGGCTTCAACGACGTGAACACGATCGGAGCATCCTTCGTCCCGTCGGCCATGATCTTCGCGCCGCGCGAGATCAGCAACGTCGCCACCGTATCCCCCTTGATCAGCGTCCCCGGCTCGATCGTCAACGTGTACGTCGAGTCCACGATGTAGATACCCGTCAGGATATACACCGTGTCCTTGTCCAGCGTCCGGTTGAACGCCTGCGTATACGCCGTCCGGCCGCTGTTCAGGCCCGGACCGATCACGACCTCGGGCTTCTGTGCGAACACCGCCGAGACCGCCACGATGATCAACAGAAAACTCTGGAGTAGAGGCTTGCGCATGAACGAACCCTTGATGTTGAGTGATGGATGATGGCACCGGACCCGCACCGCACAAAGCGCGGATGCGGCCGAGCCGTTTCACACGTGATGGCTCAATGTACCAGCGTCTGTAACCCAGACATTAAGAGAGTGTGAAGGTTGTACAGTGTGATCGAATGTGCCGAGCACGTCGCCGGTCATCATCGAGGGTTCGTCGCCGCCTCAGAAGGCGTACGAGAGCTGCAGGCCGTACACCCCACCCACGATCACATTTTTGTACACCTGACCGGTGCGGAACGCGTACTTGCGGACCGCCGCGCCGATATCCCGTCCTGTGAACTTCACCTCCAGCGAGGGTGTCAGCATCTGCGTCAAGGAGATGTCGACCGTCCCCCGAGGCAGCTCAAAAATATCCTCGTCCCGAATGTCGGCAACGGCGTCGACGCGGATGCCGAATCGGTTATACATGATGCTGACAGAAGTGCCCCAATCGGGCTCGGTGAAGTGGAGCCCCCCATTCATCGTGTAGGAGGCCTGCCCTTGCATCGACCGGATGTCCGTGAAGGTCTCCCGGATCGGAACAAAGTCGGGGGTCAGACCGACGGTGCGCACCTCGCTAAACTGGACCTTGGAGATGATGCGCGAATAGTTGCCTGTGACGGAGAAACGGTCCATCCAGTCGCTGACGAAGGACAACGTCTTGCGGAACTCCAGCTCCAGACCATAGTTTTCGGCCTGGGGTGTATTGATGAAGACCTTGCCGGGGTTCGACGACCATACCACCTGCTGTTCAATGGCGTCGTAGATCTTCTTGTAGAACACGCTGACGGCGAGGATCTCGCCGACATTCGGGTAGAATTCAAATCGGGTGTCGTAGTTGTCGACCCACGCCCGTCGCAGTTTCGGATTGCCGCGCACTTCCTCGTAATTCACGAAGTCGTAGTACGACACATTCGCGATCTCGCGAAGCTCCGGCCGATTGACGGAATTGCTGTAGGCCAACCGGAGGTTCATGACCTCGTTGATGGCGTAGGTCAGATTGACCGAAGGAAGGATGTCGGCATTCTCGAGCAGCGCCGTATCGGGCACGAAGGTCGAAGAGCCGTTGATATAGGCCGGTTGATAGGTGAAGGCGCGAAGGCGGGCATTCTCATAGCGGGCTCCGCCGACGAGCCGGAACCGTTGACCCAGCAATGTGAACGGTATGTCCCCCATGGCGTAAACGGCCGCCACCCGCCGGTCGGCATCATATTCATCCGAACGGCTGGAAAGTGCCCGCACCACCCATTGACCGGGGCCGAAATTCTCCGGAAGGAAGATGCTGTCGGCCGGAAGGGTCGTACGGCTGTAATCGGTGCCGAGGTACTCGGCCGAGGTATACAACACCCCGTAGGAACGGTTCGACGACTCCAGCGAGCCTCCGACTTTCAGCTTAACGTCGCCGACGGGTACGCTGATATTCAGAGCGCCTCCGCGCGTCTGCTCATTCAGCTCGGTCCACGCCCGCTCATTGTTCTCCGTGCCCACAATGGCGAACGGACCCGTGTCGCCGACGCCGCGCTGGTACTTCAAGCGACGACGGTCCGGTTCGGCGGCCCGGGTCGCCCCGTAGTACCATTTCCAATCCACCAACGATTGGGTGATCAGATCCACCGCGTGCTCGCCCGACACCTGACCGTTGTAGAGCGAGCGTTCCACCCACTGCGTGCTGACGCTGCGTACCTCGCGGTCCTGAAAGTCAACCCCCGACCGCTCCTGGACCTTTTCGTTGGCGCTTCGGTTGTATGCATGACGCGTCGACAACTTGTGGAGGCCTCCGCCGAACTTGGCGTGCAACTCTGCGATGCCTCCCCAGAGGACGTCAAACTCGTCGTTGGTGCCCGACATGCGGAGCGGACCGGTTCCGATCACGAAGTCCTGGATCGTTTCCGTGCGCGTTGAGCCGCTCTTGTAGGAAAGGGCTGCGACCAACCCCAGGTCGAACTCGTCGTACAGGAAGTGGTCGCCGTAGGCCAGCGACAGACTGCGATTGACGGGGGCCCGCATCGAACGGTTCTTCCACGAATTGGGCAATCCGGCCCACATCGAATAGCCATCCAGCCCCTTTGCGGGGGCCTCCCTCATCCCGTCGTCGAACCCGAGCCAATCGGTCGAGCTACTGGTGGTCGCCGAGATCATCTTGCCCGTCGTCATGGTGTTCATGGAGGACCCGACGGAGACCTTCAGCACCCGCTCATCGGGAAAATCCATCGTCTTGAGCTCCACGAGCCCGCCGGTGAAGTCGCCCGGCTTGTCGGGCGTTGCCGATTTCACGACGATCGTGTTGTCGAGCAGGTTCGACGGGATCATGTCGAACGAGAAGCTGCGCTTGTCCGACTCGGTGTCGGTGCTGTTCATCGTCGCGCCGTTGAGCGTGGTCTGGTTGTAGCGGTCCGAGACGCCGCGCACGAGCACGTACTTGTTGTCCATGATCGACACGCCGACGACGCGCTTGAGCGCATCGGCCGAGGTCGCATCGGGCGCCCGTTTGATCATCTCGGCGCTGATGCCGTCGCCGATGGAGGCCGATTGCTTCCGCATGGAGAGGATCGACGCCTCCGACGACTTGATGGCCCGCGCCGTCACCACGACCTCTTCGGCCTGCACGGACTCTTCTTCGAGCACCAGGTCGAGCTTGGTCAACTCGCCTGCGCGCACGACGACGTCGGTGACCTTCCGGGTGGTGTGCCCGATGAAGCTGACGCGGACAGTGTACGAGCCGGCGGGAACGTTCCGGACGAGGTACTGTCCTTCGATGTCCGTCGCTGCGCCGAGTGTGGTGCCCTCCACGATGACCGTGGCGCCGATGAGCGCTTCACCGGTCCCGCGGGCGAAGATCGTTCCGCCGATGCGTCCGTCTGAAGCGGGCGATTGGCCGAAGGCCACTGCTGTTAAGGTGAGTGAAAACAGAAGGAGCGGTGTGAGCCGCATGGACAACCTCCGCAAATGATGGGTTCGAGGATCGCAGTGTCCGGCCGGTCTCCCGGTTCACGAACGCCACAAATCTACCCAGAGGGCGTAACTTCTTTGTTACCTCCGTGTTAAGGTACTGTGTCCGACCCCTTTTTTTTGTTCATGATTTGGTAACATAAAGCCGCGTTGCACTCGTTGAGACCGCGTGCTAACTTGGCTTTGTTAAGCGTTTTACGGGCCTGTGTTGGTGTATCGTTCCAGGCAACAGGTTCGGAAGAACAGGGGCTGTTTCAAAGGCCGCCGATGGCCACGAAGTGGCCGCCAAGCGGTGATGTGACCCTTCGACCATGCAACGTCGCCCTTCCACCGACCCCGACCTTCGGGAGGTTGTTCTCCAGATCCTTCGGGAGCGATGCGCGGCCATGGACCGACACTGGGATGGCGCCGTGGAGGGGACCGACCCGGAGGAATTGCATGATCTGCGGGTCAACGCCCGGAGGGTTCAGGCGGCGCTTCGGCTGTTCAAAGAGGCTCTGCCGAAGCGGAGTCGCCGTCATGCCGCCGCTTTGAAGCGCCTGATCAGTATCATGGGTGAGACGAGGGAGCTGGACGTCTTCTTGCTCTCCATCCGTGAGGCGATGGAGCGTGAGAGCGGGGATCGGCGGGGACTGGCCATGCTCGCCGCCACTGTCGAGGAGGAGCGGAACGCCCGGCACGCCGCCCTGGTCCGGTCGTTAAGGACCTCGGATTGGAGGACCTCGATGCGGCACTTCTTGAAGGAGCTGTCATGAAGAAGAGCCGCCGCGCGAAAGGGAGCCGGGATTTTCGGTCGCACGTGCAGGCTCTTCTGCCGGAGGTCGCAGCACGGTTCCTTGCACACGCGCCGGCCGTCGTGGGCCATCCGTCGCGCGTGACGGCGCTGCATGCGATGCGACTGGACGGCAAGCCCTTGCGCTATCTGCTCGAGTTCAGCGCACCGATGTTCGGCGGGTCCCTCGACGGCGACCTTGAAGAGGTCAAACGGCTCGTGACGATCCTCGGTCGGATCCATGACTGCGACGTTCATCTTCCCCGCATTCGTCGTCATATGACCGTCGTGCGTCAGTACAACCGCCTGGTGCAAAGCCGTTCGCAGCGGATCCCGATCGACACGTTGCAGAACTACCTCCGCTCCGAACGAGCCTTGCGGAAGACCTTGTTCCACGAAGCCTGCGGTATCTTATTGAGATGGAAAGCCGAGCTGTTCGAAGACCGACTGCGCCGCCACCTGCGGTACCCCGCCTTCGAATAGCCCTGAACCGCAACCGACCTGCCATGCTGCTCTCTCTGCTGCGTCATGCCATTGCCGTCGACCGCGGCGCCGGGTCGTATCCGAACGACGACCGGCCGCTCACGGACGAAGGTCGTGCAAAGATGCGCAAAGGGGCGAAGGGTCTCGTCCGGACCGTTCCAATGCCCGACCTGATCCTGACAAGTCCACTCCAGCGGGCGCGCGACACGGCGGCGATCGTCGCCTCCGCGCTCAAGCGGTCCGATCTCGTCGTCGAATCGAAGCATCTGCTTCCCTCAGCCCCCGAATCGGGATTGTGGCAGGAGATCCGACGGTATCCATCGCCCACGCATGTCATGCTGGTCGGGCATGAGCCGCATCTTTCATCGATCGCTGCATCGTTGCTCTTCAGCCCGGGGCTGATGCTCGATCTCAAGAAGGGAGGGTTATGCATCATCGAGACGCCTTCCCTGCCCCCGCGGACGGCGGGCGTGTTGGTCGCATTGCTGACGCCCAAACATCTCCGCAACCTGGCCTGAAACCGTTCACCACGACCACTTACGAGGCATTTGCATGCCGCAACCGTTCGACCATCCGCATCCGTATCCGGGCCGGCTCATCATCGTCGAGGGGATCGACGGCTCCGGGAAGTCCACTCAGCTGCAGCTGCTGCAGAAGTGGCTGCTGAGCCAGAAGTACCGGGTCTTCTTCACCGAGTGGAATTCCTCTGCCCTCGTCAACGAGACGATCAAGCGGGGAAAGAAAAAGAACCTGCTGACCCCGACCACGTTCAGTCTGTTGCACGCGACCGATTTTGCCGACCGGCTGGCCCATTTGATCGTCCCGCCGCTCAAGGCGGGCATGATCGTCTGCGCCGACCGGTACGTCTTCACGGCCTTCGCGCGCGACGTGGTGCGCGGCGTGCACCCGGCGTGGGTACGCAACCTCTACAGCTTCGCCGTCAGGCCGAACCTGGGACTGTACTTCAAAGTGCCGATCGAAGTGTCGTTGAAGCGGATCCTGAACGGACGGATCGCGCTCAAATTCCACGAGGCGGGCATGGACCTGGGGTTGAGCGAGGACCCCAAGGAATCGTACCGCCTGTTCCAGTCGAAGATCCTCGAAGCGTATGACGGTATCGCCGAAGAATACGGCCTGACGGTCATCGAGGCCACGCAATCCATCCAGAAGCAGCAGACGGCCTTGAGGGAGATCGTGAAGGAGATGCTCAAGGACTACAAGCCGACGCCGTTCCTCCAGAAGAAGGAGAACGTCTATGTCGCGTAAGCATGCACTTTTCTATGGCTCGGGCCTTCCGTACGTCGACGTCGCCGAGTTCACGGGCAAGCTGATCGTGATCGAAGGGACGGACGGCGTCGGGCGCTCCACGCAGATCGAAGACCTGAAGCGCTGGCTCGAGGTCAAGGGCTACGGCGTCGTCACGACCGGATGGACGCGCTCGCCGCTGATGGGCAAGGCGATCGAGGAGGCGAAATCGGGGCACACGCTCAACACGAATACGTTCAGTCTGCTGTATGCCGCCGATTTTGCGGACCGGCTGGAGCACGAGATCATCCCGGCACTTCGGGCCGGGTTTGTCGTCCTCGCCGACCGTTACATCTTTACGGCCTTCGCCCGATCGGTGGTGCGCGGCGCCGATCGACAGTGGATCCGGAAGGTGTTCGGATTCGCGCTCGAGCCCGACGCCGTCTTCTATATGCGCATCGGGATCGAGAACCTCATCCCGCGTGTCATCAACAGCACGACGCTTCAGCGACGGTATTGGGAGGAAGAACAGGGCGAGGGCCTGGATTACTGGGAATCGGGCATGGACCTTCGGCTCGGGGACGACTTCTACGACAGCTTCGTGGAGTACCAGAAATCGATCCTGAAAGAGTTCGACAAGATGACGAACGAGTTCCGATTTCGCGTCATAGACGCCTCGCACAGCTTCGACGAGGTCAACAAAGAACTGAAACAGGGCATCCTTGGCGTCCTCCAAGACCACGACGCGGACGAAAAGACTCGCCGCGATTGACATCGGGACGAACTCGTTCCACCTGATCGTCGCGGACATCGATCCCCGCACCGGCCGATTCAGGATCCTCGACCGCGAAAAGGAGATTATCCGTCTCGGGTCGGGCTCGACCGACATGAAGTACCTGTCGGAAGCGGCCATGAACCGGGGGATCCACGCGTTGCAACGATTTCAGAAGATCGCCGACGCGATGGGAGCCCCCATTCGCGCCATTGCGACCTCGGCGGTGCGCGAGGCATTGAACCAGGATGCCTTCGTCCGGCGCGTGCGGACTGAGACGGGCATCCGCGTGGAGATCGCCTCCGGCGCCGAGGAGGCGAGGCTCATCCACCTTGGCGTTCTCCAATCCCTTCCCCTCTACGACCGCCGGATGCTCCTCGTCGACATCGGCGGGGGCAGCACCGAGTTCCTCGTCGGACGACGTCGCGCGATCATGTACTCCAACAGCCTGAAGCTGGGGGCGGTGCGACTGACACAGCGCTTCTTCCGCTCCGGCCGTCTCGACAAGCGCTCGGTCCGTGAATGCCGCGAGTACGTCCGGGGAATGCTCGCGCCGGTGGCGCGGAGCATCGAACGGTTCACACTCGAGTCGGTCGTCGGAAGCTCCGGCACGATCGCTAATCTGGCCGGCATGATCCATCTGCGTCAGGGGGGCGACGACGACGCGCCGCTCAACGGACTGACCTTCACCCGACGACAACTCTCCGAGGTCGCGGATGAGATCCTGGCTGCGACGGAGACGACCGATCGTCTGCGCCTTGCCGGCCTCGACCCGTCGAGGGCCGACATCCTACCGGCCGGCGCGATCATTCTGGAGCAGGTGTTCGTTTCGCTCGGGCTCAAGCAGATGACGGTGTCGGAGTACGCCCTCCGGGAAGGGATCATCCTCGATACCGCCGAGAAATGGCACACGTCGGTGCGGTCGCGGCATCTGTCGGACATCCGCCAATCCTCGGTCGAGCATGTCGCCGGGCTGTTCCGCGTCGAACCCGGCCACGCGCGTCAGGTCAGAAAGCTGGCGCTCGCGATCTTCGACCAGACGGCCCGCTGGCACCGGCTCGGCGAACAAGAACGCGTCTACCTCGAGGCAGCCGCGACCCTGCACGAGGCCGGTCTCTACGTCTCTCACACGCAACACCATCGTCATTCATACTACCTCATCCGCAATGCCGAGCTGCTCGGGTTCTCGGAGAACGAAAAGGAGATCGTGGCCAACGTCGCGCGATACCATCGGAAGAGCCATCCGAAGGAGAAGCACGAAGGCTTCCGTCTCCTGGCGCCTGACGAGCAGTCGGTCGTAACGCGGCTTTCCGCCATCCTCCGCATTGCCGACGGGCTCGACCGCAATCATGCCTCGTCCGTCCGATCGGTCAGGGTGCAACGGACGGGCGACCGGATACGCATCCGCGCCATTCCGCGGTCAGGCCGGTCGCTCGAGCTCGAGCTGTGGGGCGCCGAGAGAAAGAAGCAGCTCTTCGAAGAGACCTTCGGCGTCCGCGTCACCGTCTCGGCAGCCTGACCGGCTGCATTGAGCCCGAGGGCCTTTCTTCGTATGTTGGGGCCCATGGATGCTCCAACCGACATCTCCAGACTCCGCGTCGCCCTCGTCCACGACTGGCTGACCGGCATGCGGGGCGGCGAAAAGGTGCTCGAGGTTCTGTGCGAGATCTTTCCGAAAGCCCCCCTCTTCACGCTTCTGCACATCCCGGGCTCGGTATCGCGCGTCATTGAAGACCGGCCGATCCGCACGAGTTTTATTCAGCGATTGCCCGGGGCTCAAGAGCATTATCGACGCTACCTCCCCATCTTTCCCCGGGCCATTGAATCGCTCGACCTCTCGTCGTACGACCTCGTCGTCTCGACAAGCCATTGCGTCGCCAAGGGGGCCATCGTACGCCCCGGGGCACTTCACATCTGCTACTGTTTCACGCCGATGCGATACGTGTGGGACCAGTATGAGGACTATTTCGGGAAGGACCGGGCAGGCCTGATCACTCGGGCGGCAATGTCGGTCATCGCTCCGCGGCTTCGGGCATGGGACCGGCGAACGGCCGACCGGGTCCATTGCTTCATTTCGGATTGCCGGAACATCCAGGAGCGCATTCGGCGCATCTTTGGACGGGAGTCGGACATCGTCTATCCGCCCGTCGACGTCAGACGATTCATGCCCGGTGCCGAGGAGCGTACCTTCTACCTGGTCGTCTCGGCGCTCGTGCCGTACAAGCGCGTCGACCTTGCGGTCGAGGCCTTCAATCGATCGGGCCGCCCGTTGACCGTCGTCGGAAAGGGGCCCGAACTGGAGCGACTTCGGTCCATTGCACGGCCGAATATCGAGTTCTTGGGTTGGAGGAGCGACGACGAGTTGGCCGTGCTGTATCGCCGTGCGAGGGCGCTCATCTTTCCCGGCGAAGAGGATTTCGGGATCGTTCCGCTCGAAGCCATGGCCAGCGGAACTCCGGTGGTCGCGCTCGGCATGGGAGGGGCGCTGGAGACGGTCGTCGACGGCGAAACGGGGGTGTTCTTCAAGGACAGGACGGCGGAAGCGCTCGAAGAGGCGATCGTTCGGGCCTCAACGATCACCTGGGATCCCGTTCGCTTGCGGGAACAGGCGTTGCGCTTCTCGCGGGAGCATCATCGGGATCGGCTCGAATCACGGATCCGTGAAGAGATCGAGAAGTTCTTCAAAGCCAGCAGCAAGCCTACCCGCGTGCAAGAGCAAGAGCCGGATCGATCTCGCGCCTCCAGGTTTTAGCTCTCGAGTCTGAGACCTCGAAGACGCAGCCGTTGCATTGGCATTCGCCATTTGCCCCTTGCCTTTCGGACTTGTTTCGTATTTCGCATGTGGTACTTCGTGCTTCGAGGCATCGTGGCTCTCTTTCGTACAACAACAAGGGCGGGATGGCTCCCGCCCTTCGCTGTTTCTCCACGGTCCCGGTGATCAGCGCGCCCTTCCCTTGCGGATCTCGATGTCGGCGTTGACCGTCTCGAGGTCGATGCGCTCGCCGCCGCCGTTGATGGAGTAGGTCGCCCGGATCTCTTCGTCGTCCTCATCCTTCTCATACGAATCCGCCTTGAAATCGGAGCGGACCTGGTACCGGTCTGCGCGGCGTCCCCACGAGCCGTGCACGCGGATCGTGGCCTCGACGCTCGCCTTCGCGTTCTCTGGGAGGTGGAGCACGATCCTTCCACCCGATGACGTCAGCCGGCTTGAGCCCTTTCCCGACGGAGCGATCTCGGCCTCCACCTCGCCACCCGCCGTTCGCGCATCGACCGATCCGGTGACGCCCTGAAGCCGGATATCGCCGCCCGAGGTCTTGGCGCTGACACGCCCCGTCGCACCTTTCAACTCAAGATTGCCTCCTGCCGTGCTCATACTGGCTTCGCCGCTCACCTTGCCGACGCGGATATCACCGCCGGACGTACTGAGCTTCGCTTCGCCGCCGACGTCTCCCACCTCGATATCGCCGCCTGCCGTGCGGGCTTCGAGCGTCTTGGCCACGCTTTCGACCGTGATGTCGCCGCCCGAGGTCGACACGTCGAGTTTGCCGCCGACCTTACCCAGGCGAATGTCCCCTCCGGCCGTTCGCAACTTGCCGCTACCGCTGAATTCGGATGCCTTGATGTCTCCGCCCGAGGTGGACATATCCACGTCGCCGTTGATGGCGCCCAAGGTAATATCGCCTCCGGCTGTCGAGCCTTCCACCGTCCCCGTGAGCGGACCGTCAACATTCACGTCGCCGCCGGAGGTCTTGAGCTGGACATTGTATGACGACGGGACGTTCACGTCGAACCGCGCGTCGCCCCCGGACCAGCTGCGGCCTCGAGGACGGAACGAGACCATCACGTCGTTCCCCGTCTGCGTCATTTTGAGCCGATCGAGGTCCTCCTCTTCCAGCCCGGAGACGCTCACATACACCTCATCCTTCGACCATGGCTTGATCCGAATGTCGCCGTAGGAGGTCGAAAGGTCGAGCCGGCCCCCCTTGCTCACTTTGAAGGATCTCGATCGGACGCCGATTTCTTCCTCGCCCGCCATCTGCGCCGTCGCCGGCATCACTGCAACGATGCCGAACGTGAGTAACATGAGCAGCTGTTTCATGGTCATTCCTCCTGAAGGGCCGCTGCGGCCCTGATGCGAATGTAATTGTTGGCGTCCGACATGGACCGGTCGCGAAGCGCGCTTTCCACCTGTTCCCGCGCCGGCGCCTGGCCGAACGTGTTGAGATCAAGGCTGTTGATGGCGGCGATGCGCATCGCCACATTCTCCTCGCGCTTCAAGATCTGCACGATCGCCGCCGTCGCGGCCGAATCGGGCAGGAAGGGCTGGAGCGCTTTCAACGCTTCCATCCGAACGCCGCGGTTCTGGTCGTACAGCAGCGCGGAGATCAGCGATTCTTTTACGAGCTCCATCGACCGCCGGTCCAGCTGCCGGTCCGCCACCTGGCCGCCGATCACATTGGCCGCGCGAAGGCGCACGCCCGGGTTTTGCGAGGAGACCAACGCGCGCGCCAGGATCGCCTGGATGCCCGGATCGCGCATGTTGCCTTTGACGTGCAACGGCTGGACCGCTTCAAACTCAAACTCGATGTCTCCGGACGATTCATCGCGGTTCAGGATGCGAAGGTTCAGGACCTGGATGGCGCCCAACGGACGATCATCGCCCGAGAAGTCGTATGCCGCGACGTGAAAGCCGGTCGGCAAGCCCGACCCGGCACGGAACGCCAAAGTGCCGGCGCCGAAGGCCGCAACGGCGATGAGCGTTGCTGCTAACGCCGGCTTCCAAGCGCCCGATGGCGAGAGACCGAGCCACGTCATGAGACGTTCGAACCGCCTGGCGGACCCGGACCGCTGTCGCAACGTCCGGAAGAGCATGTGCCGCGCCACCATCAGATCTTCGTCCGTCACAACGGGGGCGGCAAGTCTCACTTCGTCGTGGAGGCGCTGAAGCAGGGCGGCTTCCTGACGGCACTCGACGCATGAGGCCAGGTGGTCCTCAAGGTGCCCGCGCATCGCCTCGTCAAGTTCCTCGACCGGAAGGGTCAGCCACTGCTTCACATCGTCATGGGTCATGATGCCACCTCGTCCAACAGATCTCCCAGCTGGGCCCGCATGCGGGCGGTCGCTTCGAACAGGTATTTTTTGACGGATCCTTCGGCGACGTTCAGCAGTTCGGCGATCTCTCGCAACTTGTAACCCTCGTAGTGCCGCATCGTAAACACCAGGCGTTGCTTCGGCGAGAGGGCCGTCAGTGCTCCTTCCACGCGTCTCGCGATCTCCCGCCGACCGACGTCGGGAGCGGTCGCCGGCTCGGCGACGGCCGGGTGCGGGTTCCCGGCATCCTCGCCGCCGTCGTCATCAAGCGACGCGTGCCGGTGCCGCCGGGAGCGAGAGCGATGCGACAGGCAGACGTTCGTCGCGATCCGATACAACCACGTGGAGAATTCGCTGCGCAGCTCGAACTTTGGAAGGGCCCGGTAGACCCGGAGAAAGACCTCCTGGTAGATGTCCTTGGCGTCGTCCGATGACTGCACATACGAGGCGGCGATCGTGAGGACCCGACGGTCGTAGCGACGCACCAGTTGCTCGAAGGCGGCAAGGTCGCCGCCCCGGGCCTTGAGTATGAGGTCGCTGTCCGCCGGTGTCATGGAATGTTCGATGGGATCCATTAGATGTGACTCCCCGGACTGCAGAATGGTTGGGGTTCGGTGCCGCCGTTTGCATTACCCGCAACCGCTGAATATATTGAAAACAAGCGATTTTCGTCATTCCGACCTACCCGACCCCCTGTGTCCATTCTTCTCTTTGCCATTCTGGCGTTCCTGCTTTTCTTGCTTCACGCGGGGGTGATCGTCCTGATCCTCGGTCCCTTGATCATTCTCCAACCCACCCGGAAGCGGCCGGAATGGTATGCACGATTCACGTCTCTTTTGGAGCCAAAGGATGCCGGTCTCCCCCAAGAGACGCTGACGCTCGTAACGCCGGACGGCGTGTCGCTGCACGGCTGGTTCGTGAAGCGTGCTTCGGGGGCGGTAGGAACGATCATCTATCTCCACGGAGTGGGCGATTGCAAGATCGGCGGAGTACCGATCGCACGATTCTTGTACTCGCTCGGGTACAACGTCTTTCTGTACGACTCGCGTCAGCACGGCGAAAGCGGCGGCCGGTATTGCACCTATGGCTACTACGAAAAACAAGACCTCAAGTTCGTCATCGATCATCTCCTGAGCCGGCGCGACGCCGACATCGGACCCATCGGGGTTTTCGGGACATCGATGGGGGCGGCGATCGCGATCCAAGCTGCCGTACTTGACCCCCGCATCCGGGCAGTGGTGGCCGAGGCCAGCTTCACAAGCCTTCGCGACGTGATCGTCGAATACCAGCGTCGGATCATCAAGCTGCCGTGGCACTTCCTGCGGAACGCCGCGATGGCCCGCTCTCAGAAGGTCGGGCGGTTCAAGGGTCGCGAGGTCTCTCCGCTCGACGACGTCGCGCGGCTGCACACGCCGATCCTCTTTATCCACGGCACGGACGATTCCTTTATCCGGCTTGAGCACTCGCAGAAGCTCTACGCCGCAGCGAATGAGCCGAAGCAGATCCTCATCATCGACGGGGCGGATCATAATGACGTCTGGACCGTCGGCGGCAAGAGGTATCAGGACGCGATCTCGACATTCTTTTCGACCCACCTGACCGACACTTCCCCGGGTTCCTGATATGAAGCCACTCTTTTTCTTCCTGGCCCTGACGAATTTGGCGTTCGCCCAGACAGCCCGGCCAACGCCGTTCTCTCCGGACAGCGCACTCGCTCTGCTGAGGACCCTCTCGGTCGACATCGGTCCGCGCCCGATGGGATCGACCGCCGAGCAGAACGCTCTCCAGTGGGCGGCCGGTCATCTTGAAGCCGCCGGACTCGACGACGTTCGGATCATGGACGTACGGACGACGCCTCCCGGCGTCATGCGGAAGGTCCGGAACACGCGATCCGGAGTTGCCTACGGCACCCTGCGCGGCACGACCGACCGCATCTTCATCATCGGCGCGCACATCGACTCGGCGTCGCCCGAGGTCCCCGGCGCGAACGACGACGGGTCGGGAACGGCCGTCGTGCTCGAGCTGGCGCGCGTGATGGCGCAACGGGAATGGCATCACACGATCGTCTTCTGCCTCTTCGGCGGCGAAGAGGGGGGCCTGGTTGGGTCGCGCGTCTTCGCCGAACAGTACGAGCGTCTCGATCGCGTCGACCTCATGCTACAGGTCGACATGGCCAACGGCGTCGACGATCTCGTACCGTTCATCGACAAAGGGACGATGCAGACGCCGTCGTGGCTCTTGTCGGCATCGCAGGAGGCGTTGCTCGACATGGGATACGGAGGACTCTCGTATCCGTTCCATTTCTTCACGTGGAACATCGCTTCGGGAAGCGGCGCGTCGTCGGACCACGAGCCGTTCCTCGTCCGCGGGATCCCGGCCATTGACTTCACGACCGACCCGACCGACCCCATCCATACGCCGCAGGATTCATGGGAGTGGTTCCGCCCCGGCGGCCTCGAGCGGAGCGGCGACCTCGTGTACCGTCTTGTTGAACGGTTCGACGGAGGGACGCCGGAACAGCGGACCGGTTCGTACATCGCTCTGCCGGTTGCATCAACCTTCCTGGTGATCCCGACCTGGTCGGCCTGGGTCTTGGTTGTCGCATCGATCGTCGCCGGCATCGTCGTGACGATCCGACAATGGCGCTCACGAACCGAGCTTCGGGGCACGCCGCGACCTCGCGTGCCCGGGTTGAAGGTCTTCGGCGCCCTGTTCATCATTTGGTTGGCCGCTTGGGGCGCCGAGAATGTCGTTTCGATCGTGTCGGGCTGGCGCTCGCCGTGGTTCGCGCAACCGTGGATCGTGATCGGGCCCGTGGCTGCCGCCGCGCTCGCCGCCCTCGTTCTCGTCGGGGTCTGGTCGAGGCGCTGGGATCTGAGCCGAGATCCGTGGCGCTACATCCTTCGCTCCACCGTCTGGTTCACGGTGCTCACCGTCGGCACGGCGCTGGTCTCGCCCCGGCTGGCGGGCTACGTGGCGTGGGGGCTCGCATTCAACGTCCTCACCTGGATGGCGCGGCCGGCCTGGCTGCGCGTCGTCCTCGCAACCGTCGGCGCCTGGCCCGCCGTGCGGCTTCTGACGCCCGACCTCTTTCCATTCATTGCCCGGATGTTCGCCCAGATCCCGGCCCACGGGTTCGTCGCCGAAGCGGCGCTGACGGCCGGCCTTGCTCTCGTCTGCACGATCGTGGCGCTGCCGTACGCCTTCGGCGCGCTGGCCGTCCTTCGTGATCCCTCGGTGAAGTGGCCGGTCCCCCTCTCCTATCGCCGTCCGTGGGTCGTCGGCGGTTCCATTCTCCTTGCGCTTCTGACGGCGGGCGCTGCAAGCCTGGCCGAGCCGTACTCCGCCGCACGGCCGCGATCACTGACGATCGCATCGACGATCGTCGAGGGCCGCGACACCGCATCGTCGAGCGTGGCGTCGGCAGAGGTGCTCAGGGACCTTCGTCTGATCGTCGACAACGCCGATACCCTGACGCCCGGGGCGCGGGGCAGCTTCGCTCTGCCCGAAATGCCGGCTCGAGCGGATGACTGGCTGAAGGTGGACGCGGGGGCCTGGTCGCCGACCGACACGGGAACCGGCGGTTCGGGGTTGATGACGGTATCGCTTCCGCGCGCGCCGATCCGGATGGTCGTCACGGCCGTGCCTGCGTCTGCCCGCATCCTGCACGCCGAAGCAGGGCTGTTCGCGGTGAATCGCTCTGACCGGTCCGCCGAGGCGATCTTTGAGCCGCCGGCCGCTCCGCATCACATGATCCCGCTGACGCTGCATCTCTCCGCTGCGGACACGGTGGCGCTCACGGTCGAAGCCACCTACGCGATCCCGGCCGTTGACGTTGCCGTCGAGGGAGCACCGGTCAATGTCGAACGGCGGACGATCGTTCGAGCAAGCCGCCGCGTGGTCATTCCACCTTCCCCATCCCACCCCTGACATGGAACATCGTGTGCGACGACTGCAGAGACTTGCCATCGTGCTGGCATTGTGCGCGCCGCTGAGCGCGCAGGAACTCCTGCCGGCAGACACGATCGACGTCGAACCCCAGTATTGGCGTCATACGCTCGGGACGTCATTCACCTTCTCGCAGGTCTCGTTCACCGACTGGGCGCAGGGGGGCGAGAATGCGTACGCCTACGGCGCCTCGGCCGTCGGCACGTCGACGTACGATTGGCACCCGATCACGTGGACGAACACGTACCGACTCGGTTTCGGCCAGACGAGGATCGGCGGCCGCCAAACGCGCAAGACCGACGACAAGATCGACCTCGAGTCGGTCATCTCGTACCGCATGGGCATCGTGATCAATCCATACGCAGCACTCACGCTGAAGACGCAGTTCGCCACCGGTTACCGCTACGACGCCGCCGGGAACCGAACGCCGATCTCCTGGTTCTTCGACCCGGCATTCCTGACCCAATCGCTCGGGCTGGGTTACCAGGTCACGCCGGATCTCCGCTCCAGGTTCGGATTTGCGTTGCGCGAGATCGTGACGAGTCGGTACACCGCCTTTGCTGACGACCCGAAGACGCCGGACGTGGAGAAGGTCAAGATCGAGGACGGCCTGGAATCGGTGACGGAGGGAACGTGGAAGATTGACAACTCGACGACGCTGAATGCGAAGCTGGAGCTCTTCTCGTCATTCCGGGAGCCCGAAAAGATCATCGTGCGGGGGGACAACACGCTGACGGTGCGGCTTGCAAGGGTCGTCACGATCGTGGTGAACGTCCAGGTGATCAACGAACGCCGTGTGACGCCGCGGACTCAACTGAAGCAGTCGCTGGGGGTGGGGATCAGCTATGTGGTATTGTAGGGATGGGGGATTTGGGATTTGGGATGGGGGGATTGGAACTCGGTAACTGCGGATTTCGGAACGCTGGATGCGGTTCTTCGACCGCTCGTCTCCTCCCTGACTCGGACCTTCGGTCCCCGCTCGGACTCGCTCGTGGCTCGGGGAATGCCACTGATCATTGACCACTGACGACTGGCCTCTGGCCTCTGACCTCTGACCTCTGGCCTCTGACCTCTGACTTCTGACTTCAA
>CAZOMY010000013.1:0-77787 GCA_964581115.1 uncultured Ignavibacteriaceae bacterium | reverse complement strand
TCGTAGACCGGCAGGAGTTGTTTGGAGACGACCTTGGTGACCGGGTGCAATCGCGTGCCGGCGCCACCGGCGAGAACAATTCCCTTCATAGTGCGTAAAGGTCCTTGGCAGAAAATGGAGAAGAGAGAATTGAGAATGGCACGGCAGAATTCGCCGTGGCTTCTTACGAATACTTCTTGATCAAGCCACTCAGAAGTCTTTGTATCTCTTCCATCAGGTCCATGAGTTTGTCATAGATCTCATCAGACACTAACTTCAGTCGTTTCGCCACCTCCATCTGCGTATCCAATTCGCTCAGCGACCCTTGCGCAACTTCAAGGAAGCGCGTTCGGTCTTTGAAACTACGCTTGGCCATGCCTTCGGCGATGTTTTGACGGGATCGAGATCGCCGCCCTCTGGCTCCGGGCGGCAAGTACGAATTGTTGATCCCGCGGGAACCCATCGGTCATCGAGTAAATACCCGTCACGAGATCCATAGACTTCTGCCAAGCAATCAGATTCTTGTGCGGCCTGTTGTTGCGCATATTCCCCCCTCAGAGAACAAGTGGACTGATATTCTACGCTGCCGATTTTCTATCGACCATTCTCTTATCTATTCACACCTCAACAGACCTCACTGGGCCTTCCCCAGCCTCCCCCTGTCATATTTGCCCTTGGAGACCTCCTCACACCAGCCCCGATTCTCCAGATACCATCGGACGGTCTTCTCTAGACCCTCTTCGAAGGTGACCGAAGGCGTCCAGCCAAGTTGGCTCTTGATCTTCTCGGTCGAGATCGCGTATCTGAAGTCGTGTCCCGGACGGTCGGTGACGTACTTGATAAGATCAGCATGGGGCATGGAGCGTGGACGCAAGCGGTCAAGAATGTCGCAAATGGCCCGTACCACCTCGATATTCTTCCGCTCGCTGTTGCCGCCGATGTTGTAGGTCTCCCCCACCCTCCCTTGCTGAACGACGAGCAGAAGCGCCTTCACGTGATCGTCGACGAACAGCCAGTCGCGCACGTTCTCTCCCCGTCCATAGACCGGCAGCGGCTTCTCATCGATCGCGTTGAGGGTCACCAGTGGAATGAGCTTCTCGGGGAATTGATACGGTCCGTAATTGTTCGAGCAGTTGGTGACAACCACGGGAAGGCCGAAGGTGTGATGCCAGGCCCGCACGAGATGGTCTGACGAGGCCTTCGAGGCCGAGTAGGGAGAATTTGGGGAATAGGGCGTGGTCTCGAGGAACAGACCATGTTCTCCCAACGTCCCATAGACCTCGTCCGTCGAAATGTGGTGGAACCGGAACCGGCCCTTCACCTCATCGGTCAGCCCCTTCCAGTATCGCAACGCCGCCTCGAGCATCGTGTAGGTGCCGATGATGTTCGTCTCAAGAAAAGCGGCGGGCGCATCGATCGAACGGTCCACGTGCGTCTCGGCCGCCAGGTGCATTACGGCATCGGGCTGAAAGTCGGCGAACGCCTTCTGCACGGCAGGTCCGTCGCAGATATCAACCTGCCGGAATTGATACCTCGGGTCCTTCGTTACCGGCGCCACCGACGCCACGTTGCCGGCGTAGGTGAGCTTGTCCAGATTGAGAATGTGGTGGTCCGTCTGGGTGATCACGTAACGGACCAGTGCGGATCCGATGAAACCACAGCCGCCTGTAACGAGAATCTTCATTGGAAATCAAATGAGAACAATGGGTGATGAATCGTGAATGGTAGATCGTCCATCGAAGAACGATCCCCAGGGAAGTCACTCTTTGGACAGAGACCGGAGAAGGCCGCTCAGCAACATCTGGACCTCCTCGATTCGATCCATCAATTCCTCATACAGCTCGCTTGCTACGAATCCCAGTCGCATCGCCAACTCAACTTGCGTGTCCAGCTCACTGAGCGATCCCTGTGCAATTCTAAGGAATCGAGAGCGATCCCGCGGACCGGGCTTGGCCAAACCCTCAGCGATATTCGACGGAACAGATATCGCCGCCCGTTGTGACTGGGCTCCCAGAACATATGCTTGGTGCTTCGGAAAGGCTGATGTCATGCCGTAGACACGCGCCACCAAATCGATGGACTTCTGCCAGAGACGCAGGTCCTTGTGCGGCCTGTTCCTTCTCATAATTCCCCCTCAGGATTATGATGAATGTATGAAGACGGTGAATGGTGAATGGTGAATGGTGAATCGTGAATGGTGAATGGTGAATGGTGAATGGTGGATCGTGAATGGTGAATCGTCAATCGCAAAGCGAACGCCCTCGCATCCGACTCTCCATTGCTCATTCACGATGTACGATTAACGCATTCTGGATTTGTTGAGCTCCGCCTCTCGATTGCCTCTGAACGATTCACAGTTTGCCCTCAAAGAACTCCTTTGCACTCTCCACGACCCAGCGGATCTGCTCCTCGCTGAGCTCCGGGTAGATGGGCAGCGCCATGCTCTCCGCCGCGAACCGGTCAGAGACCGGGAAGCCCTTCAGGTCGGGCTTCAGGTATTGGAAACACTCCTGCCGATGGAACGGCACCGGATAATAGATCTCCGTCGCCACCTCACGCTTCGAAAAGAACTCCCGCAGGGCGTCGCGTTCTTTGACGCGAATGATGAATTGGTTGAAAATGTGGATGTTCGGAAAAGCAGGTGAACGGTAGAAGTCTTTCACACTCGAACGTTGTTCCGTGTTTCGCGTGGGCTGTAATGTACCTCCGGCGGTGTAAGGTGAGGTGGAGGTTGCATAGACGGCTTTTGGCAACAAGACGCGATTCTTGGCGTCGAACTCTGTTTTTCCTGGGGCTTCGGCCAGCCCGGCCTCGATGAAGAGCTTCGCGTAGAGCTCGGCGTTCTTGCGTCGGCCGGCCGACCAGCCATTCAAATGAGGCAGCTTCACGCGCAACACCGCGGCCTGGATCGCGTCGAGCCGGAAGTTCCCTCCGACCATCTTGTGATAGTACTTGGGGTTCATGCCATGCACCCGCATGAACTTCAGCTTCTCGAACAGCGCGTCGTCGTTCGTGGTGACCAGCCCTCCGTCGCCGTAGCCCCCCAGGTTCTTGCTCGGGAAGAACGAGAAGCACCCGATATCGCCGATCGTCCCCACCTGGCGTCCGTCCCTGTACTGCACACCGATGGCCTGGGCGCCGTCTTCCACCACCTGTACTCCAAGGTCACGAGCGATCGCCATGATCTCATCCATCTCAGCGCTCTGGCCATACAGATGTACCGGCATGATCACCCTGGTCCTTGGCGTCATGGCGGTTCGTATCTTCTTCGGGTCGATGTTGAACGTCACCGGGTCCGAATCCACAAAGATCGGCGTGGCCTTCAGACGCGCCACGACGCCCGCCGTCGCGAAGAACGAATAGGTCGGCACGATCACTTCGTCACCCGGACCAACCTCAAGCGCCATCAGCGCCAGCAACAGCGCATCGGTGCCCGAAGAGACCCCGAGTGCATGCTTGACGCCAATGTATGCCGCCATCTCTTTCTCGAAGGCGTCCACTTCGGGGCCAAGGATGAAGTATTGCGATTCAGCGACCCGGAGGATGGCCGAATCGAGTTCTTGCTTCAGCGCTTGATACTGAGGTTTGAGGTCTAGGAGAGGAACTTTCATGGAATGTCTCGAGTGGAAAAAAAGTGCAAAAGGCAAAGAGCAAGAAAACAGCAAAGAGATGAACAGATGCAAGGCAGAATTCTTCCCGACACGTCAACGATGAATCCGCCAGGACCGCGCCATCCAATTGCGGCTCTCCAATGCAATTGCCTTTTTCTTTTTTGCTGTTTTCCTGATGTTTGCCGTTCGCTGTTTGATTCTTCGGCTCAAAGCGTCTTCTGCAGCACCACATGCGGCACTCTCTCGCTCCACCCTCCCCGGTCAATGCTCCGCCATTCCGCACGCGCTCTGAGGTCTCGGTTGCTGCGGCTCGTCGTCCACGCCGCTTCGAGCGCTGAAACAATGTGGTTGACGACGATCAGCGTTCCGGCTGTAGTGGCGGTCGCATAGAGGTCATTCGCCCGGCCGCGCATCTTGCTGTACTCGAGGAACCGCGGCGACAGCCGGTCGGCCAGAAGGTCTGCCGGCGTGAAGCCTGCGGCGTCGTCCCACCCTCCGCCGTACTGGGCGTACTTCCCGATCAACTCGTAGTATTGCTGAGCCGGCCTTCGCGGAAGACGGTGCGTGAATCCCGTACCCGTTTGCTGTCCGATCCCCTCCTCGACCTCGTTCAACCGAATCCAGTTCACGCGGTCCCAGGGGGGGAGTGCTGGATCATTGCTGACGATCACGCCGGTCGTTGAGACGCTACCATCGGTGTCAAGTTGTCCGATGTTCGCATCGATCCACCCGGCGTAGCGGGTCACGTCCCAGTGCTCGTCGGCATAGCGCTGAAAGGTCGCCGTCTGATCGTCGGCTTGCCGGTTGTACGAGAGCATCACGGCCCAGAAGGTCGCCTCCGCCGCAACATAGGCGGCCGAACGCCAATTGAACGACCAGTGCTCGCCATAGGCCTGGCCCAGCCCCGGAATGGCGGCGGAGAGGAGGCCGGCAACCATGGGAGAGCGAGAACCGTCAGGATTCTTGGCAGTAGCGTAATAATGTGCGGGCGTATCCGGATAGAGCTCTGGAAATGAGTGGAGGAGTCCTCGCGCGATGGAACTCGCTTGAAGACCATGTTGGCTGAGTTCCGGACGTGCGGAGGCTGACTTCCATTGGGCCAGGACAGGGCTGGGCAGAGCAAGCGCCAGCAAAATCGAAACGACTTGGGTGAGCTTGAGGAATCGGTATGTGCAGGATTTGCTCATGCTTGAGATTTCCACGGACAACTCAGGAGACCCGAAGGGTCGTCTCAGTTTCATGCTCCGGACTTCAGTCCGGGGCAGTGTACCGCTACAGTCTGCATTTCAGGACAACCACATCAGGTTCTGCGACCTCCCCCCTCCTCGTTCGGTCCAAATCAAGGAGAAGAGGTGAAGCTTGAGGTGCCGGGAGGAATCAAAGGCGCTCCAGAAGCACATTGGTGTCCCTCAGCCTCACCCCGTGCTGCCCTCCCGCTCCCTACTTCCACCTCATCCCCTGCACTCCACGCGCAATAGGCTCTCCAAAGTTGAAATCAAACAGAATGCTCAGATAGAACCGCCACTCCTTTCCGTACGTTATCCTCTCCCCCTGGATCTGTCGTGTGAAACGGTCAAAGCCATAGGCGCCCGCCAATGAAATACGGGTAGGATAGGAATAGAATGAGAACGCCTCGAGACGAAGCTCAAGTCCCGCATCCTTTCGCCAACGGGCAGCTGAAGATCCGCCGGTCCAGGCGTCGCCGACCTCGGCGAAGATCGAAGCATAGAGCTTCGTGAAGTAGAACTGCAGGAACCTGGCGTCGAGCGCGGTCGCCAGCGGGAAACGATACGCGCCGCTGAGCTGGAGGACGCGCGTCCCTTCAATGGCATAGAAGGGATACCCCTTCAATCCGACCAATCCGCCGGCGTAGAAATGAAAGATCGTATCCGCCGCGCCGCCGGTGATCACGCCCCCGCGCGCTGACAATGAAAGCGTGTGACGGTCGAAAGGCATCCGAAGGTGCTCCGCCCAGTTCAGCTCCCACCGGTGGAAGCGGTACGGAAGATACCGGGGCACGAGCATGCCGTTCTGGACGTCGTATTCGAGGTCGCGGTTGTAGTCGTTGTTCTCGTAGGTATACCGGAACGACACGGATCGTCCGACCGGATTGATGGCGGCATCGACCGTCGGGTGAATATCACGATGCACCCCCTGCAGCCACAGGTTGGTGCCGATCAAATACACGTTGCGGAAGGCCTGCTGGACCCCGACCGTGGGAATGATGAACGAGCCCAGGCTTGCCTCGTACCGGCTTCGGGTGTAGCCCAGCGTCAGTCGTGTGTGCTCCGTACCAATCGGCTGGGTGAGCGTCGCGTCGAATTCCAGTAGATCATAGGTGATGTCGACAGGGATCTCGTACTCCTGCAGGTCGCGTACATACAGCGGAAACGACGTCTCGGCCACGCGCGTGATATTGTAGAGCTCCACCGTCGCGGTCGGCTCCAGCCCGATCGCGCTCAGGATAGGCAGCTTGTCGCGATACTCGAGCACGAGGAACAGATCACGCTCAAGCTCCCTGTTGATCGCCGCGCCGCCGAACATCGACAGCTTGTCGAGCATCTCGGACGACACGAAATACAGCCCCGGCTTCAGCATATCGATCCCCCGGTTGCGGGTATTGTAGTTATCAACCCGCAAAACCGGCACCAAGGATAGGTCGGTGAAGACCGATCGATAGCGCTTCGCGACGAGGGTGTCGGACCAATTCGGTCTGGAATCGAGATTCTGAATCGATGCTTTCTGCGAGAGGTTCTGGGCCAACAACGCATCGTTCGGAATGACGAGGGGTTCCGACTCCTTGGTCATTCCGAAACCGTTTTTCACGTGATCTTCGCTCAGAAAGGTATTCGGAATGTCGCTTTGAGCCGCTGGTCCAACAGCGAGATTCCCTGCCTGCGCTGCCCGCCTGAACGACGTAGTCGGGCAGGCCGCTCCGGCAGGCAGGCGAATCAGCACTTGCGTGGCGTTCGTGTCCAACAACGTGCCGTTCGGAATGACGGAGGAGGCACCACGCTCAAACATGATCTTCGGCGCCTTCACGGAGGGAGGCGGCAAGAGTGCGATCTTGTATCCTGTCGCATCATACCTCGCGAAGGCCAGATTCCCCGAATCGTCAACGGCGGGCTGAAAAGCCCCTCCGAGCACTTGGGTCACCTGTTCCAGTCTCCCGCCCGACAGGCTCATCCTCCAGATGTTGTATCGGCCAAGCGTGTCCCACGCAAAGTAGAGCCATCGCCCGTCGCGCGAATACCGCGGATTGCGCGCATCGCCCGTGAAGGCGATGAAGGTCAGCGACGTTCCGCTCGTGTCGACCGTGGCGAGCGTCTGGCCGTGCCCTTCCGCGTACCCGAAAGTGATGCGCGTTCCATCGCTGGACCATGCCGGCGTAAAGACCTGCTCCCCGCGATCGAACGAGGTCAGCCGCCGCATGTTCCTTCCGTCGACGTCGGCGACGGCGATATTCAGCGTGCCGTTGTTCGCTACGGCAAAGGCCAGCGTGCGGCCGTCGGGAGAAAGCGCGGGCGAGAACGCCCTCCACCCGTGCGTCAGCCGCGTTTCCTCCTCTTCGACCAGATCGAAGCGATAGAGGTCGGAGATCGAGGCCCACCGCGGATTTGCCCGGGTGGTCCTGGCGTAGTAAATGAAACGCCCTTCCGGGCTGACGGCGAGCGTCGAACGAACGCCGTCCCGGACGCGTCGCTTCGTGCCGGTTGCGCGATCGTAGGCCATGAGGCGCGAGAGGCCGAAATAGTCCTCCCCCGCATTCGACGTATAATAGATGATACGCCCGTCGGGACTGAAGACCGGGGAGAAGTTGCCGAATCCGTCCGCCGCAATCAGGTGCCCCTCGGTGCGGGTCGGCGCGATCTCCTCCTGAACTTTCTGGTACGCCGATCGCCGCTCAGCAAGCCATTGTCGATACAACTCTTGTCCCGACATGCCCAGCGCCGCCTCCACCGCCCCGTCGATCGTCACACGCGGCAGCGACGCCAACGCTTTCGAGATCTGCACGACGGCGCTGTCGCCATATGTCCGGGCGATATACTCGACGATCGAGAAGCCGGCGTTGTACGACGACTCGTTCCCCAGACTCGTCTTGCCGAAGACGGCCATCTCCTCCCAACTCAGCGGGGTTCCCTCGAGAAGATGCATCCGCAGGATCATGTCACGGTGCGCGTCCCAGGTGTCGTACCGGAAGTCGGGATGGTTGTACTGCGCCGTTCCTTCGGCGAACCACGACGGCACGACGAACCCCGACACCGGATACGACACGAGGACGTTCGGATAGCCGTAGAGAACGTCGGGCCGTCGTTCCGCCTCGTAGCCGAGCCACTGCAGATACACGGCCGGCACGCGGCGCGTCCACTTGAACGACGTCTGCATCTGGATGATGTGCGTGTACTCGTGTGTGATGACATTCCGCAGCCACGGATGCGTGCCCCGCAGCTCGAAGTCGAGCGCCGGCACCCAGATCTCGATCTTGTTATCGTAGAAGTACGCGGCCCCGTTCGAATAGTCGTCGTGGTCTCGAAGAACGATGCTCACCCTGCCGTCGGGGGCGTGACCGTAGAGCTCGGTGATCGGACCGTGGATCGCCTCGGCGATCTCGGCCGCCTCCCGCGCCGCCCGATCGTTGCCGTCGTGAAAGTGGATGAGGAAGTGCGGCGTGGTGAGGGTCTGCCAGTTCAGATCCGTCCTCGGAAAGGATTCCTGAGCCCGGAGTACTGCATGCGCCAGCAACAGCGCACACAGCGCTCGGCACGCCGCATGCAGAGCGCTTGAAGCGCGCGCCACGCCAGGTCGATGGAAGCGAATGTTCACGCGGGTGTCGGCCCGGTCACACCAACGGCTTGGATGGATCCAGCTCGGCTTCCATCATGATGCCGACGAGTTGTTCGAATTTCGTCGGGGCCGTCCAACCCAGCTCGGCCTTCGCCTTCGATGCATCGCCGATGAGCAGGTCGACCTCGGCGGGCCGGAAGAACTTCGGAGCGATCCTCACGAGCACCTTCCCCGACTTCGCATCGGTCCCCACCTCGTTGGCGTCGGCGCCCGACCAGACGATCGACATGCCCACATGGCGGAACGCCAGCTCGACGAACTCACGCACGCTGTGCGTCTCGCCGGTGGCGATGACGAAGTCGTCGGGCGTCCGATGCTGGAGGATGCGCCACATCGCTTCAACATAATCGCGCGCGTAGCCCCAGTCGCGCTTGGCATTCATGTTCCCCAGTTCCAGAACCTCGGTCCGGCCCGCCTTCATGCCGGCGATGGCTCTGGTGATCTTGCGGGTGACGAATTCTTCTCCGCGCAACGGCGACTCATGGTTGAACAGGATGCCGTTGGCCGCGAACATCTGGTACGATTCGCGATAGTTGATCATCGCCCAGTGCGCAAAGACCTTGGCCACGCCGTACGGCGAACGGGGATGGAACGGCGTCTGTTCATTCTGCGGCGTCTGACGCACCTTGCCGAACATCTCGCTCGTCGATGCCTGGTAGATGCGGGCCGGGATCTTCGCCTCGCGCACCGCTTCGAGAACGCGAAGCGTCCCGAGCCCGTCGATGTCGGACGTCAGGAGCGGCTGCTCGAAGGAAAGGTGCACAAAGCTCTGCGCCGCCAGGTTGTAGACCTCGTCGGGCTTCACTCTCTCGAGTGTCTTCTTGATGTTGGAATACTCGAGCAGGTCGAAGTCGATGAACTCGACGTCGTTCACGATGCCCAGTCGTTCCAATCGCCAGGAGTACAGCCCCGCGTTCCGCCGGATCGCCCCGTAGACGGTGTAGCCCTTTTGCAAAAGCAGATGGGCAAGGTACGATCCGTCCTGTCCCGTAATGCCGGTGATCAAAGCTGTTTTCGCCATATACGTTCCGAGAATGATTGCGTGGAAGTGCTTTGTTGTCTCAGTCCAGCCGTGTGTCGAAGATCAGGGCCTCGTCGCGCCGCAACGTAACGGTCCGAAAGCTCCGTATGCCCTCGATGGCGAAACCGAGGATCACCTCATTCGTTACCCGCAGATTGCCGTAGTAGACCGCACCCGACGAAGAGTACTCGGGCACCGGGTAGAAGCCGATCGGCAGTTCCCGGTCCCGGATCGTGAACCGGCCCAGGCTGTCGGTCGTCGCAACCCGCGTTCCGGAGAGCAAGACGGGATAGGTCAGCCGGACCCCCGCGGCGGTCTGGTACCGGACTTCGTAGACGCCCGGCAGGCCCAACTGGCCCGACCCATCGCGCCCGTTCCAGACGTAGGAGAACGGTCCGGGCGCCTGCATGCCGAGCGACTCGACCAGCACGCTCCGGCCGTCGCGTCCTGCCACGACGACTGTGATCAGTTCGCCCGGCGAAGGGACCTGGTAGACGCGCGTCGGCTCCGGCCCGTTGTCCACCCATTCGAGCGTGTAATCGATCGTGACATCGACGCCGTAGATGGGATTCCCGAACCGGTCGCTGACCGTCCCGCGGATCTCGTAGCCCGAGATGATGAGGGAAGGATCTAATGGCAACAGTTCGCGCTCGCAGGAGAGCCCAAGAAAACTAAGCGCCAAGAGGGGCCATATGGGTTTCGAGGGTGACACTTGGCGAAAAGGCAAAAAGAAAAGGGCAACCTCTAAGAAAACTGCAAAAAGCAATCAGAGAAGGCCCGCGTCCGGACAGCGTTCATTTCGACTGCTACGTACTTTGAGATTCCGCTTTGCGTATCATCGCACTGAGGATCTTCAGTAACGCTCCCGCTTCTTTCCGCAGGGCCTGTCTGGTGAATTCCTGGCCCTCGGAGCATTGGAGCAGATCCAACCACAGGTCGGACTCGCGAGCCTCTCTTCGCGCGACGCGAAGCTTCATGAGGAAGTCGCGCTTGCCGAGGTTGTCGACCGCCTCGAGATAGTTCGCCGCCACCGAACTACTCGACCGGATGAGCTGCGATATCGAATTGACATTTGCAGGCGATCGGGTCAAGGTCCCGACGAATGCCTGGACCTCTTTCGCAAACAGCCTCGTGCGATCCAAGAGATCGAATGGCTTCTCCATCCCCCCCAGAACGAAAACGGAAAAAAGAAAACAACAACCTTCCAAGTACCTTTGCAGAAACTTCAGCATAATCCAAGGGAAGAGGGCATCACTTCTGCCCTTGGAAGTTACAGCCTGTCCTAGCGATTCTTCCTGGCTACAGTTTGAATCCTGTGCTCTTCTTGAGAATTGCTTCTTGCTGTTTGCAGTTTTCTTGAAAGTTGCTTTTTGCTTCTTGCTGTTTCGGCCCTACGTCCCTCATTTGACAACGGCAATCTTCACTACCTTCTCCCCACTCCCTCCACTCCCCCTCACTTCCACTTTCGCCAGATAGACTCCGCTCTGAATGCCGCTCACGTCCCACACCATCTCGTTGTCCTGCCCACCCACGGCCGGCCCCCTCAGGGTCGTGATCACGTCGCCGGCCAGGTCGAAGATGGTGACGGTGACGCTCCCGTCGTGCTCGGTGTAGAATCGGATCCGGGTCTCATTGCCGTAGACCGGGTTGGGCCAGTTGTACACGCGATCGGCCGGCAGTACGCCCGAAGCGATGGGCGTTGGCGAAGCCGTTAGAGCCGCCGAATACCCCGTGCGAGCCGGGCCGCCGTTGCGCGCCGTCCACGCCGCCGCCGGAGCGCTCCACGACGCCTTCATGTCGAACGCCGAAGCCCCGCCGAGCGCGTCCGTCAGAAAAAGAGCGGTCGATGTGCCTTGTGGCGTCTGGATGACCCCGACCGAGGCCGAGGCGAACGCCGGATTCGCGACCTGGTATCCTCCCGCGGATCCGCTCAGGCTCGAGCTCAGAACGCCCCGGTCGTCGGTGGCCAGAAGATCGGGGGCGGCATCCGATCCGACGTTCGCGGCGAGAAGCTCGACGTGTGCCCACGTGGATCCCCGCGCAAGCGCCCACGGAGAGCCGTCAAGCCACACGCCTTCGACCGAAGACATGATGACCCTTCCAGAAGACGTCGGCACCAGCAATTCCTTGCGGCCATCGCCGTCCACGTCGGCCAACGCAAGCACGGGGAGCACCGTCTCCCCGGAGGCAAGCCCCGACGAGAGATCGAACGTTTGCAGCACCGAGAGGTCGACGCCGCTGAGGACCGTGAAACGGCTCGCTCCCGCGCGCCCCACACTTTGCACGACGGTCGCCGAACGCGTTGCATCGATCATGGCCGAGGCGACCGCGGTCACAGCACCGCCTGCCGATGCAATGGGTGCGTACACATCCAATGCACGGCTGACGGCCGAAAGATCGAGTCGATAGATCTGGTCTCCCGAGCCGGCAACGAATCTCCACGAGACGCCGGTCCATGCGACGGCTTGGGCCCCGGGACCGAACGACGTCACCGATGCGCCATGGATCGATCGCACGGCAACGCCCGGAGAGCCGTAGGCGACCACGATCGTGTCCACAATGATCGTGGACCACGCCGCTGTGTCGGCCGGAAGCGGGATCCGCGCGATCTCGTCCCATCGATGATCGGCATTGACATCTTCGGTCCGCCACACGTAGAGCCGTCCTGGCGCGCAAGCGGCGGCGACCATCGCACCGCCCGACGGATGCGTAGCAAACGCGGGAGTGCCGATGAGGGCTTCATCGACCAACGCGACAAGGCCTGAGCTGTCGCTTGCGTTCGTGGCAGAGAGGCCGGAAGGATTCCACGCCAGCACCGCCCCCTGGCCAACGGGCGCACCCGTCCGGCCCGACGCACCGGAGCGCAGAACGCGGGTCGAGACGAACTCGGAATGACCGTTGCCGTCGACATCCACAACCGTTGCAGGACCAAGAACGCCCAGGATCTGCTTCGGGAATCCGGCGAGTGGAGCCAGCCGGGCCGTTCCGCGCTCTGCGATGGCCGTCATCCGGATCCCGCGGGACGAGAAATCGCGGATGGTGATCAGACTCGACGCACCGCTGTTCGAGCGGCTGTTCGGCGTCGACGCGTCGTCGAACCGGTTGGTGTAGGGCCGCGCCTCGTTACCCATGAACCAGGCGTCGAGCGGCGAACCCGACTCCGAGCCGGCCCCCCCTGCGAGGAACTCGTATGACTCTCCGATATCCTGCGATCCGTCCGCCTCTTCGAGGTCCACTCCCCGCAGCTTCGGGTCGGCGTTGACCGTGTTGCTCTCCCGGCCGGCCGCGATGACGGCCTCATCGATATGCCAGATGAGTATGCCTCCGCCGTCAAACCGTCCGTCGGTTCCGAACCGGCCAATGAGCGACCAGTCGGGATCTTCCACGTCGATGACCGTGCCGTCGATCCCTCGAATGACGTCGAATGTGTAGAAACCGGTCGAGTCAGTCGGGATCGACAGCACCGACGTCACGCCATTGCGGTAGATCGTCAGTCGCTGTCCGTTTCCCGCCGGGTCGCGGTGTCGATTCTCGACCAGATAGTATTCACGGTCGGTGATGCGGATGCGGTAGACCGTGTCTTGCGCGGTCGTGAGACTGACGGCCGGAAGCCGGAGCGTGTCGAGCGAAGCCGTTATGTCGATGGGCGTCACCCATCCCAGCTGGACCTTCTCCCAAGCGCTCGGCTCTGGGGGACACAGCCCCTGATACGCGAAGATGGCCGCTCCGTCCATCAGGCCGAACTGCCCGATGCCGGGGCGGCCTGTTCTCGTGTCGAACAGGTCGGGAAGTCCCAGATGGCTCCCGATCGAGGCGGCGAAGAGCCCGTTCGTCGATAGCTCGAGCGTATCGGTCCCTCCAGACGACGAAAAGGAGCGGGTCTCCGTCTCGGGCAGGATCATGGTGTTCGTGATGCGGAACGACCCGCCCGACACGGTGATGCCGTTGAACGCCGCACTGTCGAGCGCGGTGCGGAACGCTTCCAGACCCAGGTAGACCGACGGCAGATCATAGGGCGCCGGGTCAAAACCGAGAATGCCGACGAGATCGATATCCTTGCCGGTGCCCGCATGAAAAAGCACGAAGGCGTCGTAGGCGGAAAAGTTTGTGCCCGGGGCCGCGCTGTCGGCCTTGCGCCAGGCGTCGACCGCAAGCTGGGCGAGCCCGCGGTAGCTCGGTGCGGTCTGAACGGCATAGTCGATCATCGTCCGGTCGACGCGCAGAACGTCGGGGATCAGATCGCCCTTGATGATCAGCCTGCCGTCCGAGACGCGTCGGAAGTAATTCTCGACGAATCTCAGCTTGGCGGTGAAGTACGCAGCGTTGTGCGGCGGAGGGTCGATGATCGCGGGATGTGTCACGGTCGAATCGAAACGGCCCACGCCGGTGGTGCGGATGTCGGCATCAGGGACGAACTCGAGCATGATGGCGAGAAGTCGCAGCGTATCCTGAGCGGACGACTTCGAGGCCGATGCGGTGCGGTACGGTGCCAGCGATCGCGAGGGATCGAATCGAACGGCGCGTTGCCCCGCCGCAGTCGCTGTCATAACGAACAGCGCGGAAACGAGCGCACCGAGATCACGTCGGAAGGGTCGCATGGAGTTTCGAGAGAGGGCGTTGACCTGCGGGGCCGGGCGCCTGCGAGCGAGCAGATCGCCATGCATGGTTGTTGCGGCGTCCCGGTCCGGCGGCAGGCAGGTACGATGCTCGCGTGGACGGGGGTGCCGCGTCGGAGACGGCGTCGATCACCGCTCCATTCCGACGGGCGATTACACTCCTCCCCAGGAGATGGCCAGCGAAAACCGGAGGGTCTCGCCGAGAGGATGTTGGTCTTCGAAGGCGCTGATGTAGCTGAAGTCGAACCCGTAGATGTCGTATCGCACCCCGGCGCCGAAGGTCATGAACTTCCGGTTGCCGGCTCGCGGGTCTTCGTAGAAAAAGCCGGCACGAAGCGCGATCAGCCGCGGGGCGCCATACCAGTACTCGGCTCCCAGACCCGACACGAACTGGCGCAATTGATCCTTGAAGAAGGAGCCCTGCGACCACGTCGTGAAGATCGCCTTGTAGAATTCGTCCGTCTCCGTGTCGCGGCGGGTGATCAGCAGTCGGCTGACGTCGGCGATGAGCGTGATGCTGTTGAATTCCGACTCGAGCGCCCTGAAGGCGAAGCCCATCCTCAGATTCATCGGAAGCGGATCTGCCTGCGCTTGGTCGATGTAGGTCAGCTTGGGGCCGATGTTCGAGAGGGAGAGCCCGAAGCTCCAGGCATTGCCCATGTCGATGTCGGTGAACGGCACGAACAAGCTCGAAGGCCGGTACAACAGTCCAAGGTCGAATGAGAAGCCCGTCGCCACGCCTTCACCCTGCTCATTCGCCGTCCCGAAGGGAGCCAGGCTGCTGTGAATGAGCCGGGCGTTCACCCCGAGCCCCAGGTCGCTCCCGACCTTCGTGCCGTATCCGGCGGTGACGGCGAATTCGTACCCCTTGAATTCGGCCAGAGGCGTGGGATCGTTCAGCGTCTTGACGAAGGAGCCCAAGCTCAGATACGTCACGCCGATCCCGACCACACCGTCGACCTCTTCGAGCGGCTGCTTGTACACGCCATGCGCGATCCATAGGTCCGAAAGCCCGAACGCCGGAAGCCAGTCAGCCCGGGTCAGCGCGGCCTCGCTGGTGTTCTGAAACGCAAAACCCGCGGGGTTCCAGAAGATGGCCCAGGCGTCATCCGCCAATGCCACGCCCGCCTCTCCCATTGCGCTTGCGCGCGAGTTCGGGGCGATCAGCAGGAAGGGCACTGCCGATGTGGTCACCTGTGCGGCGACCGGGGCGACAACTGAGAGCACGACGAAGAACGCCAACAAGAATCGGGACTTCATAGGACCTCTCCTCTTGATGCGAACGCGCTAGATGATAAATATAGAGAATGACGCCGGGACTCGCAATCTGCCTGGGTGAAGCGTGTCACAGAGAACCATAGAGGAACACAAAGCCTCACAGAGCGTGAATGTGAAAAGATACGGTCATTCAGACCTCACCTCGCTTATCTGACCTCCGCGTACCTCCACTCATTCACCATCTTGCCGCTGTGCCAAAACTGTGGATCTCGGTGTAATGCTTTTCTCACCTGACCACCGCCAGTTTACCAATGAACTCCCTCGACTCCGATCGGTCCATCGAGTTGACGATGATCTTGTACACATAGACCCCGTTGGCGATCGACGCGCCGTCGCGGTCACGCCCATCCCACGGGATCCCGACCGAAACATCCGTCACGCCTTCGGCCGTCAGCTCCTGGATCAGCCTTCCTGCGATGGTGAAGATGCGGACCCTGACCGACACCGGATCGGTCGAGGTCCGCTGAAACACGAAGACCGT
Source organism: uncultured Ignavibacteriaceae bacterium (assembly GCA_964581115.1). Taxonomy (GTDB): domain Bacteria; phylum Bacteroidota; class Ignavibacteria; order UBA10030; family UBA10030; genus 2-02-FULL-55-14. The sequence continues at coordinate 61,956 of CAZOMY010000013.1, read as the reverse complement.
GCGGTCGCGCATCGGATTCGGAAAGTTCGCCGGATGGAACAGGTCGACCCCGGATCCCGCCCTTACCTCGAATGCCGCTTCTGTCGACGAGGAATTATTGTGCGTGTCCCAGGCCCGCACCCGGACGGTATGGCGCCCCTCCTCAAGTCCCGAGAGTCTCACGACCGATCGCCCGCTCTGGTACGTGTCGAGGTCACCGCGGTAGTACTCTCCCAAGTCGACGGTCCTTTGCGCTTCGACAAGCTCGGCCTCAAGCCGATGGCCGATACCGACCGTCGACGTATTGATGCCGTTGACATCGGACAGGACCACGATCAGCTCGGGGTCGGGGGGCACGACATCGCCCGACCGGAAGGCCGTCGTACCGACGAAGACCTCGACCGAGGGACCCGTCGTGTCGACCGCCGCCAACGTATCGGTACCGAAGATCGTCACCTGTTCGGTGACGCCCGCCGCATCGACCACGCCCGAGGTGGCGTAGAGCGCGAGCCGTGCGCGAGCGCCAAAGCTGACATCCTTGGGAACCGGGATCTGCGCGGCGAACTGTCCCGACGCGACAGAGACCTCGCCGCGGTACAGCACGCTCCCCTGAACTTCGAACGAGTATCCCCCCCATTCCGCCACCGTCACGCTACGCTTCGCGTCGAAGAGCTCAAGGATGCCGCGTCCCGAAAAATCCGGCCGAAGGCCTCCCAAACCGTCGCGCACCGATCCCTTGACGACGATGCGCCCGAGCGACGGAACGACCGAGACGCTGGTGGTCGAGACGCCGTTGACCGAGTCGATGCGCGCCTGCCCGACCGGCTGCAGCAGCCGGAGCGTCGGGTCGGCCAGCAGGTGGTATTTTTGGTCGTTCGGGTCGGTCCGGATCTGCTTCATCGCAAAGAACGCATCGCCCACCCGGAGGGGAGCGCCCGTGGCGTCGCGAAGAAACAGTTGACGGTAGAATTCGGCATTCAGCTCGAAGTTGTCGAAGGAATAGACCGACCGCGTGGCCGTGACGACGCCGATCGCTCCGCCGTCGGGCATGGTCAGCAGCATCTCGCCCGCGCTTTGCTCGGCTGGGTTGTCCCACTGCGCGAAGTTGCATGTGGCGGCAACCAAGAATGTCAGTCGGTCGCGATTCGTCAGTCGGGGCAGGCTCCCCTCACGCGTGAACACGGCCTCGTGCGTCCAGAGACGCGGGTTCCCGTGCCCCGTGAAGTTCATGATCAGCGTCCCCCGGTTGTACGCTTCAATGATCGCATCGTTCGCCGCCGGCTTACGACGTCCGGAGGCCGTGTTGACCGTGGGATACTCAACAAGGTAGACCTTGCGTTGTTCGAACGAGGTCGGCGTGTACGACCGGGCCAGCGCCTCGGTCTGTCCGGTGTGGAGGCTTCCTTCGAACGTGGTGGAGGTCTGGCCGTCATCGGCGATGAAGGTGATCCGATTGCGCCAGGGGTCGAGAGGAGATCCCGTCTCGTACCGGATGATCTTGTCGACGAGCGACCGCATCTCCGTCACATTGCGTCCGGGCAGGCGGCCGATGGCGAGCGAGATGCGCGCGCTCCCGAAGTCGAGCCGTGCGAAGTAGTCGTCGCTCGCGTACGACATGATCTGCGTGTTCGATTCGGCCGTCTCATACGGCGGCACCCAGTTGCGGACCGACGTACTGAGGTTGCGATAGTCGAAGTGCCCGCTGCCGAAGAAGAGCACGTACCGCACCGGGCCGGCATAGTTCGATCGTGCAAACGCCAGAAAATCCCTGACCGCCATCGGGTCGGGCATGCCGCCCCCGAACTCGTGGTAGATGTCGGCGATGTCGACGACCAGCGTCCGTAGCGAATCCCTCTGCTCGCGATGGGCTCGTAAACGCTCGGCCTCCTCCATGAACTCCTTCGGTGCGATGATCAGAAACCGCGCCTGACCGGAGAACCCCCGCAACGAAGGTGCGGCGATCTTGACGGGGGCCGGCGGCGTCAGAAATCCGTTCGGTCCGACCACCGCCAACTCGCGCACCGAACCCGCCGTCTGCGGCAGCCGGAACCGGCACACCGAGGCATCCGCCAGGTCGAACTCCACGCCGGCCACGCGGCGGACGTTCGCATGGTCGGTCACGTCGAAGACGACCGTCGACCGTGACGAAAGATCGCGCACCGTATACTCCAAGAGCGCCGTCGTGTCGGGACCGGGAAAGAGCAAGCGGTCGCCGACCGCATGGAGCGACCGTCGATAGAAGATCTCGAACCAATCGAGCCATCCTTTTGCGCTGCTGTTGCGTGCGCCAAACGTGAATTTGAGCACGCTCCGCTGGTCGGGCAGCGGACCGGCGTACGAGAAGCTTTGAACGGGCGACTCGTACGCATAATTCGAAATCTGGTCGATGGAGGAGATGTCCGACGTGTACATCAGAACAGGCCCCAGCACAGGCACATCATTCACGGCCACGCGGAATGTATCGACCGTGCCCGAACGCGAGAAGAAGACGGCTCGGTAGTTCACCGTGGTCGACGGTACCAGGCCCGGAAGTGAGTTGATGAACACCGATGTCGGGTCGTTCTGATCGAACGGCTCCCCCACCCACCGGCGGCCCGAGCTCACGAAGTTGATCCGGTCCTGGTCCACCGCGATGCGGCCGACGGCGTCCGTCACCGGCACACCCGGACCGGGCGACGACATGACCGAATCCATGTCGCGGCCAAAGGCCATCGGGTCGAACGTCATAAGGACGACATTCTTTTCCGTGTAGGGATTGATGGTGTGCTGGAAGGTCCGCGTGGTCGGCTCGTAGCGCCAATCGCGCACCGAGCGGCCGTAGAAGATGACCGCGTCGCCGTCATCAAGGACGCCATTGCCGTTCGAGTCCTGGATGAGCCGGGGGATCTCCTGCAACCCGGCAGGCCGCGGCTCCAAAAGCGATTCCGGAATGGGCGTCCCCGGCAGACCGAAGAGCCGCAAGCGCTTGATGTCGCCGAGCAGTTCCGAGGCGATGCCGGCCGACCGAAGCATCGTCCGGTCGATGCGGTACAGGCCGGTCTCAGCGATCTCCATGCGATACCATTCCTGGCCTGCGGCCGCACCCGACGGCTCGAGGGGTCGCATCGATCGCGACGGAGCCGGGTCGGAAGGCGTACCGAGAATGGAGGCGAGTCTGGGAGGACGTGCGTCATGTTCCAACCGGACGGAGCGCTCCTGAATGAGCGTTGCGGCCGTACCCCGCTCGTCGACCAAGGCGACGACGGCCTCGAGCGTGGCGGCGAAGAACCCTTCACGCGATGCGACGTCGACGACGCGAGCGTCGAACGGCGCCGTCATGTCCGTCGACACGCCGCCGCCCGTTTCCCCCGCCAGCAAGACCGAACGCGAGCGGCGCACCTCGGAGCTGACAGCGACCCGAACGGTCGGGAGGGTGAGAGCGAATCGGCGCACCACGGCCCGCCGTCCGTCCGAGAAGGACACGAGGCGTTCGCCGCCGACGAGCGACATCGCTGCGACGGTATCTCCATCCTGTGCGCTTGCCGACAGCAGGATCTCGGCGACGCTCGCGGTCTCAAAGACGACGCGAGCATCTGAATGAACCTGTGCCGACGCCGACGCGGCGAGCGCGAGCAGAAGGATATGGACGAGGGAGCGGGGCATGAACGAAAGAAGCCGGAACGGTCATCCGTCCGGCTTGCAGGAACGCAAAGCTGTCGACAGATAAAGGCCGTTAAGGACTGCGAGATCACCCGTCGAAAGCAACCGTCAACGGGAACGAACCTTTATCAATCGTCGATACTTGCGTCGGTCTCTTGATGTGTGTGTTGACAAGGTACGCATCGCGGCCAGCATTGTCAAGACGGCGAACGTGACGTGTGCGACGCTCACGTTGATTGCCTCTCGTCCCAGTTTTCGCTATTTTATGACCTTGAGCGCACATTTTTCCGCCGGACAATGTCCAAACCGTTGAACATCCTCTTTGTCTCAAGCGAAGTCGAACCGTTCGCAAAGACCGGCGGCCTCGCCGACGTCTCGAGCGCCTTGCCGCGCGCCATCAAAGACCTCGGCCACGAGATCCGCATCATGATGCCGCGGTACCGATTCATCAGCGAGCGCCGGTTCCGCCTGCACGATATCATTCGTCTGAAGGACATCCCCATCCCCGTGGGCGACGTGGTCCACTACGGGAATGTGAAGTCCTCCTTCATCATGAACCTGAAGGAGAAGGTGCAGGTCTATTTTCTCGACAACGAAGCATACTTCGGACGCGAAGGCGTCTACCAGAACCCGGCGACCAAGAAGGACTATAAGGACAACGACGAGCGGTTCATCTTCTTCGCCCGCGGCGTTCTCGAGACCCTGAAGCGGCTCGGCTGGCAGCCCGAGGTCATCCACTGCAACGACTGGCAGACCGGTCTCATCCCGGTCATGATGAAGACGATCTATAAGCACGACCCGTTCTTCAAGAACATTCGCACCGTCTTCACGATCCATAACATGGCCTACCAGGGGGCATTTCCTCCTGAATCGTTCAAGAAATCCGGCCTGCCGGACGACCTGTTCCATCACAATGGCGCCGAGGCATACGGGAAGTTCAATTTCTTGAAGACGGCGCTTTCCTTCGCCGACACCATCACGACCGTCAGCGAAAAGTACGCCCGAGAGATCTGCGAGTCGAGCGAATTCGGCGCCGGACTCGAGGGACTTCTTGCCCATCGCAAGAAGGACCTGCGCGGCCTCCTGAACGGCATCGACCCCCTCGCCTGGGACCCGTCGAACGACGATTTCATCTTCCGGAAGTACGACGCCAAGTCGATCGAAGCCAAGGTCGAAAACAAGAGGGCCCTCCTGAAGCGGTTCAACATGGAGTACGACCCGGCCCGCCCCGTCATCGGAGCCATCACTCGGCTCGTCGACCAAAAGGGCTTCGACCTTGTTCTCGAAGCACTCGAAGATATCCTGAAACTGGGCGTGCATTTCGTGATGCTGGCCTCCGGCGACAAAGAGACCGAGGCCAAGTTTGAGAAGCTCCACAAGAAGCATCCGAAGCAGATCGCCCTCGTTTTCGGGTTCGACGAAGAGCTCGCCCACATGATCGAGGCCGGGAGCGACATGTTCCTCATGCCGTCGCGCTACGAGCCCTGCGGACTGAACCAGATGTACAGTATGCGCTACGGCACCGTTCCCATCGTCCGCGCGACGGGCGGCCTCGACGACACGGTCGAGGACCATCAGCCCGGCGGCAAGGGGACGGGGTTCAAATTCGAGTCGTACGACCATCGCGAGCTGCTCAAGACGATCCAGCGAGCGGTCGCGGTCTACCAGAAGCCTGAGGAATGGAAGAAGCTGATGCGCAACGGCATGGCCATGGATTTCTCCTGGGAGCATTCGGCCAAGAAGTACATCGCCCTCTATCGCGACATCCTGAAGCCGTAACGTTGTGAAGCCACTCCGCCCCGGGCTGTTCCTCGACCGCGACGGCACCATCAATACCGAGGTCGATTTTCTCCGCTCGCCCGAAGAACTGCGCCTGCTGCCCGGCGCCGCCCGCGCGATCCGCGAGGCGAACGAAGCACGCCTCCCCGTCGTCGTGATGACGAACCAATCGGGCGTGGCGCGGGGGATCCTGACGGAACGCGATCTGGGCGTCATCCACGACCGGCTGCAGGCCCTGCTTGCCGACGAGGGGGCCCGGGTCGACGCCATTGAGTACTGCCCGCACCACCCGACCGCCGGACGCCCGCCGTACAACGTGGAGTGCGATTGTCGAAAACCGGCCACGGGCATGCTGACCCGGTCGGCAGAACGGCTGGGCATCGACCTCGCGTCGTCCTTTGTCGTCGGCGACCGATGCGTTGACATGGAGGCCGGGCGCAGTGCCGGATGCCGTACCGTGCTGGTCCTGACCGGATATGGCGTGACGGAACGTGAAGAGTGCCTGCAACGTCTCACCGTTGATCACGTCGCCGCCGACCTCTACGCTGCCTGGTCCTACATTCGGCATCACGTTCACCATCGTTGAGTCTATGAACTTTCACCGGTTGTTTCTGTCGTTTGCCGTCCTGCTCCTTACGCTCTGGCCGGGCTGTGCCGAAGATCCCTCAGACGTCGGCGTCGGCGTCCTTCCGGCCGGCGACCTCCCCCTGTTCATCGTCGATACAGTAACAGCGCAGGCCGGCGGAACGACAAGGGCGATCCCCCTGACCGCGCGCGGCGATGCCGAGGTGGCCGTCTGGTATCCTCAGCAGCTTTTCGTCGGCGGAGTGCAGACGCTCGTCGCGGGAAGCTTCGTCCGCTTTGAGCAGTTTCCCGACACGCTGACCGGCGTCAGCATCGAGGCCGCCGACCTCATTCTGGTCCGGACCTCTTTTGTCGGCGATTCGTTGCTCACGCCGGCGTTCACGATGCACCGTCCCCTCAGACCATGGTTCGGCGATTCGCTGAGCTACGACTCGGTGCGGGCTTCCGGGTTGTACGTCGAAAGCGCCCCCCTTCCTCCCGGCGTGGGTACCGGGGTCGTCGACACCGTTCCGGGCTCCGTCTCGTACCCACTGGACACGGCCCTCGTGCGGCAGTGGTTCACCACCGTCGTCGACTCCGGCGTCACGAACCTCGGCGTTTTCCTGCGCGGGTCGGCGAACGGCCTCGTGCAGGGATACGGTTCCTTCCTGCATCTTGACGCGGGCACGCGTCCGCGATTGCGGGTGTCCTACCGCAGGAACGGCATTAGCAATTCGGCCGTCTTCTCGACCGGAACGTCGCGCTACGTGGCCGACCTTCCCTCCGGCGACCTCGTGCTCGATCCCTCGAAGGTGTACGTGCAGTCGGGAGTGGCGTATCGGGGTCTGGTGACGTTCGATGTGAGCGCATTCCCCCGACCGGTCTCGGTGGGCAATGCGGTCCTCGAGATCACGCTCGACTCTGCGGCGTCAAACATCGTCGCCGCACCCGATTCCCTGCTGGCCATCTTTGTCGATGCGAATGCAGCGCCCCTCAAGGCCTCTGCGGTCGTCAGCGACCGGACCACCCTGAACGGCATGCCGATGTACGCCTTTCGACTGCCGGCTTTTGCGCAGCAATGGCTTCAGACGACCACGCCCGCGACGGTCATGCTGGCTGCCTACCGGGAGAACATGAACTTCGACCGATTCGTCTTGCACGGCGCGAGCGCGGCACTCCAGATCCGGCCCCGTCTCATCCTGACCTACAGCAAGGCGATCGCCACATACGGAGGCCGCCGATGATCCGTCAGCGCGCAACGGCGCTCGGCGCCCTTCTCCTGCTCTTCACCTCCGCCCTGTCGGCCGGTGGACCGGTCTACTCGCGGTACGGCATCGGCGATCTGCTCTGGTTCGGAAGCTCCCGCACCTGGGCCATGGGCGGAGGCGGATCGGCGCTCCGAGGAGAGGGCTTCATCAATCTGGCCAATCCAGCGGCGAACGGCGGACTGCTCCGAACGCGCTTCGACGCCAGCTTCGGCTATTCCTCATTTTGGTCGGAGCAAAGCGGAGGCAATTCGGTCTACGGCATGGGAGGACTTCAGGCCGTCGCGGTCGGATTCCCGATCGACGTCGAACATGGCGTGACGCTTGCTCTCAGCACCGGACCCGTGAGCCGGGTCGGCTACTCGATCCGTCGCAAAGACCTGACGGCCGACGTACCCTCCACGCAAAGCTTCTTCGGACGGGGCGGTCTTTCGTCGATCGGGTTGGACCTCTCGGGGACGATCCTTCCGTCGGTCCACGTCGGCGTCGGCGTCGATTATCTCTATGGTCGCCTCCGGCAGTTCACCACGATCGACCTGGTCGATGAGTCTTTCGTCGACGAGGAGATCGAGCGGTCAACCTACCACCAGGGCGTTCAGTTCACGGTCGGGACCGCCGTCGACCTCGACGAGCGCTGGCTCGGCCTTCCCGTGACGTTCGCGTTCACGGCCGCGTTGCCTACCGTGGCTGACGTCGAACAGAACGACGTATTCCTCGCCATCGACACGGTCCTGCAGGCCAACGGTGAAGCGACGTTCCCTCTTCGGCTTGGATTCGGCGCCGCCGCCAAGATCGGCACCCGTGCCAACGTCATCGCGGACATCCTCTATGAAGGATGGTCGGATGCGGAGGCGTTCGGCCGTGCGCAACCGGGTCTGAGGAATGCCCTCCGACTCTCGGCCGGTGTGGAGTTTCTTCCCCGCACGGGCGATGTCTCTTTTTGGCAGCGCATCGGTTACCGTTTCGGGGGTGGATACACGCAAACCTACGTACAACTCAACGGCATTGGGATCGACGACCTGTTCGGTACAGCCGGCATCTCGGTTCCGATCGGACCTGATGCACGGATGAACCTCGGCGTGCAGGCGGGCATTCGCGGAACGACCGAGAGAGGCCTTCAACGCGATACGTACCTGCAGATCTCTGTCGGATTCTCGGCCAGCGAGTTGATGTTCGTCAACTTCGAAGAAGATTGAGGGCGAAAAGGCAAGTGAGAAAAGGCAAAGGGCAAGAAAGAGGATAAGAAGAAAGGAGCAAGTCGAGACTCACCGGCGAATCGGGCGTTGGTTTAGCAACGGAAGTTCATCTCATCTCGACAGAAGAGACTCTTCAAGGGTGCAGATCCCGCGATCGCTCTTTGCTCCTTTCCGTTTGCATTTTTCTTGCCGTTTGCTTCTTCACACTTGCTTTTTCATCGTTGTCTTCGTGTTCATTCGTGGATTATTTTCCCTCTGCTTTCTCTGGAGCCATCCTTGACCTCAAACCGCACGACCATCGCCATCGGCAGCGATCACGCCGGGTTTGATTACAAGCGACGGATCGTTGAATTGCTCCGGTCGCAGGGGCACGACGTCCGCGATCTTGGCCCGACGGACGCCTCATCGACAGACTACCCCGATTGGGGACATGCCGTCGCGCGAGCCGTCAGCTCGGGTGAGGCGGCCATGGGGGTGCTGATCTGCGGAACGGGCATCGGAATGTCGATCGCCGCCAACAAGCACAAGGGAGTGCGCGCCGCGGTCTGCGAGTCGGCCACCGCCGCCCGCCTTTCCCGACAGCACAACGACGCAAACGTTCTGTGCATCGGCGAGCGCCTGACGGGATGGGAACAGGCCCTGGATATCGTGTCGATCTTTCTCTCAACGAAGTTTGACGGCGACGAGAGACATATGAGGAGGGTGCGGAAACTGGATCTATGAACTGATGGATCATATCACCCCCGCACAACGATCCTCCCATCTCTATTCTCCATTCTCTACTCTCCATTTTCCGCCATGACCCAACTCGCGCACAACGATCCCGAGGTCTACGCCGCCGTTCGGGCAGAATTGGACCGCCAGAATACAAAGCTGGAACTGATCGCATCCGAGAATTTCGCCAGCCTGGCCGTGCTCGAAGCGCTTGGAACCGTCCTGAACAACAAATATGCCGAAGGCTACCCCGGCAGGCGCTACTACGGAGGCTGCGAATTTGTCGACGTCGCCGAGGACCTCGCGCGCGACCGCGCGAAGAAGCTGTTCGGCGCCGCCTACGCCAACGTCCAGCCGCATTCGGGCTCACAAGCGAACATGGCCGTCTATTTCACCTTCCTCAAGCCGGGAGACAAGGTGATGGGCATGGACCTGTCGCACGGCGGCCACCTGACGCACGGCTCGCCCGTCAACTTCTCCGGCCAGCTCTATCAGTTCACCGCCTACGGCATTGACCGGACGACGGGACGGATCGACTACGACGCGGTGGCCGATGCCGCGCGCCGCGAGCGACCCAAAATGATCACCGTCGGGGCCAGCGCTTACTCGCGCAACATCGACTACGCGGCCTTTCGCCGCATCGCCGACGAGGTGGGCGCCTTCCTGTTCGCCGACATCGCCCATCCGGCCGGGCTCATCGCCATGCGATTGCTGAACGACCCGGTGCCCCACTGCCACGTCGTGACCTCGACCACGCACAAGACCCTGCGCGGACCGCGCGGCGGCCTCATTCTCATGGGAAAGGACTACGAGAACCCCTTCGGCCTCGTCTGGCCCAAGTCGGGTCGGCCCAAGTTGATGTCGGAACTGCTCGACTCCATGGTGATCCCGGGCGTGCAGGGCGGTCCGCTCATGCACGTCATCGCCGCGAAAGCGGTTGGCTTCGGCGAGAACCTTCAGCCCTCCTTCATGACCTATGCCGCCCAGGTCATCTCCAATGCTCAGGCGCTCGCGGCAGCCATGACGGACCTCGGTTACCAGATCGTCTCGGGCGGTACCGACAATCACCTGATGCTTATCGACCTGCGGAACAAAGGGATCACGGGAAAAGAGGCGCAGGAGGCACTCGACCGTGCTGGCATCACCGTCAATAAGAACGCCGTGCCGTTCGATGACAAGTCGCCGCTGATCACGAGCGGGATCCGGATCGGCACGCCGGCCCTGACGACGCGGGGAATGAAGGAAGGCGAGATGAAGGCCATCGCCGGCTTGATCGACAAAGCGCTTCAGGCCCGCACCGACGATTCGACGCTGGAATCGATCAGTCGCGAGGTGAGGAACCTGTGCTCGGGGTTCCCGCTCTATCCGGAACTGACGAAGGCCTGATCGATGTCGCCGCTCGGCACTCCCGACGCCGCCGGTGAGCCGGAAGGTCGCGAGATGACGTTCTTCGACCACTTGGAGGAGCTTCGGTGGTCGGTCATCAAGGCCGTCATCGGCATCCTGATCGGCACGATCGCCTGCTCGATCTACGCCGACGTGATCGTCAACGACATCCTCCTCGGCCCGTTGCGGGGGGTGGGCCTGAAGGCGCAGGTCCTGTCGCCGTACGGCATCATCGTGCTTTACATGGAGGCCGTGCTCGTGTGCGGCTTTATCATCTCCATGCCGAACACGCTGTGGTGGCTCTGGAGGTTCGTCGCTCCGGGGCTCCTCCCCAACGAGCGACGCGCCATCTCAAAGATCGTCTTCTTCACAACGCTGTGCTTCTTTGCCGGCGTGGCCTTCGCCTACTTCATCCTGCTGCCCACGGCGCTTTCGTTCTTCGCCACCTTCGGCACGCAGAACATCGACCTGAACATCGCGACCGATCAGTACGTGAGCTTCGTCCTGGCGCTCCTGGCCGGTGCCGGGCTCGTCTTCGAACTGCCCATGATCTCGTACTTCCTGGCCAAGATGGGCCTGCTCACGCCGGCATTCATGAGGAAGTACCGCCGCCACGCCATCGTCGGGATCCTGGTGATCTCGGCGCTCGTCACGCCGACGCCCGACATCGTAACGCAGGTCCTCCTTGCCGCCCCCATGCTGATCTTGTACGAGGTCAGCATCTTTGTCGCGGCGGCGTCGGGAAAGAGGCGTCCAAGCGAGGCAGGCGCATGATCCGCTCTTCAGCCATCGACCTCCTGCGAGCACCTGTCGCCGACGACCTGCGGCACTTTGAGCGGACCTTCCGCGATTCCTTGGCGTCCAAGGTGGGGCTTCTTGACGTCGTCACCCGGTATGTCCTGCGGCAGAAGGGCAAGCGGGTGCGACCCCTGCTCGTCTTCCTCAGCGCCAAGGCCTGCGGCGGGGTCACCGAGCGCACCCACCGGGGAGCTGCCCTCGTCGAGACCCTGCACACCGCCACGCTCGTGCACGACGATGTCGTCGACGATGCCGACACCCGGCGGGGACTGGCCTCGATCAACGCCGTCTGGAAGAACAAGATCGCCGTCCTGTTCGGAGACTACCTGTTGGCCAAAGGCCTCCTGCTCGCGCTTGACCACAGGGACTATGACTTCCTCCACTGCACGTCGACCGCTGTCCGGCGGATGAGCGAAGGCGAGCTCCTGCAGGCCCAGAAGAGCCGACAGCTCGACATCAACGAAGAGACCTACCTGCAAATCATCGGAGACAAGACCGCATCCTTGCTGTCGACCTGCACGGAGGTGGGGGCCCGCTCATCCAGCGAGAACGGTTCATGGCATGCCTCCTTCCGGACCTTCGGCGAGCAGGTCGGGCTCGCCTTCCAGATCCGGGATGACATCCTCGACTACCGAGGACGCCGGTCCATCATCGGGAAGCCGACGGGACTCGACATCAAAGAGAAGAAGCTCACGCTCCCGCTGATCCATGCCCTCAGGTCCGGACCCCGGCCCGACGCCGCGAAAGCTCTCAAGATGGTCCGCCGCGGGGCGACGGCGCGGGAGATCACCTGGATCATCGATTTCGTCGAGGCGCAGGGGGGCATCGACTATGCCGAGTCGAGGGCCGCCGGCTTCGCCGACCAAGCTCGCGCATCCATTGCCGGACTACCCGAATCCGACGCGAAAGCTTCGCTGCTGCAGTTCGTGGAGTTCGTGCAACGACGACATTCATAGAAGAATCATAGTCGCAGAGAACGCAAAGAGCGCAAGAACAGAGGGAGGGAACAACCGCCATTACTCTCTGGTTCTCTGTGTAAACTCTGTGGACCTCGGTGTCATGCTTTTCTTACCCGAGAAACGTCCGTACACGCCGAAGCCCCTCCGAACCTCAGAGGGGCTTCGCAGTTCCTTGTCCGGACCGTTCGTCGATCAGGCGTTCGATGCGTTCGACTTTCCGGCCTCGGCGTGTTCCAACTGACTTCGCAGGTGCGACAGTTCCTTGTCGGTGTTTCGCAGCCGCATCGCGACGATCTCGGCAAGTTTCAGCACGATCTTGATGCCGAGCGAAGCCTTCTTTTCGATCAACTCGAACAGGTCTGGACGGAAGAAGCCGATCAGCTGCGCATCGGTCTTGCAGACGGCATTGGCCGAACGCGGCGACTCATCGAGCAGGGCCAGCTCGCCGAAGAAGTCCCCCTCGCCCAGTATCACCAACTCGCGCTGCTGCCCGTCCTTTCCCGCGATCGTGATCGACACCTCCCCCTCCTGGATGATGTACATGCCCAATCCCGGGTCTCCCTGGTAGAAGACCGGCTCGCCCGACCGGTACTCGCGCCGGTGAACGATGGCCGCCACCTCCTTGAGCTCGCGCGGCGAGAGGATCGAGAAGGCGGGCACGCGGCTCAGCAGGTCCTCCGTGGACCCCGCCTTCACTCGACGGCCGGTGAAGATGTTCTTCCAGAGACTGCTGTCGGAGATCGAACGTTTCTCGCCCATGGCGATCGCCCGCTTTCGGCTTACAGGAAAGTCAGCCAGTGGAACTTGTCGTTGCCGTTCTTGATAACGTCGAAGAAAGCCGCCTGGATCTCCTTCGTCACGGGACCCGGATGCCCTTCGCCGACGGTGACGCGATCGACGGACCGGACGGGCGTGATCTCGGCGGCGGTGCCCGTAAAAAAGACCTCCTCGACGGTGAACAACATCTCGCGTGGAATGTTCATTTCCACGATGGGATAGCCGAGCTCGCGCGCCAGCGTCACGACCGTTGAACGCGTGACGCCCGGCAGGAGCGCCGCGGCGATCGGCGGCGTGAAGATCGTCTTCTCCCGAACGAGGAAGATGTTCTCACCGCTTCCCTCGCTCACGTTGCCGAAGACGTCGAGTGCGATCCCCTCGGCATATCCCGCCGCCATCGCTTCGAGACGGATGAGCTGCGAGTTGAGATAATTGCCCCCTGACTTGGCGATCGTCGGGAGCGTATCGGGTGCCGGCCGCCGCCATGAAGAGACGCCGACGTCGATGCCCCGCTCCAGGGCTTCGGGACCGAGATACGCCCCCCATTCCCACACGGCGACGGCGACATCGATGGGACAGTTGACCGGGTTGACGCCCACTTCGCCGTAGCCGCGGTAGACGATGGGGCGGATGTAGCAGGCCTTCAGGCGGTTTGCGTTGATCGTTTGCTTGATCGCTTCTTCGATCTCGTGACGCGAGTAGGGGACCTCCGCGCGATAGATCTTGCACGAATCGTATAGACGCCGCAGATGGGCGTCGAGCCGGAAAATGGCCGAGCCCCTCTTGGTATCATAGCAGCGGATGCCTTCGAACCAGCTGGAGCCGTAGTGGATGACGTGCGAGAGAATGTGGATCTTCGCGTCGTTCCACGGCACCAGCCGTCCGTTCATCCAGATGGTTTCGACAGGTTTGATGGGCATGACGGGTCATCGAGTGATGGTTCAGGTGACCGGCATCTGATACAGCCGGTAGCGTTTGGAGATGACGCCGTTCAGCGCCTCGGCGGATTTCACCATCGGGAGGTTGTCTTCCAGAACCCAGCTGGCCTCTCCGTACCGGTAGCCCAGGCGTTTGGCGCGGACGGCGGTCTCGTAGAACAGCACGCCGGCTGCCCCCGTGTTGACGTACTCCGGAAGGGTACCGAGCGCGATGATCCGCACCGTGTCGATGTGCTTCTTCTTCGTCCACAGGTGCCACAACCCGGTCACGAGGCCGCCGCTGCGATTGAAACGCAAGGCTTGATTAATATCGGGCAAAGAGAGCGCAAAACCAACGACCTTCCCCTGTTTGAACGCGTAGAGGACGAGATCGGGTACGACCACGGGCTTCAGGTCGGCGGCGAGCGCGTCGATCTCATCGTCCGTCATCGGCACGGCCCCCCAGTTCTTGGACCAGGCGCGGTTGTAGACCTCCTTCAGCAGTTCCACATCCTCGTCGAACCGATTCATGCGGATCGGCCGGATCTCCAATCCATGCCGTTCGCGCACAAGCCGGTTCGCCCTTTCCAATCGATCGGAATAGACCGTTTCCTGGTCCATCAGATATGCGAAGAGGTCTTTCACTTTTCGGAGGCCGTACGCTTCCAGGAGCGATGCGTAGTAGGGGGGATTGTACGACATCAACACGGCCGGCGTCTTGTCGAATCCTTCGACCAGCAGGCCGTACTCGTCGTTCACCGAAGGGGTCACGGGGCCGCGCAACGCCGTCGCGCCGTGCTGCTTGACGAAGTCCCGAGCGGCATCGAGCAGCGCTTTTGAGACCGACGGGTCGTTGACGGATTCGAAGAACCCGAAGAACCCCATCGATTCGCCGTGTTCGCGATTGTGGTTGTGATTGATGATCGCGCCGATGCGTCCCACCGGAACGCCGTCCCGCTCGGCAATGTAGAACTCCGTGGGGGAGTGCCGGTAGAACGGATTCTTCTCCCGGTCGGTCAGCTTCCAGCGGTCCATCCGGAGCGGCGGCACCCATGCCGGCTGGTCGCGGTTCATCATCCATTGGATCTCGATGAAGAGCTTTCGGTCGCGCTTGGTGCGCACCGGTCGGATCGTGATGGCGCTCATGCCGGTTCCTTCGGCTCAGTGAAAGAACAAAAGGCCGCCTCCGGGACGAGCGCGGCCTTTGGTGAACGGTCGTTCGATACGATGCACGCGGTCAGGCGATCACGCCAAGCTTCTTGCCCACCGCGCCGAAAACGTCGAGGATCCTGTCCAGGTGCTCATCCTCGTGCGTCGCCATGTAGCTCGTCCGGAGCATCTCCAAGCCCGGCGGCACCCCGGGCCGGATGAAGGCATTGACGAAGACCCCGGCGTCGAACAGAGCCCGCCACATGATCAGCACCTTCTCGGTATCGCCGATGATGACGGGCACAACGGCCGAATCGTGGTCGTTGACGCGGTAACCCATCGCCTTCAGTCCCGAACGCATCTTTCGCGCGTTGTGCATCAGCTTGTCGATGCGCTGCGGTTCCTGTTCGAGGATGTCGAGCGCCGCCAGAGCTGCCGCGACTGATGCGGGGGTCGGGCTGGCGCTGAAAATAAGCGCCGGGGCATGATGCTTGAGGTAGTTGATGACGCTGCGGTCGCCGACGACGAAACCGCCGAGCGAGGCGAACGTCTTGCTGAACGTTCCCATCGTCAGATCGGTCGCTTTCTCGAGACCGTAATGGCTCGCCGTGCCGCGTCCTCCCTTCCCGATCACTCCGGTGGCGTGCGCATCGTCGACCAGGATCCTGGCGTTGTATTGACGGGCGACCTTCACCATCTCGGGGAGATTGACGATCTGGCCTGACGTGGAGAAGACGCCGTCGGTCACGATGAGCTTTCCCGCCTCTTTCGGAAGACGCGCAATGACCGTTTCCAGGTGCTTCATGTCATTGTGCCGGTAGCGAACAACGGCCTCGGTGCCTTTGCCCGCATACGACGACATGCCCGCCGCGATCAAGTTGCCGGCGACAATGCAGGCGTGATTGTCCTTGTCCGTGACGACGAATTCACCGGGCTCGATGAGCGTCGGTATGATCCCCTGCGCCGTCTGAAAGCCCGTGCTGTAGAGCAGACAATCCTCTTTGCCAAGGAATCTCGCCAGACGCGATTCGAGCTCGACGTGCAGGTCCAGCGTCCCCGTCAGGTAGCGAGAGCCGGAACAGCCGGTGCCGTATTTGTCGATCGCTTTCTTCGCCGCCTCTTTCACGGCCGGATGGGCCGTCAAGCCAAGGTAGTTGTTCGACCCTGCCATGATCACCTTGCGACCGCCGATCGTCACGATCGGACCCTCGCTCTCTTCGATGGCGTGGAAGTACGGATACAGACCCGCCGCTTTGGTCTCATCGGCGCGCGTGAAGCCTTTGCATTTCTCAAAAAGGTCCAACGAAGTCTCCTTCAGAAGGAAGCGCCACGGTACAGAGCGCACATCTGTAAAAACTCACGATTTTTTAATATACTGGTGAAGCGTTCCAGAATCAATCGCAACTTCCTGTGACACAACAACTTGCGGCGAACGGGATCACGCTCCTGACCGGGGCCACGGGATTCATCGGAAGCCACGTCGCAGAGCGGCTTGTGAACGAAGGGCGCCGCCTGCGCTGTCTCGTGCGACCCGGACGGCAACTCCCGCCCTGGCTTGACCCGGCACGCTGTGAGATCATCGAGGCCTCTCTCCTCGACCGCGACGCCGTTCATGCGGCCGTTCGCGGGGTCAGGACCGTCATTCACATCGCCGGCGTCACCAAAGCCAAACGGTCCGTCGAATACCTCCGCGGCAACGTCGAGTCGACCCGGAATCTCCTCGAAGCCGCCGAAACCATCGCCGACCTCGATCGGTTCGCGTACATCAGCAGCCTCACGGTTGCAGGGCCCAGTCCTGACGGCCATCTCCTCGACGAATCCGAGCCTGAACGACCTCTTACTGCGTACGGTCGCTCGAAGCTCGAGGCCGAGCGTCTCGTCACAGCGGCGGCGGCGAGGGTGCCGATCAGCGTCATTCGCCCGCCGGCGGTCTATGGACCCCGCGACCGCGACACCCTCGAGATGTTCCGATGGGTCCGCTACGGCATCTCCCCTGTCATCGGCGGAACGGAAAAGTCGCTCAGTCTCATCCACGTGCATGACCTGGCCGATGCGATCCGCGCCGTGGCATTCGACCCCCGTGCGGTCGGCCGGGTGTATTACGCCGCCAACCCTGTTCCCCATCCATTCGCGGAGTTGATGTCGATCATCGGCCGCATTGTCGCCCGGAGGCCGGTAAGCATCCGCTTTCCCCGCCCACTGCTGTTCGCCGTGGCCGGCGTCGTCGAGGCGATCTCGCTCATCGGCCCCAAGCCGGCCGTTCTCAGCATCGACAAGGCCCGAGACATGTCGCAGGACCATTGGGTCTGCAGTTCGCGCCGCATCGAGGAAGAACTCGGTGTGCGTGCAACAACACCGCTGGAACAGGGACTTCGCGATACCTACGCGTGGTACCTCCGGTACGGCTGGTTGTAGCAGTTCGGCAACCGATCTCTCTTTGTGCTCTTCCAGGCAGACTTGGCGCGAAGAATATCCTCACGGTCTTGGCGTCATGGCGGCAATGATAGTTCCCCGCACTACTAGAAATGAAGCGACCGAAGCCCGACCGACAGCAGGTAAGCAACGAGTCCGGTCACCGGCATCGTGAGGATCCACGCCACCACGATCCGCCCGGCCACGCCCCATCGCACCGCAGACATGCGCCGCGTCGCTCCGACGCCCATGATGCTCCCTGCGATCGTGTGCGTCGTACTGACGGGAATTCCCGCGATCGCCGTCCCACCCAGTACCATCGCGCCGCCCAATTCCGCGCAGAAACCGTGGACCGGCTTCAGGTGCGTCAGCTTGACGCCCATCGTCCGGATCACCTTCCATCCTCCCAGGAGCGTCCCGAGGCCGATCGCGGTATGCGCGGCCAGGACGATCCAGAACGGAACGTGGAATCCCAACGTCTTGTCGTACATCCATGAAGGCACGGGCGCCGGGGTGGTGAACAGGAGCACGGCAATGATGCCCATGACCTTCTGGGCATCGTTTGTACCGTGTCCGAGGCTGTACGCCGCCGAGGAGACCAGCTGGCCCGCACGAAAGAACCGGTCGCTTCTTCGAAGGTCTGAATTCCTGAAGAGCCAGCTGACGCCGACCATCAGACTGAAACTGATGAGCATGCCGATGATCGGTGAGAGGACGATGAACACCGCAACCTTCGTGATCCCGCCGACGACGACCGCCCCCCAGCCGGCCTTCGCAATGGCCGCCCCCGTGAGTCCGCCGATCAGAGCGTGTGAGACGCTGATCGGAAAGCCATAGTGGGTGCAGAGGTGTGTCCAAACGATCGCGCCGATGAGCGCCGTCAGGATCAATTCTTGGTCAACGACGGAAGGATCGACGATGCCCCGGCCGATCGTCTTTGCCACGGCCAGCCCGAAACCGAACGCGGCGAGAAAGTTCCAGAGTGCGGCCCAGGCCACTGCAAGGCGGGGCGTCAGCACCCGGGTCGATACCACCGTGGCGATCGAGTTGGCCGCATCGTTCATGCCGTTGAGGAAATCGAACAGCAGAGCGATGACAATGATGAGGATCGTAAGGGTCAGCATCGCTCACCCTTACGCGTGCTTGATCAGGATGCTCTCCAGCACGTTCGCCGCGTCTTCGCATTTGTCGGTCGCGGTCTCAAGGCCGACGTAGACCTCCTTGAGCTTCATGATCTCGATCGCGTTCTTCTCTTTCGCGAAGAGCTGGCTCACCGTCCGCTCGAACAACGCATCGGCCTCATTCTCGTACGTGTTGATCTTCTTGAGGGTGGCATGGAGCTCGGCCGACTGATGGATGTTGCGGAGCATATGGACCCCGTTCCGCACCTCAACGATCGACTTGGCCAGGATATCGGCCAGTTGCCCCATGGCGGGCGGAAAACGCTTGAGGCCGTAGAGATTGAACCGCGCAACGCTGCCGTCCATGAAGTCCATGATGTCATCGAGCGCAGAGGCGAGCTTGTGGATGTCCTCGCGGTCGAGTGGCGTGACGAACGTCGAGTTCAGCTCCGAAAAGATGGTGTGCGTAATGGCGTCGCCACGATGCTCGTGATCGCTGATCTTCCGCACGAGTGCGTCGCGGTCGGACGCCTTCGTCGTAAGCATGAGCGTGCGGAGCGCTTCGCTGGCTTCGACGAGATTCTGACCCGATTGCTCGAGGTACTCGAAGAACGTGTTGTCGGTGGGTAGGAGTTTGTGGATCAAAATGTCCAGTTTCATCGGTCAGCCTCGTGATCGCAGTACAGGTGGGACAACATGAAAACGCGGGGCCGGGGTCCGTTCACGCGGATGCCCCGTCGACTCAGGCGCCCAACCGCTTCCTCAGCGCCGCGTGCTCTTCACGGATCTCCCTCGGCAGGCGTTCCCCGAACTGACTGTAGAATCTCTCCATCTCGATCGTTCCATTGAGCCACCCTTCACGATCGATGGCCGTGAGTGTCTCCATCGTTCCCGGCTCCAGGTTCAGTCCTTCGGTGTTGATCGCTTCTGGCGTCGGAACGTAGCCCAGCACCGTTTCCGCAGCCTTTCCTTTTCCTTGCACCCTCTCCAGGATCCATTTGAGTACGCGGATGTTCTCGCCATATCCTGGCCAGAGGAACTTTCCCTGCGCGTCCTTACGGAACCAGTTCACACGGAAGATGAGCGGAGGATGCTTCATCCGCTTCCCCATGTCAAGCCAATGCTGGAAGTAGTCGGCCATGTTGTAGCCACAGAATGGCAACATGGCCATCGGGTCGCGCCGGACCACGCCGACCGCCCCGGTCGCGGCCGCCGTCGTTTCGGCCCCCATACTCGAGCCCATGAAGACGCCGTGCTGCCAGCTCACGCTCTGATAAACCAGCGGCACGACGACGGATCGCCGGCTGCCGAAGATGATGGCTGAAATGACGACCCCTTCGGGATCCTCCCACTTCGGAGAGATCGTCGGACATTGGCTGGCGGGAGCCGTGAATCGTGAGTTCGGATGCGCCGCCTTCTCGCCTCCCGGCGTCCACGGTCGGCCTTGCCAATCAATCAGTCCGGGACCCGGCTCGACGCCCATCCCCTCCCACCACGGCTTCCGGTCGCCGGTCATCGCCACATTGGTGTAGATCGTGTTCCGGCGAATGGTCTCCATCGCGATCGGATTCGTCTGCGCGCTCGTACCGGGGGCCACGCCGAAGAAGCCAGCTTCCGGATTAACGGCCCGAAGGCGACCCTCGGCGTCGATGTACATCCATGCGATGTCGTCGCCGACGGTCCAGACCTTGTAACCCTCAGAGGCGAGCGTCGAAACGAGCATGGCCAGGTTGGTCTTGCCCGACGCGCTCGGGAATGCGGCGGCCATGTACGTCACCCGGCCACCCGGCTCTTCCAGCCCGATGATCAGCATGTGCTCCGCCATCCATCCCTCCCTGCGAGCCATCGACGAAGCCAGCCGCAGAGCGAAGCACTTCTTGCCCAGCAGCGCGTTTCCGCCGTATCCGCTTCCGATGCTCCAGACCAGGTTCTCTTCGGGAAAATGCATGATGAACCGACGTTCGGGCGACAGATCGCCAAGCGAATGCAGTCCGGGGACGAACTGGCCGGTTGTTGAGTACTGTTCCATGGCGACGCGGCCCACCCGCGTCATGATGTGCATGTTGGCCACGACATACGGGCTGTCGGTGATCTCGACTCCGACCTTGCTGTACTTCGACCCGACGGGGCCCATAAGGTACGGGATCACATACATCGTCCGTCCCTGCATACATCCCTGGAACAGCCGACCCACGCGCTCTTTCGCATCGGCCGGCGACATCCAGTTGTTGTTCGGACCGGCGTCGTCCTTGTGCGGAGTGCAGATGAAGGTCAGTTGCTCCGTGCGCGCGACATCGCTGGGATGACTGCGGTGAAGGTAACAACCGGGATGGGACTGCTGATCGTAGGCGAGGAGGGTTCCGTCGGCGAGCATCGAACGGATGAGGCCGTCGTATTCGTCGCGGGAACCGTCGCACCACACAATGCGGTCGGGTCGGGTGACTCGGGCGGACTCTTCCACCCAGCGTTCAATGTCGGTCATGCGATGGTCTCCGGTGGGCCGATGGTGATGGTCGGATCAGGATCTCGTTTGCCACGCCCTGGCAGTCACGGCCTCGATCCGCACTTCGTCCCCGAGCACGGTGCTGGGGATCGGGTCGGGATAGTACTTCTGACAGCAGGCATACGCCTCAAGACTCGAGGCGTTCCAATAGGAAGGACAGTTGGCGCAATGGATGTTCTCGCCTTCCAGGTAGAAATCGCGGGAGCGGCAATTCTCGCTGATGCTCATGGCCGTCACGACGCGTCCGGAGGGGGTCAGGTAGGCCAGCATCGGCACCGTCTGCACCGACTCCGGGTCGAAGAACCGCACGATCCGGTGTTCTTGAAGGTCCGACAGCGACACGATGATGAACGGTCCTTCCAGCCGGGCGGTTACGAGCCTGCTGTTGAGGCGTCCGGAACTCCCTGGCGCGCTCACTTCAGGCTGTTTGGCGATCACGGGGTGGTATTCCCGGAACGCGTCGCCGTAGAACGCCCAGACGCCTGCGACGGCGGCGGTCACGAAGATCGCGCGCACCACCCACGCCAGGTGCATTCCTTTCGGGGCGGCGGCAGCCTGCGTAGCCGGCGCCTCTGCAATGAACGGGGCTCCGCATTGGCTGCACACCGACGCCTCGCCGGCGATCGTCGTTCCACATACTCGGCACATTCGGTCCATATTCGCTCCCCTATTCGATCGCCTCTCCGATCAGCGTTCGCACTTGCTCCATGCGATCCCGGACGATCGTCTCCGTCCCCCCGAGGATGGTGACGTGCCCCATTTTGCGTTTCGGCTCATGCCGAACCTTTCCGTAGAGATGAAGCTTGGTCCCTGCGATCCGGTGGAGCTTCGCCACGTCCAAGCGGTCGAGGTGCTTGCCCAGCAGATTGACCATGGCACACGGAGTCAGCAATTCCGGCTCCGGTATATCGAGCCCGGCAACGACGCGGACGAGCGCTTCAAATTGCGAGATGGAGCAGGCGTCGAGCGAAAAGTGGCCGGAATTGTGCGGACGCGGGGCGATCTCGTTGACAAGCACCATTCCATCCTTCGTCACGAACATCTCCACACACAGCACGCCGACGACGCCAAGCCCCTCCACGACCCGCCTCGCCAGATGCAGGGCATCGCGCCGCACCCGATCGCTCACCTGCGCCGGGACGAGGCTCAGATGAAGGATGTGGTCGCGGTGCTCATTCTGAATGACAGGGAATTCTTGCACCTTTCCTTCCGCATCGCGAACGGCAATGACGGAGACTTCGGCCGCCAGGTCCAGGAACGTCTCGACGACCACCGGCACCGGCGATGCGGCATACGCCTTAACGAACGCTTCGGCGTCGGAGGAGGTCCGGAGCATCGACTGCCCCTTGCCGTCGTAGCCGGCGCTTGATGTCTTCACAACCGCCGGAAGACCCACCTCCGCGATCGCCGTTCGGAAGGCCTCGACCGATCCGGCCACACGGAAGCTGGCCACGGGGATCTCGAGCGAACGGAGCGAGGTTTTTTCCACTTCGCGATGTTGGGCCACACGCAGAATGTCGTGCCCAGGACGCACGAGCTTCTTCGCCTCGAGCGAGCGGACCAGCTCGACGCTGATGTGTTCGAATTCGTAGGTGACGGCGTTGGAGCGATCGGCGAGGCGTGCCGCTGCTTCGGCGTCATCGAACGGCGCCGTGATGATCTCATCGGCCAGGCGTGAGGCCGGACACGCGGGGTCGGGGTCCCAGACGACGCTGCGATAGCCCATCCGATGGGCCTCGCGGATGGTCATCATGCCAAGCTGTCCGCCGCCGATGATTCCGATGACGGATCCGGTGGGCAGCGGCGCCATCATACCCTGGAGGTCAACACCCGGTTGCGCATCCGGTCGGCATAGTCGGCCAGACGCGCCTGCAACCGTTGGTCCCCCGCGGCAAGCATGCGGACGGCCAGCAGTCCGGCGTTCGTCGCATTGCCGATGGCCACAGTGGCGACGGGGACGCCGGCCGGCATCTGGACGATGGAAAGCAACGAGTCGAGGCCGTGCAGGGCCTTCGATTGGACGGGGACTCCGATGACGGGGAGAACGGTCTTCGATGCGATCATTCCCGGGAGATGGGCGGCCCCGCCGGCTCCGGCGATGATGACCTTGAGCCCGCGAGCCGCCGCCTGGGAAGCATATGCAAACATCTGGTCCGGAGTGCGGTGCGCGGACACAACGCGGAACTCATGCGGTACGCCGAACACCTTCAGGACCTGGCGGGCCCCCTCCATGGTTTCGGCGTCGGAGACGCTGCCCATGACAATGCCGACGAGGGGGCTCCTCGCTGCACGTCGGGGTTGTCGCTTGACGGCCTTGCTGAATCGTTGGGCTCGATGCGGCATGCTCACCTGTCAGAAGGATGGGAACAATGCGTAAAGTATTTAATATACCCAAAAACCGTGAGAGAATGAACCTTCCGTTCACGCGGCCGGGGGCTCGGCCGCGCGGCGCAGCCGGTCAGCGATCGTTCGCCAAAGCCCGGAGCCGGGAACAGACTCGACCACGATCACCTTGATACCTCGTGCATCGAGCGCACGCAGAGTGGCATACAATTGATGGGCATATGACGACTCGTCGCCCGCCACACGGACCACCACGTCGGCCCGCTTCACCGGAAGGTCGAAAGTGTGGACGATAACCCCCGTCGGTCCGCCTTCCGCCCGGGCATCATCGACCGCCCGTTGCAGCCGTTGTTCGTCTCCGGGAGGGACCAACACCAGCTTCGCCGAAGGCGCATAGTGTCGGTGACGGGTCCCCGGTGCACGACGCAGCAGCGTCACCTCGTCCGGCGTTCGCACCGCCCCCAGTTCCGACAGCAATTCGTCATGGCTGATGCCTCCCTCGCGCAGAATGGCCGGGGGATCGACCGTCACGTCCACGACCGTCGATTCGATCCCGATGCGGGTCGGCCCGGCGTCCAGGATCAGGTCGACCACGCCTCGAAGATCGTCCATGACATGGGCGCCGGTCGTGGGCGACGGACGTCCCGAGAGATTGGCGCTCGGCCCAACAAGTCCCCGACCGAGACATCGTACGATCTCTCGAGGCACGGGGTGATCGGGAACGCGCACGGCCACCGTCGGTAGTCCGGCCCTCACTTCTTTCGGCACGTCGATCCGCGCCGGCACGACGAGCGTGATCGGCCCCGGCCAGAATCTGGCGGCCAGCCGTCGAGCTGAGGCCGGGACATCCGTTGCCACCATCCCGATCTGCGATGCGTCGGATAGGTGGACGATGAGGGGATTGTCGGCGGGACGACCCTTCGCGGAGAACACCGAGCGGACCGCATCGGCATTCATGGCATCGGCGCCAAGCCCGTAGACCGTCTCCGTCGGAAAGGCCACAAGCCCGCCACCCGAGAGTACACGGCAGGCATCCTCGATGATGGAAGGATCGGGTGCAATCGGATCTACGCGTATGAGGCGGGTCTCAGGCACGGGGGGATCAGAGCGAAGCACGTTACAGCTGAGCCGAATCGCTCACACGGAGTGTGAGTTACGATGACACCTCATCAACCGAACTCATTGGTCGCCGGGCAGGTCAGAAGCCCACTGCTCATTCAAACCACATCTCACTCTCTTGTTAGCTTCCCCAGCGTTCCTGCCATTCTTAGTGGTGCATCGTTGGAAATCAAACGAATGATCCATCTCTCTGTCAGAGAGGCTTGAAGCGCTCGAACGACTGGCGGCATGAGCGACAACGAAAGATCTGCTTGCATAAGGTCGCACCAAATGCGCTGTCGAGATGCGTATCGCCCGAGCCGCAGAGCGGGCAATCAACTGGGCGAGCTAGATCTGCCGCGAGATCCCCCGTCGCCTTCGGAGGAGGGGCGATGCCGATCGCCGTCAGACGCCGACGGGCCGACTCGCTCAATTCGTTCGTCGACCACGAGCTCAAGCGGTCGATCACAACCTTCACCGGCTCGTAGCCCTCTTCGTGCAATGCGCGCTCGACCTCGGCCCGCATGTGCTCCATCGCGGGGCAGCCGCTGAAGGTAGGGCGAATGATCACCTCCACGCCTTTCCCCTCCAGATGTACCGACCGGACGACGCCGAGGTCCACGAGACTGATTACCGGGATCTCCGGGTCGGGCACCGTTCGGAGGATCTCCCACACTTTCTCGTGTGCTGACGCGGGATTCACCATACCGCTCCCGGCTCAGACAAGTAGACGCGCTGCAGGTCGGACACCGCCTCGAGGAGATAGGGGGTGTGGGCCCCTTTTCGGCCGCCTAGATCAGCCTCGACGAGATTTCTGCCCGAAGCATCGACCGGCGGACCGATCGTCGCCGTCACGAGGACGGGAACGACTTGCTCGCTCCACCTCCGCTGGAGCTCTCGATGACCGGGGAAGACTCCGGCGTCGATCAATGCCTTCTCAGACGAGAGGGTCTCGAAGAGCCCGAGCGCTTGAGGAAAGGCCGCGTCGACGGCCGCCTGCATCCGCCGGTGGCTCTCCTCAGTCGCCCTGCCGAGACGTTCGACGAGACCCTTGGTGTGGAGCAGATGGTAGGCCTCTTCCGGAAGCATCTTTGCCGCCGCCCGTCGCAGAGGTTCATACGAGCTCTCGCCAAAGGCCGCCAGCCGGACCTGTTCGGCTTCATCGAAGAGATACTGTCGCACGACAGTGTAGGCAAAATCGCCTTTCGGATACGAAACGAATCGGCAGCAGCGAAGATCCTTCGCCGGCCGCAGAAAGGCGGCCTGGTCGGGCGTCTGTCCGGTGAGCGCTTCGAGCAACTGATACCAGATGAGACTGTGACCGATCTCATCCTGGGCGATGTTCGAGAATGCGATGTCCTCTTCCAGAATGGGCGCATGGCCTGTCCATTCCGAATCGCGATGGCCGAGAATGAATTCGTCGTCGGCTAACGCCGTGAGCAATTCAATGAGCGGCGCATTCGAGCTCATGGGTGGAGTCTCTCGGGGGCGTCGAAAGCTTTGGGATCGCGGTAACTCTTGTCGGTCGTCCGGGCGAAGAAGTTGGCGTCCTGGTAGTCTGTCATCGTAATGTCGCCCGTGCGGACGACCCAGAGACTTGAGCACTTCAGCCGGCGCGCGAACTGATCGCGGGCCATCTGGAGGGCCATCGCGGCATCGGGCGCATGGACCGACCCGACGTGTTCATGCGGGTCGCCGCGTTTCGTCTGATGGAACACCTCCCAGGTCGGCCACTGTGTGTCGGTCATGACGCCACCTGCAGCGCCTCACGAACCCAGCGCCCTTCGTCATGCGCTCTCCGGCGGGCCTCCAGACGTTCGCGGTTGCACGGACCGTCGCCGCTAACCACCCGCTTCAATTCCTCCCAGTCGGGCTGCGTGTAGCGATGGTGTCCTGTGGCCGGGTCGAAGGTGCAATCGGGATCGGGCACCGTCAGACCCAGCGCACGGATCTGCGGAACGATATGATCGACGAACTCCTGCCGGACCTGCTCGTTCGATTTGGTCTTGATGCGCCAGCGCAGCGCCAGCTTCGAGTGGATCGAAAGGCCGTCGGGCGGACCGGACATCATGAGTGTCGGGTACCACCAGCGGTTGATCGCTTCCTGAGCGGCCGATCGTTGCGCTGCCGTTCCACGGGCCATGGCTGCGACGGCATCGTAGCCTTGCTTGATGTGGAACGATTCTTCGTAGCAGATCCGTCGCATGGCGCGTGCATACGGACCGTAGGAACTCTGGGCGAGCATCGTCTGATTGATGACGGCCGCCGTGTCGACCAGCCACCCGATGACGCCGACATCGGCCCAATGCGGCGTGGGGTAGTTGAACACGTTGGCATACTTGGCTTTCCCGCTCAGCAGCTCCTCCAGCATCGATTCGCGTGTCTTGCCGAGCGTTTCGGCGGCAGAGTACAGCAGCTGGCCGTGACCCGCCTCATCTTGCACCTTTGCGATGAGCGTCAGCTTGCGCCGGAATCCCGGAGCGTACGGGATCCACTTCCCTTCCGGCAGTTGACCGACGATCTCGCTGTGTGCATGCTGGCTGATCATGCGGATCAGGTTTTGCCGGTAGGCCTCGGGCATCCAATCTCCCGGCTCGATCTTCTCGCCCCGATCGATCCGTGCCTCGAACTCGGCCAGGCGTGCCTCTTCGGTCATCTCCGCCATGCAGACCTCCAACGTGGGTGGACACGCAAAAATAGGAAAATGAGGATGAAAGGAAAAGGCGGCCTCCGGCACAGAAGGCCGCCTTGAGTTCGCAGGAACGCAAGCGCCCTTACCGCGATGTGCGCCGACGGACCGGTCGCTTGACCGTCCGACGCACGCCGAGGGCCTTTTTGCGTCGGACCGGTTGTTTCTCTGGTTGTGCCACGGGGAGCGGCGCGCTCTGGATGATCTCGGGCTGGGTGGAGGATGCTGTCGAAACGACCGACGCTGGAGACGGCGTACTCGAGAGTGGGACCTCCGGGGTCAGCGCATCGACGAGCGCGACGGCCGAAGCGGTATGCCATGCCCGCACACCAACCCGCAGGATGATGCTGGCCTGCTGGATAAGGAGCATCGCAACGATCCCTCCAACCGTCGTCATGCCGATCTCGGCCTCGATCAGCCAGTACAGGATCACGAAGACCGTCATCATCAGGAGGATCACGCCATGCTGGAAGAACATCCGGACAGGATGCCGAAAGACGAACCGGAAGCCCTCCAACAACGAGACGAAGACCGAACGCCGGTTCTCACGCACGATCATCACGCGTCCGTATTCGGTGGCCAGCGACAGAACCGCGACCGGCAAGAGAAAAAGCGAAACGACCACGATCGCGGCAGTGAGGTACTGGGGCTCGATCGCCGGTCCGGAGGTCATCGCGTTCCAGACGGCGCCTAGCGCGAACGCCCAGATCACGAGGAAGAGCCCACCGACGGTGACCGCATAGAGAACGAGCCTTATCGATCGGCTGAGGTACAGTCCAGCGGCTTTCATGAACTCAGCCACGCTCCCCTCTCCGGCCATCGCGGCCACGACCCCCGCGCCGAAGATGCCGTGCAGGATGATCGAAACAAGCACGTATGGTCCTGCAGTCCTTTGGAAGAGGTCGACGGCGCCTCGGTTCGACGACATGAAGTCGGTGTACATCGTGAAGCTGAAGCCCTCGAGCAGACGTTCCGTGTCGGGATTCCCGAGGAGGGCCGAGGCCAGCGTTGAACGGAAGGCCAGGACAACCGGCAACACAAGCAGGAAGGTCAAGCCATACAGGGTCAAGAGCACCGGCCAGCGACGCACAAGCGTTCGCATGCTGTTTGCCAGGATCGTCATGGTCGAGATGGGGGTCATGGACGTCTCCGGTCAGAAGATGGCGGTATACTGTACAACATTCTGCATCCAATAGAGCGCCTTGATGGCGTACTTCCAGATCGGTGCAGAGCTGACCTCCATCGATCGGGAATTGTTCCCAAAGTTCGTGTCAACCCAGAGCTTGTGCTCGGGGTCGACGCTTGCCATGACCACCTCGTGTTCACGAACGAATCTCAGCACCTTGACCCGTTCCTGTCCTTCCCATGGCACGAGCTCTGCGAAGCCATCAGTGAAAGTGACCAGGATATCCACCGGCAGTCGCACCTCACCCTCACGGTGGACCGTAACCGTGGTCTCGAACAGACGCGGACGCGACCCTGCACCGGCGGTGTCGATGCCTTCGCCCCGGGGCGCAGCAACACGCCGGCTGTTGACGCCGAGGACGGCGTAGTCGCACACGTCGGTGCCGTCCAGCATCTGCGAGAAGAACCAGTCCATCGAAGGTCCGAAGCGGTTGCCATGGTGCTTCCGCACCGTTTCGTTGACGACGGCTTCAAAATCGGCGCGTCCAGGATGACGGAACTTCCAGCGCTGGAAATAGGTCCGCATGGCCTCATCCATCGCCGTCCGGCCGATGATCCGCTCGAGCGTGATCAGCCACGTCGCCGTCTTGCTGTAGGTGATCGGGCTGTACGAGCCGCCCGGGAATCCCCACGACACCGTGTCGATGGGGGCCACCTTTGGATTCGCCATGGTCACGTAGCCATCCCGCGCCTGCTCAGCGTCCCCGGAGCGAAAGCCGGCCACGTCAATCGCTCCGGTCGACACGCCGTACGTCTCGTCCATGATGCGGGTCTCGGAGTACTGGTTGAAGCCTTCGTCCATCCAGGCCTCCTCGAATTCATTGCTTCCGACGAGTCCATACCAGTACTGGTGACCGAACTCATGGACCGTCACGATCTCTGTTCCGCGGATACCGGCCGGGAGGTACTTAGCCGCTCCGCCGGTGATGAGCGTCGGATACTCCATTCCCCCGGCGCCCATGGCATAGATGGGCGGGTCGACGACGGTCACGTTCGGGTACGGATACTTCCCCAGCCATTCGTCGAAGTACGCCAGCGCCGCCTTTGTCGAGGCCATGTAGCGGTCCTTCGCCGCCTCGATATGCTCGGGTTGGATCATCAGCTTGATCGTCACATGCTTCCAAGTCTCCTCGAAGACACGATAATTCTCAGAACAGGTCCAGGCGAAGTCGTGCACGTCTTCGGCCCGATACGTGTGGGTGATCGTGCCGTCGGGATGCTCCTTGAGGTGCTGCAGCACGCCCGTCGCGCCCAGCACGTAACCCTTCGGCACCGTCATGCTCACGTCGTAGACCCCGTAATCGGCGTAGAACTCGGAATTCGAGTGGAACTGATGGCAGTTCCAGCCGGCGGTTGCTCGACCACGCATGCCCGCCGACTCCCAGACGCCGATCTTTGGAAACCACTGTGCCACAAAAAAGTAGTTGTTCACGTAACCGGTCCGGGCGAACACCTTTGGAAGACGTGCTTGGAACTCGATGAAGACCTTGATCGTCTCGCCGGGACGCACCGGCCTTGGCAAAGGTACGCGTAGCACCGTCCGGTCGTGCACGTTGCCGTCGTCCGGCTGAATGAAGGTGGCCTGAGCCAACAGGTCCGCACCGTCGGCCGTTTCCATGCGGGTGACGTTCGTCCATCCCCAATCGTTCGACGAGGCCGGAATGCCCCGGCTCTGGCCGCCCGATTCCTTCATGAACGTCGACTCGGTGTTCTTGAAGGCGTTGAGGTAGAGATGGAACTGCAGCTCGGCGACCCGGTCCCTCGAAATGTTCTTCCATTCCAGCACTTCGCGCCCGTCGAGGGTCTTCTTCTCGACGTCGAGCGTCACGTCGATGGCGTAGTTGGCGTTGCGCGGGCTCAGCGGAGTCGGGAAGATGGTCTGGGCCGTGGCTGCGACGGCGATGACCGCCAGACCAAAGAGAAGGATATGGACGCGTGTTCTCATGTGTTGGCCTTGATCAAGGTCGATGTTGGACTACGGGCCCGTGCGCTTCGCGAACGATCCCACGCCGCTCCATTCCAATCCCGCCACCGTTCCGTCGAAACCGTGCGTGAACATCACTTCATCCCAACCCAGCACTCGGTCGCGCCAGTTGGCCTGAAACGTCTCATAGTGCCGGTGCGCCAGGTCGCCGACGTACATCGATCCGTACCTGATGACCAGCGCGCCGCGTTCCAGTTGAACTGCCACATCTCCGTAGAGCTCGCTCCGGTAGGTGCCGACATACGCCAGCAACGGCATGGCGGGCGCAGTGCCTTTGACGCGCTTCTCTTCCCGCTTCGCCCGGCTCTCCGCCGCCCTGAGGTTCTCTTCGTTTGCTATCCGCAGATACTCGGCGCTCCAATCCCTCTTCGGAGCGCCAAGATAGTGGTCGACGATCTCGTACGCCAGCGCCGTGTGAAGCAAGGCGCGCGGGCCGTTCAACAAAACGACGATGCCGAGCTTCTCTTCGGGGACGAGCATGATGCGGCACCGCATGCCGTCCAGCCAGCCGTCGTGGGTGACGATCTTTCGTCCAAGGTAGTCGACCAGTCCCCACCCCAGACCGTACGTGAGAAAGTGAGACGAGGGCCGCAAAGCGCGCGCGACCGAATCGAGACGGTTGATCATCTGCGGCGCCGTCAGTTCTTCAACGGTCTTTTCCTGCAACAGCCGCTTGCCGTCATACAGGCCGCCGTTCAGGATCAGTCGGGCCCACTGCGCCATATCGTGTGCCGTGGAGTTGACCGACCCGGCGCCGCCGATGTTGTCGTAGTTCGGCCACCGCACGGCACGCACTGTGTCATCGATCTCCTCGTGCGGCGTCGCCACGTTCGTCATGTCCTCCAGCGCAGCGACGCTCGTCGAACTGCGCATCATGCCGAGAGGAATGAACAAGCGCTCCTTCATGAAAGCGTCCCATGACATGCCGCTGACCGCCCGGACCACCTCCCCCGCCGCCATGTACATGATGTTCTGGTAGCCATACCGGGATCTGAAGCCCCATGCGGGCTGAAGGTTCCGAACCCTCCGGAGGATCTCCGCGCGATCATAGCCCGAGCCGTACCAAAGCATGTCGCCGCGTGGAAGTCCGCTGCGATGCGTCAGAAGGTCGCGCACCGTCAGATGGCGTGAAACGTACGGCTCGCTCAGAGCGAATTCCGGCAGCCATTTCGTCACAGGATCGTCCCACGAGAGCTTCCCCTCATCGACGAGCATCCCGAGACAAGCGGCCGTCATCGCTTTCGTCGTCGAGGCGATCGAGAAGACCGTATGCTGGTCGACCCTGTCATTCGTGCCCAACGTCCGCACGCCGAAGCCGCGCTCGTAGACGACAGCGTCGTCCTTGATAATGGCGATCGCCGCGCCGGGTACCTTCCAGTCCCGAAGAGCCTTCTCGACGGTCGATTCAAATCCTGGGAAGGGCGAACGTTGCGCCGCGAGCGGCACGACCATCAGAAGGGTCGGGAGGCTGCGGACCAGCAGGCAAAGGAAACGGACGGGCGACATGCAGGGTCGACGGTGGGTGATGGAATACGACCGGCCCGAAAACCTAGGAAAGAGGAGGAGTAAAAGCAAACGCCCGCACGATCGTTGACCGCGCGGGCGTTGCGTGAAGGCTTTGGCGGCCTAAAGATCGAACTTCAGGCCGGTAGTGATCCGGCTGCCGTAGAACTCCTGCTGATAGGTCCGATCCACGGTCCCCGCGTAGTACCGAAGGGGTTGGTTGAGGAGGTTATTGGCCTCCACGAAGAACCGCAGCTGAGGGAGCACGTGAACCGAGAGGTTGACATCAAGATATTGCGTGGCGTCGTAGTAGCGCTCGAGACCCGGCGTCAGGTCAAGCTCATCCGGGTCGATGTAGGATGACGCGTAGTTGTACGACACCGACGCCGTGATGAACCCGGTGTTGTACGACAGGGAGAGGTTCATCAGATGGGTCGCCGTTCCCGGCAGGTCGATCTTCCCGATCGTCGCCGCTCCGGCCGCAATGTCAACCGGGTTGTCGGTCTCCGAATCGGTATAGGTGTAGTTCGCGTAGACGCTCAGGTTCGAGAGGACCGAGGGGAGGAAGTCAAGTCGCCGTTGAACTCCGGCTTCGAACCCGAACAAGGTCGCCGCCCCGAGGTTCTTCGGCTGAAACATCGTGCTGAAGACCGTGGCCGAGACCGGGTCGGCGTAGTTGCTCGTCGCCTGCGTGTAGATGAAATTGTCGATCGACTTGTAGAACACGCCGGCCGACACGATGCCGATGCTCTCGAAATAGCGCTCGCCCATCACGTCGAAGTTCATTGACGTCGTCGGTTTGAGTCCGGGGTTGCCGAGGAACAACTCGCTGTCGGAAACGTTCACGACGCGGGCTGGCACCAGGTCGAAGTAGCGCGGCCGGGCGATCGTGTTCGACCAAGCCGCCCGGACGACCGTGACCGGGTCGAGCTGATACCGTGCGTGAACGCCAGGCAGAACATTGGTGTAGTCGCCCGAACCGGCGACCGTCGACAGCAGGTCGTTATCGGCGTCGTACTGCCGGCCGGTCCCCTCATACGACGTCATCTCAACGCGCGCACCCGCGACAATGCGGAGTTGGTCTCCGATATTCTGCGCGATCATGGCGTAGCCGGACGTGACCGTTTCCGAAGCGTCGAAGTTCACCGCACGCTCTTCCTGCACCTGACTTCCCGCCCAACGGCTGGCATCCCCCAGCGGCTGTGAGCCCAGCCAGAACTTGGTGGCAAAGAAGCCGGAAGCATACGGGCCCGCCTCGAAGTCGCTTCGCGAAACATCCCAGACGTCGACATACGTCGAACCCAGGTTGAAGGCGGTCGTGGAGACTCCGACAGGAGCGTACTCATAGAAATCGTTGTTGCGGGTCTTGTCTTTTGCCTTGTACGCGCCTCCCACTTTCACCGTGTTGCGATACTCCCCTTCCTGAATGACCGGGAACTCCACGTTGAACCGAAAGCCAAGGTCCTTCTCCTCGGTCCATTGGAACTCCTCCGTCAGCTCATGGAAGCCGAAGTTGGTCAGCGCCACGTCGGCCGCATTCGTGGGGGTGATCTGCGGCTCCCTCAGGTTCGACAGGTTCACCGTCATCGGCAGCGGCAGGCTGGCCGAGCTCCGGACGCGGAACTGCGCATAGCGCTCATTCGGACGGTCTTCCGATGCGGTCGAATAACTCAACGACCAGTCGGCTTTGACAAGGTCGGCGAACAGATGCTGTCCACCCAATGAATAGCGCGAGGTCGTCTGGTCCTCAAGCCGGGCGTTGTCAACATGCGTGTCGCCACCCTTCACCTGCCGTCGGATCTCATTCCGAGCCGCTCCGTGCTGTGTGACGCCGGCCACGGGTTCGTTGTTGATGAGGAACCGCAGGCGATACCGGTTCTCCCAGTCCTTGCGGTTGTTGTAGAGTCCGGAGAGCATGAGCGTGTGACCCGGAGACAGCTGATAGTCGAACGCGGCCGAAAGGCTCTGACGCAAGCGTCGCAGGTCGTAGCGACGGACCTCCCACACGCTCGGATAGATCTGTCCCGACGTTCCGGTCGTCCAGACCCCTTCGACGTTGTCTGAGCCAAAGTGATTGTCATGGATCGACCCGCTGAAGATCATGCCGAGTGAGCCATCCAACAGACGCTGGCCCACCACCGCGCTCCCCGTCCAGATCGGCAGACTTCGAATGAAGTTCGTCCCGCCGCCCGAAGTCACGGATACGCGGAGCTGGTCTGGCGCCGTCCGGGTATGGAGATTGATGGAGCCACCGATGGCGTCGCCGTCCATGTCGGGAAGGACCGCCTTGTTCACCTCGATCGTCGAGATCATGTCGGACGGAATGAGGTCCAGCTGGACGGCGCGACGCTCGGCCTCGGCAGAAGGGATGCGCTCGCCGTTGATCATCACGGAGCTGAGCTCCGGGGCGGTACCGCGGATCGTACCGAACCGGGCCTCTCCCTGGTCATACTGCACCGTGATACCCGTGACACGCTTCAGCGCATCGCCGATGTTGGCGTCGGGGAAGCGTCCGATCTGGTCGGCGGCGATGACGTTCGTGATATTGAAGTTCTGCTTCTGCCGGTTGAAAGCCCGCGCCTGGCTCTCGATGCGCTCGCCCGTGATGAAGACCTCCTTGCCTTCGATCACGGTCGGCTCCAACTCGATCCTGACGTCAACGGTCCGTCCGGCCTCGACGCTGACCGCGACCGACTGCGGTGCGTACCCGAGATACGAAACGGCCAGCTCTTGCGGGCCGGTGGGAACACGAACGAACGTGAATTGACCGTTGATGTCGGTCGCCGTGCCCACGCCCGTCCCGCGAAGGATGACCGCGGCCCCCGGGAGGGCGAAACCTTCCTTGCTGCGGATCTGGCCTGAAACGGACCCGGTCTGCGCCGACACGGCGGAGACCGCCACCAACAGGGTGAAGAACAGACTCCGGAAACGATTCATACGATCTCCTTTAGTCTTGAAGAGTGAACGATGAACAATGAACAACGGAACGCGGTAATGGTTCTATGGCTCGAGGGGCAGGTCGAGGGGCGGGGAGAAGGAACGGGCGATCCTCTCCCACGACACCAGCTTGAAGTTCTGCCAGGATCCGGGATTATGGCCGTCCTGCGCGATGAACACCCCCCGCGGAAAGCGTGCGCCCAACCCGATGTTCGTGATCTCGAGACCGTCCGTCTCCTGCGTCCCGTCGATCGAAGGCCCCTCGGTGACGGCAAAGCTTCCGCGGTACGCGTGGTTGGCCGCAATATCATAGACGGAATAGGTCGAGTTCCCCTGGGATGAGACAACGAGGTAGCGCACCCCGCCACTGTCGGCAGCGAGAGCAAGTCCCTCCACGTCGGGCGACAGCTCCGGTCCTATCGCAGCGACGGTGCGGCCCATGGTCGAGTCGGCCGGTTCGGCCCCGAACAACCAGACGCCAACCTGCTCTTCACCTACATACAGACGGCCGGCGGCGTCGTCGGCGACCATCCCTTCGGGTTGCGTCGGTACTCGAAGCGTCCGGACCACCTCGCCGGTCACGAGGCCATTTCCGTCGTCGGCTAGGCGCCACTGTTCGATCGAACCGTTCTTACCGTTGACGAAGGCATAATGGTCCCCGGTGTGGCTCAGGTACATGCAGAATCCATAGACCTCGTCGACTCCAGACCGCAGACCCTGAGCCGTGTCGCTGGCGAGGGTCAGTAAGCCCGTGCTGTCGTCGACGGCAAAGAACAGCAGGCCGTTCCGCAGACGGTCCGATACCCCGACGATCGCTCGAGCCCTCCCGGCAAGCATGAATCCGTACCGCAGGTCCACGTTGTTCGGGAGAGAGCCCGGAATGAATTGCCGCTGTTGACCTTGCAGATCGTAGACCCTCAGGCCGGCCTTCTTGTCCGTTGCGATGATCATCGACCGCGAAACGTCGGTCGGATGAACCCAAATGGCCGGATCGTCGGCGGCGTCTCCATCTGCCGCGACCGGATCGGTCTCGATCTCCGCCCTTACCTCATAAAGGATCGGAGGGCGTTGAACGGACGGGGAGCAGGAGGTGACAAGGAGCAGTGCGAGGATGGGAAAGGCCAGAAGCGTTCGTACCATTGGAAACATGGTGTTGGAAGTGTTCAGAACATCGGAGGAGAAATCCTGGAATGCATCATGCGCACGGTTAAGTTTGTATGATGTCTCAACGTCGCTTAACGCATTCTTAACATGCGCAGACGCCCTCCGGGAATGGCGGAGGACTTCATCGAAGGGAGAATGGCGAAGGGAGCGTTACAGCAGTTGACTGACGCCAAGCGTCAGATGCAGGCCGCGGGGAGCGGTGAAACGATAGGTGAGGTCCAGGCGCAGAAGTTGGAAGATCCTTCCGACGGCGAATCCGGCTTCGGTGTAAATGCCGCGCGTCGCCGCACCGAGCGTCGCCGTTCGGGTCGCAAATGCGCTCGACGCAACGACAGCCGTCACGATGGTCTCGTACGCGTTCTTGTAGAAGTACGGAATGCCTAACCAGAGAAAGAAGTTGCTTCGAAAGTTGTGCTCGAGCGAAAGCACGACGTAGCGGTCGCCCGCAAATTCTTTCACCGACGCTCCACGAAGCGCCCCGAGCGGCGCGTAGCTGGATGATTGCGTCTCGAGTGAGAAGAGCCGTTGCACGGGCACCCTCCCGGTCGCCAGACCGGCGGTGAGATACGCCGCCAGATAGGGGCCGAACGGACCGCGGTTGGAGAGCGTTGAGATCCGATACGATCCCTGAAGCGACCAACGCATGAATCGCATGTCGCCCCCCAGAATCGACGGGTCGGCCGCCTCCAACGCGATTCGCATCTCGTCGGCGTGGATGATGTTGATCGGCAGCGCCTCATCGCCCCACCGCAGCGACGCCGTGATCGAATGAACCCGGCCCGCGTCGGCCGCGGGTTGCGGACGGAACGCCCGACTGCGGTAGAACAGGCTGAAGTCGGTGTTCTTCGTCGAGGGCCGATGGTCCTCAACAGTCGCGTCAGCACGCAACGAAAGCTTCCGCAGCGGTCGCATCGTTGCCCACACCCTGCCGCCTCGAACCGAAAGATAGTCGAAGTAGTCGTTCTTGTCGAAGAGCGCCGTGACGATGTTCGACAACTCCACATGCTTTCCCTCATTCGAAACCGGCACGACGTCGCGATACAGATCGACGCCGAGGGTCAGTCGGTTCGATCGCTCGACCAGAGCCGAGATGCCGGCCGAGGCCGACCACCGGTGCTCCGCAAACCCGTAGCCCGCTCCGGCCTTGACCATCCATCGGCCTCCAATGGTGTCGGTGGAATAGCGTCCTCCGATGAAGCCGCCGAGTACGCGGTTGAATCGGAGGTCGGCGTACGCAAGCGCGGAGAAGACCTTGCCCAGCAGCGATGAACTGTCGGCGTCGGCCAGCGGACCCGTCGGACGGAACACCTTGTCGAGCGTCTTTGTACTGTCGATCGTCCGGTACGCCTCGGCCTGTTCTGTCGTCAGGGGCAGAACCTCGCGTTGCCTCCAGAAGATCGAATCGAACCGGTTCGCTGCGGAATCGACCTGAACGCGTCGTTGACGGAAGAGCGAATCCGGGACCGGCACGTTGATCTGGTAGTCGTATATGGTCGACGTTTGCTCAAAGCTGATCGTCGGTAACTTGAAGGCCGCCAACGACACGCTCGCTCGGACCGATGTGCGAATATCCACCGGGAGCCAGTACCGCTCTTGGATCGGAGCGAATTGCTGCCGCGAGCGGACCTCGAAATCGGAGATGAACGGAATAATGAAGGCCTCATTCGGGCGGACGTCAACGCCGGCAAGGACGAATCGCTCATCCACGACCTGGACCTCGCCGTCGAGCAACGGCGTCAAGCGCGTGTTCGGCCTCAGCTGGATCACGAAGATGGTGTTCCCATCCTGCTTGAAAGAACGATCGAGACGGAAATCATAGTAGTCGAAGGCATCCGGCGATGTCGGTCCGACAAATCGGTATCCGCCAAACGGGATCTCGTCTTCATAGAAGTTGGTGATCCCTCCCACCTGCGCGAAGTTCTGGCTCATGCTCAAGTTCTCCGTCTGTCGCTTCTGTCGGATCACCTCCCGGAGCGTGTCGCCGGACCGCCAGTATCCGGACGAATAACTCTCCATGATCGACGCAATGCTCGTATCGCTGCGCAGGATCTGACGCGTAAATGCTTCGAAGTGATAGGTTTCGAGCGTCACATTCCGGCGCCGTTTCTCTTCGATGACGCGCCGCATGATGGCGACCGCGGGGTCTTCACCCGACACCACCACCTCCGCCAGACGGATCGGCGAAGGTTCGAGCCGTATGTTGACAACCGTTGGCCCGTCGAGCATCACACCGACGGTGTCGGGCCGATAGCCCACAAAGGAGGCGGCGATGCGCCAGGGACCGTTCGCGAGGGAGAGACGGTATGAGCCGTCGGCATTGGCAATGGTGCCACGGTCGGTGCCGACGACGCGGACCGTGGCGGCGGGCAGGCGATCTCCGGTGGCGGCGTCGAACACGACACCAGAGAGGGTGGAGGTCTGCGCGATCGCGAGGCGGCTGAGCGCACCCGCACAGAACACCAGAAGCAGGAACGAACGGACCCGAAGGCGCAGCATGACAACGAAGGTGAACGTAAAAGCCGGACGAAAGTTACGCCCGAGTATCGCCGCTACCGGAAACGGCGGCATGCAGCACCTCCGCCACGTCCTTCACAGAGACCCGGTCCGACGCCTCCTTCGCCTTGACGCCGTCATTCATCATCGTCATGCAGAACGGACAGGCCGTGCCGATCACGGCGGCGTCGGTGGCCAGCGCTTCCTCCGTCCGCTCGATGTTCACGCGCTTGCCCACGGTCTCCTCCATCCACATCCTGCCGCCGCCGGCCCCGCAACAGAGGCCTCGCGACTTTGAGCGCTCCATCTCGACGGTCTCGACACCCGGGACCGACGAGAGTACGGAACGAGGGGCGTCATACACGTCGTTGTACCGCCCCAGGTAGCATGAATCGTGGAACGTCACCTTCGCCGCCTGCTCGCGGGCGATCGGCAGCCGCCCGGCATCGATGAGCTGTACCAGGAAGTCCGTGTGGTGCATGACCCGGTAGTTGCCGCCGAACGAAGGATACTCGTTGCGCAACATATTGAAGCAGTGCGGACAGCTGGTGACGATCGTCGAGACGTTGTAACGGTTGAGCGTGGCGACGTTCTCTTTGATGAGCATTTGCGCGAGGTACTCATTGCCGATGCGACGTGCCGAGTCGCCCGTACATTTCTCCTCTGTGCCCAGAATGGCGAATCGCACCCCCGCCTTCTTCATCAGGTCCGCGAAGGCGCGCGACACGTTCTGGTATCGAGCGTCGTAGGACCCGGCACAACCCACCCAGAACAGCACATCGACGTCCGGCCGGTCGGCCATGCGGGGGATGTCGAGCCCTTCCGCCCAATCAGCCCGGGCGGATAACGGAAAGGCCCATGGTGTGCCGTTGTTCTCGAGGTTCCTGAAGACGGTCTGCACCTCAGGCGGGAAGTTCGACTCCATCAGCACCAGATGTCGCCGCATGTCGACAATCGCGTCGACGTGCTCGATGCCGACCGGGCATTCCTGCACACACGCCATACAGGTGGTGCAGGCAAACAGCTCTTCGGGCGTGATGTAGCCGTTCACGAGCGGCTTCTCCCCGCCGCCGTTCGGGCCCGTTCCTTTGGCTTCCGAGCGGCGCCGGATGTCCATGATGATCTTCCGTGGCGAAAGGGGCTTGCCCGTCAAATGCGCCGGGCATGAGGCCGAACAGCGTCCGCACTCCGTGCACGTGTATCCGTCCAGGATCTGTTTCCACGTCAGGTCGTCGACGTCGGATGCGCCGAACTTCTCCACTCCTTCGGCCTCCAGGTCGATCGGTTTGAGGAAACCCTTGGGCGTTGTCCGGCCCAAGAAGACATTCGGGACCGAAGTGATGACGTGGAGGTGTTTGGAGGCCGGAAGATAATTGAGAAAGCCCAGAACGAGGACGATGTGGGTCCACCAGAAGATGTGGAACCAGACGTCCAGCGTTTCGGCATCCATCTGCGCGAACCATCCCGTGAAGGCCGCGGAGATGACGCGCGCAGAGGCGAAGTCGGCCTGGTCGATGTGCAGGCGGGTAGCGTTCTGTCCGAACATCGTCACCATGATCATGCCGATGGCGGTCAGGATCGCGATGGCATCGAGCGCGCTGTGACCTTCCAACGAAAGCCGCGCAGGCCGTACGAACAGCCGGCGAACGATCGCCCAGACGACGCCGATGACGACGCCCGCTCCGAACAGCTCTTGCGAGAAAGCGATGACCCGGAACAATCCGTCGGGCAGCACATGCGACAGGGCGAAGCCGGGGATGAGCCCTTCAAGCAGGGCCTCGACGACAGCCGACAGCAGAACAACGAAACCCCAGAAGATCAGCGCGTGCATCAGCCCTGGACCCGGCTCGCGGAAGAGCTTCGATTGGCCCAACGCCACTTTGAGCGTCTGCACGAAGCGTTCTCGGAGGTTGTCGAGCCGGTTCTCGGGCTTTCCAACACGCAGATGGTGGATGAGTCGGCGCATGCTCACGCCGAAGTATCCAAAAGCAGCCAACGCTACAACCCAGAAGATGAGATGCTTCACGATCACCTCGCTGTAAAGGTCGGTCCGAACATTCCCTTCGCGTCCGTTCACGGTCCGGACGCGCACCGGATCTCCAGGGAGCGATCCTGGAATCCCGTACTATACGCTCATCGTGCCACGCAACACCGTCACCGCCCTGCCGACGATCCACACGCGGCGGACCGTCGACCCGTCCGTGAGCAGCCGGATCTCCACGCGCCCCGGTCGTCCGACTTCGTCACCCTGCTCGCCCACAAAGACCTCCCGGCCATCCGCAAGCGTTGACGAGGGAACTGACCGGCGGAGCGGGACCGCGTAGCGACGCAGATACACGCCCAGCGGACCGTTCGCAGAACCGGTGACCGGGTCTTCGTTCACACCCAGACCCGGCGCGAAAAATCGCGAATGCACTGCCGACCGCGGATCGATCGTTTCCAGCGTCAATACGCTCACACCCAGTACCTTCATCTCCGCACAAGCGTCGGCCAGCCCGCTATAGTCCGGCCGAACCGCGGCCAGATCGCTCAGCCCGCGAACAGGCAGATAGAGATAGCTCTCCGCCACGATCGGCAGCTGTGGGTCCAAAGCGGAGGCGTGCAGACCGAGCGCCTGCATGATGCCATCCGGAGGTGCAGGGAGCACGCGAAATGAGGGAACGGGGATTTCAAATTCGATCTCAACGCTCCCCTCCCGCTTCTCAACGTTCACCGACAGCAGACCGCTCTTCGTTTCCAGACGGAACGCATACGTCCCCGCCTTTTCCATCCCCCACCGACCCTCTTCGGCCAGCAGATGGAATGACGCCACCGTCGCATGACCGCACAGCGGCACCTCTTCTCCCGGCGTGAACCACCGAATGCGAAGGTCGGCCTCCGGCTGGCTGGGCGGAAGAATGAATGCCGTTTCCGAGACATTCATCTCGCGCGCGATCGAGAGCATCTGCGCATCGCTCAACCAGGCCCCGTCCGGCACGACCCCGGCATAGTTGCCTGCGAACGGTGTGGTGGTGAAGGCGTCAACTTGTCGGATGAGAACTTCGGGCATTGGGACTGGGTGCTGGGTATTGGGTAATGGAATTGGGGGATAGGCTGTCGGAAATTAGGGGGCGGAATACGGACTGTGAGCTTAGAGCTGCGCCTATCGGGCTCGGACCATCGTACTTCGCTCAGGGCAGGCCATCGATCACCGACCACGATCCTCCGTCATCTGTCCTCCGTACTCTGACTTCCGCTTCTCCCTTACGGAAGTCGCACCGCCACCAGCGTTCGTTGTTCTTTCAAGTAGTACAGGATGCCGTTCCACACGAAGAACGTGTCCGGCACGACCGCTCGCGCTTCGGCGTGAATGACCTGGTCCAGCAGGATGCGCTTCTCGGCGTCGGACACCTGCAGGCGCTGGCGCAACGTCAGAGGTCCTGCCGATGTCATTGGCTCGTAGATGCTCCTCACCGTCCAACCGTTGCCGCGGATCTCTTCCACCATCGATTCGCCGTTCGGATCTCCCCCCGGCTGCGGAACGGGCTCGGGAAACTGCAATCCCTTCGACGTCGCATGAACACCGTCACCTTCGATCGTCCATGCATCGGCGGTGGAGGCCTCGTCGCGTGCTCCCAGCCGTTCGCCGGTGCGCAGGTCGAGAACGACCTGCTCTCGATCCATCGAGTCCAGACGCGTTGCAAGCAACCGGTCGCCCGAGACCGCCGCATACGCCACGTCGGCCGCCGACCAGACCAGGTCTCCACTGGCAAGCTCAACCGCGTGGATGCGTCCATGATCAGGCATATCGGGCTTCACGTATTCATGCAGGATCGCCAAGGACCCATGCACGGCCTCGAGCCCTGTCCACCACGGCTCGGCCCACGAACGATCCTTCCACAGCACGGTCCCGCGGATCGCGTCAAGGTGGAAGAAGGTGACGCGCAGCGCTTCCGGGTCGCGTGATTCTCCGACAAAGCCGCCCGTCGACGTGGGAAGCAGGCGCCACACCAAACCGCCGGGGGAAAAAGACCAGAGAGGCGACAACCGGTCGCGATTTCCGAAGAATGAAAAGGCCATGTCCGTATCAGGATGAACCTAATCCATTTTCCCAGGAGGTTCAACCATTCCGGTCACAACACTGCGGGAAGAGTGACGACGAGGGAATCAACGGCGTACGAACCGACGAAACCCACGCCCCCTTCCACGTTCGAGTAGTCGGGCTCATCCGTTCGCACGGTATACAGATCGAAGAAGCCGTTCACGAGGAAGTAGTACGTGTACAGGTGCCGATCAACGGTCGTGACCGTGAGGATCGCACGACGGAATCGAAGGTCGGCCTGGCCGTAGGTCTCATACAGTCGCTGGAGCAAATATCGGTAGGCGTCGGAGCGGTACTGATACAGTCCGTACGACGTTGAACCGGCAGATCGGTCCGAGGGGGCGCCCTGTAGGCGGGGATATTCCGGAGAGACCTGGCTCTCTGTAGTGACAAGGTCCGAAGGGACCTCCCGCCGCTCGACTCGATTGCCCTGCGACACGATCTCGTACTCGAGCAAAAGGCGCGGAAGATATCCGCGCGCTTCGGGCGCCATGCCGATGAGGATGACAAGATCATTCGTCGCGGCCGGGTTATGAAGCAGGACCTCATCCCGCAGGTAGATCGGAGCCGGACCCGGGACGATCGTGCTTGCTTCGACTCGGCCGTAGCCGGCCAGGTCGACCCGCACCGTATAGGCCGTACCTCGAGCAACGCGTAACGGGGCGGTGAGCAGGTGAAGCCCCGTCGTGTATCGCCCGGGGTACGGCACGAGCGTATCGCGTAATGTCGCCTGACCTGAGCCCCACAGGACCGTTGCCGCTGCGCCCGACAGGTCGGGCCCCTCCGTGGTCGCGAGTGGATCGGACCCCGGCGGATCGTATGTCGACTGCAATCGGATCTGCACTGAATCCGAGCCCGGCGTCAGTAGCCCAAAGATGACAAGCCTCTTTTCGAACGTGCCTTTCGGATCGAAGACGCCGTCGCAGCCCGAGACGGCGATCAGGACGGTGGCCACGAGCAACGGCAGCGATCGTTGAATGAAGGTGTGCATCAGTATTCGGCAGTGAGGGTGACAGACGGAAAGAACGGCAGCATCGTGACAACCCGCCCTGTGGTACGGTCGACGTAGAAGACGTTCGCCCGGTCATACACGTTGGCGATCTGCAGTCCGAGGGCTCCCCGCAGCCGACCGACCGTGAACCGGTATTTTGCGCCCAGGTCGAGGCGGTGGTAGACCGGCAGACGCCTGGCGTTCTTCTCTCCAAGCCGGAGATAGGGTTCGCTGGGTTGTTGCCCGACGGGCAGACCCCAGGGGTCATCGAGCGTCAACCGTTCGTAGTAGCCGATCGACGGCGTGAACGGGAAACCCGAGCCGAACTCCCAGCGAGCAACGAACTCGAACGGCTCGACGCTGAGGACCCCCAGCACGTTCACGACATGCCGGCGGTCGTGACGTGGCGGATACGTGAGGGTTCCATTCGTTACCGTCGTCCAACCCAGCGTGTGGGTGGCGTAGAGGTCCCATCCGGGGCGGCCGTAGCGGACCAGCGTCTCCAACCCGTACGCCTTCCCTCGCCCTTTGACATAGTCCGGGTCGGCGGCCTCCACTTTGTCGCGGTTGTATGTGACGAGGGCGCTGTAGCTCTTGTAATACGTCTGCACGCTGATCGCCAGTTCAGCCAGGGGATTCCCTTCCAATCCCGTCACGAAATGATCAGCCCGCTGAGAGCCGATCCCTTCAGGCACCTCGATCCAGGCGTCGAAGATCGGAATGACGTCATCCTCATTGTTCACGGTGATGAGATGCTGGCTGAAGCGTCCAAAGGATGCCTTCCACTTCCATTGAGGAGCCAGAGACAAGCTTACGTTCAAACGCGGCTCGAGCACCTCCCATCCTCCGGATCGCTGGAAGACCGAACCGGCGTCGAGATGGATGCCGCCATCCAGCTGCCAGGCACCTATCGTCGCCTGGTAGCGCAGCCAGGTCCAGAATTCGACGAACGAGGAGGACAAGGACTGCGGAACCCCCGCCACGTTCACCACTTCATAGTCGACCGACGGGAACGAAAAGTCGAAGCCGATGAAGAACAGGTCCTTCGAGTCGGTGTATTTCGTCGCCTGCGTGCGCACCCCCGTCTCGCGCACTTTCGTGCGGGCTGGCGAGGAGGCAGAACTGCGCGGTCGCCTGCTGGCTTCGAACAGGTTCTC
The DNA here is from genome assembly GCA_964581115.1 of uncultured Ignavibacteriaceae bacterium. Classification (GTDB taxonomy): domain Bacteria; phylum Bacteroidota; class Ignavibacteria; order UBA10030; family UBA10030; genus 2-02-FULL-55-14. The sequence goes on along the minus strand of CAZOMY010000013.1, from coordinate 17,173 downwards.
GTAGGCCACAACGTCGACGAACAGTCGCTCGTTGATGAGTCCGCCGCCGTTGAAGCCGAGGGCGTGGTTGCGCCATATGTAGTCGGGGTCGGCCGACGAACGGGATCGCATGTCGTCGCCGCTGAAGAACCCGGTGAATCCGTAGCGCGAGTGTTCCGAGAGGTCCTCTCCCGTGACCTTCACGAAGGCATCGTAGAAGGAGAGGGGCAGGTCCTTTCGCACGACCCGATCGAGTACATTGCTGAATGTCGACACACGCGCATTCGCCAGCACCCTCGTGGCGCCATAGAGGGGGCCCTCGACCTGCAGCTTTGACGACGCCAGGCTCGCCTCGGCCTTGACCGCGTATTCCTTGCGGTTACCGTCTCGCGTCAGCATGCTGACGACGGACGACAGCCGACCGCCGAAACCCGGCGGGAAGGCGCCGGTGTACACCTCCGTCGTCTTGATGATGTCGGGGTCGAACAGGCTGAAGATGCCGAACGCGTGGAACGGGTTGTAGATCTTCATCCCGTCCAGCATGATGAGGTTCTGGTCCCCCGCGCCTCCACGCACATAGAAGTGGGTGTTCACGTCGCTCGAAGAGACCACGCCCGGCAGGATCTGGATGGCTCGAAAGACATCGGGCTGCATCACCGAAGGGATGCTCCGCACCTGCTCGACGTCCATGACGTGAACGCTTGTGTTGATCTCCGACAGCTCCCGGCGGGCTCGCTCCGTGACGACCACTTCGGAGAACTCCACAGGCTCGGCCGCCAGCTCAAAGTTAAGGACGTTGGAACTGCCGGCGAGCACGGTGACGCGTCGCGTCTGCCGGGTGTAGCCGATCGAGCTCGCCGTGACCTCGTAGACCCCGGGGGGCACGTTCGTCAGAAGATAGAAGCCGTTGAAGTTCGTCGAACCGCCCCGGTTGATCGAGGCGATCTGGATGGAGGCGAACGGCAGCCGCTCACCGCTCGTGCTGTCGGCTACGATGCCGCGCAGATCAGCCGGCTGTGCAATGCCGTAACTGACGACGGTGCAGAGTGCGAATATCAGGCGGGACGGACGCACGAGGTATTCAATCTAGCCGATTTGCGGGGCAGTTCCAACGAGATGAGACCCGGGTCAGATCTCCTTCCACACCAGTTCGACGCGCAGAAGACCTCGCAATGCGTTGCAGCAGTGGACCTCGTCTGCCGTCCGCAGATCCTCGGTCTTTAGGACGGCTTCGCGCACCAACGGACGCCGACCTCTCAGCAGATGACCTCGATAGATGCCGGCCAGAATGCCCGACCCCACGGGAGGCGTCAACCAGACATCCCCGCGGCGAATGACAACGTTCGATCGGGCCCCCTCCGCCACTTCACCTCTCTCATTCAAGACGATAACGTCGAACCAGCCCCGTCGTTCAGCTTTCTTAATCAGCAGGTCGTAGAGGTCCCTGCGGGTGGTCTTATGATACTGGAATCGATCCCCGGTCGAGATGCGCTTGCGGGCGAAGCCGACCTGCGGCCGGTCAGGTATCGCATCCAGCGGTTTCGACGCGACCTGCAGCGCTCCATGGCTGTCAACGTCAAGACGGACCCGCCAGGCCCCGACCCCCTCCGACGACTGCTCCAGACGCCTCGCCTCGTTTAGAAGCGTCCGTCGCACCTCCTCCAAGTCCACCTGCCAGCCAAAATACGACGCGGAATCCGCCAGTCGCCGGAGATGGTCCGGCAGCAGCTCCAACCCATCGTGTGGAGTCCAGAGGATCGTCTCGAACAGCCGATGGTCGTACGGTTCCGCTTCGACGAAGCGGGCCTTCAACAGGCATTCTTCGTACTCGTCTTTCGGGGGCGAAGCGATGGTCACCCCGCTGCCAACGTCAAGCCGGAAGGTCCCCTCTTCCTCGTTTGATACCAGCGTTCGGATGGCGACGCTGAACGTGCCTCGGCCTTCGGGGCCGAAGAAGCCGATGGCCCCCGTATAGACCCCTCGGGGCTCTCGCTCGAGCTCGTTGATGATGCGCATGGTTTCGATCTTGGGCGCACCTGTCACCGACCCGCACGGGAAGAGCGCACGAAAGAGGTCGACGAGGTTCGTCGGCCCCGCCAGCATTGCCGTGATCGTGCTCGTCGCCTGGATCAGGGTCGGGTGTTGCTCGATCGAAAAGAACGCGGGCACCTTGACCGTTCCCGGCTTCGCCAGCCGGCCGATGTCGTTGCGCAGCAGGTCGACGATCATCCGGTTCTCAGCGCGGTCTTTCTCCGATCTCCTCAATCGTTCGATGAGCTCCGCATCCTCGGCGCTGAACCGTCCCCTCCGCGACGTACCCTTCATCGGTTTGAGCGTCGCCCGTCCCCGCTCCACATGGACGAACAGCTCGGGCGAAAGCGAAATGACCGCAATGTCGCCATGGCGGATGTACGCTCCGTACGGCACCGGCTGTGTCGATCGCAGGCGGGCGTACAGTTCGACCGAAGCCCCTGTGAAATGGCCGTCGAGCGGAAAGGTCAGGTTGACCTGGTAGGTATGACCGCGCTCGAGGTATTCGCGGATGCGGCGGAATGACTCAAGATACGTCCGTCGAGAGATTCTGGGCGACAGCTCCGAGATCGTCAGATCAGTCGACGGCTGCGGCGAAGGCACCGAGGTGCCCGTTCGGGGAACGATGAGCGGGTCGGCATAGACACCCAGCCAGACGAGGTGCGTGGGACTTGGCGCGGGATCGCGCGACGGCACGGGCAGAAAGGCGGAAGCTGCTTCGTATCCGAGATATCCGGCAACATAATACCCCCGTTCGATCCACATCTGTGCACGCACGAGTGCCGGTACGACCTCATGGACGCGGTCGGCCCAGATGACGTCTTCAAGGGTGTCGAAGAGATAGGTCGTCGCGCCGAGCTCGTTCGGCCGATGGGTCTCGAGCAGGACGATATCATCCAGCTCATCCAACGCCCGGAGCCCGTCCATCGAGAGAATGCCGCCGTGGGCATGGAGGTCCCGTGTCAGTTCGTTGCGTAGCTGCTCGTCGTCCATGGACCAATATAGGAAGCGGTCGATGCAGGAGAAAGGAGGGCAGAAAAGTAAACGGGCGGCCATCCGCAGGACGACCGCCCGTTGCCTTACGATGATACACGATCAGGACTTTTCATTCAACGCCGCTTCGATCTTCTTCACAATCTCCTCGTCCAGCGGCTCCACGCCCGGCGCGAACTTTGCGATCACATTCCCACGTCTGTCCACAAGATACTTCTGGAAGTTCCATTTGACCGCCCCTTTCACGGGCGACTCCTCCGTCAAGTAAGCGTATAATGGATGCTGGTCGCTCCCCTTGACGCTGATCTTCGAGAACATGTCGAACGAAACGCCGTAGGTGGCCGAACAGAACTGCTTGATCTCGGCATCGGTGCCGGGTTCCTGCCAGAGGAAGTCGTTGGCCGGGAATCCGAGTACCATGAAACCGCGGTCCTTGTACTGGTCGTAGAGCTTTTCGAGACCTTCGTACTGCCGAGTGTAGCCGCACTTCGACGCCACGTTGACGATCAACAGGACCGTTCCTTTGTAAGCACTGAGGGACCGTTCCTCACCGTCGATGGTTTTGACGGTGAAGGTGTAGAGCTTGGGCTCTTGTGGAGCGTTGCCCGACGGATGCTCCGCGGGGAGAGAAGCGACGATGGCGTTGGACATGAGCGTGAGCGACAGGATCAGCGTGAACATGGTTCCTCCGGGTGTGGAGCGTCAGGATGTGAACGCTGTGGATCGAACTTCGGTTCCACCGCGCTGTTCAATTCTCGTCTCCTGACGGACGTCGACGATGGACCTTCACTGCCGAACGACGGCGCTTGGATTCAACACGCTTCTTCTTGGAACCGGCGGTCGGACGGGTCGGCACGCGGGGGGCGCGCGGTTGCAGAGCCGCTTCGATCAATTCGATCGCTCGCTGCAGGGCCAACTGCCGATTCTGCCACTGGCTGCGGGATCGCTGAGAAACGATGCTGAGATGACCGTCGGCGTTCAAGCGGTGGCGTACGATCTGCCGAATCCGGAACCGGTCGTCGGCGGAGAGTCCGGGAAGGAGGTCAATGTCGATGACCGCTTCCACGCGGGTGTCCAGCTTGTTGACATTCTGCCCGCCGGGGCCGGAGCTGCGAGAGGTGCGGAACCGGAGTGCGGCTGGAGGGATGACGATCGGTCGCCTCGAGGCGTTCATAAGCCCAACGTCAGCGTATCACTGCGCGGGCCCGACCCCACCGCGAGTCGCACGGCTCACCTCCTAGAAGAAATAGTAATGGAGGGCGACCTGCGGAAGCGGAAGAACGGTGTGATTCGAGGCATAGACGAACTGGCCGGCGAGCGTCACATGGATCGCTTCACGAAGGTTGAACTCGGCCCCGATGCCGGCGCCGACACGGAACGGTCCGTTGACTTCATTGCGATCACTGCCTCGGTAGAAGTACCCCGTCGAACCCACGGCAAAGAAACGCGTTTGATTGCCTCGAACCAGGTCATACTGGTATTCCGCGCCAATGCTCATGTAGAGCGTAGACGACGTCTTGATGATGCCGAAGACCCCTTGGAGAGATGACTTCGAGGGAAGATGCGATCGGAAGCTGATGCCGACCCCCGAGGAATACCCGGCCGCGATGCCGAGGCCGTAGACGGATCTCCCCATGCTCTCGGCGCGCGACAGTCCGGAGGCGCTTACCTGGGCTTTCAGGCCCGTGGTGAGCATCGCCCCGAGCATGACGACTGCAACGATCGTTCGTCGGTCCATACGTCCCAATACTCATTCGTGGTTTTGTAATATACCACGAACATCCGACGAACAAAAGCCCGTCAGAACTCCGCGCTGATGCCGATCGTCGGCAACAGACCGATCGAGTCGTTTGTCTCCACGCGTCCCGTCCGCTCGTTGAATCGAGGCACGTCAAGCGGTTGACGGTTGTAGATGTTCTGGATGTCGATGTAGGTGATCAGATTCCAGCGGTCGAACATCCACCGTCGGTCGACCCGAACATCCAGACTGTGGTTGGTGCCCACTCTCAGCGTGTTGACCAGAGCGGGATCCTGAAGTCCGCCCGGGCCATAGGGCGTGTAGGGCCGGCCGGTCGCGAGGCGGAACCTGGTGCTGAACTCCCAATGCTCGTCGAGGATGTACCCCCCGCCAACGTTGACGATCCAGCGCTGGTCCCAATTGCTGGGCCGTAAGACGCCGTCCAACGCCCGGAATTCCGAGACGTTATAGCTTACGCTCACCGTGCCGTAGCAGGGTACCTCGGAGAGCTTCTTTTGCAGCAGCAACTCGACACCTTGCGCGCTTCCCTCGCCGCCATTGACGAGAGGGTCGATACCGAAAGCAGCATACCCGTCTTCCGAGCCGCCGAATCCGGCCCCCGTATTCGCCATGACGAGATATGTGCGCGTAGTGCTTGCCGGATAGTCGTCATACCACTTGCGATACACCTCGAGCGAAAGCTTTGTGTCGGGTCGTAGCTGGAGGTCGGCGCCAAGCACCACCTGGTCTGCGCGGATCGGATCGAGCGTGCGGTTCTGCGGATTGCTGACCAGCCAGATGTACGAAGGCGATTGATAGTAGCGGCCGGCGGATGCATTGAGATTCAACACCGGGTTGAGGGCATGCGACAGCGACAGGCGCGGAGCAAATACCACCGGAGATTGGATCAGGTCAAAGTAGTCACCGCGCACCCCGGCAATGAAGCGGGTGTGCCCGAACGTCTTCGCTGCCTGCGCGTAGGCCGAGCCCTTCCATCCGCCGGTGCGTAACGAGGACGACAGCGACAGGACCTGGCCGAAGTTCGTTCCGAACGGCCGCAAAGCCACGTCGCTGCGGAACGCGATCGTTTTCGAAGCGAGCCCTCCCGTCAGCTCAACGTTGCCCGGAAGCAGCCAAACGAGGTCTCCGCGAACGGTGGTCTCCACTTCGCGAGACAAGCTTTGGAAGATGGGGACCAGAACCGAGTCGCTCTGCAGGAAGTCGTACGCCACATCGACGCGGCTGACGGTGAGGCTCGTAAAGCCCGAACCGAACAGGTGCTTCCATGTCACTCCCCCAACGATCTGGTCCTGGTCGTTGCCGAGGATCCTGGAGTTGTCAAATCGCTGGTCTTCCGTCTCATTGAAGAAGCGGACGTTGTCCAGCGCCGCGACGCCGATGATGCGAAGTTCATCATTCGGGCTCAAACGAAACTGCGCCTTGCCGAGAAGGTCCCAGTACTCGGGCACGAACCCGAACCCTGCCGCCTTGAAGATGAAGTCGAGATAGCTGCGACGCGCCGAGAACAAGAACGTGCCCCCCTCAGCGATGGGACCTTCGATGTTCAGGCCGAATTGCGAGGCCGAGATCGTGCCCTTCCCGCCGATCTGGTCGTCACGACCGTCGCGAAGGTTGATCGTCAGGACCGACGAGAGCTTGTCTCCGTATCGCGATCCGAAGCCCCCCGTCGAGAATGAAGTCTCCCGCACAAAATCCAGGTTAATGTAGCTCAACGGCCCGCCGCTCGCCCCCTGCGTGCCGAAATGGTTGATATTGGGGACTTCGATGTTGTCGATGAGAAAGAGGTTTTCCGACGGCGCGCCTCCGCGAACGATGAGATCGTTGCGGCCGGCCTGCACCTGTGCCACTCCGGGAAGGATCGAAATGGCTCGTACGACATCTTCGAGGCCGCCAGGGAGGCGGCGGATCTCTTCATTCGATTGCGTCAGCGTGCTCACCGGCTTGTCGGGCAGCTTCTGAAAATAGCTGGCCGTGACCTGCACGCCCTCAACGGCCAATTCCGATTCCGACAGTCGTATGACGACGTCTGCCGGCCTGATGCCGTTCACGACGATGTCGGTCTCGATGATTGGCGTGTATCCGACAGCTGACGCCCTGACGGAATAGGTGCCTACCGGAAGGCTGGGGATGATGAAGACCCCGTCGACGTCGGTCGCCCCTCCTCGAGCTGTTCCTAACACGACGACGTTGGCGCCAAGGATCGGTTCTTCGGTGGTCGCGCTGATCACCTTACCGCGGATCGTGCCGGAGGGAGTCACGGTTTGGGCAAACGTCGCCAAGGGAAGCAGAAGCACGAGCACGAAGGTCCGCATGGTCTGGTCAATGGATAAAATGAATGCCCGATGAGCGACGTTTAAAACGTGCAAATCGGGCAATCAGTTCCAACGATAAGCGCCTGATTTCGTATGATTTAAGCGTTTTTCGCCGTGGTGGTTGTGCCGTCTATTCTTTCTTGAGAGTCCACCATTTGCCCTGTGCGTCAGCCTTCAGAGGCAAGCGGAGCATTCATGCGCAAAAGCTTACAACTCCTCCTTTATTCTTTCTCTCCATCTCGAGTTCTTCGCCTGGACTCCTTCTCCCCAATCTTTGTTCTCTCTTCGCTGGATGCGTTGGTCAGCATGCTCTCTGATTGCTGCGAACTCCGCGCAGAGGATCTCCATGGACCGCTACGGACGCTGCTTGGCCGCCGAGAATTGATCGCACTGCCGTCGGGCAGGCGCGAAACCCCCTTCTGCCAGTTCTCAGATGAGTAGCTGTCCGTCCTTCATCACTTCGACACCATCGAAAGTCACCGTCGGCTTGAGCACGAGCCCGTCCAAGTGGCTGGCGACATGCACGGTTCCCCCCATGCTCGCATTATCTCCGAACGCGATATGGATCGTTCCCATGACCTTCTCATCCTCGAGGATCACGCCCGAGAGGATCGCCTTGTCGTTTGTGCCGATGCCGAATTCCGCAACAGTCCTCGCGGGCTTTCCGTGCGGCTCGAGCAACCGTTGCAGCACCGCCGCCTCCGGTCCGCCGGTGATCTCCTCCGCAAATCCGCCCCGGACAGCGATCGTGATCGGCGCCGAAAGCTTTCCGATACCGGCCATTGATCCGTCCACTACAACCACGCCCTGGGTCTCACCCTCGACGGGAGCAAGGTATGCTTCGCCGGTCGGCAGATTGCCCCACAATCCTTTCTCCCGGAACAGGCCTGTGCTCGCGTGCGCCTTTCGGCCCGTGATAGGGAACGTGATGTCGGTTCCACCGGGGGCCGTGACCCGCACCATCTTCGTTTGTTCCATCCGACGGCACACCCGGTGCGTGCGGTCGGCGATCGCGTGGTAGTCGGCATTCATGCAACGGACCATGATCTCTTCCGTCACTCCAGGGAGTGTGCCGATCCTGACACCGACGGCGCTCGCCGCACGCCTGGCGTCGGTGTGCGTCAGCGATTTCGAGGTTGGACAGAGGACGAGGTCGACCTTCGTCATGAGTTCGGCGACCGCCGGCGGTGGATTCTCCCCATTCGACCTTCTCGGAATGATCTCCGTCAGGATCGCTTCGTTCCCTTGCTCCCTGGTTGCACGCCACAGCGCATGGCCGATCTTGCGGAGCGGCTCATCCGTGATCACGAGAACGGTCTCGCCCGGTCTCAGTCCCATGCAGTCGACCACCGCCACCTTGGCGGCAGACATCAGTTCCTTTGAGAGTTCCATGTCGTGTTTTCGATGATGACTTCGCTATGACGTTCCCAGGCAATCGTGGATACTGAGGCTTCGAGTGGTGCCCCACATCAGATCTGCCCGAATCCTGACCGGGACCAAGAACTGCTCTGTTCGAACTCCTTCACTCCATCCCTCCCGCCCTCAGCATGCCCTTTGCTACTGCCCTCCTGCTCTGATCGTCTCGAGTCCGTGTGATTTCGGACCACGTTCCACGTTTCGCAACATGAAGGCGAAGAAGACGCTCAACACGCCCAGACCGGTGAAGAGCCACATCCCCGTGGCGTATCCGGATGGATTCTCCGGACCGGCAGCCGACATGTCGTTCAGCAGACCGATGACCCAGGGTACAGATGCCATGCCGACGTTCTGGCACAGCGTCATCAATGAGTACGCGGAGCCCAATCGGCGATCCTCGACGATGTATGCCACGGATGGCCACATGATCGCCGGGATCAGCGAGAAGGCGACGCCGAGGAGTGACATGACGATGAGGAGAGTGAGCGGCAGGACGACGTCGCCGAAGGTCGGCAGCCAGAAAGCCACCTCGGTCCCCGGAGGTGCGTAGGTGACAATGAGAAACAGCGGCAGGATGAGCACCGACCCGGCCAGCATGAAGGTCGAACGCTTTCCGACTCGATCGACGAGCAGTCCAAATAAGGGTGTCGCGACCATCGCCGACAGCGGCAGGAAGCTGTTCAGGAATCCTCCCGCCTCGCGTGAAAGGCCATGCGCCTCGATGAAGTACTTGATGGCGAACGCGCGGAACGGAAAGATGGTCGAATAGAAGACCACGCACAGCCCAACGATGTACCAGAAGGACGGCCCGAAGGAATACAGGCCCTTCAGTTCCAAGCGGTCGGTCGATCCCTGGCTGCCAAGCTGATACCGTTTCTCCGCATTCGCCTCGAGAGCCCAGTTCAAGAGCCCCGCGACCATGCAGGTGGCCGCGATCGCCACCGCCACCCAGAGTGGTCCCTGCCATGTATCGAAGGCCGTCCGCGCCCAGGCCGGCGACCAGTCGGCCGAGACCGATCCAAGCCTGGCGATCGTCAGATTCAGACCGAACGCAAAGCTCAGTTCGCGCCCCTTGAACCACTTCGCCAGCGCCGTCGTCACCGCCACAATGAGCGGTTCGGCTCCCAATCCCAGCATGAACCGTCCCCCAAGCATGACCTCGATCCGTGGCGAAACGGCCGTGACGAAGGCCGCCAGGAAGCAGATGATACCGAACCAGAGGATTGACTTCTTCGTCCCGAATCGGTCGATGATGTATCCGCCGATCAGCAGAACGATGATGGCTGCGACGCTGTAGACCGTGTAGAGAAGCCCCAGCTGCTGGTCGGCGTAACCAAGCTGGGTCTTGAGCAGGTCAAAGACCGGCCCGACGGAATCGTACACGTAGTAATTACCGAACATCCCCAGGCTGATGACCACCAGGACAGCCCAGCGGTACCAGCGCGGCGGAGGAACAACAGAACTGAAGGACATGAGGCATGCGAGTGATAACTGTGAGCGGCCTTGGGTGGCAGACGGGAGATGGAAGGTGGCTGCGAGCGTGTGAGATCCGTTCGATGAAGCGAACGGCAGGGTCATCCCGGCCCCGCTCACAATTTCACAAGAGGGACCTTCGATGCCGGATGAGGCCGCTGAGCAGTGCATCGGCCGAATCCAACAACCGTTGCATCGTTGAACAAGCCTGCGCCGGAAGGAGACCGATCTCCAGACAGAGCGTCAGGTGGGTGTCCAGTTCGCTCAACGACGAGCGCGCGATGACGAAGAATTGGAGCGAATCACGGGCTCCCGCACGCGCAGCCCCTTCGGCGATGTTGGTTGGGACAGACACTGCAGCCCGCTTCATCTGGCTGGCCAATCCGTACTTCTCTTCGCTCGGAAGCTGCTTGACAACTGCGTACGTCTCGCGCGCCAGGTCCATCGCTACCCGCCATGCGGCCAGTTGCTTGTGCCCCTTTTCCATCCCCCCCTCCCTTTGACCGTCTACCTTCTACCTTCTACCGTCTACCTTCCACCTGCTTCCATCTCCCATCCACTTCAAACCGGCCGGCTAGTTTGCATTCCGCAGGATCGCCAGCAGGAAGTTCCAGAACCGCTCGACGGTGTCGATGTGGATCTTCTCGTCGGGCGAATGGACCCCCTCGAGCGTCGGACCGAACGAGATCATATCCATGCCGGGGACCTTCTCGCCGATGATGCCGCATTCGAGACCAGCGTGAATGGCCTTGATCTCGGGATCCTTCCCCGCGATCTGTTTGTACGTCGACTTCGCCGTCTGGAGAATGGCCGACTGCAGGTTGGGCTTCCAGCCGGGATACCCGTCGCCGATCGAGGTCTTGGCTCCGCCCATCGTGAAAATGAACTGGACGGTCTGATTGATCTCGCGGATCTCCGAAGCCACCGAACTTCGTTGGCTCGTGCCGAGCGTCACGGCCTTGCCGTCGGTCGTGATCACAGCGACATTGGTCGACGTCTCGACGAGTCCGGGAATGTCCGAACTCATCTTGATGACGCCGTGCGGCAACGCCGCGATCGTGCGCAGGACCTGCTGCTGGAGCGCCGGCGTCCACACCTTCAGCTTTTTCGGCGCTTCGGCCGGTGCGATCGAGATCGACAGGTCGGGATCGACCGTGGCCACCTCGGCCTTGAGGACCGGCTCCAGGTCCCGGACGATCTTCTTCGCTTTCGACACGACGGCCGCCGGTACCGCAACCAGCGCCTCGGCCTCGCGCGGAATGGCATTGCGCTTGTTGCCGCCGTTGAACGTGGCAACGCGAACGCCCGCCTCGCTCAAAGCCAGCAGGACGCGGTTCAAGATCTTGATGGCATTGCCACGGTTCTTGTCGATCTCAAGGCCGGAGTGTCCTCCCTTGAGCCCTTTTACCGTCACAAGCATCACCTTCGCACGACGGGGAAGCGGCTGAGCCGCCAGCTTCCACGTGCCGACACAATCCTTGCCGCCCGAACAGCCGACGTAGATCGAGCCTTCTTCCTCCGAATCAAGGTTCATCATCGTGCGGCTCTGCAACATCGAGCCCTTCAGATGATTCGCGCCCGTGAGGCCCGTCTCTTCGTCGACGGTGAACAGGAACTCAAGCGGTCCGTGGACAATCGTGGTGTCTTCCATGATGGCCAGCATCGTCGCCACGGCGATGCCGTTATCAGCCCCGAGCGTCGTGCCGTTCGCCATAAGCATGTTGCCCTTGCGAACAAGCTCGATCGGGTCTTTCAGGAAGTCATGCACCTTGTCCTTGTTCTTCTCCGGGACCATGTCGAGATGCCCCTGGAGGCAGATCATCTTCGCCTGCTCCTTGCCCGGGCTGGCCGGCTTGCGCACGACGACGTTCCCGTACTTGTCCGCCTGCGCCTCAAGTCCCATCTTCTTGGCCATGTCGAGTACATAGGCCGTCATCCGCTCTTCGTGTTTGGACGGACGCGGGATCTTCGAGATCTCCGCAAAGTAGCGCCATACCGGTTCGGGCTTGAGCCCGTCGATCGCTGATGCCATGTCAGTTCTCCTTCTGCTGTTCCGTGGATGTGACAATGTCGGGAGGCGTGATCGCCACGAGGTCTCCGTCCTCCAGTTTGCGCAGGAATGCGCCGATACGCTCATGCACGGGTTCGGCCTCAGGTCCGAACCGCTTCTGAATGACCTCCGCCATGCGCGCCACCGTGGTCGCGCCGTCGCACAGCTTCCAGACAGCACTGCCCAGGTCGTCGAGCTTCACCCGTACCTCCGGCTTGCGCAGCATCGGCTGGAGCCATGGCGCGACCCACGGATGCCGGAACTTTGGCATGAGCACCACGACCCTTCCCTCCTCCTCGACCCAATCACGCTTTCGGGCCGGCTTGAGTTCCAACAGATTGTATACCGTGCGCGCCATGCGATGTCGTTCGAGGAAAAACGGAGCGGAGCAACGCCTGCTGGACGCTGCTCCGCTTCCATTCGATGTGGACGTGAAGCCCCGTTCAGCTCATCGCACTCGGCGGGGCCGGCTCGTCGGCCTTGCCCGCATTGCGCAGCGGGACCATGACAAGCACGAGGCCGACGATCAGGAAGACGAACAGGCTCGGGATGAACGACGGCGATTCGAACACTTTCATCGCAGCCAGCAGGTCGACGCTGTAGAAGGCGATGCCGGCGAAGAGCAATCCGATCAACGCCTCGCCGGCGATGAGACCCGCCGCCAGCAGCGTGCCGTTGTTCTCGATCCGCGTCTTTTGGCCTTCGTTCATCTTCCGGCTTTCGGCCATCTTGTCGACGATCCCCTTGATGAGGCCGCCGACAAAGATCGCGAACGTCGTCTCGAGCGGCAGATACATGCCGACGCAGACCAGCATCGGACTCTTCACCTGAACAAGAATGAAGCCGATCGCCATGAGGACGCCGACGATGATGAGCGGCCACGCCATGCCTCCGCCGACGATCCCTTCGGACACGAAGGCCATCAGGCTGGCTTGCGGAGCCGCCAGCGACCGGCCTCCGAGACCCTCGCCACCGGCGTTGATATCCCCCTGATGGAGGATCATGATCGGATAGAGCATCACCGACGCCGACACCGCGACGCCGATCAGGTCGCCACCCTGCATCTTCCACGGCGTACCGCCCAGGATGTGTCCGACCTTCAGGTCCTGCAGCATCTCCCCGGCCACGGCCGCTGAGACACAGATGACGCCGGCCACACCCAAGACCGCGGCGATGCCCGACGTGCCCGTCTGTCCGAGCGCCACCATCAGCAACGCAGCGATGATCACGGTCGATAGCGTGAGTCCGCTGATGGGATTGTTGCTCGATCCGATGAGACCCACCAGGTAGCCCGAGACCGCCGCAAAAAAGAATCCGGCGACGACCATGACGACGGTGGCCGTCAATGCCGCCACGACGTCCTGAGCGAAGTAGTTGTAGAGAAAGAATGTCGCGACCCCGGCTGCCGCCACGCCAAGACCGACCCACTTCAGGCTGATGTCATGTTCGATGCGGTCGATGGAGACGCCCCCCGTCGCCGCCTTTTTCACGTCGTTGATCGAGCGCTTGAGGCCGCCGATGAGGTTCTTGCGCATGCGCCACAGCGTGAACGCCGCGCTCATGAGCATCCCGCCGATGGCGATCGGGCGGACGACATATCTCCAGAGTTCCGTGGCTTGGCCAAGCCACCAATGATCATCGACCTCCTTGCCTGCCTGAAGCTCGGGCCCGAGGAAGAAGAGCAGGAGCGGAACGAACAGGCCCCATGCCAGCAACCCGCCGGCGAAATTCAACGATGCCAACCGCGGGCCGATGATGTACCCAACGCCCATGTAGGCCGGGCTGACGCCAGGGGTCGAGATGACCATGCCGCCGCTGCCCGGAAGCGTTCCACCTGCCTTGCCGAGGGTGACCCCTCCCGTGCTGAAGGGAATGAACTTCTCCCATGATGCCGCGAACACACTGACCTGCTTCATGGCCTGTATCGCTGCACCCAGAAGCCCCGCCAAGAACAGATAGACAGCCCCTGTGCCGCCCGACCGGCCGGCCTTGTGGATCTCGCTGGCGGCAACCGATTCCGGATACGGCAGGTCTACGTCTTCGACCATCACGCGGCGCAGAAGCGTTACAAACAGAACGCCGAGCACGCCGCCGACCAGCATGATCGCCGTTGCTTCGAAGTAGTTCGATTCAAGGTCCTGCCACACGCCCGAGATGACGAACGCGGGGATCGTGAAGATCGCGCCCGCCGCGACCGATTCGCCGATCGACCCGACGGTGCGGGCCATGTTCTCCTCGAGAATGTTCCCGCGCATCAATCGCAGGAACGCCATGCTGATGACCGCCGCCGGATACGTTGCCGCGATCGTCATTCCCGCCTTGAGGCCCAGATAGGCGTTGGCCGCGCCAAGCACGACGGACAACACGAGCCCGAGGAGGACCGCCTTCAGGGTGAACTCGGGCCACGTCTCGGAAGCCGGTACATACGGCTTATATCTCGCGCCTCCGCCGGTGGTGGGGACGTCTGCCATACCGCTCTCCTTCGTACGTTGTTGCGTGGGTGATCGACGGAGCTTGCCGCTCCGCCCGTGATCCGGCCAGGCCCTGGGAGGCCGGCCGATGAGGCGCCCCGTCAGGCGCGCCCGAACATCGCCTTGAACACGTAGCCGGCGATCTGCGGATTCTCCCGAAGACGCCGCACGCTGTACGCATACCAACTTTCGCCGAACGGCACATACACGCGCAACGGGTGTCCCCTGCGACGGATGCTGTCGCGCAGCGGCTCCCGCACGCCCAGCAGCATCTGATACTCGTACGCCGTCGCCGGCGTACGCCTCTTGAGGACCATCTCCGCGGCTTGCTCGACGAGCACATCGTCGTGCGTCGCAATACCCACCTTGACGCCGCCGTCCAAGAGCATCTCGAGCACTTGCATGAAGTTGCGGCGCACGTCCTCCCGATTGCGGTACGAGATCGACACCGGCTCGATGTAGATGCCTTTACAGAGCCGGATCTCTCCCCCACCCTGCCGGATGAACTTCCGCATGTCATCCTGGATGCGGTGCAGGTAGGCCTGAGCCACCATGCCGACGTTCGTGAACCCCTCGGCCTTGAGCCGATGAAAGATATCCCATGTCGCGTCGACCGTGCTCGAGTCTTCCATGTCGATCGTCAGCCGATTCCTTCTCGACTCGGCCAACTCGACGAGCATCTTGACGTTCTTGTAGCAGGCGTTCCGGTCCAGCAAAAGCCCCATCTGACTCAGCTTCACCGAGACCGTCGAGTTCAGCCGGTTCTCATCGATCGCGCCGAAGATGGCTTCGATCTGGCGGCGATTGGCATCGGCTTCATCGAGCCGCGTGATGTACTCGCCAAGAAGGTCGGTCGTGCAGGAGAATCCGCCGGCGTTCAGGATTCGGATCTGGGCGACCGCATCGGTGAGTCGTTCACCGGCGATGTAGCGGCGTGAGACGAGGCCGACGACGGACTTGGGAATGATCGGAAGGGCGGCGACGACGAGGCGATTGAGCAAGGATGTCGATCGCGAAAGGTTGGGAAGATCGTTGAAAAATGGCCATTCAATATATCGAGCGACCCCGGAAGAAGCAACAGAAAACCCCCTGATGACAGGGGGTTTTGCGTTCGTAGGAATCGATCTCTCTTGGTGGCCTGTGCGTTCTTCGTGCACACCTCCCCGGCCGGCAAGTTCTTGGCACTATCTGTTCCGCCGTTGTCAGAAATTGAAAACGAACGATATCTTCGGCTCCACGCGCCTCTGCGGCTCGTAGCCGACCACGCGATCCTGCGCGTCCTTCTTCTCCCGGAAGGTCCACTGATACAACATCGACACGACCATGAACGGGTACGGCTTGTAGCCGACCTCGGCATGGAGAACGGAGTTGTTGTCGACCTTAAAGACGGAGCCGACGTTCCGCTTGTCGTATCCAGCACTGAACTGAAGCACGGGGATGATATCCCCCGTCAGCAGCTGCAGATGCAGGAGTCCGGAATTTCTGACACCCACCGGCGCCTGATAGCCACCGATGACATGCAGCGTGTTCAGCACGCTGAGCATGACCTCGCCGTAGTATCCCTCGACCGCTTTGGCGCCACGCAACGTCATGGCCTTACTCGTGAACGCAACCGAATCAAGCGGAACGAAACGGTCCTGCTCATACAGCGAATTGAAGTAGGAAGGCAGGAACTGATCGCCCAGCCAACGACGCTCGTACTTGGCGTTGAGGGTCACGAGACCCAGCCCGGAAAAGTGCAGGTCGATGCCCGCCGCCGCGCCCGCGCCGTAATCCAGGATCGTGGCGTAGTCGAAGTAAAGCGAGGTCTTGAAGATCTTGTATGAGATGATCGGCAATCCAACATCCATCCCGATGATCGCCAGCGAGCCGTTGTCCTTGGCGGTCCGGGAAACGGGGTCGAACTCACGGTTCGCGTTCTTGTCCACGTCCATGGCGAACGTGACGCCCGTTTCGAGATTGTTGACGACCGGGATCTTCGACCACGCCGTGAACTTGAGCGGCCGCACGTATCCGCGTGCGCCGAAAACGCCCGCCCGGGCAAAGTCGCTATACATCGTCTCCAAGCCGAACTTTTCGAAGTTGAGGTCCAGCTCCAGACCCACCTTTCGCAGATCGTAGCTCGGGCTGTTCTTGTAGTTGTAGAGAATGAAGCCATGGCCCAGCCGTGCGTAGTCAAGCTGGCCGACCCGCACATACAGCGGCTCCTCCTTCTGACCCCAGCGCACATACCGAATGATGCGCAGGTAGTCGTAGCCTTCGTCGAAGTCCTCGCTCCGGATCTTGCCGTTCGTGCCGATGCGCAGGTTCAGGTCCAGCCCCACCCCCAGATCCCCGAACGAGACCTCGGGAGCGAGGTTGATGAGATAGTACGCCTGGCCGTCAATGAAGGTGGCGCCAAGGCCCATCGGGACCGATCCGCCATCCTTTTTTGCCGCTGCCGCTGCCAGCGGGCTCCCCTGCGACCACGCTGTCGCGGTCGCCAACACCAGCACGCCGATCAATAACCGCGTCCGTTTCATCATGACCTCCCGAATTGTCTCACATTCCATTCGCACGAATTCCTCTTGTGTTCTTCTGTACCACGTGTGGTCCCTTCTTCCAGCAGGTTGCGGAAAAACGATTACCGCCCCACCTGACCGGCGGGCAGGCATGACGCCAAGTCAGAGATGATCATATGCGAGCCATG
>CAZOMY010000012.1:0-80446 GCA_964581115.1 uncultured Ignavibacteriaceae bacterium | reverse complement strand
ACCGTCGCCAGCGTGCGCGAAGAAAACGTGCTGTGCTTCATGGTGCTGCTCCTTTGATGGATGTGGATGAGTGAATGGTTGATGGTTCTGCTATTCATGGTGTCCTCCCGGCCGTTACGGCACGGTGATCGTTCCTTCATTCTCGAAGATGCCGTCGTTCTCGATGTCGGCGCCGAACAGCATCGATCCGGTCGGAGCGATCCGGAACGTCGAAGCCGCATTGATGGTCGTCGTCGACGTCGTCGAGGCCGAAGCGCTCAACGTCTTGATGCCGGTGTTGCTCATCGTCAGCGCATAATAGGCCAACCCCGCGACGTTCTGCGCGATCGAGCCGTTGTACTCGATCGTGGACCCGTTTGCGACGGCGTCGGCGGTCGCCGCACCGGTCAAGGTCAGGTCGCCGGCGATCCGGGTGGTCCCCGCCGCGAGCGTCTTGACCCCGCTTCCGCCGAGCGTCAACGAGCGATAGTCGAAGGCCGCGATCGCCTGGGCACCGGCCGCATTGTAGTCGACGGTGCTCCCTGTGGTCACGTAGGCGCCGCCGGCGAACGATGCGACCGGCGAGAAGGCGCCGGCCACGTGGATCGTGTCTGACCCGGCCAGTGTCACCGAGTTCGCTCCGCGGTTGCCCGAGATCCGGAGGTTGTAGAATTGGAAGGCCGGGATGGTCTGCGCCCCCGTACCGTCGAAGTCGAATGTGTTGGAGGCGACGCTGTAGCCGCCTGTGGTGAACGTCGCCAGCGGGTCGAAGACATTCGCCACGCGGATCGTGTCAGCCGCCAGCGTGATCGTGCCGGCGCCGCGGCTCCCCGAGAGCGTCAGATTATAATAGGCGAAGGGGGCCGTGACCGTCTGCGCACCGTTGCCGTCGTAGGCGAAGGTGTTGTTCGTCGTGATGTAGGAACCGCTCGTGAAGGCCGCTGAAGCGGTGAAGGCACCGGCGACAAAGACCGTGTCGGCCGGAAGCGTGACATTGCTGGTCCCGCGTGAAGCGCTGATGACGAGGTCGGTGTAGTGGAGGGGGGCGACGGTCTGCGCGCCGGTGCCGTCGTATTCCACAGCGCCGTCGAGCTGCACCGTCGCGTAGTTCGTCGGGAAGTTGCTACCGGGCTCGCCGCCGGCGGAGCCGCCCAAACGAAGCGTAGCCCCTGCTCCGACGATCAATGCTCCACCGCTCGACGTCCGGTTGGCCGTCGAGGCGCCCAGGTCCAGCGTGGCGCCGAGGACCGCAAGCGAATCGCCGACGGTGGTCGAGGCGGCAAGCGACTTCACGCCGCCGCCATCGACCTCGAGGTTCTCGTATGCAAAGACGGGAATGCTCTGCGCTCCCGCCCCGTTGAACCGGATGTTGCTCGACGTCGTCACGTAGTCGCCCGTGCTGAAGCTGGCATTCGGAATGAAGGCCTCGCTGATCGCGATCGTCCCGTTCGGGTCGAACGTGATATTAAAGACCGTGCGGTTGCTGTCGAGTCGAAGCGTTCCGTACTGGAACGCAGGTATGAACTGTGCCGCCGTCCCATTGAAGGCGATCGTGTCGCCGGCGGCGAGGTAACTCCCCGTGGTGTACGTCGCGGAGGGCGTGAATGTCCCGGAAATGCCGATCGTGCCGGCCTCCAGCGTGACCGTGTTGACCGTCCGGGCACCCAAGATCGTCAGGTTGTCGTACTGCGTCGCCAGAACCGTCTGAGCATTCGGACTGTCATAAATGACCGTATTGGGGACGGTGGAAGCATTGAGCGTCCCCGTGGCCATGGCGGATCCGACGATCGTCAGCGTTGCGTTCGAGCCGTTCACAAACACCGACCCGGCGCCCGTGCCGTCCAATGTCGTTACGGTGACGCTTCCGAGATTGAGCAGCGTATCGCCATCGGCGACGGTCACGGCATATAGCGCAAGGTCGGCTGTCGGATGCACGACCGCGGCGGCGTCCACGTACAGTATTCCCGTGCCGCTCATCGATCCCGTGCCGCGGATCGTGTCCACCGGCGTCGTCATCACGATGACGCCCCCACCGGCCCATGTGCCGTCAAGCGTCAGGTCGCCCGTCAGGGTCAGCGTGTCCGTCCCGCCGTCGAACGTGCCGCCGGCCTGCACCACCAACTGCGCCAGCGTGGTCGTCGTGTCGAGCGTGATCGTGTAGGGATTCGGTATCACGACCGTATCGAGGGCCCCGGGGATCCGGCCGCCGGGCCAGGTGCCGGGGTCGGCCCATGCACCGCTTGTCGTAACCGTGATGGTGGCCGCAAGGAGGTCGGCCAACACAAAGTCGCCGAACGTGGTGATCGCATCGAGCCTCGTGCTGTCGGCATATCGGGCGCCCACGTCGGGGAGAGACCAAGACGAACCGTTCCACCGATGACCGGCAAAGTTCGCGCCCGTGGGTGAGACTCCAGCGTCGAGCTCCGAAGGATTGGCAAACGCGAAGGTGGCGGTGTAGCTGCCGCCGAGCACGATGCCGTTGGGCACCAAACGCCACCAGACGTTGACATTCTTGGTCGAGTCGGCAGCCGAACTCGAATGTCCGATATTCGGATGCTCGTTCGGACGGCGCGAGACGCTGACGAATCCGGGCGTCGTCACCGAAGCAAACTGCAATCGAACGGGTTGATAGCCGGCGGCCGTTCCGACGGGGTACAGGACGTTGGACGCCCCCGACGGGATGTATCGTCGCAGCGTCCCGACGACGTGGCCGGAGACACGCGCGGTCGAGCCACCAGAGCCGATGCTGAGCGTATCGGAGACCGCCGGGATCGTCAGAAGACCGTTCGTCAGCGTGAGCGTACCCGAGATCGTCGTCAAGGAACCGGCGACCGTCGCTCCGTTCGCATCGTCCAATTCGAGATTCCCGAACGTCCCTGCGCCGCTCACGGAGTGGCTGGAGGTGCCGGATGCGAGGCGGATCGAGCCCGCACCCGAGTGGGTGCCAGCATTGATCATGCTCCCTTGCACAGTTACACTGAACCCTCCGTCCGCAAGGGTGACCGACGTTGCGATCTCGAGACTGTCCTGCACGGCGAACGAGCCGCCGGCCGTCTTCGTACCTCCCGTCGACAGAAGCAGACGGTCATAGGTCGTCGCACGGACCGTTTGGGCCGTACCATGGTATTCGACCGTGTTACCCGCCGCCGATGCGGTGAAGGTGCCGACCGTAATGCCGCCGGCCACTCGCAATGTGGCATTGGTCCCGTTCGTCAGCGATCCGGCCCCTGCAACAGACCCTGTAACCGTGAGCCGCGCTGTTTGTGTCGCCGAACCGGTCACTGCAACATCGGCCAACGTCGTGATGCTCGAACCGCCCAGACTCACGCCGGTTCCGCTGAACGTGAACGTCCCCGTTCCGGCCGCCAGCGTGCCGTTGTTCGTCAGGTTCCCGCCGATCTGGACAGCGACATCCGCGACCGTCACAGGTGCACCGGCCTCGATGGTCATGTTACGAACCGCGGTGAAAGGTGCGCTGATGACCTTTGAACCGGCGCCGCTGAACCGAATGTCATAATGCGGGATGTTCCGGACGTATTGTGTACCGGACGTCCTGGCGTAATGCACGACACCACCCGTCAGGCCGTAGTACGGGGCGTACGGCAGGGAATCACGCTCGGTCCTGAACTCGCCTCCCCGGATCACGAGGCTGTCAGACAGCGTCAGCGTGCTGTCGACCATGCGGAACAGAACGCTGTCGTGCTCCATCACGAACTTGCGGGCGACCGCGGAAACGTTGACGAGCACGGTGTCGGTCGTCGTGAAGTAGACGTCGTTCCCCGCGGTCGGCAGGCTCAGCGAGCTCCAGTTCAAGGCGTCACCCCAGTTCGCCGTGCCGGCCGCCCCCGTCCAGTAGACGGTGGCATTGAGCTCGCCGGTCACGAAGTCGCCGAAGCCGGTCCATGGTGAGCCCGTGGTCGAGAACGAAGCCCGCGAGTTGTTCGTGGCGGCGCTCCACACGCTCCCCGACTTGCGGCGCACGAAGAAGAAAGCCGGGTTCGCTCCGGCGTCGATGTCGCCGCTGACAAAATTGAGGGTGCTTGCAAACGTCGAGAAGACCACGCCGTTGTTGATGAGGGTCCAGTACCGGTTGGTCCCCTTCGAGCTGTCGAGACCCGAGTTGATCACATCGGGATGCTGCACGCCGAGGGTCCGCGCGGCGACGCGGCCCTGCACGGAGACCGAGGTGAAGTTCAAAGAGACCGGCGCATAGCTGACGGCGTCGCCGACCTCGAACGTCACGCTCTGAGGCGAGGCGTTGACGGGCACGACCTTCGACAGGAAGCCCCGAACGTGACCACCGCCCACCGGACGGCTGACGAGCGCACCGGAGGCCATGAAGAGCGTGTCGCTGCCGGTCTGCAGGATGCCCTTTGTTAGCGTCAGGGTGCCGCGCACGGTCATGCCGCCGCTCAACGACGCGCCATACGTCAGATTGTCCAACTCAAGGTTCGCAAAGCTGCCGCTTCCCGAAAGCGTGGGTGCAGAAGAGGTGCCTGAGATCAGGATCTTGCCGGTTCCAGCATGTGGAATACCAAGAAGGATGTTGCCCTTTGCGGTGATCGTGTAGCCCCCATCGCGCAGCGAGTCGCCGGCTGAGGCGACCAGCGAATCGGCGACCGAGAGATCGCCCGTTACCGTCTTCAGGCCGCTGCCCGAAACGCGAAGTCTGTTGTAAGTGAATGCCGGGATCGATTGCGCAGCTCCATTGAATTCGATCGTGTTCCCGGCGATCGTGTGACCCGTGCCGGTGCCGGGGGTGAAGGTCCCGGAGATCGTGACGACGCCCGTGGGAAGGATCTTCGCGAAATTGGAGAAGGTCAGGTTGCCGTAGGCAAGCCCCAGCACCGATTGGCCGGCTGAGCCTCGGTTGTACACCACGGTCGCCGTGGCATCACTCGAGAGTGAACCGGAGGCGACGGCCACCACGTTCGTGATGGTCAGCGTTCGGCCTGCCGGCAGCGTCAGGGGACCGGCGGTCAGGATCAGGGAGTCCGTGACGGCCGTGTTTGCGGTAAGGCTTACGCCTGCAACCGCACCGTTGTCGATCGTGAGTTTGTTCACGGTCGCCGGCAGGCCGCTTCCCGTTACCTGGGCCGTTGTCGCGTTGCGATACACATAGTTCGCACCGGTGTTGAAGGTCCTCGTGCCCGTCACCTGAATATTGCCGACGGCGCCGCCACCTGTGGCCGTGATGCCGGCGGCGGAGCCGATGATCAACGTCGCTCCGTTGTTGAGCGTGAACGTACCTCCGCCGGTGATAGCGCTCGTGCCCATATCGAGCGTCGCGCCGGTCGAGACGGAGAAGTTGATCTGATTGGTAACGGTCCCGCCGGAGGTGTACGTCTGAACACTGGTGCCGTTGAATACGATGTTAGCCGTGCCAGTCGAGGTTTCGGTGATCGTGCCCGCCGTGTGGCTGAAGTTGCCGGCTATATTCAGATTGTCGGTGGCCGCCTGGGTCGAGATCGTCAGCGTCCCGGCGGAGAGCGTGAAGCCTCCCGACACATTCAGATTGACATTATCCGCCGCGCCGTCGCTGATCGTGAACGATCCACCCGATTGCTGATACTCACCGGCCACATTGATGGCCTGCGTGTTATTCCCGGCGTTCTTGCCGAGCACCGTGCCACCTTGGATGACAAAATCTCCACCGATCGTCAAGGTCGTGGTCGTGTTGTTCAGAAGGCGAATGTTCGACGTGCCTGTGGAAACGACGCGATAGGTGCCGGTGATGGTTGCCGGCTGCAGCGCCAACGCCAGCGCGGCGTTCTGGGTCGTGTAGTTCCATGTGAAATTGCCGAACACCTGATTCCGATTGCCCGGTAGCGTCGCCCCCGCAGCTGCCCCGCCGAGGATCTGGACGGTCGAAGCGGCATTCCACGTCGCGGTCGGAATGTTGCCCCCGTGCTTCGCATGCTGATAGACCCCGCCGGCGCCAAAGGCAACCGTGGCTCCGGCATTGATCGTCAGATCGTTGCCGACGATCCTAAGGGTCCCCAGAACCGTCAGGTCGGTACCGCCGCCGTTCGCAATCGTGAGGGTGACGCCCGCGTTCACCGTCACCTGCCCGCCCGATTCGATCAGGACCTGATCGACCGTGACGCCGGCGCTGACCGCAATGACATGAGGCGAGCGAATGCTGATCAGCCCGGCGGCCGAGGTCGGGAAGGCCGTCGTGTCGCGCCAGGTACCCGAAGGACCGTGGTAGTACTGCCAGACGGTCGTGCCGTTCCAGTTGCCGCTGGCCCTTGTGCGGTAGGCATTCGTCGGCGTCGTCCCGCCGACGGCATACTCGGCGAATATCGTGTTTCCGTCCGACCGCAGGCTGGTGGCCGTATGGTTGCTGGAGGCCGTTGTATCCCATGCAGCGCCGTCGTACCGGGCGGTCGCAAACCCCAACTCGTTCCCCGCCTGATCCTGATCGGCCGCATCCCAGCGGAAGGTGGTGGCGTGCGTGGTATAGAGAACGCCGTCGTTGTAGAACTGCCAGTAGCGGTTGACGTTGTCGGTCAGGTTGAGTGGAGACGTTGCGATCTGCGGATGCTCCGCGCCGACCGAACGCGATGTCAACGTTCCCCCTTGGCTGACCGAGGCGAAGACGACGGAATCGGGTGCAAATCGGTTGGCGTCGCCCAGTTCAAAATACACGGGCACATTGGTCCCGGTCGGAACGGTCTTCCGGAGGTATCCGTTGACATGTCCCGTCGTTCGAGTAACGGACCCGCCGGCTCCGATGATCACCGTGTCGGCCGTGCTGTTGAAGACACCCGACGTGAGCGCCAGCACGCCTGAAATGGTCACGTCGTCGGATGCCACGGCGCCCTGAGCGTCGTTCAACGTCAGGCGTTCATATGCGCCCGCGCCGCTCAGCGTGTGAGGTGAAGCGCCTCCCGCAAGGACCACCTGACCGGTTCCGGCGATCGCTCCCGCATTCGATGCATTTCCATTGACGACGAGGTTGTTGGCCCCCAGATTGAGCGTGGTCGAGCCTCCGACCGTCAGATTGCCCGCGACGGTGTCGGTGGCAGAGAGCGACGGCCCTGTTCCGGTCGCGGTCAGGTTGTTGAATCGGAAGGCCGGGATCGATTGCCCTGCTCCGGTGAAGGCGATCGTGCTCCCCGTGATCGTATGACCGCTTGCCGAGCCGGGCGAGAACGTACCTCGTACCTCTACCGCGCCAGCGGCCGGCAGAACCTTGGTGCCGCCCGAGAACACCAGGTCTCGGTAGACAGCCGCGCGCACGGCCTGTCCGGCGCCGACCTGTTGATACCGCACTGTTCCGGAGGTTGCCAGAAGCGAATCAGCCAGCGTGAACGCCCCGTTAAGCGTCAACGTATCGGAGCCGACGCTGTAGATGCCCGAGGTCAGCGACATCGTGCCGTTCACGGTCACATGTCCAGACTGCGTGACCGTGCCCGACGGCTTGTTGATCGTCAGATTGTTGAAGGTCTCGCCGGAGGCATTCGTGATCGTCTGGGTCAGGGTGCTGTCGAAGGTCACCGTGGCTGTCCCGGGAGTAAAAGTGCCGGCGTTCGTCCAATTCCGTTTGACGGTGATGTTCAGATTGTTGGCATCCAGCGCGCCGACCGGGATCAGGAGGTCGTTCCGGACGGTCAGCGGGCTTGTCAACAATCGGATCGTGGCATTTGCGCTGCTATCGACAAGGTCAAACACCGGGATGGTGGAGTTGACGCTCATCGTCTGTCCTGCCGGCGTTGAAGATGTTCCGATCTGCAGCACGCCGGCGAGGACGGACCAGGTGGACGAGCCGGTGTTCACGTAGCCGAGGTCGTTGGCGCCCGTCCCTCCCTCGCGCTCGATGATGATGCGCCCACCCGACCAATCGAATTGCGAGCCGACGACGTCCATCATGAAGGGAGCGTTGGTCGTGCTCGTCGACCCGATGGTCGGCATGCGGATCTCGCCACCGGACATCGTCAACCGGGTCGTCGTGGTGGCATTCAGACGGTCGAACCGTCCGGCGATGGCCAGGGTGCCTCCTTCGATCGTCACCGTCGCGCCATTCGATATCAGGCTGTGATCGGCAGCCGATCCGATCGTCATGCGACCCGAGGTCACGCGCACCAAGCCCTGCACGCTGAGGTTTCCCCCGGAGGTCGTGACCGTCGCCGACGGGTTGGCAACCCATAGCCCGCCGGTACTCGGTATCGTCGTCGCGGTCGTGAACGGTGTGATGGACTTCGGGGATGCGAATTTGAACGTTCCGTTCTGGATGGTCAGGAAGCCGTCAGAGCCTGTGCGGAAATCGGTCGAGAACACGTCGAGCGTGTTCGTCGATGACGAACCCATGTTGAGGGTCATCAAGTAGAACCGGGTCGTATCCCCCGACCCGCTGACGGTCTGGTTGCCCGTCTTCGTGAACGTCGCCTGCACGCGGCTCGTCGGCGTCGGCTCGAGATCGAAGGTGCCGTTGTTCAGAATATCGCCGCTCGTCGACAGCAGATGCCCCGAGGTCAACGAGGCCGTGTTGGCCACGAAGCGTGCGCTGTCTGCAACGGTCAGGTCCCCGACGATCGTCATCGTGCGCGGCGTTGCATTGTTGCCGAACAGCAGGGTCGCCGTCGACCCCTGACCCACGGTCAGACTGTTGAGTGTCGGACTGGTATCAAGCGTGACCGTGTGGCTGCTGTCGATGATGACATTGGCGTTGGCTACGGGTACCTGATCGCCCAACCACGTAGAAGCCGCACTCCAGAGGCCCGATTGTTTCGAGATGTAGGTGTCCGGGGCCAGGGTTGTATCCTGGCCGGCCAGGGCTGAATCGACGTTCCCTTCCGTGACGGGGATGACGCGCCAGTAGTAGACCGTGCTTCCGAGAAGTCCCGTCTGGTTGGTGGAAGTGCTGTTGGGCGGGAGCTGCGAGACCAACTCGTAGTCGACACCATCGGTCGACCGGTAGACGGCGTAGCGCACCTCGTTCGTCGCGTTGTCGGTCCAGTTCAACTGCATCGACGACGCGGTGACGGAGGAGAACGTCAAGCCGGTCGGCCGGAGGGCCGAGGGGGGCGTGAAGGTGATCTTCGAATTCGACTCGGGCAGCGTGGCCAGATTGTTCTGGACCGTGTTGCTGAAGGTCGTGCCGTTCCACGTCTGCCGGACGAGCATGTCCGTTGCCGGAATACCCGCCGTGACGGTATCGTTGATCCCGACGGTGTAGCTGGGGGTCCAACCCGTCCCGACCGCCATCGTCCCATACACGAACTCGATGACCCCTGTCGTTTCATACAGCTTGACCTGGAACGTGAGGCTCGGCGTCGTGTTGCCGTAGACGGCCATGTCGATCCATTCCACCGTCAGGACCCGGTAAGGAGCCACACCGCTCGTCTGGTACTTGATGCTGTTCCCAAGAGGATCGCTCGCCCCCTGCGTCGTCA
Organism: uncultured Ignavibacteriaceae bacterium; assembly: GCA_964581115.1. Taxonomy (GTDB): domain Bacteria; phylum Bacteroidota; class Ignavibacteria; order UBA10030; family UBA10030; genus 2-02-FULL-55-14. The sequence continues at coordinate 71,069 of CAZOMY010000012.1, read as the reverse complement.
TGTCGTCATAGATGGGGGCCAGGGCCAGCCAGGTGCCGTTCGCCGCCGTGGTGGCCGAGAAGGCGGTGTTCTGGTATCCGTACGCGGTCGTCACCGCGCCGCCGGTGGCCGCGTTCGATGAGAAGTCGATGTAGCCATTCGTCGACACGCTGAAGGTCGTGTGGCGAGTGCCGTTGTACCAGAAGTCAAACCCGATCGGCTGCGGGAAGCTGCGGTTATCGTCCTGAACGTACCCCGGACCCGGATTCCTCCACGACGTGACCGCCGTGCCGGTCGCGGCGATCGACTGGAACGTGATCCCCGTCGTGACCGTCGTGGCATAGTTCGCCATACTCCCTTGGGCGCGGACGATGGACGTCGCGCCGAAGGCGAGGAGGAGACAGGCGAGCGCTATGGATGAACGACGCAGCACGATCTCAGTTCATGGACGGGTGCGTCCGCATCAGGCAGCGGCGGCGGCCGGTTCGGGGTTCAGCACTTCGGCAAGCGCCCGCTTGAGCGAGCCCTTCGGGACGAAGGCGTCGGCCAGGTTCGCCAAGGCCATCGATCGGAACGATTCTTCATTCGACATCACGATCACCCTGGCATCGGGATAGGTCGTTTTGATCTCACGAGCGGCTTCCAACCCGTTCTTGCGTGGCATGCGGACGTCGACCAGGACCACGTCGGGCCTGAGCTGCTGTGCCTGCTCGACGAGATCGACGCCGTCGACCGCCTCGAGCACCAAGGATACATCATGGCGCGAGCGGAGATAGGTGCTGATCATGCCGCGCACCAACGCGTGATCGTCAGCGACCAAAACTGTCATGTTGCTCATCGTTACTACCTTTCGAAGGTGGACCGGGTGCCAGAACAAAACATCTCTCGCGGCGTCCGCAGCGGTCGTTGAATACTTGTTACTCCACGACCGCGATGAAGACCGAAACGAAATCTCGACGTTGCGTCCGTTGCGGTCTTTGCGTCATTGCGAGATGCTCTTTCAAGCAAGATTTCTCTGCAACCTTCTAGAACGCCGAGACGCGCCGATACGGAGCCGTACGCGCCACTCCAAACTCCTGTTCGAGCGTCGGCTTCAGCACGGACTTGAGAATGAACCTGTCCGCCTTCGCCTCTTCGGCCTCGAGGCGGTAGATAGGATTGTCGTGCATCGTGGCGATAAGCACGCGCATGTTCGGCCATCGCCGTTTGATGATCCTTGTCGCTTCCAACCCCGACGTGTTCGGCATGGCGATATCCATGAGCACCACGTCAGGCGTGAGTGCTTCCACTTGCCGAACCGCTTCGTCGCCGTCCGACGCCTCTCCGACCACCTGCACGTTCGGCAGTCGTTCGAGGAACTCATGAACCACGCGTCGGAAATCCATGTGATCGTCGGCGATCAACACGCGTATCTTGCTCATGGCCGATCCTTTTGATGTGAATGGATTGACAGGTTCTTGACTGACGAAAGTTGCAAGGAGCATGGCAGGAATGAATCGCAAAAAACCCGTATTTTGCGGTAATACGAGGAGTTATGAGGCTCTGCGGGATACTCGTATTCAGGAATGGGAACAGAAAAGCCCCGAAATCAGCTGAATTCGGGGCTTTTTGGTACTTGGAAGAATGCTTGGAAGCCTCAAGACATCCTACATCATGATCGACCTCTAAGTCTCATTTCCACCGCGTAGCGAATGAGCTTCGCCGTGTCTTCAATGCCGAGTTTCTGCATGATATTCGTCTTGTGTGTCTCGACGGTACGGGTGGAAATGAACAACTTCTCGGCGATCTCCTGATTGGTCATTCCCTGGGCGACACACGCCAGAACCTCGCTCTCACGCGGGGTCAGAGGCGTTTGCGACGGGTCGACCTGGTGTGTTTCGCGTGCTTCCGCCTTGCGAAGGTAGGCCTGCACCATCAGCTCCGAGACCTTCGGGCTGAAGAACTTGTCCCCTTTCGCCACGGCCCTGATCGCGGCCGCCAACTCTTCCCGGCCGCAATTCTTCAGAATGTACCCCCCGGCTCCGGACCGCAGGATCTGGAAGACATACTCTTCATTCTCGTGCATGGTCAGGACCAGCACCTTGGACTCGGGAACCTGTTCCCGGATCTGTTTCGTGGCCTCGACCCCCGACATGACGGGCATCGACAGATCGATCACGACGACATCGGGCTTGAGTTTCTTGGTGAGCGCGACGGCTTCGCGGCCGTCGCCTGCTTCGCCGACGATCTGGAACTCCTTCAGCGGCTCGAGCAGGACCATCAGCCCCGATCGGACCAATGGATGGTCATCGGCCAACAGCACGCGGATCTTGGTCATGACGCCTTCGAGAGGGGGAGGATCGGAATACGCACCGTGATGAGCGTCCCGTTGCCGGGTGAACTCTCAATGTCCAGAAGACCGCGGAAGGAATTGACCCGCTCGCGCATGCTCGCCAGCCCGATGCCGCTCCCGACGATCTGCCGCTCCATCGCCCGGTCGGGGTCCATGCCGCATCCGTCGTCCTCAACGGTCAGCCGGACCTCGTCTCCCGAACGGAACACCTGGATGGCGACGAGCTTCGCATGTCCATGCCTGACGGCATTGGTCAGCGCCTCCTGCACGATCCGGTAGAGCGCGATCTCGACCGTGGCCGGAAGGCGCTCGGCCATTCCATGCGCCACGAACGTGACGCGTACGCCCGTCTGGACGCCGAACCGTTCAGCCAGCAGCTGCAGGGCGGGGGCCAGGCCGAAGTCGTCGAGCACGCTGGGCATCAGGTTGTAGGAGATCTCGCGTGCTTCCTTCATGACGTTGTCGAGCAGGGTCTTCACGTCCGCGATGCGTCGATGCTCGTCGTCGTTGAGCGATGGCGAGTCTTCGAGGATCTCCACGTTGAACTTGACGGCCGTCAGGATCTGGCCGAGGCCGTCGTGGATCTCGCGGGCGATGCGGCGGCGCTCCTCTTCTTGGGCGTTGACCCGCAGGCCCGAAAGGATCTCAAGCTCACGCTCGCGCGCCAGGAGGTCCTCGTAAAGTGAGGCGTTCGCCGCGGCGATCGACATCTTCTCAGCCAACGACACGAGTAGTCGAAGCTCACGGCTGCTGAACTCGTGCGTCTGGCGATATCCGACGGCCAGCACTCCGCGCGCTTCAGGATCTCCCTTCAGCGGGATCCAGACGGACGATAAGATGTTCTCGTCCGACACGCCCGCTGCATGGGTCAACCGGTCCTGCGTGGGCGTGGTGACCTCCTGCAACACGAACGGCTCGGCGCTGCCGAGGATGGCTCGAAGTTGAGGCGCCGGGGCAAACGCCTCCGCCGGCTTGGGGCCGGCTGCGCCGGCCATCGAACGCCACCTGAATTTCTGCGATCCGCCTTCCCGAAGCAGGACGCCGGCCCACTGCGCCCTCGTAAGATTGATCAGGTGCCCAAGGATCAAGTCGAGGATCCTGCCAAGGTCAACGACGCCGATGAGCCGCCGATCGATCTGACTCAGCGCCTCCTGCTCCCACATCAATAAGGCCTGCTCCCGCTCCTGCATCTTCCGGCCGGTAATATCCCGGAACGTGGCCTGGACCGCCGGACGATGTCCCCAAGCGATCATCGAGGCGCTCACCTCGAGGTCGACAAGCCGACCTTGTTGCGTCATGCTGCGTACCTCTTCTCCGCGTGAGACCTCCTCGCCGATCGTCCGACCCGCGGAACGTTCGATCAGGATCGACCTGACCCTCGGACCGACCAGCGCGAACAGATCGGACCGCGCCATCTCTTCAAGCGAAGCGAATTCGAACAATTTGAGGGCGGCCGGGTTCGCATAGGTCATCGTCTGCTCCTGCACGATCAGGATCGCGTCCTGGGCCTGCTCAACCAGCGTTCGGAACTGCTCCTCTCCGGCTGCGAGTCGCTTGACAGATTCCAAATGACCCAATTCCTTGCGTCGGACGTACAGGCCCAACACGATGCCGCCCACGACGAAGCCGAATCCAACGATGGCCCAACCGACATACTGCTCTTCCAGCCCCCTGTCGATCGACGCGATCTCCTCAAGTCGTTCAGCCAGGATGAGACGATGGACCTCGTCTCTGGCGATCCTGAGACGGACCATGAGCGGCGCGGAGGGAACCGGGGCGGTCGCTTGGACCGGGGATCGATCACGATCGCTCCGGACAAATAAGGCTTCGATGTCGGCCAGGATCGAATCGAGAACCTCACGGTAGCGCATCCATGACCGATGGAGGGGGCTCTCCGGGACGATAGTCGCATCCAGGGCGAGGCCGGCAGAATCGATCTCGCGAAGCTTGCGCCGGACCAGCATCCGTTGTCCGGCATCCGGCGACCTCCCTGCGGCCGTGGCTTCGGAGAGAAGATATTGAGCATCCCACGTCGTACGATACGTGTGATGCAGAAGAGAATCTTGGAGCGTGAGTTGCTGATAGACCTCTCGTTCGAGGCGGACGGAATGGCCGAACCCGATGTAGAAGATCGAGAGCAATGCTCCGGCGCCCGCCAGAATGGCCCAGATGGCCAGCGTCAGAGGAAGGCGGGATCGTTGACCCATGGTGGTCGATCTTTCCAGGCGACCGTCGACGCCGCCATGGGGGCGCCGTCGTCGCCGGGACGGCATCTCCCCGGATGACGGAGCGGACTACTTGCCGATCAGCGCGCGGTATGCGGCGGCATCGAGCAACGACGACGCTTCCGCGGCGTTCGTCAGCCGGACTTTCACCATCCAGCCGGCCCCGTAGGGATCCTTATTGACGGTCTCGGGATTCGCGGCCAGTCCGCCGTTGATCTCGATCACTTCGCCGCTCAGGGGCGCATACAGGTCCGACACGGCCTTCACCGCCTCGATCGTGCCGAACGACTTGCCCTGTGCGACGGTTGAGCCGACCTTGGGGAGGTCGACGAACACGACGTCGCCTAGCTCGCCCTGTGCGTAATCGGTGATGCCGATCGTGCCGGTCGTGCCGTCGATCTTCACCCACTCGTGGTCTTTGGTGTACTTCAGGTTTTCGGGGAATTGCATGGTGGCCTCGTTAGCTCGCGAAGAGTGCTGACAGTATCCAAAACAGCATATCGCGCGGCGCTCGCAGCGAATCGCTGCGACCATCGCAAGATACTTGTAGATTTGTGTGAATGAAGCTAGAAGAAAAGAACCGTCTCCGATACCAAATCCTCACCCCTTCTGCGGACTTGGCGTGCTTGGAGTCCTTTGCGGTTCACACACCGAGTTCACCTGCGCAGTGCCGAAATCGATCAATCCTTGAAATCGAACGACTCGATGAACTTCGTGTCGAAATGCCCGCTCCGGAACCGGTCGTTCATCATCAGCTTCTGGTGGAACGGAATGGTCGTCTTCGGTCCCTCGATGACAAACTCTTCGAGGGCCCCCGACATCTTGGCAATGGCTCCTTCTCGCGTCGTACTTCGGACGATGAGCTTTGCCACGAGTGAGTCGTAGTACGGAGGGATCTCGTAGCCGTCGTACGCATGCGTGTCGACCCGGACGCCGAACCCGCTGGGAAAGTGCAGCGTGTGGATCTTGCCCGGAGACGGCCGGAAGCCGTGGTTCGGGTCTTCGGCGTTGATGCGGCATTCGATGGCGTGGAACTGCGGCTTTGGCGTGAACTTCTTGAGCTTCGCCCCCGCAACGACCTCGATCTGTTGTTTGACGAGGTCGACGCCGTACACCTCTTCCGTCACGGGATGCTCCACCTGGATGCGGGTGTTCATCTCCATGAAATAGAAATTGCGGTGCTTGTCGACGAGGAACTCGATCGTGCCCGCTCCGAAATACCCGACGCTCTTTGAACCTTTGACCGCCGCCGTCCCCATAGCTTCGCGCAGCTCGGACGTGAGCGCCGGCGAAGGAGACTCCTCAACGAGCTTCTGGTGACGTCGCTGGATGCTGCAATCGCGCTCGCCGTAATGCACCACGTTCCCGTGACGGTCTCCCATCACCTGGATCTCAACGTGGCGCGGCTCCTCGAGATATTTCTCGATGTACACCGACGGGTTCCCAAAGGCCGTCTCCGCCTCGTGACTCGCCGTACGGTATGCATTCTCCAGCTCCGATGCTTCGCGTACAATCCGCATGCCCCGTCCGCCGCCGCCTGCCGTCGCCTTGATGATGACCGGATACCCAACCTCGTGCGCGACCTCTCGGGCCTCTTTCAGACTGCCGATGAGGCCTTCGCTGCCGGGAACGACAGGGACGCCCGCTTTCCGCATCGTTTCCTTCGCCAAAGATTTGTCGCCCATGGACGAGATCGCCGATGGAGGGGGACCGATGAACGTGAGACCTGAGGAGGCGCAGATCTCCGCAAAGTTGGCATTCTCGGAGAGGAATCCGTACCCCGGATGGACCGCGTCGGCGTTCGTCACCTCCGCAGCCGCCAGGATACGGGGGATATTAAGGTAGCTCTCTTTGCTGGGCGGGGGGCCGATGCAGACAGCTTCGTCGGCAAATCGCACATGGAGGGAATCGCGGTCGGCCACCGAATAGACGGCCACGGTCTTGACGCCGAGTTCGCGGCACGCCCGGATGACCCTGAGGGCGATCTCGCCGCGATTGGCGATGAGGATCTTTTTGAACACGCGCGTTCGATGGAGAGTGGAAGGAGGCGATCAGCCTTTGTCGATCAGAAAAAGCGGCTGATTGTACTCCACCGGCTTGCCGTTCTCGACGAGGATCTTGACGATCGTGCCCTCTACGTCGGACTCGATCTCATTCATCAGCTTCATGGCCTCGACGATGCACAGCACCTGACCGGAACGGACCGACTGGCCTTCCGCGACATATGGGTCGGCATCGGGCGAAGGCGCACGATAGAAGGTGCCCACGATCGGCGAACGGACCTCATGATAGGCCTTCTCTCCTGTGGCCGCGGGGGCCGAAGGCGTCGGCGCGGCGACCGGGAGCGGCGCGGCCGCCGGTATCGCCATCGGAGCCGCCGCATAGGTCATCGACGAGCGTTGGTTGCGGGCGACGCGAAGCTTCTTTCCCTCCTCTTCGATCTCGATCTCATCGATGCTGCTGCTCTCGAGCAGTTTAATGATCTTCTTGACGTAGGAGATCTCCATCGAAGGCTCCCGGCTGGTCGAACGGTCTGAACGGCTGTCGTCCATGGATCAGTTCACGCGCTCGAGGTAGTCGCCCGTACGCGTGTCAACGCGGATCACGTCACCCTCGTTAATGAAGAGGGGTACATTCACCGTGGCGCCGGTCTCGACCTCAGCCGGCTTGAGCGTTTTGGTGGCTGTATCGCCTCGCACGCCCGGCTCGGTGTTGGTCACTTTTAACTCAACCTTGAAAGGCACCTCCGCCGAGATCACCCCACCCTCCACGAGGAACAACTGGACACTCTCACCTTCCTTGAGGAATTTCGCCGGGGTTCCCAGGATCGCCTCGTCGACGGGGATCTGCTCGTAGCTCTCCTTGTCCATGAACTGATACGAGGACCCGTCATGGTACAGGTACTGGAATTCCCGCTGTTCCATCCTTACTTCTTCGACCTCTTCGCCCGACCGGAACCGGGTCTCCGTGATTCGGCCATTGCGAAGGTTGCGCAGTTTGGCCTGGACGAACGCCCGCAAGTTGCCCGGAGTCCGGTGGATATACTCTTCGATGCGATGAAGCTCACCGTTGAACCGGATCACCATCCCGATCCTGAAGTCTCCCGTCGTCGCCATGAAAAAATTCTCTCGAAAATTGCAGAAACTGTTGAAAAATTGAGCGGTTTTGCATCAAAACGGCACAAAAAATAGGCAAAACGTGGCGGAAAGTCAAGTTGTCGGACCTGGCCCGCCATCGGCATCCACTCGAACCCATTGAACGACGAAACCCGGGCAGGACCCGGGTTTGTCGAAGCGAAGCAAGTTGTTCCGTCTTCATTCGTACCAGGAGAGGACCTCGTAACTGCCCGTTGTCGGGAAAAACGGCGGAGTATCGACATACAGACGCTCATCGTAGCGGTAGTTCTTCTGGAATCCGCTTGCGATCGTTCCTGAGCCCGAGAATGTGCCTACTGGGCCGCGTTGATACTGCTGAATGCCTCCAAGAACCGTCAGCGTTCCTCCCGCCGGCCTCGAATTGTAGTTCTGTGCCGTCAAGCCGCCAGAGCGCGAAAAGATCGTTGCATGCAGGTTGACATTGCCGGAGTTGTTTGCGTTGTCGGTGATGATGACGTTGTTATCGGCCACGATGCCAAGCAGGTCGTTGGACGCGCCCGACATCGGATTGTTCACGTAGGTCACGGAAGAGTCGACGTAAACGTTGCCCTTGGCCGCGCCTGAACTCCCCGTGGCGGAGATCGTCACCTTGCCGCTGACCTTTCCCTTGATGCGCATGTTGCCATTGTTCGCCATGATGACGCCGTTGGGGGCAAAGGTCGAGATGTCCACCGTCGTCGGAGTTGCGGTGGCCGATCCCACCCGGTAGGTCACTTTTCCGTTTGCGTGGAATTCCAGCCAGAGGTCTTGATTATTGAAGTACGCTCCGCCGCTCTGTGCAGCCGTGACAAGCGGGTTGAGGTTCGCCGGGAGATCGATGCTGACGCCCTTCTGAAATCCGCCGTAGAATTTCGGCTTGGACGACGACGGATTCTTCGTGAGACCATTCTTTGCCGTCACTTTACCATAGAAGACCGGGCTACCGGCCACTGTCAGTTTCTGTTGCGTATGGAAGGGGCCCCAGACAGTATCGCCCGTGATCCAATAGATGCCCCCTTCGATGTTTGAGAAGTAGGCGAACTTGGAAAAGGAACTGATCCCCAGGACGATACGGACCCGGGCGCTGGTTCCTTCGTATGTCGCATCGGCCACGATCTGGATGCGACCCGAATCGAGGTCGCTGACAGTCACGTCATAGGAGCCGCCGAGGTATTCGACGTTGCTGTATCCCGTCCGCCAGTTGGGGACGAATGACACCTCGCTGCACGCCATGTTGGCGGCGCTGGCGGCGATCCGGTGGGCCGTTGAACGGTCGTAGTAGCCGATGTAGTTCTCGTAGGCCGTCGTGGAGATCTGGGAGATGTTGAACCCGATCGCCATGAAGATCATGTTGAAGCCGATGACCATGAAGATGGATGAGCGTCCCATACCGTTGCTCCAGGTTCAGCGATTGCGAAGGTTCTTGGTCAACAACCGGATCTGACGCCAGTACGCCTCGTACTGCGTCGTATCCTGCAGATACTCCTGTTGAAGCGGAGCTGGCGTTTCAACGGCCACGTTGATCTCCATGAAGTAGACCAGACGCGGGTCTGTAATCGGGAAGGACAGCGGATCATTCTCAGCGTCACGGTATCGGAGAGAGAATTGTGTCACGCCGAGATTCATCCTCATGGCGGCCGTGTTATTGACCTGCCGATAGAGGAACCGGTCGCGCGGATTGGGCGTATCGAGCAACTCGCTCGTCGGACCGATATAATACGTCAGACTGTCGAGCGTCCCGTTGTTGTCCACATCGGTCCAGAAACGGAAGCGCGACGAATCCGCAATGCGGATGGCTTTGGAAGGATCGGGGATCTTCTTCCAGTCACGGCAGTACCCGATCTTTCGAAAATCCTCTTCGATGATGCGAACCAGCGTCGTCAGGTTCTGTTGGAGGATCAGGTTGCTGTTGTAGACGGCGCTTGTCTCCATGCCACTCGCATTCAGACGGAGCGCCATCAACATGAGGATCCCTCCGATGAAGAAGGATCCGATCACATCCAGCATGGTCGAGGAGCCCATGGCATCCTACCGGAAGTTGAAGTAGCTGAAGATGAATGACGTGCGGACGGTGTCGAGCGAAGAGGCCGCGCTCACTTCAACGTCGAGCCGCTTGTGCCACGTTCGACTGCCGCTCGCGGTGTTCGGCGCAGTCGGAGTCACGTAATAGACCCGCGCCCGGATGCGAAACTGATCGACGCCGTTGACGTCCATGACCTGATTGAACCCGTTGAAATCATCGAAGTCGTCGTAGTTCGCGGAGCTGACGGGAGATGTCGTTTCGCCCGTCTCGGGTCCGAGCGTGCTCGAGAGTCCGTTGACGCTGGTCACGGCATCTTCCGTCGTCTTCTCGTCGAATGCAAGTCCCTGTGCTTCTTCGACGACCGAAGTGGCAATGGAAACGCCATAGACGCCGATCTCCGTTTGCTGGAGGATCGTGCCGTGTTGCGTTGAGGTCCGATTCATTGTCAGGACGGTCACACCGAGCAGTACGGTGGCCAATCCCGCCAAGAGCATTTGTCCGGTATTCATGTGCGTGTCAGGGCTACAGTCGACACAATAACCATCGAGAGCGAAATGTGAATTGTCTCACCTCACATCACCCGCCTAGCGACATCCGCTGCAATCGCCCTGCCAAATGCTCCTTACACGCATGTCATCCCCAGATTCATCGTTCGTGACGCAAAATCGGCAATTCCTGCATCAGTTGCATTTGGAAGGTCGGTCATTGTTACCGTATCGGCCAATATTTGTCTCAATTCGATATATTCAGACTGAGCACATCCACAGAAATGAGACATGAAACGAGACCTGAGGCAAGTTGAGTACAAGGATTCCATCCTTTCAGCGATCGGAGAAACGCCGCTGATCCGGATCAAAAAACTCGGCCGGGGGCTACCACCCACGATCTTCGCAAAGGCAGAATTCCTTAATCCCGGGGGCTCAGTCAAGGATCGGATCGGCATCGAGATCGTTGAGGATGCTGAGCGAGACGGTCGGCTCCGACCCGGCGGAACGATCGTCGAAGCCACTTCAGGCAATACCGGCATGGGATTGGCATTGGCTGCCGCAGTCAAGGGCTATCGCTGCGTCTTTACGATGCCCGACAAGATGAGCCAGGAGAAGATCCTGTTGCTCCGCGCCATGGGGGCCGAGGTGATCGTCACGCCAACGGCCGTCCCTCACGATTCACCCGAAAGCTACACCGAAGTCGCCAAACGAATCGTCCGCGAGACGCCCAATTCCATTCTTGCGAATCAGTACTACAACCCGCGGAATCCTGAAGCCCATTACCGGACGACCGGTCCGGAGATCTGGAGACAGACCGGCGGTCAGATCGATTGCTTTGTGTGCGGCATTGGCACCGGCGGCACGATCACCGGCACCGGTAAGTTTCTCAAGGAGCAGAATGCGAACATTCGCATCGTCGGAGTCGACCCCAAGGGCTCGGTGCTCCGCGAATACTTCTATACAAAGAAGATCACGCCGGTCTTCAAGACCTACAAGGTCGAAGGGATCGGACAGGACCATCTTCCCGGCGTCCTGAACTTTGACTACATTGACGACATCGTCGAGGCCGACGACAAGGAGTCGTTCCTGATGGGACGCCGGCTGGCACGCGAAGAAGGTTTGCTCGCGGGGGGGTCGTGCGGCACCGCCATGGCGGGAGCATTGAAGGTGGCGAAGGACATGGCCGAGGGTTCGGTGATGGTCGTCCTGCTCCCCGACACCGGCGAGCGATACCTCAGCAAGATGTACAACGACGACTGGATGCGCGAGCATCGCTTCCTCGTCCCCGAACGCGTGACGCTGCGGTATGTCCTCGAAAGCAAGAAGACGAAAGGCGCTGTGATCTCGGTCGATCCGACCACGAACCTGCGCCGGGCCATCGACCTGATGACCGGCTCGAACGTCTCTCAGCTTCCGGTCATGCACGACGGCCGGTGCGTCGGCCACGTGCAGGAAGCCGACCTGATGGGAACCGTCCTGCGCGACCCTGCCGCGATCGATCACGCCGTGCAGCAACATCTACGCGAGCCGTTCCCGGTCCTGCCCGCAGACGATCTTGTCCAGTCTGCGGTGTCGCACCTGTCGCATCACCATCACGCCGTGCTCATCGAAGATGCTGGAGCGGTCGTCGGCATCGTCACACGGTATGACGTCATCGAATACATGTCACGCTAAGGCCACGCCATGGCTCCCCGACCACGCGGTTTTGCCACCAACGCCATTCACGCCGCCGTCGAGCCGGATCCGTTCACCGGCAGTATCATGACGCCCGTCCACCTCACGTCGACGTATGTTCAGCAGGAACTCGGGGTGAACAAGGGCTACGAATACGCCCGTGTGTCGAACCCCACACGAACGGTCCTTGAGCGGAACGTCGCCGCCCTCGAAGGGGGGGCACACGGACTGGCCTTCGGTTCGGGCATGGCCGCCATCACCACCCTCTTTCACCTGCTGAAGTCGGGGGACCACGTGCTGCTGTCGAGCAACGTGTACGGCGGCACGTACCGGCTCGGCAAACTCGTGCTGAACCAATTCCAGCTCGATTTTGAGTTCATCGATACGACCGACGCCGACAACATCGCCAAGCACGTACGACCCGAGACGAAGATGCTCTTCGTCGAAACACCCACCAACCCTACGATCGAGCTGACCGACCTCAAGGCGGTGGCGAAGATCGCGAAGGCGAAGAAGCTCATCTCCGTCGTGGACAACACGTTCGCGAGTCCGTATCTGCAGAACCCGTTGGAGTACGGGATCAACATTGTCGTCCACAGCGCAACGAAGTACCTCAACGGCCACAGCGATATGTTGGGAGGATTGCTGATCCTCAACGACAAGAAGCTGGCGGAACGGCTCCGGTTCCTGCAGAAGTCGATCGGGGGTATCCTGAGTCCGTTCGAGGCGTGGATGTGCCTGCGGGGGATCAAGACGCTGGCCATCCGGATGGAACGCCACTGCGCCAACGCGATAGAGGTGGCGCATTTCCTGGCCCGACACACGAAAGTGAAGAAGGTGAACTATCCGGGATTGCTCACCCATCCGCAGCATCATCTGGCGAAGAAGCAGATGCGGGGGTTTGGGGGGATGATCTCGTTCGACCTTGGGAGCCTGTCGGCGGCCAAGGCTTTCTTGAAACGGGTGAGACTCTGCTCATTGGCGGAGAGCCTCGGAGGCGTTGAAACGCTCATCTCGCATCCCGCCACGATGACGCATGCCTCTGTTCCGCCGGAGCAGCGTCAGGCCATCGGCGTGACGGATGGACTGGTACGTATCTCGGTGGGGATCGAGAATGTGGAGGATATTATCGATGATCTGAAGCAAGCGTTGGGGAGGACGTGAGGGAGTTCGGATTGCGGATTTCGGATTGCGGAATGAGGATCGCCGCGCAGGGACCCCTTTGTGGTAGATCGTCGATCTCGGAACACCTTCAAACAACAAAGGCCCGTCGGAGTTACCGGCGGGCCTTGTTCTTCCTCCGCAACTCTGACCTGCGTTCAATAGAGAAGATACTTGGCGCGCAGTTTCACGAACACGTCGGTCTCTCCCTTCCATCCTCCAACGATCTCGTCAGCCGGTGTTCCCGCATCGATCGCCAGGCGCAGTGCCGGAGTGCCTGACAGGCGGTCGATGCTGCTGTTGCGCCACTGGAAGGCAGTTCCCGCAAGCCGTTTGACCGTCGCGAGCATGTGGACGGCCGTCCGGACCGGCCGAAAAAGCTCGCGGTCCGTGACAACGATCGACACGCCTCCGCATTCCTTCCCCTCGTGCTTCGGATGGCTGGCCACGTTCGGGATCTCCCTCGGGGTGAATCGCACGGCCTCGAACTGCACACCGGGCAATCCCAGGGCATTCAGCGCCTTGGCCCACGCCGCGCCGTCGACAAACGGAGCGCCAATCGTCTCAAACGGCCTTTCCGTCCCCCTCCCTTCTGACAGATTGGTCCCCTCGAACAGACACGTCCCCGGATAGACTGTGGCCGTCGCGAGCGTGGCCATGTTAGGTGAAGGCCGCACCCACGTCAGGCCCGTCTGATCGAACCACTGGTCCCGCTTCCAGCCGACGCACTTCACGACCGTTAGCCGTGCCTGTATACCACCGGCCAGCCAGCCTTCTTCATTAAAGATCGTCGCCAACTCTCCGATCGTCATTCCGTGCGCGATCGGGATCGGGTGCAGACCGACGAACGATCTCAGCGAGTCGACGCGGATCGGTCCCTCGACCCACGTGCCCCGGATGGGATTCGGCCGGTCGAGCACGACATACGGAATGCCGCTCTCGGCGGCAGCTTCCATGGCGTTCGACATCGTGCTGATGAACGTGTAGAACCGGGCGCCGACATCTTGTATATCGAAGATCAGCACGTCGACGCCCTTCAGCATGTCCCTGGTCGGCTTGTTGATGCGTCCATAGAGCGAGTACATGGGCACGCCCGTTTTGGGGTCCACGGTGTCGCGCACACTGCGGCCGTCCGGAGCGTCGCCGCGAATGCCATGCTCGGGACCGAAGAGAGCCACGATCTTCACGCCGGGAACGGCGGCGAGGGCGTCGACCACATGCCGGCCATCTTTGAGAATCGCCGAGTGGTTCGTGACGAGCCCGAGTCGTTTGCCTTTGATGAGGTCCAAGCGGTCCGCGAGAAGAACATCCGCTCCGGTCAGTACTTGCGCCGAGATCGGAGCCGCGAGTAGCGCAAGAAGATATGGTACGAGGATTCTCATGGTCTACTCCGGGGTGCGGATGTTGTCGTTCGACCTCGATGGACAGAACAAGCGGGACAAGTTACTGGGAAATATCGATTGACAGGATGAGCGGGAGCAGTTATTGGGAAACATTGATGGACAGGATGTACAGGATATATGTGTTGTCCGGCAATATCCTGCCCATCCTATCAATCCATGTTCATGTAATTCTATTCTCTTTTCCGTGTGCTTGGTATTTCAAAGGTAGTTCTTCGCGATACACCACGCCGCCATACTCATTCCATCCCACATCATGCCCGACACGATCTTCGCTTCGGTCTCGTCGGGGGTCAGGGCCATGATCTCGAATTCCTCTGTCGCATCGGGCTTTGGCGGAACGGGTTGCAGGTCGCGGGCAATGTAGATCCGGCAGATCTCATCCGTGACGCCGTTATATGGATTGAACTCGCCAACGCTCGTCCACGAGCGGGCGATGAAGCCCGCCTCCTCTTCGAGCTCCATCCGGGCCGTGTCGTCGTACGAACGGCCGTCTTTGACGCCGCCGCAGGGGAACTCAAGGCTCTCCCGGTCGCACAGAAAGCGATACTGGTTGACCATGACGATACGCCCGTCGGAGCGCACGGGGACGACAAGACTTGCGCCGTTCGTATGGACGAGATGGTATTCGCCTTCATGTCCGTTCGGCATCCGGAACGTGTCGCGGCGGTAGGTCCACCACGGATTCTTTGCGATGACTTCGGAGGTCAGACGGGTCCAGCGGGTCAGGGGCATGGAGGGAGGAAGAGTGATTGGGGATTGGGGGATCGGGGATCTGGAATCGGGGATTGGGGGTCGGGTTGCGGATCGCTGTGCTCTACCTTCTGGCATCTGTCCTCTATTCTCACCGCAACTCTCCACCGGCTGAGGGCCCAGACATCCTAAGGCCCGTCCCGCGGTCCGCATCGAGCCGCCTAAGCGCGGTCGACGCGTTGAACCCGGACGGGCCTTCGAAGACCTTAGACGATTTCGGCCGTGCTGAAGAAAAAGCCGACCTCGACGCGTCCATTCTCCGCCGAATCCGAACCGTGGACGATATTCTCTCCCTTATTGTCGGCGAAGAGCTTGCGGATCGTTCCCTCGGCAGCCTCCTTCGGGTCGGTGGCGCCAATGAGCGTCCGGAAATCAGCGACGGCGTTCTCCTTCTCAAGCGCGATGGGCATGCACGGCCCGCTCGTCATGAACTCGACGAGTCCGTCGTAGAACGGGCGGCCCTTGTGGACAGCGTAGAATGCGCCGGCCTGTTCCTTTGACAGACGCATCTGCTTCATGCCAAGGACCTTGAATCCGGCCTTCTGAATGCGGGCGATCACTTCGCCCTGGAGGTTCTTGCGAACGCAATCCGGCTTGAGGATCGCGAGGGTTCTTTCGATTGCCATAGAGTTCTTGAATGATTTCGAATTGCGGATGGTGAATCGCGGGTTATCAGTCAGTGCTTCTTCTTGCCGATCTTCTTCTTGGTCACGACCTTTTTCCCAGCCTTCTTCGCCTTCTTCACTAGCTTTGCACTCTTGCCACCCTTCTTGGCTTTGAGCGCCTTCGCCATCGTTTCGCCCAGGAGCGCGGGACTCTCGACGACGAAGATGCCGGCTTCCTTCATGGCCTTCATCTTCTCAGCCGCCGTGCCTTTGCCTCCGGAGATGATGGCGCCGGCGTGACCCATCCGGCGACCTGGAGGAGCCGTTTGCCCGGCGATGAAGCCGACGACCGGCTTGCGCACGTGCTTCGCAATGTACTCCGCCGCCTCTTCCTCCGCCGACCCGCCGATCTCGCCGATCATGATGATACCGTCCGTGTTCTTGTCCTCGGCGAACAGCTTGATGGCATCGATGAACCGTGTGCCGATCACCGGGTCGCCGCCGATACCGATGCAGGTCGATTGACCGATGCCCCGCTCGGTCAGCTGCCAAACGGCCTCATAGGTCAATGTTCCACTGCGCGAGACGACGCCGATGCGTCCGGGCTTGTGAATGAAGCCCGGCATGATGCCGACCTTCGCCTCGCCGGGCGTGATGATGCCCGGACAGTTTGGACCGATAAGCCGTGTCCCCGTCCTTTTGATCTGGTCATAGACCTTGATCATGTCGGCCGCCGGAATGCCCTCCGTAATGCACACGACCAGCTTGATGCCGGCGTTCGCCGCTTCGAGGATCGCATCCGCCGCGGCGCCGGCTGGTACGAAGATGATTGACGTGTCGGCTCCCTCCTGCTCCACCGCCTCGCGGACGGTGTTGAAGACAGGAACGGGTCGCTTGAATGGGTTCGTCTCGTCCCCCTGGTACTTGGTACCTCCCTTTCCGGGCGTCACCCCTGCCACGATGTTCGTGCCGTATTCGATCATCTGCATCGTGTGGAAGGTCCCCTCGCCTCCGGTGATGCCCTGGACGACAACGCGCGTTCGTTTGTTGACGAGAATGCTCATACGAGGTTCGATCAGGAATGTGATGGATCGGCCGCCTCGAGAAAAGCGGCGACGCGAAGGATGGTCGGTTCGTCGAACTGCGGACCAAGGATCTGAATGCCGATCGGTCGCCCGGCGCCGTCGACGCCGCATGGAATGCTGATCCCCGGAATGCCGGCAAGATTCGCCGAGACCGTGTAGATGTCAGAAAGATACATCTGGAGCGGATCGTTCGACTTTTCGCCCGCCTTGAACGCCGTCGACGGCGTCGTTGGGGTCATGAGACAATCGACCTGCGCGAATGCTTTGTCGAAGTCCTCCTTGATGAGGCGCCGAACGCGCTGGCCTTTGCCGTAGTAGGCCTCGTAATAACCGGCCGAGAGTACATACGTGCCAAGCATGATACGGCGCTTCACTTCGGCGCCGAATCCTTCCGAACGGGAGCGGAGGTACATCTCCGTCAGGTCATGGGCGTCCTTCGCCCGGTATCCGTAGCGGGCTCCGTCGTACCGCGCAAGGTTCGACGATGCCTCGGCCGTTGCGAGGATGTAGTACGTCGCGATCGTAAAGACCGAATGAGGCAGCGAGACCTCAGAGATCACCGCCCCCGCCTCGCGCAGACGTCCGACCTGCCGGTCGATCGCCTCCCGAACCTCAGACTGAAGTCCTTCGGCATAGTACTCCTTCGGCAGGCCGACTCGGAGACCCTTGACCGGCTGGCCGAGCGCCGATAGCAGGTCGGGCACCGGCGTCGCCGACGATGTCGAATCGCACTCGTCCTTGCCGGCCATCACCTGCAGGACACGGGCGGCATCGGCGACGGTGAGGGCGAACGGTCCGATCGTATCGAACGACGATGCGAACGCGACCAGACCGTACCGCGACACTCGCCCGTAGGTCGGCTTCAGACCCACGATCCCGGTGAACGCCGCCGGCTGTCGGATGGACCCTCCAGTATCAGAGCCGAGCGCCGCGGTGGAAAGTCCCGCGGCCACGGCCACGGCCGAACCTCCGCTCGAGCCACCCGGCACCAAGGCAGGATCCTGCGGATGTTGGACGCGTCCGAACGCCGAGTGCTCGGTCGACGATCCCATCGCAAACTCGTCGAGGTTCGTCTTGCCAAGAATGACGGCATCGGCCGACTTCAGCCGGGCAACGACGGTGGCATCGTAGGGAGAGACGAAGTTCTCAAGAATCCGCGAACCGCACGTGAGCCGGTGGCCGGCAACACTGATAGCGTCCTTGATCGAGATGACCATGCCAGCCAGGGGTCCGGCGGTTCCGCCTTTCCATTTCCGGTCGACCTCGCGCGCCTGTGCGAGCGCCTCATGTCCGAACAGGCTGATAAAGGCGTTTAACGACGAACGCGACTCCGCAGCGGCGAGATAGCCCGCGGTGACCTCTTCGACCGTCGTCGTCCCCGCGGCCAGATCCTGACGGATCCGGTCGAAGGAGCGCAGCGTGGCTGAGGCGCTCACTTCTTCTCGTCGGTCTTCGTGGAGTCTTCGAGCTTCTTCGTCTCCTTCTCCACCTCGTCCTGAACATCCTTGGCTGCCTTTCGGAACTCACGGATGCCCTGGCCCAGACCCTTGGCAAGCTCCGGGAGCTTCTTCGCGCCGAAGAACACAAGCACGATGAGGAGAATGAGAAAGAGTTCGCTACCGCCAAGATTGCCGAACATGTTCAGTTCCTTTCCGCCGGCGCCGTCTGGGCCCCGGCATATGTCGAGAGTACTGCTGTCACGATGGAGTCAAAGATCTTCCGGCCGTCGGTGTTGCCGAGCGCCGGGTCGGAGGCCCGTTCCGGATGCGGCATCAGTCCGAGCACGTTCCCCCGCTCGTTCACGATGCCGGCGATATTGTTGATCGAGCCGTTCGGGTTCGCCGCGTCGGTCAGGCGGCCGTCGGGCTCGGCGTACCGAAAGAGCACCTGTCCGTTCCCTTCGATGCGCTTGATCGTCTCCTCCTCGGCAAAGAAATTCCCGTCGCCGTGAGCGATCGGGACCCGCAACACCTCGCCCGTCGCGCATCGGTTCGTCCAGGGCAGGTCGGTCCGCTCTACGCGGAGATGGATATCCTTGCACATGAACCGGAGCGACGCGTTGCGCAGAAGGACGCCGGGCAGGAGGCCGGCCTCCGTCAGGATCTGGAAGCCATTACAAATACCGATGACGAGTCCGCCGCGGTTCGCAAACCGCACGACGTCCTGCATGACGGGCGAGAAGCGGGCGATGGCCCCGCAACGAAGGTAGTCGCCATACGAGAATCCCCCGGGGACGATGACGACATCGAGGTCTCCGAGCGAGCCCTCCTTGTGCCAGATGAAGCGCGCCTCCTGGCCGAGGATCGAACCGGCCACGTAGTGCGCGTCGTGGTCGCAGTTCGAGCCGGGAAAGACGATGACGCCGAACCGAGCCCGGCTCATCACAGTGTCTCCACAGTCACGTGATAGTCCTCCATGACCGGATTCGCGAGCAGCTTGGCGGCAGCGTCCTTCGCGATCCGTTCGGCCTCCTCTCGCGAGCTCACGTCGATGTTCATCTCCACCAGCTTGCCGATGCGCACGTTCTCGACCATGGTATGGCCGAGAGACTGGATTCCGTGCTCGACCGCCTTTCCCTGGGGGTCGAGGATCGAGCGGCGGAGTGTAACGACGACTTTGGCATGAAACACGGGAGACCTTTCCAGGAATGAATGATGTTCAGACATCCACACTCGACGGCTCGGTCTCATCGTCCGGCTCGGGCTCGGGTTGATGGCGCAGCTTGGCGAAGGCGGCGCGAGCGACGCCGAACACGATGGCCGCCGATAGGACGGCAAAGAGGTATTCGCCTTTCGAGAAGATGACGAGCAGCGCCGCGATGATGAAACCGACGACCTTCCACGGATGCGCGGCCATTTCTTTGCGGGAGAACTTCGGCAGCGTGTCGTACTTGACACGGCTCACCATCAACACTCCGAGCGCGACAGTCATCGGCGCCAGCGCATCCTTCGGCCACCCTGTCAGCGCTCCGTTCTCTCCAGCGAACTGCAGGAGAAACGCACACAGCGTGATCGCCTGCATCGGGATCGGCATGCCGGTGAAGTGCGACTTGTCGAATCCGACCAGCTGCACGTTGAAACGGGCCAGTCGGATGGCGCCGAAGACGAGCGGAAAGGCCGCGATGATCAGTCCCCATTCCGCCAGCTCGTGCAGATGGACCTTCCAGATCAGGAAGGACGGCGCGGCGCCGAACGATACGACGTCGGACAACGAATCGAGCTCCACACCGAACTGGCTGGAAGAACGGGTGATGCGAGCCATGAGCCCGTCGAGCGTGTCGAAGACGCCCGCGAGGATGATGAACCAGGCGGCCAATTCGACGCGTCCCTCACTGGCGTGAACGATCGAGAGGAATCCGCAGAACACATTGAGCGTCGTGAAGAGACTCGGAACGACCGCTCGCGTGATCTTCATGGACATGCCTCGGGTTGGTTAACGAAATGTCGCGAGCACCGTTTCGCCCGCGGCCGTAATGTCACCCCGTTTCACCTTGACCTCGGCCTTTGGGTCGAAGTAGACGTCGACCCGTGAGCCGAACTTGATCATACCGAACCGCTCACCGGCCTTGACCGTCTGGCCGACCTTCAATTCACACACGATCCGCCGCGCCACGAAGCCCGCGATCTGCTTGAACAGCACCTTGCCGAATGGGTTCTCCATCCCGATCACCATTTGCTCGTTCGCTTCGGAGGCCTTGTCCTCGAACGCCGCGAAGTACTCTCCTTTGACGTATCGGAGATGGCGGACGGTGCCGCTGATCGGGTTGCGATTCACGTGCACATTGAGCGGCGACATGAAGATAGCAACGACCGTGGCCTTGCCGCCGATGTATTCCGGCTGGTCCACCTCGCGCACATGCAGGACCTTGCCATCCGCCGGTGCAATGATGAGGTTCTCCTCCGCCGGTGTGGTGCGCTCGGGATCGCGAAAGAAGTTCGTCGCAAAGACAGCCATCGCGGCCGCCACAATCACCAGGCCGTAGCGCAGCCCTCGCGGCTCCACAAACAGCAACGCCAGCACTACCATGACAATGCAGATCGCCATGACCGTGAAGTATATGTCGTATCCGTAACGAGTGATCATGGATCCGAGGAGAACGTGTGTCGTGAATAGAGAATGGTGAATCGTCAATCGAAAAACGGATGCTGAGTACGACTGCTACCTGATTACTGGTCGCTGAAAACTGATCACTGATAACTGATTACTGACCTCTGTCCTCTGGCCTCTGATCTCCGCTTTCTGCCTTCCGCCCTACCCCCGCGGTTCCACCGCCTGTTCCGCATGATACGAGCTCCGCACCAGCGGGCCCGACTCGACATGCCTGAAGCCCAGTTCCAGCCCGATGCGCTTCAGATCGGCGAACTCATCGGGATGGACGTACCGATCGATCGGGAGATGTTCTTTCGTCGGCTGGAGATACTGGCCGAGCGTCAGAATGTCCACATCGACGCTTCGGCAGTCTTTCATCACCTCGACCACTTCCTCCGTGCGCTCGCCGATGCCGAGCATCAGTCCGGTCTTCGTGCGCATCCCCCGCTTCTTGGAGCGATCCAGCACCTCGAGCGACTGACGATAGTTGGCCTGCGGACGCACCGTCCGATACAAGCGGGGGACGGTCTCGAGGTTATGGTTCAGGATGTCCGGGGCGGCGTCCAGAACGATCTTCAAGGCCTCTTCATGTCCCTTGAAGTCGGGGATCAGCACTTCGACCGTACAGCCGGGAACGCGCTCGCGAATGAGGCGGATCGTCTCGGCGAAAACAGGCGCGCCGCCATCCTTGCGTTCATCGCGGTTGACCGATGTGATGACCGCGTGGCGGATGCCCATGCGCTCCACCGCCTCGACGACGCGACGCGGCTCATCCCAATCCAAGCCATACTCCGGCCGGCCGGTCTTGACGGCGCAGAAACCGCATGACCTCGTGCAGGTGTCGCCCAAGATCATGAAGGTCGCCGTGCCGTGATTCCAGCACTCGCCCATGTTCGGGCACCGCGCCTCTTCGCACACCGTGTGCAGATTGTGCGTGCGCATGATGCCGTGCAAGCGGGCGTACATCTCCCCTCCCGGAAGGCGGGCCTTCAGCCATTCCGGGCGCCGCGGGGCGGCGGGTGCAGCTTCCTTCGATGCCACTTCGGTGATGATGATCTCCATCTCGGTTAGAACGATCGCCTCGAAATCAAATGTGTGACCGCCAAGAACGCCAAGAACACCAAGGACGCAAAGTCAGATTTGAAAAGATGGGCTATTCCACGGACAGCGTTCGACACAGTTCTTGATCTTGGCGTGCTTCGCGTCCTTTGCGATTCACGACAAGGGAGCGTTCAGCGCATCAGGCTTCACCCGATGGAAGGGAAATCGAACGCCTCGATCCCCTGTTTCACCTTCGACAGGAACTGCCCGCCGATCGCGCCGTCGATGATGCGATGGTCGAACGAGAGGGTCAGGTACATCATCGAACGGATGCCGATGAGGTCGTTCCCGTCCGCGTCGGTGATGACCACGGGCCGTTTCTTGATGGCGCCGGTACCCAGTATGGCCACTTGCGGTTGATTGATGATCGGGATGCCGATGATGTTGCCGAAGATGCCGTAGTTCGTGATCGTGAACGTGCCGCCGGTGATCTCCTCCGGCAGGAGCTTCTTGTTTCGCGTCCGGACGGCGATGTCGTTGATGGCGCGCGCCATGCCGAGGAAGCTCTTCTCTTCGCAGTTCTTCAAGACCGGCACGATCAATCCTGACGGCGACGCAACCGCCATGCCGATATTGATGACTTTCTTGAGGATGATCTTGTCCCCTTCGACCGAGCTGTTGACGATGGGGAATTCCTTGAGCGCATTGGCGACCGCCGCAAAGAAGAACGGAGTGTAGGTCAGCTTGAAGCCCTCGCGCCGTTCGAACGCCGCGCCTTCGCGGGCGCGGTAGTTCACCAGCCCCGTGACATCCACTTCGTCGATAGCCTGAACGTGCGGCGACGTGGCGATGCTCCGCAACATGTGCTCGGCCATCCTCTGCTGGATGTTGTCCATCTGCAGGATCTCGTGCCGCGGAGCGGGATACTTCTTCTGGAGCTCGGCAAGGTCCATCTTTTGAATGGAGGCGTCGAACCGCACCATGCCGGCCGTGGCGCCGCCCAAGGACGGCCGGTTCTTCAGATATCCGAGCACATCCTGTTTGGTGACACGTCCGCCCAGTCCGCTGCCCTGGATGCGCGCCAGATCATCCGAGCTGAGCCCCTCCTGCTTTGCGATGGAACGGACGAGCGGTGAATAGAACCGTTCTCCGTCGCCGCGCGACGGCAGATCGGAGACGGCAGGTCCAACCGAGGACGCGGCGGGCGGCGGCATTGGAGCTTCGGCCGTCGCCACGGGCGCCGCAGGCGTCCCCATGGAACCGACCGGCACCGTCGCGTCGGTCTCGACCTTGGCGATGACCGTGCCGACTGGGACCGTCTCCTGCTCAGCAACGACGATCGCTGCGAGAACGCCGCCGACGGGGGACGGGATCTCGGAGTCGACCTTGTCGGTGCTGATCTCGAGGATGGTTTCGTCCTTGGCGATCTTCTCGCCGACCTTCTTCGCCCAGCGAAGGATCTTCCCTTCCTGGATGCTCTCACCCATCTTGGGCATCACGACGTCAACGAGCATGAGATATGACCTGTTCAATGGCTGCCGATGATGGTTCAAGCAAAGGCGCCGCGTGAAAAGGAAGGAACCACGAATCGACTCGAAGAAGCACAAATGGTGAATTGCGCGCAGGAAGCATCCGTGTCAATTCGTGTCCCTTCGTGGATTGGCCTCTAACAGGTTGCGGAAGAACGATTACCGCCCCGCCTGACCGGCGGGCAGGCATGACGCCAAGTCAGAGATGATCATATGCGAGCCATGTTCGCCAAGAAGACGCGTTCATGTCAATTCATTTTCCCCAATCGACTTGGCGATCCCCGGCCTCGCCCTCGGCTCGGCCGAGGGCGGGCTTGGCGCGCTTGGCGGTTACTGTTCTGACTTCCAGCGGGTTTTTCAGCACCCTGCTAATATGCAGCAAGGCGCTCGATAGCCGCGAGCACGTCGGCCTTCGACGGCAACATCGCATCTTCGAGCGTCGGCGCATACGGCACTGGAATGTCTTTCGCCGCGACGCGCAGTACCGGCGCATCCAGCGATTCAAAACACTGCTCGGTGATGCGAGCCACGATCTCGGCTCCGAACCCCGCCGTCAGCGTGTCTTCGTGCGCTACGATCACTTTGTTCGTCTTCCGCACGGACGCTACGATCGTCGCTTCGTCGAGCGGATTCAGCGTGCGCAGGTCGACCACCTCCACGCTGATCCCTTTCGCTTCCGCCTGCCGGGCGGCCTCGAGCGATTGCTGGACCATGTAGCCCCATGTGATGACGGTGATATCCGTTCCCTGGCGACGGGTCGCCGCAATCCCGAACGGAAGGACATAGTCGGCCGAAGGCTCGGCTGATGAAGCATACCCCTGGCGATAGAGTCCCTTATGCTCCATGAACAGCACCGGATCATCTCCTCGGATCGCGGCCTTCAGAAGGCCCTTTGCGTCGGCTGCGGTCGACGGGAACACGAGTCGCAGACCCGGAATGTGGGCAAAGAAGGATTCGATGGACTGGCTGTGATAGTGGCCGCCGTGGATGTAGCCTCCCACCGGCACGCGGATCACAACCGGGCAGGGCCACGCCCCGTTCGAACGGTAGCGCAGCATGGCCAGCTCATCCCGGATCTGAATGAAGGCCGGCCAGATGTAGTCGCCGAACTGGATCTCGGGCACCGGCCTCCAGCCACGAAGGGCCATGCCGATGGCCACGCCGACGATGCTGGCCTCGGCCAAAGGAGAATTGAAACACCGTTCGGGCCCGAACTTCGCCGTCAACCCCTTGGTCGCGGTGAATACTCCCCCTTTTCCGCCGGCGACGTCCTCGCCAAAGACCACGACGCGATCGTTCCGCTCCATCTCTTCCGCGAGCGCATGATTGATCGCGTCGACGAGCACAACCTTCGAGCCTGCATGTTCCGGCTCGACGAATCCCTGCGGCTTCGAGGCGTGCGACACTCCGTAGAGATGGTCCATGACGGTCGAGGCCTCAGGGACCGGACGGCTTTCGGCCCACTCAGCCGCGCGGTCCACCTCGGCCTTTACCGTCTCGAGCATCTCGGTCGCGCCCGCGTCGGTCAGGATGCCCTGTTCGATAAGCCACGTCGTCAGCTTCGGGATCGGGTCGAGCTTCTTGTCGCGCTCGATCTCTTCTTTGGTCCGATACTTGGCGTGGTCGTCGGAGGATGAGTGTGGAAGGAGCCGGACTGTGTGGGCGACGAGAAGCGTGGGGCCTTTGCCCGTCCGGGCCCTCTCGACGGCGCGACGCATCGCTTCATACGTCGCGAAGAAGTCGGTCCCGTCCACTTCCTCGCGATGCAGGCCGGCGAATCCCTTCGTCACTTCGAACACCGACCCTCCTGCCGTTTGTTGCGCGACCGGGACGGAGATGGCAAACTTGTTGTCCTGGATGAAGAAGATCACGGGCAACGCTTCTCGTGCCGCCCAGTTGACCGCCTCGAAGAATTCTCCCTCGCTCGTCGCTCCCTCGCCCGACGAGACATACACGACCTCGTCCGAGCCCTCCATCTTGATCGAGAGCGCCATCCCGACGGCTTGCAGATACTGCGTGCCGGTCGGGCTGGACTGCGTGACCATGCGTGCGCTCTTCTTCCCCCAGTGCGCCGGCATCTGGCGTGCGCCGCTGCTGGGATCTTCGGCGCGATGGAGGGCCGCCAGGAAGACATCTTCGGCCGTCACGCCGTTTTGAAGCGAGAATGCCACATCGCGGTAGTAGCAGTTGGGCCAGTCCTTGCCCGAACGCATCGCCATCGCCGCAGCCACCTGCGCCGCTTCGTGTCCGGACCCGCCGATGTGAAAGAACGATTTCCCCTGTTTCAGAAGGATCAGGTGCTTCTCGTCGATCCGACGGGCAGTCAACATCGTACGATACGCGCTGAGGATCTGCTCCTTCGTCAGCCCATGCGGGAGCTGAGAGGTCGTTCGTTCCTTCGCCGTCGCGGTCTTCGTCATCCGTTCTGTTTCCTTCTTAAGCTTGTGGATTGCGCACAGCCAACGCTTCGACCGATGCCAGCTTCGGCTTCAGTTCGTCCAGCGTCCCGATCCGTATGCCCATCTCAAAGACTTCGCCGAATTGCGTTGCCACCTCTCGCTGCACCTCGGCCATCGGCACCTCCCGTCGGAGCACCTGTTGCATCGAAGTGACCCCTTTGTGAAAGATGCCGCACGGGATGATGCGGTCGAACCGTCGCAGATCGGTCGCAACGTTTAGCGCAAACCCGTGCATCGTCACCCACCGGCTGACCTTGACGCCAAGAGCAGCTACTTTGTCGCCCCCCACCCATACACCGGTCAGACCGTCCTCTCGAACGCCCGCAATGCCGAATGTCCGGAGAGCTCGAATGATGACCTCTTCGAGATCACGCAGATATCGATGCAGGTCCGGCCGTCGGCTCAGGTCGATGATCGGATACCCGACGATCTGGCCGGGTCCGTGGTACGTTACATCGCCCCCCCGGTCGATCCGGAACATCTCCGCGCCACTACGGCTCAACTCGGCCTCATCGGCCAGCACATGGTTCTCATCCCCCCCCTTGCCGACCGTATAGACCGGTTCGTGCTCGGTGAAGAGCAACAGGTCGCTCACGTCACCACGTACACGCATCTCCCACAACTGACGCTGCAGGTCCCATGCCTCGGCGTACCGCGTCCGGCCGAGATCGATGACGGTGAGTGGCCGCACTGAACAACTCAACTCAACAACCTTGTTTCGAACTGACCATGCACATACGCCCGACATGCGCGATCCGCTGCCCGAAGATGAATCCTCGGGCAGGAAGAAAAGAAAACGCTTCGCGTTAGTGATGCCATCGCCATTCAGAGCAACTGACCTCTGACAACTGATGTCTGACCTCTACTCCGGTCTTATATATGAATAGCTACTCCGTGTGAATCACCGGCGGCTTCCATGATCGCTTCAGACAGGGTCGGGTGCGCATGCATGGTATGGGCCAGTTCCTCCCACG
Source organism: uncultured Ignavibacteriaceae bacterium (assembly GCA_964581115.1). Classification (GTDB taxonomy): domain Bacteria; phylum Bacteroidota; class Ignavibacteria; order UBA10030; family UBA10030; genus 2-02-FULL-55-14. The sequence continues at coordinate 44,118 of CAZOMY010000012.1, read as the reverse complement.
TCGTCTCAAGGGCCTTCGCCATTCCCAATTCTGCGATCAGCTCGGTCGCTTCGGCGCCGACGATATGCGCTCCGAGCAATTCGCCGTATTTCTCATCGAACACCAGCTTGACCATCCCTTCGGTCTCACCTACGGCCATCGCCTTTCCAAGCGGTCGGAACGGGAACCGACCGACCTTGACCTTGTGTCCCTTGGCGATCGCGGCCTCCTCCGTCAGACCCACACTGGCCACCTGCGGTTGGCAGTACGTGCATGCCGGGGTATTGGACCGATCGATGCCACGCTTGGCTTTGCCGGCGATATGGTCGGCGGCCACAACGGCTTCGTGCGAAGCGACGTGCGCCAGAAGAGGCGGCCCGGCCACGTCTCCGATGGCATAGATGCCGGGGGCGGTGGTCTGCATGAACTCGTTGACGACGACGAAGCTGCGGTCGGTCTTGACACCCACCTGCTCGAGGCCCAGGTTCTCGATATTGCCTTGAACGCCGATGGCCATCAAGGCCACGTCGCCGGTCACCTCGGTCTTGCCGTCCTTCGTTTCCACCGTCACCGTGACCTTGCCGGCGACCTTGACCCCTGCCACCTTGGCACTCGTCATCAGTTCGATCCCCTGCTTTTTCAGCGAGGATTCGACGATCTTGGTGATCTCCTTGTCCTCAAGAGGCAGGATCGTCGGCATCATTTCGACGACGGTCACCTTTGTGCCCAAGGCATTGTAGAAATAGGCGAACTCAATGCCGATCGCGCCGCCACCGATAACAACCATCGACGACGGTTGGACTGAAAGCGACATCGCCTCGGTGCTGGTGATGACCATTGTTCGGTCGATCGAGACGCCGGGGATGGAGCGCGGGCGGGCCCCGGTGGCGAGAATGACATGCTTCGACTTGATGAGATCGACGACCTTGCCGTCCTTGCTGACCTCGATCGTAGAGCGGTCCTTGAACCTGGCTTCGCCGTAGACGACCTCGATCTTGTTCTTCTTCATCAGGTATTCGACCCCTTTGGAGATCCGGTCGGCGACGCCGCGGCTCCTCTGGATGATCTTCGAAAAGTCGAATCTCAGGTCCTTGCAGGTGATGCCGAATTCCTCGGCCTTCTTGAACTGCTGGTACAGTTCTGCGCTCTTCAAGAGCGCCTTCGACGGGATGCAGCCCCAGTTCAAGCAGATGCCTCCGAGCTTGTCTCGCTCGATGAGACCCACCTTCTTGCCGTTCTGCGCGGCCTTGATGGCTGCAACATAACCTCCGGGACCCGCTCCGATGACGGTCACGTCGAATTGTCGTTCTGCCATGTCCTTCCTTTCGTTGGAGAGTGCCCCCACATTGGCATGACCGGGCGGACACTCGCTAAGATGAGAAATATACCCACGAATGCCGGGAAAAACAACCGAAGGAGCACGCGGGCTCGTCGGTTGATTGTGATACACTTTTGGCGTACGTTGTGGCCGACTTTTTTTGAGGCATGGCAGAGCACCAGCACCGCGTCATCGTCTCCAACCGCAAAGCGCGGCACGACTACGAGATCCTGGAGACCTGGGAAGCGGGCCTCGTGCTCACAGGGACGGAGGTGAAATCGCTCCGCGCCGGCAAAGCGAACCTTGTCGATGCCTATGCGTTGCTGAAGGGAGGCGAGGTCTGGCTGCTGGGCATGCACATCAATCCCTACGAGCACGGCAGCTACGCCAATCACCAACCTGACCGGACGCGCAAGGTGTTGTTGCACGCACGCCAGATCCTGAAGCTTCAGGGCCGGGTCGCCGAGCGCGGTCTCGCCCTGATCCCGCTGTCTGTCTATTTCAAAGGACCGTACGCCAAGGTCGAGCTTGCCCTCGCCCGCGGGAAACGACAGTACGACAAGCGCGAAAGCATCAAGCGCCGCGACGCGGAACGCGAGGTGCGCCAGCGCACGAAGAGGAGCACAACGTAAGACCTTGTTCCCCCCGCTGAACGTCCAGATGGACGCGATCAAGCGAGGCACCTCGGAGATCATTCCGGAGGAGGACCTTGCCCGCAAGATCGAACGCTCCATCGCATCCAACACTCCCCTCAACATCAAGCTGGGATGCGACCCGAGCCGGCCCGACCTGCATTTAGGCCATTCGGTCGTCCTTCGCAAGCTCCGCCAGTTCCAAGACCTTGGCCACCAGGCCATTCTCATCATCGGCGATTTCACCGGCATGATCGGCGATCCCTCGGGTAAGAGCAAGACCCGACCGTCGCTTACCCTCGAGGAAACGCGCCGGAACGGCCAGACCTATTTCGAACAGGCCACGAAGGTCCTGTCGGCCAAGAACATCTCGATGTTCTACAATTCGGAGTGGCTCGGGAACATGGCGTTCGCCGACGTCATCCGGCTGGCCAGCAAGTACACCGTTGCACGTATGCTCGAGCGCGACGATTTCACCATCCGCTACAAGGCCGGCGAGCCCATCAGCATCCACGAATTCCTGTATCCCCTCGCCCAGGCGATGGATTCTGTAGCCATCAAGGCCGACGTGGAGCTGGGGGGAACCGACCAGAAATTCAACCTGCTCGTCGGTCGGGATCTCCAACGGGAATACGGTCTGGAACCGCAGGTCGCCCTGACGATGCCGATCCTGACGGGTACCGACGGCGTTGAGAAGATGAGCAAGTCGCTCGACAATTACATCGCCGTCAACGATACGCCGAAGGACATCTACGGCAAGACGCTCCGGATCCCGGATGCTCAGATCGTTCCGTGGTTCGAGTTGCTGACCGATGTCTCCAACGCAGAGCTGACCGCCATCCGCCATTCGTTGGCGGGGGGCGCCAATCCACGCGACCTCAAGCGCCGACTGGCCCGCTCGCTTGTCGCACTCTATCACTCCGACGACGATGCGCGAGCGGCCGAAGAGGAATTCGATCGCATCTTCATCCAGAAAAGCCTGCCCGACGACCTCGAGGAAAGAACGCTCGCCCCGGACGAAGTGCCTGCGACGTTGCTGGCGCTTCTGCATCAGCTCAAGCTGGCCGCTTCGAACAGTGAAGCCCGACGGCTGATCGAGCAAGGAGGCGTCTCGGTCGACGGCGAGAAGGTGGACGGCATCCACGACCCCGTGCCTTCGAGACCGGAGTTCGTTCTGAAGGTCGGCAAGCGCCGGTTCATGAAAGTCATCATCTCCCCACGATCCTGACCACACTTCACCTGGAGTCATAGCCGTGTTCGTACCTACCAAGATGTTCTTCACCAAGGGCGTCGGGCGCCATAAGGATTATCTGCAGTCGTTCGAACTCGCGCTCCGGGATGCGGGGATCGAGAAGTGCAATATCGTGACCGTATCGAGCATCTATCCTCCGGGCTGCAAGCGTATCCCGAAGGACGACGGGCTCAAGCTGCTCCAGCCGGGCGCGGTGACATTCTGCGTCATGGCTCGCAACGCGACGAATGAACCGAACCGGCTTGTGGCGGCGTCGATCGGGGTCGCCCAACCGGCCGACGAGACCCAGTACGGTTACCTGTCGGAACATCATCCCTTCGGCGAGACCGACGAACGCGCCGGCGACTATTCCGAGGACCTGGCGGCGACGATGCTCGCCACGACGCTGGGGATCCCCTTCGACCCCAACACGGCCTGGGACGAACGCGAGAAGATGTTCAAACTCTCCGGCAAGATCGTTCGCACGTTCAACATCACCCAGTCGGCCGAAGGGGACAAGAACGGCCTCTGGACGACCGTCATCGCGGTCGCCGTCCTGATCCCGTGACGTCAAGGCCGGCCTCTGGCCCGACGCCGCGCTCCGGTGGTGACGTGAAGCAGACGCTCCAGCGAAGATCCAAGACCCCACGACAAGGCGTGCACCCGTTCCGGTGCGCGCCTTTGTTGTTGCTCCCCCTCCTGCTGGCCATCTTCGTTGGCTCCGCAGCGGCCCAGCTTTCATTCGTCGACGAGAGCGCACGCATCGCCAAACCCGGCGCACAATGGTACGGCGTCAGCGTCTGCGACTACGATCGCGACGGCGACGAGGACATTCTCTTCGTCGGATGGACCGCGATCCGCCTCTTGCGTAACGAAGGCGGATTGACCTTCACCGACGTCACGGACTCGGCCGGGATCTCCATGGTCTCCCCCAGCGCCAATGTCGGGCTGTTCGCCGACGTCGACAACGACGGATGGCCGGACCTCTATATCGGGGGCATCGGTTTCCGCAACCGGATCTACCGGAATCTGGGGAACGGCAGGTTTCGAAACGTCAGCGCCGGGTCAGGACTCGACTCAACCGCCTCCGTCGCCACGGCGGCCTTCGGCGACCTCGACCATGACGGCCGCGTCGACCTGGCGCTCGCCACCGGCGGGCTGGACCTGCTCTACCGGAACATCTCTTCGGGCGACTCGATCCGCTTCCAGAACGTCACGTCGTCAGCAGGAGTGGCCGGTGGATCCGGTACGATCCCGATGCAGGTGACGTTCATCGACTACGACCACAACGGTACGCAGGACCTGTTCTTCGTGCATGACGGGTTCGACCAGAGCCGGCTCTACCAGAATCTCGGTACTTTCCCGTACGCCAACGTTGCCGGCGCTGCCGGCCTTGCTCAGGTCGGACGAGGCAACAGCATGGGCGTAACGTGGTTCGACTACAACGGGGATGGATGGGAGGACGCTTACGTGACGCGCATCGACAGCGCCGGCCTGTTCCGGAACAACGGCAACGGCACATTCACGGATGTGGCCGGATCGACGGGCTGCGATACGAACGGCATGTCGTGGGGGGTCGTGTGCGACGACCTCGACAACGACGGCGACGAGGACATCTTCATCGCCAACCGATCGGGATTCGGGGGCAAGCATCCATCGGCTCTGCTCTACCGGAACGACGAAGGGACCTTTACGAACGTTACGCGCGAGGCCGGAACCTCCATCCGCCTGGAAGCCAGCGGCGTGGCCTCCGGGGACTTCGACCACGACGGCCGAAGAGACCTGGTCGTCGCTGACATCTCCTCGTCAGGGAAGAATCTGCTGCTTCGAAATACTTCGGCGGGGGGACACTGGGCGGTCTTTCGCCTGCAGGGGACTTCGACCAACCGGAGCGCCATCGGCGCACGGCTGAGAGTCGTGACGGGACCGATCGGTCGGGTGAGGACCGTTACGGCGGGAAGCAGCTTTGCTTCGCAGGTATCATCCGTAATCCACGTCGGTCTCGGAGAGGCGACGCTCATCGACACGCTTGAAGTGATCTGGTCGCCCGGCAACGCGCAGGTCTTTACGCAGTTGCCGGTGGACCGGCGGCATGACATTGTCGAGGGGGCCTCGTTGACAGGCGCTCCGGTCGATGGCAAGCGGGCCATCCCGGATCGATTTGAGATCTCGTGCTATCCCAATCCTTTCAATCCTGCCACGACGTTCGTACTGCGCGTCCCGTACCCCTCGCACGTCCGGCTTGAAGTGAATGACCTTCTGGGCCGCACCATCGCCGTGATGGCCGATGAGAAGGTAGAAGCGGGAGAGCGTCGCTATGGTCTCGACGCTTCCCGCCTGTCGTCGGGTGTCTACGTCGCTCGAGCCATCGCCTCGGGTCGTGTCTCGAGCCTGAAACTGATCCTGGTCCGCTGATCGATCTCGTTCACTCTCGGGGTCCCGGTGATGGTTCGTGACCCTCGCATGGCTGAGTAGGGCGCTACTTCAAGCTCCCTGGCGGCGGGACCCTTCGATCACGACGACGAATTCCCCTTTCCTTCCCTCCTTCGCAAAGCGTTGGTAAAGCTCCGTCGCCGTTCCCCGGAACACCTCTTCGCCGGGCATCGTCAGGTCAAAGGCCACGCAGACCCGGCGCGAGGTGCCGAACACCTCGGCCATGTCCCGCATGAGTTGCACCAGCCGGTAGGGAGCCTCGAGAAGCACCGTCGTACGCTGCTCACGCTTCAGCTGTTGCAGCTCTGTGATCCTGCGCTCCCGCTTCGGCGACAGGAACCCATGGAACACGAACTGGTCGATGACGAATCCGGACACCGTGAGCGCAGGCATCAGTGATGAAGCTCCGGGGATCGGAACGATACGAATGCCTTCGTTCGCAGCGCGCTCGACGAGCATCTGACCGGGATCGGAGAACACCGGCGTGCCGGCATCGGACGTCACGGCGACGCTCCTTCCCGCCCGAAGGTATCCGAGGATGACCTCGGTCGCCGCGGCTTCATTGTGCTCGTTCAGGCTTTCGACCGGCTTTTCGATGCCGAGGTCCCGCAACAGGCGCATACCTTCCTTGCGCTCTTCGAAAACAATCACGTCCGCTTCACGGAGGACGCGTGCAGCGCGCAGCGTCATGTCCTCCAGATTGCCGATCGGAGTCGCGACGAGATACAGCGTGCCGCTCATGAGTGTGTTTCGATCGAGCCGTCGTCAGGGAACGGACGGCGTCGCAAGCGCTCCCACTCGCGCACGAACTGCACGATCAGAGCGCTTGCCGGAATGGCGATCAGCAGTCCCACAAACCCGAGGAAGTGCATGAACACCAGGAGCGACAGGATGATGAGTAACGGATGGAGTCCAACTTTGTCGCCCACGATGCGGGGGGAAAGGAAGGTCACTTCGGCCAGATGGAGGGCCCCGATGGACAACAGCGCAAAGATGACCTTGCCCATGACCGGCGGGTCGCTGAAGAAGGCAACAATGGCCGAAACGACCATGGTGATGATCAGTCCGAAGTACGGGACAAGATCCAGCACGCCGGCCAACAGGCCGAGCAACAAGGCATACTTGATGCCGGCCAGCGAGAAGAGCACGGCGACCAGGAAGCCCTGCAGGATCGCGACCGTCAGTGCGCCCCGAAGATAATGGCCTATCAGCTCATCAGCCTGCTCCATCTGCCGGGCCACGGTGTCTCGGACCGACCGCGGGAAGAGCATCTTGAACCGATGGCTGATCGTCGGGAAGTCCGTGAGAATGTAGAAGGTGAGGAACGGTACGAGGATCACATAGAACAGCTGCGTGATGACGTCGGACATGCTCGACACCAGCGACGACGAGGCCCGGAAGACCGCCTTCAGCAGGTCTTCGAATCGCGGCGTCAGCTGGCTGGAGAAGACCTGGCGCAGTTCCTCCGCCGGAATGCCGTACCGTTCCAGCAGCTTGATGACATTGCTGCTCCACAGCGTCGACCGCCACTGGCCGATGATGTTCGCGATCCCGTCAAGCACCCCTTCGAGCTGTGTCACAGCGATCGGCAGAACGAAGAAGAGTGCCAGAGCGATGCCCGCGACGAACAAGATGAGCAGGATGAGCGAAGAGAGCCACCGAGGGACCTTCCATGTCTCGAACAGATCCACGACCGGCGAGAGGATGTAGGCGAACACCAGTGAGACAATGAAGGGCGCCAGGATCGGAGCGATGTTGTCGAGGAACCAGAGTCCGAACAGGAGCGCTCCGAGCCACATGAGATTGCGGGCCAGCGCGTACTGACGAAGCGGATACAGCATGAAGAGCATGGCGCCCACGACCAGGAACGGCGAGAGGATGTCCTGGATCGTGTAGAGCAGCATCATCAGCAAGAGTACGCTGCCGACGAGGAGCACGATCTCGATGCGCCCAAGGCTCGAGAAGATCGAATCCCACCGGAGGTCTTCGTTCCCTTCGGGTGCGGGTCGTGGTGCAGATCGGGTGCGACGGTGTGCCATGGGCGTCATCCTTTGACACCGGTGTGACCGAATCCACCATCTCCACGCGCCGTGTCTTCCAACGCGGGGACCTCCTGCCAGTGAACACGCTCGTAGCGGGCCACCACCAGCTGGGCGATCCGATCGCCGCGATGGATCGTGAACGGCTGGCGGCCGAAGTTCGTCAGGATCACCTTCACCTCGCCACGATAATCGGAGTCGATCGTTCCGGGGCTGTTGAGGATCCCAACGCCATACTTGGCGGCCAGCCCGCTTCGAGGCCGGACCTGGGCTTCGTGGCCCGGCGGCAGTTCGATCCGGAAGCCCGTGGGCACTAGGGCCGTCTCTCCGGGGGAGATCGTGAGGTCAGACCTGACGGCTGCACAGACATCCATGCCTGCCGATCCCGACGTTGCGTACGTGGGTAGGGCCAGATCGTCGGTGGTGTCGTCGACGCGGGAAATGCGAACGTTGAGGGTGTGCGACACGGGAGGGCCGAATGGATGTGGCTCAATATAATCAGAGCCGCAGGCAGTATCAACGAGCCCCTTGGTTTCAAGGCAACGGATGGCTATATTATACTTCCGATGTGTGCGGGGGCACCTTCGGTTATTGGCTCTCGCCCCCCTTGCATCGCTCGGGGTCGCTCGAGCCAATCTGAAGTCCGGCGCAGAGCATGGATGCCTGATGGTGGCTTTCGACTCGGTCCGATAGACGACATCGTTCCACGTTCAAGCCATTCTGAGGGGATAATGCCCGCTGGTATAAGGTCTCGACTCCCCCTCGCTGCGTTCGGGGTCGCTCGACCTTCGCCGATGAGGCATTGGGAATTCAGATCTGCCCGATGCTGTAACCTCTCGAGTCGCTACGCTCGCTCGAGGTTCACCGGAGGATCTGCATGAAGTCGATTTTGCCCGATGGTGTAACTGGCAACACGTCTGACTCTGGATCAGAAGAGTCCAGGTTCGAGCCCTGGTCGGGCAACCAGCATTGGAAATTGAAAATTGAACAATGGGAATTGAACAGGCCGGCACCAATGCTGTTCATGTTGCCAGTTGCAACTCTTGAATGATTCATCTCAATTTTCAATTCACCTTTTTCAATTTTCAATGCTCCGGCCCTATCGTCTAACGGTTTAGGACGCCGCCCTCTCAAGGCGGAAATACGGGTTCGATTCCCGTTAGGGCTACCCAAAAGCAAACCCCCGTCTCAGGATCTATCTGGACGGGGTTTGCTTTTGGAAACGAGCCAAACTTCCCAAACCTACAAGACACCAAACAAACATCCAAAGTCGAAGTCAACCGGCCAGTCCAGAGACGAGCATCCCGTAGCGAAAACGACTGTAGAGCCTTCAGTGTCTGTACACAACAGCATCCCCGTCAAAGAACATCCCTGCTGGGTTTTGGGTATAGAGTCCGCCCCCCTTTCTCCATCCTCGGTCATTCAGTCTCCCCTACCAAAAGATCACGTAAAGTCCCAGCGTCACGACAACCACCGCTGCACCGAACCAGACCGCCTTCGGCGTAGGCGACATATCAAAACCGGCGCGGCGCGGAAGCTCGACGGGTTTCGGAAGCGGTTTCAGCCAGGTGATCGCCGCCATCACGAGTAGAACGAGCACGAACGTGATCGCCATCCGATTGAGGAAGGCGATCTCGCCGAAGAAGAGCTGCAGTAGTCCGTAGATCGGCACGCATGCCACCAGCGCTGCAACTCCGGCAGAGGCTGGAGCACGCTTGACCAACATGCCGAACACAAACGCCGCCAATATGCCGGGCGAAATATAGCCTTGGAATTCCTGGATATAGGTGAAGATTCCGAGAAACCTCGGGTCTCCCAACTGCGGCGCAATGAGACAGCCGATGAGCACGAACAGCACCGTCATCACTCGCCCGACGAAGACAACCCTTTGCGGCGTCGCTTCCGCCGCGAGGTACCGCTTGTAGAGGTCCATCGTAAAGATCGTCGAAGCGGAATTGAGCATGGAGGCAAGCGAACTGATCACAGCACCGGCAATCGCCGCAAGCATGAATCCGCGCAGACCCGTCGGTATGAGGTTCTTGATCAGCAACGGATAGGCGGCATCGGTGTTTGTCATCGAGTCGCCGTAAAGCTGTGCCGCCATGATCCCGGGGAACACGATGACGAACGGGATGATGATCTTGATCGCCGCCGCGAACAGCACACCCATCTGACCCTGCCGCAGACTCTGAGCGGCGAGCGTCCGCTGCGTGATGTACTGATTCAGCCCCCAATAGTAGATGTTCGGGATCCAGAGCCCGAGCACGAGCGCCGTCCACGGCAACACAGGATGGTCGGCCGGCAGGACCATGTGAAGCCGGTCTGCATTGTGGGCGAAGAAGACCTCCCAGCCCCCGATCGCCGTCAAACCGAAATACAATACGATGGCTCCGCCGACGATCAGCGCGGTACCTTGGAAGACGTCGGCCCAGGCAACCGCCTTCAACCCTCCCCACGTCGTGTACAGGGCTGCGACGATTCCAATGATCCAGATCGACGTCGTGAGATCAATGTCGAAGATCGTGAAGATGGTGATCCCGCCGGAATACAGAACGGCAGCGATCGTCACGCCGACGTAGATGACCATGGTGTAGACCGCCATCAGCGCACGTGCCGCATGATTGTAGCGATACTCCAGGAATTCGGGGATCGTGTAAATGCCGGTCTGAAGAAAGCGCGGTAGAAAGAAGAAAGCCACGAACACCAGCGTAATCGCCGCCATCCATTCATAGCTCGCGATCGCCAGCCCCACATTGCCCGCACTCTGGCCGGACATCCCCACGAATTGTTCGCTCGAGATGTTCGCCGCTATGAGCGAAATACCGATGAGCGGCCAGACGAGACCGCGCGACGCCAGGAAGTAATCCTCCCCCGTTTCCTCCTTGCGGCTCTTGTACATGCTCGTTCCAACGACCACGAGAAAGAATCCGACGAAAATGGCGATATCCAGAGAGCCCAATTCCATGGAGGTCCTTTCGTGCGCTTGATCAGTCATGCATGGCACGACGGCCCGAAACGGCCGCCGCTTCGTCCGCTAAGAGGTCGAGAATGACGAGACGATTGCGACCCGCCTTCAACCACGGGCCGGGAAGGTAGAGCCGGCGCTGCGGTCCGACATTCCAATACCGACCGAGGTGATGGCCGTTCACCCAGACGGCTCCCTTCGACCACCCCGACATGTCGAGAAATGTATCCCCCGGCTCCGCGAGCGTGAAGGACGCTTCATAGAATCGCGGTCCGTGGTTTGCCACGTTCCGACGATATCGCGCGAGGTCGGCCGTCGGATCCTTCAGCGGCAACGGAAACATCTCCCAGTTCATCAAGATGATACCGCGCAGTGTCACGCGCTCAGTGATCCCCTTTCGATCGATGAGATGCTGACCGAAATTGACGCGCCCCATAGCTTCGACCAGGATCTCCAAGACGGGAGTGGGCGACGACGTCTCCGGTAGCCGGACCGAAAACTTCCCTTTCGTTCGGTCCAGAGTGTCGACGAAGACCCCGTCGACAAAGACGAGCGCGTAGTCATGCAGTTCCGTCACCGTCAACAGACCGCTTGTCGGTCCGATCAGCGTCGTACGGTAGAGGATGAGGCCATGGTCTTGTCCCAGCTCCTCCATGGAGACCGGTTGAGGCTTCCGGATGGAGCCCGGAAGCATGTCCAGCAACCGTGGTCCTGCAACGGGCTTGAACGCGGGGATCTCGATGCCTTGGCGGCGATCGGGAAGCGGTGGGGGCACCGCCTCCGGCGGTTGATGCATCAAGAGCACTTCGCGAAAAGCGTGGTACTTCGGGGTCGGATTCCCCATTTCGTCGAGCGGAGCGTCATAGTCGTATGATGTCACGTCGGGCTCGTAGTATCGACCGTGGTTCGCTCCAGCCGTCCATCCGAAATTCGTACCGCCATGGAACATGTAGAGATTGAACGACTTCCCGTTCTCAACCATCCACCTGAGTTCTTCGGTCTGCTTGGCCGTGTTGGAGGAGCCCCACGTCGAGTCGCCCCAATGCGTGAACCAGCCGCACCAGAACTCCCCCGTCATGTGCGGAACGCCGGCGCGAAACCTCTCAAGCGTCTCAAACGCCTCTTTGGGTCGCCCGCCAAAGTTCACGACGGGAAGAACGTCCGGCAGTGTTCCGGCCGTAAGAAGGTGCGGCGCCGGACCGTCCGAGGTGAAGAATGGAACCGTGAGGCCCGCCGACTGCATCGTCGATCGGAGGAACTGCAGGTGCGCTTTGTCGTTGCCGTAACTGCCGTATTCATTCTCGACCTGGAACATGATGATCGGTCCGCCACGATCGGCCTGCAATGGAGCCAGTTCCAGCGCGACGCGCTTCAGATATCTTTCGGCCGCCTCTTCGTAGCGTGGATCCCCGCACCGAAGTTTGATGTCCCGGTGCTTGAGCAGCCATGAGGGTAGTCCACCCAGATCCCATTCAGAGCAGACGTAGGGGCCGGGACGAACGATCACGTTGAGCCCGACGCGTTGCGCCTCGCGCACGAACTCCGCTATGTCAAGATCACCGCTAAAGTCGAAGAGGCCTGGTCCGGGTTCGTGCACATTCCAAAAGAGGTACGTGCAGACGGTATTCAATCCCATGGCCCGCGCCTTGACAAGCCGGTCGTGCCAGTATTCCCGGGGAATCCGCGGGTAGTGCATCTCGCCCGACATGATCTGGAAAGGCTTTCCGTTTAGGAGAAACTGTCCTGAGCTGACCTCAAGCCGACCGGGTGATTGCGCTGAGAGTTGCTGGTCGAACCCCACGAGCGCGAGGACCGCGAGGAATGATCGTATCATGGTTAGAGTCCCTGCACGAACCTGCGCATGGTAACGAATGATGAGACGAAGAGAAAGGCGGGGGCGAATCAAGGCGCTCTTGAAAATCAATCGATGAAGGCGTATCTTTATGGGTCTTAGTAATGCGCCCGTAGCTCAACTGGATAGAGCATCAGCCTACGGAGCTGAGGGTTAGGGGTTCGAATCCCTTCGGGCGCACAGCAAGCGGCCCCCATTGTGAGGCCGCTTTGCATTTCATCGCATGCGATCCCAATTCGACTCTGTACCCTTCATGCCCTCAAAGCGAGATTCCGAATCACTCGCACAAGGAGTTCGGGCAGAAAAACGTGTTTGGAATGACCGAGCAGGGCCCCCAGCGTCATTCCGAACCGCGTTCTAGTTCAGATCTTCATGAGAAGGCGGATTCGGAATCTCGCGTCTTGAATGGCCACTGAAGCCAGAAGCGAGATGCCCCGCCTCGCCTGACGGCACGGCGAGCCACGTTCAGAGAGATCTCCACGCACGTGGCGGGCGGGCGAATCGACCTTTTCGAAGGACTTCACAAAGAGGAGCAGGTCGTTCGGCATGACAGGAGATGACAAAACGCTCATTCCGTCGCGAATTCGGGGTCGTTGCACCTGAGAGATCTCTTTGGCCCTTACCAAAGATTTCCCTTGAATCCTTCCAGCAATTCGTGTATCTTATAGGTGTCACGATACACCGCTGTTTCTTTCGTAGTTCCTCCGCTGTTGAGTCCCTCGATCGGTTCCTCTGGTTCCTTCCCGGGCAACTTCAATCGCAGGATCGGCCGAAAGGCCTGACGAAGATCAGTATGGCGAAAGTCGCCACGGGTTCGGACATATCATCTCTCTTCAAAGGAGTCGTTGTATGGAACAAGGAACCGTCAAATGGTTCAACGCCGCTAAGGGCTTCGGATTCATTTCCCGCTCGAACGGCACGGACGTTTTCGTCCACTTCCGGAACATCGTCGGTGATGGCTACAAGAGCCTGAACGACGGCGATAACGTCCGGTTCAAGGTGGTCGAAGGCCCCAAGGGGCCGGCAGCCGAGTCAGTCGAAAAAGTCTGACGATCATTGCAGTCCAACACAATACCCTCGCCTCGGCGAGGGTTTTGTGTTTTCTGCACCCTTCATGTGTGTTGCGTTCCCTCCGGCAGGTCAGGGAGAAGAATGAGCGCTCTGCCCGACCGGCGGATCACCTACAAGGGAAGACCAGCGGACGTGGCGGGAAGCTCGCCGCAGTGAAGCACTCCCTTCGGCAGGCACGGCGATCAGAAGGTGTCGAAAAACCTCTCCGTGGGAAGTTCGCCATTTAGAGCCTTTGCCTTCAGACCCCCTTCCCAAAGCAATTTTGCGGCCTTTGCGTTCTTGGCGTCCTTGGCGGTTCACGCTTTGACCTCCAACGGAGCTTTCCGCAACCAGTTACACTGGCTCAACGACGACCGCCGTGCCGTAACAGAGCACTTCCGTCACTCCGTCAGTCACTTCGTTCGCGTCGTACCGAACGCCGATCACGGCATTCGCCCCCATTCGCTCGGCGTGACCTGCCATCTGTCGAAACGCCAGCAATCTCGCCTCTTCGCACAGCTCGGCGAAGAGCGTGATATCTCCTCCGACGATCGTCTGCAATCCCGCGCCGATCGTCCCGAGGATGGAACGCGACCGCACCGTGATCCCCCGGATGACGCCCATCGACCGGACAACACGGAAACCATCGATCGTGAACGCGGTCGTCGTCATCCGCTCGATGCCCTTTGGTTCGAAGACCTTCTGACGGTCCCTCGCGTCGAGTTTGCTGAAGCAGTCCCGGCAGATTCCTTCGCTGGCAAAATAGTACTCCGACGGGTATTCGTTGCTGCAACGTTCGCACCTCATGGTCACCTCCCGTGGATGTCCGCCACAAGGTACGAGGTTCACACAACTCTTCCAGCCTTATCCGAGTGTCATTCCAAACAATCCTGTTTTTGCAAATCCTGCCGTGCTGTATTAATTTCAGTCGTGACTGAAACTTCTAAAATTCATGTTCCGTAGGTATCTGGAAAACAATCGTGTAACGTCGTATGCAAAAGAACGAGTTGCTGCGGTTTGTCGAAGATCTGGGCACCAACATGGAGCGCGCGGGGATTCCCCGGATCGCCGGAAAGATCTTCGGCCTGCTGCTCATTTCCCCCCAGCCGTATCTGGCAGCCGAAGAGATCGCTGAACGGCTCAAAGCAAGCCGAGCCTCCGTCAGTACGATGACCCGGATCCTGATCCAGTCTGAACTCATCGAAAAGGTAGGCGTCACGGGCGAACGTCGGGCCTACTTTCGCATCAAGTCCGGAGCAACGGCAGACCTGATTCGTCGACGTCTGTCGCTCGTCTCCGAGTTCCGAAGGTCTTTCGAGGACGGACTCAGCCTCGTCAAAGATCATGCGTCGCCGGCAGGACAACGACTCCGCGAACTTCTTGAGTTCTACACGTATTTTGAGCGGGAATTCCCCCTGCTCATCGATCGGTTCACATCGCGATACGCAACCTTGAAGAAGAGAGTCTGATATGCTGACACGCCTTCTGCTTCGCTCGACACTGTGGTGGATGGTGGCGTCTGCTTCGCTGACGGCGCAAACGGCGGAGCAGATCCTCCGTCGATCGGAAGACCTGCTCAAGGGCAAGACGTCCCGTGGCACGTTCTCCATGACGATCGAGACCCCTGACTATACTCGCACAATGGAGATGGACAGCTGGTGGGTGGGGAACGACAAAGCCCTGATCGTCATCACCTCCCCGCGACGTGAAGCCGGGAATAAGACGCTGAAGATCGACAATGAGCTGTGGATGTATCTGCGGAATACCGAGACCACGATCAAGGTCCCTCCTTCAATGATGCTCCAGTCCTGGAATGGGTCCGATTTCACGAACGACGATCTCGTGCGAGAGTCGAGCTTGATCGATGACTACACGATGCGGATCCTCGCCAGAGACTCCGTGGCAGGCGCACCGACGTGGCAGCTGGAATTGATCCCCAAGCCGAACGCTCCAGTGGTCTGGGGTCGCATCCTCTATTGGGTCCGAATGGCTGACTACCTGCCAGCGCGCGCGGAGTACTACGACGAACGCGGCACACGCACCCGTACGATGACGTTCGAGGACATCCGGCGCATGGGCGGGCGTGTCATCCCGGCCCGGCAAAGCATGGTCAACGACCTCAAGCCGGGACATCGGACGACGTTTGAGTACAAGAGCGTCGAGTTCGACGTCGCCATCAGCGATCGGATCTTCTCGTTCCGTGAGCTCGAGAAAGGGACCATGCGGTGAGACTCATCGTCAAACTGGCCTGGCGGAACATCTGGCGAAACCGGCGTCGGACCGTCCTGACGATCCTGGCCGTTGTCTTCGCCTCCTTCCTCTCGTTGCTGCAACGGGGCCTTGCGACGGGTACGTGGGAGATCAACGTCCGCAACACCGTCGAGATGTTCGCCGGATACCTGCAGGTGCAACGCACGGGGTACCAAGACAATCCTTCGCTCTCGAAGAGCCTGGCCTATCCGGCGACTCTGCGGTCGATCCTGCTTCAGACCGAAGGGATCGCCGGCTTCGCGCCGCGCATCCAGGCCGACGGATTGGTCAGCTTTCGCGATCGTTCTGCGGGTGTGCTCATGCTGGGCCTGGATCCCGAAGCTGAGCAACAGGTCTCGCGATTCCATCGCCGCGTCGTCGATGGACGACACCTCGCGGCGGGCGCGATGGACGAGGTTGTCGTCGGCACAACGCTCCTGACCAACCTCGGAGCGGGCATCGGAGATACGATCGTCGTTCTGGCACAAGGATTCGACGGTGTCCTCGGAAACCTCAAATTCCGCGTGGTTGGCAGCGTGCGCATGGGAGTACAGGGCTTCGACGCAGGGACCATTCTGATGAATGTCGGCGCGGCGCAGGAACTGTTGGCGATGGAAGGCCGCGTCAGCGTGATCGCCATAGCCATTGACGACCTTGATCGCCTCGAGGACAAGCGCGCTCGTCTTGAACAAGGCGTCGCCGAAGCGTCGATCGCCAACACGGCCGTGTTGACCTGGGCCGAGGTCATGCCCGACTTGGCGCAAGCGATGGCCTTCGACCGGATCGGCGACTACTTCTTCATGATCGTCCTGATCGTCATCGTGACCTTCGGCATTCTCAACACGGTCCTCATGTCCGTCACGGAGCGATTCCGCGAGTTCGGCGTCACGCTCGCCGTCGGCATGAAGCCGTCCCAGCTGGTCGTGCAGGTGCTGGTCGAGTCGTTCTACATGATAGCCATCGGCATTCTGACAGGAACGTCGCTCGGATACGCCGTCAACGCCTACGTCAAGGCCTATCCGATCACCTTCACGGGCGATTTTGAAGAGATCTACGCTCAGTACGGTTTCCTGCCGCAGATGGTCGGATCGACGGAACTCTGGGTGCTGGGCCAGGTCGTGGCTGTCATCGCGGCTGCCTCGCTTCTCTCGCTCATCTATCCGCTCTACCGCGTCGCCCGGCTCGAGCCATTGAAAGGGATCCGACACACATGATGCTCATCCGGCTCTCCTGGCGTAACATCTGGCGGAATCACCGCCGCTCGTTCATCATTCTGACCTCGGTCGTCGTCGGGTTGATCGCAATCGTGTTCATCGAGGCGGTCGTCCGAGGCTTCATGCGCCAGTCGCTCGACAATCAGCTCGGCGCGCACACGGCGCACATTCAGGTCCATCGTACCGGTTATCACGACAATCCGGACATCGATCGATTCATCGCCCGTCCCGATGTGGTCGACTCGGCTTTGGCCGCCGAAAGGCGAATTGCCGCCTCCTCGCGCCGGATCCTGACCACGGGCCTACTCACGTCCGCCCGGAATTCGTCGGGTGTGATGTTCGTCGGTATTGAACCCGGGCGCGAACAACATGTGACGACGATCCATCGGTCGATCGTGGCGGGGCGCAATCTCGGCACGGATCCGCGCGAGATCCTCATCAGCGAACGCATGGCAAAGACCCTGGACATCGGCTTGGGTGACAAGGTGGTGGCCATGTCGTCGACTCGCGAAGGCCGGGTCGGTTCAGAACTCTTCCGCGTCGTGGGGCTGTTCCGCACGCCGATCCTCGAGTTCGACCGACTGCACGCCTATATTCCCTACGCAACGGCGCAGCATCTGATCGGTGCGGGCATTGAGGCGGCCGAATTTGCCATGGTGCTCCGCTCGACCGCCGACCTCAACCCGGTGCGCGACTCGCTTCGTACCGTACTGGGCCCTGACCTCGAGGTCCAGTCCTACGAAGATCTGATCCCCTCCCTCGCCGCCACGGTGGAATTGACCGAGAAATCGATGATCATCTACTACGTCATTCTCGGTCTGGCGATGATCTTCGGCATCATCAACACGATGATGATGTCGGTCTTCGAAAGGATCCGTGAGTTTGGAGTCCTCAAGGCCGTAGGCATGCAGGATGGCATGCTGTTCCGCATGGTGCTCATGGAGGCCGCCATGTTGGGCACGGTGGGTACGTCGATCGGGCTTGTGCTCGGGAATGCACTCAACGCCTGGATCGCGTCTTCGGGTCTGGACTTTTCCTGGTTCGCCGAAGGTCTATCCTCGTGGGGCTCGGGAGCGATCATCTACCCCGTTCTGGACCCACTCGGATCGGTCCGGGGCGGATTGCTCATCATTGCGATGTGCATCCTTGCGGCGCTGCAGCCCGCTCTGCGGGCCGTCCGACTGCAGCCCATGGATGCGATCCGACATCTCTGACGAACGAGTTTCGAACATGGACACTCCGATCCTTCGCGCGGAAGCGCTCGAAAAGACCTACCACGACAACGGCGTGCCCGTTCGGGCACTGTCGCCGATTGATGTCTCGTTCGCCCGGGGCGAATTCACCGTCATCGCCGGCCCGTCGGGCTCGGGCAAGACCACATTGCTGAACCTTCTCGGGGCTCTGGACGCCCCCAGTTCCGGACGCGTGTTCATTGAGGAGAAGCCTCTCGAAGGTCTCACCAAGACCGAGCTGTCGAAGCTGCGCCTGCAGAAGTTCGGTTTCATCTTTCAGGCATACAATCTCATCCCCGTCCTGACCGCCGTGGAGAATATCGAGTTCGTGCTGACGCTTCAGGGCGTTGCTGAGCGCGAACGTCGGCATCGGGCTCTCGAAGTCATGAAGGCGTTGGAGATCGACGCGCTAGCCCACAAGCGCCCGAATCAGATGAGCGGAGGCCAGCAGCAGCGCGTGGCCATCGGACGCGCGATCGCCACCAATCCTGCCATCGTCCTGGCCGACGAACCGACCGCCAATCTCGATTCGGCCACCGGTGCATCGTTGCTCGACCTCATGACGCGCATGAACCGCGAACGTTCGATCACGTTCCTCTTTTCGTCCCACGATCCGCAGGTGATCGAGCGCGGCCGCCGGGTCATCCGGCTCCACGACGGACGCATCGAGCAGGACGAACGGCGTACGACCTCTTGAGTCGACCTGCACATGCGTCTCCGTTGGACCGTCATCGCAGGGATCCTGTTTCTCGTGGCAACCGCACCGGCCCAGTGGTCGATGGACGGCTACGTCGTCACGTTTCCCACTTCGGTCCGCATGCGGCCGGACCTGGCCACCCTGGTCGGTTCCGACGCCTCCTCGTTCGTCGAGATCACACGCCTGCGTCTGCGGCCAACCGTCGACATCACATCGTCCACCTTCGTACGACTCGAATATGAGGTGGGCGCGACATACACATCTTCCACAAACGCCTTCGCGATCGCGAGCGCCCCACGGGGGCAGATCGTCGACCTCACCTGGTCGATCCATCGCGGACGTCGGTGGGACGTTCTCCACGGGGTCGACCGTATGTTCGTCAAGTCGATGGTGGGTGCCGTCGACCTCACCCTAGGCCGACAGCGGATCGCGTGGGGGGCGGGCCGGATCTGGAATCCGACGGACCTGTTCAACCCGATCAATCCGGCGAGTTACAGCAAGATCGAGAAGGACGGCGTTGATGCCGTTCAGGCGACCGTGCGGGTTGGCAACTTGACCGATGTCAGTGCGGTCTGGAATCCGCAACGGAGGGGAAAAAGTTCAGGAGCTGTCCGCGCCAGGACGAATTGGCAGGGAGTCGACGGAGCCATCATGGCGGGCCGGCGCGAAGATCGGTGGGTGATCGGGGGCGACGTGACCGGCTCGGTGTGGGATTCAGGCCTGAGGGCCGAAGGGATCATCGTCGCAGCATCCGTCGGCGGCACCTTCACTCGATGGGTCGTGGGGATCGACAACCAATTCACGGCCCGGTGGTACGGAATGGCGGAGTTCGCGTACAACGGCGAGGGGCGTGACGAGCCGATGCAATACGAGCTTGGCCGTCTGACCGCGGGACAGATCCTTCAACTTGCTCGGCGCTACGTCGTGGTTCAGTCGTCGTATCTCCTCCATCCCCTCATCACGGCTCAAGCATCGCTCATGAAGAATCTTGATGATGGGAGCGGATTGGTCGGAGCCACGATCTCGGTCTCGGTGAGCGACGAAGCATTGTTGGCGGTCGGAGGTCAGCACACCTTCGGTCGCACCATGTCGGAATACTGGTACTACCCGAGCAGTCTCTATCTTCGGGCCGACCTGTTCTTCTGAACGTCGCTGATTGTCTCGAACGGCAAGTTCTTCGTATATTCCAACATACGACGCCGCGCCCGTGGTGTAACGGATAGCACAAGGGCCTTCGGAGCCTTTAGTTCGGGTTCGAATCCTGACGGGCGCACCACCCGCAACAGAACGGCCCCGCCTGAGTCATCTCAGCGCGGGGCCGTTTGTCTGTGAGAAGCAGAATCACATAGACCATGAAGACCAACCCGGCACAGCGATAGAAGGATGAACTAACCCTCCCCTTCCCCCAGCCCTGCCTCCTCCTTCTCCGTTTTCTTCGTGTTCTTGGTGGCGATCGTCTTTTCCCGACTTGTCATCACAACCGTTTCGCAAGGAACGACCTCCAAGTATCGAAGTCATACATGGTCGCCCGCGTGCCGAATCTGCCCTTCAACAGCGAACAGATGGCCACCGATGCCGGTAGGTTGTTCGACCGCTGCAAGAGACTCCACAATTCCCTCTCCAAACCTTTGTCCAACGGGCGGTCCCACAGCAAGGACATGACCTGATGCACCTGGTTCAAGGTGGCATCTGGCGAACCGAGCACGTAGACCAGCTCAGCCGATGTCAAGGCGGTCAATCGCAGGGTGCTGTCCCCCCGAATGACCGAGAACTCGCCAACGCGGATGTTGCCGCGCTGAGGAGTCGCGAGGACGGCATATCGTGACGTGATCTGCGCCATCCGGTCCCTGGCGATGATGCCGGCGTCATCCTGCCGCGTTGCCAGCTTTCGCAACTCGACGAACGCCTGCCGGGAACCCGACATCGCCAGGTGCTCGTAGCCGTACAGGCTCACCAGCAAGCGTTCCATGTCGGCGGCACGCTTCATCATCTCCGACTGCCGTTCGACCGTTTCCTGGACGGGTTCAGTTCCCGCACGGATCGTCCGGGCGGTCGTTGATGTCAGCTCGGCCATCTCGTAGGCCAGCGTGTCCCGCACGGACGACCCGATGCTCGACAACAGGACGATCGTCGCGAGGACCAGAAGCGCTCCCAGGCCTGACAGGCCGATGGTGATGATGCGCTGAAACCGCTCACGCTCCCGGCGCTCGTTCGCGATCTCCATCGTCAGTTGCTGGAACCCGAAGGCGGCCTGCCGCATGACCTCGTCGCGAAGCGCGACAGCCGTTGCGTCAACCGAAGGCGCCTTCAGGAGCGCAACGCTCGCCGATCGATCTTCATCAGCGATCTTGGACCGGATCTTGGAAGAACGCGAGTTACGGGAAGTGGATATACGTGCCATGGCGATCCCTTGTGTTGAAATCGAATCTGATACGGTGACGTGTGAGTCTTTCAGGAAGCCGTCGTGTCAATGCCGCTGCGAATTCCCGTCGATCGACATTCTTGAGGATCTTGTGTCTCTTGTGGCCGAGATCTCTGCAGCAGCGTCCAACAAGCACGACGACACATTTGACCCACGGCATCACCGGCCTCCGAGGCCGAAGAGGTCTTCGCCGAATTTCACATCGACGCCGATGAACGGACCGCTCGACGATAATGAAGGCGCGACCAGATCACGCTCGTGATAGCCTTTGAAGGTGTATCCGGACACCAGGCGGACATTGCGCATCACGGCATAACCCAGACGGGCCGACACGCCGTTCAACAAGTCTCCCGCCTCGATCTGCCAGAGTCCGCGATACTCCCCTCCGATGCTCCAGTTCTCGGAGAGGTCGTAATCGGCGCTCAACAGCAGGAAGTGCGAGTTCGTTGATGCCTGCAGGAACGGAGAGGTCTCACGGGCGTTCTTGAAGGCGTATTTGATACCGAGCTCGATGCGCTGTACGGGCTCGATGTACGCATGCGCCGACGCGATCGACGCCTGGTATTCCTGATACGGTGCGACGTAACGGTTTCGATTTCCTTTGATCTCGTACTTGGCCAGCAGGTTTACGACGTTGTCTTCGACCGGACGGTAAGCCATGCCGAAGATCAGGTGGTAGAGGTCCTGCGATCCGGTCGACCGAAGCGAGATGTCGCGGCCGAAGCGCATCTTGACGAGCGCGCTCAGGTCGTCCACGACCCGAACGTCACCGGCAAGATACGCGTTGAAGCGCTCATTCGCCGACGTGCGACCGACTTCGACCTTGGTCGCCGCCTTCACCGGCCGGTCCTTCGGTAGATACTCGAGGCCCGTCGAGATGGCTGTGTTGTCTTGCGTCGGGGTCTCGATCGCACGGCGTCCCAGATTCTTCGTCCGCTCAAACGTCAGACTGGCTGTGAGGGCTTCGGTCAACTTCAGCCGATTGCGCAATCCGATGCTTGCCGAATTCCGATAGCCGGCGGCCGCGTTGCCGATCTCGTACTTACCGTAAACCTCGGTCCCCTGCGCAACGGTCGAGGTCGCGCCGAGGGTCGTTGTCGTGCCGCCCGCCTCGAAGAAGCGCTGCTGCAGCGAGAGCGCCATCCATTCGGTGGCCCGCCATTCTCCGGTGAGCGCCGTGGCATTCGGCTTTGCCGGGTCGAACGTCGACGACAGGTTCCGCTCATGTTCCGCCGTGACCCGAACGTCGCGCGCGACGGCGTATGTGGCGCCCAGCATCGCCAGCGTCGTGTGCCGGTCGACCGTCGTCATCGACGTCTCGGGCGATGCGTAGAGAAGGTCCTCGATCCTGAACCGACCGGTGAGACCATCGAGGATGCGATGTTCAGCCCCGGCCGACATCGAGGTGATCGTCGCCTGACCCGACGAAACGGTCTGCAGTGAACGATAGGCTTCGGCGTTCACCCGTGTCGCGGCGCCGGCTTGGTATTGACCGCCAAAGCCGTACTTGATCGTTCCCAGCTCGCGACCGCCGCCCGACTGGGTCGTATTCTCGAATCCGGCCTCTACGCGGCGATAGTAGCTGCGCAATTGCAGCCCGGCCGCGGGCGACCCGGCGGCCTCCATCTTGTAAGCGTATCCGTCTCCGGCGACTGAAGACGAACGAGCCGCTTCACCCGACACCGTCAGATGGCCGCCAAGCGCCAGCCGCATATCGGCCCCCAGCAGGCTGTAGTTCGACGGCTCGCGCTCTTCGACAACGCCCGTCAACCCGACCGTGAGCATCTCTCCCATCGCCCGCTCAACGCGACCGCCCGCCACGTACGCATTGGCCGCTCCGGTCTGCGCCTCGAAGGCGGCAACAATGTAGACGGGATTGCCCATCGCATCGATCGACGGGACCGGCTGTTTGAAGAAGACCGTTCCCTGCTCGTAGTCGATGTCGTAGTCGGTGAAGCGATACGCATCCCGCACCTGCAGGATGATCTCTGAATGGAAGCGGTCGCGGGTCTCAATCCGGACCTTGTCGGTGCCATACGTGATGCGCGTCGCACCGAGGCTGTAGAAGCCCGAAAGGCCTTCGCCGCGCCGCTCGACCTGTATGACCTTGCGGTCGGTCAGCGAACCGAACACATTCACATCCCACACGCGATCGCGATGCAGCAGTTTGGCGCCGTTGAGGGTCCGATGATAGAGAGTGAATTCCTGCTTCGTCAGGCCCGTCGTGTAATCGCCCACGTAGAGCGACGATTGGTTCCGCTCGAGTCTCAGAAAGAAGTTGCGGTTCGTCTGAGCGTCGTACGTAAGCAGGCTGTTGTCGCCCGTGATCGAATAGAGATAGTCGGGGTCGAGCTCACGGAAGTAGCGTGCCCGGTTGCGGCGGTCTGAATCATACGACGACGTCAGAAGGAGCTCGTTGCCGACGGTCCCGCGGGCGAAGACCGCAAGCCGGCCGTCGGCGTTGAGCCCTTCGTCGAAGGTCGAATTCGGACCAAGACGGCTCCTGTCGCCGCGGAAGGCGGAACCGCTGACGCGACCCGTGGCAAGGCCGACGAGCGTGAACGGCTCAAGAGGCGTCGTCGCTTGGAAGGACGTCGTACCCTTCACGCCTTCCACCTCGGCCGTCACCGCCCCGATGCCCGACGTGGAAGGCACTTCGTACGCGAATTCCGCGCGACCGTTACGGAGAGCAACCTGGATCCCGCGGCGGTTGGGGTCGATGTCATTCGCTACGATCGTACCGCTGTCGGCAGACAGCGTGACGAGGAGTTGGTCGCGCACCCGCATCATCCAACGGTCGAAGACCTCGACCCATCCGTCGATGAGCGCTCCGCTCCCCGCCGGCGCCGATTCCCTGTCGAGAGCCACGTGGACCACCGACGGCGACCCGAGAATGTGAACCTTCCGCTCCTCCGACGTGATCGTCGAACCATCCGGGTTCAACAGTCGCACCTCGTAGGTCACAGGGCCTTCTGGCACGGCGACGTTCAGGAAGTCGACGATGCCGTCGACCCGGATCTTGGTCTTCTTGACCTCTACGCCATTCACGGCCAGCGATACCTCAAACCCCGGCCAGCCCTTCGCGGTCACCGACTGCGTCCGCAGGGACATCACGGCCTGATCCTGGGGATGCGTGATCTGGAGCATCTGCGCAAACACCGACGGAGCCGATCCAAGCCACAGGGCCAGCGTCGTCACCAGCACGACGAAGCCGCGCCGTCGGCGAAACGGACTCAGGAAGGAGCGATATGTCGGGATCCCGAAGATCACAACGAACGACCCGGCTTGATCTCAACCGGCTGACTGGTGACGAATGACGTGGAACCGGACCGGTAGCGACGCATCACCGCGAATCGGCGGACGAACGCCCCCGATGTCGGGAACGACGGTGCGACCTCGAACTCGAACGAGAGCCTCGCCGTCGAGGCCGAGAGACTCATCGGCGCGAGGAGCGGACTGCTGATCGACACAGAGTCGATGCCATGTGTGCGTAGGGTCGGACGATCCACCCGGAACCACTCGGGCAGGGTGTCGACCACGGCAGCCAACATCGGCCGGCGCCCGGCGCCGCTCCACGAGGCCTCCAGGATGGCGAGATAGCGCTCACCGGGCCGCATCTCTACCAACGGTTCGACGAGCGAAGGGACCTCGGGTCGCACAAGGAAGCCGGCGGAACTCGATGAATCCACTCCACCTTCCTTCAGGACGGCGGTCCAGAACTCCGCCCGGAAGATGCGGAGCTCAACCCGGCGGTTCTGCTGACGGCCGTCGACCGTCTGATTTGAAGCGATCGGCCGGTGCTCGCCGAAACCGACGGCCGCCATACGGGTCCGAGCGATCGAGAATCGGTCTGCAAGCAGGTCCACGATGGATCCCGCCCGCGCCTGGGACAGCTCGAGATTCGAGGCGAACTCCGGCGACTTGATCGGACGGGCATCCGTGTGTCCTTCAACGATCACCAGAAGGGTCGGGTCGTCGCGCAGAAGGGCTGCGGCGGCTTCCAACGCCGACTCCGCGCCGTTCCGCAGTTCCGCCTTGGCCGTCTCGAAGAGTACGCTAGGCATGACGAAGTTGAAGGCACGCCCGGGAAGGGCGATCGCCGTCTGATTGATCGTGGTCAAAGTCTCCGTGGAGCTCAGCGTCGTATCGGCGGTCGTCACGGTCACGCGTCCGGTCGAAGAGCGCAAGGTCATGACACGCTCTGTCGGCCTGCTCGTCACCAACTGGTACACCAGCGTCTCACGGAATGGTGCACTAAGGGAGTCGATGGACCAGACGAGCCTCCGGCCGTCGACCACAGGATCGATCGTGCGCCCGCCAAAGCTCGCCGAGCCGGCCACATAACGAAGTCCCGCATCGAGACTGTCGACCCACGTAATCCGTCGCAACGCGGTGCTGCCGTCGTAGTGGATCGGTATCGAAACCATGATGGCCACCGAATCGCGCGGCCGCGGCTTCTCGCGCATCGGACCGAAGGCGAACTCAACGCGGCGGTTCAGCGCGCGACCTTCACGCGTCGTATTGTCGGCAACGGGCATGCTCTCTCCGCGTCCGAGCGTCTCGATCCGTCGCAGATCGATCCCTTCGTGGTCGACGAGCACCGCTTTTACCGCCTCGGCACGCGCCAGCGAGAGAACGACGTTGTTCGGGAATTCCTGCGTCCTGATCGGCGAGGCGTCGGTGTGGCCGACGATCGTCACCCGGTCGTCCGGGTTGTCGCGGAGGATCTGCGCCAGCTGTGCGATCACCGGGAACGCCTCAGGCCGTAGGATCGCCTTGCCGACCTCGAAGTTGAGTCCGGTGAGCTTCATCAGCGCCTGACGTTCGTCGTCGATGAACACGACATTCCGCGGGGCGACATACCGGCGTATCGTCAGGCCTCCGAACCGCACGTATCGCTGTGTCAGCACGACAGAATCCTCGGGTAGGGCGTCGACATAGAAGTCGGCCCGCGCGATACCGCCCGAAGGCACGCTCACGAACCGCGACAAGGCGTCGCCCGCAAATTCGTTGTACCCCGCGTGGAGCCTCGCACGGTCGGGGATCGTGTGCTCTCGCACCCGGATGACATGCTCACCGGGAGCGATGTCGGGAATGGAGTATTTTCCGTCGTCCCCCGTCACGATCCGAGTCCCGTCCTCGGTGATGAGCTCCACACCTTTGATCCCCTCTTCACCCGGATCCTGATAGGCATTCCGATTGGGATCATAGAAGATCTTTCCGACGACGACACCGCGGTCGGTGAAGATGCCCTTCTGCACCTCCACACGGGCCTCGACCTCCGCAGAGCGCAGTGGAACGCCGTTGGGAGCCGTCGCGAACGCCATCGCTCGATTCACGCCGTCGCCTTCTGCGGCACCGCCGCCGACGATCATCCGATACGTCACGCTCCTCGTTGCTCCGGCCAGGAGCGAATCCGTGAGCCTCCATCGCAGCACGAGACTGGCGCCCGCCCGGAAGATCTCAGGATCCGCGATGCGGACCGTATCGTGATGACTGGAGCCGGCGAGATAGGTGAAGCCCAGAGGCGGACGGTCCTCGAGGATCACGTTGCGCACCTGCATGGCCGGGGTACCGTTGTGAACGGTCACGGTATAGACGGCCTGGTCGCCGATCTCGACGATCGGACGAGCCGGTGTCTTTGTCACCACAAGCTCCGTTTCGAACAGTTCTGTCGAGACCGTCACGCTCGTGTCCGTCGTCTGCTCCGACGTGAATCGCGCCGTGTTGGTCAGCCCGCGACCGGTCGCGGTCGTGTCGAGATACCGCACGCGGAGACTGAACGAGCGCACACTCGCCGGGCTTGCGGCCGAGTCGAACGTTCCAATGGCCCACTGGACGACGCCCGTCGTCGTGTCGACAAGGGTCGGGACCGGCACCGCCGATACGAACCGCATCGAGCGATCGAGCGAGTCGGTCACAACCGCCGACGTCATCGATAGCGTGCCGAGATTTCTGATGTCGATCGTGTAGGTCACCGTGTCCCGTCGATAGGCGCGGGTAGGTCCCGACTTGGTAAGCTCGAGTGATCCGTTCAACGTGATCGGGATGTTGACGTCGGTGACATACTTGCCGGGCTCCAGCGGAGCCACGGCAACCGACCCGCGGAGCAATGCGTCGTCGATGCTGACGGCGTACTGATTACCGACCGGAAGTCCGCTGAACGTGTAGGATCCTGTCGTGTCGGTCAGCGTCGAATCGATCATCGTACGGCCGTTCCGGAAGCTCTCGTCGGCAGCGCTGCCGCCGCCCGACGCCGAGCGCGTCAGAACAACCTTGATGCCGGCGGCGGCGACCGGCTTCTGCGACACGAGGTAGAACACCCGGCCCGAAATGACGATGGAATTCCTCACCGGCGGCACGCCGCCGACCACGGGCACCGTGACGCTTACCGTGGTGACCGTGTTCATCGGATATCCGAAATCATCGAGCGTTTGAATGCGGATCTCATACGTGTCGGTCCTCGGTACCGGCACGAGGTACGATCCGTCGTCGCCGGTCCTCACCGTTCCGATCAGCGTGCCGTCGGACGCGAAGACCTGCACTAGGGCTCCAGCTTCGGGTTGGTTCGTGGAATTGTTGACCACGATCCCCGTGACCGCGCCGGGATAGAAGATGATTTCGACCGACGACGTATCACGACAGGCGCCGGCGTCATCGACCGTCACGGTGGCGCGACCCGTCACGATCATGTTGCTGACGATCAGCGCGCGCAAGCTATCGACGGCAACCCCCCCGACCGAGGGGACGACGATCGAGTCAAGGCCGTTGGAGAATGTGCCGGCCGTTGAACGGAAGATCACCGGCGTACCGTCGGGTTTTGGGTTGCCGAGCGTGTCCGTAACCATCGCGCGAAGCACAGAGGCTGCGATCCCGTTGCCGATGACCATTCCGGGAGCGGCGGTGACGGTCAGCCGGCAATCGAGCGTTGCGGTGGCCCGTACGACGATCACCGCAGTGTCCGTCGCCGCGGGACTCTGGTCGCTCATCGCCCATGCAACGTTCTGCACATGGAGTCCATCGGCAACGTCAGGCCGCACGCGCACGGTCACCCGGATCGAGTCTTCTTGGCCCACCCCGAACGAGGCGATCGAGCCGAAGATCGCCCGGACCACCTTGCCCGAGAGACCTGCGTTGCTTGTTGCAACGACGGGATCGACCGCCGTCGACAGACTGTCGACGATCATGACATTCGTCAGATCCACGTCGCCCGTGTTTCGCACCCGCAAGGTGTACGTGACCAGTCCGCCGGTCTCCACCGTATCGCGCGAGACCGACTTTTCGATCGTCAGCCCCGGCTGCGATCCCGAACCGCCCGAACCCGAGCGTACGGCAACGGTCGCTTGTGCCCGAACGACCGAGGCTCCCGTCTCGACGCTGGTCGCGTAGGCCGTGTTCGTGAGTTCGGCTCCGACGGCCGTTGCAGCTCGCACGCGAACGACGATGAGCACGGAGTCCGAAGCGCCGGGGTGCAGGATGGCGATCTGATGCCGCACCAAGCCGCCCGACAGGTTGCCCGGATTCGCAGACAGCCCCTCAACGAAGGCCGAGAGGGTGTCCGCGATCTCGATGTTCGAGAGCGTCTCGGGACCTTCGTTGGTCACGCGGATCGTGTACACGAAGGTCTCGCCCGGCTCAACGCTATCGCGACTCGCGAGTTTGCTCAGACCCAGGCGGTACGACGCCGCTTCGACGACACTGCTGACCGTCAAGGAGGCGAGCGAATCGACACTGCCGTCGGCACGACTGAACCGGAGCACGCCCACGTTGTCGATGCGGGTGCCCGGCACCGTCTGCGCCGCGCCACTCAGCACGAGAACGAGCAACGCGCCCGCAGCGGCGGCAAATCTGGCGATATGGTGGATGGAAGACTTCACGGATCGTAGGTCCGGGGAAGGGCAGCAAGCCCCGCCCCGGACGAGGATGGTGTTAGTTGATCACCACCTTGAATCGGATCTGACCGGTATACGTCGGGTCTCCCACGAAGGAGCCTCCGACGGTACCCAAGTTGACGGTGACATTTCCAGAGACGACAGAGGCCTCATCGGCATCCACACCATCGGTCTTGGCGACGAACACATTGCCGTTCGTGGAGTTGTTCACCTGGACACTTCCGGCGACGTACGTCGTGTACATCGGCTGGGCATCCGTGATGACGACCTGCGTGGCGGAGCCGGACCCGGTGTTCGTATAGGTGATCGTGTATGTCAGCGTGTCGCCGGGACGCGTGCGGTTGCCCGTGCTGCTGACAGACTTGCCGATCGCCATGACCGGGGCCTTCACGGTCGTGATCGAAAGACCCGACGCAGACGCACCGGCCGTCAACGACGTGAAGCTGTAGCTGACGCTGTCGACCGACCGATCAGGCGTGAGGGTCGGCACCGTAGCAATGCCGAAGATCTTCACGGAATCGCCGGCCGCGACGTTGTCGAGGTTCGTGCCGAACGTGTAGGCAGCGTCGGTTCCCGCGTCATACACGCCGTTATTGTTGCTGTCGCGGTAGTACGCCCACGTCAGCGGCAGGCTCGACGAGGCCGACGTCGTCGCCGTGTCGGCCGCATTGCCCGTGTTCACGAGGGTAATGGTGAACTGGACCGACAGACCGACGTTGACGCTATCGACACCCTGGTTCGTGCGACCCGCCGACGGCGGTTCGACGTAGACAGCCCACGAGGCATCCTGCGCCACGGTGCTGTTCGACGAAGGCGTCGTGTACTCCTCCGTCCGATTGCTGAGGCTGTCGGTGTAGGCGATGGTAGCCCTGTTGCTGATGACCGTCCCGGCCGCCAGCGGATCATCCACGGTCACCTGGAAGGTGGCCTGTCCTGTTCCGCCGCCGGCGATCGACCCGATCGTCCAGGTCAAAACGCCGCTATTGAACGTGTACGACCCGCCGCCCGACAGGATATTGAAGCTCCCGCCGACGTAGGTGACATTGGCATCGAGCGTATCACGCAATACAGCGCCGGTCGCCGTTCCTGTTCCGCTGTTCGTGAAGTTCAGCGTGTAGGTGATCGTCTGGCCGGGTTGCGGCGTGGCATTGTTGTTGCTCTTCGTCGCCGCGACATCGGCCGTCGAGATCGTCGACACGTTGTTCGACGTTGCCGTAACGGCATTGTCGAATCCGGACGTCGCCGTGACCTTGACGGTATCGATCGTTCCGCTCGCCGTGCCCAGCGGCACGAAGACGGTCGCGATGAGCTTCAGCGAATCGTCCGCCGCAATATTTGACGGACCCGAATAGACCGGCTCGCCGAGGTCCAGAACACCGTCGCCGTCCGTATCAACATAGAGCACGGTCGTCCATCCTTGTGTCGAGGTGGCTCCGATCGTAATACCGTTGTCCGTGCCGTTGCCGGTGTTGACGAGAGTGATGGGATAGTAGAGCAAGGTGCTGTCGCTCGACGTCACGTTCCGAACGGACGGACTGATCGCAAGCGCAGCCACCTGCTCCACGGTGACTGTCACCGAGTCTCTCAACTCGGCGAAGGAATTGCCGCCAGCATCCTTGTAATTGAGCTTGGCGACGTTCTTGATCTGGGTACCAGCCGGGGTTCCCTCGGCATAGCCCGTCGCAGGAAGCAACAGGACCAGGCCCAGGACCGCCAGCACCAGTGTGGATGTGAACCGCATGGGTTCCTCCTGTGTGGTTTGGTGGTTGGTTGGTGTGTTGATGGATCGTTGATGCATTTCGCTTCTCATAAAGGCCTCACTGAACGACGACTCTAAATGACGCCCATCGCGATTCACCCGGAGCGATGGCGCCGTTGAACTTCCATGTCAGCTGCAGGGCGCGTCCGACCGCGGGCGGGTCGACCGTCTCCCGCTCTACCGCGATCTCGCAATTCAGGCCGGACGACGATGCCTCGACGTAGCGCGTGCCAGAGGGGACCGGATTGGAGAGTTCGACCTCAGCCGCAGGAGCCGTTCCGACGTTGTAATAGGTGAAGGAGTACTGTACGGTATCGCCGGGGGAGGCCTTGGGTCGGTCGACGGCGCTTCGGGCCACGAGAAGCGGCCGTACCGGCTGACCTTTTGCGTGTTCGATGAGCGCCTCCATCTGAGCCTTTTGATGTTCTGTCACGGGTGATGTCGTACCCACGACGGTCACCGACAGCGCCGGGACTGCCGCCTCGCTGGTGGCCGTCACCGGAGAGCTCCGGGCCACGAACGTCCGCGAACGGGCGGCACCTTCCATGCGCAGGGTCGCGCCTTCCGACCAGAGGTGGATGACCATGGCATTCATCGGAGCCTTCTTCTCGACGGAGGCGACCGTCAACGTCTGGCTGTTCAGCGTCGCCGAACCTTCCAAGACGCCTCGAAGGACGACCCGCACGGAGGGGACCGAAGCGTTCGCCACGCCGACGGTGTACCGCAATCCGACGCCCAGCGGCAGATGCTCTGCCGCCATGCGCTCCATCGTTCGCACGATGGTCGCAGACAACCTCCCCTGCTGAAGCTGGAATGCCTCTTCAACACGGTCGCCCGTCGATGACGATCGTGAGGCAAGACGCTTCCACGCCGACGACTCGCGTCCTCTCCATTGCGCGGCCGTGACCGTTGCCAGCACGTCGCCCGAAACGCCATCTTGGATCTCGAGCACGGTGCTTTGTTCGGAGGACGGCACAAGGATGCCGAACCGAGTTCCCTGCCGATCCTTCGGCAGTGAGTCGAGCTGCGCGACGACGAAGCCACCGCTACCGGCGGCCAGAGGTCCTGCGATCGAGACGCGGTACCCCGGCATGACCAGCGAGACGTCCGACTGCGCCGGAAGGGCCGTCGCCGTCAGGACAAGGATGATGAGAACCATCAGTGAACGCATGGCGTTTCTCCGAGAGATGACTATTGAATGCGAACTTTGAACGTGATCGTGCCCGACTGGCCGGGAAGCACGGTCCCCACGGTTACGGTCACCATTCCGCCGGATACCACCACTTCGTCGCCGATCACGGCATCCGATTTTGGCACGCCGTTCAGCGTCACCGAATCGCCGATGTAGTCGGTCTCAAGAGGAATACCGTCGGTGACAATGACCATCGTCGCGACCGACGTGCCGATGTTCGAGTAACTCATCGAGTAGGTGAGCGTATCCCCCGGCTTGGCGGTCGGTCGGTCGACCGATTTGGCGAATGTCATCAACGGCCGATTGAGCGGCGTGAATGAGGCAGAAACGAGCGTCCACGTTCCGTGCGCCGCTAGGCGGGCCCGGTTCACTGCCGGCGTCTGGGACTGGATCGAAGAATCCACGACCACGGCGTAGGACAACTGAGCGCTGTCGTCATCGGCCAGATGGAACGGCAGGAACGTGATCACGTTGCCCGACACCGTTGCGCCCGAAGGGAGCGTACCAGCCACCGGAACAACGCCCGATGGAAGGGTGTCGGTCACCGATATGAAGCGGGCGCGAGCCGGACCGGAATTCCGAACCTGGATCACGTACTCGATCGTGTCGGGCGGCATCACCGATCCTCCATTGAGGTCGGTCAACGACTTCGAAGAGGTGGATAGGTCCGACGCCACGACCGCTACGGTCGTCACGAGCGTGTCGCGGTTGCCGATCGCCGTGAGCGAATCCACATACGTCGCCACGATCGTGTCTCCCGCCGACACCGTGAAGAGAGAATCACCGGCCGGTCCCGGGCCTCCGCCCGCCACGGTCCCCACGAGGCGGGTGAAGACGCCGGTATTGGGCCCGGTTTCCAAGAAACGCAACGACTCCGACTCTCCGGTCGTGTTCGTCAGCGTCAAGAGATAGGATTCGATCGAACCGGGGAGCCGGTTCAGGTCCCCATCAGTGACGGTGAACAGCGTTGAGTCTTCGGGAGAGATGAGCGCGGGCTCGGCCGACAATGCCGCGGTGGCGCCTCCAAGGACCTGCGTCAAGGAAGTAATGGACCCGCCCGGACCGCCATTCGTGGCAACGGTGTCGATATACGTGACGGCGAGGGAGTCGCCAGCCTTCACGTTGAAGACCCCGTCATTGCTCGTACCGGCCGATGATCCGTACGTCGTTTGGATCCAGCCCGCGAATGCGCTGTCATCTGCGGTTTCTTCAAAGAGGATCACGGACTCCCATTCGCCCGTGACCCGGTTCGTATCACGCACGACCCAGGATTCGACGACGCCCGGGTCCTTGTTGAGGTCGCGATCAACAAGACGCACCAGTATCGAGTCCGACGGAACGATGGCCGCGGTCGCGCTGAGCGACGCCGACGCGCCCCCCCGCACAATCGTGATGGCTGTCAGCGTCAACGCGGTACCGTTCGCGCGCAGGGAATCCCGATATGCTACGAGCAGCGTGTCGCCCGCTTTGACCGTCATCTCGGCGTCGTCGTTCGTCCCCGCACTCACGCCGAACGCCGTTCGCAACCAACCGCTGAACGTGCCGGTGTTCGGGCCCGTCTCGAGGAGCACGACGGTTTCCCATTCGCCGGTGACGCGATTCGAGTCGCGCACGGAGGTGGTCTCCGCAACACCTGCATACTTGTTGAGGTCCCGGTCGGTGACCGTGATGAGAAGTGAATCACCGGGAAGGATGGAGGGCGTGGTCGCGAGCGTCGCGTTGAAGCCGCCCGTGAAGCCGGTGCCGGCCTTCAACGTGTTGCCGGGGGCGCCGTTCGTCGTCACGCTATCGCGGTAGGTCACGACCAGCGAATCGCCCGACTTGGCGTTGAAGATACCGTCGTTGTTCGGGCCTGCCGAAGCGCCGAACTGCGTCCTGACCCATGTCGTGAAGGAGCCGGTGTTGACGCCCGTCTCCGTCACGGTGATCAGCTCCCATTCACCCGTCGTGATGTTCGAATCGCGAACAGCATACGACTCGGCAAGGCCGGAGTTCTTGTTGAGGTCGGGGTCCGTGATCGTGACCAGCACTGAATCGCCGGCATAGATCGGCGTGGGGGTCGCTGTCAGGGTTGCAGGACTGCCGCCCAGCACGTTCGTCGTCGCCGTCTTCGTCGTGCCCGGACCGCCATTGGCTTGGCGCGCATCGACATACGAGACCTGCAGTTGAGCCCCCTGCTGAACAAAGATGTAGCCGTCGTTGTCGGCTCCGCGCACGAGTCCGTAGCGCGTCTTGAGATACCCGACGAAGATGCCGGAGGATGTCCCGGTCTCCGTCAGTACGACATCCTGATACTCCGACGTCGACGTGTTCGTGGACCGCACCGTGTAGGACTCGGCAACACCCGCGAAAAGATTCAGGTCGGCGTCGGTCAGTTCGATGCGGACCGAATCCCAGGGGACGATCTGTGAGGGTGCCGTCAGCGTCGCTGTTGCGCCGCCCAGGATATTGGTGCGAACGGAGAGCCATCCGCCGTCCTGTCCGCTGGCATCGGTCGAATCGCGGTATCGAAGTACGAGCGAGTCGAGCGCCTGGACGTTGAATCGTCCGTCGAAGTTCGTCCCGGCCACCGTACCGAACTGTGTCGCCACTTTCCCGGTGAAGACGCCCGTGTTCGGACCCGTCTCGGTGAAGGTGACCGTCTCACGTTCTCCCGTCACCTTGTTCGTGTCGGGGATCGCGTACGTCTCGATCAACGACGGGTTCCGATCCAGGTCGGCGTCGGTCAACGTGTAGAAGATCGAGTCGCCCGGCAGAGCCGTCGTGGTGCCGACAAGCGTCGCCGTGGTTCCTCCCACCACCACGGTCTGCCACGACCTGATCTGGTTGGTTGCGCCCGATGAGTCAATGGCGTCACGGTAGGTGACCAGAAGCGTATCGCCGGGTCGGATCGCAAGCGTGCCGTTGTTATTGCCGTTGGAAACGGCTCCGTACGTCGTCGCCCGCGAGCCTGCGAAGACGCCAGTGTTGTTGCCGGTCTCGACGAAGGCGATCGGCTCCCACTCCCCCGTTCGGACGACGAACACGGAGTCGTTGAACGTCTGCACGCTTCCGGTGTTGGTGTTCAGATCACCGTCGATGAGCGTCAGGAAGAAGGTCTGCCCGGGCAGGATCGTCTCCGAACCGACGAGCCGGCCGGTCGCGTTCGCTCGGATATAGACATAGGCGCTTGACGTATCAACGCTTCTCTGGCTGTTGCGAACCCAGGCCTTGTTGTAGATGTCCTTCGGAGCCGTCCCCGCCGTGATCTGATACGTGATGGTATCGGATGAGCCCGGAGGCCGCACACCGGTCAGTCCCACGGTGATCCTGGGAGGGCCGGTCTGGTATCTGGTGCTGTCCGTCGGATAGTTGTTGTTGTCCGTTTGCGCGACGCCGTTCAATCGGATGCTGTTCGTCACGTACGTGAAGCCCGTCGCCGTGAGCAGGGTGTCGATCACCACGGTCCCGGTCGATGGCAGTGTCGTCGATTCATTCTTTACGATGATGCGGACAGTGATCACATCGCCCGATTTCGTCTTGCCCGGGTCGAAGGATTTGGTGATGGACAGCGGCGGCGGGGGCTGGACGGTCTTGGTGAGGACCTGATCGACCGTGGCCGCCCGCACATGAGCGATGTTCGTGAACGACGTATTGCCGGCGAATGACGGGCCGGGCACGACGCGGTAGGTGAGGGCCGTCGTCCCCCCGATATTC
The DNA here is from genome assembly GCA_964581115.1 of uncultured Ignavibacteriaceae bacterium. Classification (GTDB taxonomy): domain Bacteria; phylum Bacteroidota; class Ignavibacteria; order UBA10030; family UBA10030; genus 2-02-FULL-55-14. The sequence continues at coordinate 8,265 of CAZOMY010000012.1, read as the reverse complement.
AGCGTCGCGATCGTATTGAACGTGATCACCTGCCCGACGACCGATCCACCGGGCGTTACGCTGCCCGGTACGATCGTGAACCCGGCCGGTACGGTATCGATGACCGTGATCGGATTGAGATTGGCCGGGGAGACGTTGTAGTTGCCGGTGTTGCGGACGGTGATCGTGAAGAGAAGCGTGTCGCCAATGATCGGATACGTTCCGTTCAGATTGGTGTACGCCTTGGTGCTCGACACGAAGACCGGGGTAAGAACGGTGATCGTCGAGGTCGAAGAATTGTTCCACGGCCTTCGGTCGAATTGCGGACTGGAGACGGTGGCGACATTGCGAAGCGTCGGATAGTTGACGGCATCGTATCGCGTCCCGACAACGATGCGAATGTCCGGAAGCGTGACATTCGGCGCATGGACACCGGCGTGACGGAAGACGTAGACCGGCTTGGCGGAACTGTCGACCGTCCAACCGGAACCGAGCTGCAGGGAGACCATCGACGCTCCCGCCTCAAGACTGTCGCGGACCGTGATCGTGCCGGTCGAATCCGGTCCGTTGTTCCGAACCGACAGAATGTACGACAGCGTGTCGCCCGCAATGACGGTCGTCCCGCCGCGGAGATATGACTTCGAGATCGAGATGTCGGAGTTCGAGGTGTCGGAGATGGAAATCACCTCAAGCGTCAAGATCGTCAGGTCGCCACCGGAGGAGTAGAGGGACGTGGCGGTGGTATCGGCGGAATTGAGCAAGGACGTGACATTGTACGTGTCGATGTCGACGCCGAATGTGCTTCCCTTCGTCGGTTGAAGCGTGTTGCTCTCTGAATTGAACTGGTTGGCCGTCGGGTTGATGGCATCGGTCAGCTCAAAGCCGTTGAAGGCGAGCTGCTCCGTGTAGCCATTCAATGGAGCGGAGTTCTCGACGTCCCCCTCCCACGTGACGTGCGTCATCTTCCCGTCAACCGTTCCGTATGGCACGTAGAAGTTGGTGGGGGTCAGAATGATCTGCGACCCGCGATACGCCTGGAAGCCGTCGTAGACGTTGATAGTGCGGCGGATGCCGGATGGATCGGTATAGATGACGAGAAGAGCCCAACCCGAGACAACGGCCGACGACGAAGAATACGGAGTGCCCGTGTTGACGGTCAGACCGGTGAAGATGTAGCTTTTGTTCGGATCGCCCAGGCCTGCAAGGTGGGCCGTCACGTCCTTGAAGGCGCCGAAGAAGTAGAACGTCGTGCCGCCGTTGACGTACGTCGTCGAAAAGGTGCGGTCGGCGGTGAAGTTGACCCCATCGAACGTCACGGTGTTGTCGGCCGTCGGACCGGAGCCGGCCCAGTAGAGGTACGCCGCCACCACCGATGAGCCGGACGGAAGCGACAGCGCTGTCGTGTCGGACGTCTTTAGCGCCGTCGAACTGACGCTGTTGGGTTGCGCCCGAAGCGTGCCTCCGATGACCTCGTAGTTGTACGAGCCGGAGTAAGCGTTGTACAACGAGACCGTCTGCGCTTGTGCGACCGTGACGATGCCGCTCGAAACCACGGTCACGAGCATGGCACACAGTCGGCGGAGCTGCGGGAAATGCGATATGTCTTTGAGTGCTTTCAAATGAACCGATCAAACTTCAGCTGATTTCTCATCTTGAGACATCAGAGCTTTCATGAATCGCTCGTAGGTACAATGCTCAGTTGATCCTAGTTTTATTTCCAAGTCCAAGTCATTCATTTCCCTAACGTTTACAACACTGGCTCTTATTGACACAATTATGATGCCATGTCTTAAGTCGTTCAATTTTAATGGATTATGAGTTTTGGTAGGAAAGTCGACGTTACAAAGAGGTACGTGTGTTACGAAACGACACATTCGACACGGGCAGAGAAGTGCCCATGGCCTCGTACCAAGGCCTGCAAAAGGGGCTATTGCGGTGAGCTGGGACTACTCCAGGCCGTACTTCTTACGCTTTTCCCAGAGTGTTTTGCGGCTGATGCCGAGGATGGATGCGGCTTTGACGGTGTCGCCGGCCGTGTGCAGAAGAACCTGCTGGATGTGTTCCCGCTCGACTTCGACCAGGGACCGTGTCCTTTGGCTAGCGACATTTGCGGAGGAGGGCATTACTCCCTTGCCAAGGACGAGGTCTGCGGTTCCTAATTCATCACGGTCGGTGAAGATCATCGCGTGTTCGATCACATTACGGAGCTCCCGCACGTTGCCCGGCCAATGATGCGCAGCCATGGCCTTCAAGCCCTCAGGTGTCACTCGGCGTACGGATCTTCCGAACTGTCGGTTGAACTGGGCGATAAAACGGGTTGCTAGCGACTCGATGTCTTCCGGACGTGCTCGCAGAGGCGGTATCTCGATGGAAACGACATTGATGCGGTAGTAAAGGTCGTCGCGGAAGCCCCGCCGAATGAGCTCTTCTTCAAGGTTGGCGTTCGTGGTGGTTATGATGCGCGCATCGACCTCGATGTCTTCGGTGCTCCCAAGGCGTCGAAAGGTGCGTTGTTCCAGGACGGTCAACAGCTTCGCCTGCAAAGCAGGGCTCATGGCGTTGATCTCATCCAGAAGAACCGTTCCGTTCTGGCCGACCTCGATCAATCCCTTCTTCGGTGCCCGTGCATCCGTGAAGGCCCCTTTCTCATGGCCGAAGAGCTCTGATTCCAGAAGCTGGTCAGGGATGGTAGCGCAATTGATGTCCACAAATCGCCCCTGCGCCCGCCGGCTGTTGTAGTGGATGACGCGCGCTACGTGATTCTTTCCCGTTCCGCTCTCGCCCCGTAGCAGCAATGTCGCATCAGGATAGCCGACGACCCTCTCGACGAAGGCCCGCACCGCCTTCATCTGGGGCGAATGGCCGATCAGACTCTCAACAGGATACAGTGCGGCCTGATCCGATTGGATCGAGGTCAGAGTCTCTTTGAGTTCAGAGACTTCCAAGAGCCGGTTGACCGCCAGCGCCAACTCTTCGGCCACGACCGGTTTGCGTAGAAAGTCGTTGGCCCCGGCCCGGAGGGCCTCGATCGCCACCTCGATGCGGCTCTCGGCTGTTACCACAACGATGGGAACATGCGGCGAGATGCTTCTGATCTCCCGGATCACGTCGATGCCGCTCATCTCGGGCATCCAGATGTCGACCACGAACAGCGACGGAAGTCCCAGTCGGGCCTTGCTCAGCAATTCGACCGGAGAACCGAACGCCACCACCTGGAATCCGCGGTTCTCGAGGATGTTCCGCTCGAGCTGAAGAATACTCGGCTCGTCGTCGACGATGTACAGTGTCTTTTTCATTGGGTCATCCGACCACGTTCGCCGGTTGGCATTTCAGGCGATTTTGCGATACACTCGTTGCATTCAACGTCATCCACGTCTACTGCGGAACACACCCGTGAACACTTTCTTCCGCACCGTCCGCGACTTCTTCGTCACGTATCCGGCGGTACTGTCAGGATACATCATCTATCTGTACTTCTTCCTGACGACGATGAAGTACTACCAGGATTTCAAGGAAAAGTCCCTCGGCGTCGGGGACATTTTTCAAAGCTTCGACGCTCTCGCGTGGATGTGGCTTCTCGCCCTGGCCTTGGTGAAGGTGATCCAATACCGTGAAAAGGTCCACGAAGAGCGTCGAAAACTCGAAGCGAGCGAACAGGAGCTTGCTCGCAAGCGCTCCCAGCTCGAAACGATGCAGCAGGTGACCCGGGCCCTGCAGCACTCCATGAACAACCCGCTGACGATCGTTCTGGCCTACACGACGAAGGCGCAACGCAAAGTGAAGGAAGACCCCGAGATGGAGAAGTACTTGGACGAGATCCGGACGGCCACCGAGCGCATCATCCAATCGCTGAAGGACTACTCCTCGTCGCAGACCTACCACACCGTCGACACGCCCGTCGGCAAAATGGCCGTACCGGGAGGGGCGGCGTGACCGAGCACGAGCACTGGATGCACCAGGCTTTGCGAGAGGCCGTTCGAGCCCTCGACGAAGACGAGGTCCCCGTCGGAGCCGTGGTCGTGCATCAGGGTAAGGTCATCGGACGCGGGCACAACCAGATGGAGCGTCTCCAGGACCCGACAGCCCACGCCGAGATGATCGCCATCACCGCGGCCGCCGCCCATCTTCAGTCGCGCAGACTGGAGAACTGCACCCTCTACGCGACGCTCGAGCCGTGTCCCATGTGCGCCGGCGCCATCGTCCTCGCCCGTATCCCCACCCTCGTCTTCGGTGCGTACGACCCCAAAGCGGGGGCCTGCGGCACGCTCTTCACGATCCCCGAAGATCCCCGCCTCAATCATCGAGTCCATGTCGTCCCCGGCGTGTGCGACTCCGAGAGCGAAAGTCTCCTGCGCTCCTTCTTCGGCCGCATCCGTTCAATCCCTCCTGCGGGGAAAGATTAGCCACAAAGAACACAAAGAGCACAGAGAGAAGGTGTATTGGATGCTATCTCATCTCTGAGCGCTCTGTAGCTACGTTCTCACCTCCGACGCTATGCCCAACGCAACTTCATCTGCATGGTCTTTCCCTTCTTGACTTGGCGTTCTTGGCGTCCTTTGCGTTCTCTGCGGCAATCTCTTTTCTTCTTTCAGGACCCTGTCGACGCCTGCTCCAACCGCTCCGCCCGGTCGGCCAGCCGCAACTGCTCGATCAGCGCATCCAATTCGCCGTCCACCACTCGATCCAGACTGTAGAGCGTAAATCCGATGCGGTGGTCGGTCAGACGGTTCTGCGGAAAGTTGTACGTCCTGATCTTGTCGCTGCGGTCTCCGCTCTTCACCATCGACTTCCGCTGCGCCGCTTGGGCTGACGTTTGCTCCTCAAGCTTCCGTTCGTAGAGCTTCGCCCGCAGCATCTTCATCGCACGCTCGCGGTTCTGGAACTGCGACCGCTCCTGCTGGCAGGCGACGACGATGCCCGACGGCTTGTGCGTGATGCGCACGGCTGTTTCAACCTTGTTGACGTTCTGTCCCCCCTTTCCGCCCGACCGATACGTGTCGAACTCCAGGTCCGCCGGGTTGATCTCCACTTCCACGTCCTCCACCTCCGGCAACACGACCACGGATGCCGCCGACGTGTGGACGCGTCCTTGGGCCTCTGTTTCCGGCACACGCTGAACCCGGTGGACTCCGCTCTCGAATTTCATGAATCCGTAGGCACCTTCGCCTGACACGGAGAACGTGACCTCTTTGAATCCGCCTTTGTCCGTTTCGTTCCAATCGAGGAGGGCGACGGACCACCCTTTCCGTTCAGCGTACCGCGTGTACATGCGGTACAGATCGGACGCAAACAACGCCGCCTCCTCCCCACCTGTTCCCGCCCGGATCTCCATGATGAAGTTGCGCGTGTCGTTCGGGTCCTGCGGAACGAGGAGCAGTTTCAGCTCTTCCTCCATCTTCGGCACGTCGAGCTTCAAGCGGTCGTACTCCTCCTGCGCCATCTCGCGCAGCGCCGGGTCGGTTCCGGCTGCCAGCAGCTCCTTGCTCCCATCCAGGTCTTGGGCGGCCTTGAGATAGGCCTGGCCGAGCGTCACGATCGGTTCGAGCATTCGGAGCTCGCGCCCCAGCTCCCTGGCTTTCGGCTGGTCGGTCAGCACCGCCGGGTCGCTCAGCAGGCGTTGAACCTCGGCATGGCGGTCGATGACCTTCTGGATCTTGTCGCGCATGATCAGGCCGCAGCCGCGGTTTCCTCTCGATACGGATATCCTGCCGCATCGTCCTGGCCCAACGCACAGCGCAACGCAACGATCGCCACTTCGATCTGCGAGGCGTCGGGCTCTCGCGTCGTCACGGATTGCAGCCACAACCCGGGAGCGACGAGGATCCTCCCCCACCACGTGGCAGCGTGCTTCGCGGAGAATCGGATGATCTCGTACGACAATCCCGCCACGACCGGCAGGAACGGCAGATGGGTGGCGAGACGTACGATCAGCGTCAGCTCGCCCAGCCAGGAGATGAGGAGCGCATCGAGGACGGCGAAGCTGAGGACCGCCACAAACATGACGATCAACAAGAAGCTCGTTCCGCACCGGGGATGGAACCGGCTGAGCTTGGCCACGGACGGCGGCTGCAGGGGCACGTTCAGTTCGAAGGCGAACACTGATTTGTGCTCAGCCCCGTGATATTGAAACAGGCGCTTGATGTCCTTGAGGAGGGAGATGCTCAGTAGGTAGACGAGGAACATTGTGACCCGTACGGAGCCGGCGACGAGATTGAATTCCAGCGCATGCTGTTCCAGGTCGAAAAAGACCGTTGTAAGCAGGAGGGGCGTTACGAAAAAGAGAAGGATGCCGAATCCCAGCGCAAACACGAGCGAAGACACCAGCGCCCACTTCGAGGGCTCCTCGCGCTTCGTTCCCCTCGTCGATGCTTCAGCGGCCTCGGCGTCGCGCATCGCCACGTCGGCCGAGAAGTTCAGTGTTTTGATGCCGATGTACATCATGTCGACGAGCCCGATGGCACCCCGGAGCACCGGTTTGTTCAGCCCCGCGATGCGCTCAATGACCGAACGATACGGCAGGTGCTGCACGACGATGTCGCCGTTCGTCCGGCGGACGGCCGTGGCCACCGATCCGGGCGCGCGCATCATCACCCCCTCGATGACGGCCTGGCCGCCGATCTGCATCGGCTTGTCAGGGTCGTACAGCGGGTTGGTCGGGACCCAGGAAGAACGTGAGGGTTCGCTCAAAGCACTCTCCGTCAAGTGAGATCGGCCCCGGCGCACAACGATGGCCGAAGTGAAGATGTCCTGGATTGACTGTGCGTCCTTGCCTGACTGCTCGGCCTGCTCACCTTCCGCACGCATCCACGACTGTTCCGAAAGGCGGAGTCGGCGGCTTGAGCCGTTGGTCAGGAGGCGCGGATTATTTGCTGAGTTCCTGGAGCCGAGACACGATCCCGACGACCGTCGGCAAACCTCCCGGATAGTATCGACACGCGGGTTCGAGAGAAGAAGAGGGTTCGGCTCCCAAAAGGTCGCGTCCGTTGACCAGGACGGTTGGGGAACCGTATCCAGCTCTTGGGTCCCCTCGCCGTGAGAGTTCGAAGACGTCAAGTGATTCCACCTTCGTGTCCCACCCCAACATGCTCAAGGCCGTGGTGAGCGAGTCTCTCAACTTAGGGGTGTGAGGACAACCTTTCTGCATTCCAAGGAACTGGATCACGAGCGGTTTGGTCTGTGCGTTCATAGACATGGTGGAAACGATCATTACGATCGTCGTGATCAGAATGGGCATCTTCATGAGATGATGACTCGCGGTTCCTGTCTTCGTGCCGCCTAACGGCGGGAGCCATGCCAGACTGCCGTTAGGGAGGTAACCTGCATCTGCCTCGCCTGCCGGCTCGGCATGCAGACCGCCGCGTTGCACGAGCCGGCGGCCCAATACATGTTGCGAAGCGACAACGATTCCTCCGGAAGTTCAACTTACAAGTGCTCGTATGGTCGTTGCTGGCCTGACCACCTTTCTCCACGTCCGCACGTATCCACAAAGACCCTTCCAAGCGGCGACCGGTGGCACAGCGAGTGGCTAGGCAGCCTTGCCCTTGTTCTTCTTTGCGTTGAATAATTCCCTCACCTTGTCGGCCAGCAGTATCTTCAGCATCGACTGATACGGTACGTCCTGGCGGTTGGCCAGCACCTTGATGCTCTCCAGCAATGATTCCGGAAGCCGTATGGAGATCGTTCGCGATGACGGTTTCAGGTTAGGGAAGAATGAGATCTGCGCCTTCGACCAATCCAGATACTCCGCTGAATCGGCACGCCACCAGAACTCACGCACGTCGGCCTCGGTGCTAACCTTTGGCATCTTTTTGGGCTTTTTCATAGTAGGCTTTTCTTTCCTTCCTGCTCATGTCGCGTGCCGAGATGACACGGATCCTGTTCTTACGCTGCGTGTGCACGAGAAACACCAACCGTCCAGCGTTGGTTACGCCGAGAACGTAGAAACGTTGTTCGGACCGGGAGTGCTCTGGATCGGGCATGACGTACAAGGGTTGATTGAAGAACACCTCCTCGCACTCCCACCACGTAATGCGATGTCTCTCCCAATTCTTGTACTGGTTGCCGTCATCCCATTCAAACGACACCGGTTCGGGGAAGAGGCGCACGGACAGATCCATCGACTGTATATGTTAAATATATACTGCCACCGGTCAATGTCAAGGAGCCGACCGCCAGGTAGGGCCCCGGCGAGGCTGGCTAACGGTGGGAGCCCTGCCCGACCGCCGTCAGGCAGGTAACCTGCATCTGCCTCGCCTGCCGGCTCGGCATGCAGGCGGGCGCAGGTTC
>CAZOMY010000011.1:63355-80740 GCA_964581115.1 uncultured Ignavibacteriaceae bacterium | reverse complement strand
TCATGCCTGCCCGCCGGTCAGGCGGGGCGGTAATCGTTTTTCCGCAACCTGCTAGGTGTCCTCCACCGCCTCTTGCTGACAACGCGTCCATGAAGCGGCAACGTAGGCGCATGATCGTTATGTGCCGGCTGTGCCTTGTGCTGTCCATCTCTTTTTTGCCGAACGTAAGCCTGTCGCAACTACGTTACGTCGCCACACCCTTTCGCCACGGCGAAGCACTCACGTACAAAGTGCGGTATGGCTTCATCCGACTTGGCACCGTTCGCATGCGCCAGTCGATCATCGACCCTCTGACGGCCGACACCATGCGCGTGGAGATCGAAGGGACCTCGGCTGCCGGCCTTCCGTTCATCAACGTACAGTTCACGACCGTTTCCAATCTGAGCATTGTTCAACCCACGAACATCCGCTTCGAATTGGTCACCGGATCGAACGGATCTGAGCGGTCAGTGTACTGGACGGACGCCGACGCGGGACGGTCGTATGCCGTGTCGATCTCTGACGGTGAGGTTGTTCGAAGCGATACCATCCTGTCAAAACACCCCTTCTTTGACGGTTCAGGCCTGTTGATGTTCGTCCGTGCCGTGGCGGGTTCCGACACCAGCATGGTACTGCCGACGATCATGGATCACGTCATTGGTACCACCCAGATCACGTTCTCGCCGGTCATCGAGGAGGTCTCCGTACCCGCCTTCGACCGTCCGATCCGCGCGCATCCGTATCACGGCTCCACCGATTGGGTCGGGACATCCTTCGGGGGGTTCTCCGGCGCGTTCAAGGGCTGGGTTTCGACCGACGACGCACGACGGATCCTGAAGGCCGAAGTGAAGCTCTTCATCGGTTCGGCGACGATCGAACTCGAGGAAGTGGGACACTGAGCAGCGCCTAACAAGAAGCGTAAAGGAGTGGTGGAGTGTCAAAGAGGGTCTCATGGGGGGGGTGGAGGAGTTCGGGGATTAGCTTCGCACCGGTCGGACCCGAAGGGACTTCTCGTTTCGTTATTGCTGCCTTGTGCTCGTTTGGCTTTTGGCCTTTAGCATTTCGAATTTCTCCCCGCTATCTTCCCCCTCACACGCTCTGAGGGGGGCCACGTGTCACCGCACATCCATGAGCGGTTCCTGCAGCGCATTTGGGACCGCCAGTTCCTGTATTCCACATCCCTGCACACGTTCGACGGCCGTCCGGTCGTCGTCGAAGATGCCGGCACGTTGAATACCGACGCCGGTCCGGATGTCCGTCGCGCGCGCATCCGGATCGGCGACACGCTGTACGCTGGCGACGTCGAGATCCATCGAACGTTGGCTGAATGGTGGCTCCACCGGCACCACCACGACCCCGCGTACAACGGCGTGATCCTACATGTGATCCTCGAGCGCCCGACGCCCGACGAACGCGCGACCACCCAAAGTGGCCGCGAACTTCCCTTGCTGGTGCTTGGCGATTTCCTCGGCGACCCCATCCGGGTTCTGTGGGAGAATGCCATCCTGGAGGATCGCGATGGACGCTGGGGGAACATCCGTTGCGCGCGTGTCAATCGCGAAGTCCCTTTGGAGGTGATCGCTCCCTGGATGGAGCATCTGGCCCGTGAGCGGCTCGAAGTGAAGATGCGACGGTTCGAGGAGCGCTTGCGGGACCTTGCGATCCGCCGGCGTTTGATGGCGCGCGAAGAAACCCGCGAATGGGGCGAACCGCCTGCTGAAGACTCACCCGACCGCATTCCGCCGCCAGAGCCAGAATTGCGCGTGTCCGACCTCTCCGACCGTTCCTTGTGGGACCAGGTACTCTATGAAGGGATCATGGAGGGACTGGGCTACAGCAAGAACCGGCGTCCGTTCATCAGGTTAAGTCAGCATCTGACGCTCGAAGTTCTGTGGCCAACGTCGGGAGACGCGGTATTGACGGAGGCATGGCTGTTCGGAGTGGCCGGGCTTCTTCCTCGCCGCGGGACGCCGATGTCGGATGATGCAGCCGCCTATGTCGACCTTCTCCACGCCGCATGGGAGCCTTTATCATCGCGCTACCGTGGCGAGCGGCTCTCGGCGTCCGATTGGGTCCTCTCTCCCACGCGTCCGGCCAACGCTCCGACACTCCGCCTGGTAGCCGCCCGGGACCTGATCCGAAAGGTCCTGCATCTGGACCTCTTCCGCTCGTTGATGCTGGCCGTCTCGGCCGAGACCGCGCTATCTGCCAGGCGCGCGGTACTGCACCGCCTGTTGGAGCCGCAAGCCGGTCCGTTCTGGGACCGCCGTGTCTCGTTCACCCGCACGGTACACACCCCGATCTCTCCGCTCGGACCTTCACGCCGCGACGAGATCATCATCAACACCGTCCTTCCTCTGGCCCTGCTGTATGCCCGATTGTTCAGAAGGCCGAGAACACGAGAAGGGGCCCTGCAATTGCTTTCGTGGTATCCGCCCAACGCCGCGAACACGCTTACTGATCGGATGGAGCGGCAGTTCGTGCGCGGACGCTTTCGCATTCAGAACGCACAGACCCAGCAGGCGTTGGTGCAACTGTACAAGTACTACTGCGAGGACGAGCGGTGCAACGAGTGCGCGGTCGGGAGGTATCTCTGGGGAGAACTAAGCGAGGAGTAAAATCAGGAGAGGCAAGTAGAAATCAAGTGCCGGAGTGAAGGAGTTCGGGCGGAATCACCTGAAGCATAACCGAAGGGGTTGCAATGAGTCACACCATTCGACACAACATCAACCGGGGCTTCATGAAATTGGAGATATGGAAACGGGCCCAGGAACTGGTTGGTCTCACAGCTGAGATTCTGAAGCGTCATCCTGACGTCAGCTTCAAGATCCGTGATCAACTTCTGGACGCGGCTATGTCCATTCCCTCAAATATTTCAGAGGGATACTGCCGGCGGTCGATCAGAGAGTATGTGCAATTCTGTTACGCGGCTCTCGGTTCGTCAGGCGAAGCCCTTTCGAGAACGGTCTCACTCCAAAAGGCTTTCCTGATTTCCAATGACGACTTGGTTCAACTCGAGAACGCGCATTGGGATGTTGAGAACCTGATAGTCGCATTAGTACGGTCGTTGGAACGGAAGCGGGACGAAGGAAGCTGGGACGACCAGATGGCGTGATCTTCGTCCGAACTCCTCCACTTCTTTCCTCCGTCACTTCATGTTTTTACTCTCTGCTTGAACTCGTTTTCTCCATCTATTGTTGTCCGCTAGGGTTCTCCGAAGACCGGCCATCCATCGGACGTCCACGTGACCTCTTTCGCGTACACCCGCCGGTCTCCCCACCCGTCTTCCCGTTTCGTCTTGACGTTGTAGAACATCCAGGTCCGGGCGATCTCCGGGTTCACGAAACTAGGATGCCCTGGACCGAAGAAGCGATCACTGCGCTTGAACACCGGCCCGAATTTTCTCCACGATGTTGCGTCGAGCGGGTCGTTCCCCTGCAGCTCGAGAAGGCCGAGACAATGGTCCGCCGTCCAGCTTCCGCCGGCTGAGTACACCACGTACGATCGTTTCCCGCGCGTCAACACCGCCGGGCCTTCGCAGATCGGCATACCCGCCTGTTCCCACGCCTCGGTCGGTTCGGTGAGAAGTATCACGGGGGCCTCGATCGTTCCGGGATCTTTCATGCGTGCGATGTACAGATTCTGGCGGCCGTCCACTTCTCCGGGCCAACCGGACCAGATCAGGTAGCGCTTGCCGCCACGGTCGAAGATGGTACCATCGATCGCCCAGCCCGGGGTGTTGATGAGATCGGGACCTTCATAGGGACCGAAGGGCTCCGGACCTTTCGAGTGCAGCACATAGAGGCGGTGGTTCCTATTGTCGCCGTCATCTGCAGCGAAGATGATGCACCAACAGACCCCCGAGCGATGAAGCTCCGGCGCCCACACGTTACAGCAGTACAGGCCGGAGGACGGAGCGCGCCATACGAGCCGACCAGTATCGGAGGCAAGGTCTTCCCACCGCTTCGCTCGTCGCAGTACGATGTCACCGTGGCGAGATTCCACGTGATAGTAGAACCCGTCGTGGAGGGTCACCCACGGGTCTTGCGAAGGGTGCGGCAGAAGAGGTGCAGGATTGGCAGAGCGTTGTCCGTAGATCGATGGTGTGATGCCGAGACAAACGAGCAGTGTGAGGAATGGTCGAGTGAGCGTTCGCATGAGACATCGTGTGGAGCTGTGTTCATGGAGGACCGAACGAGACCTCCTTCCAGATGTCTGTTCGGAACGGCGATGCCGGAAGTCCCGCAACATTTAGAAGTGATGCCTCGGGGTTCTCGGCCCATGCGTAGCGAACGGCTGCAGGATGTGTCACGTCTTCACGCCACACGACCACCTCGTCGCCATCGATACGCGCCATCGCTGGACGGAACACCCGGTCTTCGGCGGCGATGAGGAATCCATTTAGATCCGCTCCCGACCGTCCGCGCAAGCCCTCCCCGATCTCAGCAAAACTGACGCGGATACGCGAACCTTCGACGCGGTGCCCGGCATAGAGGGGTCCTGACGGAACGACGTCGCTCCATCCATACGTATGATGGAGCGCCAGTCTCGCGAGTCGTTCGCCCACCGGCCGCTTGATGCGTGGATGGAGGTCCATCGGGTCGCCGACGTCAATAGTCACAGTCATGCCGGTGTACGGAACGTTGATGGTTGCGAGTTGTGCGTCGCGAAGATCTGGCCATCCCTCCTTGTGCAGGTCGAGGTTCCGTTCCAGGTTGGGAAGCTGAACAAAATAGAACGGCAGCGTGCTGTCCTTCCATCCGTCACGCCAGCATTGGATCAGCGCCGGGAACAGCGTTCGGTACTGCGTCGCTCTCGTGGCATTGGCCTCACCTTGATACCAGATGAATCCTCGCAGCGTCGTGGACAGCCACGGATGGATCATCGCATTCCATTGTCCTGTTGGCGTATCGCGATTCCCGGGACCTTTGGGCGGGGCCGGCCGTGCGGGAGGAGCGCGATGGGCGGCAATGGCCTCGGCGGAATCCTTCAGCCACTTGGCGTCGATCTCCGGCTTCCGGCGCTGATACTCCGCCATCTTCTCGGGATATGTGCGAAGGTTTTCTTCCCATCGTTCCAAGATCGATCGAAATGCCGGCTCTTTCTCAAGAGCTTCCCGCGGCATCCATCCCTCCGCCGCCGTTCCTCCCCAGGATGAGTGAATGATCCCGACCGGCACACGGAGCGAATCGCGAAGCATTCGGCCAAACCAATATGCCACGGCACTGAAGCGGCCCGTTGTCCTATCGCCCGAACTCACCCATGTCGCCGCGCCGTCCTTCTGCGGCTGTTCCGCGAGGGCCCGCGGTACGGTGCAGAGCCGGAACAGTGTGTCCCTTGGCGATGCGATCGCCTCCTCGCCTTCCGATGAACGGTCGAGTCGAAATTCCATGTTCGACTGCCCTGAAGCCAGCCAGACCTCGCCGACGTAAATGTCCGTGCAGCGATGGACCGACGAGCCCGTCGCGATCAGTTCGTACGGGCCGCCAGCAGCCATTGGAGACAACGTGATCATCCACGAGCTGTCGCCCGCCGCAACAGCCGAAACGCTCTGACCGGCGAACGAGACGCGCACCGTCGTTGCTGGCGCATCCCACCCCCACACGTTTACGGGCTTGTCGCGCTGAAGCACCATGCGATCGCCGAAGATGCCCGCGAGACGCGGCTGGGCCGTCATTGACGCTGAAGCGGCTGTGATCACGAACATCATTCGCCGCAAAGAACGCAAAGAGAAGTTGTATTTCATGATGATGAATCGAACTGATGGTATGCATCACGTCTCAGCGTCTTTGCGGTGCATTCTTCTATCGCTGCACCCGTCCTGAACCGCCGCCTTTCAGCAGTTCTTCCACTTCCGCCACGCTCACGTGGTTGAAGTCGCCAGGGATCGTGTGCTTGAGGCATGAGGCCGCGACGGCAAAATCGAGCGCAACTTGCGTCGGCATCTGTTTGATGAGCCCGTAGATCATTCCAGCCCCAAAGGAGTCGCCTCCACCCACGCGGTCCACGATCCGGATGGCGTACTTCCGGCTCTCCGTGAACATCTTTCCGTCCCACGCCACCGCCGACCAGTTGTTATCGGAGGCCGAAAGACTCTCGCGGAGGGTGATCGCGACGAGTTTCAACGTCGGGAAGCGTTTCATGAGCTGGTCGGCCACCGACCGGTACTTGTCGGCCTCGACCTTGCCGGCGTGGACATCCGAGCCTTCGGCCTTGATGCCGAAGACCATTTCGGCGTCCTCTTCGTTCGCAATGAGCACGTCGACGTGCGAACAGACCTTTGCCATGACCTCCCCGGCCCGTTCACGCGTCCAGAGCTTCTTGCGATAGTTGAGGTCGCAGCTTACGGTCGCTCCGGCAGCGCGCGCCGCCTGAACGGCCTCAACGGTAACGTCAGCCGCCGTTGCGCTCAACGCGGGCGTGATACCGGTGACATGAAACCATGCTGCGCCGTTCAAGACATCCTTCCATGGGATCATGCCCGGCTTGACGCCGGCGATCGCCGCGCCCGCCCGGTCGTAGATGACCTTCGACGGCCGCTGCGATGCGCCGCTTTCCAGAAAGTAGATGCCGATCCGGTCTCCGCCGCGGACGATGTGGTCCGTCCCGACGCCGAAGCGTCGCAGTGCATTGACGGCCGCGTCGCCGATCTCGTGCTTCGGGAGGACCGTCACAAAGCGCGCATCCAGACCGAAGTTGGCCAACGAGACGGCAACGTTCGCCTCCCCGCCTCCGAAGGTGGCTTCGAGCGTGGAGGACTGGACGAACCGTTGAAATCCGGGCGTGGCCAGGCGAAGCATCAGTTCGCCGAAGGTGATGACTTTGGAGGACATGTGGGAAGCTGGAGAATAGAAAATGGAGAATGGAGAATAGAATGGAACGCTGGAGGGCAGGGTCTATGCCTGCCCCCCCCAGGGTTCCGTCTACAGATCGCACAAACGCAAACGGAGAGGAGAACGGTGCGAGGAGACCATCGAACTCCTCTACTCCATTACTCCATCCCTCCATCTGTGGGACATCCTTACTTCATCAGAACCATCTTCTTCATTTCCACCCTCGAGCTGCTTTCGAGGCGATACAGATAGACGCCCGAAGGCATTGCGCGGCCGGAAGCGTCGAGTCCGTTCCACGTCGCCACGTGCGTTCCGGCTTCACGCACGCCGTTCACGAGCGTGGTCACTTCCTGCCCCAACAGCGAATAGACCTTCAGCGTGGCCTTCCCGCTCTGCGGCATCGTGAATCGGATTTCCGTCGAGGGATTGAACGGATTCGGGTAGTTCTGCTGCAGCGACCACTCCTGCGGCGTAGCGTCGACCTGCTCGACAGACGTCGTCGGAACCAGTGTATTCGTCGTCGTTCCCGTGGCGCGCGCCAACGCCACATACACGACCGTCGAACTCGTCAGGTTCACGCGTGAGCCCGACGGCAGTGAATCTGGACGGATCGCATTGTCAGGCACGAAGGTCGTGTCGTTCACCGTCTGCCCCATTCCCGTCCAGGTCGCGCGCCCATCCGTCGAATACGCCACACGGAGGTCCCAGTTGCCCGGTCCAACTCCATCCTCCGCCTGGTATTCCGGAATAAAGAGATCGATGGGCATCGTTAGCGTTGCCGTCGGGAAATAGCCCACCTTATAGTAGCGGCCCGCCGAGACCTTGTCGATGCCGCCCACGAGCGTGCTGCTGCCGGTGTTGGCATTGCCGGCGTACGCGCGCGCCAGGACATAGTGTCCCGTTGTTCCTCCCACATCCTGCGTACGGACCGTCAATTTACGGTAGCCATTCGCGTCGCCGATCTCAAAGTTGCGCGTAATCGGCGGTGTACCGGTGTTGGAAATGCCACGACCGAGCCAGCCGTTGACATACGAAGCGCTCGACGCGCCCTGGACGGCGTTGTTCGATGTCGCCAGATGCACCCAGGCGGTCGTATCCGACGTTTCGATGATCCCGCTGATCAGCACCAAGGTGTCCGGTGCCGTCGTCGAGTTGTTGTTCTGGAACACGTATCCATTGACCACCTTCACCTTTGCTCCGCCCGTCTTGTTGACGATGACGGAGTTGAACTCGCCGTTGCTCGACGAGTAGGTCTTGCTTGGGAAGCTGATCTCGCTGTCCGTCGAGCCGGCAAAGATGATCCGTCCGACGCTCGGATTCGGGTTCGAGCCGACGCGCATATCAAAGCTGCCGCCGGTGTACACGGTCAGGTTCTTCTTGACCGTGATGTGCTGGACGCGTAGCGCTGCTGGCGTGATCCCCGATGAACGGAATCGGCCCGTCGAATCGACCGTCACGCTGCCGTTGATCGTGAGGCTGTTGTCCGTCGACGTGCCATCCATGTACACGTAGCCCTTGACGACAAGATCATTGCACACGGCGCTGTTGCCAACGACGGTCACCACATGCGGTGTATCAACCTGGACATTGTCCGCCGGACCGGGTACTACGCCGCCGATCCAAGTCGACGCATCGCCCCAGTTGCCCGTCTGCGCACTCTTGATCTGCGCATTCGCGATCCCGCCGACGATCACCACAAGAGCGGCAACGAGTACGATGAAGCGGTATGAAGCATTCATGACGCACCTCCTGAGGATGGTGAGAGGGTGATGGTGAGACAACGTTGAATGGCGGTTTTCACGTCATGGTCATCAGGCTCAGGGTAAAGGCGAGACCCCGGTCAAGAGCAGGTCGCGGAGGGTGCCGAACTTGGCGTCACCCAAAGCAATGGCCGCCGACCGATGGTTCGGGTCGTTCGTGAGTCCGTAGACACGAAGCAATACAGTCGCCAGCGGACTCCTTTGTATGCCGTCCAGGTCCTTGTACGGCCATTCCTTCTCTCCACGAGCAAAGGGCAAAAGGTGATCCACCGCTGCGCGGATGCGTCGCCCAGCCTCCGTCGACGGATCCCAGAGATCGACACCCAATCGCTTGGCCTGTGTCGCCAGGCGCGCATGCGCCTCGAGGTTGAACACCGAATAGTGGAATGGACGCGTACGCGCCAGTTCCTTCGGTTGTGAACCGTCCGGCTCGATCTGCGCCAGGATCCTTTTCTCAGCCGCCGCCCCTATTATGCGCCCAGCGATGTCGGTCCTTCCTGCATAGAGGGCCGCAGGAACGACCTGCGCGTCGTACCACGTTCCGTGGTTATTCATTGCGTCGCTTTCGTCCCTGCCGTTCTCACTCTCCGTCAACCATGTTACATAGCGCCCAAACCACGCCCGCAGCGACGAATCATCGTGCGCCGTCCAGGACTTGGACCCCCGGATCATTCCCACCGCATCGATCACCAACGCGGTATGACGTCCGTCGAGCACGCCTGCTCCCCGTCCTTCACTGCGACCTGGAACCGCCTGCGAATACTGCAGGTTCGGGTTCATGCCTTTGCTTTCGTCGAGGAACCATGTGCGGATAAGCTTGGACGCATGTCGGGCATACAGCTCGTCACCCGAGAAGAAGTACGCAAGGCTGAGCGGTACGACCGCCGACACCATCGTTCCAAACAGCTGCTGATCAGGAAACTTGTTGATCTCGGGATTCGTCTCGCCATCCCGGCGGACGTAGGGCAGTCCGTCGGGCTTCGACGGATCGGGCCACCAGTAGCGTGACAAGCTCATGTAATCGCGCTTGT
This sequence comes from uncultured Ignavibacteriaceae bacterium, assembly GCA_964581115.1. Classification (GTDB taxonomy): domain Bacteria; phylum Bacteroidota; class Ignavibacteria; order UBA10030; family UBA10030; genus 2-02-FULL-55-14. The sequence goes on along the minus strand of CAZOMY010000011.1, from coordinate 71,137 downwards.
CGCCGCTGGGAGGCGTGGCGTCCTTTTCTGTAACGGAGACCGGATCGAGATCCATCGCCTTCTCGGCGTCGCGCAACAGCTTCTTGTACGCCGGCTTGAACGGCGACGACGTCGATTGAAGCGACGATCTCACCCGAAGCAATGCGAATGGATCGACGCTGTACACTTCGAGCGAGTTCGACTGCGAGAACGCGACCGAGGCGGTCATCGCCGTCAGGACAAACCTTGCCAAATGATGTCGGTTCATTTCAACAAGACCACCTTTCGTGTGCGAATTCCCTCTTCCGTCTGCAACACCAGAAGGTATGTTCCGCTTGATTCGTGCAAGGCACTCCATGTGACGCTGTGTGAGCCTGCTGGAAGGTGTCCGTCGGACACGTCGCGGACGAAGCGACCGGCCACGTCGTAGAGCTGCAGGCGAACCCCTTGCGCCCTGGCAAGCGTAAAGTGGATCGTCGTCGTAGGATTGAAGGGATTGGGGAAGTTCTCCAACACCTCAACGCCCGATGAAGCGTCGGCATCAACCTCCACGGCCGTTGACGTCCGCATCCAATCGGGTCCCACATCCTCGACGGTGATCGGACGTCGTGTACGCGGCGCTTCGGAGGCTTGGTCGGCACCCACGTCCTTCGTTGGCGGGCGGGGTTGACCATCCATGTCGAGCACCACCTGCGGATACGAGCCCGCGGCGGCTCCCAGCAACGGGCTGTCTGCTGCCGGACGCCAGAGTCCTTCGGTATCCTTCGCCAGTTTCGGGTCGACCATGGAGATGCCCGACGGAAGCGAGATCCCCAGCGACGCTCCGTAGAACACGTTGCCCGCGTATGTCAGATTGATGGGCGTGTCGATGTACGTGATCATCGGTCCGTATGATGTACGAACGACATTGTTGGCGATCGTACAGTCGAGCGGCGGAAGCGTCAACTCAGCGTCCTTGCCGACACCGACCATCAGGCTGTACTTGCAGTTGACAAGCGTGTTGAAGGCAACGAGCGCCCGCTGGACTTGGTAGTAACGGTTCAGCGGACTATTGGGGACGCCGTTCATGATCGGCAGGGCCGACTTTGTGCTGCTCCCGGCCAGGTCCGCCAGATAATTGTTGACGACCGTGTGGTCTTCGCCGATGATCCGAATGCCTCCGGAGTTGGCGGCGTTGTTGCCGAAGAAGAAGTTGCCTTCGACCGTGCATCGGTTCCCGTGACGCAGGGTCAATGCACCTTCGCACGAGACGAATGTGTTGCCCCGGTAGATGTTCCCGCACGACTTGTTTGAGATGATCTCCACCTCGCCGTTGCATTGGTAGAAGTAGTTGTTCTCGACGACGGTGTACGAGTCGTACATCGACCAGTCGCTCGTCCCTACTCGGATCGTCTCCCCTCCGTTGACGCCCAGCGGCGGCCTGGGGCCGAAGTGGTTGCTGTCGATCCGGTGGTAATTGGGGAATGGACCCAACCAGACGACAAGCGTCGTTCCTGCGTGGCTTTTCCCAGCCAGATAGCAATGGTCCACACGATTATGGTGGCCAAAGAGAGACACCCACTTATAGTCGGTGTCCATGCTTGGCGGATTACAATTCACGACCGACGCATTCGTCAGACGGCAGTTGTTCGACTCGGACCCGGCGGATGAGCGGAATTCGATCACGGCTCCGGATGGCGGGACAGCATTCTCGAACCGCATGCCATCGGCGATCAGCCAGGAGCCCGCGATGCGGAGGGAGCTGGCGCCGCTTAGGATCACCTGTCCCGGCACGGAGGCGCAAAGGACGATGGGACGAAGCGAATCGCCGTTGCCCTGGAACACGATAGCCTGGTTCATCCAGGTTCCTGCTGCCATCGACAGCGTGTCGCCCGGCTTGGCGGTCGCCATGGCCGACGCGATCTGACCGGCTGAGGTGACCGGATAGATGTCGGCGTGGGCGATCTGTAAGCTCCAAAGGAACAACGAGCATGTCAGGCTGCGTCGAAACATGTTCGGTGTGTCATGAGGAAAACATGAGAAGCAGGCAGTAGGCAGGTACGGTCAGGCCATGTGCAGGTCGACGTCCGATGACAAGAACCGTTTGATCTTTGTCCAAGGGCTTTCGCCTGCCCGATCCTGCATGCACCGGCTTACTACTTACTCTCTGTGGTCTTCACGGAACTACGCTTGTATCAAATGAACTGCAAATCCTGCGAACTCCCTCTCGAAATAGATCGTCTGCAACGACCCATTCTTCTCATTTCGCGTCTCCGGACGGAATCGATAGCCACGCCGCTCGCAATACGCCACCGCCCGGTCAATGAAGTTCGTGCTGATCGCGATATGACCGTGTGTGCCGAGGAACTGGCGCTTCAGGAACTCGAACTCAACGCCGACGAATAACGCTCCACCGGCATCGCGGACCGGCATTCCAATGAGCTTGCCGAAGTCGGTCGCATCCGCGGTGGCCGTGGGTTCATCGAGACCATTGATGCCGACATGTCGGAGGCGGAACCCCAGCATCGTCTGCACCGCCGTGCGTGTGAGATCGCGGATGGTGTCGAACTGACCGCTCGCAATGAGATCGTGTCTCACCATCCACGACCCTCCGCAGGCCATGACGGATGGCAGACGGAGATACGACAGCAGGTTCTTCTCGTCGATACCGCCGGTCGGAATGAACTTGAGGCCTTTGTACGGAGCGCTGATGGCCTTGAGGAAATCCACCCCGCCGGCCGCTTCCGCCGGAAAGAACTTCACCGCCTCCAGCCCCAGCGACAAGGCCCGCTCGACGTCGGACGGCGTTGCGACGCCCGGCGTCACCGTTACGTTCTTCTTCTGACAATGCTCGACGACGGTCGGATTCAGTCCCGGCGCAACGATGTACTTTGCACCGGCGCCGAGAGCTCGATCCACTTGTTCCGTGGTGAGGACGGTTCCGGCCCCAAGCGCCATGTCGGGATACGCCTTCGACATCGCGGCGATCGACGCCTCTGCGGCGGAGGTTCTGAACGTCACTTCGGCACACGGAAGTCCGCCGTCAACCAGCGCGGCGGCCAGTGGAACGGCGTTCTTCTCATCATCGATGGTGATGACGGGGATGATGCCGAGGAGACGGAGGTGGTTGAGCGTGCTGTTCATTGTGACGCTTTCTGTTTGGTGCAGGGTGCACAAGTGTGGAGCGCGATCAATGCGTTCCGTATCTATCGCATCAGGGTCGCTTTTATCGTTCGTACGCGGCCCGCTGCCGCCACTCGAACGAGATATGGACCGCTGGCAAGCCCTGAGCCATCGAACGTCACTCGGTGGCGTTCACGTGGACTCATCCGTCCCCGAAATAGCACCGCCACGGTTCGGCCGGACGCATCATACACTTCGACCGTCGCATCTCCTTCCATCGCGAGCGCGAATTCGATCATCGTCTCTGGGTTGAAGGGGTTCGGATATGCTGTTACTTCGATCCCGTCGGACACGCCGGCGTTTCCTTCGACCGTCATGGTCGTCCTTGATTCCTGGACCTCAAATCCTGCGAACCGCACCGTATCATCGCGCAGGCTCAGCGAATCGAGCAGACTGCGGTAGATGCCCCACTTAGGACGAATGAAGCTGTTGTCCGGCCGGATCGTCATGATGTTGTTGCTGGTGTACGACATGAGCGTGGCCCCGTCGCTCACACGCTTGACCGTCATGGCATATGCACCGTTCGCGCCGACGGTAATCACCTGCGTACACTCGACCCACACACCGAGAAATGACGATAGCGGTTCAATGTCCAGATTGGTGACATTGTTGTGGCGAAGCTCCATCCGATCTGGAGACGCCTTGCGGGCCGTCAGCGTGATCAGCGGATCGCCATCGTCGCCTCCGACCGGTTTGATCTGGTGCAGATGCGTGAAGCTCGTCGACGGCCGGAAGCCATCGGCCAGCCGGAACTTCCACCGGTACGTAATCGTCTCCCCCACCACGCCCTTCATCGAGTCCGGAGAGGCGTCGTACGTCTTGATCTCCATTCGCTGGCGGTCGAACACGATGCATCGATCGTTGTCGGGCCAGCGGTGGATGTAGAACTCGAACACGTATTGCCCGAGCGCGGCATCCCAGACCTCGGCAATGTGGCGGCCGAACTCGGGATGGACGCATTCCGGATGTTCAACGACATCGCCGCCGTTGGGGGCGAAGGCGCTGTTGATGAGTTCGTACGTGTTCCCCGGTCCGTCGGCGTTCAGGACGGTCTGCCCGAACGCCGGTACGGACACAAGGATCACCACAATCCCAGCTCGGAGGAAAGACGTCACGCAATGACGCAATGGCGCCAAGACCAAAGACTGTTCTGTCGTTTCTCTTTTCACGGTATCGTTGCGTCTTTGCGCCATTGCGTGAGACAACGTCTCTTTACTTGATCACCGTCAGCCGTGTCATCGCCACGTTGTTCCCCGACTCCAGGCGAGCCACGTAGATGCCTGATGTCAGGCGTCTGGCATCGAACGGCACCTGATACAAGCGTCCCGCCGCGGCCTGGCCGGCAAACAGCGTCGCCACTTCCTGTCCGAGGACGTTGAACACGCGCAGCGTCGCCTGGCCGTCACTCGGGAGTGTGAAGTCGATCGTCGTCGCCGGATTGAAGGGGTTGGGATACGCGCCGAGCGTCACTGCTTTCGGCGCGAGGCCGATCTCGACCTCCACTTCTCCCGAATACGTCGATCCGCCGTTCCGGTCGACCTGCCTCAAGCGGTACGCATAACGTCCCGGAGCTGGGGCGTCGGTAAACCTGTATGAGCGTTCCGTCGTGCTCGTCCCCGCACCGGCGATGAATCCGATCTTCTGATACTCCGCATTCCGCATTCCACCTTCCGAAATTCCCCTTCGTTCCACTTCAAAGCCCGCATTGTCCACCTCGCTCGCCGTCCTCCACGTCAGCGTTGTACCGCGAAGGCCTGCGGCCGCGGTGAAGCTGGAGAGCTGTACGGGAAGAGGCGCCGACGTGCTCCCAAGGGTCCACTTCGAGAATCCGTCCAACCCCGTGAGCGTGACGGTATTCAGCGTATTGTCAAGGGTTGCTCCGCTGACGAGATTCCACGTCGTTCCTCCATCGGTCGACTTGAACGGAGCGAGATCCGTCTCCAGAATGCCGTTCAATTCTGAGTCGTCATACGAGAACGCGACCGTTGCACTCAGCCCAGTATTCGTGGTCGGAGCAATGTCATAAAAACGAAGGATGCCGGTGTTGCTGTTGCCGGACTGTGCTACGTGTCCGCGCGTGATCGCGGTGCTCCCCAGATCGGCTGCGGAGGTGATCGTCGCGCCGAGTCCGGCCACGTTCACGGCCGACGGTGCCGAAAGGGTCCGCGTCGCCGTGATCTCGCCAGCGCCGCCCACGGTGTTGCCGCCTGATTCGCTCAGCGAACCTGTCGTCCCGAGTGCCAGCGTCTTTCCATTCAGAGACAGATCCCCGGCCGTCAACGTGACCGTTCCATTCGCCGCGAGGTGATTCGTGAGCGTCAGGCCGGAGGCATTGTTCAGCGTCAGGTTGTTGACGGTGGCCGGTAGGTCGGCTCCCGTGACCTGCGCCGCCGTGCCGGAATAGGTGTAGTTGGCCCCCGTGCTGAAGGTGCGCGTTGATGTGCGAATCGGACCTGTTGTTGCATTCAGTCCATCGGCATGACCGATGTTCAGCGTCGAGCCGGCCGAAACGGAGAACGTACCGCTTCCCGTAATCACGGACGACGGGTTCGAAAAGTCCGCCGTACCGCCACCGGCAACGCCCGTGTTGAACGTGCCATCCACAATGATGGTCGTCGTTCCGCCATCCGCAACTGTCGATGGCGAGAAGTTCCTGCCGAGGTTTATCACTCCGCCCGAGTGGACGTTCAGTGTGGCGGTCTTGCCGGTTGACGCCCGTACTGTTATTTGGTTGTTGGTGGCCGAGAGATCGAGCGTACCGTAGATGTGAAATGTCGCATTGACGGCGTAAGCGCTGTTATTGCTGCTTCCGAGACTGATGTTTGCGTAGTCTTGGAATGAGACGGTCTTGCCAGAGTTCACAATGAATGTGATATCGTCATTCGTGTTGTTCGAAACATAAAGTGCAACTCCGCCTGTTCCAGAGGTTCCGCTGTACGTAAACGTGCTGTTGATGTCGAAGATGATGGTATCTCTTGCAGCGCCCGTGTACGGCCGGAACCGGGTCGGTTTGAACGTTCCTGACCCCGTGATGGTGAGAGTTCGGTCTGTCCCGACGATCTCAAGGCCAATGGCGTCTTCCGGAGTGCCTGTGGATCCAAACGTACCATTGATGATCACGGAGGGTCCGTTCGCGCGAACATACTCCGGAGAGCCAGTTGGAATGCTCGTTCCGCTGATCAATTGGCCACCAGCGTCGATGGTCATGTTGTAGAAATTCTTACCCGAAGATTCGAGCGTCACGATGTGTGAATTGCGGATGAAGACGCTTCGGGTGGCCCCAGGGGTGAAGCCGGTCGAATCCACCCACTCGGTTCCATTGAAGATCTGCCACGTCGACGTTACGCCCCAATTGCCGCTGGCCTTTGATTGCAGGTCTCCCGCCACCTGCGCTTGCGCCAAGGCTGCACACAGGATCATACCCAGCGCAAGAACCAGAAAGCGATACGCAGCTTTCATATGAATTCTCCTGATGAAGAATGAGTGTGAGGTGACCGCATGGTAGCGGCCACGGTGATGATTGATGAGAGTGGATTATACATGAACGATTACTTGAGTTGATCTTCTTCGGTTGCCTCCGCCCCAATGCCGTTTGTCTCCTCGACCACCCACGTGCTAGGCGAGTCCCCTAAACGTGGCAAGCCCTAACCCTCCTTGACAAGGAGGGCACCTCCTGGTTTCCTGGGACGAACGCCTGTGCACCAACAGCGCGCGTGTGTTGAAATCCCTCGGCCGTCTTCCGCTCAGAACTCCTTTACTCCATTACTCCACACCCTCGTTCTTCATGCGCCATCCGGCTTTAACGCGCCATCCAACCGCCATCCACGACCAGGACGTGACCGTTCACGTAGTCCGAGGCGCGCGAGGCCAAGAAGACCGCCGCGCCTCCCAGGTCCTCAGGTTGGCCCCATCGACCTGCCGGAATACGCTCGGTGATCTGCCGGTAGCGCGTCTCGTTCGCTCGGAGTTGCTCTGTGTTGTTCGTCACCATGTACCCCGGCGCAATGGCGTTCACATTGATCCCCAGCGATGCCCATTCATTCGCCAGTGCCTTTGTGATCTGCGCGACCGCCCCCTTGCTGGCGGAATACGAAGGCACCGTGATGCCGCCTTGGAACGACAGGAGCGACGCCACGTTGATGATCTTGCCGTACCGTCTCTTGACCATGTCGCGTCCGGCCGCCTGCGACAGGAAGAAGACCGCCCGGCTGTTCACGGTCATCACTTCGTCCCAATCCTTTTCGTTGAACTCGAGCGCCGGAGTGCGGCGGATGATCCCGGCGTTGTTGACCAGAATGTCCACCTTTCCGAACTCTTTGATCGCGGCATCGACGATACGCTGTGGAGATGCCGGATCCAGCAGGTCGGCCTGAAGTGTGTGCGCCGTCTTGCCGTGCTCGCGCAGGTGTTGCACCGTCTCGCTCTGTTCGCGACGGTCGACAAGAAGGACTTCTGCACCAGCATCGGCTAACGCTAATGTCATGGCCGCCCCCAGCCCTGTACTGGCGCCGGTGACAATAGCAGACATTCCGGAGAGATCGAATGGAATCATGGGAGAATGGTGAATGGGGATCGGTTATCGGGACTCGGGACTCGGGATTCGGGACTCGGGATTCGGGATTCGGGACTCGGGACTCGGGA
>CAZOMY010000011.1:0-63255 GCA_964581115.1 uncultured Ignavibacteriaceae bacterium | reverse complement strand
TCGGGATTCGGGATTCGGGACTCGGGACTCGGGACTCGGGACTCGGGACTCGGGACTCGGCTTGTGACTTCTGACCTCTCACTTCACTCTCACGCGCTCCACCTTGCCCGCCAGCAGAAACACCGACCCGACTGCCAACGGCACCAACGCCGCCGCCAGTAGGAAGACGAGCAGATAGCCTTGTTGCGAGATGGCCGGCACGACCCATGTGCTGATGAGCACGCCGGCGACCGCGCTCGTTCCGCCCAATCCTGCCAGCGAACCGACCGATTTGCCCGAGAAGAGGTCGCTCGGGAGTGTTTGGATGTTGTTGATCGACACTTGGAATCCGAACAGGATCACAGCGATGAGAAGAACCGCGGCTACCGGATCGGCCGCGTACGCGGTCGCAATCAGTGCCGGGAACGAAATGATGCCGCCCAGAAGGATCGCCCACTTTCGCGCCTTGCCCACCGCCCAGCCGCAATTGATCAAATGACCAGAATACCACCCTCCCAGCAGGCTCCCCGCAGCCGCCCCGACATACGGTACCCACGCGAAGATCCCGATCTGTTTGATGTCGAACCCGAACACTTCGGCCAGGTAGATCGGCAGCCAGTTGACGAACAGCCACCAGACCGGGTCGAGAAAGAATCGCGATAAGATCACCGACCAGCTTTCTTTGTAGGAAAGCAGTTCACCCCACGACAGTACGCGCTCGTCCGTCGTGGCATCCGTCGCCACCTTCTGACCCGAGAGGATGTGCTCCTTTTCTTCCGACGTCAGCCACGGGTGTCCGTCCGGAGCCGCGCGATTGATGAACCACCACGGAATGATCCAGACGATGCCCAGGAGTCCGATCAGGAAGAACGTCGCCTTCCAGCCAACGAGCAGATATAAGAACGCCACCAGCGGCGCCGAGATCACCGCCCCGATCGACGCGCCCGCATTGAAGATCCCCTGCGCAAGCGCTCGTTCCTTGATGGGAAACCATTCCGCGTTCGCCTTCGTTGCCCCCGGCCAGTTGCCCGCCTCGCTTAAACCGAGCATCGCACGGAAGAATCCGAACGTCGCCAGACTGCGCCCGAGTCCGTGCATCATGCACGAGACCGACCACACAAAGATGGTAACGACGAATCCCAGCCGAGTCCCGATCTTGTCGATGAGCCGCCCCGACAGGCTCTGCCCCAGAGCGTAGGACACCATGAAGAATGAAATGATCGCGGCATACTCATCTTTGGTGAGGCCGACGTCCTTCGAGATATCCGGCCACATGACGGCCAGGGCGTTCCGGTCGATATAGTTGATGACCGTCGCAATGGCGATAAGGGTGATGATGTACCAGCGGAGGCCTTTGACGAGTTTCATAGATTCCTTGGAAATCCGAGAACGAACATCAGAGATCTTTCACTGAGAGTAGGCAGTAGGCAGGATCACTCCGGACCAGGCAGGCAGAGATCCAAAGGCAAAGAGCATTGGATCTGGTCGTCCGACCTCAACCTGTCAACAGCCTGACGGTACCTGCTTACTGCTTACTTGCGGTCGAATTCCTCACGCCTTTCTCGCTGCCAAAATATCTTCCCGCACGGGCGTAAAGACGTCAACGAGTTTGCTGTCCTCCAGCGCCACGACTCCGTGAACGACGTTCGGAGGTATCACATAGCAGTCTCCGCCTCGCTGGACCATCTTCCGATCACCGATCGTCACTTCGAACGAACCCGACTCGATGTACGTCACCTGTCGATGCGGATGCTGATGCAGCGGCCCGATCGAGCCCTTGTTGAACTCGACGTAGACCAGCATGAGTTGTTCGTCGTATCCCAGGATCCTCCTCCGCACCCCTTCTCCCACCGTCTCCCAGGGAACGTCGTTGCCGAAGACGAAGACATCTGTTGTATCGATCTTCATTGGAGAATCTCTTATTTAGAAGTCGGAGAACGGTGAACAGTGAACAGTGAACAGTGAACGGTGAACGTTAGCTTCGAACGCGGGTTATGGATCTCGGGACTCGGGACTCGGGACTCGGGACTCGGATCGCGTAACACGCAACCCACAAATCGCAACTATCTCCCGCCCTTTTCCACCTCCACGTCTCCCTTCCACCGATACGTCGCCTTATCCACCTTTATCTCGTGTTCTGCGCTAGGATCCGAACGACGGTTCGTCACCATCACCGTCCAATGGAATCCTTCCCGCCCTGTCAGATCCACGATCGTTCCAGCATCATTGGAGGCCACGACATGCACGGCGCTGATCGTCGGGTGCAGGCCGACTGAGAATTCTTTGACCGGGTCGAAGATCCCATGCGGCTCAAGCGTGGTGGCGAACACCGTCTCCTTCGCCCGACGACGAAAGAGCAGACCCGGCTCATTTCGGAGGTTGAAGTTGGGATCGTTCGCTCCGATGCGCGTGAAATAGACGTGTGTACCGCTGTCAGCTGCCGTCGTCAGCGTATAGTAACGGCGTCCGTTGAGCAGGGTGACCTGTGCCGGCCCGCTGGCGCGTCCGTCCGCCTCCACCCAGAGATGTTGGTATCCGTTCGTTACTCCCAGCGCCTCACGCCTCGCTTCATGCGCCGTGTACTTCACGTTCGTGTTCACGATCTGCCCGAAATAGTAGAAGGGCAGGTCAACCTGGTGATCGCGCTCGCCGTTCACCCGGATGATATCAACCACCAGTGGTTTGGCAAACCGTGCATCGGAGATCATAAGCAGCGTTCGTTGCATCCGGACGCCCAAAGTTACATCCGACACGGTCGCACTCATCGACTGAAGCGCCGGATCGTTCGCGTAAAAGAAGTGCCGCACGCCGTGGTACTGCTCCGACACACTCTCCTTGCCGTCGAACTGCGACCGCTCGTCCACAACAACGGTATTGTGGGCCACGGTCTGCTTCGCCCATGTCCGGTTCTCGGGCAGATACCGACCGCCGTACTTCGTCTCGACGTTCACAAACCTTGCCGCGCCGTAGTCCTGCAGGATCTCGCGTCCTTGGTCATAATACAGGATTCCGAGTTTGTCGAAATGCCCGTGCGACAGCCCGTGCGACGTGTACTTCATCAGAAGGAGCGACTGATCCTCCATCATTCCGGCCCGCAGTATTCCCACCCCGCCCCGCGTTCCGTCTCCGCCGTCGCGAAGTTCGATACTTGCGTACGGAAATGGCGTGACGGCCTCCGCGTCGCGGAGCGCTTCCGCCACCGCCAGTCCGGCACCGTTCAGAAGCACTTCTCCATGCTGCCGTGCCACCCAGAACAGTCCGGTGTCGGCGCGATACTGGCGATAGACCGTGTTGGTCGCCAGGATGAGCTCCGGCGAAAGGAAGGTCTTCTCCTTCATCGCGTCGTTGATCGGGAGAAACGCGCCGTCAGTGTACGTGAGCTGAAGTGTGGCGTTCACTGCCTTACGGATGATGCTGTCTCGATACGAGAAGATCCCGAGCGACGGCTGGTTGTTCTCGATGACCTGAGCGAACCCGACGAACGGCATGAGTGCATAGCGCGCGTAGTAAGCCCCCTCCGTGTAGTAGCCGTCGGGTGAGAAGAGTTGATCCAACTGTGCCAAGTATCCGCCTTGGCGGTCCAGTCTCGTACCGTAGAGGGCTTGGTTCGACAAGGTCGTGTCGCCCAGAACATATCCTGCCATGCCGACCGCGGCGGCCATCCACGCACCGTGATTATGGATGCGATCGACGACCGACGCATGCTCGGCGACAAAGTATTGCGCCATCGGTCGGATCAGGCGTCCTTCGATCGTCGTGCGATCCGCGCTCGATAACCATGAGTGTACACCGTCGTATGCTTGCGTAGCATGCACGAGCCAGACCGTCTCGTTCAGCGACTGCCAGAACAGCCGTCCGTACGACTCACCCCCGGCTTGCGGATGTTTCGGCAGGGTCGGCCACAACTCCGCGTAGGCTAACAGCATGTCGCGTACAAAACGGGCGTAGCGTTCGTCTCCGGTGATCGCGAAGAGCACGCCGGCCTGTTGCATCTCGAGATAGTTCTCCTTGTGCCGCTGGTGTACCGGTCCGCTGGCATCTGCCGGCTTCGGCACACGGATCGGCCTCGATACGGCCGCCTCCACGATGCGCACCGAGCGCTGGAAGGCCGTATCGAGCAGCGGCGTGCTGCCCAACGCTCTCTTGATCGCCTTCGCCTCCGTTGCCGTGAGCATGAGGGAGGGATGGGAGCTTTGGGCGACCACACCCGTCATCATCGCCACGATCAACGCTGGCACCCGGAACCCGCCCGTACGAGGCAGAAAGCGGGACGCAGAGTTCCACAGAGAATAGACAGAGACCCACAGAGGTTTGTGATGCTTGTTCATGCTTTTCTCCGTGGAACTTCGTTGCTCCTCTGTGGATCTCTGTGCCATGCTTTTCTTCAAGAAAAAGCGGGACACAGCGTTCCACAGAGAACAGACAGACACCCACAGAGGTTTGCTAAACATGTCCACGCTCTTCTCTGTGGAACTCCGTTTCTCCTCTGTGGGCCTCTGTGTCATGTTTCTCATCACGAGAAGAAGATCCCGCCATTGATATCGATCGCCTCGCCGTTGATGAACGAGGACTCCTCGCCCGCAAGGTAGGCCACGAGATCCGCAACCTCCGAGGCGTTCCCTTCGCGGCCGAGTGGCGTCATCGACGCAACGCGTTGACGCACCTCGGGCTTTGTAAAGGTGTCGTGGAACGTCGTCGCGATCATGCCTGGCGACACCGCGTTGACCCGGATCTTTCGAGGACCGAGCTCTTTGGCCAGTCCGCGCGTCATCGTCAGCACGGCTCCCTTTGACGAGGCGTAGGCGATGGCACCTGGGCCGCCACCGTCGCGCGCCGCCTGCGAGGCAAAGTTCACGATCGAGCCGCCATCGGCCATGGCCGGAAGAGCGTGCTTTGTCACGAGGAACGTGCTTCGCGTGTTCAGCGCAAACAGCAGGTCCCAGAAGGCCACGTCCATCTCGCCCATCGTCTTGCGGCCGACAAGCCCGCCGGCCACGTTGACGAGAATGTGGATCGGACCGCTGAACGCTTTCTGTGCTCCTTCGACGAAGGCCTTGATGCTTTCCTCTTTCGTGATGTCGCAGAAGAATGCTGCCCCCCTCCCACCGGCTTTCGTGATGGCGGCGAGCGTTTCGTCTCCCTGTTCTTTGCTTTCATAGTAACTGAACGCCACGGATGCGCCGAGCGACGCGAGCTTGATCGAAACCGCGCGCCCGATGTCGCGAGCTCCGCCGGAGACGAGAGCGGTCTTACCGTTCAATCCAACCATCGGATTTCCTTCCTTGGTCATTTTGCGCAGCGCACGCGACGGTAGCGGCGAACGCAGCGTTTGAGTGATAGACGGAACGCCCAGGCTTGCACAAGGTCGCTGCAAATTGTAGACTGTGGGCGCTCACCTCGAGGGGTCGATATGCATGAGAATGAGGCTGCAACAAAAATCCTTGACGCCTGCTTCACCCTTCATCGAGTGCTTGGTCCTGGCCTGCTTGAGTCTGTATACGAAAAAGCGGTTGCCCATGAACTTTCAACCCGCCAGATCAGTTTGCGGCGCCAAGTCGAGATCCCAGTCAACTTCAAGGGAAAGGATCTTGGAATTGGATTTCGCGCAGATATGATCGTGTGTGAGCTTGTTGTGATCGAACTGAAATCCGTCGAGACGATTCTGCCCGTGCACAAGAAGCAACTTCTGAACTATCTCCGACTCACCGGGTTACGGCTGGGCCTGCTTGTCAATTTCAACGTTCCCCTGTTGCGCGACGGAATCACACGAATCGTTAATGGGCTCAGGTAGCCGGTCCAATTCGTCGCCGTAATCTATTCTCTCTGCGGTCACCGCACCCGCCGCGTCCGCGGCGCGAAACCCTTCAGAACCGATACCCCACCTCCACCAAGAACCGATGGTGCTCCGTCAGGTTGTAATTCACATTCGATTGCCACATGTCCTGGTACTTCAGCGCCGTGTACTCGTAGGCCGCGTCGACCAGGAATCCCAAGAGCTGCGTTCCCAAGCCGAACGTCGTCACCGATGACCTCACAGGCTCGTCGAGGATGGCCGACCCGACCATGGCGAACGGCTGCGTGTCTTGTCGGTACCCGGCGCGGATGGACAGGAGGTCCCATGCCAGGTATTCCACGCCCATCCGGTAATTTGCCGAACCCACCCACGATGAGGTCGTCGTACCATCCGCCCTGGTCTGCTCGGAGCGCGCGAAGCCAGTCATGACATAGTCGAAGCTCACCGTCCAGCGGTCCGTCGGGGTCAAGATCACGCCGCCCCCCACCCGCAGCGGCAGTTTCAGCGACTCCTCACCCGACTCCTTGCGGCTCGTGACCGCCAACGATGTGTCGATCGTCACCGTCCGTTCAAATGAGCGGGTGATCGTGAGCGGCAGCGCCGCGGTGAGGCCCAGGGCGTAGCGCGGGTTTTCCCAGAGCAGGCCGAGCGTCGCGCTGGCGCCGGAGTAGTTTGACGTGCCGAGGTGCGTCACCGCGTACCGCACCGGGTCGACCTTGAAAGCATTGTTGATGAAGTTCAGCACGCCCCGGTCGAGCCGGAATTCGTAGTCGTCCGACGAACCGAACAGGATGGTCGCCGTCACGCCGACACTGAGCGATCCGTGCTTGAGCGCCAGCGCAGGGTTCATGGTCGATACCGACCCGAGCCGCTTGCGCGTGTGCTGATACCATTGGACATACGCTGTGTCGCCGGTGGCCACCATCGGGATCGGCGACGGCCGGAATGACCCGATCATCGGGTCGAGAACATTGTTGTTCTGGAAGTAGTGCGTCAGATCGTATGCTTCCCCGGCGCCGATCCCCGCCACGAACGTCATCTCCATGAGCTCGAACGGCATGGCCGCGGCGAACGTCAGCGGAGCACCCTTGGTGAAGGTGCGTGACCAATTGGGACCGAGGTCGTCATACGGCTTCTGCAGTCGCTCGTACGGACTTGCCGGCGGAACCCACGTGGTTTCCGGCAGGGAGGTGATCGGATTGGTCAGTATCTGCCGCACAAGCGGGTCCTTGATGCCCTCCCACTTGTCCTCCATGAGAATGCTGAAGCCCGCGTAGAGACGGTTGGGGGTCCATTCCTGCGATTGCCGCTGGATCGTGGCGACGCCCGTTCCGGCCATGCGTACTTCGAGGCGGTCGATCCGGGTTAGGAGCGCAGGATTCGTGAAGACGGCATTCGCCGACTGTGTCGAAGCCAGAACGGCTCCACCCATGCCGCGGCCGCGGACATCGCCCAGCGTCGATTGGTCCAGTCCCTGCAATGTCAGCGGAGCTCCCGCGCCCTGCGACAACATCAGCGCCGGCGTTCCAAGCATTGTGATCGTCGCGAGCATTGCGCGGATCGTCTTCGAGAAGACCACCTTGGCGGTACCCCATCGCTGTCGTCGATTCATGGCAATTGTACTCCTAAGCCGATGCGGTGCACGGCCGGCAGGTATTCGCCCATCGAGCCGTAGCTGTAGTCCAGCGACAGTGGGAATCCCGCGACCGTTTGACGGACACCGGCGCCTGCAGTCAGGCCGTCATTGTCATAGTAGAACTTATAACCTGCCCTGAGGAAGATCGCATCGGAGAACCCGTACTCCATTCCCAGGTGCATCTGCTGTTTGTAGTCGTTCGGCTGGAAGAGGTCGTAGGCCAGTGTGATGCGATTGTCCTCGGACTCCGCCAGCAGGGCATTCGCGCCGACAATGTCCGCCGCCGTTCCGATGCGGAAAGCCAGCGGTGCGGGGAATCCCTCCTTTGCAAACTTCACCTGTGCTCCGAAATTCTGGACGGATGCGCTCACTTTGACCGTGCGGTACCCGGTGTTGTACTGCAATCCGAAGTCGAACAAGACGAGCCGTGCGTAGGTGTTGACCGTCTCCATGCCTCCGCTGATCGTGGTATAGGTCCAGGTGGAGCTGCTCCAAAGCGATTCATTGATAAGCTTGACCGTCACACCCGTCGAGAATTTGTCCGTCATCTTCTTTGCATACGTCACGCCGATGAGCAGTGTGGCGGGATCGAACGTTTCGCCTGTCAGGCCGGGATTGTACCGAACGTTCGAGCCCGTGCCGACGAATTCCAGCCGGTCCGCACGCGTCACCAGCATCGTTCCGTAGTCGACGTACTGGAATTGGACGGCGACCGTTCCCCAATTGTCGAGGGGGATCGCGGCGGCGACGGCATGCTGTCGGGCGTCGAACAACCACTTGGTGGTCGTGCCGGTGACCTCGATGGCCTCGGCATGCGCAATGCCGGCAGGATTCCAGAACACCGCATTCGCGCCCGATGCGACGGACGCCAGTGCGTCACCCATCGCCGTACCGCGGGCATCGGGCATGACCTTGAGAAACTGCAGCGAACTCGTCCCCACTTTCTGGGCGACGGCGGCCGGAGCGCACAGAAGGATCAGACCGGCAACAATGGAAGCAATGGTCATTTTCATGGCGGTGGCCTACTTGATGATCACGAAGGAGCCGTGGGTCCGCTTGCCGTCCGGCGTTTCAACGACGAAGAAATAGACGCCCGATGCGATGAGCTGGTTGTTGCGTGTTACCTGGAAGTACTCGGCGGAGTAGTCGCCGCTGTCATGCACGATCGTCTCCACAAGCTGGCCGCTGTACGACAGGATCCGGATCGTGCACTGCTTCGGCAGATTGTAGAAACCCACCTTGTTCTGCGGCTCTCCGGCTCCCGAGAAGCCCGATTGGACGATGAACGGATTCGGAACCGCATACACCGTCTCCAATTTGTCGGTGCCGCCCAGCTGCGTTTGGTGCAGTGAGATGTTCGTTCGCCCGCTCTTCCGGCCCGAAGCGTCGACGGAGAGGACCGAGTAGTAGTACGCCTCGCCCACGCGCGTGCCGGGGTCAATGACAGCATAGGTCCCGTTGTTGAAATACCGAGGGTCCGCTATACCGATGCTGTCAAGCTTCGTCCAAGGCCCCAGCGGATGTGTGGCTTTGTAGAGCTCGTAGTGGCTGAACGGCGCTTGGAGGCGCGACGCGTTGAAGCTTTCGGCATGATCCTCCCACAGGATACGGTTCGTCGCCCGATCGGTGTTCTCAATGCGAACCACCGGCGCCGGTACGGAGATCGGCAAGTGGTACACACCCCGGTCCGGAGCCTGCTCAGGCCAGTACTGCGTCGAATCATAATCCACGAGCGGACGACCCGTGTAGGCCTCGATCGCCCGGTCGGCGACGTCTCGCACGGTGACGACGTTGGAGTTCACATACTCCGGCAATGGATAGGTCGACAGATACTTGGACCCAAACGTCCGGTTATCGAGGCCGTAAACGATCGTGTCGCGGTAGTTCCACACCGGAAAGAACGCCTGCGTCGTTGCACTTTCGCCGCAGATCTGGCCGCAACTTCCTCCCTCATCCACTACGCCCGCCTGCGTTTCCTCATAGCGTGCCGGACCGTAGCCCGCCACTTCCGCTAACGCAAAGCGCAACTTTTCTCCCGGGAGTACCCGGTAGGGACCATAGATCATCATCTTCCCGACGCCGAAGTACCAGCTCTGCCGCACGTTGAACGAACCCCGACCGATCCAGTCCGGACCGAAATTCGCGAGCGAGCGGTAGGGAGAGTTCTTGCGCACGAGCGCGATGTCCATGTTCACCCGGTACTTTGCCTCGGAGAGAAGCGACGTCTCCAGCCGGTTCAGGAACGGCTGCTTGATATGGCCGTTCGCATCCCAGACGTTCGCCGTGTCGGAGGCATCGATGATGAGCGCCGTCTGGCCTTTGGTCGACAGGTGCGTCGTGTCGAAATAGAGCTGAACGAAGCCGACCGCCTGTGGTGCCTGGAGACCCCCTCCATTCTTGCCCGTCGAGGCCCACTCGGCAAAGTACTGCGGGTCGGGCTTGCCAAATCGGTCGGAGGCGTAACTAAGCCATCGACGACGGTCCCAGCGTGCGTAGACGTCGACCTGCTGGAAGTCGCCTCCACTCCAGCGGTTGAATTGGCGCTCATGACCTGTCTTGCCGGGAGCGAGTCCGTACGCGAAACTGATGTAGACGTCGCGGAGCGTGTCCGTCCGGCCAGGGGTCGCCGCCAGACCGTCATGATCGCCCGTGTTTTCGAACTCGTACTCGTAGATGATGAAGTCGTCGTAATCCGGATGGCTCCACGCCCGGCTTGTTCTCGTGACGGTCAAGCCCATCGGCGTGGCCCATTTCGAGACGATGATCTCTTCCGCCTCGTTCGGATCGTACAATGGATTCACGCTGCCGTCCGGGCGCAAGGGGTAGTTCTCTGTGCGCGCCAGGTCGAGCGGAAAGCTGTACGTGCCTGCCACCGGCAAACCGGAGACCGCACCGCAATAGGCATACATCCGGGTCGTGTCGCGACGGCTCACTGCGATCTGAACGCCGCCTCCAAATGAGTTGTGTTGACCCGTGTACGGTTTCGAGTCGACGGTGATGGCAGACCGAGCGGGCCATTCGAATGACGGAAGTCCGGGTGTAATGCCCGCCGTCCCCTGGTCGTAGCTCCGCCCAAGCTCGCCCGTGTTATACACGGTCTGATGGAGCATGCCACGCTGATGCACGGCATGTTTTCGTCCCTGCGCGAGAGCTTCGCTCGTGGCGACGAGCACCGTCAGAAAGAGGATCGTGCTGCGATTCATGGTGGTTGTCTCGCGTCAGAAGTTGAGAACGATGCCGAACTGGAAGCTGCGGGGCGAGTTACTGTAGAGCAGGAACGTCTGGTCCACCAGAAAGCCGGGATGGTTCGGGTCCTCGTAGTAGGTCATGGCTGCCCGGTCTGTTTCGTAGAGGTCGAGGTTGCGATTCTCCTCGAATGTGCCTGTCGCCGTGTTTCGCGTCTTTCGGAAAATGGCATTGTAGTTGTAGATCATGCTGTTGAAGACGTTGAAGATCTCGAGGAACACCGAGGCCCGAACTCCACCGAACCGCTCGAACTCTTTCGTGATCTTCATATTCATGTTCGCTTCGTCCGGTGAGCGCTTGTTGAACAACGCGCCGCCCCCTGTCATGTCGTAGGTGTAGGGACGGCCGCTCCGGTAGAAAGCCGTTGCCGAAAGGGTGATGCCCGTGAACGGCGTACCGTCGAGGACAGACGGCTCCCACCACAGGTCGTCGCGGTCAAAACTCATGACAAAGCTTCCCACGACGTTGTGCGTGCGGTCGAAGTCAAGCAGGACATCCTTGGCGGTCGGCAGTTCCGCCGTCCCGTCCTTGTAGAATTTTGGCGATTCATTGAACGGTGTAGCATTCTTGCCTGTGGCCACGCCGTACGTGTAATTGATTGTGCCCGTCAGCATGCCTTGACGGCGGGCAAAGCTCACGCGAAAGCCACGGATATCGGCGTAGTCGCGGTTGACGAACGTCGAGTAGCCGAAACCTTGGCCGTCATAGTAGAACGCCTGCTGAATGAGATTGCGCACATCCTTGTAGTAGCCGCTGACGTCAATCCGGAACCCGCCCCCCAAACCCTGCGTCAAGCCAATGTCATAGCTGTTCGTCACCTGTGGCTGCAGACGCGGATTGCCGAGGATCATGTCCTTGAACCCCCGGTTCGGCTCCTGCGAGAAGACCGTCTGGCTGAACGGCGGCCGTTGGACGAATGACCCATAGTTGACGTGGAAGACCATCGTCTCCGACACCGGGAACGAGATGCCGAGACGCGGCTGGAGTCGTGCCAGCGCCGGAGCCGGCTCTTTGTCGGCCAGCGATTTGTCGTCGACCTCCACGCCGTTTGTATCAACGAACCGATACGGGTTGTACTGATTCGTGTAAGAGAAGATCTTCTGGTTGTAGTAGTCGAACCGCAGACCGATGTTCGCGATCATGCCTTCGAACTCCATCTTGTCCTGCACATACACGGCGAATTCCATCGGCTTTGCCGCGTATCGCTCGAACCGCTGACCGTTTGATGACTTCAGCGAAAGCGTGTTGTTAACGTCAAGGGCATACCAGTTCGCCTGCATGCCGGCCAGAAGCATATGGGCATTCGTCACCTGGCTCGTCATCGAGGCGTCGAACGAGATCGTGCGCGAACGCTCATCCCGGAAGTCGTCATCGATGTTGGCGTAGCTGAAGTTGTCGGGCGTGCTGCTGTACGGGATCGACCAGGTCTTGCTCCAATCGCCGTAGTAGATCTCGGGTGACATGACCGGTGTTCCGCCCAAAAAATTCGTCCTCAGCGTATTCAGCTTCACCTCGTAGAAGGTCGCCGCGCTCTGCGCGTACGTGAACCGCGCTCCGACTTGGTAGTTGTCCGTCACCCCGCGAGTCGTTCCCAGCGTCCGGTCCCAGATCCACGCGTAAAACCCGGTCGTCGACGTCGAACGGAAGACAAACTCGCGCTCATTCGTATAGGCCCCGCTCAGCCTGATCGTCATGCCGTCGCCCAGGTCGTGGACGAGGTTACCCATGAACTGCTTCTTGGTCTCCGGTTCCGGCGTCGGCAACATCGGCCAGGTGTTTTCGCTGTGAAAGGCCAGGAACGCCCGGCTATTGTCCGACAAGGGACCTCCCATCGTGGCGTCGAGCGAGTAGTCGACGAGATTGTCGTAGCTCTCGCCCATGTCCCGCTTGCTTTGCTTCGCCCAGTAGAGGTAGGCGATCTGTCCGAGGGTCGTGCTGTCGCTGCCGTACCGGCTGTCGAATCCATTGCCGATCGAATTGTAGTACTTGCTGTTCTGATTCGTGCTGTTCGAGTCGACCGAGCTCCAGATGATGGGCGAGTTGAGGATCGCCAGATACGGATTGGCCGAGGGGTCCCACACGCTCGGGCCAAAGTGCTTCCGGCCGGGCGCCCGCATGCGCGCTTCGGCTCGGGCCGTCCACTTGTCGCTCCGTCCCTCTTTCATCGAGATGTTCACAACCCCCGATTGCGCGTTGCCATACTGCGCACTGAAGCCGCTGGTGATGATCTCCACTTCCTCGAGGGCGCTCACGATCGGGGCGAACGATGTGGCATTCGAAAGCGGATTCACGATGCCCATTCCCTGCAGATTGTAGAGCTCCTCGCCCTCGCGTCCGCCTCGGAAATGGCTCTCGCTCACATCGCTGGACAGCGACAAGACGCTCGTCAGGTCCCGAATGCCCGGAACCGCCAACACCTCCTCCGACCGGACGATGTCGCTGGTCGAGGTCTTCTCCTTTTCCACCTCCGGTCGCTGAGCCATGACCACCATTTCGTCGGCCTCGACTGCGGTCTCGCTCAGTGAGAAGTCCGCTGTCGTGGTACGATTGATGTTGACAATGACGCCTCGTTGCGTCGTTGTCTGGTAGCCCAGGTAACTCGCCGATAGCTCGTGCGATCCTGGCGGCACGTTCAGGATGAAGTATTCGCCGTCCTGGTTCGTCGCCGCTCCCAAGCGCGTGCCCTTGACGACGACATTCGCGCCGATCAGCGGCTCCTTGGTCGCCTTGTCGCGCACATGGCCCGAGATCTTGCCACCCTCTTGCGCCAGGATCGGCCCGCCGAACAACGCGATGGCCGCCAACAACCGATGGACCGTGATCTTCATGTCACCACCTTACGGAGAATGATTGATCGGGATCGGTGCGGACGACCGTGGAGCGGCCCCCCGCGCGGGTGAACGTCAACGTGACCGGTCGGTCTCCGGCGACGGTACCGAACCACCGGCCATCGTTGTCGCGTCGAAGTTCGACCGAAACGGACTCATCGCACATGAATCGGAGTGACCCCCACTGGAACCGATGAACCTTTGAAAGCGCCGCCATGACGGGTTGCCGCTTCACCGACCGTAGAACGACCGCCTCCCCGCCGAAGGAAAATCCGTCGGCCTGCATGGTTCCCGCTCCGTCAAACGCAACGATATCCATCGTATCCGATCGTACAATGCGGACACCCGCGGAGGTCTGGCCGGAGACCGCGACCGGACGAGGCGAGCCTTTGACGGCAGGGATCAGCGCCGTGACGAATCGATATTCCTTTGCCGTACGCGACTGGAATACGCGCGCGTCCGTCCCCTCTCCCCCGCCAGCCAGCACCGTCAATCCTCGCGCCGAGGCCTGATAGATGTCCAGATGCTTCGACCGGAGATGCCCGGCATGCGCCTGCGTGAACGTGCCTTGCCAGACCTGTTGCGCCCGTCGCGCAACGCGGGAGCCGGTGAACCGGTCTTCGACCACCCAGCCGTACGGCTTGAGGAAGACGATATGCCGGCGGTATTGGACGCCGATCGTGTCGAACCCGTCGTGCATCGCTGCAAAGACATCCACCTCGACGCCGTTCATCCATTGCGTGACGGTCGGCGTCGGGAGCCACGACCATCTGCCGAACCCCGTTCGCGCCGCATTTGGGATCCAGCCGCGGCCCTGTACGATGCTGTCGACAAGCGCAACGTTCTTGGCCCACGAGTTCTTGAGGAAAGGGTAGGACGGGCTGGAGTACTGCACGCGGTAGTTCGGAAGGACCGATACTCCGTCGGCGTACGCGATGAGCCCCAGGACGCCGCCATGCGTGTGGTCCGGCTTCTCGACCGCCCGTCCGCCGTCGACGATCAGGTACGACGCATTCGCGTCCCAGCCGCTGCGCATGACGTAATAGCCCGTCTCCCGCAGAGCCACCGATGTGAACGTCGGTGCTTCGGTTGACAATGAACGATACACTTCGGGCGCGTCCTCGGGCAGGAACCAGAAGAACGCTGCATGCAGGTCGCGAGAACCGAAGGCCTTCAACGCGGGGTCGCGAAACAGGTATGCGCCAAGGGCCATGAAGGGCCCTTCGGCCGGATCGACCAACTCAGCCGAATTGGCGGTCTCCGACGATCGGAGCCGCTCGCGGGCTTCTTCAAGGTTCTGATTGCCGATGTAGGTATCCTGCGCGTCCTGCAACGGCGGCATCGACCCGTCGGGCTGCAGAACGGCCAGAACGGCGTGGAACATGCGGCGGAACCGCCCGGTCGCCCACGCGGGGATCTCCACGCCGTTGAGCTCTGCCAAACGGAACGCACGGAAGTAGTTGAGGATGTCAAGCTTGAAGTAATGCGACGCGCGCTCGAACTGGAAGCCATCCGATTTCACTTCTTTCTCCAAGTGCTCGAGCATCAGCGCTGTCGCGTGCCGATTCCATTCGCGCATCACGGGAAACTCGGGATACATCAGGGTCATCTCGAACAACGCACACAGCCCCACAAGCTGGTGGTTCCCCCAATTGAACTTGCGGCATCCGTCAATGACCCTCGCGCCGTGCAGCAGGAACGTGCGGACCAGATAGAGATGCTCTTCCGCCGACATCGCGTCGGACGCCAGCATCAACTGGTGGAACATCATGAGGTTCCGGATCCGGTGGCCCGCGTAGAACCGCTCAAAGACATCGTTTCCTCCGGTCTCCGTCCTTCCGGCCTCGTAGTCGTCCACGAAGTCCCTCAGGTGATCCATTTGGAACCGGACCGCATTCGAGTCGCCCGACAGATAAAAAAGGATGGCGAAGTTCTCGGCATAGAGATGGCGCGCAAGCGAGCGGACGGTGTTTGGCGTGTGCGGGCGTCCGAGACGGTCCTTTCCCGGCACCCGCCAATCGACGTCGGCGCCGTACGTGCTCTGAAACGATTCCGCCTTGTTTTTCAGAAAGGAGGCGTCATCGGGATATCTTTCGGCATACTGCCGGGCGCGGGCGGGAACGGATGCGGGGTCGAAGAAGTACCGGGGTTCGGTGCGGTGACGAAGATGTTTCAGGAACTGTTGTGAAGCGCGGGCCGTGTCAGCGGAATGAAAGGCTTCGAAGACCGGCTGCAGTGCCGGCAGCGTGGTATCGAGCATCCCGAACATCTCTGCGATCGTTGTCAGCCGCTCCCGCGGCACTGTGTCGCTTGGGAACTGTCGCTGGCTCTGGGCAAGACTGACCAAGAGCAGACTGACGATCGCTGCCAGAGGTGTCGTGGAGGGTCGCATGTCCCTTCGTCGCGGTCTCTGTGTTCTTTGCAGCTAACGGGTGGCCTTCTCGTTCCGCGTCGTCGCGCGCCGCTCTTCTTCCTTCGCCGCCAGCATCTGTTTTGCGTGCTCCTCTGCGATCAGCAGGTGTTCCTCCATCGCCTTGCGCGCCCCATCGGCATCGCGCCGAAGGATCGCGTCAAGGATCCGGCGGTGCCAGATGACGGCCGAATTCTTCGCATCGCTCACGCTTGCGTACACGGACGATTTGATCTGCGGAAGCAGGCGGTGGATCGGCTCGAGAATGAGTGGAATGATCGAGTTCTCCGATGCACGCGCGATCGAGAGGTGAAAGACCATGTCGAGGTGCGCGAGCTGGACGAAGTCATCCGTCGAGGCTTCAAGCGCGTGATGGTCGCGCTCGAGTTGCCTCGCGTCTTCGTCCGTATGGTGCAATGCGGCTGACGCTGCAATGGGAGGCTCGATGATCTGTCGCGCGTGGACAATGTCGAGAACGTGGTGACGATCGGAAGTGAGGGTCAGGAAGAGTTGCAACGGGGCCGTTACGGTATCGGCGGAGATCTGCTGGACGAAGATGCCCTTCCCTTTGTTGATCCTGATGAGTCCCCGCGCACTCAGCATTCGTAGCGCCTCGCGCACCGCCGTACGACTGACCCCGAATTGCTGACAAAGCGCGTTCTCTGTCGGAAGCTTTGAGCCGGGCTCGAATCGCCTGCTCATGATCGCCTCCTCGATCTGCGCCTCGACCAACTTGCTGACCTGAGTCGTCTTCGCTATTGCGCTGAATGCAGTCATGTTGATGTATGATGTATGATGTATGACAAGTTTAATTAGGATCTGTCGACCTGTCAAGTTAAATCCTTCTTTGTACGCCAAATTGTCAGAAATGGGAATCCTAAAACTCTCGTTCCACGGGCTTCCATCGATCCCAACTACGCCCGACGGGGCATATCCTCTTCCCGTTGATTACCTTTGCTCGACTTTTCGGAGGTCTCGTGGTCGCATTCTTGTCCTTCCTTTTCTTTGCCTTCGTCGGCCTGATCGTCTTCCTGGTCGTCAGGTCGGTCTTGATGGGCCGTCGACTTCAGCAACTCGAGGACCGGATGTCGCTTCTCGAACGCTCGGTGCGCGGACTTTCAGTGAAGCAACCGACGCCCACCCAACAAGAGCAGGAGCGGCCCGCGCTTTCGCTGACCCCGGATGAACCAGCCCGCATTTCCGAACTGCGAGCTCCAGTTCACGAGTCCCGCGTCCCCGATCCCTCTTCTCCAATACCCGCTACCGCCTCTACGCCCACTCGCACTCGCGAAGAATGGGAAGCCTTCGTCGGCGGTCGCCTCCTCAACCGTATCGGCGCCCTTGCGATCATCGTCGGCATTGGGTTTTTCCTGAAGCATGCCTTCGACAATGATTGGATCTCCGAACCGGTGCGAGTTCTGATCGGAGCAGCTGCTGGTATCACCTTCCTTGCCTTTGCGCGCCGTACGCATCAGAAGGGATTCATCGTGTTCTCGCAAGGCCTCGTCGGCTCTGGTATCGGCATTCTCTATTTGAGCGTTTACGCAACATACAATTTCTACGTACTGCTGCCGCAGATCCCTTCATTCATCATCATGACGGGGGTGACCGTGCTGGCCCTTGTACAAGGTATCCAGTATCGGTCGTTTGCTGTCGCGCTGCTCGGCTGGGCGGGCGGTTACCTGACGCCCTGGATGCTGAGCGCCGGCGAACCGAATGAGGTCAAGCTCTTCGGCTATCTGGCCCTGTTGACGGTCGGCCTCCTCGGATTGACCGTACGGATGCCTTCGTGGTCGCTACTGCAACCGTTGACAGCAGTGGGCACATGGCTCTGGTATGTCGTCTGGCACATCAATGCATACTCGAACGATGCGTATGCGCCCACGCTCTTCTTTATCCTGGTCTTCTGGGCGTTATTCGTCGCGGCCGACCACCTGCAGACCCGACTCTCGATTCCCTTCAACCGGACGCGCGGCGCGACCCTTGTCATCAATGCTCTGCTCACCCTCATCGCTGTCACGCTCGTCGTACATCATGAGTCTGAAACGCAGGCGGGCGTCATTCTTGTGCTCCTTGGAGCTGCGTATCCGCTGTGGCTTGTACGACGCGGCAGCAACACCGGGCGCGCGTATGTCCTCACCATGACCCTGATCACACTCGTCCTCTGGTGCATCGGAACGGAATGGATCTTCGCTGATTTTCCCGACACTGCGGCATGGGCGGTCCTTGCTTGGCTCGCTGTGGCGGTCGGGCGGCTCCGCGACTGGCCGCACCTCTTCATTTCCGGGGCCGTCGTTCTCCTCCTCGCGATCGTGCAGTTACTTAGCGTCGATGGCGCACTGGCGGCGCTCAGTGTGCGCGATTTTACCCCGGTCCTGAGCTGGAGAACCATCGGATACCTTGGATTGATCGCGGGGGCTCTTCTGGGCTTCCTGGCGCTGCCGTCCGGTCATCCCCGAAAGGCCGAACGTCACTTGTTCCTGCTGGTCGCCGCTGGAACGCTCGCCTTGCTCGTCACGGTGGAGGTCAACGACCTGCTGCGCGTCTGGCGGTTGGACCTCGATCCCGACCCGATTGCCTTCCGCTGGTTCCTCTCGCTGCTCTTTCTTGGTACGCTGTGGGTGTTGCTCGGCGCAGCGGCGTTTATGGTGGGGGTGCGACGTGCGCTCCCGCCATTGGTCGGACTCGGTGTGTTCCTGCTCGGCGTGGGAGCGATGCTGTTGGCGTTCCGCGGGGTTTCTGTCCCCGTGATCGACCTCCATCAACCGATCCTGAATGTGCGCGTCCTGACAATGCTGGTCGGCGCGGGGCTGCTCCTGTCGTGTGCGTATGTTGCGCGTCGACACCCGGAACCTCTGCGTGGGGTGGCTGCATTGCCGCAAGTTCTGGCCGTCGCGGGGGTCGCTGTGGTGTTCTCAATGCTGACCGGTGAAGCGCGCGACTGGTTCGAGCGATTCGTCGTGGCAGCACGCGATGCAGGACCGGCGCCCTTGGCCGACCTGCTCGACGTACAGCAATTGGCGATCTCGGCGGTGTGGTTGCTCTATTCGGTGACGCTAATGGCTGCGGGTTTCTGGCGTTCGAATCGAGGACTTCGCCTCATGGCGATCGGTTTGTTCGGCCTGACGATCTTCAAGATCTTTCTCTATGACCTCTCGTCGCTCGAGACCGGCTACCGGATCGTATCGTTCATCGGGTTGGGGGCCATCCTGCTGGGTGTGTCGTATGGATATCAGAGGTTCAAGCACCTGCTGATCTGAAGCTTGCGCAGCACAGAGATAGAGAACCTATGATCACGTCCGCCAAGATTCTGAAGATTGGTGCTTGGGCGCTCCTCTCGTCATTCCGAACGTCCTGCTTCGGCTCTGTTCTTGCGTGTAAAGGACGATTCGGAATCTCTGGTTTTCGCTCAGGAGCCTAATGCGCCCTCTGATTCTCTGTCTCTCCATCGGGTTATGCGCTTGTCGGTCTGATCGCCCGACCGCCGATCCGGCCGCGCGTGAGCTCGATTCCGTCGTCGCACAATATTACCACGACATGAGCGCGAGGGATTGGGCGGCGTATCGCGATCACTTCTGGCCTCAGGCAACTTTGACCACCGTTTGGCGGACACCGGGTGAAGCAGAACCCCGAGTTGCGGTGATGACGATCGAGTCCTTCCTGGCAAGTATCGCCGAAGGACCTGACAGCAAGCCGATCTTTGAGGAACGGCTCCTGTCGCACGAGACCCGGGTTGTTGCCAACTTGGCCCACGTTTGGGACCGCTATGAGGCTCGCTTCGGAGATTCCGCATCCATCTTGACCTGGCGAGGCATCGACGCATTCACGTGGATGAAGCACGTTGGTCGATGGCGGATCGTGTCGGTGGCATACACGGATGAACCGGGGGAACAAAGGGGAGCGCCGTAGGTGATCCTTACTTCCTTCCGTTCTTGGCGCTTGGCGTTTGAGAATTGGTCCTGGAACTTGGGGTTTGCATCGGGCTCCACCAATGCCGATCGCCAGCGCCCAACGTCAAGCACCACGCAGCAAGAACTGACACCATGACATCCCGCCGATTCTGGACCACCGCACTGCTGGTTCTCGTGGTCCTTGATGTTTCCGTCCGTTTCTGGCTCGACTTTGATTTCGACGCCGTCATGAAAGCCGAGTCGTTCCTCTTCGTGTTCGCCGCCGCCGTTCTCTTCCTCCGCTTCAAGCGCGAAGATTCTACGGATGCATGGCCCCGGTGAGTCCGATCGCTCATCATCGCGGCGCTGTTGCTGGCCGTGGTGAGAGCCGGGTCGTATTCGCTCGGCCTCGAACTGTATCTCGCCAATCTCACCACGCTCGCGATCGCCATCATTGCGGCTGTGGGATCGCGGTGGAGAAACGGGGGTCGGGGTGAGGGCATGGGCAGTAAGCAGGTGCTTTGGGGACCACTCAGGAGGGTATTCATGAAAACAGATCCTCTGTTCTTTGTCATTGGACCTCTGCCCGCCCACAACCTGTGAGTTCCTGCTTACTGCATACGGTCTTTGATCTCAGGCCGATAATTCCTGTCTACTGCCTAATCCACCCAGATCTCTACCCGCTCCACCTTTCCTTTTCCCACACTTTGCGCTAGATTGACGGTTCGTTTGTCGATCCTACCCAGGGAGTACCTATGCCAACGATCGGTGTCTTAAAAGAGACCGCCATCCGGGAGACTCGGGTCGCTCTGGTTCCACAGAGCGCCGGGCAAGTGGTCAAAGAGAAGCACGTCGTTCTTGTACAAGCCGGCGCCGGTGTAGCTGCCGGATTCTCCGATGCCGACTATCAGAAGGCGGGAGCCAAGATCGTCCCCTCGGCTGACGCGGTGATCAAAGGCGCAGACCTGCTCGTCAAGGTCCAGCCTCCCAGTCCCGTCGAGGTCAAGAAACTCCGCGCCAACACGTCTCTCATCTGCTTCCTCTCCCCTGCCACAAATGCGGCGCTCATCAAGGCGATCGCAGCCCGCAAGGTGACGGCCTATGCGATGGAATACATCCCCCGCATCAGCCGAGCACAGAGCATGGATGCTCTCTCGTCGATGGCCACGGTCGCCGGCTACAAAGCCGTGCTGATCGCGGCATCGGAGGTCGGTAAGATGTATCCGATGCTGATGACCGCTGCCGGCACCGTCTCGCCGGCCACGGTGCTGATCCTCGGAGTCGGCGTCGCCGGTCTGCAGGCGATCGCTACAGCCAAGCGCCTCGGTGCCAAGGTTGAAGCGTTCGACCCGCGTCCGGCCGTGAAGGACCAGGTCAAGAGCCTCGGAGCCGCTTTTGTCGAGATGGAGCTGCCCAAGGAAGATGTGGAGACAACGGGGGGGTACGCGAAGGAACAGTCCGACGCCTTTTTGAAGGCTGAACGGGTCGCCATCGCTGCTCGCCTGCCGAAGGTGAACGCCCTCATCACGACGGCGCAGATCTTCGGCAAGAAAGCTCCGATCCTCGTGACGGCTGACATGGTCAAGCAGATGCCGTCAG
The DNA here is from genome assembly GCA_964581115.1 of uncultured Ignavibacteriaceae bacterium. Taxonomy (GTDB): domain Bacteria; phylum Bacteroidota; class Ignavibacteria; order UBA10030; family UBA10030; genus 2-02-FULL-55-14. Next base: position 41,873 of record CAZOMY010000011.1, on the reverse strand, counting down.
GCTCTGTCATCGTCGACCTGGCAGCCGAAACGGGCGGTAACTGCGAGTTGACCGTCGCCGGCAAGACCGTTGTCAAACACGGGGTGAAGATCATCGGAGCCGTCAACCTACCCGCCTTGCTTCCGGTCGACGCCAGCAACATGTATTCTCGCAACGTTTTCAACCTGCTCAAGCACATGTATCCCAAGGCCGACGCGCCGACGGACCCCACCGAAGAGATCCTCGCATCCTCGTGCCTCACCCGGGGCGGCGCGGTCGTCAACGAGGCGGTCCGGGCGATGCTCGGGAAAGGAGGCAAGTAAGCGATGTCCGACGCGTTGATGGTATCGATCTACGTCTTCGTCCTCGCCACCTTCGTCGGCGTGGAGATCATCAGCAAGGTCCCGCCGCTCTTGCATACGCCGCTGATGTCCGGTTCCAACGCGATCTCCGGCATTACGCTTGTCGGATCGCTCATCGCGGCCGGCGAAGGACACGGCGGGCTTTCCGTGATACTCGGTACGGTGGCCGTCATCTTCGCCACGGTCAATGTGGTCGGGGGCTATCTCGTGACCGACCGGATGCTAAAGATGTTCAAGAAGGACGGCCGCGGCCGCGGAGGTGCCCAATGAGCACCTTCGCACTCCTGGCATATCTTTTCGCCTCCGTCTGCTTCATCCTCGGGCTCAAGATGCTCTCTTCCGCCCGCACGGCGCGGCGCGGAAACGTCCTCAGCAGCTTCGGGATGCTCCTGGCCATCGTCGTCACGCTAATGGACCAGAAGATCCTGTCGTTCGAATACATCGTCGTTGGCCTGCTTATCGGTTCCGCCGTCGGTGTCGTTTTGGCCGTCCGCGTACAGATGACCGATATGCCTCAGATGGTCGGCGTTCTCAACGGTCTTGGTGGCGGCGCTTCGACGTTGGTCGCGTACGCCGAATACCTTCGGCTGTCAGGTAACACGGCTATCAATGTCTGGGCCGGCGGTGAGGTCGATCTCGTCATTCTCATTACGATCGTTCTGAGCGTTCTTATCGGCACGGTGACGATCGTCGGAAGTTTCGTAGCGGCGGCCAAGCTTCACGGCGTCATGAAAAGCGCTCCGATTCTGTATCCGATGCAGAAGCAGATCAATGCCGCCATTCTGTTTGCGATCATCGTCATGGGGGGATTCTTCGTGGCCGATCCCTCGCTGTGGTATCTACCGCTGGCGATCATCGGCCTTTCGGCCGTGTTGGGCGTGACAAGCGTCATCCCTATTGGCGGCGCCGACATGCCTGTCGTCATCTCGCTGATGAATTCGTATTCGGGACTCGCCGGCGCGATGACAGGATTCGTCCTAGGTAACAACGTCCTCATCATCACCGGCACGCTCGTCGGAACCTCGGGTATCATCCTCACCGACATCATGTGCAAGGCGATGAATCGGTCGCTGGCGAACGTTCTGTTCGCCGGCGTCGGCGCCGACTACAGTCCCGACGAGACCGCGGGCGAACAGAAGACCGTCATCCGGTACACGCCCGACGATATCGCCTCAATACTTGAGAATGCACAGTCGGTCATCATCGTCCCCGGCTACGGTCTCGCCGTCGCCCAGGCCCAGCATGTTCTTCAGGAATTGGCTTCATTGCTCGTCGCACGGGGCGTCGAGGTCCGCTACGCCATCCACCCCGTTGCCGGACGGATGCCGGGCCACATGAATGTACTGTTGGCCGAGGCGAATGTGCCGTACGACCTGTTGCTGGAAATGGACCAGATCAACGACGACTTCCAGAACACCGACGTCGCTCTCGTCATCGGCGCCAACGACGTCGTCAATCCCGGCGCGCGGCACAAGAAGAACAGTCCGCTCTACGGCATGCCGATCCTCAATGCCGACAAGGCCCGCACCGTCATGGTCTGCAAGCGGAGTTTGAATCCCGGCTTTGCCGGCGAGGACAACGAGCTCTTCTATCAGAAGAACACGATGATGGTCTTCGGCGACGCAAAGGCCACGCTGACGAACCTGGTTGGAATGATGAAGCGATAAGGGAGGTGGATCGTCTCCCGTCAAGGTCATCATGATGTTCTCGACATGAATCTGCCCTTTGTCCTCTGGCCTCTGACCTCTGATCTCTCCACCTGATTTTCGCGTGGACACAGTCCTCATCACCGGCGCGACGGACGGCATCGGCAAGCAGACCGCGACGGAGCTCGCGGCGCGGGGATTTCGCGTCTTCGTGCACGGCCGTACCGCCGCTAAGGCATCGAAGACGTGCGATGAGATCCGCAGCAAGGTCATGGCGGCGAAGCTGGAACCGGTCCATGCCGACCTGTCGTCGTTGACCGAGGTGCGTCGTCTCGCTGAAGATGTTCGAGCCGCGGCTCCGTCCCTGAAGGTGCTCGCAAACAACGCCGGGGTCTACATGAACGACTTCGAGCGTAGCGCCGATGGGTTCGAGATGACCTTTGCCGTGAATCATCTCGCACACTTCCTTCTGACGAACCTCCTGCTCGACCGTCTGCGCGCCGCGTCATCCGCCCGCGTGATCCACGTCAGTTCCGTTGCTCACACGCGAGGAGCCTTCGATCTCGACACGATCAACGACTCAGCGGTTTTCTCTCCCTATCGCTCGTACGCCGCATCCAAGCTCGCCAACGTTCTGTTCTCGAATGCACTGGCCCGGAGAACGCAGAAGGAAGGCATCGCATCGAATTCGCTTCATCCGGGCGTCATCACCACCAAGCTGCTCAAGGCCGGGTTCAATATGAGCGGTGCTTCCGTCGCCCGCGGCGCTGAGACAACGATCTTCCTGGCCACCTCGCCGCTTGTAGAGGGGGTCACCGGTCGCTATTTCGCCGACGCGCGCGAAGCGGCACCCTCCTCGCTCAGCCGCGATGAGAAGCTGCAAGAGCGATTATGGGAGCGGAGCGCAGCATGGACGGGCTTGTGACGCGACGTCTCGTGATCGTCGTTGCGGCCTACACCGCCGCTCAGATGCTCTCCGATATCGCAAGCCTGCGCATCGTCCTGCTCGCCGGCTGGTCGATGGACGCCGGAACGCTCATCTATCCCTTCACGTTTACGTTGCGCGATCTGGTCCACAAAACCGCCGGCATCTCAGCGGCACGGACGATGATCATCGTGGCTGCCGTCATCAACGTCGTCATGGCTGCCTTCTTCTGGTTCGTCGGGCAGTTGCCGGCCGATCCGGCTGTGGGCGAACAGACATCGTTCGCGCTGCTTCTCGCCCCTGTCTGGCGCATCGTCGGCGCTTCCATCATCGCGGAAGTGGCATCGGAATTGCTCGATACGTCGGTGTATCAGTATTGGATCGACCGGATGGGGATGCGACGTCAGTGGATGCGCGTGCTCGTCAGTAACGGCGTGAGCGTTCCCGTTGACAGCTTGTTGTTTGCATTCCTTGCCTTCGGCGGCGCCTACGACACCACCGTCGTTTGGGCCATCGTCGGCACGAACGTCGCCGTGAAAATGCTTGTCACCGTCGGTGGCGTACCACTGATCTATCTCGTGCCCGAGCAAGAACGGGGGAACGGCGACAGGCATCGGCGACCGGGCGGCGTATGAAACAGACGCGTGTCGATGCCATCACGCACGTATGGCGCCGTTCGTTGCCAAGCGTCCACCGGCGATGATCGGTGGAACTTCCTCCGCCGGCTCTCCGTAAACAGTGTATGCCTTTCACTCTGTCCGGAGTCGCATGAGCCGCTTTCGCCCTCTTTTGTTCGTCCTTGTCCTCGCCGCAGCCGCCCTGCGCGCCCAGCCCGACCTGCTGTACCGATTCTCTCCGACCCCTGAAGGCGATCGCCTTACGCTTGATGTCTACGTCGACTTCGCGCCCCGCACCGCCGACAGTACCATGCTCGATCTTCCGGACGACTATGGCGGGCAAGAGCAGTTCGAAGGAATCTTTGATCTCCACGCGTTGACCGCAGGCGCCGCACTCTCGCCGACATCAGACCGCACGAAGGTCTGGCTTCGACATAACGGGATGTCCCGCGTTGCATTCTGCTATCGTGTTCGCGAGCTTCGAACGGGGGTCGTCGAACTTGGCGATCACTATCAGGCGGTCGTACGGCCGGGGTTGATCCACGCTCTCGGCAATAGCATCCTCATCGTTCCCAACGTTCCGGATTCACTCGACATTGAGGTCGCCTGGACCGATACACCGTCTGACTGGTCGTTCGCTTCATCCTTCGGTCTTGGTGCCGGACCGTTGCAAACCCGGCTGACCATGCCATGGTTCCGCCACAGCATTTGGATGGGCGGCCAAGTGCGTATGCGTGAGACCGTCGTTCACGATCGTACTGTTGCGGTGGCTACGCATGGTTCGTGGAGCTTTGACGAGGGTGAATTGTTGCGCCTCGTACGGACGATCATCCAGACCGAGCGCGACTTCTTCGACGATCACGATTTCCCGTTCTTTCTCGTGACCGCTCTCGGGATCGGAGGCGATAACGATCAGGGCGGGACGGGTCGGGTCAATTCGTTCGGTCTCTTTCTGTCGGACGATCGAACGATCGACCTTCGGCTGAAGCGACTGCTGGCTCACGAGATCTTTCATGCGTGGAATGGCGACCGCACGGAGCGCGAGGAGCCTGAAGCGCTCGTCTATTGGTTCACAGAGGGTTTCGCCGATTACTACGCGCGACGGTTCCTCCTGCAGGCGGGTTTGATCACACCGCAAGAATACCTGGACGACATCAATGCGAATCTGAAGGAGTACTTCTCGTCGTCGATGCTCACGCTGAAGAACCAGGCGCTGGTGAACGGGACGTCGGGCGGACGAGAGTTGCAACGGATGCCGTACCGACGCGGCGACATCCTCGCACATCAACTTGCAGTCATGGCCGCAAAGAATGGGCGATCGCTCGACACCGTCGTGAAAGCCTATCTCCTCAAAGCCCTGCGGCGTCCGGCCACCATTTCGAATGCCGCGCTCTTGGACGTCTTGCAACCTCTGCTTGCCTTGGAGGACCGCCCATTCCTTCAAGGCTGGATCGATGGATCGTCGTCGCTCGATCCCGCTCGGCCTCTCTTTACGCAGGGAGCGCTGTTGTCCTTGTCGGAACGCCGGCGATACTATCTCTTCGGCGAGCCATTCATCATCCCGTCTTACCAACGTTCTAACAAGGTTCGCCCGGACCCTCTGCGGCCATAGAGCGGTTCTTGTTGTGCTTTTCACCGACCGCCGTCCTCCGTTGGCCGAATTCTCATCAACCGGCGGACAACTATGCCGTATGTTCATGCGTATGATCTTGCACCCCGACCTTGAGGTGTATTGGAAGATGCAAGAGAACTGCTCCGCTACCATGCCGGTTTTTTGAGTATCTTGTCTACTACAAACCCGACCGATCGCTACGTCAATTCTGACCTGATATGGAAGCAAAGAACGCTGATCTTTCAGCGCTCCGCATCGACCGCTCTTCGGAGCCGCCCCCTCCCCGGTTTTCGCCGCTCAAGATCGGACTGTGGCTTGCATTCGTCATTGTGATGTTCTTTGCGGTTTCCTACTTTTGGGACGGCCTCATCGCGCCGGCGCCTGAGGTCAAATTGGTCACCGCCGCCTTCACGTCGCCGGCCCAGACGAATGCCGTTCTGACCGCCAGCGGCTACGTCGTTGCTCAGCGCAAAGCCGCGGTCGCCTCAAAGGGAACAGGCCGCTTGGTCTACTTGGGAGTGGTGGAAGGGGACCGCGTACGCAAAGATCAGGTCATTGCCCGGCTCGAAGACAACGACATCCGTGCACAGCTTGATCAGGCGCGGGCCAATCTGAGGCTGAGCGAGGCGGAACTCGTTGACGCGCGCCAGTCTCTCGCCCGCACACGCGCGCTGTTTGACAAATCACTAGCATCACAGGCCGAGGTTGACGCCGTCCAGGCACGCTTTGATCGCGTGCTCGCGACTATCGAACTCGCAAAGGCGCAGGTGGTGGGCGCCGAGGTGGCGCTGGAAAACACGCTCATTCGCGCCCCCTTCGACGGCACTGTGCTGACGAAGAATGCCGACGTGGGCGAGATCGTCGCTCCAATGGCTGCAAGCGCCTCTTCGCGGGCCGCCGTCGTGACGATCGCCGACATGTCGTCGCTCCAAGTCGAGGCCGACGTCTCCGAGTCGAACATAGAGCGGATCATGCAAGAACAGCCGACAGAGATCACGCTCGACGCGTATCCGGAGAAGCGATATCAGGGGTACGTTGCCAAGATCGTCCCAACTGCCGACCGGGCGAAGGCAACCGTGATGGTAAAGGTGGGTTTCGTCTCGTACGACGCCCGCGTACTTCCCGAAATGAGCGCAAAGGTCCTCTTCCTGACGCAAGCATCGCGCATGCAGGACCTCGAGCAGAAGCCCGTACTGACCGTGCCTGTCGGGGCGGTCGTCGAACGCAACGGCCGCACGGTCGTGTACAAGGTCTCTGAAAAACGCGCCGTCGAGGTGCCGGTACAACTCGGCCGGATGTTCGGCGGCTTCCGCGAGATCATCGGAGGCCTGACCTCCGGCGAGAGGGTCGTCGACAAGCCAACCGATGCTATCGTGGATGGTGTAGCAGTCGTGGTAAAGTGATCTCGTCCGATCATCCGAAATCGACAATCTTGCCCCGGGCGGAGCCACCGACGCTGGCGAAGTCAAGGGGCCAAAATCCGCAATCTTCCAGGATCGCCACCCATGTCCCTTATCCAGGTCCGCAACGTTGCCAAGGTCTACAAGCGCGACTCATTCGAAGTTCCGGTTCTCAACAACCTCAGTCTCGACATCCCCGAGGGGGAGTTCGTCGCGCTCATGGGTCCCTCCGGTTCGGGAAAGACGACCTTACTGAATCTGATCGCTGGAATCGACCGGCCGACAAAAGGGACCGTCGTCATCAACGGAACGGATATCGCCTCGCTCGGTGAGTCGGCTCTTGCCAAGTGGCGGTCGGAGAATATCGGCTTCATCTTCCAGTTCTACAATCTCATCCCGGTCTTGACCGCATTCGAGAACGTCGAACTGCCGCTGCTCCTGACGAAACTCTCAAGGGCCGAGCGCAAGAAGCGGGTGGAGTTTGCCCTCTCGGTCGTTGGACTCGGGGATCGGATGTATCACTACCCGAAGCAATTGTCCGGCGGACAAGAACAGCGCGTGGCGATCGCCCGCGCGATCGTGACCGACCCGTTGATCATTGTGGCGGACGAGCCGACCGGAGATCTTGATCGCGCTTCGGCGGAGGAGATCCTGACGTTGATGGGACGGCTTAACGGCGAATTCAAGAAGACCATCGTGATGGTGACACACGACCCGCATGCAGCCCAGCGGGCGCATGTACAGCGGCATCTTGAAAAGGGTGATCTGGTCTGACGGCGCAAACATGCTCGCCGCTTCGCGTCCTCTGTGCTCTTGGCATTCTGAACACTTGAGCCCCGGGCCTTCGGCCGGGGCGAATCGATAAGGATCCTTGGACCAAAGGCTCGTCGTGGATCGAGGGTGTTGCTCTCACGATCCCGAATTCGGCCACACGCTTTGGTCTTTAGCCACCGATTGACCCCATGCGCGTACTCAAGCTCATTCTCAAGAACGCCGTTCGGCACAAGCTCCGAACCGCGCTCACCGTCCTCGGCATCGCCATCGCCGTCACCGCCTTCGGATTGCTTCGCACCGTCTATACCGCCTGGCACGCCGGGCTTGACATGGCGGCCCCCGATCGGCTGATCGCGCGGCAGGCGGTGTCCTTCATCTTCCCTCTTCCATATGCTTATTTGGACAAGATCCAAAGGATTCCAGGGGTGGAGATGGTCACGTATGCGAACTGGTTCCAGGGTGTGTACAAGGACAAAAATCAGTTCTTCGCCCGCCTTGCGGTCGACGCCGAGACCTATTTTGAGGTCTATCGCGAGTTCCAGCTGGCTCCCGAACAGTACGAAGCGTTTAAGAAGGAGCGCAATGCATGCGTGGTCGGCGAAACGATCGCGCAGCAGTATGGGTTCAAGCTCGGCGACGTCATCAACGTCACGGGGGATATCTACCCCGGCGACTGGGAGTTCGTGATCCGGGGCATCTACCAGCGTCGCGACGAGACCGTCGATGGAACGCAGATGGTCTTCCACTGGCAGTACCTCGACGAGCGCCTGCGAACAGAAAGCACGGGCCGTGAAGGACAGGTCGGCTGGTACATCGTAAAGATCGATGACCCTGCGCGATCGGCCGAGGTTTCTGCTCAGATCGACGGTCTTTTCGCGAATTCTCGGGCCGAGACGAAGACCGAGACCGAGCGGGCGTTCCAGCAAAGCTTCCTTGCGTCAACGGGAACGATCATCACGGCCATGAATTTTCTGTCTTTCGTGATCATCGGTATCATCATGCTCGTGCTTGGGAACACCATGATCATGTCGGCCCGCGAGCGAACGCGGGAGTATGCCGTGCTCAAGACGCTCGGATTCTCCGGAGGCCACCTGGTCGGCCTCATTGGCGGAGAGTCGTTGCTGATCTCGTTCGCGGGCGCGGGCGTCGGAGTCTTGCTTACGTTCCCGCTCGTGGAGGGCTTCGCGGCCGCTGTGCCCAAGGGTTTCTTTCCGGTGTTCATGATCGAGCCGATCACGCTCATTCTGGCGGCGCTCTCCGCCGTCGTGGTCGGCCTGACCGCGTCGATCTTCCCGATACAGCGGGCGCTCGGAACGCGCATCGTGGATGGATTGCGACATCTTGGATGAAACAGATGCGCACAGAGCTGCAGAGATCGTGGAGCGCGCAGAGAGCGGTTGGAACAAGCCAATGCCCCTGTTCTCTCTGTGCTCTTGACGAGTGTGAGACCTTTGTTCACCCGGGCAGACTCTCATGAAAATCCCGTTCTCCTACATTCTTCGAAACCTTGGCACACGGCGTCTGACCACGTTCATTACCGTGTTCGGTATCGCGCTTGTCGCCTTCGTGTTCGCCGCCGTCCTGATGATGGCCCGCGGCATTCAGGAAACGCTCGTCGCTACCGGCGACCCGGCGAACGCCATCGTCGTCCGCAAAGCGGCACAAGGAGAGATCTCCAGCATCATCGACGGCACCACGGCGGGGATCGTGCGGACGCTCCCTCACATTGCGAGGATGGCTGACGGTACTCCCGTCGTTTCGGGTGAACCGGTGGTGGTCATCAACCTAGAAAAACTCGACGGCGGGCTCAGCAATGTCATCGTGCGCGGCGTTTCCCCGCTGGCCACAACGATGCGACCGCAGGTGAGGATCGTCGAGGGTCGCATGTTCACATTCGGCGCCCGCGAGGTCATTGCCGGCATTTCGGTCTCCGAGCGCTTCCGCGGCGCCCGCATCGGTGACCAGGTGAAATTCGCAGGCGACCAATGGACCGTCGTCGGCACCTTCGAGGCAAACAGCAGCGGATTTGAGTCCGAGATGTGGGGCGATGCGCTCCAGCTGCTGTCGGCCTTCAACCGCGGCAATTCCGTTTCGAGCATGACCGTGCGGCTGGAGGGTGAGGAACGCTTCGACGATTTCAAGCGGGCTTTTGAGGCAGACCAGCGGCTGAACCAATTCGAAACGAAGCGCGAGCGGCAGTACTTCGAGGAACAGTCCGAGGCGATGGCCATCTTCATCCGCATTTTCGGCGTGTTCATCACCGTATTCTTCAGCCTGGGGTCGACCGTCGGAGCGATGATCACGATGTACGCCGCCGTCGCGAACCGAACGGTCGAGGTTGGCACCCTTCGTGCGCTCGGATTCCGCCGGCGGAGTGTGCTTATAGCGTTCCTGATGGAGTCGCTGTTGATCGCCCTCATCGGTGGAGGCGTCGGCCTGGCATTCGCCTCCGTTCTGCAATTGTTTCAGATCTCAACGCTCAATTTCGGGTCCTTCGCCGAGTTGGCATTCTCGTTTGCGTTGACGCCCGACATTATCGTGATCACCTTGTTGTTCTCTATTGGAATGGGTTTCGTGGGCGGCTTCCTTCCGGCCGTCCGCGCCGCACGGCTGAACATCGTCAACGCGCTACGGGCCGCATAGTGCTGCCTCGTCCCTCAGTCGCGGTTTTCGTCCTTGCGATCGTACTGTCTGCCGCGTCGCTGATCGCTCACCCCGGCACCGGGATCGTACGCGACAGCCGAGGCAATGTCTACTATACCGACCTCGCACGCGTGTGGATGATCGCTCCGTCCGGCGAACGAATGGTCATCGTCAGCAGCGTGCACACGCATGAGCTGTATATCGATTCTCTCGATAACCTCTACGGCGAACATCTGTGGTATGAGGGGGACCATACCGGCCGTTGGGGCCATCGCGTATGGCGCCGATCGCCCGATGGGACTCTGATCGACCTTGTTCCCGCGCGCCAGGGCTTTCGAGACGATCACGACGAGTTTCATTTCGACCGGGATGGTCGGGGACGGATGTACTGGATCGATCGGGATGAACGTTCCGAAATTCGCCGGCGTGAGATCGACGGCCGCGTGACAACGTTGGCCCACAACGTTCAACGCCCCGGCCGTATGACGGTTACTCCGGACGGCACCGTCTACTACCTGGAGGCAGACGACCTGTTGCGGATCGACGCCTCGGGCAGGACCTCAATGCTGGCGAGAGGCCTGAAAAGCCGTCGTGGGTTCGAGCATGTCGAGAATGGCCACCACAAGATCATGGGGCTCTGGACCGACCCGCAAGAGCGTGTGTATGTGGCCATGTTGGGATATCGCGTGGTTCTCCGGGTGGACCGGCGAGGTGAGGTGGTGGACGTGGTGCGGTCGAGCGAACCCTGGGGACCGACCGGTGGACTCATTGATCCGTCGGGGGACCTGTGGCTGCTCGAATCGAGCGACACAAATGCTGTGCGCGTGAGGCGCATCCGGTCAGGCCAGACGGTGACACTCTATGGACCCTGAGGCGACTATGCATGCTTCCTATTTCACCTCCTCCCTGTGTCTTCTCCTTCTCTTTGGCTGCTCCCGTTCCACCCTTCCACTGGATACCGTTTCTTCCGTCGATCTCGGGCGCTATTCCGGACGCTGGTACGAGATCGCCAGCCTGCCCGTCTCGCAGCAGCGTGGCTGTTCATGTACCACGGCCGAGTACGAGATCGTCGATGCGACAACGGTCCGCGTGATCAATACGTGCAGGAAGGATGGCGAGGTCGATCGGGTTGAAGGAAAGGCCTTTGTGGTTGAGGGAAGCAACAATGCCAAGCTCCGCGTTCAGTTCTTTTGGCCATTCCGAGGTGACTATTGGGTGATCGGTCTGGACGACAAAGAATACTCCTGGGCGGTCGTCGGCCTGCCCAGCCGCAAGTACTGCTGGATCCTGTCACGAACGCCGACGATGAATCCCGATTTGCTCGAACGCTTGGTGGGCGACCTGAATTCCAAAGGATTCGCGACGGATCAGATGCAGTACACAAAACACGATTGCGGCGGCTGAACTTCGCTCCGTTTGGCATGATACTTTGCGATCCGCCGCCTGGCGTCGCCATCTGAACTCGCCCCTTGTTCTTCGCTCTTGTTCTCTGGCCTCCGTTCTCTGGTCTCTCGCTTTTGACCTCCGTCCTCTGGCTTCTGTCTGCCGTATTCTGTATTCTAACTCGGTCTTCCGTCGACATTCTTCCATTCCCCCATGTTCTGGCTCCAAATCGTCTCGAACTTCATCAAGATCCTGCGAGAAGGACAAACGCCAAATCAGGTGGCTGGCGGCTTTGCGCTGGGATCGATCGTCGGGCTCATGCCGGGCCTGAGCCTCCAGGGCCTGTTGCTGTGGCTTGTGATCTTTGTCCTCAACGTCAATCTCTCCGCCGCCTTCTTGGCTGCGACGCTCTTTGCCTTGATCGCCTGGCTGCTTGACCCGGTCTTCCACCAGATAGGCTACTGGCTCCTCGTTGATGTGGAGGGGCTTAAGGGATTCTGGACGGCGCTGTACAACGCCCCGATCGCACCCTTGACGCGTTTCAATAATACGATCGTCATGGGAAGCTTCGTCGGCGCCTTTGTCTTAGGACCGCCGGTGTTCTTCGGCATGAAGCGGTTCGTCATCGCATATCGCAAAACCGTCGGGGCCCGCATCGAAAAGACCCGCCTTTACCAGATCATCAGCAAGAACTTCATCGTCCGCTGGTATGAGAAGGTCCGGGATCTGGGAGGGCTATCATGAGAAGGAATTTCGTTCTCTTTGCGCTCGTCCCGGTCATCATTCTGTTCGTCGTCCTCTACTTCTTCCTCGACGGGTGGGTTGAGTCTGGGCTGGAGTATGCCGGGGAGCGCGTTGTCGGCGCTAAGGTCGAGATCGACGACCTCTCGTTGACCCTCTCCCCCTTGGGCATTCGTTTCGAGCGCCTGCAGGTGGCCGACCCCGGCGAACCGTGGTTCAACATTTTCGAGACGGGGCGCGTCCAGTTCGCGATGGATGTGAACCAGTTGCTCCGAGCCAAGTTCATCGTTGAGACCATGGAGGTCAACGGTCTTATCCTCGGCACGAAGCGCACGACCGACGGGTCGATCCCCAAGCCGCCTCCGCCTCCCCCTGATCCCAACGCCGAGCCGTCGCCCGTCGCACAAGCCGCCACGGCCATCGCGGATGACGCCAAGAAGGCTCCCGTGTTCGACCTAGCGAAGCTCCGGGCCGAGTTGAACATCGACAGCCTCACGAATCCTGCGAATCTCGCCACCTATCGACACCTTGATTCATTGAGGCGGCAGATCGACGCCGCCGCAACCCAATGGGATACGACGCTTGCCGCTCTCGACCGCGTCAAAGCACAGGCCGACGAGGTGGAGGCGCGTGTGAGGGCCATCAACGTCAACGAGATCAAGACGCTGCCTCAGGCGACCGAGGCGTTCAACAACGCCAAGGCAGCATATGCAATCGTCGAGGATGTGACCAAGACGATCAACGAGCGCAAGCGGTCCATTGCTGACGGCATCAACGACCTTGTCGTCGGCATCCGTCAGATCGACGACATTGCGAACCAGGACTATCGGAACGCGGTTGCGCTGGCCAAGCTTCCTGACGTGTCCATGTCGGGCCTTGCCCAATTGGCTCTCGGCAAGGAACTCATGACGAAGGCTCAGACCTATCTGGGTTACGCCGACATGGTCCGGTCCAGGATCCCCGAGTACACGCCCAAGCCCGACCCGGCCCAGGAAAAGCGCTCGCAGGGCATCAACGTACACTTCCCCGTCGAGCGGGCTTATCCGAAAGTGTGGGTCAAACACGTTTCGATCACGGGCGGAACGGATGCCCGGCAGGACCCAGACTACTTCGCCGCGAGCGGCAAGGTGACCGACATATCGAACGACCAGCGGATCACCGGACGACCGTTGGTCGTCGCCCTCGGAGCGAGGAAGGGAAATGGCACGGCCATGTCGTTCGATGCGTTCTTCGACCGCCGCGGACAGACGCCGCACGACAATTACAAGATCAGCATGAGCGGCATTCCCGTGGGAACTATGGAGCTCGGGCGCTCGGGTTTCCTTCCATCCAAGATCACCGACGCGATAGCCAAGGCCAGAATCGAGGTCGACATTCCGGGAAACAAGCTGAATGCTACCACGCGAGTGGACTTTGAGCGATTGAAGGTCGGCTTTGATCGCGAGGCCCACAATCTTGTTGAGCGTATTGTTCGTGACGTGCTGTCGTCAATCGATGCCTTCTTCGTCAACCTCCGTGTGTGGCGGAACGACCGCGGCGCTATTGACGTGGCATTCACGACCGACCTCGACGATCAGATCTCAGCGCGTGCCCGAAAGGCCGTCGGCGACGAGGTGGCGCGCATCCAGGCGGATATCCGAGCAAAGGTCAACGCCCAGATCGCTGCAAAGCGCAAAGAGGTCGAAGCGCTGTACGAGCAGAAAAGGGCTGAGGCGATGCGGCGCGTCAACGACGTCGAGACTCAGGTGAAACAGAAGCTCACCGTCGTCGAGCAGAAGAAGAACGAACTCGAACAACGTGTCGAGCAGGAAAAAAAGAAGGCCGAGGATTCTCTCAAGAAGAAAGCCGGCGACGCCCTCAAAGGTATTCTGAAGAGAAACTGAGATTTCCTGTGCGGGGTAAGTCCGGTCCTCGACCGGTCCGCTTTCCATGCCCCTCGACCGCATGCATCGAGCAGAAAGCAAAGCGGCGGCCCTGATGTGGACCGCCGCTCTCGTTCGCTGACCGCCAGACGACTCGCAGAGCTTCCGCTGTGGGTGAGCGCGTAGGCGCTTATCTCTTCCCCTTCTTCTTCGCACCCGACCTCTTTGCCGCAGCGCTTGGTGGCTTTTCCTTGACATCTGGCGCGCTCGGTCTCTTGTCCTTCACGGTGGATGCTTCGCTCCCGGCCTTTGGGCGTTTGTTTGCCGTCTGTGGGTCTGGATTGTTTGGACTGTTTACTTTTCCGGCCTCTGCCTCGATCCGCTTCTCCTCTTCTTCCTCCGCCACCACGATCGCAACGTCGGCCACTTCATCCTTCTCCTGTAGCCGGATCAATCGCACACCTTGCGTATTTCGTCCGGCAACCCGCACATCCGCCGCATGTTGACGGATCACCATGCCACCGGTCGTCACGACCACGATATCATCCGTCTCAAGCACCTCACGAATGGCGACCATCGATCCGGTCTTATCGGTGATCTTCACCGTCTTGATCCCCTTGCCGCCCCGATGGCTCACGCGATACTCATCCTCTTCTGATCGTTTGCCGTAGCCCCGATCGGTCGCAATGAGGATCGTCGTCCCCTTTCGCTGAAGCGTGATAGCTCCGACGACGTTGTCGCCCTTGCCAAGCTTGATGCCGCGAACGCCTGCCGCGCTCCGGCCCATCGGCCGCAACTCCTGCTCGTGGAATCGGATCGCCATACCCTTGGCCGTGCCGATCACCACATCGTGCCGGCCATCCGTAAGCCTGACATCCACGAGGCGGTCGTTGCCCTTCAGGTTCGCTGCCGTGATGCCGTTCCGGCGCGGATTCGAGAACTCCGAGAGCACCACCTTCTTGATGATCCCCTCGCGGGTCACCATGAGCACGAACTGCTGATCGTTGAAAGCTTTCACGGCAATGAACGACGCGATCGTTTCATCCTGCTGCTTGCCGATGAGCGACCCGATCGGCTTTCCCTTTGACATCCGTCCCCCTTCGGGGATCTCGAACACCTTCAGCCAATAGCATCGCCCCTTGTCCGTGAAGATCAGGATGTAGTCATGCGTCGAGGCGACGAACATATGCTCCATGAAGTCGTCCTCGCGCGTCGATGCCCCCGTGACACCGCGGCCACCGCGTCCCTGCCGGCGGTAGCCCGAGACGGGGAAGCGCTTGATGAGTCCGCCGTGGCTGATCGTGATGACGACGTCCTCTTCGGCGATCATGTCCTCGATCGAGAATTCTTCCGCCGTGTAGACGATCTCTGTCCGCCGGTTGTCGCCGTACTTCTGTTTCAACTCCAACAGCTCCTCTTGGATGATCTGCAACTGGAGCGACTTGTTCTTGAGAATGGACTTCAGCCGCTCGATGAGCTTGATCGTGGCCTTGTACTCGTCCTCCACCTTCTGACGCTCCAGGCCCGTGAGCCGTTGCAGGCGCATGTCGAGGATCGCCTTCGCCTGGATCTCAGACAGCTTGAACTTCTTCATCAGTCCCAGCTTGGCCGTCTCGACGTCCCTCGAGGCCTTGATGAGCTTGATGATGGCGTCGATGTTGTCGAGCGCGATGATGTAGCCTTCGAGAATATGGGCCCGCTTCTCCGCCTCGTCGAGCTCGAACTTCGTCCGACGCACGACCACATCGTTCCGGTGTTCCACGAAATGCGACAGGATCTGCTTGAGGGTCAGCACCTGCGGACGGCCATCGACAAGCGCCAGCATGATCACGCCGAACGTCGTCTGCATCTGCGTGTGCTTGTACAGATTGTTCAACACCACCTCGGCATTCGCGTCGCGCTTCAGGTCGATCACCACCCGCAAGCCATCGCGGTCCGACTCATCGTTGATGTTCGCGATATCTTCGAGCTTCTTGTCGCTGACCAACTCGGCGATCTTCTCGATCAACGACGCCTTGTTGACCTGGTACGGTAGCTCGGTGACAATTATCCGCTGACGCTCTCCCTTGCCCGTCTCGATCGACGCTTTAGCGCGGATGACGATGCGCCCGCGGCCGGTCGTATAGGCCTCTTTCACACCGTCGTACCCGTAGATGATGCCTCCGGTCGGGAAATCGGGCGCCGTGACGTGCTTCATCAGCTTCTCATTGCTGATGTCGTTGTCTTTGATGTATGCGATGCAGCCGTCGACCACTTCACGCAGGTTGTGGGGGGGGATGTTCGTCGCCATGCCCACCGCGATCCCGCTGGCTCCATTGCACAGCAGGTTTGGGAAGAGGGCGGGCAGGACACTCGGCTCCTTGAGTGTATCGTCAAAGTTGGGGACGAATGCGACCGTGTCCTTTTCGAGGTCGCGGAGCATCTCTTCCGCGATCTTTGTGAGGCGCGCTTCGGTGTACCGCATCGCCGCCGCCGAATCACCGTCCACCGATCCAAAGTTGCCCTGTCCGTCGACGAGCATGTAGCGCATCGAGAAATCCTGCGCCATCCGCACCATGGTATCGTACACGGCCGAGTCCCCGTGTGGATGGTACTTGCCAAGGACCTCGCCGACGATGCGTGCGCTCTTCTTGTAGGCGCGGTTGCTCGCCAGCCCCAGCCCCTGCATCCCGAACAGCACGCGGCGGTGTACCGGCTTTAACCCGTCGCGGACATCCGGAAGCGCACGAGCGACGATGACCGACATCGAGTAGTCGATGTACGATCCCTTCATCTCGTCCTCAATGTCGACGGGGAGGATCTTTTCGTTGGTGGCCATGTGTGGTCAAGGATCAGCGTGGGGCATGAGACCCGGAGGCGGACGAGATGTGCCGTGCTCGGGGCGCCATGCCGTTATTCATCAAACATCCAGGTTTCTCACGTACTTCGCATTCTTCTCGATGAACTCCCGGCGGGGTTCTACTTCGTCTCCCATGAGGATCGAGAATGTCCGGTCGGCGTCGGCGGCATTGTCGAGCGTCACCTGCAGCAGCGTGCGCGTCTCCGGATTCATCGTCGTGCTCCACAGTTGCTCGGGATTCATCTCACCAAGTCCCTTGAACCGGCTGATGACGATGCCGTCGCTCGATACCACTTCTCCCTCCTCGCTGACCGCCACGACAACTTCCTCCGCCTCTTCTTTCGCCCCCTTGGCCTTCTTCTCGGCCCTCAGACGCTTGATCACGGCATCGCGTTCTTCCTCATCATACGCATAGAATTCCTGCTTCCCTTTCTTGACCTTGTACAGCGGCGGTTGGGCGATGTACAGGTGTCCCAGCTCGATCAGCGGCCGCATGTACCGGAAGAAGAGCGTCAGCAACAACGTTCGGATGTGCGATCCGTCCACGTCGGCGTCGCACATCAGGATGATCTTGCCGTACCGCACCTTTTCCGCTTCGAAACCCTCGTTCATCCCGGCACCGATGGCCGTGAAAATGGCTCGGATCTCTTCGTTCTCGAGGATCTTGTGCAAGCGGGCCTTCTCGACGTTCAAGATCTTCCCCTTCATCGGAAGGATGGCCTGGAAGCGCCGGTCCCGTCCCTGTTTGGCGCTTCCGCCTGCCGAATCGCCCTCGACCAGATAGAGCTCACAGTGCTCCGGGTCATTGATCGAGCAGTCGGCCAGCTTGCCCGGCAATCCGCCGGCGTCGAATGCGTTCTTCCGCCGCGTGAGATCGCGCGCTTTGCGTGCTGCTTCACGCGCCTCCGCCGCCCGAAGGCATTTTTCGATGATCCTCTTTGCGTCTCCCCCGTTCTCTTCCAGCCAGTCGGCCAGCTTCGGGCCGACCACGCCTTCGACGATCGACTTTACCTCGCTGTTGCCCAGCTTCGTCTTCGTCTGTCCTTCGAACTGCGGCTCGGGAACCTTCACGCTCACGATGGCCGTCAGACCCTCCCGGAAATCATCGCCCGTCAGCTGGATCTTGTCATCTTTCACCAGGGCGTTCTTCGATGCGTAGGTGTTCAACGTTCGCGTGAGCACCGTCCGGAATCCGACGAGGTGCGTTCCTCCCTCGTGCGTGTTGATGTTGTTGACATACGAGTAGATGTTCTCGTTGTACTGGTCGTTGTACTGGAACGCCACCTCGACCTCGACCGCCCGGCCCGAGTCGTCCTTGTCCTCACCTTTCGCGCTGAAGACCTTCCGCATGATCGACGTCCGATTCGCATCGATATACCGGACGAACTCCACCAGCCCTCCCTTGAAGCGGAACGTTTCTTCCTCCCTTGCTTTGGTCCGCTCGTCTCTGATCACGAGCGTTACCTCCGAGTTCAGGAAGGCCAGCTCGCGAAGCCGTTCGGCGAGCGTTTCAAACTTGAACGAGCGATTCTTGAAGATCGTCCCGTCCGGCAGGAAGGTTACCCGCGTTCCCGTTCTCCCACGTTCGGCCTTTCCCGAGATCTTCACGGACGATACGGGGTCGCCCTTTTTGTACTTCTGATGGAAGATCTTCCCGTCGCGCCGTACCTCGACCTCAAGCCATTCGCTCAGCGCGTTCACGACGGACACACCCACCCCATGCAACCCGCCCGACACCTTGTAGGTGTTCTTGTCGAACTTCCCGCCGGCGTGCAATACCGTCATGACGATCTCCAGCGCCGACCGCTTCTCCTCCGGATGGATATCGGTCGGTATGCCGCGGCCGTCATCTTCGACGGTCACCGATCCGTCCCCATTAAGTGTCACAACGATGTTCTTACAGTATCCCGCCAGCGCCTCATCGATCGAGTTGTCCACAACCTCATAGACGAGATGATGCAGCCCGCGTGAGCTTACGTCGCCGATGTACATCGCCGGCCGACGCCGCACGGCCTCCAATCCTTTCAGGACGGTAATGTCTTCGGCCGTATAGCTGCGCTCGCTGCTGTCCTTTGGCCGTGTTCTGTCTTTCGCCATATCCGTGGTCGTTGTGATCGTTGTTTCTACGACTCCCGTTCCGTCGTGCTGCAGCCCTATTGAAAGCGAATATCCTTCACCGTATCCTCGCCGATCACCGCGTTGATCTTCGTGATCAACTCAGGCTTACGCATCGTCAGTTCATAGCGCCATGTGGCATTGCTGACGCGCACGAGTAATACGCCCCGCTGGATCTGTACCGCGGCGGCCACGTTTGCGATATGCGGGCCCACCGCTTCTTCCCACCGCAGAACCGCCTCATACTCACGGAGTTTGCCGCCGATCCCCAGATCCTTCACGAGGCCCTGCAAGGCGTCGCCTAGTGGGCTAGGCTTGCGCGACTTCGACGCGCTCAACACGACCTCCCTGAACGTTGAATCGCACCCTGCGTGCGGAGACTCCTCCGCCTGCCGGAACAAGCCGCTCGTCGGTCGCCGTCACGAATGCCTGACCCGCCTCAACAACCAGATCGAGGAGATGGCGGCATCGATGGGTGTCGAGCTCGCTGAACACATCGTCAAGCAGCAACAGCGGCGTTTCGTTGCATCGGTTCTTGAGATACGAAAACTCAGCCAACTTCAAGCCAACCAGGAACGTCTTGTGCTGACCTTGTGAGGCGAACTCACGGACCGCACGCTTGTTGATCGACAGATTCAACTCGTCCCGGTGCGGGCCGACGAGCGTTGTTGCCACTCTTGTCTCTTCCCGCTCCACAGTTACCAGCGCGGCTCGAAATGCTGTCGCAACCGTTTCTGGTGTCATCTCGCCCTCTGGAAGGATTGCTGAGGTATACTCCAGCGCCGGTCGTTCGTCCGGGCCGGCGAGGGCTGCAAACGCACGCTCGACGTGCGGGCGAAATTCCTCCACGAACTCCTTTCGACGGACGGCAATGCGGCTGCCGCTTTTCACCAGCAGGTCCGTCCACGGATCCAGCGCCGTGCCCAGTGAACCCCGGGCCAACCTAGCGTCCAGTAACGCCTTGTTCCGCTGGCGCAGCGCCCGGCGGTATTCCACCAGGTCTTCCAGATACAAGCGGCTCGCTTGCGAGAGTGTCAGATCCAGGAATCTCCGGCGCTCCGACGGTCCTCCCGCTGTGATCCCCGTATGCTCCGGCGCCAGTACGACAACCGGGAATCGTCCGATCAGGTCCGTCCGCCGCTCGATCTCCGCCCCGCCGATCGTCAGCCGCTTTGACCCGCTCAGCGTCTCATAGCCCGATTCGACCTTGTACTCCACGCCGCCGTCCGACGCAAATACCCCCCGCACCAGGAATCCGTCGGTTCCCATCTGAACCACCGACGCATCCGATGCGCCATGGAACGACCTCCCCAAGCACAGATGTGAGATACCTTCGAGGACGTTCGTCTTTCCTTCGCCGTTGTCGCCAAGCAACAGGTTCAACCCGGGGGCGAACTCGAGCGCGGTCTCCGCGTGGTTCCGGAACTGACGCAACAAGAGGCGGGTGAGCTGCATCGAGGGGGGCGCGGCCGATGCTGGTCCCTTCCGGACCGGCGCCCGCGGCCGCGAGAGGCATCGTCAGGCGTTCAGCCGCATCGGCATCACGAGCATCAGAACGTCCTGTCCTTCCTTGTTTGCCGCCGGCGTCACGATGGCGGCGCGCACCGGGCTGCTAAAGCGGAAGACGACGTCATCCGATTCAAGATGCGACAGAATGTCCGCAACATAGTGCGCGTTGAAGCCGATCTCCAGATCCTCGGCATCATAGGCACACGGGATCCTTTCTCGCGCTTCTCCTCCAAAGTCCACGTCCTCCGCCGCGATGCGTACTTCATTCTTCTTCACGGCAAAGCGCACCTGGTGTGTTGTGGAGCTCGAGTACAGGGCTACACGCTTGACGGCGGCCAGCAGGAGATCCCTCGCCACTTTCAGATTCTTGTTGTTATCGAGCGGGATGACCGACTCGTAGTTCGGATACTTCTCTTCGATCAACCGCGACGTGAGCGTCGTTGATCCAAGATGAAATTGAACGTGTGTTGAATCGACCGAGATCTTTACGTCGTGGTCCTCGATCGAACGGCCGACCAGAATGAGTGCTTTCGACGGAATGATGATGTCTTTCTTCACCTTCGACCCGATGCCCGCATACATGATCTTAACAAGCCGATGGCCGTCCGTGGCCACGACCGTTAGGTCTTTACCCTCGAATTGAAACAGCACACCCGTCATTGCCGGACGTAGTTCATCGGAGCTAACTGAGAAGATGGTCTGGTTCACGATTCCTCCCAGCATCGTCGGTGGTATCACCACCTCATTTTCCGCCTTGAACTGTGGCCCTGCGGGAAATTCTTCGCTGGTTTCGCCGATGAGATTATACTCACCGCTCTCCGTTACCATCTTGATCTTGTTCGACGATGTATCAACATGAAAGATGAGTTGAACATCCGGCAGAGCGCGGACCGTATCCAGAAGACGCTTGGCAGGGACAGCGATCGAACCATCCTCGGCCCCCTTTACGTCCATCACAGCTGACATGGAGACTTCCAGGTCCGTTGCAATGAGACGAAGTGAGTTCTTGTTGAGGACGAAGAGGATGTTTTCGAGGATCGGGAGGGTTGACTTCGAGGGGACAACTCCGTTGACTTTGGTCAGGGCTTTCTGGAGTTCACTGCTGGCAACTGTGAATTTCATGCCGGACACTCCTACTTCATTCGGTGGGAAGAGTCGCGATAAGTGGGCTAATATAGCGAAAAAACGCGGCCTCTACAAGCCGTGCGAGACAGGAAACGATTGTGATGTACGGGCCGGTTTTTGATCGCAGACAACGAACCAGTCTTCGATCTTTCGAGATACCGTCACACGCTCCACAGACCAGCGACACTCTTCTAATAGTATCTGTACTAAAGCAAAGATACGATGATTAATAAGGCTGTGGATACTGTGGACAGCATCACCTGTGAGTTACAAATAGCCAGCAATTACCATGAAAGTGGAGCAGACGAGATGTGTACCAGCGTGGAGATCATGTGGGCCGACGACGGGTTACAAACGCGCTGTCGACAGGGGTGCTGTGCGGCCGCGCTTGGGTCCCGCTTTTCAACCTGCAGTCAACAGAGATTCACATAGCTATCCACTGTAGTATCAACAACGTAGGTTCAACCTCGGAGTTCTAACTTGCGTCGCAGTTGATCGAGTTGTTGACGGAAATTGGCGTCGGTCTTGATGCGGTCGTCGACCGTCTGACAGGCATGAATGACGGTGCTATGGTCTCGCCCGCCAAAATGCAGGCCGATCGTCTTGAGGGAGGAATTCGTCAGTTCTTTTGCCAGATACATCGACACCTGTCGGGCATGGACGACCTCCTGCTTGCGCGTCTTGGCACGCAAGAGATCGAACGGCACATCAAGATACTCCGAGACCGTTCGCTGGATCTGCTCGATCGATACCGGAGCTTTCATCTCCTGCACCACCATCCGCAAGACATCCTTTGCGAGGTCGGTCGTGATCTCACGGCTTTCCAGCGATGCACGCGCGAGCAGGCTGATCAGGCACCCCTCCAGCTCGCGGATGTTCGTCGTAACGTTCGACGCGATGAGGTCAATGACGCTTTGCGGCAGGTCAAGCCGGTTCTCCTGCGCCTTCTTCTGAAGGATCGCAATGCGGGTCTCGAGGTCGGGAGCTTGGATGTCGGCGGTTAGCCCGCACTGAAAGCGAGAAATTAGACGCTCATCAAGACCCTTCAGCTCCTTGGGGGGCACGTCGGAAGAGAGAACGATCTGTTTGCCCAGCTGATAGAGCGCGTTGAAGGTGTGGAAGAAATTGTCCTGCGTCTTTTCCTTGCCAGAAAAGAACTGAATGTCGTCCACGATCAGCAGGTCCATCGACCGGTAAAACTGAGAGAACTCATTGACGCGGTCCGCTTGGATCGCTTCAACAAAGTCGACCGTGAACTTTTCGCTGGACACATAACACACGCGCTTCGCCTTGCCTAGGGCGATGGCATGATTCCCGAGCGCGTGCATCAGATGGGTCTTGCCAAGGCCAGTCCCACCGTAGATGACGAGGGGATTGAACGATGTGCCGCCGGGATTATTGCCGACCGCCAAAGCTGCCGCGCGCGCCAATTGATTGCTGTCCCCTTTGATGAAGTTGTCGAATGTGTACCGGGGGTTGAGATTGCTATGGATCGGCTGAGTATACTCGGCCTTGTAGGCGATGTATGGAGCGAACGACGGCATCGTGGCCGGACGCTCGCCCGAGGCAACCGGAGCAGTGGCCGTTGGGTCGGTCGAGGGTTCGTCAACGCCGATGGAATAAAAAAGCCGGCCGTCGGGCCCTAAGACCGCTTCGATAGTGCTCGAAATGAGCGAGCGGTAGTGTTCTTCGAGCCAGTCGTAGAAGAACTGGCTAGGGACCTTAATGGTCAGGTGACCGTTCTCAAGGCGCAACGGCACAATAGGCTGGAACCAGGTCTTGAAGCTTAACGAAGAGATCTGAGGACGGATGATGTCCAGACATGAGCCCCAGGTTGCTTGAGCGGTCGGATCGGCAATATCGGGATAAACAGATGGGAGTGAAGAGTTCATATCAAAGGCGGCATGATCAATTCACGGGTTTTCCACAAGGTCATCCACAAGCGTGGAAATCCAGATTGCAGGGGATTAGCGCGCTGTCCATCCAATCCACATGAAGGGAAGACAGAAAAGCGTAGTACCATCAAGGTCGAAAAGAGAGTTAGTAACACCCTTTTCCACATTTACACATTGCTTTAAATGGCCCCCAAAGCAGTGGGTTCTGGGCGGCCACCAGGTTGTCCACATTTCATCCACCAAGGCGACTGGCGGTCGGCAGAGAAGCATTATACAGTACTCCCACCTCTCAACGCAAGCAGAAAATCTCGCTGTGGAAGTTACGCGCAGGACAGCACTGTAGAGTAGTAGAAGCTCTCATCGAATCTTCGGATCCAAGCACAGATCGAACGTATCGGTTTGAACTCGGCGCCATTTTTCCATATATTTCTTGGCTTGTTCGTAACGAGGAGCCAGAGCTTATGAAGCGCACGTATCAGCCGCACCGGCGCAAGCGGCGCAACACCCACGGGTTCCGCCAGCGAATGGCGACGAAGAATGGCCGAAAAGTCCTTGCACGGCGTCGCGCCAAGGGCCGCAAACGTCTCTCCGTCAGCGACGAGCGCCGCAAATAATGCGGGCTTGCCGCGCCGGCGACTGCGCAAGGCCGAGATCCTTCGCGGCTTTGGGGTCTTCTCGCGCGTCATCGGCGAAGGGCGCTCCATTGCCCGGTCGCCCGTGCGGTTGTTTGTTCGTCCGGACCCAACCATGGGCCATGCGCTCAAGGTTGGGTTTTCCGTTTCTCGCAGTATTCGCGGTTCCGTCCGACGGAACCGGTGCCGCCGCCTAATGCGTGAGGCGTTTCGCCTGAATCGCTCGGAGTGTTCGCTGACCGGCTGTGAGGTCGTGCTGATGTACACCGGCGCGCCGCATCATCGTCCCCAACTTCAAGAGATCGCTCTCTCCGTGCGCCAACTGCTTCGAAAGGCATCTACGTGAGCATCCCGGCGGCAATCCTGATCGCCCTGGTGCGGGTCTACCGGCTCCTCATTTCGCCGATCCTGCCCTTCAACCAATGTCGATTCCTCCCGACCTGCTCGGAGTATGCCATCGAAGCGATCCGGAAGCATGGCGCGATTCATGGAGGGTGGCTTTCGGCTCGCCGCATTGCTCGTTGTCATCCATACTCGACACACGGCGGGTATGATCCCGTCCCCTGACCGACCGATCATCATGGAACGCACACAGACCCTTGGCTTCGTCCTGATCTTTGTCGTCCTCGTTGCGTGGATCTGGCTGAACACCCCACCACCCGATGCTGCCCAGCGGCGTGCTGCGTCGCCGGCGGCCGATTCCGGAGCGCTGAAACGTGAAAGCCCCGTCGTTGCTCCACCGCAACAGTTCGATGCAGGCACGGTGGATAAGACGGGACGTTACTTCCGCGGGCGTGACACGGGCGTGGTGCGAACGATCACAGTCGAAACCGACCTCTTCCGAGCTCAGTTGTCAACGAAGGGTGCGGCGATCACGGCGTGGGAGCTGAAGCAGCACGAAACGTGGGACCGCCATCCGGTGCAAATGGTCGATCGCGCCTCGGGCGACTTCGGGATCCTCTTCGGCACGATGGATGGCAAGACGCTCGTAAGCCGCGACCTCTTCTTCGATGCGACGCCGAGCACGCAGTGGGTTCGGTTGGATCAAAATAATTTTGAATTTGAAATGACATTTACCCTGCCGGCCTCGAACGGCGGCATGCTGCGCAAGGTGTACCGATTCCGCAACGGCACGTACGGCGCCGACGTTCGCTATGAATTCCAAGGTCTGGGGTCTGTCATCGCGAACTACGAATATCAGATCACGTGGGATCATGGCGTGCCCTTTGCAGAGCGCAACAGCGTCGACGAAGCAAGCCATGCGGGGGCATATGCATACGCCGGCAACGAGCTGACCAAGATCGACGCATCGACGATCGGCGAACCGGTGACACGGACGCTTGGAGGAAAAGTCGACTGGGTTGCAGTGCGCAATAAGTACTTCGGCGTGGCGTTCATTCCTCAGGGAATCGTATCGGAAGGCGCCGTGCTCGAAGGACACCGCACGACGGAGCGGGACAACGGGGTTCTGGAACACTATGCCGTAGCACTCCGCATGCCGTTCACCGCCACGGCGATAGAGACGGCGTCGGTCCGGCTCTTCATCGGTCCACTCGACATCGACGTTCTCCGCTCGTACGACGTGGGTCTCGAGAGTATCATGAGCCTAGGGTGGGCATGGCTGATCCGGCCCATCGCCGAGTGGGTCTTCCTTCCCCTCTTTCGCGGCATCCATTATCTCGTTCCGAACTGGGGCCTCGTTATCATCCTCTTCTCGGTGGTAGTGAAGATCCTGCTCCATCCTTTGACCCGGGCGAGCATGAGATCGATGAAGAAGATGCAAGCGCTGCAGCCGTTGATGGAGGAGATCAAGGAAAAGCACAAGGACGACCCGGCCAAGACGAACCAGGCGGTGATGAACTTATACAAAGAGTACGGCGTGAATCCGGCCGGCGGCTGTCTGCCGATCTTGCTGCAACTGCCGATCATGTACGCCCTGTTCGTCATGTTCCAGTCGATCGTCGAGCTCCGCCATGCGGAATTCATCTGGTGGATCACGGACCTGTCGGTGCCGGACGTGCTCGTCACCCTCCCCTTTCACATTCCGATCTTCGGTTTTTCGGAGGTGAGCGGCATCGCGCTATTGATGGGCATCACCATGTTTATCCAGCAGAAAATGACCGTTAAAGATCCCCGCCAGAAAATGATGGTCTGGCTTATGCCGATCATGATGACGCTGCTGTTCAACTCCTTCCCGTCGGGACTGAACTTGTACTATGCCGTCTTCAACGTGCTGTCGATCGGGCAACAGATGTGGACGAACCGCCAGGATGACGAACCGTTGCGCAAGGTGGAGCCGAAGAAGAAGCGCGGAGGCGGGATATTCCGGTACGCGAAGGATTTGCCTCGGTTGAAGCGATGAACGCCGCAGCACCATCGTGTAGAACTGGAAACGCGGCGTCGGCAACGCGGCAAGCGTAGTTCAGCGTCGAGACGGCGCGTTTGCCGCATCCGTGGCGAGCGTTGCGCGAAACGATCGGCAGGAAAACGGCCTCGGGTGATCCCCGGGGCCGTTTGCGTGTACGGCCGTTGGAAAACGGTCACGCCTTTCGTACATTCACTCCCCCTCCATCACCGCCGTACCCATGAAGCTGTCGTTCGATACGATCGCCGCGATCGCAACGCCTCCGGGCGAAGGCGGCATTGCCGTCCTGCGCGTCAGCGGTCCTGATGCGATCATCGTAGTCGATCAGCGGTTCCGGAGCTCCGAAGCGCTTTCGGCCGCAGCGACGCACACGGCACACGTGGGGGTCATCGTCGATGAGCGCGGCACCCGCGTGGACCAGGTTATCTGCACCATCTTTCGAGCTCCGCATTCATACACGGGCGAAGATGTTGTTGAGGTGAGCTGTCACGGCGGAACGTACACCTCGCGCCGCATTTTGGAGCTTCTGATCGAAGCCGGTGCACGCATGGCTCAGCCGGGCGAGTTCACGAAACGTGCATTCCTGAACGGCAAGATGGACCTTGCGCAGGCCGAGGCGGTGGCCGAACTCATCCGCGCGCGGTCCGAGGCGGCCAGACGAACATCCCTCGAGCAGTTAACGGGCCGGCTGTCGCGCGAAGTGGAGACACTCCGACGATCGCTGATCGACGCGATCGGACTTCTGGAGCTCGAGCTGGACTTCGCTGAAGACGGGTACGAATTTCTCGATCGGACAAAGGTCCAAAGACTACTGAACGATGCAAAGTCTGTGGTGGAGCGGCTGTTGAGAAGTTATGCGGCCGGCAAGGTCTATCGCGACGGCGTAAAGCTTGTGCTTACAGGAGCACCGAATGCGGGCAAGTCGAGCCTGTTGAATGCTTTGCTGAAGGAGAGCCGGGCGATCGTTGCCGATGTCCCTGGGACAACGCGGGACGTCATCGAAGAAGGCTTATTGATCGGGGGCATTTTGTTCCGCGTGGTAGATACGGCCGGACTTCGGGCGACAGAAGACCCGGTCGAACGAGAAGGAGTTGAGCGAGCCTACGCGCAGTTGCGCTCCGCTGACGTTGTGATCTGGGTTATTGACCTCTTCATGCCGGTCCTGCCTACGAAGGAAGCCGTGGAGTCAATCGGCCGATCTCATCTCATTCTGGCGCTCAATAAGTCAGATGCTGTTCCGGTCGGCCTTCCGGACCCGGACGGGGTGGATCGCCACGGTCGGGTTCTTAGGATCTCTGCCAAGACCGGCGAGGGGATTCATCAGCTCGAGAAGGAGATGTTGGCGGTGGCGATCGGCGGAGAGACCCCAGACACGCCAGAGGGCGCCACCGTTACCAACAGCCGACACTACGATATTCTCCAACGATCGAACCGGTCTCTAACCTTGGCGTTGGAGTCATTCGAGTCGGGACGGACGGGGGAGTTCCTCGCCGTGGACCTCAGAGAAGCACTCAATGCCCTCGGTGAGCTGACCGGCGAGGTAACAACCGAGGATATCATGAACGAGGTTTTCTCCAAGTTTTGCATAGGGAAGTAGGGAGACGTTCCACGTGGAACAACCAAGAGAGCACAACGCATCGCGGGTTCTTAAATAGTGCGACCATGGCGGTAAACGAGGATAGCTACGACGTCATTGTTGGAGGCGCTGGACATGCTGGCATAGAAGCCGCCATGGCTGCCGCCAGAATGGGGGCATCAGTGCTGGTCGTGACGATGGACCGAAACGCCGTCGGCAGGATGTCATGCAATCCAGCGATCGGAGGGACCGCCAAAGGGCACCTGGTAAGGGAGATCGATGCGTTGGGTGGGGAGATGGCCAAGATTGCGGACGCAACAGGCATTCACTTCCGTATGCTCAATCTCTCCAAGGGTCCTGCGGTGTGGTCGCCCAGATGTCAGAACGACCGCGAAGCGTATTCGAGGGAGGCCGGCCGACGTCTCTCATCGCTCCCCAACGTCAAGATCCATGAGGATGCCGTTGTTGATGTTGCAATCGAACCCGGCCCAAGGCCATTCGCTTCCCATCTGATCGGAGTCATTACTGCCCGCGGAATGAAGATCGGATGTAAGGCCTTTGTCCTGAGCTCCGGGACCTTCATGAGGGCGGTCATGCACACCGGTCTTAGCCATAAGGAGGGGGGAAGGTTTGGCGAGCGAGCTTCATACGGCTTGACCGAACGATTGGAAAGCCTTGGCTTCGTGAGTGGACGCCTAAAGACAGGAACTCCACCCCGGATTTCCTTAGCTTCCATTGATCTGACCTCGACAGAGCCTCAATACTCTGACGATCCCCCCCAGCCGCTCTCATTCTCGAATCCTCAGATCGAGAATCGGCTTATTCCAATGTACCTGACCCATACCAATCGACGGACCCATGATGTTCTTCGAACAGGGTTTGATCGCTCTCCGATGTTCACCGGGCGCATTAAAGGGGTTGGACCACGATACTGCCCCTCGATCGAAGACAAGGTCAGCCGATTTGCAGACAAGGAACGCCACCAGATCTACCTTGAACCCGAGGGGTATGAGACCGACACGGTATACGTAAACGGATTCTCCACCAGTCTCCCCGAAGAAGTTCAATTGGAGGGACTCCGCACGATACCTGGCTTGGAGCATGTGAGGATGTTGAGGCCTGGATATGCCGTCGAGTACGACTTTTTTCCGCCTCATCAGATCTCTTCGTCACTCGAGACGAAGCTGGTGCAAGGGCTGTTCTTTGCCGGGCAGATTAACGGCACCTCTGGCTACGAGGAAGCGGCTGGACAGGGATTGATCGCAGGTATCAATGCGGCTCTTCGATCGAGAGGGGAGGGGGAGATGTTCCACGTGAAACGTTCGGAGGGCTACTTGGGAGTCATGGTCGATGACCTTGTCACTAAGAGCACGGAAGAACCCTATCGAATGTTCACCTCGAGAGCGGAATACCGGCTTCTTCTTCGCCAGGACAACGCCGACCGCCGGCTCACAAAGCTGGGAGCAAGTTTGGGCTTGGTCGACTCTGATGCTTTGGCACGACTCAACGCAAAAGAGACAGCAATTGGAAGACTATCCGACCTGGTCAATCGCAAGGTGGTTGCGCCGGGGGCAATCAATGAGCACCTTGCTTCCGTCGGAACCGAGCCCATTGGTGGTCCTGACAAGATGGTGAGACTCATTCGGAGGTCGGAGGTTTCGCTTGGGCGCCTTCTCGGCATATCCGGCATTTGGACGAACGGTGAACTTGAGTCGATCAGGTCCGGAATAGACGACCGCATGTGGTCCGAAGTCATCGAGCAGGTCGACATCGAAACAAAGTACGAGGGATATGTCGCCCGACAGCGAGACCAGGTTCTTCGGTTTGATACATTTGAAGCACGAGAGATCCCGGCAGACCTGGACTATGCCAGCATTCCGTCCCTATCCTCGGAGGGGCGAGAAAAGTTGTCACGGATGAGGCCGGAGACGATCGGCCAAGCATCTCGAATCTCTGGCGTAACCCCATCTGACGTATCAGTGCTGATGGTCTATTTGAAAGGCTAAGTTTCACGTGGAACCAGTCCTGCCAGATCCGATCCGCCTCAACAACGCAGACCCCAAGCTCTGGTTGAGAACGATCTTTGCCAAGAATGGCCATCCGGCGACAGACGAGCAGATGGACCAACTGGAGGCCTTTGTTCGCCTCCTCCTGGACTGGAACACCAAGATCAATCTCATATCTCGCAAGGACGAGGCCAATATTTGGAGTGCCCACATCTTGCACTCCGCCGCCATCCTGTTGCAAGCGGAGATTCCCCCCCGAGCCAAGGTGCTTGACCTTGGATCTGGAGGCGGCCTGCCGGGTCTTGTCATCAAGATCTTGCGCCCCGATCTGGACATGACCTGTCTGGATGCCACGCGCAAGAAGATGGACGCCGTTGCTGACATCGCACGCAAGTTGAATCTCCGCGACTGCGCCACAGCTTGGGGCCGGGCTGAAGATCTCGGAAAAGACAAATGGTTCAGTGCCCGCTACGATGTTGTCGTCGCCCGGGCGGTCGCACAGCTTAAGGACCTGGTAAACTGGACGAGGCCATTTCTGCGTCCGCCCCACGCGCGGCTCATCACGCTCAAAGGGGGTGATCTGCAACATGAGCGGGGCCAAACTGAACGACTGGCCGGACTTCGCAGCATCAAGGAGTCGGCACTGACCTTCACGGGCGCCGAGCAGATCCCCGGAGTGGACAAAAAGATCGTTGTTGTCGATTTTGAACTTCGCACAACCCGACCGATCCCGTGAGCGAATCCAAGAAGTTGTTTGAACAACTGAAGAACCTGACGACCGAGCAGCGGAACCCCGCGAGCATGGACATCGACGCGCGCTCGACGGAAGAGATCCTTCGGATCATCAACGCAGAGGACCATCGTATCGCAGAAGCCGTGCAGTCACAACTTCCGTTCATCGCGAAGGCCGTGGAGTTGGTGGTCGAAGCCTTCGTGGGGGGCGGTCGGTTGTTGTATGTCGGAGCCGGGACATCGGGCCGCCTTGGCGTGCTTGATGCCGTGGAGTGTCCTCCCACGTTCGGCGTCGACCCGGAGCTGGTGCAAGGAATGATCGCCGGGGGCGAGAAGGCGATGTTCCGAGCACAGGAAGGGGCCGAGGATAAGGAGGAGAACGGCGCGGCCGATGTCGATGAGCGCCGAATCGGGCCCAAGGATGTTGTCTGCGGTATCGCCGCCAGCCTGCGCACGCCCTACGTGATCGGTGCAGTCAAACGTGCCAAGCACCTAGGGGCGAAGACACTGTATGTCACCACGAACCCGCGCTCGCGCTTTGACGAAGAACCGTACCGCGCTCTCCGCGATGCGCTCGATGTTGCCATCTGTCCCGAGGTCGGTCCCGAGGTTGTCATGGGCTCCACGCGCATGAAGTCGGGCACGGCGCAGAAACTCGTGCTTAATATGATCACGACGACCGCAATGATCCGTCTCGGCAAGGTCTATGAGAACATGATGATCGACCTGCAGATGACGAATCTGAAGCTGAAAGAGCGGGCGAAGAGGGTCGTCATGACGATCACCGGCGTCGCGTACGAGAGGGCGACCGAAGTGCTCGAGCAGGCCGACGGACACGTGAAGACTGCGCTCGTGATGATCAAAGCCAATGTGGGGCGCGAAGAAGCCGCCGAACGTCTCAAACGCGCTGAAGGATTCGTCCGGGCTGCGATCGACGGCACGGAATACCACATTGTCAGGGGTCGGTGATGGCAAACCCCCTTGTGGACCTTGACGCATTTCCGCCGTTCAATGGCTTTCCGAAGGAAGGCCTCTCATTCCTTCGTCGTCTAAAGAGGAACAACAACCGCGAGTGGTTCACGCGACACAAATCGGAATACGAAGACCTCGTCAGGGCGCCCATGCAATCGCTCATCGCCTCGCTGCGTCCGTACTTCGAGAGATTTGCGCCGGAGTACGAGCTGAACCCGCGTACGGCGATCTTCCGCATCCACCGCGATACGCGCTTCAGCAACGATAAGACCCCCTACAAGACGCACGTCGCCGCGCACGTGGTCCTGCGCGGCGCGCCCAAGGGATTCATCGGGTCCGGGTATTACCTGGAGGTCGAGCCCGGAGGCGCGTATGTCGGGGGTGGTATCTACATGCCCGAGAGCGATCAGCTCAAGAAGATCCGTGCGGCGATTGACCGGCGCTCAACAGAGTTCCTTGCGATCGTGCAGGCGCCGTCGTTCAAGCGGCGATTCGGGAAGCTCGAAGGAAACACGCTGCAACGCCCGCCCGCAGGGTACGACGATGCGCATCCCATGGCGGAGTGGCTGAAGCTGAAGCAATTCTTTGCCGGCTCGTCGATGCCGGCAGCCCACGCAATGCGAGCATCGTTCGCCAAAGATGCAGCGTCGCTGTGCGAGGCGCTTACGCCGCTCGTGCGATTCCTGAATGAAGCGTTGCGCGCATAAGCGGACCACTATTATTTTGAATTTGAAATAATAACGGGTCGACGCCCGTCCGCCGGAAGTGTGAGATCCATCGTTGCGCCTCCGGCGATTCATGGCTATCTTTCCTGTCAGCACCGTCCGAGCGCCGGACGGTTTTGTGTTCTTATCCCCCCTGCGCCTTGTGGCGCGGCCCGCTATGACCGAACTCAACCCCCTGGCCTCTGCGCCGCATATTGAAACCATCGACCAGATCCCCACGACGCTGCCGGTCCTGCCGCTACGCGACGTGGTCATCTATCCATACATGATCTTCCCCGTCCTGGTCGGACGCGAATCGTCCCTTCGGGCCGCGGCCGCAGCCATGGAACGGGGCAAGAACATCTTCCTCGCATCGCAAAAGAGTGCATCCGTCGACGATCCGGGTCCGGAGGATGTCTATCGGAATGGCACGGTGGCAAAGATCGTCCAAATGCTCCGCCTGCCGAACGGCCTGATGAAGATCCTCGTCGACGGACTGGTCCAGGCCTCCGTCCGCTCGTTCCTCGACAGGAAAGAGTACCTTGAAGCCGAGATCGTCATCAACACCACCGAACTCCCGGCCGATAAGGAGATCGAAGCCCTCGTTCGCCACACGACGACGCTGTTCACGGAATACGTTCGCCTCAACCGGAACATTCCGGCGGAAGTGCTGATGACGTTCGAAGGCATCAAGGAGCCGCAGCGGAAGATGTTCTACATGGCGGCCAACATCGCGCAAAGCGTCGACGTCAAACAACGCATCCTCGATCTGAGCCGCCTGCGCGACCAGCTGTTCGAGATCTCCAAGACGTTGACCACTGAGGTGGAGATTCTCAAGATAGAGCGCGACATCGACACCAAGGTCCAGGACAACATCCAGAAGTCACAGCGGAAATTCTTCATCCAGGAACAGATCCGCATCCTCCAAGACGAACTGGG
Source organism: uncultured Ignavibacteriaceae bacterium (assembly GCA_964581115.1). Taxonomy (GTDB): domain Bacteria; phylum Bacteroidota; class Ignavibacteria; order UBA10030; family UBA10030; genus 2-02-FULL-55-14. The sequence continues at coordinate 8,520 of CAZOMY010000011.1, read as the reverse complement.
GGAGGACGAGGCCTCGCCCGAACTGGCCAAGATCAAAGAACAGATCGACAAGTCCGGAATGCCCCCGGACGCCCTGGCGAAGGCGATGGAGGAGTTCAACAAGCTCAAAAAGACGCCGTCGATGTCTCCGGAGTTCACAGTCACCCGGAACTACCTCGACTGGATGACGGCCGTTCCGTGGAAGACCCGCACGAAAGACCAACTCGACGTCGAGCATGTGCGCAGGATCCTCGACGATGACCACTACGGCCTCGACAAGCCGAAAGACCGCATCTTAGAGCACATCGCGGTCTTGAACCTGGTCAAGGACATGAAAGGCCAGATCCTTTGCTTCGTCGGACCTCCCGGCGTCGGAAAGACCTCTCTGGCCCGGTCGATCGCGCGGGGCCTCGGACGCAAGTTCGTGCGCATTTCCCTCGGCGGTGTGCGCGACGAGGCAGAGATCCGCGGACACCGGCGCACGTATATCGGCTCCATGCCCGGCAAGATCATCCAATCCATGAAGCGAGCCGGTACCGTGAACCCGGTCATCCTGATGGACGAAGTGGACAAGATGAGCATGGACTTCCGCGGCGATCCGTCGGCAGCCCTGCTGGAGGTACTCGACCCCGAGCAGAACGTGGCGTTCAACGACCACTATCTGGAGGTGGACTACGATCTGTCCAAGGTCATGTTCATCACGACAGCGAACGTGCGATACAGCATCCCGCTGCCCCTGCAAGATCGGATGGAGATCATTGAGCTTCCCGGCTATCTGGAGCACGAGAAGAAAGAGATCGCACGCCGCCACATCATTCCCAGGCAGCTCGAAGCGCATGGACTCCAAGAACACCGCGTGGCGTTCGAGGACGCCGCGATCCTGAAGATCATCCGCGACTACACGCGGGAGGCCGGCGTGCGCAATCTCGAGCGCGAGATGGCTTCGATCTGCCGGAAGGTCGCCAAGGACATCGTACTCGCGAAGCGCGGTAACGGTCATGCCGGGGGAATGAAGAAGAGCAAGGCCAAGGGCGTTCAGGTGACCGCAGAATCGGTCGAACGCTATCTGGGCGTGCCCCGCTTCCGAACCAAGCCTGCGGAGCGAAAGCCGCGTATCGGGTCGGTCACGGGACTGGCGTGGACGAGCGTCGGAGGCGACATCCTGAACGTCGACGTGACGATCATGCGCGGCTCCGAACGGCTCACGCTTACCGGTCAGCTGGGCGAGATCATGAAAGAGTCGGCCCAGGCCGCGTTGTCGTACATTCGTTCGAATGCCAAAGCCTTCGGTATTGCGCCCGACTTCCAGAAGGGCCGCGAGATCCACATTCATCTGCCCGAAGGGGCGATCCCCAAGGACGGGCCGTCGGCGGGCGTTACGATGGCCATGGCCATTCTGTCGGCGGCGCGCGGCATCCCGGCGCGCAGCGACGTCGCCATGACAGGCGAGATCACACTACGGGGCAATGTGCTAGCCATCGGCGGCCTGAACGAGAAGCTGCTGGCGGCTCAGCGGAGCGGCATCACGACCGTGCTGATCCCCAAAGAGAATGTCAAAGATCTGACAGAGATCCCGGCCAAGGTCAAGGAAGGATTGACGATCGTGCCCGTCGACACGATCGGTGAAGCAGCCCGAGTGGTGTTCGGCAAGAGCCGCCGCCGCTGAGATTTTCTTTCACCCGTTTCCTTCGTACCATTCACTCGATATGAGCTTCCAGGTCACCGCCCGCAAATGGCGGCCGATGGTGTTCGAGGACGTTGTCGGCCAGCGCCATATCACCGCCACGCTGAAGAATGCGCTCGCCTCGAGCCGCGTGGCGCATGCCTACATCTTCAGCGGAACGCGAGGCTCCGGCAAGACCACGACGGCCCGGATCCTTGCGCGCGCCGTCAACTGTCTGTCGCCCGTCGATCATAATCCCGATAACGTGTGCGAGGTTTGCCAGGAGATCGTGGCCGGCCGCAGCATGGACGTCATCGAGATCGACGGTGCCTCCAATCGCGGCGTGGAAGAGATCCGGAACCTTCGCGAGTCGGTGCGCTATGCACCTGCGCGGGGCAAGTACAAGGTCTACATCATCGATGAAGTGCACATGCTGACGAAGGAGGCGTTCAATGCGCTCCTGAAGACGCTTGAAGAACCGCCGTCGCATATCATCTTCGTTTTTGCCACGACCGAGATCCACAAGGTGCCGATGACGATTCTGTCGCGGTGCCAGCGGTTCGACTTCCGGCGCATTGCCACCGAGGAGATCGTCGACCGCCTTCGATTCATCGCGGGCGAAGAGCAGGTGAAGGTGGAGGAGGACGCGCTCAACGTCATCGCGCGCAAGGGCGACGGCTCGATGCGTGACGCGCAGAGCATCTTTGACCAGGTGCGTGCATTCTGCGGGTCGACGATCAGCACCAAGGACGTTCTGACGGCGCTCAACGTCGTCGACCAAGAGCTCTATTTCCGATGCTCGTCGGTCATCCGCTCAAAGGATGCGGCGGCGGCGATCGCGCTCGTCGATGAGGTCGTGAGGTCGGGCTATGATCTTCGCGAGTTTGTCGGCGGACTGGCGGAGCACATTCGGCACCTGCTGATCGTTTCCGCAAGCCGCAGCAGCGAACTCATCGAGATGTCGGCCGCCTACAAGAAGCGCTACGAAGAAGAATCGTCGCTTTTTGCGGAGGCCGACCTCTTGAGGATCCTGAAGATCATCCACGAACTGGAGCAATCGCTCCGCTTTGCGCCGCAACCGCGGTACAAGCTGGAATCGACGATGCTGCAACTGGCCCGCCTGGAATCAGCCGTGAACGTGGAGGAACTGCTGAAACGGTTGGAAGACCTGAAACAGCAATTGAAACAGGTTCCGCCTGCGACGTCAACGACTTCGACGATGACGTCGACTTCGGCGGGGACAGCTTCTCCGCCTCAGACTCCAACGAACGAGGTCCGGGTCATCGGCTCCGTCAGCGCAGGGCCGATGTCCAGCCCCGCGGCGATGAAGTATTCGGCGTTCTTCGGAAAGCCCGTGTGGAACGGCACGTCGAAGGGATCGCCGGCTGCACACGACACGGGCGTTCCGCCGGCTCCGTCAACGTCGTCAGGACTAACGGCTGCCATGCGGTCTGAGATCGCCGCTCGCTGGCAGGAGGTCGTCGGCGACGTGCTGAAGAAGCGGATCGCTATCGGTACAACGTTGAGCGAAAGCCGATTCCTCGATGTCGATAACGGGGCGATCCGTATCGGGTGCCGCGACGAGTATCATCTGTCGACGCTCCGACAGCAGAAGGAGTTCCTTTCGGAGACGGTCCTGCGCGTGCTGGGCATCCGGGCGGCGGTTGAGCCGGTCATGCATGAAGGTGAGCGGGCAGGCACGATCACGTTCACGCCGTCTCCGGAAGAAGAGCGCAAGAGCGTCATCACGACCGCGAACAGCAACACCCCTCCGACATCGACGGACGGGGACCCATTGGTCGCGGCACTGCAGCGTGAGCTCGGAGCCGAGCGGGTGGACTAAAATCTGTCTCGAGAGTCGTTGTTGATGATCGTTCTGCGATGAGGGGTTGCGATGACGTCGTTCCGCCGACCATGCAGTACGCCCCAACGTATCATCCTGTCGATGCTGGCGATCATTGCGGCACTGGTCTCAGCGTGCAGAGATCGCGCCAAGCACGATCAACGTGCGTCCGACCCGGAGGTCATTCAGCAATCCAAACGCAATACCTGCGGACCGGCAGCGCTGGCGATGTTTCTCACCTCGGTCGGTCGGCCTGCAACGGAGGCTGAACTCGAGCAGGAAATGTCTCCGGGTCCCAACGGCGTGACGCTCACCTCGATCGTGACTGCGGCAGGTTCTCGAGGCGTGCGGCTGGAGGCCTGGCGCGTGCGCCCGGATACACTGGGGCAGATCCGCACTCCAGTTATCCTCTGGATCGATGGGGATCATTTCGTGGTGTTCGACTCGCTGGCCTCTGAAGGGGCGCATCTGCGCGACCCTTCGGCGGGACGTCTTGTCGTGTCCCTGGATCGTCTCCTGAAGCGCTGGGACGGCACGGCGGCGCTGCAGGCCGGGCCGCCTTGATTCTTGGAGTCCGAAAGCGTACGTTGGATCTGAAAGGAATGCCGCCTATAGGACGTTGGTCACAGTGTGCGTGTGGTACCGTTGTCGATCGCTCACCCTGTCCACGTCCACCAGACCGGATCTCTGCCGTGGCGCGGGGGTTCGGTCATCGTGTCTCTAGGGGTCTGGCGAAGGGCAAAAGAGAACAAACCGCCAAGACGCCAAGAAAGAAAAGGTCATTGTCGGAACCGAAAGCATGATCCACGAAGACACACTGCCGGAGGCCCATGACCGTTGCCGCGTGAGCCCGGCCGCCGCTCGATCAGTTCGTGGTCGTCAGGCGGGTGGCAAACGACGTTTGCGCGGGTTCCTTCGCCACAACGCCGCCGCGAGGACCTGCGCCCTCATCAGTCTTGCTGGATTGCTGTCTGCCTCGCTGACGGCACAATCCGTCGCCAAGTACGCCGGCGAATTCCTTGCCATCGGTGTGGGCGGCCGGGCGATGGGAATGGGGGGTGCCTACGTGGCCCTGGCCACCGACGCAACCTCCGGATACTGGAATCCTGCGGCCGCTGCGGCGCTCGAACATCCTGAAATCTTCCTGATGCACGATGAGCGATTCGCCGGCCTCGTCAACTACGATGTCGCCGCCGCAACGATCCCCTACGGCTCCAACGCAAGCCTCGGGCTTACCATCCTGCGGCTGGGCGTCGACGGAATTCAGGATACGCGCAACGCCCTCATCGACCTGAACGGCAACGGCCAGTTCGACCCCGGCGATCGCATCGACCACTCGAAGATCACCTACTTCAGTTCCGCCGACTGGGCAGCCTTCCTCACGTATGCCCAACGCGGGTCGGACGACCTCTCGTATGGACTCAACCTCAAGTTGATCCGTCGAGGTCTCGGCGACGCAACGGCCACCGGCATCGGGTTCGACGTCGGTGTCCGCTACCGGGCAACGGAGCGTGTCTACCTTGGCGCCAATCTGCAAGATGCAACGACGTCGCTTATTGCATGGTCGACGGGTCGAAACGAGCTTATCTCCCCAACGCTCAAGGTCGGAAGCACGGCTTCGTTCGACCTGTTCGGCGGCGTGCTGACGCCCGCGCTCGACATCGACGTCCGCTTCGAGAACCGGCGGTACGCGTCGACCGCGCATCTTGGTCCCGTCAGCTTCGACCCGCGGCTTGGAGTGGAGTTCGACTATCGCCGGATCGTGGCGGTGCGCGGCGGAATGAACGACCTCCGACAGCTGTCCATCGGCGCCGGGTTGCACCTACGCAAGCTGGACCTCGACTATTCCTTTACGGGCTTCGGGAATAACAACGACCTCGGCTCAACCCACCGCATCTCACTCCGCATCCTGCTGCAGGAAGAGCGATTCGCACGCCGCACCATGGACGAATGATCGCCTCCAGGCCGTTAAACGCAAAGACCCCCACGTTGATACTCCAGCGCGGGGGTTCTTTCTTCTCAGCAGGGTCTCTCACACACGCGCAGCGGGCGACTCCTCGAACAACATCCGGTAGATGTCCACGGTCTCCCTGACCGTTCTCTCCCATGAGAAGAGCCGAGCCCGCTGTGGCCCGGCGGTCTTCAGTGCGACGCGGAGGTCAGCGTCACTCAGCACTGCGCGCAGACCTCGCGCAATGTCACCGACCGAGCCGGGATCAATGTACACAACGGACTCGCCGCCAAGCTCGGGTATAGAAGAGCGCCGCGTCGTCACAACCGGTGCACCCGCGGCCATCGCTTCGAGCACGGGTAATCCAAATCCCTCGTAGAAACTGGGAAAGGCAAAGACCGAGCACGTCGCATACAGCGCGGCGAGCGTCGAGTCATCCACAAAACCTAACATGCGCACGCGCTCCTGAACGCCCTCAGCACGGATCAGCGCTTCGAGTTCGGGGAACTCTCGCTGCGACCGGATATTTCCTGCCATCAGCAGAGGTACGTCATCCATGTCCGTTCCGCGGAACGACGACAGCGCCTTCACGAGCCCCGAAACATTCTTCCGCGGGTCGATCCCTCCCACATACAGGATGAACCGCTCCGGAAGCGCTAGCCGTTGACGCACATGCGCGATCCGCTCTGCACTGACGGGCACGAAGAGATGCTCGTCGGCGGCGAGATACACCACACGTACCCGGTCCGGATGGATACGGAAGCGGCGAAGGACATCTTTTCTCGTATGCTCCGAATCGGCGATGCAGTAGGCCGCCCGCTCGATATTTCGACGTCCGAACCACCCGACGATGCGATTCTTCGTCTTCTGGACGATTCCATAGAGATCGGAAACGTCGAGTGAAACGGTGTCGTGCACGGTCACGACGTACCGCGATCGGAGACGGTACGCTGCATCGTCATGCGCCAGGAAGTGGGTCAGCGACGGGCCGGAACGACGGACGACCCCGGGGAGACGCGCCTGCGACTCAAAGAAGCGGAGCGTGGTGGATGACGTCGCTGGACGATAGGACACGAGCGGCATGCCGTCGTGGATGGGGTCGAGGGGCAGCGAACCATCGACGAGAAGAGACAGATCGAAATCATCAGATCGGCTCCGCAATCCTTCCAGCAACCGGCGAGCATACTGGCCGATGCCGCGGTTCTTATGCCCCTTGAAGCCGTCCTGTCGACCGCGGGCATCGATGAGAAGGGAAGGACGAGAGGTTATCATGCCGATGCGGCATCGGGCCGGCGCCGGCGAGCAAGTGACGCCAAGTAGCGCACTTCGTCGATCGTGATGGCACGGACGGCAAAAGCGCAGAGGGCGAACAGCACGATGCCGCCGGCAAGCAAGACGAACACGGAGAACATGGAGCCGAAGAAGGCCAGCAGCAACAGCGGGGCTGAGGCGAGCGCGATCCGCAACAGGCGGGAGACGTCGATCATCGCCCCGAACTCGCGGTGCACAATGCCCCGGAGCAGCAGCCAGCCAAGCGCTTCGGTCGCGACCGTAGCGATCGCGGCACCGAAGGCGCCAAACTCAGGGATGAGCAGCAGATTCAGAAGAACGTTGAAGACGGCATTGATGATCGTAACGCGAAGGACCGCCGACTGGCGGCCGATGGCACCGAGCACGTATCCGAAGACGTTCGTGACGAACGATAGCGGCAGCCACCAGACGAGCATGGTCAGGACAGGCTCGGCCCCGGCGTAACTCGTCCGATAGAAGGACTCAATGAGTGGCGCGGCGAGCGCGGCTCCGCCGAAGGCCATGGGAAGTGCCAGGACCATGGAGTAACTCACCGCGTTCCTGGCCAGGTGGACGGTCTCTTCCCGGTTCCGCTCGTGTCGTTCAGCGACCATCGGAAAGAGGGCGAGGACGATCGCTGCCGAGAATCCGCTGGCGGCGAACATCACGTTCGTGGCGGCGCGATAGAGCCCTGTCTCAGCTTCGCCGACAAGGTAGGCCAACAGCACGGCGTCGATGTGAAAGTAGATCATGACCGAAACGCCGGTAGCAGCGAACGGAAGCCCTCCGATCACCAAACGTCGTACCGCCTCGTGGTCATACCGAAGATCGGTGAGGAGACCCCGCTGACGGGCCATGCAGAGTACGGTCGCCAAATGGACGATCGCTCCGACGATCAGAAAGCCATAGAGTCCCCAGAGCGGGGCCGAGAACAAGAGCGCGGCCGCGATGGCCAGAAGCTCGGCGACCTTTGCGACGACCTGGATCAGCGAATCGGAAGCCATCAATTGCCGCGCCCTGAAGAGCGCGCTGATCGTGGCCGGGAGACTTCGTATCACGATAAGGAGCGCCGCGAGGGCCATCAGACCCAACGAGACCTCTGCCTTCGGGGCGATGGCATAAGCGACGATGATGATCATGAGCGTCGCCGCGGCCGTGGCAAGCTTGAGCCGGAGGGCGGTCCCCGTGAGGGTTGCATGGCGCTCCGGATCGGCTGCTAGTTCGCGCACGAGGAACGTGTCGATCCCGAGATCGGCGAGCGGAACGAACAGCGATGCGAAGGCGAGCGCAAAGTTGAAGAGGCCGAAAGTCTCGACGTCAAGCCGATTGGCCAGGACGACGAGTGCGGCGAAGGCAAGGACCTTGACGAGGACCTGAGCGACCAGCAGGAGCGCCGTATTGCGCGCGACGGTATCCTGGGGTCGTGAAGGCATGGCGATTGGGAGAATATCAAGAAATCTCTACATTGATGCAAAAGAACCTGCCCGCACTGCTCACACCCGACATGCGCTTCGACCTCCTCGCGCGGCTCACGACGATCCGGTCTGAACATCTCGCATGGGCTTGCGGCGCGCTTTTCGCGACCGCGACATTCCTCATGGCAACGGTGCGCTATGCAGGACTCCATACGACGTTTTACGACCTCGGGGTCTTCGAGCATTTCGCTTACCGCTTTCTGCAGGGCGACCTCTCGGTCCTCACGTCAGCGTGGTCGGAACCGATCCCGTATACGCACATCCAGCCCATCTTCATCCTGCATGCGCTGGCGTACGCAGTGCTTCCTTCGCCGCTCAC
>CAZOMY010000010.1:0-81198 GCA_964581115.1 uncultured Ignavibacteriaceae bacterium | reverse complement strand
AAGATCCGGGCATCGATATAACTGACCCGGTTTGACTGGTTGGCGATGCTGCTCGGAGTCGAGAAGCTTCCGTAGGTGCCGGTTTGATTCCGGTCAACCGCCTCGTTCCGTCCCATCAGATACTCGCCCGTGAGTTTCATCCCCGTGCCGACGTCGGCGGTAAGCTTCAGGTTGGCACTCCAATCCGAGACCCCGTCGCGTGACAACGGATACATGTACTGGGTGTTCGTGGAACGGAATGAGAAGAAGAACCGGAGGTTCGCAAGATGCTCGCTGATGAGGGGGAACGGACCGCCAAACGTCAGGTCGAGGTCGACGTCGGGCTTCGTAATGTTGAAGTTCTTTCGGTGTTGCCAGAGGAACAGCTTTTGAGCGGCTTGCGGAGAGAGATCGTCGGAGGGGTTGTTGTTCGTCAGCAGTTTCTGGGCTACGGAGTTCCAGCCTTCAAACGGCCGATATTGCCGTTGCGTCCACTCATCCCACGCTCCGCTCGTCGTACCGGTCCATGCCACAGCGTCATCGACAAACGGCCTGATCCAGTACGAATTGGGGTCGTTCGGCGCAATGCCGAAGTACTTCCGCGCTGGGGGACTGTAGCGCGTCAAGAGGCCGAACGTGTATTTGTCCTTGAATCCCTCGCTTGTGGTCGCATTCACGACGCCGGAACGGATGTTACCGTACTCGGCATTGAAACCGCCGGTCTGCACCTGAATGTCCTGGACGGCGAGGACGCTGATCGCCGTATAGGGACTGTTGTCACGCTCATCTCGCAGGGTGAACCCGTTCACCACGAAGGCGAGCTGGTCCGATCCGCTGCCGCGGACCGAGAGTCCTTGGACACCGGCCTGCAAGCCGACGACCGACGCGACCTGCGTCACCGGCAGCTGACCGATTTCCTGTGAGGTGATGTTCGCACGGCTGGAAGATACGTCTTTCTGTACCACCGGACGCTGGGCGATCACGACCACTTCCTGGCCGCTGATCACCTGCTCCTGAAGGGCGATGTCGATCGTCGTTGTCTGGTCGATATCGACGCGGACATTGGAGATCACCATGGGTGCATAGCCAACGTAGGAGGCCCGGAGTCGATACATGCCCGGCGGAACGTTGATGATGGTGTAATACCCGTCGGCATCGGTCGCCGCTCCGATCGACGTCCCTTCGAGCAGGATGCTGACGCCGAACAGTTTCTCATTGGTCTTGGCGTCGGTGACGGTGCCAGAGATCTTGCCGGTGGTACCGTTGGCCGCCAGGAGTGACGTGATGCAGAAAGACAGAAGGAGGAATCGAACCGATCGCATGAACGGACCTCCGAGGAAGGAGAATGGTTCGAGAGGTGAATGGCTGCAGCCAATGTAACGAGTTCAGGAATTCCATGCCACCCCCTCAACGAAAAACGAATGTGCCCAGAGATGCCGCGTGTGCCGACAGCGCGACGAATGCCAGGCCGAAGACCCTTCCCACAGAAGAAAACCTGCATTTTGCAGGAATGAGAATTGTCTTCTATCCTGTCTTACTGTTGGGACGAGGGTGCATGCGAATGCTCAACGACCGCCCGAACCCTCGTTCACGTCGCGCTCGTACACGGTCTTGTAGGTCTGCAGACCTTTCAAGATCGCCTCGGCGATCTGCTGCTGGCCCGTCGGACTGCGGAGGTACGTCTCATCCTTCGTGTTCGACAGGTAGCCGGTCTCGATCAGCACGTTCGGCATCGAGGCGCCGACCAAGACATAGAAACCGGCCTGTTTCACGCCGCCGTTCCGGAGCGTCGTGTGGTCGTCGAGCGCCTTCGCCGCGGTCTCGGCGAAGCGCTCACTGTGCTTCATGTAGGCGGCCTGTGCCATCGTGACCAAGATGAACTCTTCTTCTGTCAGTTGTTTGTACCGCGAACGGTCCGACTCGAGCTCGATGACGGCGTTTTCGAGCGCGGCCACGCGGATCGCGTCGTCCGTGCGGCCGGGACGGAGCAGGTAGATCTCGAAGCCGTTCGTCCTCGAGGGTTTTCGCTCGATGGCGTTGCAGTGAATGCTGACGAACAGCTTCCCCCCGGCTTCATTCGCCATCTGCGTGCGGCGATAAAGCTCGACAAACCGATCAGTGGAGCGGGTGTACACCACCTTGACGTCCGGCATGTGCTTTTTGATCAACGCCCCCAACTTCAAACCGATCCCCAGCACAACATTCTTTTCATACGTGCCCTTTACGCCGATCGTCCCGGGATCCTTTCCCCCGTGGCCAGGATCGATCACAACCACATCGAGTTTCCATCGGTTACGCCGCTCGGCGTCATCCCGGTCCCTCAGCGCCTGGCGCCGTCGCTCCAAGTCCTGTTGTGTCGAGACCGACCGTGTGCGCAGATTGACCAGCAGGTCGTTCGAACTCGGGTCTTTCACGACCTCTGCGGCCTCGACATCGGGCGCAACTTTGAGCGTGATCTGGACCGACGTGGCCGACTGAAACACCAGCACCTGCCGGATGGCCCCGCCCGGCCTGACGGCCCGCAAAGCCACGGTATCGGCCCGGGCGTTTTCGACCGTCAGGAAGAGCCAGCCGTCGGGCTTCAGCCACGATTCCACGGTTCCGATAGGTCGCGACGCGCGAACGGTCATGAGATATCCGTTCAGCCGCTGTTCAACGTGCAGACCGGTGATGTCGAACGCCGAGCCCGGAGCGGCCGTTGAATCTTGAAAGACGAGCGTCCGATCGTCGAGCCAGGTAATGGGGGTGGAGGTCGCGCTCCTCAGAATCGCCTCGAGCGATCGCAACGACAGATAGAGACGGCCGCCGTATCGGCGGGGAGAGGCCGTGAGTTGAATCAAGCCGGCGTCGCCGGTGGCACGGACAAGGACCATGGCGAACGGATTGCGTTCGATGATCCGGACCACGTGGGTGGAGAATCGGAGATCGACGGCCGACAGGGAATCGATCGCAAGGATCGATGCCCCCGCGGCCAAGGCTGCCTCGTTGAGCGGCACCAGGGGAACACCGTCAAGCACGGCGCCCCGGACGAAGGTCGTGTCGCTCGTGATCGAAATGAAGCGTGGAAGGGAATCCTGCGGGGCGACCATCGCCGCCGCCGATGAGACGGAGAAGATGACGAGGGCGACCAGGGCCGCGCTCCGGACCTTACGTTCGACGGCAACGATCGGTGCGATGTCCTGCGTCCGTTGCGCCATGGCGTTGATGCGGAAGGCTCCGTGCGGCGACGAGGCTGTGCTAGCGGTAGTTCGTGAATTGTACGGCGAACGGAAGGTCGGCGGCCTTCACGGCGGCGATCGCAGATTGAAGGTCGTCCTTGTCCTTGCCGGTGACCCGCACCTGGTCGTCCATGATCTGCGCCTGAACCCGGATCTTCGTCTCTTTGATGAGCGCGACGATCTTCTTGGCGTCTTCCTTGCCGATGCCCACGAGGAGGGAGATCTTCTGCCGCACGGCCCCATGCGCCGCCGGTTCGGGCGTTCCGTACCGCAACGCCTTCAAGGGAATGCTCCTCTTGATCAGCTTGTTCTGCAGGATGTCGACCGCGGCTTTCAAATGATAGTCGTCCCCCGTCGTGATCGTCAGCGACTTCTCCTTCTGGTCGAGGGTGAGTTCTGTCGCAATGCCCTTGAAGTCATAGCGCTGCGTGATCTCCTTGCGCGCCTGATTGACTGCGTTGTCGACTTCCTGCAGGTCGATCTCAGACACGATATCGAACGAATAGGATGAGGCCACGGTGTGATCGGGAATGTGACGATTGGGAGATCGAACGGCCGCCTGAACGATCGGGCGGATGATAATGCGGGGAGTAGATCCCGGGTGGGCCAACTTTGGCCGGCGGAGAGATAACCCTTGCCGTGCCCACCGGGAGAGGCAAGAGCAGGATGCGGAAGGTCCTTCATCCACCGTTCCACCGAAGCGATGGACGGCTGTGAAGGCTCTTTCTCTACGCTCCTAGTTCAAGTACTCGATCTGGCTTGAACGTTCGTTGATCCGCAGCCGGACACGGACTGAATCGCCGGCGACGACGAGACTGGCGACGCCCCCCAGCACGAGCTCATCCTTTGACGAGCTTTCGATGTAATACCGACCGTTCTCGTTCACGTTCCCGGCCGTAAAGAAGATGTTCATCGTCGCGACGACGGTGAAGTCGCGCCCTGCGCCGCCGAGGTACGGAGGCCGCCAATAGTATCCGCGTGCTTTTCCGGCATAGGTCAACAGGTCGTGGATCAGCACGGCCCTGGCGTTCTCCATGGCGTTCACCTGCATCATGGTCGTCCCCACAACAATGGCGACGCCCACCAGCACCATCGACAACACCACCATCAGGAGCTGTTGTTGACCCATGGATGGATGAGTTAGAGGTTAGCAGGATCAGCTCAGGCGCCGCTCGAAACGAATGCCGCGGTTCTCAAGCGCCGAGAGCATTGGGGGCAACGGTACGCACTGTTCCGGAGCCAGCACTCCCGCCTCCTTGATCACTTCCTGTGCCAGCAATTGCAGAATGATGGAAGTGGGGAAGGAGGTCATTCGCATCATTGCTGAAATATTGTCAGTATCATCAAAATAGTCAACAATTTGGTAACTTAAGTTAACCTCATTACCGTCTTTTAAGCCCCAGAGCCCAGCCAAGAGGAGGACTACGTCCTTGCCCTTGTTCGGTAACTTTCGCCTTAACAATTCGGCAAAGACCTCCCGTTCGGTAAAAATGTTTGACCCCATCTGGATAGGATCACTCGAGGCAAACCCAAGGTCCATCAAGGCCTTGAAGCGCTCGCAATGACCGGGGTATCGGATGGTCTTGTAGTCCAACTCTTCAACTTTTCCTTCGAGCAGTTCGGGCAACAAGGATGCACCCCCCGTCGTGATGAAAGCCTCCATCGTTCCGAACGGCGGAGGAAGGTGGATCGTCTCGACCTCCGTCATGGCATCGACTAACACCCGACGTCCGCGTCGCAGGACCTCCGCCTTGCCGGAGTACTCATTCAACAGGCCTTCAACAGAAAAGCTGACCTGGTAATTGAGGGGCGGGAGGGGACGTTGGGGCAGTCCGCCGACGCGCAGGCGGACGGATCGGACCGAATCGAATTCGGCGATCGATCGCATTGCGATGATGTTGATGAGGCCGGGGGCCAATCCGCAGTTGGGAATGATCGTGATGCCGGCTTGCCGGGCCTCAGCGTCATGGCGGCGCTGTCGCGCGACAACCTCGTCGTTCCCTCCAAGGTCCACGAGAGGCCGGCCCGCAACGATCGCGGCACGAGTGAGCAGCTCATTGAAGCGGTACGAGACCGCAGCGGCAGACCCGTCGTGCTCATGCATCAGCGCCGTGACCGCAGACTCGTCCCCGACGTCGAGCTGTACCGGGACGACCTTGCCTTCCCCGATCCGCGACGCCGCTTCTTTCGCGCGATCGAAGTCGATGTCGGCCAACGTGACCGATGTCGTTCCCTCCGAGCGGGCGAGGTCATACGCCAACGCGAAGCCCATCATGCCGGAACCCAGAACCAGGAATTTCATAGAAGACCGTTGACTTCCTGTGGGAGGATGAAGGATGAAGGAGAGAGGGTGGGTGGAGGTGTCGCTGAACTTTCCATCGAAACCTTCCCCCATCCTTCATCCTCTATCCTCAATCCTCAATCCTATTTTCGGATCTCTCCTGTTTCCATGCTCCAGAACGCCAGGTCCAACTCGTCAAGGGGGATGCCGATCGTGCGTGCGAATCGGTCGAACTGACCCTCGATCTGAAGATAGCGCCTCCTTGTGAGCGTCGGGGGGATCGACCTGATCACGCCACATCTCACCAAGTTGCGTAGAATGTGGCGGTCCAGGATCGCCAAACCGGCGCTCCGTCCGATGTTGCGCAGGAAATGTGTCGCTTCTTTCAATCCGAACCCGTTCACGTGGCGGACCAGCGCTTCGCGAAGCTCGATCGGCGGCAGCTCCGACGACAAGATTCGCATGGTCTCGTGATATCGCTCGCGCGCTTCCAGGAGGCGTCGTGCCTTCACACGATGGAATCGAATGTAATGGGCCGGGTCCCTGAGGATCGGCTCGACGTCAAATGCGCGCCCAAAGAATCCGCCGGCTCGGATCTTCTGTACGACGGCGTCGGCATTCACCGCACTCGACTGAGGCGTCAGGAGGCAGTAGAGTAATTCATAAAAATACTCCGAAGGTGGGACAGCCGCAAAATCGGCGAGCCGGGCACGGATCGACGTTCTGAAGGCACTGTAGTGTCGGAGCAATTCGTGGGTTCCAGTCGCAAACGTCATGGCGAGAGCGGAGGGCTTGCACGTATGCTTGGTCGGACATAGAATGCTACCGTACCCGACTGACGGTCCATCGTGCGCCGCGTTGCTTCAGCGACACGAGGCCGTCCTTTCCAAGTGTCGCAATGAGGGTTTTCACGAACCGACGATCATCCCGCTTCGGAGTGACAAAGAGCAGGCGAGCGATCTCAGATTCGGAGAGTCGCACGCCGCGACGCCTTGCGTGGAGCAACTTCAGCACCCGACCGCGGTAGATGCGTCGAGGTTGGCCCCGGTACGATTGCTCTCGGACCTTTTTTCCAGAGTAGACCCGAGCGGCCTTGCCCGCAGACGGACAGTGGATGGCAACGGGACAGACCTGGCATTTCGGCTCCGCCGGCGTGCAGACGGTGGCGCCCAACTCCATGATCGCCTGATTCCAGTCGTACGTGGCGTAGCGTGCCAACGTGCGGTCGGCGAGCGCCTGAAAGTCGGTCAGGTCCGTCGACCGCGGGTACCAGCGTCTCAGCACGCGCCTGACATTGGTGTCGAGCACGGCCTCTTTACGGCCGAAGGCGAAGGCTGCGACCGCCCGGGCCGTGTAAGCGCCGACCCCGGGAAGCTGCGACAGCCCTTCAACCGTCGAGGGAAAAGCCCCGCGCCGTTGCCGACATACGAACACCGCCGTTGCGTGCAGTCGCAGCGCCCTCATGTTGTATCCCAACCCTTGCCATGCTCTGAGGACCGAGCCGGGCGTTGCTTGGGCGAGCGCTTGGACCGACGGGAATCGCCCGATGAAAGCTCGGTAGAACGGTTCCACCCGGGAAGCCTGCGTCTGTTGAAGCATCACCTCGGAGACCAGGATCCGGTACGGATCGCTCGTTTGTCGCCAGGGGAAAGGACGTGCGTGGCGGCGATACCATCCGAGCAGAGAGCGTCGGAGACGAGGGAGGGCAGAGGGGAGCAAATTGATCGTCACGTAGTGACCGTCTTGCGGGCGATTGACGGGCGTCGACCCGCCTGCTCTACTGACGTGGGTTTGGCGGGCAGGTTCTCGATTGATGATTTTCGAGGCCCATGCTTTGCTGGACGCCGACACGTATCGCGAATCTTCGTCATTCCGAACGAACCGCTTCGCCAATGTCCTCTACAGCAAGGTTCGATTCGGAATCTCGCTTTGAGCCGGGCGCTCGTCCAAGAGCCAGATTCCGAATCCAGCTTTCCGAGGAGAACCAAGGCAGAGCGCCGGCCTGCCTGACGTCTTATCGACGGCAGGGCAGGCAGGTTCGGAATGACGCTGGTCTCAACGCCATGCCGCTCGAATCACCCCTTCTTTCGCAACGCTCCTTTCACCAGTCGCTCCACGACCCCCTTATTCCCCTCGAGGAAGTCGAGCTGCATCAGTTCCGACCCGCCGACCCATCGGATATCCTCAAAGACCAGATTCTGCAACGGCGTCAGCAACTCGTGGAACGTGAAGTAGTGCACTTCGAACATGCCCCCGTCCTCATAGTACGAGCGCTCCGTCTCGATCGAGACCGCAGGACCGACCTCGGCGGCAAGCTCTTCCCGCAGCTCCCGGCGCACGCAGTCTTCGAGCGATTCTCCCGGCTCGACCTTGCCGCCGGGGAATTCCCATTTGAGCTCGTATCGGCTCCCGCGCTTACGTTGGCAGACGAGCACCTGGTGATCACGCAGAACGATGGCGACCGCGACGGTTCGCATTGAAGAAATATACGGATTCGCCCTCGATGAGCCAATGCATAGCGTAACTTGGGTTGGGGAGCTCATGAATTTCGAGTATATTTATGAACAATCGCCTGACCGCACCGTAACGTCGTCCTCGGCCACCTTCCTCGCTAAACAGCCATGCAGCGTCGCCTTCGTCCTGTGATGTGGCTTCTGTGCCTCACTACCATGCATTTGCAGGCCCAAGTCATGGATCACGTCGTGATCAGCGAGGTCTTCTATCTCGGCGCGACGGGCTCGAACTCTGAGTTCGTTGAGTTGTACAACCCGACGGGGAGCGATATTTCGCTAAACGGCCTCTCGTTGCAGACCGAACTCGTCGCGGGCACCAATGCCGGGAGTTGGCATGTCGACCTGACCGGGAGGACGATCAAGGCCTTCGGCTTCTTGCTCGTCGGGCAATCGGCAGTGGTACCGACCCCGGATCTTTCGATCCCGGCCGGCAAAGGACTCAATAACAGCAGCAACCGTGCCGTCGTGCGCATCTTCAACACGGCGACAAACCAGGTGATCGACCTGGTTGCTTGGGATGCGGCCAACACTCTCGGGCTTGAGGGCACGCCTTTCACGGCCGCTGGGACCACGTCCAGTAACCCGAAATCGATTGAACGAAAGGCCCGGTCATCCTCGACGACGGCTTCGATGCTCATGGCAGACTCTGAGCTGGGCAATGGCTACGATTCGAACGACAACGGCGTCGACTTCCTTCTGCGCGATGTTCCACAGCCGCAGAACGCGGCCAGCCCGATTGAAACACCGAGCGCAGGTCCCGATACCGAAGCCCCGGCGGTCCTGTCGTTGAAGGTCCTCACCAACACTTCGCTTCGGCTCCAGTTCACCGAATCGCTGGATTCTGCTTCGTCATCATTGACGGCCAACTACGCTCTGTCGGGTGGCGCAACGGTCATGAACGCTTCGCGCGATGTCGCCAACCGCTCAAGGGTGCTCCTCACAACCTCCCCGATGGCGCCGGGAGTCTACACCCTGACCGTTTCCAGCGTCGCCGACACGAGCGGCAACGCCATGAGCGCGCCTCAGAACCTGACGTTCGCTTCCGGTGTCATTCCCATTGCCCAAGCCCGGACGCTCGGAACGGGGTCGATCGTACGCGTTCGAGGCACGGTCACGGTCGGCGGTGAGTTCGGATCGCCCGCCTACTTGCAGGATACGTCGGCCGGACTGGCTGTCTTCAACAACACCTTCAGCCAGCGCGCGAAGCCGGGCGACGTGTGGGAGGTGGAAGGGGCACTGAAGGACTTCAACGGTCTGCTCGAGATCGACCCGCTGACCGATTCGTTGCGCGTGACCTCAGCAGGTCCTCCCGTTGTCCCGCTCCGCATCCGCGCGGAGGATCTTGGCGAGATCCACGAGTCGAAGCTGGTGCGCATCGACCGGGTGAAGTTCTTCCAGGCTGGGGCTTTTGGTGCTGGGGTCGACAGCACGTATCAGGCTGGCGACCCGTCCGGTGCCTTCCAGGTGCGCATTGACAAGGATTCGAACATTCCCGGCACGCCGATCCCTGCCGACTCTGTGAACGTTGTCGGCGTCGTGAATGAGTTCAACGGCTCTTACCGCCTCATGCCGAGGTCGTTCGGCGATGTCGGCGTGAGCGACCCGGCCCCCAACCAGACCTGGATCGACATGAGCGTTGCCCGGGGATACGCCGTCGGCAGTATCGTGCGGGTGAGAGGATTGGTCACCTACGTCCAGCCTGGGACGACGAACACGGTCTACCTCCAGGACGCGACGGGCGGGATCGCACTGTACGATCCGATGACGAACGGTCTTCTCGTGGGGGATTCCGTCGAGGTGCGTGGAACGATGGACGTGTTCAACAACCTGCAGGAGATCAAGAATATCGACAGTGTCTGGTCCTTCGGTTCAGGTCATCCGTTGCCGTCGGCCCGCACGCTGACCCTACCGCAAGCGGCCGAACCCTTCGAGGGGATGCTTGTCCGCTTCGAGAAGGTCCGCTTCGTGCAGTCCGGCAGCTTCGCCGGCAACACCACCTACCAGATCTCCGACGGCGTCAATCAACTTGACGTTCGGATCCCGGCCGGATCGGCCCTTGTCGGACTCACGATCCCTGCAGGCGCGCTCCATGCGACCGGTGTCTTGGGCCAGTACCAGGCACGGTATCAACTGATCCCGAGGACCTCAGCTGACCTGGTGGCATTGCCGGGACCCCAGATCTCCGCGACCCCCGTGGTCGATTCCCTCTTTGACACCGGATTCAGGGTGAGGTGGTCGACGGTCACGGACGGTAGCACGAAGCTGCTGTATGGGTCCTCCGACGCGATGAGCGATTCCGTTTCGATGCTCGGAGAGACGACGGACCACGTCGCAATGGTGACCGGTCTCATGCCCGGTCGGATCTACACCTACTATGCTATCTCGGCGAATGCCTCGGGAACGAGCGACGCGGGGCCTGCCTATGTCGTGACGACATCGTCGACCAGCAGCGGACAGATGCTGCTGTATTTCAACCATTCCGTGGAAGCGTCGCTGCCGTTCGCTGAATCGGCTGAAGGCGGTGTCGATCTTGGTGCCAAGTTGCTCGAGCGAATCTCAGCGGCGACCCATTCCATCGACGTCGCACTCTACTCGTTCGACGATTTTTCAGCGCTGGCGAACGACATTGCCGGGAGGGTGGCAGACTCGCTTGTGGCGGCGAAGTCCCGAGGGGTGTCTGTGCGCGTCGTGTTCCACGACCGGGCGACGACCGTGCCCTTGAGCACGCTCATCAACGCCGGCATCCCGGTCTTGAAGCGAACGGTCGTCAGCACCGGTTCGGGCATGCACAACAAGTTCTGGGTCTTTGACGGCCGCGGGACGGAGGATGCAACGGACGATTGGGTGGTGACGGGGTCGTGGAATGTGACGGACGCCGGGACGTATCGCGACGCGCAGAACGCACTCTTCATTCAGGACCGGTCGCTGGCGTCGATCTACACCAAGGAGTTCGATGAGATGTTCGGAAGCTCCACGGACGTCCCGAACGCCTCCGCGGCGCGATTCGGACCGACCAAGCGTGACGACACCCCCCACTGGACCATCGTCGGAGGACGGAAGGTCGAGGTCTTTTTCAGCCCATCCGACCGGACGTCGGCGGCGATCATCCGGGCCCTGCATTCGGCCGACCACAACGCCATGTTCGGATTGTTCAGCTTCACGCGAGATGACATCGCTATGGAATTGATCGCGCGACGCAACGCCGGCGTGATCGTCCGGGGGATCATCGACAACACGACCGATTCGGGTTCGGAATTCGTGCCTCTGCAATCGGCGGGGGTGGATGTCCTTAAGGCCGGACACGGAGTGGTTCTGGGAGACTTCCACCACAAGTATGGCGTCGTCGACCCGTTCCACGATGCGAGTGACCCGATCGCCATCACCGGCAGTCACAACTGGTCGTCGTCGGCTGAGACCGACAACGACGAGAACACGTTGATCATCCATTCGGGGCCGCTGGCGCGACAGTATGTCCGCGAATTCGCCCGGCGCTATGCCGAATCAGGCGGTTCAGGCCCGATCACGCACGTGGATAACGCGAGCTCTGTTCCCGCCGAGGCCGCTCTGCTCGCTCCCTATCCTAATCCATTCAATCCCAGCACGATGGTCCGGTTCATGTTGCCGGAGGCGGCCGAAGTCCGCCTGCGGGTCTTCGATCTGCTCGGACGGTCGGTGGCCGACCTGATGGTAGGGCCCCGTCCCCCGGGGACGTTTATGACGACCTGGGAGGCCGGCGGCATGCCTTCGGGCACGTACCTCATCGTGCTCGAGGCCGGCGGACGGCGGTTGGCCCGCAAAGTGACGCTTATTCGCTGACGGTCCTCGGGCCGCATTGCAACTGCGGCCTGTAGTGGCTACGTTGTGGCCACACGCCGCCGACCAAGGACGTCGCCTTGCGCTCACTCGAGGAACTTCGTTCGATCTTTTCCACGTCGGATGACTTCAACGTCATCTTTGACGCCTTTGAGGAGGCGCTTCAAGCCGGCGTGAAGGACCTTGAGCTCTACCGTCTGCTGTTCTGGAACAACGCCCTCTCGCCCGACGAAGTACGATTGTTCGGCGAGCGGTTGGCCAAGGAGCACGCCGACCTCGCTTATGATGTCTTCCTATGGTTGGCCAGCGTCTTTGAGGTGACGTATTCAGCATACGACAATTTCGAGCTGGCCCTGCATTACTACCGCAAGGCGGCGGAGACGAAGCCGGAGGAGGTCGAGCCGTACGTCAATGCCGCCGATTGCTATGAACCCGACCTCAACATTCCTCCCGTCGAACAGCTCTTGTCGTTCCTGCGCTCAGGCCTTCCCGTCGTCGGGAACAAAAAGGTTGTCCTGTTGCGTCTGGCCTATCTCTGTGAAATGACGGGCGACGAGGAGCAGGCGCGCTACTACCGCACGCTCGCGGATGACATCGACCGTTCCCGCAATTGACGTTCGTCGGAACGCGCTTTCCGGCACGTTGGCCATGATCGTTGCCGTCGCGCTCTGGGGCAGTTCCGCAGGTCTTGCCAAGTTCCTGTTCCAGCGCGAGTACACGCCGCTCATCATCACGCAGATGCGGCCGACCTTCGCGTTCCTCCTGCTCTCAGCCTGGTTCGTGTGGCGCGATCGTCGCGTCTTCCGCATCCAACGTCGTGACCTCCCGCGCTTCATCGCGCTGGGGATCGTCGGCGTCGCTATGACGAACTACACCTACTACTTGACGGTCAGCGAAGCCAGCGTCGCCGCGGCCATCCTCATTCAATACACGGCGCCGGCGCTCGTCATGCTCTACATGGTCCTTGTCCGAAAGGAGGAGCAGGGCTCCATCCTGAAGGTCGGAGCGCTCGCGCTCGCCCTGGTCGGTTGCTACCTTGCCGTCAAAGGCGAGGGAGCAACGCTCGCGCTTCCCGGATGGTCGATCGTGAGCGGTCCGGGCTCGGCCGTTTGCTTTGCCGTGATGATTGTCGGCAGCAAGCGGCTCCTCGCACGATATTCACAATGGACGGTGCTGACGTATCTGTTCGGTGTCGCGACGGTCTTCTGGCTGCTGGTCCAGCCCCCGTGGGTGCTCGCCGCCGAGGGTTACACACCGTACGACTGGCTTGTCTTTCTCCTATTCTCGTGCCTATCGGTCCTGCTTCCATACAGCTTTTTCGCATACAGCCTGCATCGCTTGGAGGCCTCGGCCGTCGGTATCGTTGGAACGCTCGAGCCGATCGTGGCGATCGTCGCGGCGTGGATCATGGTGGGCGAGACGGTCTCGGCGACTCAGGTGTTTGGCGGAGTGCTGATCCTCTCAGCCGTTCTGGTCCTCCAGCTTCGCGGCAGCGGGGCCGAGATCCCCGAGGAGCACGCATGAGGACCGACGAGCGCCTTGCGAAGCTGCGCGCGGCCTTGAGGCGTCGACAGCCCGACCTGACCGTCGTCATGGAGAACATCCACGACCCGCACAACGTCAGCGCGATGCTCCGCTCGTGCGACGCTGTGGGGGTCCTGGGCGTGCATCTGGTCTATACGCATGAGTCGTTCCCCGATATCGGGGCCAAAAGTTCGGCCAGCGCCCGCAAGTGGGTGGAGCGCACCTCGCACCGCTCGGTCGCCGAATGTTACGCTCGCCTGAGGTCCGAAGGATTCGCCGTCTATGCCACCCGGCTCGACTCGCAGGCCCGGTCGCTCTACGACCTCGACCTGACCCGACCCACCGCCTTCGTGTTCGGTAACGAACATCGGGGCGTCTCCGACGAAGCGGCATCTGAGGCCGATGGATCGGTCATGATCCCGATGTTCGGGATGATCCAGAGTCTGAATGTCTCCGTCGCCTGTGCCGTGTCGTTGTTCGAAGCGGCGCGACAAAGGATGAAGGCGGGGGCATACGAGATGCCAAAGATTGCGGAGGAGGATCTCGAGCGACTCCTCAGGGTCTGGGCGATGAAGGATTGAGGAAGAGAGAGTCGGTTGTCAGTGATCGGTTATCAGTGATCAGCGGCATGCCCCGAGCGACCCCGAGCGAGCGAAGCGAGTGGAGGGGTCAGTGATCATCGGAAGGACTCGACACGACACTGCCGGGGAAAGCGAGAGGTCAGTGGCCGTCGATCAGATCTTCGCATCATGATCCGAGCATCGATCGAAGGGATGTTCCGGCTGTTCAGGTTGGAGTTGCCGCTCACGGCGGGGCTGTGCGTGGTGCTGGGACAGATCCTGGCTCTCGGTGAGTTGCCGAGATGGACCACGGTCGCGCTCGGGTTCGCGAGCATCTTTTGTATCTCAGCGACGGCTTTGATCCTGAACGACGTTTTCGATCTGGAGGTCGACCGGGTGAACGCCCCGCATCGGCCGTTGCCGTCCGGCGCCGTCACACCCCGTCAGGCGATCGTGTTGTCGCTGGTCGTCGCTGCGTCAGGTCTGGCACTGAGCGCGGTGCTGTCGCCCGTTGCCCTCGGCTTCGCCTTCGTTGTCTGGGTGATCGGCATCCTCTACAACTGGCGGTTCAAGCGTTCAGGGCTCGCAGGGAACCTCATGGTCGCATTCTCCGTCGGGGTGACGTTTGTCTTCGGCGGGATCTCGGTTGGGCGGACGGACGAATGGCTCGTCTGGTGGTTCGGTGCGATCGCCTTCCTGCTCGATCTGGGTGAAGAGATCGCCGCCGACGCGATGGACGCCGAGGGGGACCGTTTGATCGGCTCCCGATCGTTGGCGATCGTGCATGGACGCGCTGCAGCGATGTACGTCAGCGCAGCGATCTTCGGATCGCTCGTCGTCCTGAGTCTTGCGCCGTTCCTGATCGGGCGTCTTGACCCCGTCTATCTCGTCGCGATCGGCGTGATGGACGTCGCCATCCTTGCTTCGACCGTCCGCCTGCTCGACCCGACGACGGCGCGACCCCGAAACGCGATACGTGCGATCTATCTGAGCGGAACGTTCGCTGTGCTCGTTTTCATTGCATTGCGCATCTCTTTATGACGATACCTGATCTCTTGACCGCTCTCGAGACCGACGGCAAAGGACCTCTCTCGGACCGTGAGGCACTGACGCTTCTCCTGCAACGGGCTTCCGAGGGGATGGCGCAGCCGTTCCTCGATGCTTGCTTTCACGCCAAGTTCCTCGTTCGTTCACAAGAGGTGATGCGGCGCATCGGCCGCGGGGCCGGGGGATTCGACCAGATGGCAACAGAATTCCAGGCGGGCGTCGAACGGACGATGACGTTGCTCCGGACCGTTCTCGAGAGAGCTCCGACCGGACCGCGCGACCGTTTCGTGCAGTCGTACCTGCAGGCCGACGAGGAATCATTTGCCCGCTTTCTGACGTTGTGTAGCGACCTGTCCCGGATCAAGAATTGGGAAGTGGACGGCCGGCCATTGCCATTTGTGGAAGGTGGACCGGTCCTCTCTGCTGTCCCTAAGGCATCAACCTCAAGGGCTGAGACCATGAAAGACGTGCTTCGCGCCTCTCGACTGGCGTTCCTCATCTTCATTCTCCTCCTCATCTTCGAAGGTCCGACGTCGATTCTGGGCTGGATCACCGCCTTCGTGATCATCGGCCTGTTCGTCGCCATCGAATTCTCGGCTGCGCGGGCGCAGAACGAGAAAGGGGCCTGACATGCGAACCATGCTCCTGCTGTTCTGGTGCTTAGCGGCGTACGACCTGCCGTTGCTGGCCGAAGTACCCGCCGAACCGCCCGTCAAGCCGGGGATCGACGTACTCCGCGAGCGCAATTTCGACCTCCTTCGCGGCAAGCGGGTGGGGCTCATCACGAATCCCACCGGCATCTCGTACGACATGACGTCGACGATCGACATCCTCTACAACGCTCCGGGGGTCCAACTCGTGGCGCTGTTCGGTCCGGAGCACGGCGTCCGCGGCGACGTCGAGGCCGGCAAGTATGTCGAATTCTACAATGACCGCGCGACCGGATTGCCGGTCTACAGTCTCTACGGAAAGACGCGGAAGCCGACGCCCGAGATGCTGAAGGGGATCGACGTCCTCGTCTATGACATCCAGGATATCGGCGTTCGTTCATACACGTACATTTCGACGATGGGGTTGGCGATGGAAGCGGCGGCCGAAGCTGGCATCGCATTCGTCGTTCTCGACCGTCCCGATCCGCTGACGGGGCTCATCGTCACCGGTCCGATGCTCGAGCCAAAGCACAAGTCGTTCGTGGGAGCGTATCCGGTGCCGTATGTATATGGAATGACGGCCGGCGAGATGGCCGAGATGGTCAACGGCGAGGGGTGGCTGAACGGAGGGCGAAAGTGTAGCCTGACGGTGGTGAAGATGGATGGATGGAAGCGATCGATGTGGTGGGATGACACGGGCCTCGAGTGGGTGCCGACGTCACCCCATGTTCCGCACGCACACACGACCATCCACTACGTCCTGACCGGTCTGCTGGGAGAGCTCGGAACGGCCAATCAGGGTGTCGGATACACGCTGCCGTTCGAACTGATCGGCGCCCCATGGGTCAAGGGGGGAGAGTTGGCCGCATACCTTAACTCGAAGAACCTGTCGGGCGTCGTCTTCCGGCCGATGTGGTACAAGCCTTTCTATTTTGACACCAGCGGCATCCGGTATGAAGGCGTCCAGGTGCATGTGCATGACCGCGCGCGCCTTGATATGACGCAGGTGCAGTTGCACATTCTGTCGGCGCTGCTTCGAGTCTACCCGAACTGGAACATCTTCGAACGCGCAAAGCCCGAGCGATTACAGATGTTTGACAAGGTCGTCGGTACCTACGATGTGCGCCGCTGGCTGGCCGCCGGCATGGAGCCCGATGAGATCGTCAGCCGCCTCGATCAGGCCCGGGCTCCCTTCATGATCAAGCGGGAGCGATATCTGTTGTACGATTGAGATCGGGAGGGTAGGAGCTCGGCGGATGGAGTAGCGGAGTCATGGAGGAATAGGGTAGTGGAGGAACCGAGGAGTGGAGTCAAGGAATTCGTGCGGTCGTCCGTTACGGCTGTTGCATTGATCCGAGTGAAATGAACCATCATCACATCGTCGAACCTGATCGCGCCTTTGGAGCTCGCGGGGTTCCTTTCTCTTCAAAACACTCTCTTGATTCGAGGGGGGGGAGGGGAGTTCGCACCATTCGTATGGTGGTCCTTCTCCTTCTGCTCGCCGCAGAGGCTTCGTCGCAAACACGCGGGGTCGCGTTCATTCGGTTCGAGAACCACAGCGATTTCGAGGGATCGTGGGACCCGGCGATCGAGATGCCGCGCTACCTGGGCGCCTTTCTCAGGGCCGAACAGCGTCTCTCGGTAGTCTCGGTCTCCGTCGTCGGAGCATTTCGCGAAGACCTGCGCCCGATGCCGTCGTGGGACGACGTCAAATTCTGGCGGCAGATTCGACAAAGATTCGGCGTGAAATACCTCGTCGGGGGCAGTGTCGAAGTATTCGACGTCAGCCGGTTCGTAACGGGTCAGCCGGCCGTCGGCGGCTATGAGGCGTTCAAGGGTGAGGTTAGCGTCGCATACGAAGTGATCGATCTGGATCGGCTTGAACGCTCGGGGGACCTGCTGGTTGTGGCGCGCGGCGAAACGAGCGGTGAATTCGCCGACCGGTCGCTGGCTTGGACGCTCCTGGGAAAGCCGACTCAACGAACGGTGGAATTCCGCGACCTGAATGCGATCCGGTTCGGAAGCGAGGAATTCACCCGCACCGTCATCGGTCAGGCCTGCCTGGAAGCGGCCCGAAGGTTCTCCGACGAACTGCTTGAAAGGATCCCGGGTCTGGCCTCCCACCGCGTCCGGGGGGACAGCGAAAGGGGCTGGTCGGACTCCCTTACCATCGACTTTCGCGAGCGGGTGGTCGAAGGAAAGATCGTGTTCATCGAGGGGAACGATGCCTTCATCAGTCTGGGCACCGATGATGGCGTGCGCGAAGGCCAGGTGCTCCCTGTTCTCCAGATCGAGGGAGACCGCTCGCGACAGGTGGCCTCTCTGAGAGTGGTCCAAGTGCGGGGGCCACACCTGGCATTGACGCGCTTCATCTCCGGCGTGGATTCTGCTTCGACCGCGTCGATCGTCCGACTCCGCGTACTCGAATGATGCCGTTGTTTTTGAGCCCGCGGGTGGCTATCTTGGATAAACCATCCCGGCATTCACCCCTGTCCGTCATGTTGCATGCTCTTCGGGTTCCCACCGCCCGGTAGTGTTCGTGTTGTCCGCAGCATCGGTTCACCGTCCCCTTTTGCCAACCCTCCGTCGCGATTCTCCGTAATCCGGATCTCTTTGCCGGCGATCGCTGCCGCGGGTCGATCATGATCTCGGCCGCCGTCAAAGTGGGCTTGTCGGCCCTTTGGACCCTCCTGATGTCGTTGATCATTTTGGTCGCGCTGCTCATCGATCGGAACGTCTCATGGTTCCACCGGCATGCGCGTCGATGGGCCACAGGCGTCCTCCGCATTTGCGGCATTCGAACGCGGCTCGTCGGGGCCGAGTATGTGCGTCCAGGCCAGACGTACATCTACGCGGCGAATCACGCGAGCATGTTCGACATCATGGCGGCGCTCGACGCGATCCCCGATGACGTTCACATCATGTTCAAGAAAGAGCTGAGCCGCGTTCCGATCTGGGGTTGGATGCTGGCGATCAGTCCGTACATCATGATCGACCGTGAAAACGCCCGGGAGGCCAACGCGGCGCTTGAGCGTTCGGCGGCGGCGATTCGCGAAGGCAAGTCGGTGCTGATCTATGCTGAGGGCACCCGCACGACCACGGGGTCGCTACAGCCCTTCAAGCGGGGAGCGTTCGCGCTGGCCGCGAAGTCGGGCGTGCCGGTCATTCCCGTTACGATCAACGGCACGTTCGGAATCCTTCGCAAGGGCTCGCTGAACATCCGATCCTCCGAGATCGAGATCGTACTTTCTCCTGAGATCACAACGGCAGGACGGGAAGGGAAGGAAGGAGAGCTGGCGCTGATGGCCGAGGTGCGGGCGCAAATTGAAAAGCACTATCGGGACCAGAGCGGAAAAGAAGAGAGGGTGAACAGATCAGCGGTCAGAGACCAGCGGTCAGAGGTCAAAAACTAGCCCCGAGCGGAGCCGAGGGGTCAGAGGCCAGAAACAACCTTCCACCATTCACCATTCACCATTTACCATTTACCATTTACCATTTACCATTCACCATTCACCACTCACCTTTCACCTTTCATCCACATGTCCGTCACGCTCAAAGATGTCGAACACATCGCCTCGTTGGCCCGGCTGTCGTTCTCGGATGACGAGAAGCGGCAGTTCACGGACCAGCTCAACACGATCCTGGCGTATATTGACCAGTTGAACACCCTCGACACGTCGTCCGTGGCGCCGCTGGCTCAGGTCATCGAGACGGAGAACGTGCTCCGGCGGGATGAAGTGAAGCCCGGGCTTTCGGTCGGGCAGGCCTTGGCGAACGCTCCCGCCCGGACCGAAGAATTCTTCAAGGTACCGAAGGTCATCGGCGACAAATGACCGTCGTCGGCGTCATTCCCGCGCGATATTCGTCGACCCGGCTTCCGGCGAAGCCGCTCGTCGACCTGCTGGGCCGGCCGATGGTCCTGCGAGTCGTCGACCGCGTACGCCGGGCGAAGAGTGTTAAGCGCATCGTCGTTGCGACCGACGACGAACGCATTGCGGCCGTCGTGCGTGCCGACGGTGCCGAAGCCGTAATGACCTCGCCCGACATCCGGAGCGGCAGCGACCGGGTGGCGGCGGTGGCTGAACAGATCTCAGGAGACATCTTCGTCAACATTCAGGGAGACGAGCCGCTCATCGCGCCGGAGATGATCGACGCCGCCGTGGCGGTCGTGCGCGATCGCGCCGATGTATCGATGGGAACGCTCATCCGTCCCATCGAAGATCCTGCCGACGTGGTGAATCCGTCGGTGGTCAAAGTGGCCGTGGCTGCGAACGGCGATGCCCTGTATTTCAGCCGCTCACCGATCCCGCATGTGCGGGACGAGTCGAACCCCAGCCGTTGGATCTTGTCGGGATTGTTGTACAAGCACATCGGTATCTATGTCTTTCGCCGGGAGTTTCTCAGGATCTTCGCAGCGCTTCCGGAGGGTCGTCTGGAGCGAGTGGAAAGACTTGAGCAGCTGCGCGTTCTCGAGGCCGGCTATCGTATCCGTACGGCCGTCACGAAGTTCGATAGTATTCCGATCGACACTCCCGAAGACGTCACTCGGGTCATGGCCCTTCTGAGGCAGGTCGGACCACCTCGATAATCCGAAATCGCACATCCGCATTCCGCATTCTCAACGGTTCACCTCTTTGTGACCTACAACAATGGCCAAGAACAACGTTAAGTTCATCTTTGTGACGGGGGGCGTCGTTTCGTCCCTGGGCAAAGGCATCGCGGCGGCCTCGCTCGGACTACTCCTGAAGGCGCGAGGCCTCAGGGTCACGATCCAGAAATTCGACCCGTACATCAACGTCGACCCGGGTACGATGAACCCGTTCCAGCACGGCGAGGTGTACGTCACGGAGGACGGGGCCGAGACCGACCTGGACCTGGGCCACTACGAGCGGTTCATCGATGAGAACATGACCCGCGCGAACAATACGACGACGGGCCAGGTCTACTATGAGGTGATCTCGAAGGAACGCCGCGGCGACTACCTCGGGGCGACGGTCCAGGTCATTCCGCACATCACCGACGAGATCAAGCGCCGCGTCTGGGCTGTAGCACGGACTGGCAAGTACGACGTCGTCATCGTCGAGATCGGCGGTACGGCGGGCGACATCGAGAGCCTGCCATTCCTCGAGGCCATACGACAGATCCGGCTTGAGGTCGGCGGTCGAAACGCGATCAATATCCATGTCACGCTCATCCCGTTCATCAAGTCGGCGGGGGAGATCAAGACGAAGCCGACCCAGCACAGCGTCAAGACGCTGCTCGAGATCGGTCTTCAGCCCGACGTGCTCATTTGTCGGACGGAGAAGCCTCTGACGCGCGACCTACGCGAGAAGATGGCGCTCTTCACGAACGTCCAGGCCGATTCGATCATCGAGGGCCGCGACGTCGATTCGATCTACGAGGTGCCGCTGGCATTCGAGAAGGAGCATCTGGCCGAGACGGTGTTGGCGAAGCTGAACATCGCCACAGGTCGGCCAAAGCTGCAGCAGTGGTCGAAGTATGTCGGCAAGGTCAAACGTCCGCGCGGACGCGTGCGCATTGTGGTGTGTGGCAAGTACACTGACCTGAAGGACGCCTACAAGAGCATTTCCGAGGCGTTCGTCCATGCCGGGGCGGCCAACGACGTAGCCGTCGACCTCGTCTGGGTGAAGGCCGAGGAGGTGGAGAGACACGGCGCGGAGAAGTACCTGAAGGGAGCGACGGGACTCCTCGTCCCATGGGGATTCGGCTACCGCGGCATCGAAGGGAAGATCAAGGCCATTCAGTACGTGCGCGAGTACAAGATCCCGTTCTTCGGCATCTGCCTCGGACTGCAGTGTGCCGTCATCGAATTCGCCCGGAACGTCTGCGGCCTGCGCGACGCCAACAGCACCGAGTTCAAAAAGACGCGGCACAACGTCATCGACATGATGGTGGAACAGAAGGCGATACGGAATCTCGGCGGCACCATGCGTCTCGGCGCATACCCATGCACGATCGTCAAGGGGACAAAGGCCTACGCCGCGTATCGCAAGGAGCTCGTCTCCGAGCGGCACCGCCACCGGTTCGAAGTGAACAACAAATTTCGCGATACGCTGGCGAAGCACGGCATGGTGTTCAGCGGCTTGTTTATGAACAACGACCTGGTCGAGATCATCGAGCTGAAGGACCATCCTTGGTTCGTGGCCGGTCAGTTCCACCCCGAGTTGAAATCACGGCCGATCACGCCGCACCCGCTCTTTCGAGAGTTCGTACGGGCCGTCAAGACATACACATCGTCCCCGAAAGGTCGCTGACCGCATGCGATATCCGCCACTCATCGTTGCAGCTCTCACCTTGGCACTGACCGTCTCCGCGCCGGCTCAGAGGTCGATCCCCCTAAGTCTCGAGCGGATGGTCAGGCAGGCCGGCGTCGTCGTCCACGGCCGCGTCGTTGCAACCGAGACCGGCCGTGATCCACGCACGGGTCTCCCGGCCACCTGGACGACGGTCGAGGTGCGCGAGAACTTCTACGGCGCGCCGTCGACGACCGTGCGCTACAAACAATTCGGGGGGACGGTGGACGGGATCGTCACGCCGACGCCCGACTTGCCGCGGCTGGCGATGGGGGAAGAGGTGATCCTGTTGCTCTATCCCGCTTCGAAGCAAGCAGGTTTTCAAAGCCCTGTCGGTCTGGGGCAGGGCGTCTTTCGCGTTCGAGAGTCACGTACGGGCAAGCGAGTCACCCAGGTGGCGCGAACGGCCGACCTGATGAAGACCTCCGCACGCACATCCTTGGCGCCCGATCGAGAGGGTTCCTACGACTTTGAGGGATTCACCGGCCGACTTCGTGCGCTGGTGCGCGAGGTGAAGCCATGACGAGCCGCATTCGCACAGCGCTGATGGCGTCGACCCTGGCGTGTGCCGCGTTCAAGCTGTACGCGGGCGGTCCGCTCAGCGTGCACAAAGGCGTCCCCGTTCGCTACCGGACGACGCAGCCGGTCGTGTATCATCTCGACAAGGGCCCCATGGGCGGATTCTCGTCGGCCGTGGCGCAGAACATCGCCGCGGCGAGCTTTCAAGTCTGGCAGGATGTGCCGACCGCCGTCATCACGTTCAAGCGCGATTCGTTGTCGGTCGATGTAACGGCGGCGAACTACGCTTCATACGTTGGCAACTTCTCCGACGGGCTGAACCCGATCATTTTCGACCATGACGGGTCGATCATCGACGCGATCGTGGGCGAAGGAGCTTCGTCGAACGTCATCGGATTCGCCGGCTCGTCGTACGCGCTGAGCGGTCCGAATGAAGGATTCTTCGTCGAAGGTCATGCCGTCATGAACGGCACGATGGCCGGTACGGTGTTCACGGAGGCCGAATTCACGTCGACCTTCGTCCATGAGTTCGGCCACTTCATCGGACTCGACCACACGCAGGTCAATGCCACGCTGGCCGGCAACGGCAATGCCGCTGACGACGTCTATCTGCCGACGATGTACCCCACATCGTCGGATGACGATACGCAACTGGCCACGCTCAATCCCGACGACATTGTCTCCGTATCAAGATTGTACCCTGATGCGTCCTTCGCTTCAACGACAGGAACGATCTCCGGTTCGGTGACACGGTCGGACCTGTCTCCTGTCCGCGGGGCCGTGGTCGTGGCGATCAACATTGCCGACTCGCTCATGGGTCAGTATTCGACCGTGACGGATTACCTTCAGCAGGGAACGGGGAATTATGCGATATCGGGACTTCCACCGGGGACCTACTGGGTGAAGATCGAGCCGGTGCGTACGTCGTTCACCGGCGGATCGAGCGTCGGCCCGTATGCGGACGACCTGTCTGGGCTGTCGTTCATCACTCCGGTATCGCCGGAATACTTCAACGGTGCCGGCGAATCGGGAGATCCGCTGAGCGACACGTCCTCGGCTCGAGTGGGGGTGTCGGTCTCTGCCGGTGCCTCGACGACCGCGAGCCTCGTCGCCAACAATGCGGCGCCGCCGGGCGATGCTGCCGTCCTGCAATATCATGGTGCGCTCGCATATGTCTTTCGGCTGCCTTCGGAGTACGACGACCTGAAATATGCCGTGCGCTTCACGCCCGGGCGTACCGCACCGTTGCTCAAGGTCGATTTCCGGCTGAACGGCGCTCCGGTCGCGGTTCAAGGAAACGGCTCGCTGAAGGTGTCAGTCTTTTCGGACAAGCCAGGCAGTCTGGGCGGGATCCCGAACATACAACAAGGTCCGTCGGTGCTGGTTCCGTTCTCATCGTTGACGACGGGCGTGTTCAATGAAGTGGACCTGACCTCGTTGGGTCTCATGATGACCAACGGCGTGAACTTCCACGTCGTGTTCGAGGTGGTAGGCACAGCCGGCGACACGTTACAGTTCGTGGCTGATGATGGCGCGAATCCAACGTCGCGCTCCTCCTCGTACTATGACGCCGGTTCAGGTCTGCAATGGTACAATTTCGAGGATCCAAACAATTGGGGAGCCGGCTACAATCTTGCGGTCCGCGCCTATCTCGGCGACGCCGTGCTGGGTGCAGGCTCATCCGATTTGCTCACGCCGGATCGGATACAACTGCTGCAGAACTATCCCAATCCATTCAACCCCACGACGGTCATTCCGTTCCGACTGGCTCGATCGGAAGTCGTAACGCTTGACGTGAGGGACATGCTGGGTCGAAAAGTGGCGACGATCGTGGAGCAACGAGAGTTTCAGGCGGGAGATCACCAGGCCGTATTCGACGGCTTCGGGCTCCCGAGCGGCACGTATTTCGCCCGGTTGGTTGTCGACGGCCAGGCTCGGGTCGTACGCATGGTGCTGCTTCGATAGGGATCGAACTTTGCTCAGCGTTTGATCGCGAATGGAGGTCGTTAAGATGATCCTGAGATTCCCTTATTTCGCGACATGTCAACTCCGATTCTCCTTGTTTCTGGCATTGGCTGTCGCGGTGCTTGGCGGTTGCTCGTCGTCGAAGCCTGACCAGGGCGGCGACGAGTACTTTGATCCGGTCCGCGTGGCGCGGGTCGAACGCGAAGCGGAGGGGGCCGTCATTCCGGAGTTCACTGTGCCATCAGAAGCGACAGGCGGCATGGAGCCGATGCTGCGTCAGATGATGCGCGAGCAGGGTCGCCGCATGGCCGAATTGGAGCGCCGGCTCGCCGCGATCGAAGCGCGTCAGGACGTCGCCGAGGTCGTGAGCGAACGGCGGCGAGATCTGACGCCCGGCGAGGAAGCGCTGCTTGCCTTGATCCGCGAACAGAATCTCCGGCTGGAAGAGATCATCGAGCAGGTCCGACTGATGTCCGAACGGGGTCATCCGGCGCCGGTTGCATCAACATCGCCGGTCGGGCGACGCCGACCGCGTGAACGCGCCTCCGTCCGGTCGCTGTATGCGGCCGCGATCGGCGCCTATCAACAGCGCAAGTATCACGAGGCGGAGGTGATGTTCGGCAAGGCCCTGCAGGCACCGGTCGAGCCGTCGTTGGCCGACAACTGCCGATTCTGGCAGGGCGTGAGTCGGTTCCAACTGAGGGATCTCGTCGGCGCAAGGTTGGCCCTCGAGCCCGTCAGCCGCGATGTCGCGTCGGACAAGCGCACGGCAGCGATCTTGATGCTCGGTCAGGTCTTCGAAGGCATGGGTCGCCGGGATCTGGCGCGGAATGCGTACGAGCGGATCGTCAACGAGCATCCCCTGTCATCGTTGCGGTCTGTTGCAGAACGTAAACTCGCGACCGTGAGATTGGTCAACTGATCGCATCACGTCCTCGATGGGTACACAAGAACGCCGGCAGAAGTCGGCGTTCGTCGTTCTATCGGGAGAAGCGGGGACGCTGATGACGCAGAAGGAAGGGATGGACGCAGATCAAAGATCAGCGGTCATCCTCTTTTTTCAGCGTTCATCTGCGTTCACTTTTTGGGTCCAAAGAGAGCAAAAAAAAAGAAGGTCCGGGGGGGGGAGACCGGACCTTCTATTCCTGGGCGAACGTTCGCGGCGCCTTTCAACCCTAAAGGTGATCCGAGACGATTCGCCTGCGCAACCTACTCCTGGATAGACCCACGAGGGACCAAGAGGCCGACCACTTCACACTTCGGCACCGATGGATGCACCACTCCCGTGCCAGCGCGTGATGTGCCGAAAAACTGCTGCAAAGAGGGAATCCGTCTCGCTCGAAATTGTAAATTGTACAATTTACAATTGTAGGTACGGATGATTCGCCGTCTTCAACGACGGGAACGGGGACGCCCTGAAGATCGATTGACCTTGGACGGTCGTTGGGTGGGTTTCGGTCTTGAGTTTTTCCGGCTTGGGCTGCGAAGCGGCGACGAATCGACGACCACGGGAGCGGGCAACGAGAGAGTCGGAACGTGCTGTGACCGACGCAGGTCCTGCAACTCCGACCTCAGCCGATAGGCCACACGAAGGGCGGCGATCGAAGTCAGGGCCAGGATGGCCAGAAGGAGATACAAGAATGTGAACGACCGCTCCATCTGCGCCGACATGTCCGTAGCAGCCCGAATGGCACGGAGGCTGACCGAGTCCAACTGATGGCGCTGGGGGTTGCCGTCCATCGCGAAGTCTGACTCGTACGCCCGACGCAGACTATCCTCATGATACGGGCAGACGATCATCACAGGGATCGGCGGTTCCTCCACCTGCTGGGCCGAAAGGATGGCCGTCGATGCGAGGGACAGGATCGTGAAGATGAATGGACGTCGTGTCATGAGTTGACCTGCAGTTTGTCTGTTTGGAAACGTACTCCACCTTCTTGAGATGTTCAACCCGTTTGAAATTGGGTCGGCTTGTCGGTACTTTGGCGCTCGAACGTTCAGGGAGTCGCCATGCTTGTTCGACGTGCAACAACCCTCCTCCTGGCATCGACCATCGTCCTTGGCCAGCCAAAACCTGCCGACCTCCTTCTCGTCAACGGCAAGATCTGGACCGTCGACCCTTCTCGACCCGAGGCCCAGGCAATCGCGGTCGCGGGGGACCGGATCCTGGCTGTCGGGTCCAACACTGACGTTCGGGCGATGGCCGGCCCGAACGCAACGGTGATCGACCTCAAAGGCCGTCGAACGCTTCCCGGATTCATCGACAATCACACGCATTTCATGACCGGCGGCTTTCAGCTGCAGTCGGTCGATCTTCGCAACGCGGCGACGCCGCAGGAGTTTGCCCGCCGCATCGGTGAACGGGCCGCGAAGCATCCTGGAAGATGGATCACGGGCGGCGATTGGGACCATGACGCATGGCCCGGAGGTCCTCTGCCGGCCAAAGAGCTGATCGATGCGGTCACGGGCTCGACGCCCGTTTTTGTGAATAGATACGACGGGCATATGGCGCTGGCGAATTCGCACGTGCTCAAGCTCGCCGGTATCACGAAGTCGACGCCCGACCCTCCTGGCGGCTCGATCGTCCGCGACCCCCTGACCGGCGAAGCGACCGGCATCTTGAAAGACGAAGCCATGACGCTCGTCTATCGCGTCATGCCCGCCGAGACGCATGAGGAACTGGTTGA
Source organism: uncultured Ignavibacteriaceae bacterium (assembly GCA_964581115.1). GTDB lineage: Bacteria > Bacteroidota > Ignavibacteria > UBA10030 > UBA10030 > 2-02-FULL-55-14. The sequence continues at coordinate 54,128 of CAZOMY010000010.1, read as the reverse complement.
GGCGGCATTGCTGGCTTTGGCCGAGGCACGACGGTTCGGCGTCACTTCGATCCAGGATGTCTCGACGGGCGCCCATATCCGCGCCTATCAGTCCGTTCGTCGCGCTGGAAATCTTACGGCAAGATTCCATTGCCGCATACCGATAGGAGAATGGAAATCGCTGGCCGATGCAGGGCTCGAAGCGCCCTTCGGCGACGAATGGATCCGCGTGGGATCGCTCAAGGCATTCGCCGACGGCTCGCTCGGTTCCTCGACGGCGCTGTTCTACAGGCCGTACGACTCCGACCCATCGACGCGGGGCCTCCCAAGCGATATCGTCCTCGACGGCCGGCTCGAGACGTGGGCGTTCGCGGCCGATAAGGCGAGACTGCAGCTTTCGATCCATGCCATTGGCGACAGCGCCAACAGTCTCATGCTCGACCTCTTTGAGAGGATCCGCCGCGAGAATCCTGCGTGGGACCGGCGATTCCGCATCGAACATGCCCAACATATCCATCCCAAGGACTTTGTCCGATTCGAACAGCTCGGCGTCATCGCATCGGCACAGCCCTACCATGCCATCGATGACGGTCGGTGGGCGGAGAAGCGGATCGGCCACGAGCGTTGCCGCACGACCTATCCCTTCCGCTCCTTCCTCGACGCCGGCATCAAGTTGAGCTTCGGCAGCGACTGGACCGTCGGTCCGCTCGACCCGCTGCTGGGGATTTACGCGGCCGTCACGCGCCGGACGATCGACGGAGCGACACCGGGTGGATGGTTCCCCGAGCAAAAGATCACCGTGGCCGAAGCGGTCGAGGCCTATACGCTCACGAACGCCTACGCGGCCTTCGAGGAGGACGAGAAAGGAAGCCTCACCCCCGGCAAGCTTGCCGACATCGTCGTGCTGTCCGATGATATCTTCTCGATCGATCCGGTGAAGATCGAGAATGTGAAGGTCGATGTGACGATCGTTGGGGGGCGGGTGGTGTACGAGCGACGTGCTGATCTCAAATAGGAACCACGAAGGGCACCAAGAGCACGGAGTGATTTTTTGCAGATTCAGCTGTCGCATCATTTCTTCGTGTGGCTTCGTGCTCTTCGTGGTCACCTCCACATCGGCGGAACAGATCGATGATCGCAAAGTCTTCAACATCGTCTGACCTCCAGTACCTCAAAGGCATCGGTCCGCGTCGGGCGGAGGTCCTTCAGAAGCACGGGATCCGGTCCGTCCGCGATCTCCTGCTCAGATTCCCGTTCGACTATCTCGACCGCAGCCGCATCATCAGCATTCGGGACCTCCGCAGGTCCGTTGCCGACGCGCCGGATGTCACCGTCGTTGGGAACGTTATCAAGGTCGAAGCTCGAAAGACCAGGACGACCCACCGGATGATGTTCCTGCTGAGCGTCTCGGACGGGACCGGAACGCTGACCTGCGTCTGGTTCGAGGGTTACCGGTGGCTCAAGGATGCGTTCGCCGAAGGAGAGGTGTTGGCCCTCTCGGCGGTCCCGACGCTCGATCGGCTGGGTCGGCCGCAATTCATCCATCCGCAGTTCGACCGTCTGGCCAGCTCCGAGGAAGACGAGCCCGACTGGGGCAAGCTGTTCAACACCGGCGCCATCATCCCCAAATACTCTTCGACCGCCGAACTGACCGCCGTCGGACTCGATAGTCGTGGGATCAGGCGCGTGATGCGGAACGCTCTGCCTCGCGTCCCGACATGCATTCCCGAACGACTCGGCTCGACTCTGATCAGCTCCGAGCACCTCCTCCCGATCCATCGCGCCGTCGAACAGGTCCATTTTCCGCTCTCATGGACCTCGTTGGCCGAAGCGCGAAAGCGGCTGGCCTTCGACGAGCTGTTCTTCATTCAACTGATGATGCATCTGCGTCGGGTGGCCACTGCCGCGCGCCCCGGACGCCGCTTTGACGGTCCGACCCCGCTGGCTGATCGCTTGCTCGCTTTGCTGCCCTATCAACTCACCTCCGCACAAAAGCGAGTGCTCGCCGAGATCACTGACGACATGCGATCGCCCCGACCGATGCACCGCCTCCTGCAGGGTGATGTTGGAAGCGGAAAGACGGTCGTGGCGCTTCTGGCCTGTCTGCGCGCGATCGACCATGGCGCCCAGGCGGCCTTTATGGCCCCCACGGAGGTGTTGGCAGAGCAACATGCATGGACGCTGCGGCGAATGACCGAAGGGCTGGGGGTCCAGGTGCGGACGCTCGTTGGAGGGCAGAAGAAACGTCTGAGGCGGGATATTCTCGAGGACATCCGGCGTGGAATCGCCCAATTGGTCGTCGGGACGCATGCACTGTTAGAAGAGGGGGTGGAGTTCGCCGACCTGGGTCTGGCTGTCATTGATGAACAGCACCGATTCGGCGTAGAACAGCGGGCGGCGCTTCGAAAGAAAGGGATCGACCTGGATGTGCTTGTCATGACCGCCACGCCGATCCCCAGAACCCTCGCGATGTCGATCTACGGCGACCTGGACATCTCCACCATCGATGAAATGCCGGCCAACCGGCGTCCCATCAGGACGGCGATCAGGACGGAGGAACAGAAGGGAAAGGTGTACGAATTCGTCCGTCATGAGGTGGCCCGGGGACGACAGGCCTATGTTGTGTTCCCCCTTATCGAAAAGTCGGAAAAGGTCGATCTGAAAGCGGCCACGGTGGCGTTTGAAGACCTGCGCGAAGGTCCGCTCAAGGGGCTTCGGCTGGCGCTGTTACACGGCCGGCAAACCTCGGAGGAGAAGGAGGCGGTTATGAGGGACCTCCAGGAGGGAAGGGTCGATGTCCTGGTCTCGACGACCGTCATCGAGGTCGGCATTGACGTTTCCAACGCGACAGTCATGATCGTGGAGAATGCCGAGAGGTTCGGGTTGTCGCAGCTTCACCAGTTGCGCGGCCGGGTGGGGAGGGGGGCCGACCAGTCCTATTGCATCCTGATCTCCAATGCCCCACTCTATCATAGAAGCCTCAAGGGGCTGGACCCTGCGCAGCAGAAGGCGGAGGAGAACCGGGCGATCCGTCGGTTGAAGACCATGGAAGAGACGACCGACGGCTTCCGGATCTCGGAGGTGGACCTGGAGCTTCGTGGACCGGGGGAGTTCTTCGGCACCCGTCAGAGCGGTGCCCCCATACTGACCGTGGCCGACCCGATCAGGGATCGAGAGCTTCTCGAACGGGCTCGTGTCCTCTCCGGAAGGATCGTCGAGGCCGATCCGCACCTTCGTAAGCCTGAGCATAGCGAAATTCGCACACATTTCGAGGAAAACTACCGAGACCTCTTCGATCTGGGATCGGTCGGCTGAGTCCTCCGACCGCCCGTCAACGCCTTACCGCTTCGTCATCCTCCTCTCCGCGTGCTCCGGTCCACCGTTCGTTACCCGTTCGACTCTTCGTCGTCAAGTCTAGCCATCGTCCCGTCTTCGACCGGGCCGTCGTCGGTCCGATCCGTCGTCTCTCGATCGTGATCGATCATCGTCGGACGATCTCGGGTCGGAGGTCGTACGATGGGGGGAGGTGTGATCGTCCGCGACTGAAGTCGGTCGGATGGTGGACGGCAGCTGACCTTTCGACCCCTCGAATGCTTGGGGTCGACCCGAGCAACGTCGAGGGTCGACTCGCTCCTCGACTCGTCTCGATGGATGAGTTCGGGACTCGCTCGGAGCTCGCTCGAGGTCAGAAAAACTTGACAACGGATGTCAAACCCTTATATTAGTATCAACGTTGAGCGTCGATGACGGCCTGCCCGGCGGTTGACAGGAAGTCGGACGCGACGATCGTTCACCAACACGAGGTTGATAGCGCTGCTTGAGTACCGCACTGCACGTCGCTCTCGTCTACAACATCAAGCACGAATCTGCACCGATCGCTTCGGTTGCTGAAGCGACGCCGACCTCGCCGCGAGTTCACGACTCGACGAATGTCGAGACGGCTCGCGCCCTCCTCACGAGAGACGACACATACGCTGAATGGGACACCGAAGAGACCATTCTCGCCGTCAAATCAGCCCTGGAACAGCGCCATCGTGTCAGTCTCGTCGAAGCGGATCGTAACGCCTTCAACGCACTCGCCGATCTCCAGCCCGACATCGTGTTCAACATCGCCGAGGGGCTTCGCGGTCCTTCGCGCGAGGCGCAGATCCCCGCCATGCTGGAGATGCTGGGCATTCCGTACACCGGGTCCGACCCGTTGACCCTCGGCATCTGTCTCGACAAGTCGCGCGCAAAAGAAGTGCTGGCGTATCATGGTGTCGCTACGCCCGCGTTCCATGTCGTCGACTCGGTGGATGATCTCGTCGGACTCGACCTTCCGCTTCCGTCGATCGTCAAGCCGCTGCACGAAGGTTCGAGCAAAGGGATCATGAATTCTTCCGTCGTGCGCACGCCGCAGGAGCTCGAAGCGGAGGTGCGCCGCGTGACCGAGCGCTACCACGAACCGGCCCTCATCGAACAATTCCTCACCGGACGGGAATTCACCGTGGCCCTCATCGGCAACGGCGAAGACCTTCGCGTCCTGCCGATCGTCGAGATCAAATTCGACGATCTGCCGGACGGCGCAAATCCGATCTGGTCGTTCGAGGCGAAGTGGATGTGGGATACACTTGACAAGCCGCTCGACGTTCACGAGTGTCCTGCGAAGCTTTCTCCTGCGTTCGAACAGAAGATCATTGATCTCTGCAAGCGTTCGTACCGACTCTTGCGCTGCCGCGATTGGTGCCGCATTGACGTGCGACTTGACGCGGCGGGCGAGCCGAATCTGATAGAGTTGAATCCTCTTCCCGGCATCCTTCCCAACCCCGACGACCATTCCTGTTTTCCGCAGGCGGCCCGCGCGGCGGGCATCGATTACGATCGGATGATCAACATGGTGCTGGACGCGGCCTTGGTCCGCATCGGACGCCACAACTCCTTGCCATCATGACACCTGCCGACGAACGCTCAACTTCCGGCAGAGAACGTCGGACCGAACGCACCATCCTCCAATAACTTGCGGGAAGAGCCATGGCCAAAAAGGTGCATGTAGCCGTTGTTTTCAATGAACCGACAATCGAGACGCTCAACGGGCGAAAATACGTCTCCGAGACCGGGGAATTGAAGGCAATTCCAACGCACGCCGAAATGAAGGAAAAGGCGGCCCAGGTTGCGATCGATCTGTCCGAGGTGGGGGTGCTCGAGGAACGGGAGCATGTCGAGCAGGCCCTCAAAGACTGTGGATACCGGTCGTCGCTCTTCAATATGAATGGCGACATCAAGCGTCTCATCGCTTTTCTGGAGGAGTCGAAGCCGGATATCATCTTCAACCTGTGCGAATCGGTCGGGAACGAGTCGATCCACGAAATGCACGTGGCCGGGCTCTACGAGCTGATGGGCGTTCCGTACACCGGCGCTTCGGCGTTTGCGCTTGGGACATGTCTGCACAAGTTCCGCACGAAGGAGATCCTGACGGCACACGGTCTTCCGACGCCGCGGTTCGCGCTGTTCAAGCATTCGAGCACGCTGAATTTCGAAGATTTCGATCTCCGGTTCCCGGTCATCGTGAAGCCGTCGGGCGAGGATGCGAGCGTCGGCATCGACAACAATTCGATCGTCGATTCGATCCCTGCGCTGCGGAAGCGCATTCGCTACATCTTTCAGACATTCGACCAGCCGGCCCTCGTGGAAGAATACATCGTGGGTCGGGAATTGAACGTGGCCATCATGGGGAACAAGCGGCCGATCGTCCTGCCGATCTCCGAGATCGATTTCTCCGGCCTTCCGGAAGACTACCCGAAGATCGTGAGCTACGCCGCGAAGTGGATGGAAGGAACGCCGGAATACCTTGGCACGAAGGGCGTATGTCCCGCCGACATTCCCAAAGAGACCGAGCTCAGGGCGAAAGAGATCGCGTTGAAGGCGTACAAGCTGATGAACCTTCGCGACTACGGCCGCGTGGACATGCGGTTGGATGCGAAAGGGAATCTCCACATCCTCGAGGTCAACCCGAACCCGGACATCTCCGACGACGCTGGCTTTGCGCGCTCGGCCCGCGCTTACGGGCTGTCTTTCAATGAGATCATCGGAAGGATCGTGGAGTACGCTTGGGAAAGGACTCCGTGAGGTCGAGAGGGAATTTCGGATTGAAGATTGTCGATCGCCGCAAAGCGGCCACTTCGTGGCGGATGATCAGCAAATGGCTGAGCTGACATCGACGGTGGCGGCTGAGAAGGTCGTCCGGACGAAAGGATTCATCCGGGAGTTTCGGGGATCGGACCGTGAGCCGTTGCGAAGGATCCTCGAGGCCACCGGTGTGTTCCGAGACGAAGAGGTGGAGGTGGCGCTCGAACTGATGGACGCCTCCGTCAACGATCCGTCGCAGACCGACTATCTGTTGGCGACGTACGAGGACGAAGGCGGGACCGTACGCGGCTACTACTGCTACGGTCACACTTCGATGACGCGCTCGACGTACGATCTGTACTGGATCGCCGTCGACCCGACATGCCACGGTGGTGGGATCGGGTCGGCACTGCTGGAACACTGTGAACGACGCATTGCAGCGAGCGGAGGGACGCTCATCGTCGTCGAGACCTCATCGCTGCCGAAGTATGAGCCGACGCGGAGCTTCTACCGCCGCCATCGGTATGACGAGACGGCCCGGATCCGCGGCTACTACGCCCCGGACGACGACCTGGTCATCTACACCAAACACCTGTAACGGAAGGAGGACGTTCCCCCGGTATGGAACTCTGGCAGGAAATGCTGCGTCAGAGCGTGGATAGCGGCAAGGATCTCGTCGAGCGATTCGGGTTCGACACCTCGACCGCCGAAAAGCTGAACAAGTTCTTCCACATTCGGGTCAACCCGTACTATCTGAGCCTCATCCGATATCCGGGCGATCCCATCTGGCTGCAGTGCATTCCCGACGCCGTCGAGCTGGAGGATGACGGCGCGCCCGAAGATCCGCTCAACGAGGACGCCCACAGCCCGGTGCCGAGCATCACCCACCGTTATCCCGACCGCGTGCTCTTCCTCATCACGAGTCAATGCTCCATGTACTGCCGCTTCTGCACCCGCAAGCGGAAGGTGAGCGACTCGACGAAGATCAATGCGAAGTGGATCCAGCAAGGCCTCGACTACATCGCGGCGCATCCCGAGATCCGCGACATCGTCCTTTCAGGCGGCGACCCGCTGATGGTCACCGACTACGCACTCGAGCGCGTGCTGGCCGGTCTTCGCGCCATACCGCATGTGGAGATCATCCGGCTGGGCACGAAGATGCCCTGCGTTCTACCGCAGCGCATCACACCGAAGTTCGTCAAGATGCTCAAGAAGTACCATCCCATCTACGTCAACACGCATTTCAACCACCCGTGGGAGTGCACACCCGAGGCCGAGAAGGCCTGTGCGATGCTGGCCGACGCCGGCTGTCCGGTGGGCAACCAGGCTGTGCTGATGAAGGGGGTCAACGACGACCCCGATGTGATGCTCGAGCTCCATCGGAAGCTGCTCAAAATGAGGGTCCGGCCGTACTACATCTACCAGGCCGACCTGACCAAGGGGACCAACCACTTCCGAACCCCCGTGCGCGTTGGGCTCGAGATCATGGACAAGCTCCGCGGCCATACGTCGGGGCTGGCGGTGCCCTACTACGTGATCGACGCGCCGGGCGGAGGCGGCAAGATCCCGCTCCTGCCGCAATATGTGCTGGGCCGCAACGGCAAGGACATCATCCTCCGCAACTACAAGTACGACATCTTCACCTATCCGGACGTCGAAGAGGAATGGCCGGAGCAACATCCGGTGGAGCGAAAGTACATGCGGAAGAAGCGCCCGTCGCACCGCAAGACGCCCGTGCCGGCCGAAGCGGTGACGACATCGGAAAGTCCTGCTGGGAAGTAAGAAGAAGACGGATTACATTGGAGCCCGGGAGAAATCCTGGGCTTCAGTGTTTGTACTGGATCATTTCGAATTGCGGAATGTGGATTTCAGATTATCGGCGGAAGTCCTCCTATGATAATCCGAAATCGCCAATCCGCAATCCGCAATCAAAAGGGTATACCAATGACCTCTGCTAGAATTCAGGAGATCCAGAGGGTTCTCCGCTCCGAGGGCCTCGACGGTTGGCTACTCTACAACTTCCGCGGGTCGAACGTGTTCGCCACGCGGTTACTGGACCTGCCGAAGCACATCATGTGCACGCGGCGGTACTTCTTCTATATTCCGGCCAACGGTGAGCCGCGCAAGCTTGTCCACCGTATCGAGGAATGGAACCTTGACACCGCACCGGGCTTGAAGACGGTCTATCTGAGCTGGCCGTCGCTGGCAGAGGGCCTGAAGCAGATCCTTGCCGGTGCGAGGAATGTGGCCATGGAATACTCGCCGCAGTGCGCCATCCCGTACGTGTCCACCGTCGACGCCGGCACCGTGGAGCTCGTTCGATCGGCAGGTGTACAGGTCGTATCGTCGGCCAACCTGGTAGCGGCCTTCGAGGCGGTCTGGGATGACGAGCAGATGAAGGACAACGCCGTAACCGCGAAGCATCTGCGCGAGATCGTCGACAAAGTATTCGGGTTCATCCGCGACCGCATCGCGGCGGGCAAGAAGACCACGGAATACGACGTCCAGCAATACATGCTCGACGAGTTCAAGAAGCGGGGCCTCCATACCGAAAGCGACCCCAATTGTTCGGTCAACGCCAACAGCGCCAATCCGCACTACGAACCGACCAAAGAGGTCCACAGCCCGCTCAAGAAAGGCGACTTCGTTCTTCTCGACCTGTGGGCGAAGAAAAAGAAAGCGCGAGCGGTGTATGCCGACATCACGTGGACGGGGTTCATCGGCGAGACGGTTCCCGACGAGTATGAGAAGGTCTTCCAGGTGGTGAAGGGTGGAAGGGATGCGGCCCTGGCGCTCGTCCGCAAGCGGTTTGCAGAGAAGCAGCCGATCTGCGGGTACGAGGTGGACGACGCCGCGAGAAGGTACATCGCGGCCCACGGCTACGGAGACTTCTTCGTCCATCGTACCGGCCATTCGATCGGCGAAGAGATCCACGGCAACGGCGCCAACATGGACAACCTTGAAACACACGATGAACGGCGCATTCTGCCGTCGACCTCCTTCTCGATCGAGCCGGGCATCTATCTGCGCGACCGGTTCGGGGTTCGGAGCGAGATCGACGTCGTCATTTCGCCATCGGGCGAGGTGATCGTGCCCGGACTTCCGATGCAGGAGCATGTGGTGGCGATCCTGGCGGGTATGGGGGCGAGGCGATCGGCATCACCGTCCCGCCGTGCCGTGAGGCCTCCCACCAAGAAGCCAGCGACGGGTCGCGGCCGACGGTGATCGACGAACGCCGATGACGTCCGATCTTGAACAGGCCTGCCCATGCGGCTGAGGAACCTTGCCCTGCTCGTGGCGGCCAGCTTTGCGCTGTTGCTGGCCCTGAACGCGTACCTCCGACCTCCATTGGGCCCGGCCAACGGCTCCGATCCGGTTCGCGTCTACTACGCCGACCATATCTCGCAGGCTCATCGCGAGCTGATCGCCGAGTTTAACCGTCGTTATGCCGGCCGGATCGAAGTGGTGCCGGTCGACCTGCCATTCGACAAATTCTCGACGAATGAGCGCAAGGAGTTGCTTGCGCGCTCCCTGCGCAGCAAGAGCGAGAAGCTCGACGTGTTCGCGGTGGACCTGATCTGGGTCTCAAGGTTCGCCCGGTGGGGAGAGCCGCTCGACGCCTACTTTCCTCCCGACGAGCGCAACAAGTTCATGGCCACGGCGCTGTCCTCGTGCATCGTCGGCGACACGCTCGTCGCGGCTCCGATGTATCTCGACGTCGGGCTCCTCTACTATCGGCGGGACCTCATTCGAAGCCTGCCCGACGGCGCGGCGGTCGAGCGGCGATTGCAGGAGGGGATGACATGGGACGAACTGGATGCGCTGCGCCGGCGCATGGGGTACGAGCATCGCCCGTTCTTTCTCTACCCTGCCAAGGCCTACGAAGGCCTGGTCTGTTGCTTCCTTGAACAAGCTATGGGAGACGACAGCACCTATCTCGATCGGAACAGGCTCGATATGAGAGTACCGGCGGCGAAATCTGCTCTGGCACGTCTTATACGCTTCGTGCAGGAGGGGTGGACGCCGGCGGAGGCGACCGTCTTCGACGAGAATCAAAGCTATCGGTACTTCCTGGACCGCGACGCCGTCTTCGTGCGAGGGTGGCCGAATTTTATCGAGAACTTCGCCGGGTTCTACCCGGACACGGCCAAGCTTCGTTCGGTGGGACGGGCGCCCCTGCCGCACAGCCGAGGCGGCGCTTCGCGGTCGGTGTTCGGCGGATGGAACCTGATGGTCTCGCGTGCTTCGTTGAAGAAGGCCGAGGCGGTTGAATTCATCAGATTCCTTCAAGCCCCACGCTCGCAGCGGCTCCTGTTCGTACGGAGCGGCTTCATTCCGGTCCATTCGGAGGTGTATCGCGATTCGAGCCTGATCGTTGCGCATCCCGAACTCTCCTTCTACCACGGACTCGTCCAGCGCGGCTTTCACCGACCGATGATCGTCGACTACACCCGCACGTCCGACGTCGTCTCGCATTACTTCCACCGTGCGATCCGGGGTGAGCTGGCCGTCGACGACGCTCTCCGACAGGCCGACGCCATGGTCCGCACGAACACGGTGTTGCTCAAATGAGGCCCGATTTCCAGGCCCGTTTCGCAGCGCTCCTGCATCCGCTGCGCAAATACCGGTTCGAGATCCGCCATCTCACCGTTCTGCTGTTGGTGTTGATCGGCTTTCAAATCATCGTCCTGTTCCTGAACCAAAGCGCGCTCCACGACGTGTTCGACCAGACCCAGCAGTGGTACCGACAGGACGCCGCCGAACGCATCGCCAACCTTTCAGCCACGTCGATCGAACTGCTGCTCGAATCGCACCCGACGCGACAGTCGATGAGCGACGACCGGGCCCTGCAGATCGTGCAGGAGTTCAACATCATCTTCAGCCAACAGTTGCTCGACAAGAACGTCCAGAGTGTCTGCATTCTCATCCGAGGGCCGGAGGGACTCGCGATCGTGGACGACGGGCAAGAGCTGTTCGAGCTGCTGTACCGCGAGGGGGGACACGTTCGGAGCGATACGGTCGCGCATGCCGAAGCCTTGCGATGGTACCGCATGCTGGAGCCGCGTCTGCGCCATCGGGAGCAGATCACCACCGTGGTCGATGACCTCGGGGCTTTTCACGTGTTCGTGCCCTTTGTGCCGCAGGGTGAGTTTGCCGGGGCCGTCTATATGAAGAGCGCCCCCGACCTCTCATTCTTGACCGGCGCCCTTTCGGCGATCAACGACCAGACGGCGCTGGTCTATGCCGGCCTGATCTTCATAGGGTTTCTTGGGATGTACGTGGTGTCGACGCGCACGCTCCGCGAGCGGAACGACGCCCTCCAGGCGCTGTTCGAGGAGCAGAAGCGCCATCTGGCCGATGAGATCCATCATCAAAAAGAGACGATCTTCGCCAAGAGGATCTATCATGCCCACCATAAGGCTGAGAAGATCGGAGGCTTCATCAAGGAAGATCTCCGCTCGATGACCGTGGCCAACATGGAGGAGGTGCGGTATCGCATCGGCAAGTACGCCAGCTTCATTGCCCGCGTCATCTATGATATGAAATGGTACGACCCGCCGATCCAGACCGTGCGCGGGCCGATGTTCTCGACCGACATCAACGAGGTCCTTCGATTCTTGGTCGACAACATTTTCCGCCGTGTCGCCGGCGGAACCTCCACGTTCCGGTTCGACCTCGACCTCGACCCCCACCTGCCTTGCGTCGCCGTCAATGAATATGTCCTGTGGGAGATCGTCGAACCGGTGCTCCAGAACGCCCTCGACCACGCGGGCGTTGCAGGCGTCGTGGTGCACGTGCGCACAACCTACGACGCATCCTCCCGGCAGGCCACGATCGTCGTCGAGGACAATGGCCGTGGCATCCGCAACGAACTGCTTCAGCCCGACGTCCGAGGCATCCAGCGGCTGTTCCTGGAGCATGTCAGCGCCGCGCCCCAAGGATCCAAGGAACACTCCGGCTACGGCTGCTTCATCGCTCACGAGATCGCCACCCAACGTCTCGGGTGGTCGCTGAATGCAGAGAACATCCCGGGAAGCGGCGCCCGATTCACCTTCGCCTTCACGGCCTGAACGATCCCCATTCGCGTATGCTCGTCGCCCACCCGGTACGGATCCTGCTGATCGAAGACGAGGCTTTCGACGTGCGCCGCGTCCGCCGTACGCTGCAGCCCTTCGCCGAACAGCTGCAGATCCGGCAGGTCGTGTCGCATGGCGACGCGGCGATCGACCTCGTTCGTGCGGAAGGGGAGAACCTCGACGTCGTCATCATGGACATGCAGATCGCGGGTGGTGTGATGGGCGAGGCGCTCATTCGCGAGATCAAACGCTGGCAACCGTCGCTGCCCATCATCGTCATCACCAAGATGACGGTGAACATCACCGACTATGAGTTCGCCAACCGGCTTCTCAAGTCCGGTGCGTTCTGGTATTGCACGAAGTATCCGACCGACATTGAGGAGGCGATCTATCAGCCGACGGATTTTATCCTCAGCATTGTCAACGCAGCGGAACAACGCCGGCTGCGACGCGAGCAGGACCGAACCGAAGGCAAACTGGTCCGTAATGCCGAGGAGGTGCTGGCTCGCACGCGGTTGATCGGCGTCTCGCCTGCGATCCAAAAGGTCCGGGCGCAGGTCCGCCAGGTGGCTTCAACCGATGCCTCCGTCTTGATCAGCGGCGCGTCGGGCACGGGGAAGGAACTCGTGGCATCGCAGATCCATTATCAGAGCGGCCGCCGGCTGGAGAACTATGTGCCGATCAATTGCGGAAGCATTCCCGATCATCTTGTTGAGAGCGAACTGTTCGGACACGAAAAGGGATCCTTCACGGGAGCCGACCGTCCCAAGATCGGCCTGTTCGAGGCGGGCCATCGCGGAACGATCTTTCTTGACGAGGTCGCCGAGCTCCCATTGCCGGCGCAGGTCAAGCTGCTGAGGGTGTTGCAGGACGGCGAGATCGAAAAGATCGGACGGACACACCGTACCAAGGTCGATGTCCGGATCATTGCGGCTACGAACAAGATCCTTCAGAACGAGATCTCCTCCGGTCGATTCCGCGAAGACCTGTTCTATCGTCTGAACGTCGTGCCGATCCACCTTCCATCGCTCAAGGACCGGAAAGAGGATGTTCCCGTCTTGTGGGAACATTTTGTCCGCCAGATGAGCCTCGACATGGGCGTGCCTGCGCCGATGACGGAGGACGGCGCCCACCGCGTGCTCGCCGGTTACGCCTGGCCGGGCAATGTGCGCGAGCTCAAGAATGTCGTACAGCGCCTGCTGCTGATGGGCGAGTCGGTGATCACGGCCGACATCGTGTCGGAATACCTCTCCCTCGCCCCTGCGATCCCCCCGCCAGACAGCCCGCACACTATTGCTTTCAGCAGTACGGACGATCTTTTGCCGTTGCGTGAGATGGAGAGGTTGTTCCGTCTCCGGTATTTCCAGTTTGTCCGGTCGAATTCCTCTTCCGATGCCGAGGCCGCGAAGAAACTTGGCCTGGCACCCCCGAACTATCATCGAATGTGCAAGGACTTGGGGCTCAAGTCCTGATCCCTGTCGGGTCCACAGCACGGTCCACCCTTCATAAACGTTCAATTCGTTCATTTCTTGAGGATTCGGCCTCCTTGCGAAGGCGGATCCACGCTGTTGGTAGCGGGAAGGGATATTATTGTTCCGATAATTTTTTGCTCTCTATCGCCGTCGCATTCCCCTCTGTTGACGGAAAACAGGCAACTCAGCGTGGTACGAAGATTGATTCCACAGCCGGTCTTGGAGGTGGTCCCCGGCTGCCAGTCAACAGGCCGTCGGCGCTCCTGGCAGCCAATCTGCAATCACCCTTTCACTGTCTCAAAGGAGACCGCATATGCGGATGCTACAGTTCCTACTGGTCATCATGGCGCTCGTTGCCGTTCCGGCATTCGGCCAGACGGTCATCGAGTCCTTTGATACCCCGAATCCCGATTCGGCATTCTTTTTTGCGTCGGAAGGGGCTCCGACGTACATCAGGATGACGCAAGACCTCGCCGACAAGCAGGAGGGGATCGCTTCGACGAACATCCGGACGGCCATTGGTGCGTTCCATGGATGGGGTTCCTTCTCGCAGATCGAGGCGCGCTGGCCGAGCGGTACCGTGGTCGACATCAGCATCAGCGATTCCGTCAGCATCTGGATCAAGGTGACCGAAGCGCCGAAGATCCCGGCGAATATGGTCATGCGCATCCACCTCGTCGACTCGACGGATGGTACGCGAGAGGACTGGCTGTATGAGAACGCGACGATCCTGGATGCCGTGAGCGACTGGGTCAATCTGAAGATCCCCCTGACCGAGCGGGTCTCGGACGGCTCGACGGTCCCGAGCGACGCCGGCTTTGTTTACGCCCCGACGAACTGGGGCGGCTTCACCTACAACAACAAGAAGTTCGACCGCGACAAGATCGTCGGCTGGAAGATCGCGTTCGTGACTTCTGGCTGGGACCCGGGTGCCAACCTCCCGGCCGACTCGCTCGAATTCAAGCTGGACGGTTTCCAGCGGTTCGGGTTGCGGGCGGTGCCGGCCGTTATGTTCAACGGTCGCGACTATTCGCCGCAGATCACGAATAAGTGGGCTTGGGGCCAATCATCGATCACGCTCGAGTTAAACGCCGGTCCGTTGCCGAAGACGAACGCCATCAAGTGGACGCAGGGCAACGAATGGGGCAACGGTTGGACGGGTATCGGCTTCGACATCAACCCCGGTTTCAACCTCGCCGGCGGTTGGGTGAAGGACAGCCTCAAGTTCAAGATGAAGGCTGAAGCAGGGGTCGGCGCGCTTCGCGTTCAGTTCGAGTCTCCGCGTCTGGGCGATCCCAGCCAGAAGGGAAAGGTCGGCGTGGTCTTCACCCCGACCGCCGACGGTGCATGGCACGACTACATCTTTGCCCTCCGAAACATGGTCTATCAGGACGGCACGACGGGCTTTGACTCGTCGAACGTCAACACGTTCGGCATCATGGCCGAAGCTTCCGGCATCGCAGGCAAGGTCATCTACATCACCGACCTGTGGACCGGGGCGCCCGAGTTTGACGTCATTCCGCCGGATGCGCCTTCAGGCCTTGCGGGCGCGGGCACCGGCTACGTCAATCTGGTGACCTGGAACGACGTCCCGAACGAGCCGGGCATTCGCTACAACGTGTACTTCGCCGACCATCCGTGGACCGCCGTCGACGACTCGACAGTCGAAGACCTGCCGCCGTACAACATTACCAGCGCGGTGGCGACGCATCCGCTCCGCGTTCCGAAGACCGATGCGAATCTCACCTACTACTACGGCGTCGTGTCGAAGGACCCGGCCGGCAACGAGAGTTCGCCGGTCATCATGACGACCCCGGTGACGACGCTGGCGAAAGGCGTGCCGACGATCTCGAAGACGGGTCCAGCGACCTTTACGGCCGACGGCGATCTGTCTGAATGGTCGACGATCACGCCGTTCGTCCTGTCGACGGTGTCGGGAACGGCGCATGCCGTGCCGAATTTCCCGATCACGGGCGACAACGACCTGTCGGCGACGGCCTATGTCGCCATGGACGCGACCTATCTCTATGTCGCTTTCGACGTCACCGACGACGTCGTTCTGGTCGATATCGGTGCGACGGACTACGAGCAGGATTGCGCCGATATCTTCGTGGGCTTGTATGACTGGCGCGGGAAGCGGCATTCAGGCTACACGCGCGGCGCGACCCCGGACTATCACCTCCGGTTCTCGAAGCACCGCATCTGGCTCGACAACGGCGGCAAGCGGGTTGACACCATCAGCGCCGACTATGCTTGGACGGAGAAGCTGCTTTCGCCGGGCTACGTGTCTGAAGCGCGCATCCGCTGGACGGACCTGGCGGCGCTCCATGCCGGCGACGCGCTCTTCTCGCCGGTGGAAGGCATGCGCATCCCGATCGACTTCGCCATCAACGACCGCGACACGAAGGCGACGCGCGATGGCATCATGTGCTACTCGACGCTGACGAACGACAACTCGTGGAGCGACATGTTCTACTGGACCTACACCTGGATCGGCGACAAGTCCTCGACGGTCGGCGTCGAACAGGTGAGCGACGTTGCGACGTCGTTTGAGCTGGGCCAGAACTATCCGAATCCGTTCAACCCCACCACGGAGATCCGCTACAGCGTTCCAACGTCGGGTCCTGTGAGTCTGCGGGTGTATGACATGATGGGCCGCGAGGTCGAGACGCTGGTCGACCGCACGCAGGACGCCGGCTCGTATGTCGTCACGTTCAACGCCGACCGGTCGGGTCGCTCGATCGCATCCGGCGTGTACTTCCTCCGGCTGGAGGCGGGAGCCAACGCCGCCATCCGGAAGATGCTGCTCGTGAAGTGACCAACCCGGAAAGGGGCGCACCCCGGTGCGCCCCTTTCTTTTCTCCGCCGATCCTATGAATCCCTTCCGACGCCACTTCGAGCGCGGCGGCCGCGCCGCCGGTCTGCTGTGGATGCTCCTGCTGATACCCGCCCTGGTGTTGGGCGGCACGACCGGTAAGATCGCCGGCACGATCACCGACGACACGACGGGCGAGCCGCTCGTCGGTGCGAATGTTCTGCTGGTCGGTACGACCCTGGGAACGACGACCGACGTCGACGGACATTACACGATCAACAACATCCCTCCCGGGGTGTATCAAGTGGTGGTGAGCTACGTCGGCTATCGCCGGACGACGGTGACGAATGTGCAGGTACGTATCGACCAGACCACCCGCGTCGACGCCAAGTTACAGGCGGAAGCGATCGAAGGACAGGAGGTCATCGTCCGAGCCGAGCGGCCGCTGGTCCAGAAGGACCTGACGTCGAGCTCTGTGACACTCTCGGCGGACGACCTCAAGCGCATCCCGACGGAGAACCTGAGCCAGGTGGTCAACATTCAGGCGGGTGTCGTCGGCGGCCATTTCCGCGGCGGTCGGTCGAACGAAGTGGCGTACCTCATCGACGGCGTCTCGGTGGTCGACCCGTTCAACGGCCGCATGAGCGTCGAGGTCGACAATACGACGATCCGCGAAATGGAGGTCATCAGCGGCACCTTCAACGCGGAGTACGGCCAGGCAATGTCGGGCGTCGTGAATATCGTCACACAGGAGGGGGCCTCGGATTTCCACGGCTCCCTGTCGATGTATGCGGGCGACTACATCACGTCGCACCATTCCACCTACATGAACCTGATACAGGTCGATCCGTTCCGGACGGCCAACATTCAGGGAAGCCTGAGCGGCCCGATCGCCGGCGGATTCTCGTTCTTCGGCAGCCTGCGCGCATACCAGGACGACGGCTACTTGTACGGCCGTCGTGTGTTCCGAACATCGGACCGTTCGCCGTACCAGCTGCGCGACCCGATCGGCAATGCGATCCTGTTGCCGAACGGCGATCCGGTCTATATCATCCCTCACTCCGGAGACGGTGCGTATGTCCCGATGAATCCCACGAAGCGCACCACGGCGAACGGGAAGCTTTCGTACAGCCTGGGGTATCTGAAGTTCAGCGGGAGTCTGCTGTGGGAGGACCACTGGAACAAGTACTATGATCATGGATTCTCCCGAACGCCCGACGGCATCATGAACCACTACCGGACGAACTGGGTCTCGTCATTCCAGGTCACCCATTCTCCGACGGCGAATACCTACCAGACCTTCAAGGCATCGTACAATCAGTTCGACTACAAGGGTTATGTGTACGAGGACGAGTTCGACCCCCGGTATGTCGACCCCTCGCAGGGAACGCCCATTTCGAACTACACCTTCCGTTCAGGCGGACAGGCCTCCGACCGCTACGACCGTCACACCCGGTCGTGGATCGGTCAGTGGTCGCTTTCGTCCCAGCTCGATGCCCACCACAAGATCGGTATCGGCATCGAGGGACGCATGCACGAGATCTACAACCACTGGAAGACGATCCTGAACCGAAACACCGTGCTGACGGACAGTACCGGGGCCCTCCTCTTTGAGATCGGCTATCCGGATGTCGGCACGTCGGGCCACACGCTCTACTTCAAGGAGCCGTACGAATTCTCCGCCTACGCGCAGGATAAGATCGAATTCGATATCATGATCATCAATGCAGGTGTGAGGGTGGACTATTTCAACCCGAACGCGTCGTATCCACTCGACCTGCGTAACCCGTCGGGGAACCCGGAGTTTCCGAACGCCGGTCGTGTCAAAGAGACGACGCCGAAGGTCCAGGTGAGTCCACGGCTCGGTGTATCGTTCCCGATCACCGACGAAGGGATCATCCACTTCTCGTATGGGCACTTCTTCCAGATCCCGAGTTTCGAGAACCTCTACCTGAACTCCAACTATCTCGTCAACCAGGGCGACAACCTTTCGAGCATTCTCGGCAATCCGGACCTCGAAGCGCAGCGAACGGTGATGTACGAACTCGGATTGCAGCAGGTGCTCTTCGGTCAGTTGGGTCTCGATTTCACCATCTACTATCGGGACATCCGCAATCTGCTCGGGATGGAGATCCTGAGCACCTACGAAGGCTTCCGGTTCTCGCGTTTCATCAATCGAGACTATGCGAACGTGAAGGGGTTCATCCTGAGCCTCGAGCGGCGTTTCATCGGCGGCTTCAGTGTACGGGCCGATTACACCTATCAGATCGCCGAGGGGAACGCTTCCGACCCGTATGCCGTGTACTACAACAACCAGACCGATCCGCCCACCGAAACCAACAAGAAGGTCGTGCCGCTCGACTGGGACCAGCGTTCGACGCTGAACGTCTCGGTGACGGTGGGCGACCCGGGCGACTGGAACGTCGGCCTGATCGCACAGTACGGGAATGGCTTCCCATACACCGAAGATGTACGCGTGTCGAACGGCCTCCGTTTCGAGAACGGCGGCACCCGACCGACGACCTTCAACGTCGACCTACGGGCTGAAAAGACCATCTCGTTCGGCCCGGTGGATCTCACCGTGTTCGCGCTCGTGTACAACCTGCTCGACACGAAGAACGAGTACGGCGTCAATACCGCCAGCGGACGAGCGAATATCGACCTTTACACGTACCTCGCAGGCCGGATCATCGGCCTGAACACGATCGACGAGTATGTCAACAACCCAGCCTCGTTCTCGGCACCGCGCCAGGTACGGTTGGGTGTCACGTGGAATTTCTGAGAAGATGGTCCAGGAGCTGACCGTGATCCGAACGCATGTGTGCGCACTCCTCCTTGCCGGCGCGACGTCCGCCGTGGCACAACCCGTCCTGACGCCGAACTCCGATTCCCTCCATCTCGGGAGCGTGAGGGTGGGTCAGCCGATCGCCTCGACCCAGCTGTTCGTGAAGAATACCGGTTCGGGTCTGCTGACCATCTCCGCAGCGGCTTCATCGAACTTCGCCCTCAAGCTCGGTCCCGCTCTCGCCGTCATCGCGCCGGGAGACTCCTTTCAGGTGACGATGACCTGGCGTCCGCGCAAAGCCGGTCTGGACACCGCGTCCGTCACGTTCACGAGCAATTCCTCGACGGTTCCGCGACCGGTGCGGGTGACGGCCTTTGGCGATGTCGTGCTCGACCCGAGCACGATCGTCTACCGCGCAGACCGGCTGGGCGATGTGACGGCCCGTCGAGAGGGGGTCATGAACGGCAACCTCATCTCGACGTTGTTCTACAACCACGGCGAAGTGGCTAAATGGAATTTCCAGCCGTCGGTGGTGTGGCCCAAGGGGACGAATCACTCGTACATGGACGGCGTCGCCGTTCTCATCGGTGCGCGCACGATCGCTCCCGGCAACGGGAACATCATCTCTCCCATTCTGTCGGCATACCGCGAGGAGGTCGATCGAGACCCGGTTACGGGCATGGAGTGGGTCTTGCAGCCGGTGCCGGGATACGACAACCCCAGCCGTCGACCCACGCCCACCCCGGCCGTCAACCGCGACACGTCCACGTTCCCTCGGTTCTGGCCGTCGGCGCTTGGCCTTGACCCATCATGGAACGGTCATTGGTACGGCTACTTCGGACGGGGCGTGACGAACTCCGACCTGGAGACCTTCTTCGTCATGGACGACTCGAAAGACCGTGAGTTCACGCGGCCGCCATTCCTCTACTATCCGGTCGCCGGCGATTCCGCCCGCGGAGGTCTCGGATTCCGCGTCGAAGTGCGCGGCTTTCAGTGGTCGCACGTTCTGGCGGAGGACATCATCTTCTGGCACTACGACATCGTCAACATCTCCGATTGGGACTACGATTCGACCTGCTTCGGCTTCTACACCGACCCCGGTGTGGGCGGACCGAGCGCATCAGGCAACAGCGCACGGTACAACTCGCTCTTGGACCTGGCCTACGCATGGAATACCAGCGGCATGGGGGTGCCCGACAACTGGAAAACGGGCTACGTCGGCTACGCCTACCTCGAGAGCCCCGGCAATGCCCTGAACGGGCTCGACGACGACGAAGACGGCATGATCGACGAACGCCGCGACGACCTCCTTGACAATGACAACGACTGGGTGTCCTTCACCGATCTGAATGCCAGCGGAACATGGGATCCCGGTGAGCCGCTGAACGACGACCTGGGACGGGACGGCGTCGGTCCGACCGACCTGCAGTACTCCGGGCCGGATCCGGGGGAGGGAGACGGCGTTCCGACGACGGGCGAACCGAACTTCGATCAGACGGACAAGGATGAGTCGGACCAGATCGGTCTCTCTTCGGCGGCGATCTGGGCGTTGGCCGACAAGGGACCGTCGGGCGGCTGGCCGAAGAATGACGAGATCATCTGGCAGAAGATGAACAGCGGATTCCGTGACACGGCCATTGCCAACACGAACATCAGCATGACCTTTTCGTCGGGGCCGTTCCCGCTCCGGCAAGGGAGGCGGGAGCGCTTCTCCATGGCTCTCGCTCTCGGCGAGAACCTCGATGACCTGATCTTCAACAAGGAAACGGTCCAGGAGATCTATAACGCCAATTACAACTTCTCCAAGCCGCCCTTCACGCCGCGCTTGACCGCCGTACCGGGGAATGGCCGCGTGTTCCTCTACTGGGACAACACGGCGGAACGCTCCGTGGACCGCTTCATGGGTCTCCAGGATCCGAGCGACCCTTCGAAGGGCTATAAGAGGGATTTCGAGGGGTATCTTCTGTACCGGAGTACGGAGGCGGAATTCAACGATATCAAGATCATCACGGATTCCAAGGGATCCGGCAAGTACTGGAAGCCGATCGCTCAGTGGGACATCGTCGACAGCATCGCGGGACCTGACCCTGTGGGGATCAACGGCGCGAGCTTCTGGCGGGGCTCCAACACCGGTCTCGTCCACTCCTACATCGACACGACCGTCCTGAACGGCGTTCGCTACTACTATGCCCTCGTCTCGTATGACACCGGTGATCCGAACCGGGGCACAAAAGGGCTGCAGCCGACAGAGTGCACCAAGATCATCACGGAGGATTTCGCCGGCTCGCTCAAGTTCATCGATATCAACTGTGCGGTCGTGACTCCCAACGGACCGGCCGCCGGCTACCAGCCGCCGACGGCAGAGGGGGATCTTCAACGGGTGACCTCCGGCCTCGGTACTGGCTCGCTCGGTCTGATCATCCTTGACCCGAGCCAGGTGATCGACGGGGCTCGGTATACCGTCCGCTTCAAGGCCGATTCGACCGTTCCTGCCTACCGAACACGATCGTATGATCTGTTCCGAACGACCGGAACGGTGACGGACACGCTGTATCGGGGCCTGGATAGTGCCAACATCGGGGCCGGACGGTTCTCGCCGCCGTTCGACGGAATGGTGCTGTCGGTGGCCAATGACACCGCCGTGGTGCTGAATGACTCCGCGACCGGATGGGTGGTCGGCCGCAGCAACCTGTTCATGCGCGTGGCGCGCGACATGACGGTGACCTCGCGGGCCGTGGCATGGCCGACCGATTACGAGATCAAGTGGTTCGACCATGTGGTCGACACGACGGCGTTGAATGCACCAGCGTCGAAGTATCCCCTGATGCCGGTCAATTTCACCGTCACCAACCTGTGGACGGGCGGGCGGTCGAAATTCATCGTGCACGACATCGACGGTTCAAACACGTTGAGCATTGGAGACACGATCCGGGTGCTGGAGCAATTCGTCAGTCCGTCGAACTTCAAGTTCACGTGGAAGCTGACGTACGGCCGGCCGTTCGGAGCCGACACGCTTTATCCTCAACCGGACGACCGGTATCTCATCAAGACGCTCCGGCCTTTCCTGACGGGAGACGAGTTCCAGTTCACGACGCGCGGCTCGCGGACCGACCTTGAGGGCGCCAAAAACGGCCTTGACCGGATCGCGGTCGTGCCGAACCCTTACATCGCAACCGCGTCGTGGGAGCGGCGTACGTTGTATGTGACGGGGCGGGGCGAACGCAAGATCGAGTTCAAGAACCTCCCGGCCCAATGTACGGTGCGCATCTACACCGTGAGCGGCGGACTCGTCGCGACGCTTCGAAAAAACTCGTCGCCGATGGATGGATCGTTGCCCTGGAACCTCATCTCCGACGACGGGATGGAGGTCGCCTACGGTCTGTACATCTACCACGTCGAAGCCCCCGGAGTCGGCGAGCATGTCGGTAAATTCGCGATCGTGAAGTGAGGCGAACATGAAACGGATCGTTCTCGGATTGCTCTTGGGCCTCATCGCCGTCGGCACGACCGTCGTGGGGCAGAATGTCTCGAAGCGCGGCACGACCGCCGCGACCTTCCTCTCGATCGCGCAGGGAGCCCGCGGCATGGCCATGGGCGGGGCGTTCGTGGCCGTGGTCAATGACCCGTCGGCCCTCTACTGGAACCCCGCCGGCCTTGCAGATCTCGAGGGCATTGGATTCCTGGTCGACAATACTTCGTGGATCGCCGATATCACCTACAACTACGTCGGTGCGACGGTCTCGGCCGGACCGATCGGGGTTGTCGGTTTCAGCGTGACGATGTCGAACATCGGCGACATGGCGGTGACGACCGTCGAGCGTCAGGAGGGGACGGGAGAGGTGTTCGGGGTCTCCGACCTGGCCGTGGGATTGTCGTACGGCATCAAGTTGACGGACGCATTCGCCATCGGGTTCACGCCGAAGTTCGTCCACCAGAAGATCTGGAAGATGAGCGCGACGGCCTTCGCCATCGACCTTGGCGTCAAATACCGCACGCCGTTCGAAGGGTTCACGCTCGGCATGTCGATCTCCAACTTCGGGACGAAGATACAGATGCAGGGGAACAACGCGCTGGTGCTCTATGACCCGGACCCGTCGGGTTCGGGCAACAACGGCCGTATCCCCGCCCAGTTGGCCACGGAGGAATGGGAGCTTCCTCTCAACTTTCGCGTCGGCTTGGCCTACGACCTGCCGATGGGCGAGGTGGGCCATCTGACGCTCGCGGCCGACGCACAGCACCCCAGCGACGATTTCGAGAGCGTGAATGTCGGAGGCGAGTTCCAGTTCAACGACGTGCTGTATGTACGCGGAGGATACAAGACCCTCTTCCTTGCCGACTCGGAGGAAGGCCTGGCGCTCGGCCTGGGTGTCCGTCAGTATGTCATCGGCAATGTGCGGTTAAGCCTTGATTACGCGTACCAGGACTTTGCGCGCCTGGCCAGCGTTCAGAAGATCACCCTCGGCGTGCAGTTCTGACGCCGGAACGACCGAAGTACTATCGCATGGTTCCCGGCGTCCTGACGGTCGACCCGGGTCTACGGATGTCATCAGCGAATCGGAGCCACACATGATCGATCGAATCCTTCGCCGGACCTTTCTGATGGCCGCGTGCACATCCAGCCTCACGCTCGCGCAATCGGTCCCGCAGCGCGTCGATGAACTTCTGAAGCGCATGACGCTGGAAGAGAAGGTCGGCCAGATGACGCAGGCCGACTACGATGCCCTCAAGGGGCGGTTTGAGGACGTCACGACGTATGCGCTCGGTTCTGTTCTCTGGGGGGGCAATACCGAGCTACCGGAGGTTTCGGCCGCCCATTGGCTCCGCGTCTCGGGAGAATTGCAGGCGCTGGCCTCGAAGACCCGGCTGCAGATCCCGCTTGTGCTTGGCGTTGATGCCGTCCACGGCCACAACAATCTGACGGATGCCGTGATCATGCCGCACAATGTGGGCCTGGGTGCGACGCGCGATGCTGGCATCGTGGAAGCGGTCGCCCGCGTGACGGCCGCCGAGATGTTGGCCACCGGCATCAATTGGGATTTTGCCCCCTGCGTCGCGGTGGCACGAGATGAGCGGTGGGGCCGGACGTACGAGAGTTTCGGAGAGGACCCAGAACTCGTACGGCAACTGGGAGCTGCGTATGTCCGAGGCATGCAAGGCGCCGATCTTGCAGCGCCGACATCGGCGCTTGCCTGCGTAAAGCATTATGTCGGCGACGGCGGGACGACAGGAGGCAAAGACCAGGGGAACACCGAGATGGACGAGGCCACCCTGCGGAAGATCCATCTTCCAGGATACATCGATGCCATCAAGGCTGGAGCCCGTTCGATCATGGCGTCGTACAGCAGCTGGAACGGCTCGAAGCTGCACGGCCATCGGTACCTCATGACCGACGTGTTGAAGGGCGAGCTGAGATTCTCGGGTTTCATCGTGTCGGATTGGGCCGCCATCGATCAGCTTCCCGGCACGTACCCCGAACAGATCGCCTCCTCGATCAACGCGGGAATCGACATGGTGATGATCCCGAATGGACCTGACAAACCGAACAACTATATCGAGTTTGTCACGGAACTGACGAAGCTCGTCAAAAAAGGTGCCGTTCCGATGTCGCGCATCGACGACGCCGTCCGCCGCATCCTGACGGTCAAAATGGAGATGGGTCTTGTCGACCGGAAGGCGCCGACGGAGGCGGGTCTGGAGTCCGTGGGTTCGAAAGCGCATCGTCGCGTGGCCCGCACGGCCGTCCAGAAGTCGGTCGTCGTGCTGAAGAACGCGAACAAGGTCCTCCCGCTTTCGAAGCTGACCGGAAAGATCCACGTGGCCGGCAGTGCCGCCGATGACATGGCACGACAGTGCGGCGGATGGACCATCGACTGGCAGGGTAGAGAGGGACGCCGGCTGACCGGCGGCACGACCATCCTGCACGCCGTCGAGCAAAGCGTCGGCCTTGGCGCCACCGTGACGTACTCGGCCGACGGCAAGGGGGCCGACAGTGCCGATGTTGCTATCGTCGTTGTGGGCGAAGAGCCGTACGCCGAGATGTTCGGAGACCGAAGCGACCTTCGCCTGCATTCCCGAGACCTCGCCGTGATCGATGCCGTTCATGCGACCGGCGTGCCGACGGTGGTGGTGTTGCTGTCGGGGCGTCCGTTGATCGTCGACGAGATCCTCCCAAAATGCAGCGCGTTGGTGGCGGCATGGCTCCCGGGTTCCGAGGGGGCAGGGGTGACGGACGTCCTGTTCGGTGTGGTCGCGCCGAACGGAAAGCTGCCCCATTCATGGCCCCGCTCGATGGGCCAGATCCCGATCAATATCGGCGACGCGAAAGCCGATCCGTTGTTCCCATTCGGTTTCGGATTGACGTATTGAGTTGCTGGCAGATCTCATGAACGCCGGGCTTGCCCGGAAGACCTGAACCCATTCCGATCCACACCAGACCTGTATGGCCTCGACCCCCGGCACGACACCCACGAAGATGGTCGACGTACCGCCGTCGGCAAACTATACGCCGGCGTTGACCGTGCTCACGTCGCTCTTCTTCATGTGGGGCTTTCTGACCTGTCTCAATGACATCATCATTCCGCACCTCAAGGCGGTGTTCGACCTGAACTACGCCCAAGCGATGCTCATTCAATTCAGCTTCTTCACGGCGTATTTTGTCGTTTCGTTGCCGTCGGGTTGGTTCGTCGAAAAGTTCGGCTACAAGGCCGGCATCATCGTCGGCCTCGTGACGGCGGCCGTCGGCTGCATCCTGTTCTACCCGGCGGCGGGGGAGAGATCGTATGAGATCTTTCTCATCGCGTTGTTCATTCTCGCGTCGGGTATCACGCTGTTACAGGTGGCGGCGAATCCCTACGTGGCCATCTTGGGCCGGCCCGAGACCGCCAGCAGCCGTCTGACGCTCACGCAGGCGTTCAATTCGCTCGGCACCACCGTGGCGCCCTTGTTCGGTTCGTGGATCATCCTCTCGAACGCCGTCAAGACGCCGGCGGAATTGAACGTTATGAGTGCGGTGGAGGTCGAGGCGTACCGGGCGGCCGAGGCGGCGTCGGTCCAGAATCCATACATCGGCCTGGCGTCGGCATTGCTGATCGTCGCGTTCGTCTTCGGCCTGTTCAAGCTTCCGCGGGTCGAAGCGTCCGAGGCGGCGTCGGAGAGCGGGCACAATCAGGACCATCTGCATCCGAGCGCCTGGCGGTACCGTCACCTCGTCCTGGGCGCCATCGCCATCTTCGTCTACGTCGGCGGGGAGGTCGCCATCGGAAGCTTCCTGGTAAACTATATCAGCCAGCCGTCGATCGGCGACATGTCGGTAGCAGAGGCGGGTCGCTACGTCTCATTCTACTGGGGCGGAGCCATGGTCGGTCGCTTCATCGGATCGGCGGTCATGCGCTCCGTCGCTCCGGGAAGGGTTCTGACCATCCATGCCGTCGCGGTGATGATGCTGGTCATCACCGCGATCCTCTCGACGGGTCACGTCTCGATGTGGGCGATCCTCGCGGTCGGCTTGTTCAACTCCATCATGTTCCCGACCATCTTCACGCTTGCGATCCATGGACTGGGACGTCACACCGGCCAGGGCTCGGGGATCCTGTGTATGGCGATCGTCGGCGGCGCCATCGTGCCTGTTTTGCAGGGCGTACTGGCCGACTCGATCGGCATTCAGTCGGCGTTCATCATTCCTGTCCTGTGCTACGCTTACATCGCATACTACGGAGCCCGCGGACATCGTCCGGCGCTCGCGCACGCCTGACCGATCAGCGCGGACAGTCGTCGATGAATTCCAAGGGGTTGTGCCTCGGCATCGACATCGGCGGAACGAACACCGTCCTTGGCCTTGTGGATCCGGCCGGCCGGCTCATGGGCGAGACGTCGATCCCCACAAATGCCCACCAGCCTGCGTCGCTTCTGTTCAACCGGGTTCAGAAGGCCGCCGCCGACCTTGGGCGCTCCCTGTCGGGCTCGTGGGAGCTCATGGGCATCGGCGTTGGCGCGCCGAATGCGAACTACTATCGCGGGACCATCGAGCAGCCGCCCAATCTCAGTTGGGACCACGTCGACGTCGTCGGCGAGCTCTCCCGGCATTTCAAGGTACCGGTAGCCGTCACGAACGATGCGAATGCCGCCGCCTTGGGCGAGATGCTGTTCGGTGCGGCTCGGTCGATGAAGGACTTCATCGTCGTCACCCTCGGGACCGGCCTGGGGAGCGGCATCGTCGCCAACGGGCAGCTCATCTACGGGGCGGATGGATTCGCCGGTGAGCTCGGCCACACGATCGTCGAACGCAACGGACGCGAGTGCGGATGCGGCCGGCGCGGTTGTCTCGAGGCGTACGCCTCGGCGAATGGCGTTCGGAGGACCGTATATGAACTGATCGCGACGACGATGGACGCAAGCGAATTGCGCCAGATCCCGTTCAACGACCTGACGGCGAAGCAGGTGGCCGAAGCGGCCGGGCGGGGTGATCGGCTGGCGCTCGAAACGTTCGACCGGACGGCTCGATGGCTTGGAACCAGCCTGGCCGACGCCGTGGCGTATCTCAGCCCTCAGGCGATCATCCTCGTCGGAGGCGTGGCCGCCGCCGGAGATCTCCTGCTGAAGCCGGTCAAACGGTATCTGGAGGCGAACGTCTTGAACATCTTCAAGGACAAAGTGGCTGTTCTTCCGTCCGGACTTCCCGATGGGAACACGGCCGTCCTGGGAGCGGGTGCGCTGATCTGGAATGAGCTCCAGGCCAGCCCACACACACTGTGAGGAGCAAGGTGAGGCCAATGACCGGCGGCGGCTGATGGGGCCGCCGTTGTTGTTCAAGGAACATCGCCCGAGCTCGTATGAGGACGCTGAAGGGATACGAACTTCTCGTGCCGCTCTTGGCCGCGATCGCCGTACCGGCGGCCGGCCAAGTGCTCATCGATCAGGCGGGCTATCGACCGTCCGCGTCCAAGTTCGTCTTCGTTCATTCGGCTGCGGACAGCTTCCTCGTCGAGGAGGTCGTGAGCGGGAATGTCGTTCTGCGAGGCGCATTCAATCTCTGGAGATCGGCGGACCCGGCGACGGGTTGGAACATCCGGCGCGGCGATCTTTCCTCCGTTTCGACGCCGGGCCGATATCGCGTGCGCACAAGCCTGAACGACGTCTCGCCCGATTTCATCGTGGCCGACACGGTCTTTGATCGTGTGATCCGGGCAGCTCTAAAAGGCTTCTATTACCAGCGCTGCGGCGTCTCACTGCCGTTCGCGCATGCCGGCTGGTATCTTCACGGCTATTGCCACACCGGCGACGCGACGTTCCATGCGACGGCAGAATCGTCGGGCACCGTCAACGCCGTGGGCGGATGGCATGACGCCGGGGACTACGGCAAGTACGTCGTCAATGCCGGGATCACGGTGGGCACGTTGTTGTTGGCGTACGACCTCTACCCGGAGCGCTTCTCCGCGGACAACCTCGGCATTCCGGAGAGCGGCAACGGCATTCCCGACCTGCTCGACGAAGTGCGGTTCGAACTGCAATGGATGCTCAAGATGCAGGCCGGCAACGGTGGAGTGTTCACGAAGCTGACCAAACCGGCGTTCGAATCATTCGTTATGCCGCAGAACGACGCCGGAGCGCGTTACATTTACCAGATATCGTCGACGGCGACGGGCGACTTCGCGGCCGTGATGGCGAGAGCCTCGGCGACGTACCAGTCGTACGACGCGACCTTCGCCGCGACATGCCGTGCAGCTGCCGAAAGCGCGTGGGCATTTCTCGCTTCCCACCCCTCGATCGTGCCCCTTGGTGGTTTTACCAATCCGTCGGGGACATCCACCGGGGTCTACGGAGATACCGACGACCGCGACGAGCGACTTTGGGCCGCGGCCGAGCTATTCGCCGCGACGGGCGGGTCTGACTACGAGCTGTTCTACGTTCTTAACGCGTCGGCGCGGGGTTTGTTCAGCACGAAGCTCTCATGGCCGTTCGTCACCGACCTGGCTCACATTGCCTATCTGACCACGGACCGACCCCGCGACGACGGCATTGTCGGCGAATTAAGGTCGTCACTCACGTCCGTGGCCGATGCTTTGGTTGCGAGGCGATCGGCAAGCGGACTTCATCTGACGCTCGTTCCGGGCGAGTTCGTGTGGGGGAGCAATTCGGACGCCTTGAATCATGCTTTGCTTCTGCTCGTGGCAGCTCGCGAGGTCGGAGCCAGCGCCTACCGGGATGCAGCCGAAGACCAGTTGCATTACGTGCTTGGAGTCAATCCACACGCCATGACCTTTGTGACCGGCATCGGGACGCATCGTCCGATGGCGCCGCATCATCGACCGTCGATATCCGACGGCGTGGCCGAGCCGGTTCCAGGGCTACTAGTCGGCGGCCCCAACCAATTCGGAGGCGACCTCGAACTCGCGTCCCGTTTCTCGGACGCCGATCCGCCAGCCATGTGGTACGTCGATGACCAGGACAGCTACGCGTCGAACGAGATCGCGATCAATTGGAACGCGCCGCTCGTCTTCGTCGCTGGGGTGCTTGCGGGTGAAACGAGTTCCACGGGGGTGATCGGTCGCCCGTCCGACGTGCCCGGGGAATGTCGGTTGGACCCGGTCTTTCCGAATCCGTTCAATCCGTGTGCGAACGTCCGCTTCCGGATGTCGAACGCGGCCCATGTCTCGATCGAAGTTCTGGACCTGCTTGGGAGAAGAGTGGGGCGTCTGGTCGATGCCGATCTGCCGGCCGGCATTCACCATACTTCATGGGACGCGGGGGGCTGTTCCAGCGGCGTGTACGTTATGCGGCTAACGACGGGCGATCAGACCTCGACACAGAAGGCGGTGTTGATCCGATGACGATGGATGTGAGGAAGACAGGCGCGGTCATTGCGGATGAG
Organism: uncultured Ignavibacteriaceae bacterium; assembly: GCA_964581115.1. GTDB lineage: Bacteria > Bacteroidota > Ignavibacteria > UBA10030 > UBA10030 > 2-02-FULL-55-14. Next base: position 24,028 of record CAZOMY010000010.1, on the reverse strand, counting down.
GCGTTTGGCGGCTACCATCTGAGCATGAGCCGCATCCCATATCTCGCCACTGGATCGAACCAATGAAGCGCGTGTGCTCATCGGCGTTGGTCGCCGGCCTCCTTATCGGATCGGCCACTGGCCAGATGATCCCGACCTTGGCGCTGGATACGCTGGCTTGGGTGGATGACCAGCCGATCTTGGCTCGGGATATGCGCGCACGCGTTGAACTGATGCCGTGGCCCGGCCCGATACGACCGTCGACCCTCGATTCTGTACGGTCGCAGGCGGTCTCGGCGCTCATTGCCGAGCGACTGCTGGCGACTGAAGCGACGGTTCGAGGCCTGACCGGGGATCGCCGGTATGATCTGCTACGATGGGGGTTGGAGAACGTGCTCCAGCGTGACGCCTTGTTCCGTCGCGAGGTCGCGGGACGCTCACGTCCGACCCAAGCTGAAGCGGGAGAGGCACTCCGGCGCTACCGGGAGAATCGAACAGTCGTATTGTATGTTCTCCAGAGCCGCGGCGAAGCGGATTCGCTTGCTGCCCGGTTGCGTCGATCAGCGTCAGTCGACATGTCGACCGGCGGACTTCGGATCCTCGACCGCGATACTGTGGCCGCTTCCTTCGGCATGACGGACACGCTGCTGGAACGACTCGTGTACGAGATCGGCGTCTCGGGAATCTCTCGGCCCCATCGCATGACGGACAATCGTTGGGTGGTACTCGAGTTGCTGGAACGGGTGCCGAATCCGTTGGCGGCCAAGCAATCGGACGAAGAGCAGCGACGAGCGGCGGGGCGTCTGCTTCAGTCGCGTCTGGATGGTCGCGAGGCCGAGCGATACTATCGTCAGTCGCTCGCCCGAAAACGGGCGCGATCGGATTCGGCGTCGTTCTTTCGGCTGGCCGGCGAGATCTCCCGTCTCTGGCTCGAAGATACGGCCCGCTATCGCCGACCGTCCGGGTTTGAGTTGACCTCCGACATGGTTGATGTCCTGCATGCTCGCTTGGGTGATGCCGGCTCGAAAAGTCTGGTCGTGATGGAGGGGGATGATCTGACGGTCGGCCAGGTCGTGGAGATGTTCCGTTACGAGCCGTTCATCAGCGACCAGCCCGAGGGCCTACGGTTCTGGAATCGCTTGAATGAGCAGATTCAACGCGTCGCGGCCGGAGAGTACCTTGCGCGGGAAGCGCGCGCGCGCGGCATGATCTCGGATCCCTCGGTTCGATCCGACCTCCGCGCTTGGAATGAGTATTGGGCGGCGGGCGAGATGATCCGGTCCATCCGCGAGACGGTCGCGGTCACGAGAAATGATCTCGTCGATGAGTTGGTGGCGCGCCGCGGCCAGCTCCGAGGCAAGGCTTCAGTCCGAACACAGGAGGTCTGGACGAAAGACCCCGTCGAGGCGAAGCGACTCGCAGCGGCTGTGCAGCAAGGTGCGTCGATCGACGAACTCGCCGACTCGCGTCCCACACGTTCGTCGCGGATCCAGTCGGATGGCTCGTCGGATTGGTATGACCCGGTCGATGACCCGATGGTCGGATTTCATGCCCTGTTGGCCGACTCGGGTGCTGTGATCGGACCGTTGGCCGTGGATGGAGGGTATGTGGTCGCACGTGTTTTGGGCATTCGGGCAACGGAGCACGGCCTTCGCGGGGAGCACTTGACGCGAGTGCTTGGGTCCGGCGTCAAGGACCGCATCGGTCACGAGCGAGTCAATGCTTATATCGCCGACCTCGCGCAGCGACGCCGGGTGCGCGTCGAGGCCGACGCGGTGAAGCGCACCGCACTTACCTCGGTGCCGATGTTCACGCGCCGCTACCTCGGGTTCGGCGGATGGATGAACGGCGCCCCGATGCTCCTGCCGTTGTGGGATTGGGTCCGCCAGTTGCCGCCATCGGTCCAGTGGCCGCTGTAGCGTTCGAGCATACGCGCCATAGAAGACACCTGAGGCACGCACGGCACACATAGCACATCGATGAATGCGATCATGAGACGAAGCGTTTCGCTGACCGGCGCCCTTGCGGGGGCTGCCATCGCCATTCTGAGCTGTCAGGAAAAGTCCTCGCCGACAAGCGGCGAGCCCGGTGCTCCGAACGATACGATACCTACGCCCGCCGGATGGATGCTGGTGTGGAACGACGAATTCTCGGGTCCGAGGATCGACTCCACGAAGTGGACCCACGAGGTCAACGATTACGGTGGAGGCAACAACGAGCTCCAGTACTACACGGCAAGGCCCGAGAATTCGTTCATCGAGGACGGATCGTTGGTCATTCAGGCCCGCAAGGAACCGTACCTCACGCGACAATACACGTCGGCCCGAATGATCACACGACTCAAGGGGGATTGGCGCTACGGACGATTTGAGATCAAAGCCCAGCTCCCTTACGGCAAAGGACTGTGGCCCGCGATCTGGATGATGCCGACCGATTCCGAATACGGCGGATGGCCCTCTAGCGGCGAGATCGACATCATGGAACTGCTCGGGCACGAGCCGTGGAAGACCTACGGGACGATCCATTTCGGAACGTCGCCGGCGACCCGTCAGCAGTCGGGTGGCAGTTACACGCTTCCAGCCGGTACGTTTGCGGGCGGCTTCAATGTCTTCGCGCTCGAGTGGGATTCCACGCAGATCCGTTGGTATGTAAATGACGTGAAGTACTATCAGGCGTCGATCGGACCTCCGTTCGACAAGCGATTCTTCATGATCCTGAATGTCGCCGTCGGCGGCAACTGGCCGGGTAATACCGACGAGTTCACGGTCTTCCCGCAGCGCATGACCATCGACTACGTGCGCGTCTTCCGGCGCAAGTGACCGGCCCGTTCTGACGACGCGGCCGGCCTCAGTATCGGACGAACACCGAACATGGCTCGCTTCATCGTTCGCATCGCGGCGCTCGGTATGGCGCTCGCCTCTCCCATTGCCATCGCCCAGACGCTGGACGAACGCATCGACGCCGTCTTGGGCCAGATGTCGCTGGAGGAAAAGATCCTTCAGCTGCACGGCGAAGGGAACATGAACACGGCCGACAATCAGCGATTGGGGATCCCCGGGTTTCTGATGGACGACGGACCGCACGGCGTCCGCAACGGGTTGGCGACGTCATTCCCTGTCGGCATCGGAATGGCCGCCACGTGGGACCCAGAGCTGGCGTATCGTGTCGGTATGGCGATGGGGAAGGAATTCCGCGGAAAAGGGAGAAGCATGGCGCTCGGACCGGCGCTCGACCTCGACCGCGATCCGCGCAATGGACGTAGCCCCGAAACAGGAGGGGAGGATCCATATCTCTGCGCCCGCATCACCACGGCGGTTGTGCAGGGCATCCAGTCGCAGCCCGTGCTGGCCACGATCAAGCATTTCTCCGCCAACCACCGCGAGAATGGCCGGCTGACGAACAACATCATCGCTTCACGCCGAACGCTGGAGGAGCATAACGGCCTTCCGTTCCGAATGGCCGTCCAAGCCGGCGGGGCCTTCGCGGTGATGAACGCCTACAATCTGATCAACGGAGAAAAGTGCGCCGAGAACTCCACGCTTCTGACCACGATCCTGAAGGAACACTGGGGCTTTCCGCATTTTGTCGTTTCCGATTGGGGTTCGATCTGGAGCGCCGAGAAGGCCATTGAGGCCGGTTGTGACCTCGAGATGGGGTCGAATCTCTACGGCCAGCAACTGGCGACGCTCGTAGGAAGCGGTGCCATTTCAATTGCAACGATCGACAAGGCCGTGCGCAATCTTCTTCGGACGAAGCTGCTCTCGGGTGTGTGGGGTTACCTGCCTGCCGGCGACCCGTCCGACGTCAACAGCCAAGAGCATCGACGATTGTGTGAAGAGGCCGCTCGTAAATCGATCGTATTGCTGAAGAACGAAGGACCGCTCCTCCCATTGAGCGCTGCTGCGGTCGCAAAGGTCGCACTCATCGGTCCCAACGCAGCCGTCTGCCGCACCGACGGAAGTGGAAGCTCCTGGGTCGATCCTGCCGCGTCAGTCTCGCCGTTGGCGGGATTGCAGGCCTACCTGGGCGAGGCAAAGGTCGACTATCTCAAAGGGTGTGAGATTCACTCGACCGACACGTCCGGCTTTCCGGCGGCGCGGCTTCTCGCAAAGCAGGCCGATGTCGTCGTTTTCGTCGGCGGCCTGGATCCATCGCAGGAGGGGGAAGGTTTCGACCGGGTGGGCGGGTCGATGGAGCTTCCGGGCAAGCAGCAGGACCTGATCAACGCGCTGGCGGCCGAGAACCCGAACATCGTCGTTGTGATGTACAGCGGCGGGGTGTGCGGTTTGAGTCGCTCGATCGCAAACATCCGAAGCCTGTTGTACGCGTTCTATCCCGGTCAGGAGAGCGGGACGGCGCTGGCGGAGATCCTGTTCGGCATCACGAATCCCTCCGGCCGCCTTCCGGTCACCATCGCGCTCAACGACGGGCAGATGCCCGCGTGGAACGACGATTTCACCGACGATCACGGCGGGGGCTATCGCTGGTTCGACAAGACCGGCCAGGTGCCTCGATTTGCCTTCGGGCACGGGCTGAGCTATTCGTCGTTCTCGTACAGCGATCTGACGATCACGCCGTCCACCATCGTGCCGGGCGGCTCGGCGACCGTCAGGTGCACCATCACGAACACGTCGTCCCGCGACGGCGAAGCGGTCGCCCAGCTCTACATCAGCGATTCGGCGACGACACATTCGATCAGCGTCAAACAACTGAAGGGTTTTGCCCGCGTTGTGGTACCGGCCGGACAGTCCGCCGAGGCGTCGTTCACGGTCGGAAGCGAGGAGTTGTACTACTTCGATGAATTCCTGAATGCGTTCACCGTCGAACCCGGACGTTATCGTATCCTGGTCGGTCCCGCGTCGAACGAACTGCCGCTTCGTGGTGACCTGGAGGTCCTGAACGTCACCGCAAAGCCCGACCTTGTCCTTGGACACATCCGAACGGTCCCGGCCTACCCGCAACCGGGCCAAAGCGTGATCTGTATCGCAACGGTCCGTAACATCGGCGCCGCGCCCACGCTTGCGGGATTGCCGTTGAAGGTGGAGTTCTCTGTCGGCGGCGCGATCGTCGGCTGGAGCGTGACACCGGTCCGCTCGATCCCCCCGGGTGGCATGGGCTTCATTGAGGCGACCGTCGGTCCATCGGGCGGAGCGGCCTGGGTTCCGGCCCATGCGGGCGAGTACACACTGACGGCCACGATCGACCCTGACGGCCTGGTTGATGAAGCTCAGGAGGGGAACAACTCGGGTTCTCGGACCCTGCGCGTGCATGAGCCGGCCAAGCCGAACCTGGCTCTTTACAAGACCGCCTCGGCCACCTCGATGGAAGGGAGTACGTACGGGCCGGAGAAGGCCGTCGATGGGAACATGGGGACGCGCTGGTCTTCGTCGTTCAGCGACCCGCAAGCATTCATTGTCGACCTGGGGGCGTTATTCCATGTTGACGATGTGACGCTCTACTGGGAATGGGCGTACGGAAAGGAATACATCATCAGCATCAGCGATGGCATCGGCGCCTGGGTCGAGGTCCACCACGAAACGAACGGCGACGGCGGTCTCGACCGGGTCGCCGTCAACGCGACAGCGAGGAAGATCATGATGTTGGGCTTGCAGCGCGGGACCACGTTCGGCTACTCGCTGTTCGAATTCGAGGTCCATGGTTCGACACCGGTCGGCGTCGGACGGGATGGAATGACGGTGCCGGGCGCGTACCGTCTCTCGGCGCCATATCCAAACCCCTTCAATGCCGCCACCATGGTCCGGTTTGACCTCCCGCTCACCGGCGAGTGTTCGATCGATATCCTCGATCTGCTGGGTCGGCCGGTCGCCACGCTCGTCAACGGCGTTCGTCCTGCGGGCACGCACCTCGTGGCGTGGGATGCCTCCGGTCGACCGTCGGGTGTCTACCTCTGTCGGATGCGGGCAGGGGCCTTCCAACGAACGCAGAAGTTGGTGCTGACCCGTTGAGATGCAACGCTCGACCGCACATCGTTCCGATCGCATTCCACACTCCGAATGGACATGAAAGCCTTGCTTCGTTCCTTGGCGCTGACCATCGCTCTCTCGATCGCGGCCGTTGGCCAACCGTGGGCATCGGCTCTCGAGCGTGAGAAGCTTATTGCCGACCTTCTCTCCAGACTGACGCTTGAAGAGAAAGTCTCCCTGATGGGGGGGACAGGTTTCGACACGAAGGCGATCCCTCGCCTTGGGATCCCGACACTTCGCATGACCGACGGCCCGCTCGGAGTCAGGACCGGCCGGGCGACCGCATTCCCGGCTTCGATCGCGTTGGCTGCCAGCTGGGATACGGCCCTCGTTCGACGCGTGGGCGAAGCGCTCGGGAGAGAGGCGAAAGCGAAGGACAAGAATGTCCTCCTGGCGCCATGCGTCAACATCCATCGCGTACCGCACGGTGGCCGCAACTTCGAGAGTTTTGGCGAAGACCCGTTCATGGCGGCGCGGATGGCCGTGGCGTATATCAGGGGCGTCCAGTCCGAAGGTGTTGCAGCAACCGTCAAGCACTTCGCCGTCAATAATCAGGAGCTCGAGCGGGAGACGGTCGATGCCCGGGTGAGTGAGCGGGCGCTTCGCGAGATCTACCTCCCGGCCTTCGAAGCATCGGTGCGCGAGGCGGATGTGATGGCGGTGATGAACTCGTACAACCGACTGAACGGACCCTACACAACAGAAGGCGCCCACCTCAATCTGGACATCCTCAAGAACGGCTGGGGATTTCGCGGCTTGCTGATGTCCGACTGGGGGGCGACACATGCTGTGGCGCCGGCCGCCAATGCGGGACTCGATCTGGAGATGCCGACCGGCAGGCACTTCGGCGACAGTCTGCTTCAGGCCGTTCGTTCCGGAGAGGTCCAAGAGTCGACGATCGACGATCACGTCTCGCGCATCCTGCGCCTGGCGCTGGACAACAGGATCGATCAGGCATCTCCGAAGGCCGATGCGGGGGTGATCACGAGCCGTGCGCATCAGGCACTGAATCGCGAGGCGGCGGCCAAAGGGATCGTGCTGCTCAAGAACGAAGGATCCATCCTTCCGCTCGATCGTTCGTCTTTGAGGTCGCTTGCGGTGATCGGCCCGAATGCCGACATCTTGCGGACCGGCGGCGGGGGGAGCTCCATGGTCAGTCCGACCTTGGCCGTCTCTCCGCTGGCATCCATCCGTGAAGCCGCTCCAGGCCTCGACGTTCGGTTCGCACAAGGGGTCAAGCTCGAAGGGGATCTGGTCCCGATCGACCCGGCGCAATTGACGCCGGGCGGCGGCATGTCCGGCAAAGGCTGGAAGGCGGAATACTTCGACAACATGAACCTCGCCGGGAAGCCGAAGCTGACGCGGGTCGAACCCCTCATCGATCATGATTGGGTGGGGGACAGCCCGGACACGACCATTCCGTCCGATCAGTTCTCCGCCCGCTGGACGGCGACATTGACGCCGGACGTTGCCGGCGAGCGCCTCTTGGAGGTCTCCAGCGACGACGGGATCCGGTTGTGGCTCGACGGGGTCATGCTGGTCGACGATTGGAAGAACCATGCCGAGATCTATCACAAGGTCCGCGTGAACCTCGATGCCGGCCGGACCTATGAGCTGAAGCTCGAATACTACGAGGACGGCGGAAGTGCCGTTGTCCGGTGCGGGTGGTCGGTGGATCAAAAAGGAAAGATCGAGGAAGCGGCGTCGGCGGCCCGGTCGGCCGATGCGGCCGTGCTCTTCGTGGGATACTCCGCCAGGTTCGAAAGTGAGGGCTTCGACCGCCCCGACCTCTTGTTGCCTGCGGACCAAGTACGGCTCATCAAGGCCGTTGCGGCCGCCAATCCGCGGACGGTGGTCGTTCTGAACAGCGGTGCCGCAGTGTTGATGGAAGACTGGGTCGGCGACGTGCCGGCGTTGCTCGAGGCATGGTATCCCGGACAAGAGGGAGGGCACGCGATCGCACAGGTCCTGTTCGGCGACGTGAATCCTTCGGGCAAGCTGACGACCAGCTTTCTGAAGCGCTGGGAAGACTACTCGTCGTACGGCACCTATCCGAACGAGCCCGGCGTTGCGCAGTACACCGACGACGTTTTCGTGGGCTACCGTCACGTGGACCGGGCGGGCATTGAGCCACGCTTCGCATTCGGACACGGGCTGTCGTATACCACCTTCACGTATGAGAACCTCCGGGTCAAGCTTCAGGAGGGGCTTCCGGCCCCTCGCGTTGAAGTGACATTCGATATCGTCAACACGGGCGAACGGGCCGGGGCGGAGATCGCGCAGGTCTATGTTGCTAATCCTTCAGGGGTTCTTGAGCGTCCACGACAGGAGCTTCGCGGTTTTGCACGGGTGGACCTGGCTCCCGGCGAACGGCGGAGCATTCGGATCGAGCTGGAACCGAGGGCATTTTCCTACTACGATACGCACGTGAAGAACTGGGTGGCGCCTCCCGGCGACTACGGGATCCGCGTCGGTAGTTCGTCTCGCCTGATCCGGTTCACCGAGTCCATCGCACTGAGGAATTGACCATGAGGATGGTCCGTGCCTTCGCTCTTCTGCTCGTCGCTGCCGGCGCCATTGATGCCCAGTCGTTTGTGACGGTTCGGGGTTCCGAGCTTATCGACGGACGCGGGAAGCCCTTACTGCTCCGCGGCGTGAATCTCGGTAATTGGCTCGTTCCCGAGGGCTACATGTTCAAGTTCGATACGGCGTCGTCTCCTCGGATGATCCACGGTGTACTGAATGAGCTGATCGGTCCCGGAGAGGCGGTGGAATTCTGGAGACGCTTCAGGGATATCTACATTACGCGCCACGATATCCGCTTCATCAAAAAAACGGGGTTCAACAGCATCCGCGTCCCGTTCAACTTTCGGCTCTTCGTCCGCGAGGATGAGCCGACAGTGTGGGGCGGACCGGGATTCGAGATGCTCGACCGGGTCATCGGCTGGTGCCGCGACGAAGGCCTGCTGGTGATCCTTGACATGCACTGCGCACCCGGCGGGCAAACAGGGGACAACATCGATGACAGCTGGGGCATGCCGTTCCTGTTGACCAGCCCATCCAGCCAGCAACTGACGATCGACCTTTGGCGAACGATCGCCGGCCGGTACAAGGACGAGCCGATCGTCATCGGCTACGACCTGTTGAACGAGCCGATCCCTCACTTTGCCGATACAACGCGCCTGAATCCGCTCCTCGAACCGTTGTACCGTCGCATCGTGGCAGCCGTGCGGGAGGTGGATACGAATCACATTGTGATCCTGGGCGGCGCTCAGTGGGATTCGAACTTTCGTGTCTTCGGTCCCCCGTTCGACCGGAAGGCCATGTACACATTCCACAAGTACTGGACGGCCCCGACCGAGGAGGTCATCCGGGAATATCTCGAGTTCCGCGACCGGTACCACGTGCCGATCTATATGGGTGAATCGGGAGAGAATACCAACGCATGGATCAGAGAGTTCCGCGAGACCCTCGACCGGCACCGTATCGGATGGCATTTCTGGCCTTACAAGAAGCTCGACGCCGCCAGTTGTTTCGTCAGCATCCAACGGCCGGCCGGTTGGGAGACGATACGATGGTTCGCGGCGCGGCCGCGAGCGACGTATGCGGACCTGCGAGCCAACCGTCCGAATGAGGCCGAGGCACGAGCAACGCTGGATGAGTATCTGCGCAACTGCGCTTTTGACCGAACCATCGTCAACAAAGAGTATATTGAGGCGTTGGGTGGAAAGGTCCCGGAGAGCCCATGAAGACTCACGCACTGATCTGCATGATGCTGGCTTCTTTTTTGTTCGTCTTGCCGTTGGAGGGCAAGAGCATCAAAGGCGCCGAGTATCGCACGAAGCAATCGTTCCTGTACGGCCGGTTCGAGGCCCGCATCAAGGCAAACGGTCGCAGCGGCATGCTGACGTCGTTCTTTACGTACAACGATTCCTATCCCTCGACCCCGTGGAATGAGATCGACATCGAGATCATGGGCCGGTATACGAACGACGTGCAGTTCAATACAATCACTCCCGGTCAGGCGCACCACGTGAGCCACCGCTACGTCCCGTTCAATACGGCGCGTGAGTTCCATGTCTACGGCTTCGAATGGACCCCCGACTACGTCGCGTGGTTCATCGATTCCGTGGAGGTCTACCGGCAGACGGGGGAGCATATCGCCACGTTGAACCAACCGCAGAAGCTCATGATGAATGTCTGGCCGCCCGCCCATCCCGATTGGGCGGGGGAGTGGAATGCCGCCGTCCTTCCGGCGTTCGCTTATTACGACTGGGTGCGATATGCATCGTACACGCCCGGTGGGGGGAACACCGGCACGGGGAACAACTTTACGACGGAGTGGCGCGACGACTTCGACGCATGGGATCAGACCCGATGGGACAAGGCAACTCACACATGGGGCGGCAACAACTGTGATTTCGTCCACGAGAACGCGGTCTTCCGCGACGGCAATCTCGTCCTGTGTCTGACGTCTGAGACCGCGCTGGGCTATCAGGATGGTGTGGCGCCGACGCCGCTATGGGCACGCATCGAAACGGACGCGGTTCGGATCCACTTCTCGGAGGAGGTGACCGAGACGTCCGCAACCACGTTCTCTAACTTCCTGATCCCTTCGAACACGATCACGTCCGCGCAATTGCTGTCCGATGGCCGGACCGTACTGCTGGGTGTGCCGGGCGTGCTTTCCACGAGCGTTTCATCGATCGCCATCTCGGGGATCACGGACCGCTCGACGACCCCGAACACCTCGACGCTGAAGGCGGTCGTCCCGTTCAAGGCGGCGCCGTTGGCCTTCCCGGTGTACATCGATCTGGGGGGCGCTGGCGGTGGATCGTTCTTGCCCGACCAGCCGTGGGGTGCAGGGGTTGAGTACGGCTATTCAGAGGGCTCCGCCGGGTCATTCCCCGGCGTTGCGATCACTGGAACGACGTATCAAGACGTCTACCGGACGGAATTGGCCGGATTCACCGAGTATACGGTCCGCGTGCCGAACGGCATCTACATGGTCACGTTGATGATGGCCGAGAACTACTTTTCGGCGACCGGAAAACGGGTATCGACGATCGTCGTCGAGGGGAATGCCGCTGTCACCGCGTTCGACCTGTATGCGAATTCGGGATGGCGGACGGCCTATCAGCGAAGCGTATTGGCCAACGTGAGCGACGGTATGATCAACATCCACGCTCAGGGTCTGATTGACAGACCGCTGCTGAATGGCATGATGGTGAGTTACATCGGAACCGGCGTCGATGAAGGGCTCGGAGAGGCGCCGTCGGAAGAATCCATGAGGATCTTGGGTAATTATCCGAATCCATTCAACGGAACGACACAGGTGGCCCTGCGCGTACCGGCGGGTGAACAAGCCATGTTCCGGGTCTACGACCTTCTAGGCCGGATGGTGAGTGAGCAAGGAGTGGAAGGAACCGGGACATCGTTGCTTCGGTGGGATCCTGCATCCGATGCCTCGCGACGACTGGCTTCGGGAATTTACGTCGGAGTGCTCGAAGGCAGCAATCGCTCGCGAGGCCACCGGCTCATGTATCTGCAGTAGTGAACGATCTGCCGTTCGAACGAAGCAGAACAGTCGCACCGATGGAGGCAGGGGAGCGGTATCGTTAAGGAGGTCGGCATGCATCGTGTGCAGACCTCGCATGTCACGGAACGATGCGACAGCTATTTGGCGAGGATCACCTTTCCAGACCGGACCACCGGTGCGATCCCCTGCGCGACGGGCCACGCTTCGCAGGTGTAGAAGTAGACTCCTGACGTCACCCCCGCCGCCTTCCACGAGATCGGATGCCGTCCCGCCGGCCGTACGCCGGCGTCCTCCCGGTGGACAATGCGTCCAAGCAGGTCGGTGATCGTGAGGATCACGCGACCTTCCGAAGGGAGCGTCACGTCGAACCGCGTCTCCGGGTTGAAGGGATTCGGATACGCGGCCGATATCTCGACCGACCAGGGCATGGACCCGTCTTCGGCCGACGTGAGGAGGGTGAAGCTCAGCGAGCTGAAGTTGAACCCGGCCGTGAGGACCTTGACGCGGAGGTCCTTCATGCCGGCGGCCAGGTTCACCTGTCCAAGGGAAAGCGACGACCACGATTGCCATCCGCCGGTCGCCGGAACGAAGAACGGCATCGACTCGCCTCCGTCGAGCACGAGGCTCAGGCTCCCACCTCCCGATGCCGATGCAACTCTGGCGGAGATCGCATACGTCCCGCCTGTGGTCACGTTCACCGTGTAGCCCAGCCATTCGCCTGCCGAGGTCCATCCCACATTGTATCCGTTCCCTAACGGATCACTCGAGCGCTCGATGTCCACGCCGTCGTTCCGATACGTCCAGCCCGAATTGTACGTCGAACCTCCTGGTCCGCCGACGTTCTGGTGATCGGCGTCGGCGTAGGCTTCAAGATTCTTACCCATGTCGTAATGCACCGCCGGTATCGTGCCGGGTATGTTCAGCTGCGCGTACGGCCTCCGCTGGCCCGGAGTTGGGTATCCAAAGAGCGCATTGAGATAATCCGGCCGCAGTGTGCAATTCTCCGATTCGAACTTCGAGGCCTGCTCCAGCAGGTAGTTCATGGCCGCGGTGACGCTTGGCGCCGGCGCTTGTCCGCTCCAGTACCGGATGAGCGCGTCAAAGCCGGCGGTCCTGGTGACAGAAAGGGGCGCAGAGATACTCTCGATCTTCTTGAGGGTCCACCACGACCAGCCGATCTTGTTCAGCTCCATCCACATCAGACATTCGCTGAACCAGTGGTTGGAGTTCTCGCCCGACTCGCCAAGCCACAGGGGTCGTTGAGTGATGCTGCGCAGTGTCAGGAGGTACGAGATGGCGTTGTAATCGTTCACGTTCCAATACTTGTGGAAACTCCACGCCATATTGGCGTCCCACGCCGGCGTGAGACCGTTGAAGTCGGTGGCGTACCAGTTGCCTTCAGCGAAGATCAAGTGGTTCCGGTCGACCGAGCGCACGCTGTCGGTCAGCCGAACCAGGAACGCGCGCAAGGTACCGTTGCCGGTCGGGAACGTCCAGGCCGTTTCATTGAGAAGGTCATATCCGCCGATCCACGGCTCGTTCTTGTAGCGGGCGGCGATGGTCTTCCAAAGCGAGGCCGTCCAGTCCTGATAGATCGTGCTCTCCCATAACGAAGGAGGCCCTTGGTAGTCGCTGATGTTGCCGGTATTCTGTCCTCCGGGAGCCGCGTGGAGATCGAGGATCAGGTACATCCGATTGGCCTCACACCAATCGAGGAGGCTGTCGATGATTGCAAAGCCACTTTCAAGATAGACGCCGGGGGCTGAGGTCAGTAGATGGTAGTGCATGGGGAGCCGAACGGAATTGAATCCCCACTTCGCGAGGCTGTCGATGTCCTTTTTTCGCACGAAGCTGGCGCGATAGGCCTGGAAGAAGGTCTCGGCGTTCTGAGCGCCAACGAGCTGTGTAACAACATTCTTGAAGGCGGTGGGAGAGTCGGCGAACGACGAGGTCCCGAGCATATAGCCTTCGGGCACGAGCCATCCGCCCAGTCCCATTCCGCGAAGGATGACCTGATTGTTGGACCCATCGACGATGTAGAGCCCGGAGGCGTGGAGGTAACCTTGGGCAGAGGCCGGAACGGCGGCGAGCATCGACAGGAGGGCCGCGATCACGGCGAAGCAGACCGTTCGAAATGTGGGTTCGTAGGTGAGCATGACTGTCACGGGAACCGAGTGATCTGAGGACTCCACGGGTACAGCAATTACTGAGCCAGTCAAGGCCGGCCTCGGTGTCAATCTGCAGTCGAAATGCGCAATGAATCGGTTTAGGTTCGAGCGGAGAGCGTAGGTTTGGGAGTAGGATTCTCGATGTGATAAGCGTCCAGGCCCTTGAAGATTTCTCTTGACATCGTCCGCGAGAAGAAGTAAATTGGAAACGTAAGAAACGAGATTAGTTCCTTGCGAGCAGGCCCTATTTCTGGGCCGTTTTTCTTGGCCTTCTGGAAACTAAAAGAACTTATTCGGTTTCTTTGGAGTACTACATGGTAGATGCCGATGAGCGAGAACGACTGATCGTCAACGCCCGCGATCAGTTCTTCTCCAAAGGCTTCACCAAGGTCACCGTCGACGAGATCGCAACCGCACTCGGAATGAGCAAGAAGACCGTTTACAAGTTCTTCCCGAGCAAGGACGACCTTCTGCGAGGCGTCATCGATTTCATGACGCGCCGGATCGGCCGTCAGATTGACGATGTGATCATGTCGAACAAGACCTTCGAACAGAAGCTGGCAGAGATCCTCGCGATCGCAGGTCAGGTCACCAATCGGATCAGTCCCTCTTTCATGGATGACATCCGCCGCAACCTTCCGGGAATGTGGAAGCACATCGAAGAGTTCAGGCGCATCCACATCTTTGAAAAGGTCAAGCGGCTGATGCAGCAAGCGAAGGACGAAGGTGTCCTGCGGCAAGACGTGAACATTGAGCTATTCTACCTTGTCTTCTTCCATTCGGTGCAAGGCATCCTGAATCCGACGGCGCTCCTTCAGCTGCCGGTGGCGCCCGACGAAGCGTTCCGAAGCATCTTTCGCATCCTCTTCCTTGGTGCCATGGCGTCGAACGCCGAGGAACGCTACCATGCCGTCGAAGAGATCTTGAACCAACATTCTACGCAGAGGTCGTTATGAGATCATTCATCCTCATCGTCACCATGATCGCTCTGTCCGGATGTGGCTACGGCGACGGCACGGCCATTGAAGCCACCGGCATCATCGAGGCGACCGATGTCACCGTCAGCGCGCAGGTTGCAGGAACGGTCGCATCGGTGCGAGTCGACGAAGGCGATCGCGTCGCTGCCGGCGACACGCTCCTCGTACTCGACCAGCGTGAATACCGCCTGCAGGTGCGCCAGGCGGAGGCGAATCTGGCCGCCGCGGAGGCGCAATACCGGCTCGCCGCGACCGGACCACGCCACGAAGACCTCAAACAAGCCGAGGCGGCCGACGAGAGCGCGCAGCGTGACCTGATCCGGATGCGAGAGCTCCGACAGAGCAACAGCATACCGCAAAAGCAGCTCGACGACGCCGAGCTTCGCGCCACCATGGCTCATCAGGCCCTCGCAAAACTCAGGAACGGATTGCGCCCCGAGGAGGTCGAGGCCATGCGCGCCCGGCGCGACCAGGCCGCATTGCAGCTTGAGCTGGTCCGTAAAAAGTTCGACGATTGTTTTATTACGGTCCCGATGTCGGGGACCGTCCTGAACCGCTTTGTTGAACGGGGCGAGTTCGTGGGAGTAGGCTCGGCCCTCGCGCGTATCGCGAACCTTGACCAGATGGACCTGATGATCTACGTCCCCGAGACGGAGCTGCCCCGGGTGGCGGTCGGCCAGACCGCCCATATCACCGTCGATGCCTTCAAGGACCGCACGTTCGAGGGCCGGGTGGTTTACATCTCGCCGACAGCTGAATTCACGCCAAAGAACATCCAAACGAAGGATGAACGGACGAAGTTGATGTTCGGCGTGAAGATCCGCGTGGCGAATCCGGACGGGGCGTTGAAGGCCGGCATCCCGGCGGATGTGGTTCTGTGACTTGGTCGTCGGTTGACGGTCGACAGTTGCATCGAAGAGACCGGTCACCGATAATATCTGCCTCATCAGCGCTCTATCACCGACCTCTGGACTCTGGTCTCTGACTTCTGAGCTCTGACCTCTGACCTCTGACTTCTGTCTTCCATGGATGCACCATGAACGCCGTCCGCCTCATGAACATCACCAAGGACTTCCCCCGCCACGGTGGGGATCCTGTCCGAGCCGTGGACAACCTCACGGTCTCGATCGGCAAGGGAGAGATCTTCTCGATCGTGGGTCCCGACGGAGCGGGCAAGACGACGGCGATCCGGATGATGTGCGGTGTGCTTCCGCCCACGGAGGGACACGTGGAGATCCTCGGATACGACGTTCAACGCGATCGCACGGAGGTCAAAAGACACATCGGGTATCTGTCGCAGAGATTCTCGCTCTACCAAGACCTTACGATCGACGAGAACATCGACTTCTTCGCCGAGATCCATGGCGTGAAGCGATTCCAAGAACGCAAGTCTGAATTGCTCGAAATGACCCGCCTGACTCCGTTCCGCGACCGGCTGGCTGGGCGCCTCTCCGGCGGGATGAAGCAGAAGCTGGCGCTGGCGTGCACGCTCGTCCATGCGCCCGACGTGATCTTTCTGGATGAGCCGACGACCGGTGTCGACCCCGTCTCCCGGCGCGATTTCTGGCGTATTCTCTCGGGCCTTCTGCATTCTGGGATCACGATCGTCGTCAGCACCCCCTATCTCGACGAGGCCGAACGAAGCTCCCGGGTGGCCTTGATGAGCAACGGCCGGATCCTGCAATGCGACACGCCCGACGCCGTACGTGCCACATTCCCGCTTTCCGTCTTCGAAGTGGTGGTTGACCCCGTGCGCGAAGCAGCGGCCAAGCTGGCGGAACGACTCGGCCAGGAACATGTGCAGCTGTTCGGCGACCGGTTGCACGTACTTCTGAAACGGGAGACTCAAGCCGCCGACGGAACCTCCCGGCTGCACGATCTCCTTCGGGAACTGGGCCTCGAGCCGACCTCGGTCCGGACCACGCTCCCGTCGCTGGAGGATGTCTTCATCGCACGCACACAGTCGTGAGAACTCCCATGGCAAGCACAGTGAATTCCGCCCAACGAAGCGCCAATCGCGCAGAGTCGCAGCGTTCGCAGAGAACGCAGAGAAGGCATGGTACATTTTTTCAATCTCCGCGCTCTCTGCGGCTCTGCCTGCCCGCCGCCATCAAGTTCCTCGTAGGTCAGGCGGGCGCGATACCTCTTTCTCCGACCCCTGAAAACAAGGAAAGAAGCATGCACGCAGAGGCGCAGAGTTCGCGATGGACGCAGAGGGAGCAAGTTGTAAATATCCTTTCTTTGCGGCCTCTGCGTTCTCTGCGTCTTAGCGTGATACCTCTTTTCCTCGGACTGACCGTGGCTGGAGCTCAACCGCAGTCCCGCCCCGTCTCCGTCCGGCAGTGCATCGACGCCGCGTTGGCGCAGCACCCGTCGATGAAGATCGCCGATGCCCGTCAGGCGGCGGCGGAGGCGCGGCTCGACGAGGCCTCAGCGTCACGGCTTCCGCAGGTGAAGCTGAATGCGCGCTACGCCCAGCTCAGCCACGTCGACCCAACCACGATCGCCCTGCCGCTCCCGGGACTCTCGCCGATCACGCTCTTTCCATCGATCGATCATTCTTCGTCCGTCCGGCTTTCGGTGACGCAGCCGATCTTTACCGGATTCCGGCTGAGCGGCGCAAACGACGTCGCGCGCGCCAATGCCTCTGCCATCGAAGAAGAGGCGGCCCGGGATCGCGCCGACCTGGCGCTGAATGTCGAACAGGCCTACTGGGGATGGTCGCAATCCATCGAAGCCGTCGATGTGCTGGAACGCGCCCTCGCGCAGATCCGCGAGCACGAGCGAGTCGTCCAGCGCCTCGCTGACCAAGGGCTTGCTACGTCGGCCGATGTGCTTACGGTGCAGGTGAAAAGGTCGGACGTGGAGGTGCGCCTGATCGACGCCCGGACACAATCGCGGCTGGCGATGATGTCGCTCAACAGTCTGATGGGCGATCCGCTCGACGCATCCATCGCGCCCGCCGAGCGGCCGCTCGATTCTGTCCGAACCGCCGCTCCTTCGGACCCCGACGGTCTCCTGCAGCAGGCCCTCGCATCGCGTCCGGACCTTCTGTCGCTCCAGCATCGACGGTCGATGGGGGAGGCGGGCGTCACCGCCGCCCGTGCCGGATGGTATCCGCAGGTGTTCCTGGCAGCCGGATACGACTACGCGCGGCCGAACCAGCGCATCATCCCTCCCAAGGACCGGTACGATGGTACCTGGGACGTGGGCGTATCGCTTCAATGGAACGTGTGGGACTGGATGACGACCGGTGCACAGACGGCTCAGGCCGAGGCCGCGCTCCGTCAGACGGAAGCTGGCATCGACATGCTGCAGAATGCTGTTCGGCTTGAGGTGGCGCAATGGTCGCAGCGAGCTTCCGACGCCCGCGTCCTTGTCGAGGCAGCCAAAACGGGCGTCCGTGCTGCGGAGGAGTCGCGCCGCGTTATGGGGCAGAAGTTCGAACAAGGGACGGCGACGACCACGGATGTTCTCGACGCCGAGGTGTCGCTGCTGCAAGCTCGGCTGGCCATGACCAAAGCCGGGGCCGAATTGCGCCTGGCCGATGCCCGACTGCGCCGCGCGATCGGGGAGCGTCCATGAACGACGCGGCGGTCAAGGTCGAACACCTGTCTCGGACGTTCGGCACGTTCGTCGCCGTCGACGATGTTTCCTTTACGGTGAAGAAAGGAGAGGTCTTCGGCTTTCTCGGTCCGAACGGCGCCGGCAAGTCCACGACGATCCGAATGCTCTGCGGACTGCTGGAGCCTAGCACCGGCTCCGCGGTGGTCGGTGGGATCGATGTCGGAAGCGACCCCGAAGGCGTGAAAAAAAACATCGGCTATATGTCCCAGCGCTTCTCGCTCTACGAGGATCTGACAGTCGATGAGAACATCCGTTTCTACGGAGGTATTTACGGGATCGAAGGGGAGCGCCTGGAAGAGCGGCGCGCCTGGGCCGTCAGAATGGCCGGACTGGAGGGAAAGGAGAGCGAGTTGACCGGCACGCTTTCGGGGGGATGGAAACAGCGCCTGGCTCTCGGCTGCGCCATCCTGCATGAACCGCCGATCCTGTTTCTCGACGAACCGACGGGAGGCGTCGACCCGGTCTCTCGCCGCAGTTTTTGGGATCTGATCTATCAGCTGTCAAACGCCGGCACGACGGTCTTTGTCACGACCCACTACATGGACGAAGCCGAGCACTGTACCACCATTGGCTTCATTTATGCGGGACGTCTCGTGGCCTTCGGATCGCCGACGGAGCTGAAGCAACGGATGGAAAGCGGCACCACCTATGAGGTGGTGTGCGAACGGCCGCTCGATGCCGTCGAGCTGTTCCAGAGTCAACCCTGGGTCGTGGAGACCTCGATCTTCGGGTCGAACTGCCACGTCACCGTGGAGGGAGATCTGGCCGAGCAGAAGATCCGCATGGTCTTGGACGAAGCGGCGAACCGACCATCGCGCATCGAGCCGATCACGCCTTCGCTTGAGGACGTCTTCATCCATCTCATCGCCAAAGAGGATGCCCGGCGGGGCCGACCAGAGGCCGCATGACCATCCTTCCGATCGTCCGCAAGGAGTTCCGCCAGATCCGTCGCGACAAACGGGCCTTGGGCATCCTGATCTTCCTACCCGGGTTCCTGCTGATCCTCGTCGGATATGCTTTGAACTTCGACGTGAAGCATGTCGGCGTGGCGGTGCTCGACGAGGACAAGACCCCCGAGAGCCGCCGGCTGACGCAAGCGCTGACCCATTCCGAATACCTGGAGTATCACTTGGCGTTGCGGGACCGGGGCGAGATCGACGGCGCTCTCGACGGGACCGACGCTCGCGTCGTGCTCGTCATCCCGCGGGGGTTCTCGAACGACCTCCTGCGCGGAGGCACGGCGAAGGTCCAGGTGTTGGTAGACGGCTCGAACCCCAACACGGCCAACATCGCCTCATCCTATGTGCAGATCGGCGTGCGCGACTATTCCCAGCGGGTGCTGACCGAATGGCTCGACCGGCGGGGGATGCGCGTCTCCATGCCGATCGATGTGCGCCCGCGTCTTTGGTTCAATCCTGAGCTGAAGACCGCCAAGTATCTCGTCCCCGGCGTGTTCGGACTGATCCTGCTGTTGTCGACCGTCATCTCGACGTCCTTGTCCGTGGTGCGTGAGAAGGAATTAGGGACGATGGAACAACTCAAGACATCGCCGCTCCATGCCTATGAGATCATCATCGGCAAGGCCCTGCCATACGTCGGTATCGCCATGGTGGCGGCGACCATCATCCTGTTGATGGGGTGGGGTCTCTTCGACGTCTCTGTTCGCGGGAGCCTGCTGCTGCTGTATGTCGCCATCTTCCTGTTCGCCCTGGCAGGTTTGGGTCAGGGGCTGTTCATCTCGGCGGTTGCGGAGACCCAGCAGGTGGCCTTCTTCATGTCGGTTTTCTCGTCGCTCCTGCCGACGTTCCTGTTATCGGGCTTCGTCTTTCCGCTCAAGAGCATGCCGTGGCTCCTGCAACTCATCGGCGCCATCCTTCCGACGAAGTACTTCCTCATCATCGTTCGCTCCATCATTCTCAAGGACGTCGGCTTCTGGCCGCTTTGGACGGAATTCCTGGCCATCATCATCTTTACGGCGGTCATGGTGTCGATCAGCAGCGCGAAACTCCACCGGGACCTGTCATCATGAAGACCCTTCGACACATGCTCATCAAGGAGTTTCTTCAGATCCGCCGCGACAAGCGGATGCGGCCGATCATTCTGATCGCGCCGATCATGATGACGATCATCCTCGGCTACGCGGCGACGGTGGATGTCGTGAATGTCGGCATGGTGGTTTGCGACCTCGACAACAGCCCGGAAAGCCGCGAACTCGTGGAGCGCTTCACGAACACCGGTACATTCACGGTCGTGGCGGCGGTGGACGATCCGGCCGACATCGACGAATACTTCGACGACGCCCGAGCGATCGTGGCTGTCGTGATGCCGCGCGGTTTTGGCAGGTCGCTCGCAAGCGGGACCCCGACCTGCCTGCAGCTTCTGGCCGACGGAGCCGACGCAAACACCGCGAATATCAGTCTGAACTATGCCCGGCAGATCACCTTGGGGTTCTCGCAGAACCTTCTCGTGGAGCAGCTGATGCGGAAGGGTGGGGCGCTACGCGTTCCGCGGGTCGAAGCCGAAACGCGCATTTGGTACAATCCTGACCTTCGCAGCGCCAACTACATGGTTCCAGCCGTCGTGGCGATGATCCTGATGCTCATCACGACGACCTTCACGTCGGTCGCGATCGTCAAAGAGCGCGAAATGGGGACGATGGAGCAGCTCATCGTGACGCCGATGACCCGGTCCCAACTGATGCTCGGAAAGCTGCTGCCCTACGTGCTGATCGGGTTCTTCGAAGCCGTGGTGGTGTTGTCGGTGGCGGTGCTCTGGTTCGGCATCGCGCTGAAGGGGAGTATCGTGTTGCTGTTTGCGCTGTCGGCGCTGTTCATTCTCACAACGCTTGGGCTGGGGCTCTTCGTGTCGACCATCTCGCACACGCAACAACAGGCGATGATGACGGCGCAGTTCTTCGTCTTCTTCCCGATGCTGTTCCTCTCGGGCTTCACCTTCCCGATCGAGAACATGCCCGCGGCGATCCAGCTGGTCACCACCATCATTCCGCTTCGCTACTTCCTGGAGATCATTCGGGGAGTGGTGCTGAAGGGGGTGGGCATCGAGACCCTCTGGCCTCAGGCGCTCGCGTTGCTGGCGATCGGGGTCACGGTACTGTCACTGGCGGTCTCGAGGTTCCAGAAGAGACTTGAATAAACCCTCCTTTGGAGGGCTCGGCACACGGCAGGGTACGCGGAGCGATGGCCTTCGATCGTGCGCCGCCGCTTCCGTGGGCCGGGTGCGGTTCCCCACACATCGGCCGATCGTCTTCCTACCTTCCGTAATACATGACGATCGACGCCTTCTGGATCGTCTGCGAGTTCAAGGTGAACCCGACAACGGCGGGACGTGCATTCGCATCAAGGCCGAGCTTGTCGGTCTTCAGCGCGTACACCGTGATGATATACGTGTGGAACCCGTGTCCCGGCGGCGGACAGGGCCCGCCATAGCCTGGCTGACCAAAATCCGTCACACCTTGTACCATGCCTTGCGGAGCAAGGTCGAGGGCCACATTTCCTGCGTTCGATGGCAACGAGGTCACCGACGCCGGGATGTCCCATGCCAGCCAATGCCACCATCCGCTCCCGGTCGGCGCATCGGGGTCATACATGGTAACGGCATAGCTCCTCGTACCTGCCGGAGGGTTCTTCCAGCTCAGTTGGGGTGAGACGTTCGCCCCCGAGCAACCGAAGCCGTTATAGACCTGACGATCGGTCGCCTGTCCGCCGACGTCGGCGCTGGTCAGCGTGAAGGTCTGACCGAAACTCAACCCCGCGACCAGCATGATCAATGATGCGACAACGAGATGGCGCGTCATCGTTCGTTCCCTTTCGATTGCAGTAATGGATGATCGGAACCGTGATGCCCCGCCAATGTTCGTACAAGGGCATCAGAATCCCACCCGCAGATCCTCTACGGCCAGTCGCTTCGACCCTCCACCCTCTGCCGCCAACGCGGCCAGGTTGCTCTGCATGGAAGCCGGGTCGATACCGTTGGCCTCGGCTGTGGTCCAGAGCCATTGAAGCTCCGCAGGATGCAACTCATTGTCCGACGTGGCGATCCGAAGCCCGTCCTTCAAGAACCTGACGGCAAGATCTGGAGAAGAGAATCTCGGAGGCGTATCGACGATGTGTTCGTTTTCCAAGATCTCATGGACGGCATTCTCGCAGAACTCCTTCTCAAATCCGAGTGAAAGCCCGACCTTCAGAACGAGTTCGACCTCGGCGGTCGACAGTTTCTCGTCCTTGCGCAACAGCAGAAGAAGTCCCTTGAAGTAATTGCTGCCGTCCAGCACTGAGATCTGCTGTGGATTCGCCATGTCGGGTCTGGACGTGTGGCCCGTTGGTCGTTTGCCTCGCATTTGAACGGTTTGGCGTCTGGCCCCGGTCCTCATCCGATCCCATATCGTTCTTTCAGGACCCCCAGATGATGTCTTACGTGCCCAACCATGATGTAAGCGATCGCGCGAACCGATACCGGATGGCCGCTCGCCGTGCCGATGCGCGCCCATTCGGGAGCTCCGAGGGTGTATAGATGCGCCAGGTTGGCGCGTCGAACAGCGGCGAACTCGCGCATCAGGTCGCGGAGCGGGCGATCGTCGCTCCGTGAATGGGCCACGTATGTGTTCTCGTCGAACGACGGGAAATGTGCTTGATCGCCACGGCTGAAGCAGAAGGCCCGTAGGCCGAAGATACGCTCTCCGTCGATCAGATGCCCGAAAACCTCCCGGATGCTCCACTTGCCGGGCGCATACCGGAAGGTCTCCTGACTAGGCATCACGAGCGCGGCAGTGTGCTGCAGGACATGGATCTGATCGTGTAGAACGTTGAGAATGTTGCTCTCCGGAACCAGCTGAACGTAGCGTTTGTAGTGTGGGGCGTACTCGGTTTCGAGGGGTGGGGCGGGGATCGAACCGAGAGGGCGCGGCGACGGGCCGCTATCGGCGGGGAGGACGGCCCCGACGGCAAGGAGGGTGGTGAGCAGATTGGCAGCCCCTCCGTGTTCCACGATCTTGCCGTTCTCGACCCGGTCAAGATTGACACCGGTGTAGACGAGCAACTTGCCGGTGGGAAGGATGCCTAGCCATTCTCCGTGATGCGTCCCTCGGGCCGTAAAGGCTGTGGCAACCCAATCACCCTCTGCGATCTGGCTTTCGACGGTCAAGTGAAGGTCGGGGTAAGTGCGACGGACGCCACGGATATGTTCAGCCGCGCCCGGGATGCCGATCTCATACCGACGTCCATCGTAGACCTCAGTATAGTGAAGGTCGATGTAGTCGTCGATGCGTGAGACATCTCCCGTGTTGACGACGTCTCCGATATATCGCCGCACCAGCTCCTTGTTTTCATTGGTCGCCATGGGATCCCCCTTGGAGCTTCGTTGATCGCTTCATGCATCCTCCAATCCTCAGGCCGTTACCGCACCGCACTCCATCGTCACACAACATAGAAGGGTGTTCGGGGAGAAGCAAGGGGCCTGACACTGAGGAGATCCTAGCAGGTCCAAGAGCGCTCTCAGTCAATTGCGTGTGGATCCTTTGGCCGAAAACGCGAAGGGCCGACCCAGAAGAGGCCAGCCCTCGAAAAACCGGTGAGATTACCAATGTACGATTGACAACGACAATGCTCCATGCTCCGATTCCCATTCACTATTCACCATTCACCATTCACCATTTACCATTCACCATTTACCATTTACCATTCACCATTCACCATTCACCATTCACCATTCACCATCTACCATTTACCATTCTCTATC
>CAZOMY010000009.1:9094-83685 GCA_964581115.1 uncultured Ignavibacteriaceae bacterium | reverse complement strand
CACCAGTCCCCCCACGACCGTTCTCACCTTCGCGATCCCCTCCACCGGCTCGACCTCATCCTTGTCGAACAAGCCCGTCTCGATCGATTCCGACATCGATCTCCGGCCGAGGAGATGGTACTGAGCCATGATCGTTTCGGGCCTAAGCCCCCTTACCTCCGCCATCACCAACGCATACAGCCCCAGTTGCATCGAACCGATCGCCTTGCTCCAGGTTGCACGGTCGGCCGGATCGAGCTTCTTGAACTGAATGCGCATCCGGTTCGGCTTGCCGCCCGTTTTGTAGTCGATGATGTGCAGGGTCGGTTCGGCATCAGACTCCGTCCGTTGCTCCAGCCGGTCGATCCTGACTTGGAAGCGAGCCCCTGCCAGCGTCGCTTCTTCGTTCTTCTCCAGTTCCAGGATCTCGATCCGCGACGACTCCGCCGCAGGTACCTGATAGTCCTTGACGTACTCGACGAGCCGACGCACGACCTGTTCCAGCACCAGTTCGCGCGCGACGCTTTCGCCGCGGCCGAACCGCTCCTCAAAAGCTGTCGTCGCCAACCGCTCCATCGCCGCCGCATCCAGCCGCGCCGGGTCTAGGGGCCGCCCCTTCCATTCCTGAAAGAACAGCTGCAATACCCGGTGAACCAGTTGACCCAATTGCGAACGGTCGATGTCTTCACCCGCCTCTTCCCGCTCTCTCAAACGCAGCACGTGTTCGTAGTAGAACTTGAGCGGACATGCGAGATACGAGTCGAGCGACGTCGCGGTGAACGGCCGCCGCCGGATGGCGTCGACCACCGCACGAGGCTTCGCAACGGGCTCCGGCCGGCGCTGATCGAGCGCGATTCGATAGCGGACGGCGTCCGTTTCAACGCCGTGCTGCAAGCCCCCTGCCCCACGCTGGGCTTCCCATACCAACCGCTCGATGATACGGCTTCGCTCCTTCCCGCCCCCCGTCACCGACAGGAACCGAACCTCCTTCGCCCCTTTGATCAACGCCGTCATGTAATACTCCACGATCTCCTCGCGCACCTGAGGCGTATCCATGCCGAGTGCGCTCCTCACTTTCTGTGGCAACAGCGCGTCGGCCCCGCCACGGCCAGGAATGACGTCGTCGTTGGCGTCGAGGATGGTCACCCGGTCGAATCGAAGCGAACGCGTCTCTAACAACCCCAGCACCTGCAATCCGTGCAACGGCGAGCCGGGGAACGGTACGCTGCTCGTCGACAACACGCGGCCGAGCAGTTCGAAATAGAGGTCGTCTGTCGGGAACGACCGGTCGGCCAACAACGACCGCTCGAGGTCCCGGCAGGCCCGCTCGAACGTCTCGGCGAAGCGCCGGAAATGCGAATGCTGCGAGGCCGTCGTCCGGTCGTGAAGCGCCTGTACCAGATCGGCTACCGAGACGGCGAACGCGCCGACCGTGCCCCGGCCGCGCCACGAGCGGAAGAAGAGATCATGGAGCTCCTTGAGATGGCGGCTCAGCTGATCAGGGGTGATCTCCGCATCCTCCGGAAGCCGGAACAGCGCCTCGGTGATGAGCGCCCCGTTCGATTCGATCTCGTCGAGCGTGACAGCCGTGCGACCCTTCGTATCGGCCAGCCAGCTTTCGATCGCGTGGATGAGTGCGCGGCTCACGTCGGTCCGGCGTCCGTAGAGAAGACCTTTCACGTACGGATGCAGAAGCACGCGCAGATATGCTTCGACCGACAGTCGCCCGCCCCGGTCGGTGGCCGCCAACTCGTGCAGACGATGGAACAATCCCGCCAGCGGGGTCCGCTTGAGCGGGTATCCAAGCGAGATGTTGTACATCTCCTCGGGCAGCTGATGGAGGGCCTGATGCAGGAGCGGAAAGAGGGTCTCGGGCTGCGAGACGACGATGACCTCGCGCACGCCCGGAGGCTCATTCGATGCGAGACGATCGTGCAAGTCGGCCGCCACCGCAAACACCTGCCCGTGCACATCAGGGCTCTCCGTCAATCGAACCCTCGGCCCACGATCCTTGATACCTTCTCCCACCTCCCACCTTCCACCTCCCACCTCTGGTCCGCCCTCCCACGATAATCCGATGCGTTCCAGCTTATCACGAAGTCGCGGACCTTCCGTGAAGAAGAACGCGGACTCCTCCACATCGGCGATCTTACAGAGGAGCATCTGCTCCGCCGGCGTCAATCCGAAGAACCCGGCCAGCACCATCTGCCGCGCGCCGTCGAGGTCGGTCGGTATGAATTCGGTGGCCGCAATAGCGTACTGACGCGCGCGGGTCGTCAGTTCGCGCCGATCCAGTTCGATGGTGAAGCGCTCTGCGATCTCGGCGATGAGATGCAACTCTCCTGTCGAGACGAACGACGTCTTCTCACGGACGAGCGCCGGGGGAGCCATCGACAAGGTCAGTTCTTCCAGCTCACTGAAGAGGCGAAGGCCGAGAGGAAGGAACCGCTCGAGCTGGAGAAAATGCTCACCGCCGATCCGCTCGGACATCGAACGATGGATGTCGAAGAGGATGGACGCTCCGTCGAGCTGGTCGATCGCTCGGACGGAGGAGGATTGATGGCGCTCAGCGATCCCCTGAGCCAGCTCGTCGATATTCTGAACGATCGGCGGCAGAAAGCTGCCGCCGACGCGGCGCGCCAGCGCCGCGCGCAGAAAATGCGCCGGCCGACGACCGGGAAAGACCACGCGACACCGGCGAAAATCGCGGTCGCCGTCGGGGACCAGGTGGGCCGCCACTGCTTCAATGACGTCGGCCGTCGGCGGCAGCACGAAGGCGGGCTTCATGCGACCTCCACGACGAGACCCCGGTCGATGTACGCCAGCACCCCCCGCATCGTTCTGCCGGGAAAAAGGTCTTGCAGCAGGTCCAAGTAGCCCTTCACCTGCTTGCGGTACTTCTCCTCCATCTCACGACCGCCCGTCTTGAAGTCAACGACCGTCACCATCTCGCGTTCCACGAGGACGCGGTCCATTCGGAACAGCTGTCCCTCCTTCGAAACGATCTCGCGTTCCGTCCACACCTCTCTCCCGTTCCGCTCTTCAAAGAACGGACGCACCGCTTCGGTCATCAGGAACGCCGCCGCAGTAGAACCGAGGGCCTCGCGGCTCCAACCTTCCGACTCCGGCCGTACTTCGTCGAGCGCCGCTGCGATCTGGGCGTCGAGGTCCTCGCCCAGCGTTTCGACCTTCGACAGGATCGCATGCAGCAAATCGCCGCGGCGGAGCTCCTTCGCGTGCCAGGCCGGTTCCGGCGTTTCTACCGGCGGCTCCTCGGGCGCGACATGCGACCGACGGGCTTCGGGCACTTCGACGAATGGCGAGGGCTCGGCCGGCGGTGCAACGAGTTCCTCCGGCGTCGCCGGTGGCAGAAGCCGGTGGGGCAGGTCCTCTTCTTTCCGATACACCGACACGACGGCCATCTCGACCTCAGCCCGCGTCAGCGACACGTAGAGCGAATTGAGCTCGTCCACGTCTTTGCGGAGTTTGGCCTGCCGGTAGATCGGCGCAAGTTCCGGATGCCGTTCCGCATCTTCTGCATCGACGCGCCACAGCTCAACGCTGCCGGGCTCTTCCTCCGACGGCACGATGATCGGCTGGTCGACCCTGACGTTATGCGGATACAGCAGGACGCAGACCGCCCTGAACCCGAGTCCTTTGGCTTTGTGCACGGTCATGACGGTGACGGCGTTGTGGCCCCGCGGCACCGGGAGATCCCACGATACGTCGGTACCCACGCCGTTGGCAGCGTCGATCAGGTCGCGCACGCTGTTCGTACCGGTCGCTTCGAGCTCGCGCACGGTCTCGAGGAACCGCGCCAGTGCCGCCTCTTCGTCGGGAAAGCGTTCGAACACCCGGTAGGCCTTCATCACCTCGGCGACGAGGTCGTAGAGGGGACGGTATCCGACGCGTGAGAGCAGCTGATCGAAACGCTCCCGCCAGACCTCCGGATGGCGGGCACGAAGGACGTGGTACAGCGCGACGCGATGTGCGGATCCCGCGCGCGCAAGGAGCATGGCCCGTACCTCGTCGCGCGACAGCCCGGAGTCCGATCGGTCGAAGAGGTCGCTCAGCAGGAACGATGCCAGAGCAACGTCGTCCACCGGCGCATCGAGGAATTGCAGCAGCGACAGGAGGTCGTTGATGAGCGGACGGTGGCGGATGTCGAGACTGCTCTGCGAGATGAAGGGTATGGGTCCCGCAGGATGCGTATTGAGTCGAGCCGAGACACGTACGACGTTGGCGTTCGCGGGGGTCAGAACGGCGATGTCGCGCCACGGATACCCCTGTTCGTGCCAGCCCCACACGATTCGCGCGACAGCGTCGAGCTCCGCTTGGCCGTGATCGGTCGGCTCGTTGAGTTCCGACGCGGTGGCCGGAATGGAGATCACACGCACACGACCGGGCGGAAGGGCAGGGTCAGCGACCTCCTGCTGATCGGTCGTCAGGCCGCTGGCCTCGCCGGCTTCGCTCAGGTCTGACGCGGCGAGTGCCTGCCGGAAGACCGCGCGGTTGAATTCGACGATGCTGCGGCGGCTGCGCCAGTTCTTTTCCAGCGTCGCCACGTGTCGCGGCGCCGAAGGAAACACCTCTTCACGCAACATCTGCCGCATGATGCGGTAGTCGGCTCCGCGGAATCCGTAGATCGATTGCTTCGTGTCGCCGACGACGAACAATGAACCCTTCGGCTCCGAAACAGCCTCCTCCCAAAGCGGCCGCAGAGCATTGTACTGGATCGGCGAGGTGTCCTGGAATTCGTCGATGAGGTAGTGCGAAAGGCGGTCGCCCAACTTGACATACACTTCCGGCAATCGTTCCTGCACCAGAAAGGCGCCGAGCGTGCGGTTGACATCGTCGAGCAAGACCGTCCCTTCGCGTCGCTTGATGGCGTCGAGGGTCTCTTCCATCATGCGTAAGGCGGTGGCGTACGGAACGAAGGTCCGCCGCGCTTGGAGCAGCCCGTACGCACGAAGCGCATCATTGTAGGCCTGCAGCAGCTGTCCCGCCGTCGGGGCGAGCCGTTGCACGGCTTCCTTCTGCGCTTTGGTGCGACCGGCGTTGAAGACCGTTGTCTTCACGGTTCGCGAGACCGCGACCTGTAAGCGTCCTTGGGCTGCTTCATCGAGATCATTCAGCAGACGTTTGTTGACGTCGAGGCCGGACGAGGCGACGAAGCGGCGTAGTTCCCGCGCAGCTTCGACAATGCACTCACGCGCCGCGGCGTGTGCATTTCCAAGATGCGGCACATGGATGGGTTCGGGGATCCGGGCCGTTTCACGGTAGAGGTTTCGCACTTTGGCCGTGATGGCCTGGTACGGGTCCCACAGGTACGGGTCGTCGTCGTTCCGCTGCTCATCCTGCAGGCGAACGAGTTCTCGGAGCAGCTGCCGGCCTTCGGGATCGTCCGTCAGGCGAAGCGCATACTCTTGAAAAGCCTTGTCGAGCAGGGGGTCGGCGGAGAGGGCGATCGCATAATCGGGGGGATAGCCGAACTCGACGGCGGCGGCCTTGAAAACGTTGGAAAGGAACGAGTCGATCGTGCGGACCTGGAATTCGGAATAGGCCGAGAAGATCGATTCGAGCAGCGCTTCGGCCCGGACGGGCAGTTGGCGCGCATCGATGCCGGTCAGGCCGGCGACCTCGTCGACGAGTTCCACGTCGTTGAGCGCGAGCGATTTCAGAAGCCCGAGGATGCGCCCCTTCATCTCCGCCGCCGCGTTGTTCGTGAACGTGATGGCGAGGATGTTGCCGGGTTTGTTGTGGGCGACGCCGGGACTGAGCAGGAGCTGCAAATACCTTCGGGTGAGCGTGCGGGTCTTGCCCGAGCCGGCCGAAGCCGTCACGACGCGGAAGTCGGGAAAGCGGATCTGTGATATGGGAGGTAGGGGTGATGCCACAAGAAGGAATACTAAGCACGAAATACGCCGCGAAGCGGTCGCATAGTGAAAATGCGAAACAAATTCGAAATCCGAAGGGCCTGGGGAGATCCCAAGCCCTTTGGCGGGTCCAGCACACCCGCAGGCGTCGGTCACTGATCACTGATCACTGACCACCCTTCGCTCCCATCTCCCTACTCCCAACTCCCTGCTCCATTCTTCTCTCTCCCTACTTCATCCTCTCCCTCTCCTGGCGCAATTTCGTCTGCATTACCATGTTCCCCTGCGGCGTGGCAATGTCCATCGTCTGCTCCGTCTCGGTGACCGACTGCATCTCGTATCCGAGCTTGTATGCAAAATGCCGCGAACCGGTCACCGTGCCCGTGATCGTTCCCATTCCTGCTCCCAGCTCTCCGCTGAGGGTTCCGTTGACCTTCATCACGGCCACGTCGATCCCGTTGACCTTGTCGAGCTTTTCAAGGGTCGTCGTTAGTTTGATCGTCGTCGTGAGGGTGCCGCTCGGCGTCGGCTGGTTGTTCGTCACCTCGTCGCTCCATGAATCGCCGACCTTCACCTTCTTTGCCGGGAAACCCGGATTGTTCTTGAATTGCTGCGCCATGGAGGCGGTCATCTGCTGCGAGATCGCATCCGTCGGAGCTTCGACCGGCGAAGCGTCGACCACTTTGCCATACTTGTCGATCGTCAGCTTGAATGCCACCTTCTCCGAGGCTGAGGCCTGCGGACTGGAGAACGGCTGGGCATTGCGCGTCATCCAGGACGAATCGGTGCTCCGAACCATCTCGGCGGTGCCATCGTTCGAAACGTTGCCGATTACCATCTTCGTATAGCGCGTGTTCTTGATGGTCTGTGTCCCACCCATCGCTTCGGACGTGACGACCTGCGTGGTCAACTCCTTGGTGCGTACGGTCTCTCCCTTCTTGAACCGGTAGGTGAGCGACACCTCCTGAGCCGAGGCGCCGACGGCAAGGATGAGGAATGGTACGATCAGGCGTTGCATGGACATTCCTTTCTCATTCGTACAGCCTTGATGGTGCGCCGGACCGTCAGCGGGCGGAGGGGCGTTCGGTCACATCGACCCGGTAGGACATGACGTCAAAGTAGAGATTCGTTCCGTCGGCTTCCAATTCTCCCCTCTGGAAGTCCACGTCGTCCGACCGCAGGCCGCGCTTGGCCGGACGCAGTTGCTGGCTATGATCGCTGTTGGCGGCGATGCGGTATGCATCCAGGCCGCCGAAATAGAAGTCGAGGACCGTTTGTTGTTCCTCCGGACCGAGCGACGTGAGATACTGCCGGGCGAAGATGCCCATGTACGGGTCGACGGGGATCCAGCCCCATGGCTTGATGTAGATCTCCGCCCAGTCATGGTTCGTCTTGCCCCCGGGGAAGGTGAACCATCCTGATTGCCAGCGTGCTGGGATGCCGCTGACCCGGCAGAGCGTGATGAAGAGCAGCGCCTCCTGGCCGCAATCGCCATACCGGTTCATCAGACAATACTCGGAGAGATTGCGGATGGTCGAATACTCGCGCGCATACGAGTATTGGATGTTCTCCGCGATCCAGTCGTAGTAGGCCCGCGCCGTCTCCAGCGGTCCGTTCGCCTCCGCGGCGATCGACCGAGCCAGTGCGCGGATGGTGTCGCTGAAGACGACGTGCGGCGCCTCGCCGGTGAAGTCGCGCACCGCCGGGTCGGAAGGATCGGTCTGCTCGACGAGGGATGGATGCAGAGGGAAACGGATGCCGTAGTGCGTATACTCATACTCGACCTCGAACGCGATGGTCGAGTCACCCATCCAACGCTGTTCCATGTATGCCGAGCGGATGGGACTCTGCTCGTGATCGAGCGTGGCGGGGGCCGAGGACCGCACCAGGCGGATGTCGGTCTGGAACGGGAACGCGCGCGGGACCGGCAGCCACGCCCGTACGAGTGCGCCGTCCTTGAGGCCGGCCGGATCGGCCGTCACCCGCATCCGGACGCTGAAGCGCTTCGGGAGGACGTAGGGCTTTCCCTCGGTCTCCGCCGCCCTGGTGATCGCGAGGGCATTCTCCCACACAGCCCGCTCGAACGCCGAATCGTTGGGGGGGGTGATACGCCGGGCGGCGACGTCGGCGTAGCGCCAGAAGAGATTGCTGCGGCTGGTGTACATGAAGCGCTCTTCGCCGTCGATGACGCGGCGGTCGAAGCGCCCCTCGTCGATCCACTGCTCGAATTCCTCGCGCGTCACGTCGCGCACCGACCGCTGCAACTGCGACCACAGTCGTTCGCGCGTCGTCGAATAGTCGAGCCTGATGCGCCGCAACCGGTCGATCTCCCATTGCCACGTGCGCCGATGTTCAACCTGACGTTCGGTGGCCAGCCGTTGCGTCAAGAGTTCGGTCGCCTGCGCGAACGCTCCGATCGATTCGAGGCTGTCGATGCGGGGGCGCAGACCATCCTGTGCCGATGCCGTGGTGAGGATAAGGAGGATCAGGCTGAGAAGGTGCTTCATAGTACCCTTGTTCTTTTGAGATGATGGACCGGTCGGCTGCTGATCCCTCACACCAAGAGCATCGGCCGTGCGCACTGTTGGTGCTTGGATCTTGATCATGTGTCCTGGCGCTTGGTGCTTGAGAGCCGTCAAGCGCCAAGCATCATCACTCAACATCAAGTGCCAAGCGCCAAGATCTGGTCATACATCTCCCCCCTTCGATATCGTCCCACCCCTCTAAACCTCTCCCGATTCTGTGGTACCAACCCATCGAGACGCGTATGCGGCGCCGAAGAGGATCAGGCCGGCCACGGGAATGATGAGGTAGGCCGCCGTCCGCAACGAAGACGGATCGGTCGGATCAAGCGTCACGGCAAACCCCGTCGGAACGCCTCCAAGGATGAATCCGGCCACGAAGGTGACCAGCCGGTTCTTCGGGGGCAGACCGTGGTAGAAGAACATGCTCCCGACAAGACCCTCCCAGAAGCGATGATCCTCCGGCCGTCGATCGTGCTTCCACTTGGTGACGAGGTAAAGGGTCACGGCGGACCACACGAGCCCGTACCAGCCGAGGAAGAGGACCCAATAGACATCGAGGGGCGCTGCGTACTCAGGAACGGTCAGTGCCAACTCGAGCCGGTGAGCGAACAGGATCAGGACGATCGCAGCGGACCAGAAGCTATAATAGAGCCGGGAACGGTCCCACGCCAGCGGCGGGAGGTGCCGCAACGTTCCGGAGAGCACGTGATCGATCACGGCCGGCCCCCGACCGGTGCGCCGCAGGCCGCCAAGCCACCGGAAGAGCCACGGGAGCAGGAGAATAAGTCCACAAAGGACGAACAGGCGGGCCTGCAGGATCTCGTTCCGGGTGAAGAACCACGAAAGGATGACGTAGACCACGAACACCTGCAGTTCGTCGCGGTGCCACCATGTGAAGCGGGAGTGATGGGAATTCGTCATGGACGCGGTGGTCGGGTGAAACGACGATGCCCCCGGTGACGAAGCAGAAGACCGAACGCGTCGCCGGGGGCATCAACGGGAAGGCAGGTCGGTCAGAAGCTCTCGACCGCCCGGTCAACCGTATCGTACTCCTTGAAGACCTTCACAAGCTGGGTAATGACGAAAAGGCTTTCGACCTTTTCGGTCACGGCAGCCAAGCGCAGGTCGCCCCCTTTGTTCTTGACGGACGTCAGCGCCGCGATCAGCGTTCCGAGTCCGGTACTGCTGATGTAGCGGACACCGGCGAGATCAACGACGACCTGATTCGATCCGGCATCCAGCAAATGCTTGATCTTCGCACGGAGGTCAGCGGTTTCGGGCTCGGCCATCAGGTCGCCCTTGAGCGACAGAACGGCGACCTTGCCATGCATTTTCTGTTTGATCGTCACGGGGGCTCCTGCAGACGTTGGAGTGGGCTCAAACTGGCCCGAAATGATAGCCGGAATTCGGGGTAATGTCAACGTGAGTCAGAACCGGCTGAGATCTCTGCCAAACACCAATGTCTTCGCCCAGTCAAATACCACCAGGATCTTGTTTTTCCAGGATACCAACCGGGTCAGATACACTGACCTCCAGAAGAGGAATGTCAGGAATCCCTTCCACTTTACGTTCGAGAGATCGGCGAGCGCACGATGGCTTCCAACGTATGCCAACATTCCATAGTGGCGATATCTGAACGGCTTCACATCCTTGCTCTCGACACGTCTCCGAAGCGCCTTCGCGAGGTATGCGCCCTGTTGTTGCGCCACCTGCGCCGTCATCGGCAGGCTAAGTTCGCCGATCGTCGCACAGTCTCCGTATGCATACACGCCGTCAACACCCGCGACCCTCAAGCATTCGTCCGTGATGATCCGGTCGAAACGGTCCTTCGGAAGTTGCACCCGCCGCGTAAAAGGCCGCGCCACGACGCCCGTGGACCAGACGACGAGCGCACACGGGATCCGTTCGCCGCTCTTCAAGTCCACGCCGGTCGGTTCCACCTTCACTACGGGTGATCCGGTCCGCACCTCGATGCGCTGACGCTGGAAGAGCTTGATCGTATACTCGCCGAGCGCCGCATCGAAGCTCGTGAGGATCCCGGGGCCCGCTTCGAGCAACGTGATCCGCGCCTCCTTCCAGGCCGCGGCGTAGTGCTTGCGGAGGTCGCTTTGCAGGAGGTCATGCATCTCGGCTGCGAACTCAACACCTGTCGGACCGCCCCCGACCACGACGAAATGTCGCAGACGCCGGCGCTCTTCGTCGGCCAGTCCGGGATGCTGCGAGTGCTCCAGTGCATCGACGATGGTCTGTCGGATCCGCCGGGCGTCTCCCGCCTCCTTCAGAAAGACCGCGTGCTCGCGGACGCCCGGCACGCCGAACGTATTGACGTCGGCGCCGACGCCGATCGCTAACAGGTCGTACGACAGCTCAAACTCCCCCTGCTCGAGGATACTGCGACACCGCACGACCTTGCGCCCGACGTCGACGTCGATCGCCTCGGCTTGATAGAAGCGTAGACCCTCCCGCGCGCCACGGACCGGCTCAACGATGCTTCGGAACTCAAGCGTACCGACGGTTGTGCTGGGCAGGAGCGGCGTGAACAGAAAGTGGTTGCGCATGCTCACCACCGTCACGTCGAAGCGCGATCCGTCGATCTGCTTGAGCAGGCTGAAGGAGGCGAACCCGCTGCCGAGGACGATCAGATGTTGTCGGGTCGGGGTCATCGCGGCTTGAGATTGGCAGGTAGCGTCTGCGCCAGCGTATCGCTGGCCATCGCTCCGAAGATGCCGAGGGCTCCCTGCACGTTGGAGTAGTCCGGCTGGTCGAGACGGATCGTGAAACGGTCGTCGAAGCTGTTCGCATACGCGTAGTAGGTGAACAGATGGCGGTCGGCCTGCAACAGCACGAAGAGCGCTCTCCGCATCCGGAGGTTCGCCGACCCGAAGCGTCCGTGGATCAACGAGATCGTCTTTTCGTAGACGCGGTTCGAAAAGAAGACTGTCTCGGGAGGCGGCAGGCCACCGCCGACGCCGGGGGTGTTCGTGCGCCGTGCGAGCATGGGGAAGATCGGGCCGGGATCCTCCGCGCTGGCGATGTTTGTGTAGGCCAACGGTACTTCTTCGCGCTCGAGTTCCCACACGCCGGCGCGGTTCACCTCGTACTCAATGAGCAACCGCACCATATACCCCATCGATTCGTTCGACAGTGATACGTTGACGACGATCGGCGTTTCCAACGGATACGAATGCGGCTGGCTCAGGATGAACGGATCGCGCGTCGTGATCGGCGTGCCCGTGCTGGCCGGGATCACGATCGACGCCATGGCCGCTCCCGCCGGGGCTGACACCTGCAGCAGGTACGCTCCGCCGCGAACAGGCCTGAAGCCGTCCGCCCGGTACTCGACGATGATGCTGTCGGGGGACCCCGGCTCGCCCGGCCGAACGACCGGCTGGTATGTCACCGTACCACCGGGTCCCGCCACCGTCACGACCGCCCCCGGCACTGGCACGATCGCGGGCGATGCATCGGTAGGATCCGAGGTTGCCGTCAGGCGCACGAATTGCGTGTCGGTGCCCGCATGGAGCGGCGCAAATACGGCGAACGGACGCGTCCCCGGCACGGTCGGGTCGAACGACTCGGTGCAACCGGCGGCCGCAAGCGTCCCGATCATCAGGATCGTGCTGAGCGGGCGGCTCATGGGTATTCGATCGTCAACATCGCCGACGGGAAGAACGACAGCGAGTTGACGCGTCGTCCGCTCCTTCGGTCGTAGTAGAAGATGTTCTTGCGGTCATACACGTTCGTGACGCTCGTGCCCACGCCCACCCGGAATGGTCCGAGGTCGACCCGGTACGTCACCGCCATGTCCATGCGGTGATAGTCGGGGAGCTGATGACTGTTCTTTGCTCCGAGTGCGAGATACGGCCGGCCGAGATCGATCGACGATGGGTCGCGGACGAAATTGCCAAGCGACGGTCGGCGGTAGGACGCGACACTCGGCGTGAACGGAAGCCCGGAGCCATAATCCCAACGCGCGGCTGCTTCCAGACCGGGCAGCAGTCGTACGACCGAGAGCAGCTTGAGCGAGTGACGACGATCGTATCGGGGCCGATACTCGATGCCGGGTTGGCGGAGGGTCGTGAATCCGAGGCCGTACGAGGCCATCACGTCGACGTCAGAATGCTGGAAACGCACGATGGCCTCGGCTCCCGATGCTGAACCGCTGCCGCTGATGTAGTCGGGGTCCGAAGAGACCAGTTTGTCGCGGTTGTACGTCACCAAGGCATGGAACGACTTGTAGTAGGCCTGCACGTCGATACCCCATCGCTCAGCCGCAGAGCCGCCGATGCCCGCGACGAAATGGTCCGAGCGTTCCGGCTCCAGATGCGTCGGAACGGCGATCCACGCATCGAAGAGCGTGATGAGGTCGTCCTCATTGTTGACGGTCACCAGATGCTGCGAAAAGCGCCCATAGGCCGCTTTCAGGCGCCAGTCGTCGAAGAGGGCATACGAGGCATTGAGCCGCGGCTGCAGCCACGATGACCCGCGCGAACGGAACAAGGCCCCGAGGTCGACGTGGAGTCCGCCGTCGAACTGCCAACGACCAGTTGTGAACTGCGAGCGGAACCATCCTGAGATATCGGGCACCGTCTCGGTCAGACGAAGTGCCGACCCGGTGTTGTTAACAAGCTCATACGATAGCGTGACGAAGTTGAATTCGAACCCGAAGAAGTAGAGCGTGCGCGAATCGGTGTAGAGCGTTGAGTTCACCCGGACGGTGAAGTCTTCGACGCTGCTGCGGGCCGGCGTCTCACGGCCGGGCCCGTCGGGCGTGCGCGTCCCCTCGAACCCGCTGGCGTATGCCACGGCCGAGACGTAGAGACGCTCGTCAAGAAGGCCTGAGCCGGTGACGTTCACTGCCTTGTTGTTCCACGCATAGTCCGATGCGCCCGGCTCCTCGAACGCGATCCGGTCTCCGCTCATGAACATCGACCCCGAATAGCGCGCCTGCCCCCCCTTGCTCTCAAACGTCACCTTGCCGAAGAGGTCGTAGAAGGATAGTGGCGCATCCTCGTTGACGAACCGGTCGTACGTCTGCGAGCTCAGCGACCGTCGGCCGTTCACGAAGAAGCGCATCGTCTCGCTGACCGGCCCTTCAAGCTGGAGCTTGCCCGAGAGGAGATTGAGATTCGACCTGACGGCCAGGCCCGACGTCCGTCCGTCACGGGTGCTGAGGTTCACAACCGACGAGAGGCGCCCTCCGAAGCCCGGCGGGAACGCACCGGTGTACACCTCTGTCGTCTGAACGAGGTCCGGGTCGAAGATGCTGAAGATGCCAAGCGCATGGTACGGATTGTAGATGCGCATGCCGTCAAGCAGGATGAGGTTCTGGTCGCCTGCCCCTCCGCGAACATAGAACTGCGCGCTGACGTCGCTCGTCGACACGATGCCCGGCAAGATGGCGATACTGCGGAAGACGTCATCCTGCGCGGTCACCGGCACCATCTTCAGATCCTGTTGATCGAGCACTTGCACACTGGTCTGGATCTCCTTCAACTCACGCTTCGCCCTCTCCGTCACCACGACCTCACCCATCCTCACGGCTTCCGGTGCAAGATGGAACGTAAGGTTGAGCACATTCTCCCGCCGGACAAAGATCCGTTTCACCTGTCGCACGTATCCGACGGAGCTGACGGCGAGATCGTAGGTCCCTTCGGTCAATCCGCCGATGAGAAAGAAACCCTGCAGGTTCGATGACACGCCGCGTGGCGTGTTCACCAGAAGGATCGAGGCGTAGGGGATCTTTTCGCCCGTGACGCTGTCGACGACGACACCGCGTACGTCCCCCGTCTGACCGAACGCCGGAGCGCAGAGAAGGAGCGCCATCATCAGCGAAACATATGTCGGCCTTCGCATCGGCATGAGCGGGTAACCTAGCCAGAAATGCACGGGATTACAAGGCGGGAATGTCAGCAATGCGCTGAGTACATTGGCATCATGAACCTGCGCACCA
Source organism: uncultured Ignavibacteriaceae bacterium (assembly GCA_964581115.1). Taxonomy (GTDB): domain Bacteria; phylum Bacteroidota; class Ignavibacteria; order UBA10030; family UBA10030; genus 2-02-FULL-55-14. The sequence continues at coordinate 69,352 of CAZOMY010000009.1, read as the reverse complement.
TCGACGATCTGGATGCACCCGAGCTGCGGGCATACCGGACGCTGCGGAGACCCGATGAGCACCTCCGCGAGGGGTTGTTTATCGCCGAAGGGGAGAAAGTGGCCGTGCGCCTGTTCAAGAGCGGGCTCGAGGTCGTTTCCGTCCTGCTGACGCCGGCATGGCTTCAGGTCCATCGGCCGCTGATCGATGTCCTCCGACCTGCACCCAAGGTCTTCGTGGCCGAGAAGGATCTTGTCGAAACCATCGTCGGCTTTCCGCTTCACCAGGGCATCATGGCTCTTGGCCGCGTGCCGAAGCCGACAACGACAGAAGACCTCCTGTCATCATCAGCGCGGCCGCGGTTACTGGTCGCGCTCGACGGCCTCGCCAACGCCGAGAACGTGGGCGTTCTCGTTCGGAACGCCGTTGCGTTCGGCGCCACGGCCATCGCGGCCGGAGAAACCTCGAGCAGCCCGTACCTTCGCCGAGCCGTGCGCAACTCGATGGGGAACGTCTTTCGTATCCCCGTCCTTCATCCTGCATCGTTGACGGCGTGGCTCGAGGATCTGCGCGACGAACACGGCGTACGCATCGTGGCCGCCGACGCCGACGCACGGGCCACACCGCTTCACACGTGTGATCTGCGAGGCGATGTATGCCTGGTGTTCGGAAGCGAGGGCATGGGGCTGCGGCCGGAGGTGCTCGCCCGATGCCACGATCGGGCTCTCATTCCGATGCAGGACGGGGTGGATTCGTTGAACGTGGCGAGCGCCAGCGCAGTGATGTTGTACGAAGCGGCGCGCCAAAGGTCATCCCTCCGCCCCTAGAGCCGGGGTCCGTCATCCGGCCGGGTCGCGGGTCGCTCGACGAGCACGTGGAGGTGATCGGATTGAACCGTGTACGCCAGCATCGCCGCTACTCGCCGTGCATAGAATCCAAGATCATGAATGACGATCGCCCTTCGGCTTCGCTCGGGGCAACGTCGGGCAACGGCAGGATCTTCTGTCGACGAAAAGTGACCAACGCCAGGAAGTCGTTTGCACGGTCCACGCGGAGCCGATGCGGCTTGTGGGTGATGACCATCATTCCCCCTCAGGAATGGAGTACGACGCAACAACCATCGGAAGCGATTGCCGCCTCCGACGTCGGATCAGGGTGCAGCGCTCACGGCTTCGGCATGGGGGGCGGAAGGCTCTTGGCGACCACGACCGACTCCCACCCGCAGGTCTTGTGCGTCGAGTCGCAGAAGGGTTTGTCCTTGCTCTGGCCACAACGACAGAGCGATATTGCGGTGCGGCCCGCCAGGTCGAACTTCTGTCCATTCCCGTCGATGATCTCAAAATCTCCCTCAACCCGGAGGCTGCCGTTCGGTTTGACCGTGATCGTTGTGCTCATGGTTTCATTCGCGTTTATCCGCAGTTCGATCTGCTACTTGGACCTTCCGGCATTGGATGGCGTGGTCGGGCCCAGCACCGTGAACGGTACGTAGACTTCCGTTCGCTCCCATCGCATACGCAAGACGCCGGAGCGGGGGCCGGATCGCTCCAACAGGATCGTGAACTTCTCGACCGGGGCTTTCAAAGTCCGTTTTTTCATCGGAAGGCGCACGAGGTCAAGCGACGGGTCGTAGACCGTCCCCCATTGTCCCGTCTGCCGATTGATCATCAGCTTCCACTCCTTCGCCGATGGCAGCGTGTAGAGCGTGTAGGCCCCTTTCGGCACAACGGTATCACCCAACCGCAGGTCCATGTCCGTAATGAATGAGGTCGCTTCGTTCGCGCCGGTCCGCCACCATTTGTTGTAGGGGACCAGACCGCCCATGATCACACGTCCGCGCATCGACGGCCTGCCATAATCGATGAAGATGCGTCCGCCTGTTTCTGATGGTCCGTTCTGGCGTGCCGGCTTGCCGTTGAAGCGGATCTGGACCGAATCACGCGGGCTCAGGATCGGCTGCTGCGCCCAGATCTCCGGCGGCAACCACATGAGCGAAGCCAGTACCGACAGACAACGGATCAGCGAACGTGAGTGTGTCATCGCGTGCAGGGTAACGAAAATTGAAGGGGGGCGCAAGACCGACCTTACGGCGTTCGTGCCGCTTCGTACGCCATTATTGTCCGATCATCGAAGCAGGCCACCGTCACGTCAAGGGAAGGATCGCGGCGGAGCGCTTCGCCGATCTCGCGTAGCGCGATGACGGCCGCACGCTCAACCGGGAATCCGTATGCTCCCGTGCTGATGGAGGGGAACGCGATCGATCGAACCCCGTACTCCTGAGCGGCTTCGAAGCACGACCGATAGCACTTCGCCAGGTCGTCTTCTTCCCGATGCGAGCCGCCGTGCCACACCGGACCGACGGTATGGATGACGTAGCGCGCGGGCAATCGGTACCCCTTCGTGACCTTCGCCTCTCCGGTGCGGCAACCGCCCAGTGAGCGGCATTCCTCCAGCAGTTCGGGTCCGGCCGCCTGATGGATGGCTCCATCCACGCCGCCGCCGCCGAGCAGCGTCGTATTGGCGGCGTTGACGATGGCGTCGACCTTTAAGGTCGTAATGTCCGCACGAATGACGGAGAGCATCGCTCCTCCCTTCAGCACCATGAGGCAATCGCACCGGCTACGGGGCCGGATCAGCCCATCTTCGGCTCCAGCGGTCGCACGACCATGATGCCTGTCTGCCCCTTGTTGGCAGCAAGGTACTCGTGTAGCGGCTTTTCGCTGATCAGCACTTTCTTCCCAGCCAAAGGCGCGTGCATGAACTTCGTCACGCCGTCCTCCTTGACCACGATCCCCGTGTGCGAGGTATCCAATCCCGGAAAGTCTGTCGTCGTTCCCAGAATGTCGCCGTTCTGTAGCTTGGCTTCGATCGCCTTGACCTTCCCCTTGGGGATAAAGACGCGTATCCGTTCGTTGATCGCCTTCTCCTGTGCCGCAATGATCGGAATATACTCCGGCTTCTCCTTCAACTGTCGGTACGAGTCGGGATGAGTGGACATGTAGGACACCGTGTTCACGAACACTTCGCCGCCCAATTCTTTGGTGATGTCGGTCCATGTGCCGCGTCGCGCATTATCGAAGAAATAGTCCGACGTGTAGTGAAGTCGGCTGGGGTATCCGTCGATCTTCCCGTCACGATACCGGATCCATTGCAGCTGCTGTTGATAGTCCTCGAACGTCATTCGGCCCAGCTTCACGCAGCGGGCCAGGGTGAGCACATTCTCGTAGAACGAAACGCAATCCAGACCACGCATGTTGACGACGAGACGCTCTTCTCCCGGTACCTCCAGCGCGTGAGCCAGATACGGCGTACCGATGAACGACCTGCCGATCTCAACAACGGCGTCGCCGATCGGAACGGAAGCCAGCTTCTTGCTCACGGCCAGCTCGAACTTCGAGCGGCAGATCTCTTCATCCCCCGGCTCCTGCACGGCCTGGAGCCATGGTCCGGGCGTGGTGAGGGCGGCCAACGACCAGATACCGGGAACGGCGATCAGAAAGTTTCGACGGTCCATGGAAGATTCCTCGAGGTTTCAGAAGATGGTGATCTGACAGCCCAGCAGGATCTGCAGAGCCGAATAATTGAACTCGATCGTCGTGTCGTGCGGACGCTCGACGGCGAACTCCCGTAACATCCCCGACAACGAACCCATCGGAGCATGGAGGTAGTGCGCCACCGTCGTGAGTGAGACCCGTTCGCTGAACGGAACGTCGGCCCGAACGCTCGCACGGACCACGAGCTTCGATTTCTGATAGACGGCGTACGCATCCTGCACGTCGCGCTCCTCGGTCAGAGGGCCCGATTTTACCGTCTCCGTCTCCCGCGTGACCTGGTCGGCCTTCGCCCACAGGTTCGCCAATCCCACCGAGAGACTCACCTGCGACCCGCCGATGAGGGGCGGAAAGAAATACATCAGGTCAAATCCCGCCAGCGCTGAGGTCAGCCGCCGGTCGAGCGACAGAGCGCGGGCGGAGTCGCGAAAGGCCACCGTCGTCCGGGCCTGCTGGTAGGAGAAGAACGGCGCCACAGCCATGTCGCGTTCGAACCGGTACCTGGCCGAGAACTCGGCGACGGGGGCACAACGAAGGGGAGGATAATCAGCGATGGGGATGCCGAGGGCGTTGTATCCCAGAACGTCGCGTCGTCCATCTTCGTCGACGGCGTCGAACTGCAGCAAAGCGATACCGGCCGAAGCTGTGAGCGTCCACCCGCCCTCCTGCGCGAACGCTGCCGCCCCCGAGACCTGCAGACCGAACAGCACAACGACGCCGATGGCGGCATGCCGGTCCATGGTCAGAACGGGTTGTCTCCCGGCTCCGGGGGAGGCGGCAGGAATTGTTCCCGCGGGTACAGCATCTTGTTATCGAATCGTGCGTACTGTTTCACGAAGGCAAGTTTGACCGTGTCGACAGGACCGTTCCGCTGCTTCCCGATGATGATCTCGGCCAGTCCTTCGGTCGATTGACCGTCCTCGGCCTCGATACCGTACATCTCCGGCCGGTGTACGAACATGACGACATCGGCATCCTGCTCGATGGCTCCCGACTCGCGCAGGTCGGCCAGAGCCGGACGCTTGTCCGTACGGGCTTCGACCGCGCGGTTGAGCTGCGACAGGGCAATGACGGGGATGTTCAGCTCCTTCGCGAGCGCCTTCAGCGATCGCGAAATGGCCGAGATCTCCTGCTCGCGGCTCTGCGCCGACCGGGGACCCTGCATCAGCTGGAGGTAGTCGACGATGACGAGGCCGATGTTGTGCTCGGCCTTGAGCCGGCGCGCCTTCGCGCGCAACTCGAGGATGCCGAGACCGGGAGTGTCGTCGATGAAGATCTTTGCCTTGTAGAGGCGGCCGACGCTCACGCTCAGCTTGCGCCACTCATCTTCCGGCAGGCGTCCCGTTCGCACCTTGTGTGCATCGACGCGTGCCTCGGCGCACATGAGTCGCATCACGAGTTGCTGCACCGACATTTCGAGGCTGAAGAACCCGATCGGTACGTCGTGAAGCACGGACGCGTTGCGCGCCAGTGAGAGCACGAATGCCGTCTTTCCCTGCGAAGGGCGCCCCGCCACGATGATCAGGTCAGAGGGCTGAAAGCCCCCCGTCAGATTGTCGAGGTCCGTGAAGCCCGACGGAACGCCCGTGACCCCGCTGTGGCTGCCGTGAATGCTCTCGAGAACCGCCATCGTCTTCGTCACGGCCGTTCCCATCGTGACGAAGGACTTCTTCATCCGCTGTTCGGAGATGTCGAAGATCTTCGCTTCGGCCTGGTCGAGCAGCCCCAGGGCATCCTCCGTTTCGCTGTAGGCGCGGTTGATGACCTCCGCCGAGGCGCCGATGAGCTGGCGCATGAGCGATTTTTCGAGGACGATGTGGGCGTGGTACTCCACGTTTGCCGAGCTGGCTACGCGCGCCGTCAGTTCCGTCAACGCGACCTCACCGCCAACCTTGTCGAGGTCGCCTCGACGGCGGAGCTCCTCCGCGAGCGTGATGAGGTCGACCGGCTCGGAACGTTCGAACAGGCCCGTCATCGCCTTGAAGATCAGCCCGTGGGCGGGCTTGTAGAAGGCGTCGGGTTCGAGGATCTCGAATGCCTTGGCCAGCGCCTCCTTGTCGAGCAGCATGGCCCCGAGGACGGAAGCTTCCACGTCCATCGCTTGCGGCGGTACGCGCCCTTCGGCGGAGGATGTCACGATCTCGTTGAATCGGCGGGGCTCGGCCATGAGGCGAAAGGAATCTTGCGATAGGTGATGACTGGAAGGAGGAAGGATGGTGAAGCTGTCCTCAGGTCGCCCTCAGGCTGACACCGTGCCAACCTTCATCCTCTTTCCTGACCACTGACGACTGACCTCTGTCCTCTGACGTCTGACCTCACTTTCATCGCTTACGTTCTCACCATCTCATCGTACCGCTTCCGGAATGCCTGAACGTCTTCCCACGTCGGCCGTTTCCAGTTGGGATTCCGAAGCAGCGCCGCCGGATGGAACGTCACCATCGTGGGAATGCCGCGGTAGAAGTGCCACTGGCCGCGCAGCTTTCCGAGCGAGTCCTTCGTCTTCAACAGGGCCTGGGCCGCCGTGAGCCCGAGGCAAAGGATGAGCTTGGGCTGAATGAGCTCCAGCTGGCGCCACAGGTACGGCTCACACTGTTCAACCTCCTCAGGGAGCGGCTGGCGGTTGTTGGGTGGCCGGCACTTGAGGATGTTGCAGATGAAGACCTCCTCGCGCTTGAAGCGAACCGCTTCGATGATCTTGTTGAGCAACTGGCCCGCGCGTCCGACGAACGGCTCTCCCTGCTGGTCCTCATCGGCTCCGGGCGCTTCTCCGATCAGGACGACATCAGCGTTCGGGTCACCGACGCCGAAGACGAACTTGGTCCGGGTCTTCCCGAGCGGGCACTTCTGGCACTCGCAGATCGCGGCGCGGAGCTCGTCGATCGAGCCTGATCCCACCCACGGTTCTGGAGGATACGCCGGCAGCGAAGCCGTGGACCCGAAAAGCTCCGGCTCGTCGGCCCGGAGAACGGGCCGTTGTGCGGTCACCGCCGCCTCGGCTCGTTTCGGGTCCAGTAACAGCGGACCATTCAACTCCTCCTCCTGCCGTAGGAAGCGCTCAACATCCTCCAGCAAACGGCGCGCGTTGTCATGAACGGACCCGGACATGGGCGGTCAGTCGCTCGGCAGGTTCAAAGCAGCTGTGTCGGACGCAAAAGGGCCACGATGCGGTCGAGCAACTGATGGGCAACGTCGATCTTCTCCATCGCCGGCATCTGCTCGACTCGACCGTCACGATCCATGAAAGCAACGGTGTTCCGGTCGGACCCGAAAACCGGGTTCTCCTTCATCGCCGCGTTCACGACGACAAGGTCGAGGCGCTTGTTTGTCAGCTTGGATCTGCCGTTCTCGATGGCATTCTCGGTCTCGAGCGCGAAGCCGACGAGCACGGACCCTCGCCGGCGTACCCGCCCCACCTCGGCCAGGATGTCGGGCGTCGTCACGAGGTGCAGGTCGAGCGATGCATCGGCCGACGACTTCTTTATCTTGTGGATCGCAGGCTTCGACGGTCGGAAGTCCGACACGGCTGCCGCCATGATGATCACATCCTGCTTCTTCGCCGCAGCCAGAACGGCCTTGCGCATGTCTGACGCCGTTTCGACGTCGATGCGCGTGACCGTGCGGGGGGTTTCGAGATGCACCGGGCCCGTCACGAGGGTCACATCGGCCCCCCGTCTGGCGGCTGCGGTCGCGATGGCGAACCCCATCTTGCCGCTCGACCGGTTTCCGATGAACCTGACGGGGTCGATCGGCTCGTAGGTCGGGCCGGCCGTCACGAGCACGCGCTTCTTTCGCAGGTCCTCCAGTCGACCGTCGAGCAGCTTCTTCACGAATTCGACGATCACTTCCACGTCGGGGAGACGGCCGGGACCCATGAGGCCGCTGGCGTGCTCACCGATCGCCGGCGGAATGACGTCCACGCCCCGCATGCGCAGAATGCCCAAATTCTGCTGGGTGACGTCGTTCAAGTACATGTCAGCGTCCATCGTTGGCGCTACCACCAGCGGACGACGGCAAGCCAGTGCCAGGACTGTCAGCAGATTGTCCGACAGGCCGTGGGCGATCTTGGCGATGGAGTTGGCCGACGCCGGCGCGATCAGCATGAGGTCGCACCAGGTCGCCAGATGGATATGGCGCGTCCCGATCTCCGAGTCGGTCGACTGGTCCTTGTGCCACATGTCGACCGCCACCGGATGCCGTGTGAGCGCGGAGAACGTCAGCGGCTGGACGAACTCCGTCGCCGCTTCGGTCATCACAACCCGAACCTCGGCTCCGGCGCGCACGAGCTCGCGGACGAGATAGGCGCTCTTGTAGGCGGCAATGCCACCGGTGACGCCCAGGAGGATCTTGGTGCCGCGCATGACGGTCGCGTGAGAACGTGTACGTTCCGGTCCGGAACGGCGCTACGCCGCCGGAGCTTCGGGCTCGTCCTTGTACTTGACGCTGAACTTCTTCTGCTGGATCTCCTCGAGTGCAACATCGGTCGGCTTCGGACGGGTCTCGAACTCGATGCTGATCTTCAACTGGTCGGGATTCACGCCGACGTTCTCGAGGTCCTCCTCGGTCTCCGTCGTGACCTGCGTCAGCTGCTTGATCGTCTCGAGCCGCTGGTTCAGCTCGATCTTCATCTCGTCATGGATCTGACGGGCCCGCTTGGCCGTGACCACGATCGCCTCGTAGATGTTGCCGGCGCTCTGGTAGAACTGCTCCATATCAACTGGCTTGATCGCCACGGTACCACTCCTCGTATGAATGATGGTTTGCTCGAATATCGATCGTCGTATCTCCGCGTGCTTTGCTTTGCTGCTTGCCTGTTCGTTGCGAATGGTTCGGCAGGCAGGCCTGCGTGCGAGCCTATCGTTCTGCGTCTGTGGTGTGCAGGACCGCGCGGACGATATCGGTCGCCTCGTCGCACGCACGCTGGAGGTCGTCGTTCACGACCGTATGGTCGAATTTCGACGCCAATTCCATTTCCATCGGCACGCGCGCCATGCGCCGCTCGACCGTCGCCGCGTCTTCGGTCTTCCGGTTCACGAGCCGGGCCCGAAGCTCCTCGACGCTCGGCGGCGCCACGAAGATCAGTACCGCGTCATTCGGGTACTTTGCCTTGATCGAGAGGGCCCCCTTGACATCGACGTCGAACAGCATCACTTGTCCGTTGGCCAGGGCTCGGTCCACCTCGCTCTTGAGCGTGCCGTAGTAGTTCGTGTAGATCTCCTCCCACTCGACCAGTTCTCCCCGGTCGATGCGACGTCGGAAATCCTCCTTCGTCAGGAAGTAATAGTCGCGTGCATGAACTTCGCCCGGCCTCATCGGCCGGGTGGTTGCCGACACGGAGAAGGTCATGAACGGGAACCGCTGCAACAGGACCTTCGCGATCGAGGTCTTGCCCGATCCGCTCGGGGCCGACAACACGATGAGTTTGCCCGAACTTGCCACGGTCACTCGATGTTCTGCACTTGTTCCCGGACCTTTTCCAGCTCTTCCTTGATGGCCACGACAAGCTTCGTCATCGAGGCATCATTCGATTTCGAGCCGATCGTGTTGGCCTCGCGATTCATCTCTTGCACGATGAAGTTCAGCCGGCGGCCGGCAGGCTCTTTGTCGGCCAGCGCTGCAAGGAACATCTTGTTGTGACTGCGGAACCGGACGAGCTCTTCCGTCACATCGAGCCGCTCCGCCAGAAGCGCAACCTCGAGTTCGAGCCGGTTCTGGTCGAGCACACGCTGGTCCGATATCAGCTGCCCGACACGCTCGAGCAGTCGCTGCCGCTCTTCGGGAACGCGGAGCGATGCCAGGCGCTCGATCTCGTCCAGCGACCGGCTCATGCCGTCCACCCGGGCTTTGAGATCCTTTGCCAGTTCCTTACCCTCGCGCGAGCGCATCTCGTTCAGCCCCTTCAGAGCTTTGCGGAGCGCCTGCTCCGCCAGGCCCCACTCGCGCGAGTCGTCGCCGTCCTCTTCGCCCCCTTCGATGATCTCGCTGAAGTGGAGGAGATGCTCGATGCGCACCTCATCCTTCAGCTTCAGCGTCGATCGGAGGCTTTGCAGCATAGCGTGGATATGCTTCGCCGCTTCTTTGTTGATGCGAAGCGCAGCCCCCTGATCATCCTTCCTCTCCACCTTCACCGACACGCTCAACGAGCCGCGGCCCACCAGCGACCGTATGATGTCCTTGATCTCCTTCTCGCGGTGGGCGATACTGCGGGGCAACCGAGGACTGACCTCCAAATGGCGATTGTTGACGCTGCGAACTTCGACCGAAACAGTGACGCCGGCCTTGGTGGACTCGCCCCGTCCGTATCCGGTCATGCTGACGACCACAAGGGACCTCTTCGATAGTCGATGAACGGAATGTTGTGGCCACAAGGAGCACAACGATCACACAACGCTTCAGCGCTCGGCGCTTCTGATCGTTGTGTTCTTTCGTGCCTCTTGTTGCCGATCTCGCTTCCGTGCAATGCAACGCGCCAGACCGCAGCATCGCACTGACGCCGTCGTGCGGCAATTGCCAAGATACGCAGAATTGTCGAGGGCCGTCAAGAATTATGTGCCAACAACCTCTCGACGACGCTGTCCACATGTTGTCCACATCGAATTGCGCTTCCTGCCTTTTTTGGAGATTATCATTTGTCCTCCCATGCTCTCGAACTATTACACGCTCTCGTTTCTGGTGAAAGAGTGGCGCGCTCGTCTTCACGACATGGCGATCGCCCAACCGTTCACGCAGGCACGCACCGAGTTGGTCGTTCCGTTCCAGCCGGTCCTCGCCGGTCACGCCGAACGCCGGTTCGCTGCCGTCGTCAACTGCGCGCCGTCGCAGAATGCTCTCTTCTTCAAAGAAAACTATGCACGCGCCCGGCGCAATACGACGGACATCTTCCCCGGCATCGAAGGTTCTCTCGTCGTTGATGTCGCGATGCATCCATCCGACCGGCAGGTCCGTGTCGAGCTGCGTACCGGCCTTTCGATCGTCCTGCAGTTCTTCGGGCCGAAGGCCAATGTCTTGCTCGTTGGTCCGGACGGCCATGTGGCCGACGCCTTCCTCCGCTCAAAAGCGGCGATCGTCGGCGGACCGTTGACGTGGCCCGACGGTGCACAGACCCAACCCGATGAAGACCGTCTGCGCACGACGCTCCGTGCCGATCGCGACGCAAGCGTTCTGCAAGCTCTCAAGCGGTCGCTCCCCTCGTTCGGTCCGGTCCTTCTTCGTGAAACGATCTTCCGTGCCGGCATGGAAGGCCGCGAGAGTATTTCCGACCTCGACGATAGCGCACTCACGAGGCTGATCCGCGAAGCGTCCACGATCCTCAGTCTCCTCGCGGGACCGCCACGTCCACGTATCTATTATAGAGAAGATGCTCCGACGGTCCTGGCCCCGATCCCGCTCGTGCATTTATCCGACCTCCGATATATTGAGACTCCGACCGTCAACGACGGCGTGCGGCAGTTCATCGCCACCGCCCATCGCCGTGCGGAGTTTACGCGTACGAAAGAACTGCTGCACGAAGGCCTGCTCCGTGCATCCGACCAGGCCGAGACGACCTTGCGAAAGATCGACGACGAAGGTCCCGAAGCCGGTGAAGCCGACGCCGCCGAGCGGCATGCCAGACTCCTGCAGGCGCATCTCTCGGAGTTGCACAAAGGCATGAAAGAGGCCGTCGTCGAAGACCTCTTCTCGGATGGCCGCGAGGTCATCGCCATCCCGCTTGATCCTCATGTCACCCCCGCGCGGAATGCCGAGCGACTGTTTGAACGCGCTCGCAAGGTCCGCACGGCCTTGGCCGAGCAACGCGAACGGCGGGCGGCATTGCGAGAGCGCCTCCTCCTGCTCGGGACGCTCATCGAGGAACTTGACAGCCTGACGGAATCGGACGACCTGCAAGCGTGGCTCGAGCGACATGCGGCCGCGCTCCGGTCTGCCGGCATCCGTGCCGACCGCGGCACAACCGCCAAGGCCGACGAACGCCCCCCCTTCCGCGTGTTCACGGTCGACGGCGGCTTCCACGTCTGGGCCGGAAAGAGCGGCGAGAATAACGACCTGCTGTCGACGCGCCATACCGCGAAGAACGACCTGTGGTTCCACGTGCGCGGCATCAGCGGTTCTCACGTCGTCTTGAAGATGGGCACCGGTCGCGGAGAGGTAAGCAAGCGGGCAAAAGAACAGGCCGCGGCCATCGCCGCGTACTACAGCAAGATGAAAAAAGCCCGCCACGTGCCGGTGATCATGTGCGAGGGGAAGTACGTACGGAAGCCCAAAGGCGCCCCCGCCGGCACCGTTACCGTCGAGCGCGAGACGGTCCTGTTCGTCGACCCGTCCCTTCCTGAAGGCGCCGAAGCGTCGGCGTGATATCCGTCGGTTGAGCTTCATGGTCCGGCTCTCTACCTTGCAGAAACCGGCTGCCCGCAACCACCTCATGACACTCAACCCGATCGTCCGACCGAGTTGCCTCTTCGTCGTTCTCCTCGTGACGGCGGCGCCGCTGGCTGCCCAAATGGCGGATCAGGCGGCATCCTCACCGCTCCCGGTCTCCATTCGCACAAGCTGGACCGTCGAAGACGGCCTTCCGCAGAACAGCATTTTGGGTCTGCTGCAGTCGCGTAGCGGCTATCTCTGGATCGCCACACAAGGGGGACTTGCACGATTCGACGGCGTTCGATTCGCCGTCTTCAACCGGCAAACGGTTCCCGGTTTTCCGAGCAACCTGGTGACCTCCCTTGCAGAAGACCGCTCCGGGCGGTTATGGATCGGCACCAGCGCCGGACTCGTTTCGATGGTCGATGGAGCGTTCGCGATCCTTCCGGGGGCGCTGTTCGGCCGCGTCGTGCGCACGATCCTGGAAGATCGCGACGGCGTGTTGCTGGTCGGCACGACGAAAGGCGCCTTCGCGGTGCGGGGCGATTCCGTGGTCACGCTGGGGCTTCCCCGTATCGCCGACGAATGGGACGTGCGCTCCATCATCCGGCACTCCGACGGCAGTCTTTGGATCGGGACGGAGCAGGAGGGGCTCTTCCGGTGGGACGGACGATTCCTCGAGCACTTCGGGCCCGCCACGGAACTGCGCGGACGGTCGATCAATGCGCTGGCGGAAGGAGCGCGCGGCACCCTGTGGATCGGCCTCACCGGAGGCGGGTTGCGAATTCTGCGGAATGGAGGCTTCTCGTCCGTGACGCTTGACGCCTCCACGCCCGATCTGTCGGTGCAGACACTGCTTCGCGCTCCCGGCAGTGGCGTGTGGGCGGGCACGTCAGTCGGAGTGTACTACGTGAGCGACACTGGGGCGACAACGACGGTTCACGCCCTTTCGGAGGACGACGAAAGTCGCCGCTGGAGTGTCTACAGTTTGCTCAACGATCGTGAGGGATCGCTGTGGCTCGGCACGTTCGGACGTGGACTTCATCAATTTTCCGCCAGCCATATCGCGTCGTCAACGGCGTTTGGATCTTTGAACAACGACCCGGTGTACTGCGTCTTCCACGATTCTCAAGAGCGGATCTGGGTGGGAACGGCCGGGCGCGGAGCGTTCGTCTGGTCCCGCAAAGGGGGCATCCGCCGGGTCTCCACAAGCGAAGGTCTTCCTCACAACAGCGTCTATGCGATCCACGAAGATGCACGGGGTTCGATCTGGCTTGGCACAGCCGGAGGCGGGCTCGTCGAATTCCGCGACCGGGTACGGCACATCTATACCACCGATAACGGCATGCCGAACAATTTCATTCGGGCGTTGGCAGAGGATCGCGAAGGGTTTCTCTGGATCGGCACCCGCAGCGGCCTGTGTCGGATGGCAGACGGCCTCATCGAAAACTTCACATCGAGCCAGGGGATCACGAGCCTGAATATCAACACGCTGATGACCGATCGCGCAGGCCGTATCTGGGTGGGTACGCTTGGGGGTGGAGCGCTGCGGTTCGACGGCGACCGGTTTACCACCTTCACGACCGCCGACGGCTTCCCGAGCAATGACGTTCGTGCCATGATGGAAGATGCGGACGGCACGATGTGGTTCGGTACGGATCGCGGCCTTGTCCGTCACGACCGTCGGGGCATCCGCGTGGTATCGACCGAGCAGGGCCTTGCAGCCGACGTGATCGTCAGTATCGCGGACGACGGCATGGGGCATCTTTGGCTCAGCTCGCATCACGGACTGATGCGCATCGTACGTGACGATGTGCGACGCGTCATGGAAGGCGAGGGCGGAGTCTTGCGTCCGTTGATGTTCGGACGCCGCGACGGTATGCGAAGCGAGGAGTGCGGCGACGGTCAGCCGGCGACGGCCCGCGACCGCGAGGGACGATTCTGGTATCCGACCGCCAACGGCGTGGCGCTCGTCCACCCGGGAGAGCTGAGGCACAATGCTCAACCGCCGCTTGTTGTCATCGAGAGCGTGGTCGTCGACGGGCATGCGATCGCGATCGGCCAGCCGACGGTGCTTCCGCCGGCGCCGACCGACATCGAGATCCAGTACACCGGCCTCAGCTTTCTATCTTCGACCAACATAGGATTCCGATACCGTTTGGAGGGATTGCAGGACCAGTGGGTCGAGGCCGGACCTCGCCGGTCCGCATACTTTACGAGTCTGGAGCCCGGAGCGTATGTCTTCCGCGTGACGGCCAGGAACGCCGACGGAGTCTGGAACGAGTCGCCCGCGGCCCTGACACTCGTCGTGGAATCGCACTTCTACCAGGCCCGATGGTTCCGTGTTCTGATGGTGGTGGTCGTGCTCGCCGCTGTCGCGCTGGTGTCGAGTCTTCGCGTCCGACAGGTGGACCGTCGCCGCGAAGAACTCGAACAACTTGTTCGGGAGCGCACGGCCGAGTTGGAGCGTCAGATGGCGCTCGCTCGAGATGCGAACGAGTTCAAGACCCGCCTGCTCGACCTTGCCGCGCACGACCTTAAGAGCCCGCTCATCTCCATCCGGGGATTCGCTCAGCTGGCCCGCCAGGAACCTTCAGCCGCCCGCGACGCCGCCGATTCCATCCACCGGCTTTCACAGTCGATGCTGTCGCTCATCAATGAACTGCTGGATGCGTCGACGATCGAACAGGGACATCTGCAGCTCGTCCGCCGTGACACGGACCTGTCGTCGCTCGTCCTTGCCGTCGGCGACATCTACCGTGTCGCGGCCGAGCGGAAGCAACAGCGCCTGAACATCTTACCCGCCGCTCCCGGAACGTGCCTCGTGCATGTCGATGTGGGACGGATGCAGGCTTGTATCGAGAACCTGGTGACAAATGCGCTGAAGTACTCGCCGCCGGGAACCGCGGTCACGGTCCGCGTCATGGCACACAACGACCGGGCGCGTGTTTGCGTTCAGGACCAGGGGCCGGGGCTGACGCCCGACGACCTCCGCCGCATTTTCGGCCGGTTCCAGAAGTTGTCGGCGCGTCCGACCGCCGGCGAACCCTCGACCGGTCTTGGCCTGTCCATCGTCAAGCAGATCGTCGAGATGCACGGAGGCCGGGTCGAGGTCGAGACTCCTGCATCCGGTGGAAGCCTGTTCTGCATCGACCTGCCGCGGGTTTCGCGCGGTTGACGGACCGCATTGCATCCCTTCGTGCGCGGTAGTATCTTGCAGCCATGACCGACGGGAAGAAACAGATCCTCGTTGTTGACGACGAGACTACCTGGATCAAGGTTCTCCGCTACTTCCTTGAGAGCCGGGGTTACGACGTGCAGAGCGTCGGAAGCGCCACTGAAGCGCTGGCGGCCGTGCGGACCTACCATCCCGACCTCATCCTGGCCGACGTCCGCATGCCGGAGATGAACGGTTTTGACCTGTTGGCAAAGCTCCGGACGATGCCCGAGGTCTCCAAGACGCCCGTCGTCTTCTTCTCCGCCATCGATGACTACGATGCGCGCAAGACCGCCCGCGATCTCGGCGCTGCCGACTATATCGTGAAGCCCTTCGACCAGGACGAAGTGGCCTCGGTGCTCCACAAGCATCTCCGCTTTCCGTGACTCTCGCCCGGCGCTGCGTACGCGCCGCTCCGGATCCCGCATGAATCTCCGAAGCATCCGCACCTTTCGCTCCTCCCTCGGTCCGCTCGAACAGGCGCAGATCGTCATTTCAACCGCCGTCGTCGTCACGCTCGTGACAATCGTCGCGTTCCGTGTCGTCAGCGGCGAGAAACTGGGGTGGTACGACCTTGTGAGCGTGGTGACGGTCGGCGTCATCGGCTTCCTGATCGTCTGGTCGACGATCTCCTACGGCCGCATCAACGAGCAGCAGAAGCAGGAACTCCTTGCCCTCAAGACGATCGCCGAGGCGGTCAACCGCGCCATCGAGATCCCCTATCTTCTGCAGAACGCTTTGCACGAGGCGAAGCGGTTGCTGGACGTTGACCACGCTTGGGCCTACACCGTCGAGAATGACCGGCTGCAACTGGCGCTTCACCGCGGTACGGCCGAATTGCCCGCCGTCGTCTTCCGCGAAGGACCGCTCGACGACGCGACGCGAAGGCTGTTGCAGACGCCGCAGATCCGGAAGCGTCCCACAGCGGCCGAGCTCCGTCGTGGCGCCGCGTGGCCGAGCGACGAGATCGCCGCCTGGGCGTCGGTTCCGATCATGATGAAGGACCAGTTCTTCGGCATCATCGTTGTCGCCAGCGCCAATCGGCGCGCCATCACGAACCGGCATATCGATCTCATGACGGCGTTCGCGAATCAAGTTGGGGTCGCGATGGAGAACGCCGCTCTGTTCCTCCGTCTCCGCAAGTCCGAAGAACAGTACATGGACCTGTTCGAGCACTCGCCCGACATGTACCATATCGTCAATCGCGACGGCATTGTCGTCTCGTGCAACCAGACCGAGGCGCTTCGACTACAGTACCGCAAAGAGGACATCGTCGGCCATCCGGTGTTCAAGCTCTACCCGCCGACGTCGCACGCTTCCGTGCGGCGGACGCTCCATCTGCTGTTCGAGGAAGGACGGGCGGTCGAAGGAGCTGAGGACCAGATGATGACGAGCGCCGGCGTTCCGATCGACGTCAGCGTGAACACGTCGATCATCTACGACGAGTCGCGCCGTCCGATCCTGGCCCGGGCCGTGGCCCGTGATATCACGGAAAAGAAGCGGCTCGAAGCGCGTGTCTTGCATGCCCAGCGCATCGATAGCATCGGCAACCTGGCGGGAGGCGTCGCGCACGATTTCAACAACATCCTCACGTCGATCCTTGGCTCGACGGCCATCATGAAGCGGAAGATGAAAAAAAACGACCCGTGGTTCCGGTTCGTCGACATCATCGAGACCGCTGCCCGGCGCGGCGCGGGACTTACCCGCCAGCTGCTGACGTTCGCGCGCAAGACAAGCGTTTCGTTCAAGCCCATTATCGTGAATGACATCGTCGAAGAGACGCTCCGGCTGTTCGAGCGTTCCATCGACAAGACCATCACTATTCGCACAAAGCTCACGCCCGAGGTGTGCCTCATCAACGGCGACGACGGACAGATCCAGCAGGCGCTGCTGAATCTGCTCATCAACGCCCGCGACGCCATGCCCGACGGCGGTGTCATCACCGTCACAACCGGGCGCACGGATGGCTCAGGTCCCCGCGGCGGCGAGCAACGAGGCCTCGACATGGTCGCGATCACCGTCGCCGACAACGGCGTCGGCATGGACGCCGCCACCCAGCAACACATCTTCGAGCCGTTCTTCACGACAAAGGACCAGGGCAAAGGGACAGGCCTCGGCCTGTCGGTCGTCTACGGGGTCGTCAACGGGCACAACGGCTATATTCAGGTGCAGAGCGAGGAAGGACGCGGGACGCAATTCCAGCTCTACTTCCCTCTCGACACGACTTCAGAACCCGCACGACGCCCGACCGCTTTGAAACGGCACTCCTCCGGACGCAAGGTCGCACGCATCCTCATCGTGGACGACGAGTCGGACGTCGGCGGCGTCATCGGGGGGATGCTCTCCACCATGGGCTACGCCACCACCTTCGTCGACAGCGGACGCAAGGCCGTCGCCGCCTACCGGCGCGGCCGCCGTTACGCCGCCGTGATCCTCGACCTCAACATGCCCGTCATGGGTGGACGCGAGACGCTGCTGAAGCTCCGCGAGATCGACCCGGCGGTCCGTGTCCTTATTTCCACAGGCTACAGCAACAAGAACTCCGACCTCGCCGATCTCATCGACATCGCCGACGGCTTCCTGCAGAAGCCGTATCAGACCGAAGAGCTCGGACGCGCCCTTCGCTCCGTGCTCGAGTCTGTTCGACCCGCATAAGCCGGGTCGCGTTGCGCCTCGGAGCATTTTGTTTTACTTTGACGCGACGCACGCCTTTCGATCTTTTTTGCGCTCCATGACCCTCGAGGAATTCGGACAGGAACTCCGTACGCAGCGGGCTGCTCGCAACGTGTCGCTGATCGATATCGCTTCCGAAACGCGCATCAATCAGAGGTTCCTGGAGGCGATCGAGCGCGGCTCGTTCTCCGCCTTGCCCCAGGCATACATCCGTGCGTTCCTTCGTGAATACGCTTCCGCCGTCGGCCTGTCACCCGAAGACGTCTTACGTCAATACGAAGCCGCCGGTGGGGCGACATTGCCCGTTCCCGTGGCGCGCGGCGATGCGGCCACCCCGACAACGATCGCTGCCGCCGCGGCATCGGTTCCAACGATCTCGCGGGCGGTCAGGCCCTATATCCTCGGTTCGATCGTTCTCATCGTGATCGCCATCGCCGCTCTCCTGGTGATGAATGGAGCAGATCCGTCCTCGCCCGTTTCCACCGGAGAGATCCCGTTCGACCGGGTCATCCGCGAGACCGAGGCCGCCATACCGACCGATTCCCTGCCCCGCTTTGCAGTCGTACCGCCCGAGCGTCACGCCGCCGTCGACAGCCTTTCGCTCGAGATCACGACAATCGATTCGGTCTGGATCAATATCGTCATCGACGAGCGCACCGCGGAAGACTACCTGTTCGGGCCGAACCGCCGCCGCACGTGGAAAGCGAGGGAACGTTTCACGCTGACGATGGGGAACGCCGGCGGCGCGACCTTCCGGCTCAACGGCAAGGAGCTGGGTGCGCTCGGACGCCGCGGCGCAGTGCTCCGCAATAGCGTCATCACTGCCGACCTCTTGCGCTGACCGCCGGGGCACGGCCATGCCCTCCCGTCCCACCCGCACCTCCGCCCGCACGCGCATCGAGAAGCTGCGGACGGCCATTCGCGATCACGACCACCGTTACTATGTTCTAGCCCAGCCCTCGATCGACGATGAGGCGTACGACGCGCTGATGCGCGAGCTGATCGAGCTCGAAGAGGCATACCCCGACCTCGTCACTCCCGACTCGCCCACGCAGCGGGTTGGAGGCCAGCCGACGAAGAGCTTTCCTCCTGTCACGCATGAGGTACCGATGCTCAGCCTCGCCAATACATACGACGAGGCCGACGTTGCGGCATTCGATGAACGCGTGCGTGCCGGGCTCGCGCCGGAGTCTCCACGGTACGTATGCGAACTGAAGTATGACGGTATCGCCGTGAGTCTCATCTACGAAGATGGTCGGCTCGTCCGCGGGGCTACCCGGGGCGACGGCACGACCGGCGACGACATCACATCGAATCTCCGAACGATCCGCGCGATACCCCTGCAGATCAGCGGCGTCAAGGGGCGCATTGAAGTGCGTGGAGAGGCTTACATGCGCCGCGACGACTTTGAGCGGATGAACGCCGACCGTGAGGCCGCCGGCGAGAAGTTGTTCGTCAACCCGCGCAACTCGGCGGCCGGCACGCTCAAGCTCCAGGATCCTCGTGAGGTCGCAAAACGGCCGCTGCAGTTCGTCGCATACGGCCTTCGGTCGGCGACGAGTCCTCCGACCACGCATCATGACAGCCTGCAAATACTCCGACGAATGGGCTTCCCGGTCAGCCGGCATCTACGCCGGTGCTCGAGCGTTCGGGAGATCGTCGAGTTCTGGAAGGAACAGGAAGCCAGCCGCGACCTCCTGCCGTTCGACATCGACGGGGTCGTCGTGAAGGTGGATGAGTTCCGCCACCAGGAACGGCTGGGGGCGATCGCAAAGAGCCCGCGCTGGGCGATCGCGTTCAAGTTCGCCTCCCGAAAGGCCGAAACGCGGCTTCGGGACATCGTTTTTCAGGTCGGACGTGTGGGCACCATCACACCCGTCGCAGATCTGGAACCGGTCTTTGTGGGCGGAAGCACCGTCTCACGCGCAACTTTGCATAACGAAGAGTATATTCGTTCGTTGGATATCCGCGTCGGCGACACCGTCGTTGTGGAAAAGGGGGGCGACGTCATCCCGAAGGTCTCGGGCGTGGTCCTGTCCCGTCGTCCTGCCGGAACCAGACCCTTCCGATTCGCTCAGCGCTGTCCGTCATGCGGATCGATGCTGTATCGGCCCGAGGGTGAAGCGAACACCTATTGCGAGAATCAGCAGTGCCCGGCGCAGATCAGAGAACGGATCCGTCATTTCAGTTCGCGCGGGGCGATGGATATCGAAGGGCTCGGTGAAGCGGTGGTCGATGAACTGGTGACCCGCGGCTTCATCAAGGACGTCGCCGATCTGTACGAGCTCTCCCGTCGGGCGGAGGACCTGTCCGCCTTGGAGGGGTGGGGGAAGCGCAGCGTGGCGAAACTGCTCGACGGCATCGAACGCAGCCGGACGAGGTCGTTCGACCGGCTCCTGTTTGCGCTGGGGATCCGTCACGTCGGCGAATCGGTTGCCAGACTTCTCGCCGAGCATGCGGGGTCGTTGGAACGATTGCTCGCGCTTTCGCACGGAGATCTTGACGAAGTGCCGGGGATCGGGCCGAGGATCTCGGAGAGTATCGTGCACTTCTTCGCCGACCGGAACAATCGACGGTTGTTGGAGCGACTAGCGGCTGCCGGACTCGTCGTTCGGACGGAGCGCAAAGCTCGGCCGGCCTCAGGTCCGTTCGCGGGCAAGACCGTGGTCTTGACCGGGGGCCTTGAAGGGATGACGCGCGACGACGCCAGGCGGCGCATCGAGGAGCTCGGCGGTCGGGTCGCCTCGTCGGTCAGCGCCAAGACCGACCTCGTCGTTGCAGGGTCGGACGCCGGTTCGAAGCTGAAGAAGGCCCGTGAGCTGGGGGTCCGCGTCATCGACGAGGCGGCATTCCTGAAGCTCATTGCCGAAAGATCATCCGAAGCGTGAAACCTGCATATCCATGAAGAGAGAGGAACCCATGACAACACGACTCCGCAGCGCGATCGTGGTCACACTCGTGACCGTCCTCAGCGTCGCGGCTTTCGGCCAGATGCGCACCAACAAGCTCGGCGTCGGACTCGCCGGCTCGGTGTATCAGATCTCCGGCGACGTCGCCGAGAAATCGATGCAGATGGGGGGCGCCCTGACCGTCAGCTACGCTCCATGGCAGTACGTGGGACTTCGCACGCTCGTCGGCATCGGGCAGTTCGGCTACACACTCCCGGTTGGCACGGTCATGGCCAACGGTTCAGCCCTGACGGCGAAGACCCCGGGCCTGACCACCTTCGCGACCCTGAACGGCTACGTCTCCGTCCATCTGATGCCCAACAGTACCTTCAATCCATTCCTGATGGGCGGCGTCGGATACATCATCTTTGACCCTCGGACGGACAAAGGGGTCCCGATCACGGGGGCCAACATATCGCTCGGCGACTTCAACTACATGGTGGGCGGCGGCTTCGACTACTTCTTCAGCGAGTTCTTCTCCGTCACGTTGAACGGCGAGCTCGTGCTGTCGAACACCGACCGGTTCGAGGGGATCTCCGGCGGAAGCGAGAAGACCGACCGCTACCTGCGCGGCGGGATCGAATTCCGGTACTATTTCTTCGACAAGGCCTTCATGACCCGGATGCTCGAGGCGTTGAAGGCGCGGTACGAATGATCCATGTTTGAGGATCTGCGACGCTCGATCGGCCTGACGTACGCGCGCTTCCATTTCCGGAAGCGCGCTGACGCTCCGATGCGCTTTTCAGATGCCGTCACCCGGTCCCGGAAGGCGCTCGTCGTGTTTCCCGACCGGCCGGTCGACACGGGGATCGCCGAGATGATCCTGCGGTATCTTACGCGACGGTACGCCAACGGCTCCACGACCGTCCTCGTCCGCGAAGACCTGCGCAACCTTCTCCCACCGATGACGGCGGCACGGATCGTCACGTACTCCCCGACCGAGATCACCTCGTGGTTCACCCCCCGGTCGGCGTTGATTCGGCGTCTCAAATCGAGTACCTTTGATGCGGCGTTCGACCTGAACACCGAGTTCTCCCTGCCGTCGGCATTCCTTTGCCGCGAATCGGGGGCCGGGCTGCGGGTGAGTTTCTCGAAAGACAACGCCGACGACTTTTACAATCTTCAGATCCGGACCGCCGCCACGACACCCGGACCCTCGTACCAAAGCTTTATGCGCTGTCTGGACATGCTATGACGCCATGAACTTCGACGTCAAGAAACAGGGTCACGCAACCGTTCTGAAGGTCAAGGAGCGTAAGCTCGACGCGTCGGTCTCACCCGAGTTGAAGGGTGAGTTCCTCATCCTCTGCACTCCCGAGACCAAGCAACTCGTCGTCGACCTGAGCGAGGTGGAATTCTGCGACAGCAGCGGCCTCAGCGCCCTCCTGATCGCCGAACGAAAGATGCGTGAACACGGCGGCGTGGTCAAGTTGGCCGGCCTCCATAAGAAGGTCCTGACGCTGATCAAGATCTCACACCTCGATCGCGCGTTCCAGATCTACGACACCGTTGCCAAGGCCGTCAAGGCCTGACGCGCATCCTCGTTATCCCGCGGCCCCGTCCGCGGCTTCCTCCCCAAGTTGAACGAGGCCTCCCGTGGGATTCACGCCCGTTGACTACGCCATCGTCATTGCTTACATCGCCGGCATTGCCGCGTTCGGCATCTGGCAGGGGGGCCGCCAGGCGACGACGCGCGACTACTTCCTCGGCCGCGAGGGGATCCCTTGGCCGATCGTTTGTTTCTCGATCGTCGCCGCCGAGACAAGCGCACTGACCTTCATCAGTATTCCCGGCCTCGCCTATCTCACCGACCTCGGATTTCTGCAGGTCACGTTCGGCTATCTTCTCGGACGCATCGTCGTCGCCTCGCTCTTCCTTCCACGCTACTTCGCCGGCGAACTCACGACGGCCTACGCATTCCTCGGGTCACGCTTCGGGCCGACGACCCGTCGCACGGCTTCCGTCGTGTTCCTGTTCACCCGCATCGCCGCCGACGGCGTTCGACTCTTCGCAACGGCCATCCCGCTGAAGCTGATCCTCGATGTCGATGATGCGGCCGCCATCGCGATCCTCGCCGTCGTGGCGCTCGCCTATACTTCGATCGGCGGAGTACGCGGCGTCGTCTGGGTCGACGCCATCCAGATGATCATCTATCTCGGCGGAGCGATTGCGGCGATGATCTATCTCGTCGGTGGCCACCCCGACGGCTGGTCGGGGATCTCGGCTCTTGCGGCGAAAAAGGGGAAATTCGCCGTCATCCATTGGGGAAGCGTGGAAGGGTTCTTTTCCGAGCCGTACTCGCTGTTGGCCGGACTGCTCGGAGGTGCCTTCCTGTCAATGGCCTCGCACGGCACCGACCAGCTGATCGTCCAGCGCGTGCTGGCGACACAGTCGCTCGCTGCTGCACGCAAGGCCCTCGTCGGCAGCGGCATCATCATCGTCGTGCAGTTCGCCATGTTCCTCGTGCTGGGCCTCTTCCTCTACGGCCACTACGGCGGAGCGACGGTCGGCGACCTCGGCCTTACGCGCTCGGATGAGATCTTCCCGAAATTCATCATCGAAGGTCTTCCGGCCGGGCTCTCGGGCATCATCATTGCCGGATTGCTCGCGGCCGCGCTCTCCACGTTGTCGGGCTCGATGAGTTCCATGGCTTCGTCCGTCGTCATGGACCTTCTAAGACCGGCAGGCCGCGTCAGCGAAGAGAGGGCCCTGCTCGTCTCCCGGATCATGACGATCGTGTTCGCGCTCGTGCTTGTCGGCTCAGCCATCCTCTTCATGAACAGCAGTCAGACGGTCGTCGAACTGGCGCTCAGCATCGCCTCGTTCACCTACGGCGGCTTGCTCGGGACCTTTCTCCTCGGCATGCTGTTCAAGACGCCCGATCAGCGGACGGCGCTTGTTGCCTTCGCCGCCGGCATCCTGGGCATGGTTGCAGTGATCACCCTGCGGTTGGTGGCTTGGACCTGGTACACGATGGCCGGCGTTACCGTGACGATCATCGTCGGGCTCCTGGTCTCGAGCTTCCGCAAAGCCGCCGAAAGCGCCTGATCTCCCCATGCCTCGTACTCCGGCACCGGCGTCGCCGCGACTCGAACGCCAGATCGGCGGCTATCTCACCTACCTGCGGGTCGAACGGGGGCTCTCCGCGAACACGCTTGCATCGTACCGCTTCGACCTCACGCGCTACCGCGACTATCTTGTCTCGAAGGACTGCGACCGGGCCGAACGGGTGACGCTCGAACTCGTGTCGGGATTCCTGCAGGACCTTCACGCCAAGGGACGTACGCCGAGGACGCAAGCGCGCATGCTCTCCGCCGTCCGCGGCCTGCACAAGTTCCTTGCTTCCGAGGGACTCGTTCCCTCGGACCCGACCGAACTGGTTGACGGTCCACGCAAGGGACGCGACCTGCCCGACGTGCTGACGATCCCCGAGATCGACGCGGTCCTCATCCAGCCCGACACATCACGGCCGCTTGGCATCCGCGACCGCGCGATCCTCGAGACGCTATACGCCTGCGGCCTCCGCGTCAGCGAACTGATCGGCTTGCGACAGTCGGACCTGATCCTCGAAGAAGGGATCATCCGCGTTTTCGGCAAGGGCTCGAAAGAGCGCATCGTTCCCATCGGCCGGTCGGCGCTGGAGTGGATCGCGACCTATCGCAAGCGAACACGCATCACGCTTGCCGCAAAAGGGCGCTCAAAGGATATCCTCTTTCTCAACGGCCGGGGAGGTCGGCTGAGCAGGACGACGATCTGGTCGATCGTGTCAAAATATGCAGCCTCCGCCGGGATCCAGAAAGAGGTCCATCCTCACACCTTTCGGCATTCGTTTGCCACCCACTTGCTCGAAGGCGGAGCCGACCTGCGCGTCGTCCAGGAACTGCTCGGCCATGCCGACATCTCGACCACCGAGATCTATACCCACATCGACCGCGAGTATCTCAAGGAAGTACACCGGACATTCCATCCCCGGGCGTGACCAGCGAATCCTCCCTCCATCACCTTCCCCATTACACCGCCGGATGACCACTACAAATCACGCGAACTGTGGAACAACGCTGTATCCAGACTCACCCCCCACCACCATATCCCCCGCTTGCCCCCTCGTCCTCACGAATCCTTGAATTCCGGCTGATTTTTTGGCTTCTTGTAAGTGGTATTGGCGCAACTGCCACAAATAGCCCAAAGGACACAAGTCTCCTCTTTGTGCTCTTTGTGCCTTTTGTGGCAATGTAGTTTCTGAGAGCCATTGGAAAACCTTCACATCATCCCCATTCTCCTTTTCTCCGTGATCGTCCACGAAGTGGCGCACGGGTGGATGGCGCTGCGTCTCGGCGACCCGACGGCCCGCGATGCCGGCCGGATCACGTTCAATCCCCTTCCGCATATTGACCCTGTCGGTTCGGTGTTGCTCCCGGCCGTGCTCGTGATGACGGGCGCCTCGTTCTTCCTCGCATGGGCGAAGCCGGTCCCCGTCAATGCTTCCTATTTCCGGAATCCGCGGCGCGACGACATACTGGTCTCGGCGATCGGACCGATCTCAAACCTCGTCGTCGCCTTCTTCTGTGCGATCGCCTTCGCGGTGCTCTATCATGTGGTCCAGGCGGGATCGTTCGACGGCGACACGATGCCGGGCTACGCCGCCGAAGTGGCGCTCAACATGCTTTCGGTCGGGATCCCGATCAACATCGTTCTCGCCTTGTTCAATCTCCTACCGGTGCCGCCGCTCGACGGCTCGCACATTCTCGCGTCCCTCCTCCCGGAGCGCATCGCGAATGGTTACCGTCAGATCGGTCTCATGGGTATCCTCATCCTCCTGCTCGCCATGCGTTGGGAGCCATTCCAGGCGGCGTTCGGCGCGGCCCGGGCCTGGCTGCAGGAGCCATACAACCTTCTGGTCCAGTGGCTCATATGAATCCGGACTCCCGACGACTGCTCGTCCTCGCCGAAGGTAAGTTCTCTCCGCTCCGCTCCAAGACGGCCAATGGGGCCATCGCTTACCTGCGCGACCGTGTTGTAGCCGTCATCGACAGTACGAAAGCAGGCATGACCGCCCAGGAGGTGCTGGGTTATGGCGGAGACATTCCCGTCATTCGTTCGATCCAGGATGGGCTCGCGCTCAAACCGACGCATCTGCTCATCGGCATCGCACCGCCGGGGGGACGACTGCCCGACGCTTGGAAGGCCGATATCGGCGCTGCGATCAAGGCGGGCCTCCACATTCTCAGCGGACTGCACACGCTCCTCACTGACGATTCCGACCTCGTCGCGTTGGCTGCACAGCATGGCGTGACCATCACCGACTACCGGCGAATACCTCCCGAGTCGGAGGTGATCCCAAAGGCCTCATGGACGACAAGAAAGGCGAAGGTCGTACTGGCGGTCGGCACCGATTGCAACATCGGCAAGATGACGGTGATGCTGGAGATGGTGAAGGAATTCCGTGCGCGCGGGCTGAAGACCGACTTCATCGCCACCGGCCAGACGGGCATGCTCATTCGAGGGCGCGGCATTGCCGTCGATTCGATCAT
Organism: uncultured Ignavibacteriaceae bacterium; assembly: GCA_964581115.1. Lineage (GTDB taxonomy): Bacteria > Bacteroidota > Ignavibacteria > UBA10030 > UBA10030 > 2-02-FULL-55-14. The sequence goes on along the minus strand of CAZOMY010000009.1, from coordinate 43,104 downwards.
CAGCGACTACACGGCCGGGTGCATCGAACGAGAGATCGACCGTTCGATCGAAGAGGGGTCCGAGTACATTTTCGTGGAAGGCCAAGGGGCGCTGACGCACCAGGCCTATTCGGGCGTGACGCTCGGTTTGATCCACGGCTCGATGCCCGATGCGTTCATTCTCTGTCACCAGCCGACCCGCATCAAGGACGATTACGGCGTCACATTGCCGACGCTGCCGGCTGCAATCAAACTGCACGAGCGGGTCATGTCGCACTTCAAGACGTCGAAGGTCGTGGGAGTCGGCGTCAATTCCATCGGCCTGACCGACGCCGAGTCGCGCTCCTGGAGCGCGCGCATCGAGCGCGAAACGGGACTGCCTGCCATCGATGCATTCCGTTTCGGCGCCAAGCCGCTGGCCGATGCCCTGCTGAAGCACTTCTCAGTACCCACCATCACCCAGCCCGCATGAGCACCATCGAATACCGCGAGCACGAGTTGTACTGTGAGGAGGTTCCCGTTCGGGAGCTGGCCGAGGAGTACGGCACGCCGCTGTACATCTACAGCAAGAACCGCATCCTCGACAATTATCGAGCGATCGCCAACGCGATGTCCGGCCTCGACAGCCTCGTATGCTATGCCCTGAAGGCCAATTCAAACATGTCGGTCCTCAAGATGCTGGCCGCCGAAGGGGCCGGGGCCGATGTGGTGTCGGCCGGAGAGGTCTTTCTGGCCATGCAGGCCGGATTCACGCCTGACCGTATCGCTTTTGCCGGCGTCGGCAAGCGTGAGGACGAACTGGCGTATGCGCTTGACCACGGCGTGCGCCTGTTCAACGTCGAGTCGGTCGCCGAGTTGCAGTTGCTTTCGCTCGTAGCGCTCCGCCGCAACACGACGGCCCGCATTTCGCTGCGGATCAATCCCGATATCGACGCGCAGAGTCATCCGTACATCACGACAGGGCTCGCGACCAACAAGTTCGGGATCGAAGCCTCACAGGCGCCGCAGGTCTATGCCTTGGCGAAGACGCTGCCGGGCATCGACATCACGGGCATCCATGTCCACGTCGGGTCGCAGATCACCAGATCGGAGCCGTTCGTCGCGGCGGCCGAGTTCATTGCGTCGTTCGTGCCGAAGATGCGCGCCGAAGGCATCAACCTCCAGCACATCGATTTTGGCGGCGGGTTCGGAGTGCGGTACGTCAACGCCATCCGGCACGAAGCGCTGCCGCTCGAGGGCAATGCCGTCGAACCCGTCACGTCACCCGCCGAGATCTTGGCCGAAGTGCGGCCCTTGCTGGAGCCGCTCGGGGGAGCGCTCTGGATCGAGCCGGGTCGTTCCATCGTTGCCGACGCCGGAGCGCTGTTGACGCGGGTCCTCTACATCAAAGAGAACAGCGCCAAAAAGTTCGTCATCGTCGACGCAGCCATGACCGACCTGCTCCGTCCGAGTCTTTATAATGCCTACCATCAGATCGTACCGGCGTCCATCACGACATACGACCAACTGACGGCCGACGTCGTCGGTCCGGTCTGCGAAACGGGCGACTTCATGGCGCGCGATCGGGTCATGAACAGACCCTCGCAAGGAGACCTGCTGGCCGTTCTGACCGCCGGAGCATACGGTTTCGTCAACACCTCTCACTACAACGCCCGTCCGAGGCCCGCGGAAGTGCTGGTGAACGGTGATCGTGTGCGGTTGGTCCGGCCGCGCGGCACCTTCGAGGACCTGCTCTGACATGCGCACGTTTGCCGTCATGATCGCGGCGGCGCTCCTGGCCGGATGTTCCGGGTCCGAGGAACGTCCCGAGGTCGTCACCTACCCCGTCACCGGGACCGTCACGAAGATCGACCGTGAGAGAAGCCGCCTGTTCGTGGCTCATGACGAGATCCCTGGTTTCATGGACGCGATGACGATGCCGTTCCGCATCAAGGACACGACGCTCTTTGCTGGACTCGCCCCGGGCGATACGATCACGGGAACGCTCGTCGTCGGTCGACATGAGTCATGGCTCGAAGGGATCGCTGTGGCCGGTCGCGGTCCGGCGGCCGTTCTTCGGCCTGACCAGATCTCCACCGTCGAACCCTTTCAGATCGGCGACCGCCTGCCCGACATCGCTCTGACCGACCACGAAGGGCGTACGTTCCGTCTCTCGTCGCTCCGAGGCAAGGTTGTGGCGGCAACGTTCATCTATACACTCTGTCCGCTTCCCGATTTCTGCATCCGGATGACGGACCACTTCGCCGATGCTCAGCATTCGCTCAAGCGCAATCGGGCCCTCGATGGGGAGTGGCACCTGCTGTCGGTCTCGTTCGACCCCGACCGAGACATTCCGCCGGTGCTGAAGGCCTATGCCACCAGCCACGGTGCCGACCTGAACACGTGGACCTTCGCGACCGCGCCGAAAGCGACCCTTGCCGACTTCTTGGCCGGATTCGGACTCTTTTTCGCCGAGAACGAAGCCGGCGTGATCGACCACAATCTCCGGACGGTCGTTATCGACGCCGACGGACGTCTCGTGAAGGTCTTCACCGGCAACGATTGGACCCCGCGGGAGTTGGCGGAGGCCATCCGCGCCGCTTCATAAACAAGAACTTTCACCGCAAAGGCGCAGAGACGCTGGACGGAACATCGACTCTCTTTGCGACGTTGGGTCTTTGCGGTTCACCTCTTCCACCGAGCGGATGCGCACCGACTTCCGACAACGCCTGCTTCAGGGTCCCATCCTCTGCGACGGAGCGATGGGCACAATGCTCGACCTGTACGAGTACCCGGAGCTGCCGCGCGAGATCCACAACCTGCGCAATCCCGACATCGTCGAGCGGATCCACCGCGAGTATCTCGAAGCGGGCGCGGAGATCCTTCAGACGAACACCTCGTCGGGCAACCGATTACGTCTGGCCCAGTATCATTTGGACGACCGGGCGGAGGAGATCAACCGTCATGCCGTCGAGATCGCTCGCCGGGCCGCAGGTGATCGTGCGTATGTGGCAGGCTCTGTCGGTCCCACGGGTAAGCTGCTCGAACCGATCGGCAAACTCAAGCAATTGGAGGCGCGCGACGCCTTCCGTCGTCAGATCGAAGTGCTCGTGCGCGCGGGGGTGGACCTTATCATGCTCGAGACCTTTGCCAGCCTTCATGAGTTGGACGAAGCGCTCGACGCCGCGAAGGAAGTGACCGACCTCCCGATCGTCGCTCAGAAGACCTTCCCGGAGGATGGAGCCATCCTGTCCGGTACCTTCCCCGTCGAAGTGGCCGAACATCTGCTGGCCAAAGGAGCCGACGTTGTCGGGGCCAATTGCACTGTCGGTCCACAACGGATGTTCAGCATCATCCGGTCGATGCACAAAGAGGGGGTCTTTCTGTCGGCCCAGCCGGCCGCAGGAATTCCCACGCTGCTGAATGGCCGGGCGCTCTACCATGCTTCGCCCGAGTATCTCGGACAGTATGCACGCGAGCTGCTGCAGGCGGGCGTGACGCTTGTCGGCGGCTGCTGCGGCTCGACGCCGGCTCACATCCGCGAGATGCGCCGCGTCGTCGATGAGTTCCAAACCATGCCTGAAGCGCAGCGCCTGCCGCGCATCTCGGCAAGGACTGCGAGCGCCGCCGAAGAAATGCCCGAGATCGTGGCGGGCAGCGTCGAGCGCTCACGATTCGCCGCGCATCTGGGCAGGCGATTCCTTGTCTCGGTTGAGCTGGACGTGCCTCGCGGGCTCGACATGACCTCCGTCATCGAAGGCGCCCGGTATCTCCATCGCTCGGGCGTCGACGCCATCAACATCACTGACGGAGCTCGAGCACGCCTGCGAATGTCCTCCATCGCCCTGTCGGCCCTCGTCCAGCGCGAGACGGGCATTGAAACCATGACGCACCTGGCCACGCGCGACCGGAACATGATCGGCCTGCAGGCGGAACTGCTGGGCGCCCACGCCCTCGGCCTGCGAAACATGCTATTCATCACCGGCGACCCGACCAATGTCGGAGACTTTCCGCAGGCGACCTCCGTGTTCGATATCGATTCGTCCGGACTCATCCGGGCCGCGAAGTCGATGAACGGCGGCTACGATCTGATGGGTAACTCAATCGGCCAGCCGACGGCGTTTCTCATCGCATGCGCCGTGAACGCGCGAGCGCGGGACTTTGACCTGGAGATGGCCCGGCTCGAGAAAAAAGTGGAGGCCGGAGCGCAGCTTGTGTACACCCAGCCGATCTACGAAATGGAGACGCTGGAGCGACTGTTGAAGCATACCGAGCGGTTGAGGGTGCCGGTGATGCTCGGCGTGTTGCCGCTCCGAGGAGCCAAGCACGCAGAGTTCCTGCATAACGAGATACCCGGCATGACGATCCCCGACGGCATTCGCGCAGAATTCCGCGCCGCGGGAAAGCGAGCGCAGGATCTCGGCATTGAGATCGCGGTGAAGTTCCTTTCGCAGGCTCGTACGCACGTGGCCGGCGTCTACCTGATGCCGCCATTCAAGAAGTACGAGATCGTTCCCGAGATCCTCTCCCGCGCCGGGATCTCAGCGTCGAATCCTGTCTGACGCCCCAGCTTCCCGTTGGGGTGCTTTGCCGTTTGACCGTTGGTCTGGAGTCTTGGGGTCTGGAGATTTGGATCATTCCCTCATCCTGGTCATGAGCCTGGCTGTTGATATCTCCCGCATTTCGCGTCGCCTGGCTGACAAAGGGCTTGTCTCTGCTCTCGACGGCAACGTAAGCGTCCGCAAGGATGCCAAGACCGTTCTGATCACGGCGGGCGGCAAGAGCAAAGGGGAGATCACGCCTCGCGACGTCGTGACCGTCAGGATGGATGGAACGGTCGTCTCGCGCGTCAAGCGTCCGTCGTCGGAACTTTCGATGCATCTGGCGATCTATCGGACCCGTCCTGACATCAAGGCGGTCGTACATGCCCATCCGCCGTACGCGACCGCGCTGGCAGCCAGCGGTCAATGTCTCAGCCCGAATGTGCTGCCGGAGGTCATTCTCGCGCTCGGCGTCGTTCCGTTGGTGTCCTACGCGATGCCATCGACTGAGGCCGTCGGCGCCGCGCTGGCACCCCATCTGGCCACATCGCATGCGGCCTTGTTGGCCAACCATGGCGCCGTCACATGGGCACAAACGCTGCGAGAAGCGTATCTTCTCATGGAGAAACTGGAGCATGCAGCACAGATCGAGTTTCTTGCACGGCTGCTGGGCGGGCCTCTGCCATTGCCTGAGGTGGATGTGGCAGAGCTAATGAGGATGCATCCCTATTCCAGAAGAAAGGCGTAGCCACAAGGAGCATAAAGAGTCTGGACGCTGCGTAATGCAAGCCCCACACCGAGGCCTTCGCCCTTGTGGACGCGTGGCTGATACAGAAGCAACCTCTTTCCACGAGGTGGCCTCGTTGCGCCAACGGCCTACTTCCGGCTCGACTGAGCTTGCTGAAGTCCGGCAGGCAGGCGCGGCTCTTGCAATCTTTCAAGCATCACAACCCTTGATACGCTGCGGTCGTGGCGGCGCCACGAGAACCGACAGATGAGATGGCTCCACGAAGGAATCAAATGCTCCTTGTTCTCAACCGAACGTCCCATGTCCACAACTGACTACTGATAGCTGATCACCGGTCCCTGGTCACTGATCACCGACATCTGATCTCTGGCTTCTGACCCCTTCTTCCTTCCGCTCCCCCATGCCCCGTCTCCGCATCGGTGTCATCTTCGGCGGTCGCTCCGCTGAGCACGAGGTCTCGCTTGTCTCCGCCACCGGCGTGATGCGGGCGCTTGACCCGCGCAAGTACGTCGTTGTGCCGATCGGCATCGCTCCGAACGGCCGTTGGCTATCCGGACCTCGCGCCCTGAAGCTGTTGAAGGATGGAGATCCGCTGGTCAACGTCCCTGAACATCTTCTCCTTCCCGACCCGCGTAGGCGTGGACTCACGCCCGTGAACGGTGCCTCCCGGCGAAAGCCGATCGATGTGGTCTTCCCCGTTCTCCACGGCACGTTCGGCGAAGATGGGACGATCCAAGGGTTGCTAGAGCTGGCCGACATTCCTTATGTCGGTGCCGGCGTGCTGGGTTCGTCGGTGGGAATGGACAAGGTGGTGCAGAAGCAGCTGCTGCGTCAGGCGGGCATCCCGGTGACGACCGCCATTTGGTTCACCGCGCGGGAATACCGGACTCAGCGAAGCAGCTGCCTCGCGGCGATCGAAGGAACCTTGACGTATCCCGTCTTCGTCAAGCCCGCCAATGCCGGGTCGAGCATCGGTATCTCAAAGGCGCACAACCGCCATGAGCTCCTCAAGGCGATCACGCTGGCGTTGCAGTACGACCGGAAGGTCCTTGTCGAACAGGCCGTGCCGCTCGCGCGAGAGATCGAAGTGAGCGTCCTCGGCAATGACGACCCGATGGCGTCGGTGCCGGGAGAGATCATACCGTCGAACGAGTTCTACGACTACGATGCCAAATACATCGACGGCAAGTCGCGAGCCGAGATCCCCGCGAAGCTGAATGCCTCGATCGACCGAAAGGTGCGCGACTTGGCGGTCCAGGCCTTCAAGGCACTGGACGGAGCAGGCATGGCGCGCGTCGATTTTCTCGTGAACAGAAGAACGAACGAAGTGTTCTTGAACGAGATCAACACCATCCCCGGTTTCACGCCGATCAGCATGTATCCTAAGCTGTGGGAGGCAAGCGGGCTTTCCTACGCTCGGTTGCTCGACCGCCTCATCGCTCTCGCCATCGAACGCCACAGACAGTCCCGCCGCCTCAAGACCACCTTCCGCCCGAAGAACGCGTGGTACCGATCGTCATGAATCTGCTTATTCGAATTCTTCATTTGGATCGGTTGGAATCCTGGCGGATTGTCTGGGGTTGGGGACGTTTGGACATTTGGCACGTTTGATTCGCCATGGACTTCTACCGCCCGGCCGATACGCGCAAATGGCTCCGGTCAATCGCCAGGTCTGCCGCAAAGAACAAGCGTCGCACGCTGATCATCATCGGCGCGAGCATCCTCGTGCTCTATCTGCTCTTCGATAACAAAGGGGTGATTGCCCGCATCCGATTGGAACTGCAAGAACGGGAGATGCGCGATCGGGTGCGTCAGACAGAGCTCCAGAACGACTCGTTGCGCGCGCAGATCAAGGCGCTCCAGGGTGATAAGAAGACGATCGAAACGATCGCGCGGGAGAAGTACGGCATGATCCGTCCCGGCGAGACCCAGTATCGGGTACAGAAGGAAGATAGCATCAAGTAGGCTCCAAACGCCAAACAGATGCTCAGAGGCTGGCACATGGTACATCTGAACCAGAAGTCCTAACCGCCGTACTTCCTCGGCACGGTTCACTGATGATGGATCACTGACCACTGACTTCAGATTCCTAACTTCTGGCCTCTGAGCTCTGACCTCAGCTTCATGTCCGACCTCTTCGCAACCGATCCCCGCCCCGTTCCCCGCTCAGCGCCCCTTGCTGAACGCCTGCGGCCGTCAAGGCTCGAGGAATTCGTCGGACAGAAGCACCTGCTGGGTGAAGGGCAACCGTTGCGTGTGCTGTTGGACCGAGGAGAGGTCGGGTCGATGATCTTTTGGGGACCTCCGGGCGTGGGAAAGACCACGCTGGCCCGGCTGATCGCAGGCAAGGTGAATGCGGATTTTCAGCAGTTGAGCGCCGTGGCCGCCGGCGTCAAAGAAGTCCGTGATGTGATCTCGCGAGCGGAGAAGAACCTCAGGGCCTTCCACAAGCCGACCCTGCTGTTCATCGACGAGATCCATCGCTTCAACAAGGCACAGCAGGATGCGCTGTTGCACGCCGTCGAAGACGGAACGCTCACGCTGATCGGCGCCACGACCGAGAATCCGTCGTTCGAGGTCATCGCGCCTCTCCTTTCGCGTTCGCAGGTCTGCATCCTACAATCACTGACCTCGGAAGACCTGGAGCACATCCTCGACCGTGCCCTCGGCGAAGACGTGGTCTTGAAGGAGTTGAAGGTCGACTTCGAGGACCGCAGGCTCTTGCTGTTGCTTTCGGGTGGAGATGCGCGAAAGCTGCTGAATGCCATCGAACTCTCCGTACGGCTTTCGGGCGCCGCTCCACATCATCCGGCGACGGTCACTCGCCGGCATGTGGAACAGGCGTATCAGCGGTCGGCGTCGCTGTACGACAAGGAGGGTGAGCAGCACTACGACATTATCTCGGCCTTCATCAAGAGCCTGCGCGGTTGCGACCCCGACGGTGCGCTCTACTGGATGGCCCGGATGATCGACGCCGGCGAGGACCCCAAGTTCATCGCCCGGAGAATGATCATCCTCGCATCGGAAGACATTGGGAACGCCGACCCGCAAGCCCTTTCGTTGGCCGTCGCTTGCTTCAACGCCATTGACGTTGTCGGAATGCCCGAAGGACGCATCATCCTCGCGCAGGCGGCCGCGTATCTCGCCTCCGCGCCAAAGAGCAACGCCTCCTACATGGCCGTCGAAGCCGCCCTCGAAGATGTGCGCACCAAGCCGAACCTTCCCGTGCCGCTCCACATCCGGAACGCCCCCACCGCGCTGATGAAAGACCTTGGCTACGCATCCGGCTACCGCTACGGTCACGACTTCGACGGACACTTCACCAAGCAGCAATACCTCCCCGACGCGCTCAAGGACCGTGTCTACTACGATCCCACCGATATGGGCGCCGAGGGATCCATTAAGGAGCGATTGATGCGCTGGTGGAAAGACAAGTATGAAGTGAAAAGAAAAGAGGAATAGAGAAAGCACAATGGATGACTCAGGAAAACAGCATGCCCCCAGGAACCTCCGGGGGCATGGCCATTGATGGTCGCTGCCGTCTCTCACCTGCGATCTTGCCGCTTCCTCATCCCTTTCCTTCTCATCTTTCGCTTATTCCTTCTTCCACTCCGGCATCCTCCCCGGGGTGTGCGGCGCACCGAGGGCATCCAGTTCCTGCTCGATCGCGGGCAGCTCCTTCTGGACGACCTCTTTGAGTTTGCTCAGTTCAGCGGCGAACGCTTCTGATGCGATGTCGAACGCCTTCAATTGAGTCCCGGTCGGACCCGCGGTCGACGACCAGAAGGCACTCGTCACCGCATCCAGCCGCCCCTCGATCGTAGGCGGAGGATTTTCATTCCGGCGCGAGATCGTCTCGTCACCCGACATCGCACGCTGAATGGCCGTCAGCCGCGCCTCCACCTGTAGCGACCGTTCGTGCAACGCCGACGTATTGCCTGCAGTCTGCACCATCGCCGCCTGCATGGCCTTCACGCGGTTCCTCGCGTCACGCAGCACCTCTCCGGCCGCTTGGATCGCGCGCTGTAATGACGCTGCCTTCTCCCGGAATGCAGCCAGGGCCGCTGGATCGCTCGCAGGGATCGTCGGCTGCTGCAAAGGTTTGGCCGTGAACGTCACGGGCCCCGCCAAGACGCGCTCTTTTCCTTCCTGACGCAGAACGACCATCACGGAGTACGTTCCCGGTACCACAAACCAGCCTGAGCCGCTTCCATCCGATGTCGCCGAGACCGGCCGCGTGGAAGGCATTTTCAGGTCCCATGTGGTGCGCTGCACACCCGCGGCGTTGTTCGCCTTGAGCCGTCGGACCACGTTGCCCGCTGCATCAGCGAAGACCAGGAAGACGGCCGGTGCTTCTTCATCGTCCTCGGCCCGCAATTGTTCGGGCGTCGGATACGGCACCGGCTTGCCCGCCTTCTCCAACTCCTTCTCGCGGTCCTGACGTTGCTTCTTCTTCGTCTTTGCTTCCTCACGGAGGTAGTACGTGATCGTCGCCCCGAGCGGTGGATTATCCGCGGTGAAGTGTGCATCTCCCTGCGAACCCTTTCCGTCGCCACCTAACGGCGACCGTTCGATGTACGTGAAAGCGTCCTTGACCGGGAAGATGTGGGCCTCTTTCTTGACGAGGTCGTCGGACAGCGACCGTAACGGGGTATAGTCGTCCAGAATGTAGAAGCCCCGGCCGAATGACGCCAAGACCAGATCGTTCTCCCGCTCTTGAATGGCAATATCACGGATCGGGATCGCCGGCAATCCGCTCTTCAGTTGGATCCACTTCTTCCCGCCGTTCAGCGTGACGAAAACCCCGAACTCCGTCCCGACGAACAGCATCTCTTTGCTCACAGGGTCTTCAACGATGATGAGAGCCATGCCGGTCTTCGGTAGGTCTGATGCGATGGCTGTCCACGACGCACCCTTGTTCGTGCTCTTCAGCACATACGGCAGAAAGTCACCCATCTTGTGATTGTCGAACGTCGCGTAGACGGTGTTCAGGTCGTGACGCGAGGCCAACACCGTGGACGTGTACGTCCGCTCTGGAACGCCGGGGAACGTCTCGATCTTCTTCCACGTCTTGCCACCGTCTTCCGTTACTTGCACGAGCCCGTCGTCCGTGCCGACATAGATGAGCCCCTCCTTGAGCGGCGACTCGCTGACATACGAGATATTCCCGTAGATGGCGGTATTCGCGTTCTTCGCGACCGCGTCGACCCCCCACACCTTGCCCATCACGGGCAACTGGTTCCGGTCAAGCTGGCGCGTCAGATCGCCGCTCATCGGGGTCCATGACTCACCCCGGTCGTCGCTGCGGTACAGTCGGTTCGCTCCGAAGTAGAGCCGGGCGGGGTTGTGCGGACTGATGATCAGCGGCGCGTCCCAATTCCATCGCAACGGCGGCTCGCCCTTGCCTTCGATCGGTCGGATGTCGAGCAGTTCGCCCGTGGTTCGGTCGAAGCGCGCGAGTCCGCCGTACTGATACTGCGAGTACACAATGGCCGGGTTCGTAGGGTCGATCTGCGTCTTGAATCCGTCGCCGCCGATGGTGATGAACCAGTCGCTGTTCTGGATCCCGTTCGCGCTTGTCGTGCGCGACGGACCACCAACGGTGTTGTTGTCCTGCGTACCGCCGTAGACGTAGTAGAAGGGCGTCGAATTGTCGACGCTGACGCGGTAGAACTGCGCCACCGGCAGGTTCTGGATGTACCGCCATGTCTGCCCCCGGTCATGACTCTCGTAGATGCCGCCGTCGTTCCCCTGCAGCATGTGACGCGGATTGTCGGGGTCGATCCACGCGGCGTGGCAATCGACGTGTACGGTGTTGTTCAGCCAGCGGTCGAGCGTCTTTCCGCCGTCGGTCGAGACGCGCGGTACCGTCGCCATTACATAGATGCGGTCCACGTCGGCCGGGTCGCAGAAGATCTCGCCATAGTACATCTGTGTGTCAATGAAGGGATTGCGCCGCTCCCACGTTTCACCACGGTCCGTGGAGCGGAAGATGCCGCCGGCCTCTCCTTGCGCCTCGATCGTGGCGTAGACAACGTCCGGATCGACCGGGGAAACGGCCACGCCGATCTTGCCCAGATCGCCGGAAGGAAGCCCGCTCTTGAGTTGTCTCCAGGTGGCTCCGCCATCGGTCGACTTGTGAAGGCCCGACCCCGGGCCTCCATTGATCAGCGTCCACGTGTGTCGACGGCGTTGGTACGACGCCGCGTAGAGGATGTTGGCGTCGCGCGGATCCATCGCCGCATCGGCCACGCCGGTGTGCTCGTTCGGCATCTTCAGCGTCGCATTCCATGTCGCTCCGCCGTCCGTCGACTTGTACAACCCCCGATCACCCCCCGCCGACCAGAGCGGCCCCTGGGCCGCGACATAGATCGTTTGCGAATTCCTGGGGTCGATCAGAATGCGGCCGATGTGCTCGGACTTCTTCAGTCCCATGTTCTTCCATGACTTCCCGCCATCGTCCGAGCGATACACTCCATCGCCGAACCCGACGGAGCGTTGACTGTTATTCTCGCCCGTTCCGACCCAAACGGTATGGGGGTTCTTCGGGTCGAGTACGACCACGCCGATCGAGTATGACGGCTGACCGTCGAAGACCGGCTGCCACGTCGTGCCGGCGTTCGTCGTCTTCCAGACGTGGCCTGACGCTACGGCAACGTAGTACTCAGCACTATTTTTTGGATTGACGGCGAAATCGGAGATTCGGCCGCTGATCATAGCCGGGCCGATGTTACGGAACTTGAGGCCTCCGAGGATGGACGAGCTCACCTCTGGAGGCTTCTTCGGATCATCGTCCTGCGCAGGAGCAACGGCTGCGATCGCCGTAAAGAAAATGGACCAACGGAGTTTGGACCTCATCGGGGGGCCTCATGAAAGGTGAATGCGCCAATCTAGATGAGAGTGCCGGCAGATGCAACCGTGCCTCTTTGGAATCACTTTGTTACTTTGAACACATCTCTCTATTCACTATTCACCTTTCACTTCTCACTTTTCACTTCTCACTTTTCACTTCTCACTTTTCACTTCTCACTTTTCACTTCTCACTTTTCACTTGCCACTTTCCATATCCTTCCTGTTTTCTCATGCCCAGAGATCCCCGCGTTGACGCTTATATCGCCAAAGCACAGCCATTTGCCAAACCGGTCTTGCAACACCTGCGAGTGCTGGTTCACAAGGCTGTTCCCGGCGTCTCGGAAACGCTCAAGTGGGGCATGCCCACCTTCACGTCACATGGCACGATCCTCTGCGGCATGGCGTCCTTCAAAGCGCACTGCGCGTTCTGGTTCTGGAAGGGCTCACAGATCCCCGACACGCACAAGATCTTCGAACGCGGCAAAAAGGCGATGGGACAGTTGGGACGCATCGGCTCCATCAAGGACCTCCCCAGCACCTTCATCCTCAGGCGCTATGTGATAGCCGCCGACAGACTCAACAGGTCTGTCACGACCGTCTCCCGTGCCGCCTCCGGGTCGAAACCCACAGCCAAGATGCCGCGAACACCCTCCGCCCTTTCGAAGGCGCTGCGTGCGAATCCACAGGGCTCTGCGGCCTGGAAGGCATTTCCGCCGTCTCACCGGAAGGAGTACATCGAGTGGATCACGGAGGCGAAGACCCCTGGAACGCGCGGTAAGCGCCTTGCCACCTCGCTCGAATGGATCGTCCAGGGCAAGCATCGCAACTGGCGTTATACGAGGCAGAAGCGATCCTGAGCGCTTCGTTCCATGCGATTCCAAAAGACGATACTCCTGCTCCTCCTGTTCGCCGGCCCGACGGCCGTGTCGCAGCATCGCGCCGTCCTGTTCAACGGGACAAGCGCGTCCGGACCCGAACGATTGCTGGCGATGACGCTCGCGGGCATTGTGAACCGTGACTCCGCCCGGCTATATCTTCTGAACGTGTACGAGACCTGGTCGTACACGCAAAGCGATGAAAGTTGGCGAGACCTCTATCGCGAGCGAGGCGGCGTGATCTTCGACAGTATCGCTTCGGTCGCCGAACTGGTCAACCGCTTCCGATCGTTCGTTCAGGGCGGCATTTCGTATGATGCGAACCGCCTCTACGGCAATTTCCCAGGACAATCGTTCCGTTGGCAAGGTGAATACGCATCCCTTATCGGCGGGTTGACGGACCGTCTGCCGGTGACCGCCGCAATGGCGAACGCGTACGGGCTTGAGCTCAACGATTCCGTTATCGTCGAGGACCGTTACGACGGCGACCCAGCGGTCTGGGTCCCCGGTAAGATCGAGTATCCCTTGCATGCATGGAACAACGGCACGCTCACGGAAGAACAACGCTACCTGACGCTGATGCAATGGGGGGTGGCCACGCTTCTGCCGCGTTGCCATCCGTCGAAGTTCTACATCCGCGAGATCACCGACTGGGCGGTGAAACACCGGATGTTCCAGGTGAACATCGCCGGCACCTCATCTCTCGACCTGTTCTCCGTGTCGGAGGCCAAGGCCGACATTCTCGACAGCGTGCTCACATTCCTGCACAAGAAAGACCCGTCATCCCTCTTCCATATCTACGGATGGATGCATCCCGAGCCAATGACACAGTGGTTTGCCTTTTACGGTGCTTCGTTTCACGAGACGCTCCTGGGAAACCTGTCGTGGCATTCGGCATTCCCTGTGGCTCCGCGCACATTCTCGCCCGCTGCGCGCATTCTGGCCGACACCGCGGTCGTGCGCGACATGTACTACGTGGTCTTCATCGGCTCCGAGGGCGACGCCGCTAACTGGGTCTTCTCGTTCCAATCGGGGGCCTGGTTCTCGACCCAGCGAGGAAGCATTCCGATCGGCTGGGGAATGAACTTCCATCTGCTGGATGAATGCCCCTTTGTCGCCGCATACTATTACGATACCGCCACGCCGGCCGACGGATTCATACCCGTGACCTCTCCGCTCGGATATTCGTATCCTGACGACTTTCCGCCTTCCGTTCGGCCGGAGGCGCTAAACGAGTCGGCCCGTCTGATGGAGAAGTTTGGCGTGACCGACTGGTACGGCTACAAGCATTACGCCGGCACCGGCAGCACCTCCTATCGGGGCGTGACGATCTACAATTCATTCGACTTCCCTTCATACGGGGCGTTCGTGCGCGATGCAGGTGCGACGATGTCGTTCGTCTACGATCCTCTCCTGCCATCACAATCGCCCGTGACGGCGTACGGCTCCGTGCTCTTCAGCCACACCGGCGACGGCTCCTTCTATGGCGATGCGTCGGACCCGAACGCGTTTGCCGCACGCATCGTGAACATCCTGAAGTCCTCGGCACGCCCAAGGTTTCTCTTGGGAGGATACCAGCGCTTCCGACAGGACGACTTTGCATCCCGCCCGGCCCCCGAGAGTCACGATGTCTCCGTCGACCGAATGGGGCAGGTGGTCGCCGCGCTCAAAGCCGACCCGACCGTGGGACCGTACGTCGAGATCGTGACGCCGCAGCATTTCTCCGTCCTTCTCCGCAAGCAACTGGGACTGTTGGAAGTTGGCAACGAACAGTCCCCAACGATACCGAGGGCCATCTCGCTCTCGGCATTCCCGAATCCGTTCAACCCCCGCGTGATGCTTTCTTTCTCTCTGCCGATGGAGGGACCGATCCTCGTGAGGATCGTCGACCTGCTCGGCCGACACATCGCCACCTTGGTCGAGCACACGCTGCCCGCCGGTGAACACCGCGCCATCTGGTCGGCGGATCGTCATCCATCCGGAGTCTACATTGCTATCGTCGAATCTTCGGCGGGTCGTGCACGGCATAAGCTCGTTCTCGCGAAATGAAACCCCTCAGAACTGCTGCAAGCTTTCTACTTATTCCTTTTCACTTATTGCTTTTTCCAGGCTGCTCCCTACTCTCCTTCCTCACCCCTTCCCCTGATCTTATTCGCGTACACAACGGCCGGCTCTACGAAGGGGAGGACCCCTACGTCTTCGCAGGCGCAAATCTCTGGTACGGACCCTACCTGGCGATGGACGACACCGGAGGAGGACGAGAACGACTGAGACGAGAGCTGGACATGCTGGCTGCCGACGGAGTGACCAATCTGCGCCTGCTCGCTCTGGCCGAGCGCTCACGGATCTCATGGGCGTTGAAACCCTCAATGGTGAACGGACCAGGAGAACTGAATGAGGCCGTGCTGGTGGGTTTGGATGTGGTGTTGGATGAGATGTCGCGGCGGAACATGCGGGCGGTGCTGTATCTGACCAATTACTGGGAATGGTCCGGCGGCATGACGTCGTATCTCGACTGGGCCGACAGCAGTAGTTTCGTCGATCCCGAACGGGACGGCTGGGACCGCTACATGGATCACGCCGGTTCGTTCGGCGCCAACGAGCGCGCGCAGGTGATGTTCCGCGAGAGCATCCGTCGGGTCGTCCGGCGTGTCAATACCATTAATGGTCGCCCGTACGCTGAAGATCCGACGATCATGGCCTGGCAGCTGGCCAACGAGCCGCGTCCCGGGACCGTTTCAGACCTCGGCAACGCAATGCTACCGGCATTTGTAGCGTGGGTGGATGCGACTGCGCGCTACATCAAGTCGCTCGATTCTCTGCATCTCGTCTCGACCGGCAGTGAGGGAGTGATCGGGTCGCTCGTCTCAGAAGAGAACTACCTGCGCATCCATCGATCTCCGGCGATCGATTATCTCACCTTCCATCTCTGGCCCGTCGTCTGGCGGTGGTACGACCCTAAGGATCCACGGGCCACGGCGGCTTCAGCTGAATCCCTGTCGGTCGACTACATTCATCAACACATCCGGCTGGCGCGGCACTTGGGAAAGCCGATCGTGATGGAGGAGTTCGGCATGAGTCGCGATACCGGTGGATACGATGCCTCAACCCCGGTGTCCGTTCGGGACCGATGGTTTCAGAGATTCTTTGACATTATAGAAGATTCTATCGCATCAGGGGCACCGATCGTTGGGAGCAACGTGTGGGCTTGGGGCGGTGAAGGGCGTGGCAACCCGCCGACCTATCGCTATCGCCCGGGAGACCCGTTCACCGGCGACCCGTCACACGAACCACAGGGTTTTAACTCGGTGTTCGACACCGATTCGACGACCCGAGCTATTCTCCGCGACCATGCGGCACAACTGAGGCGGCTGAGATCGCTTGTCTCGTCGACGGATGCTACATCTAGGCAGAATCGCGAACGCAGATAACGTAGAAGCGGTGGGTGACCGCAGATCAACGTTTTTCAACCAGCGACTATCTCCTTTTTCAGCGTCATCAGCGTTTCCGCTTTTCTTCTTGAATTCCCATATGTTTGACTGACCTTCGGAGATGCCCCATGCGATCTCGTTCCATCCTGATCCTGTTCACCGCAGCTCTTCTGTACGCCTCATGCGGCAAACAGACGACGGCCTCCAAGACCATCGGAGTCTCTCTCCAAACACGCGCGCACGTCTTCTACCGAGACCTCGAGGCCGGGCTCCTCGACCAGGCCAAGACGCAGAACTACGAGCTCATCATCACCGCGGGCGAATTCGACCTGGGCAAGCAGATGTCGCAGGTCGAAGACTTCATCGCCCGTAGAGTGGACGCCATCATTCTTGTTCCAGTGGACTCGAGGGGGGTCGGTCCTGCCATCCGCAAGGCCAACGCGGCAGGTATTCCGGTCTTCACCGCTGATATCGCCGCACAAGAGGGCAACGTCGTCTCGCATATCGCGTCAGATAATGTGGCGGGAGGACGATTGGCCGGCGAGTATATGGCCGAAGCGCTCGGAGGCAAGGGATTGGTAGCGATCATCAATCAGCCGAATGTCACCTCCGTCCTCGACCGCGTGCAAGGATTCCGCGAAGCGATCGGCAAATTCCCGGGTATCAAGGTGGCGGCCGACGTTAACGGTGAAGGAGTTCGTGATAAGGCCTTCACCGTCACCGCCGACGTCTTGCAGGCCAATCCCGGACTCGGCGGTATCTTCGGCATCAACGACGACTCCGCCCTTGGCGCCCTCGATGCCGTGACGCAATACCAGAAGAGGGGAATCATCATCGTCGGCTACGATGCAACGCCTCCAGCCGCCGACGCCATCACGCAGGGATCCCCTCTGAAGGCCGACGTGGTGCAATATCCCAAGCTCATCGGGGCCAAGACGATCCAGCACATCGCGGCACATTTCGCCGGCGCCGTAGTTCCTCCCTTGGTTCCCGTGGAAGTCGGGATCGTGGACAGCCTGGCGCTGGCGAAGGCAGAGTAGGGGCGGAACATTGAAAAATGGAAATTGATAACGGTTGATATGCGAGTTCTTCGGGTTTGGTGCATTAGCGTTTCCTGCTTGATTCGAAGTAGTCTCAAAAATGTTTGGCGCGGCGTTAGCGACGTTGGCAGCGGCCGCAACGTTAATGATAACCACTGATTCTTCACCGCTGCGAGCACTGCTTCCGCTGCGGTCGCTGCCTGCCCGCCCTGCCTGCCGCGTGCAACAGCAGGTAGGCGCTTCGCTGCGGCAGACGGGCGCGAAATGCTTGAATCTGTGAGATTTGGATTTTTGAGATACTGTATTGAGCAACCTGCGCTGTTGAACCTTACTCCATGCAACAGTGATATACAAGACCGCTTCTTGTAATTCCGCGGGGCGGCCGCGTCGCGGAGCTTTTCGGATCTCGAATCTCCTGTGAACGTTCTCCTCTCGACTTCAGCCCTCAACAAGTCTTTCCCCGGCGTTCAGGCGCTCCGCGACGTGGACTT
Source organism: uncultured Ignavibacteriaceae bacterium (assembly GCA_964581115.1). Taxonomy (GTDB): domain Bacteria; phylum Bacteroidota; class Ignavibacteria; order UBA10030; family UBA10030; genus 2-02-FULL-55-14. The sequence continues at coordinate 25,168 of CAZOMY010000009.1, read as the reverse complement.
CGACCTGTGCACAGGCGAGGTCCACTGCCTCGTGGGTGAGAACGGAGCAGGCAAATCAACGTTCATCAAGATCCTCTCCGGCGCCCTCACACCCGACTCCGGAACGATCACGCTGAACGGCTCTCCGATTCGGTTCTCATCTCCGCATGAGGCGCTGCAAGCCGGCCTAGCAACGATCTACCAAGAATCGAATCTGGTGCCTGAGTTGAGCGTTGCCGAGAACATACTGCTCGGGCGCGAGCCGTTGAGGCACCCCTTGCCTCTGCTTGACCGCGTCACGATGCGATCGCTCGCCGACCGTGCCTTGCACCAGGTGGGCGAGACCATCGACACCGCGATGCTCGCCCGCGAGTTGACGCCCGCCCAGCACCAGATGGTTGAGATCGCCAAAGCGCTGTCGCGCGATGCACATCTCGTCATCCTGGACGAGCCCACGGCCGCCCTGACAGACCGCGAAACGGCAACTCTCTTCCGTCTGATCCGTCGTCTTTCCTCTGACGGTCTCTCCTTCATCTACATCTCACACCGCCTCCAGGAGATCGCGACCATCGGTACGCGCATCACGGTCCTTCGAGACGGACGAAAGATCGACACGGTTCCGGCGTCGACCGGGCGGGACGCATTGATACGGATGATGGTCGGGCGCGAACTCCTAACGCCGGCACCTGCTCCGTCAGACGCACATGGTGACCCTCTCCTTTCTGTGGAACGCCTGACCTCCGCTGATGTCCGGGAGTGTAGTTTTGTTCTCCACCGAGGCGAGATCCTCGGCATCGCCGGACTCGCCGGGGCAGGACGCAGCGAATTGGCGAGATGCCTGTTCGGGGCCGAACCGAGTTCTGCTGGAACAATGACCTTCGAAGGACGACCCTTCGACCCTCGTACGCCCGCCGAAGCCATCGACGCCGGCATCGCGCTGCTCACCGAAGACCGGAACCGGCTGGGACTCTTCCTCCAAAGACCGATCCGCGAGAACATCTCGATCACCTCTCTCGACCAGGACCTTCGAGGCGGACTCATCGATCGGAAGCGCGAATCGTTGCGCACAAAGGCACTGGCCGACCGATTCGGCACCAAGTATGCCGACATCGAGCATGAGGTCGAATCCTTGAGCGGGGGCAACCGGCAGAAGGTCTTGCTCGCCCGAGCATTGGCGCGTCAGCCTCGGCTGGTCATCGCTGACGAGCCGACCGCCGGCATCGACGTCGGCGCCAAGGAGGATATCCACGATGAACTCCGTCGCCTGGCCGCTTCTGGCGTCGGCGTCATTGTCATTTCGTCCGAGTTACCGGAACTGTTGAGCCTCTGCACCCGCATTCTTGTCATGCGCTCCCGTACCATCGTCGGTTCCCTTCAGCGAAGCGAAGCCACCGAAGAGCGCATCCTCGACCTGTGTATGCATGAGACCCGAGCCTGATCACTGAATACTGTCATCGCAACGAACTCCAGAATCCCTACATCACTCCTATCCTCCATCATTCCTTTTTCCATCGCTCCTCCTCATGTCCTCCCTCTTCTCTCGCTACGGAATCGCCCTCGCCTTACTCTTGGAGATCGTTCTCTTCTCTCTTCTCTCGCCGTTCTTTTTTTCAGCCGAGAATCTTCTGAACATCACGCTCCAAGTTTCCATCACGGCGATCATTGCCGCCGGGATGACCTTCGTCATTCTTACCGGGGGGATCGATCTGTCGGTCGGGTCGATGGTAGCGCTCTCGGGAGTCGTGGCGGCCCTTGTACTGCAGTCGTCCCTCCCGTTCGAGGCGGTCGTGCTTCTATCGCTGGTCGCGGCGCTCGGCCTCGGATTTGCGTCGGGCTGGTCGGCCGGATGGCTGATCACCCGCCATCGGGTCGCTCCATTCATTGTCACCTTAGCGCTCATGACGGTCTGGAGAGGAGCGGCGTTCACGGCCACGGACGGCCGTCCGGTGTGGGGATTGGCGGAGGGCTTCAGCCATATCGCCAGTGCGCGGCTCGCAGGCATTCCGGTGCCGACCGTCGTAATGGCGGCAGTGTTTGTCGTCGCTCACATCGTACTCACTTCCACCCGCTTCGGACGTGCCATTGTGGCGGTCGGAGGCAACCGCGAGGCGGCACGATTGGCTGGTGTTCCGGTTCAGGGCGTCCTGATGACGGTGTACGCCGTGTGCGGCGTCCTATCGGCCTTGAGCGGTTTCTTGCTCGCCAGCCGGATGAACTCAGGACAGCCGAACGCCGGTCTGATGTATGAATTGGATGTCATCGCCGCCGTCGTGGTGGGGGGCACGAGCCTCTCCGGCGGTCGCGGCACCATCTTTGGAACGCTTATCGGCACATTTCTCATCGGCGTCCTTCGGAATGGGTTGAACCTGCTGAACGTGGGGTCGTACATTCAGCAGATCCTTGTCGGTCTTGTGATCGTCGGCTCCGTGCTCCTCGATCGTTCGCAGCGCAGGTAGAAGAATTGGACACCAGGAGCACATGATGTTATGGAAGGCATAAAGCCGATTTCTTTCACTCGTCGTTCTCCTGTGCTCGTTGAGTAACCTTCCTTCCTTGAGGCGGCCCCCATGCGATCCATCATCCTTTTCCTCCTCCTCTGGACTCCTGTCCTCTCGCAATCCCGCATTCCCGGTTTCATCTCTGCACTCGATTCGCTGACGCTCACGTCGTTTGACAACTGGCGCGTCAGTCCGGACCTGAGGTTCTGGCGGCCGAACGGTGATCCGTCCAAACCCGACTTTGACGACCGCTCGTGGGCAACCCTGCGGCTCGACGAAAGCGTCTACTTCGATTCCTGCTGGATCCGCAAGGAGATCGCTCTTCCAGAGGCCATTCTCGGTGTTCCGTTGGGCGGTCCGGTCCGATTCGCCCTCTCGGTCGACGATCTTGGATACCTGTATGTGAACGGTCAGGACCTCGGGCGGTTCGAGTGGGATGGAGACTTCCTGTTGACGCCGGCGGCCCAGCCGGCCCAGCGGTTCGTTGTGGCGATCAAAGCGGTGAACACCGGCGGTCCTTTGCGGCTGATCCGCGCCGAGGTGCGCGCCGAACAGGCCCGTAACATACGCGAGACCGTCGAGGCCATCACGCTGAGTCTCCGGTCAGGGCAGAGGCTGCTTTCGTTCGACACCTATCAGACCAACGCTAGAATGCGGACCGACCCGGGCGTCGACCACTCCACCATCGATCCCTCGGAGCGCACGAGACTGGCCGGCGTTCTCGAATCCTCCGTCGAGGTCATCGACCTCGCGGGACTGGCCGAGGGTCCCGCCACTCGCTTCTTCGATTCTGTCGAGCGTTGGAAGGAGGTCGTGCGGCCGGTGAGCGAGTTCGCGAAGCGCTTCACGCTTCACTTTACGGCCAATGCCCACATCGACGCGGCATGGCTGTGGCGCGAACGAGAGACGATCGAGGTCTGCCGCAACACGTTCAATTCTGCCAATAACATCATGGACGCCAAGCGCGACGCCACCTTCGCGCAGAGTCAGGCGGTCTTCTACAAGTGGATGGAAGAACTGCATCCCGACGCGTTCAAGCGGATCGCCAGCCGTGTGAAGGAAGGACGGTGGGAGATCGTCGGCGGCATGTGGGTTGAGCCCGACTGCAATCTGCCGAGCGGCGATTCATGGATGCGGCAGCTGCTCTATGGCAAGCGGTACTTTCGTACGAGATTCGGCGTCGACGTCAAACTCGGCTGGAATCCCGATTCGTTCGGATACAACGGCAATATGCCGATGCTCTACCGGTCGGCCGGCGTCGAGGCGTTCATCACCCAGAAGATCGGCTGGAACGACACGAACGTCTTTCCCCACCGACTCTTCTGGTGGGAATCACCCGACGGCTCGCGCATCCTCTCCGTCTTCCCGTTCGACTACGTCAATAACATCGGCCAGCCGTTCGGATTGGTCGATTGGCTGCGTCAATTCGAGGCCAACACCGGATTTCGCAATCTCATCATTCTGTTTGGCGTCGGCAACCACGGGGGCGGACCGTCGCTCGAAATGATGCGGCGCATCGATCGGCTGGCGGATATTCCGATCTACCCGAACGTGGAGTTCGGAACGGCCAAGGCCTATCTCGACTGGCTGAAGGCCCAAGACCTCTCGTCCGTTCCGGTATGGAAGGATGAGCTCTATCTGGAGTACCATCGCGGCACGTATACCACGCAAGCGGCGATCAAGAAAGCGAATCGAGAGCACGAGAACCTGCTCACCGGCGCCGAGTCCTTCTCGGCCATTGCGAGCCGACTCGGTAAGCCCTACCCCCTCCACGCGCTCCGAACGGCTTGGGAGACGGTGATGTTCAACCAGTTCCACGACATCCTGCCCGGCTCGAGCATCCGAGAGGTCTACATCGACGCTGAGGCCTCCAATGCAAGGGCGCGAGACCTTGCTGAGTTCGAACGCGGCCGATCGCTCGAGTTCCTCGCTTCCAAGATCAACACCTCCGCCCTCCCGGCCGGTCGTCCCGTCGTCCTCTTCAATCAACTGGCGTGGGACCGGACCGACCTCGCCCGCGTTCCACTGCCCAAAGGCGACAGCGCTGCCGTGAGCGTATTCGATGCCCGCGGCGTCGAAGTACCATCACAAATGGTCAGAACTGGACCGCTGACCCATGAGGTCATCTTTGTCGCCAAGGTTCCGGCGATCGGCTATGCAACGTATCTGCTTCGTCCGCCCTCAGCGAAGAAGTTCGAGTCATCCCTGTCGGTCTCGTTCACCTCACTCTCGAACGATCGCTTTGCCATCGCCGTCGACCCGGAGACGGGATGGCTAAAGAGCGTCGTCGACAGGCGCTCAGGGCGTGAGGTGCTGGCCGGACCCGGCAACGAACTGCAGCTTTTGGAAGATCTGCCGAAAGCGTGGGACGCCTGGAACATCGGCCTGACCGGTGTTCGATTCCCCACACGGTTCCGACGCATGGAGATCATTGAGCGCGGGCCTGTACGCGTCGTACTCCGGCTGTATCACACATATCTGAAGCCCGGCGTGAGGCGCTCGTACCCCACGGAGGACTTCCCCACGTCCTTCTTCTCGCAAGACATCATTCTGTACAACGACCTGGACCGTATCGACTTCGTGACGCAGGCCGATTGGTGGGAAGAGAAGACAATGGTAAAGGTCGCTTTCCCCGTCACCGTGAGCGACACAGCCGCGACGTACGAGATCCCCTTCGGCACCATTCGGCGCTCCACGGGCCAAGCGACGCCGGTCGAGAAGGCGCAGTTCGAAGTGCCGTCACATCGATGGGCCGACTTGTCGCAGTCCGACCGGGGTGTTAGCTTGCTGAATCGATCGAAGTACGGTTACGATATCAAGGGGAATGTCATGCGGCTGACGTTGCTTCGCTCACCGAAATGGCCCGACCCCACCGCCGACCGTGGCTTGCATACGATCGAATATGCCCTTGTGCCGCACGAGGGAACGTGGGAGTCTGCCAACATTGTTCGAAGGGGCTACGAGTACAATTCATCCCTCATCGCCGTGCCGACGCATCGACATCGCGGCGACAGGCCGGCCTCGCAAAGCCTGCTCGGCTTTCAGGGTGAGGGACTGGTGTTGACGTCGGTGAAGAAGGCGGAGGAGGGTGATGCGTGGATCATGACGTGGTACAACGTCTCCGAACGTGCTCAACTGGCCGAGCTGAACCTGCTGGCCGTGCCGAAGGCCGTGCGACGATCCAATACGATGGAAGAAGATGGTGAAGCTCTTCCCGTCGTCAACCGTCATGCCAAAGTTGAAACGCCGCCGAAGGGGCTTGTCGTGTTGAAGGTCGAGTGGTAGCGCAAAAGCGGGACACAGAGACACACAGAGGGGCACAGAGGTCCGGAGAGAGGGGTTCATTCTCCGGCAATCCGGCTTCTTTTCGCCATGGATCTCGGTGCGGCCACTATGGACCTCTGTGATGCGGTTTTCCCCCACGCAGTTCTGACTTGAATACGGCTCAAGCCATTCGTACTTGTCTCGTATGTTGCATTTTACAATTCGCGCTTCACGACTCAAGAACTAACTCTGAATCAGATACTGTAATTTCAGAAAATACTGCGTCTGTGTCGTCGTCCATCCCGCCGGACGGTCGGTGAAATTGGTCAGGTCGCGCGTGGCGCCGGCATAGAAGACCGTAAAGGCGTTGAGCCTGTACGAAAAGAGCGGATAGGTATTCAAACCCTTGCTGAACGTGTCGTACTGCATGATGACCCGCATGATCGCTTCGGTGTTGAAGTAGTAGTATCCCGTCGCCCGGTAGATGTTCCCTTCGTAGAAAAGCTCTCCCGTCGCATCGCTCGATAGCCGCGCCCGGTTGTATGATGTCGCAACGCGGAGACGCTCGGTCACTTTCATCGTCGCATCCAACGCTGCGTTATGACCGTAGCCAAGCTCGGGTGGATCCCCGTCCCGGTAAATGTAGTTCCCCGCTTCGACCGATACGCCGAACGAAAACGAATTGTTCGGGTTGCCGTTCACGTTCACGTTGAACCGCGGGATCCGCGGGAAGTAGAATCCCCTGAACCGCTCCTGATTGAGCGCCAACAGCCCGACTGAGAGATTAATTTGTCCTTTGAAATTCGCAAAGGAGTTGACGAACAGGAATCGCTCTTTGCGCTGACCCAGGTAGTTGAACTGCATTCCCGTGAATCCATTCACTCCCCAACGCGTCAGCCGGCTCCCCTCGTCAGGATACACGGTGTATCCGGCGGCGAAAGAGATCGTGCGATGGTCTGTGCGCGTTATGAATCCGTTCTGCGCTTGAAACGTCGGAGAGATGTCCTCGAACGTCACTGATGCCGACATCTCCCGCGTGGACCGGCTCAGCTCCAGTCGCGCCGCCAGCCCGCCGTACGTCTCACCGTCGAACGCGGCCGTGTGGCCCGTCGAACTGAACGACCGCGCGTCGTCGAAGAGGCTCGTGTCGCTCAGCTCATCCGTCCGCGAAAGATAGAGCGCCCCCCGTATGCTGTGGTTCTGATCCCACCGATAGTTGAAGTCGGCCCCCCCGACCACGTTCGATGCGTCGCGTCTGATCGAACGGTGCGAAAGGACACCTCCGACGTACGATTGATCGCCAAAGTCGTAACGAATACGTGCGACGCTCGCCAACGATGACATTCCGGTCCCGACAAGATCGCTCTGCTCCTCCCCCGGCACGAAGAGCGACGTGTTGCGGTCGGCCGCAGCAATAGCACCGTACGACAGCGCCCCGGCCTTTCCGATCACTTTCGTTGCGACGATCGGATCGTTGATCGTGCGCGAGTAGAACAGTTGCAGCGCCGGTCCGCCGAAGCCGTTCCCGTTGGCCCGGAACAGGTCCGAACCCTCCAGGAAGAACGGCCGTCGCTCCGGATAGAATAGGTTGAAGGTGGTGTTGACGCTAATCTGGGCCGCATCGGATTCGATCTGGCTGAAGTCCGGATTCACCACCGCTTCAATCGTCGCGTCGGGGGTCGGCGACACCTTAATTCCGATTCCCGTGCGCGCTTTGATCTTCCCCTGTTCGAAGGGCGAGGCAGGATCTTCAGTATCCCGGAGTGCGCCGGCTTGCGACGCCCCGACATAGGGAAGGAGTTCCGTCGCCAGGCCAGGCTCGATCCCTTCGATGCCGAGCAGAGGCATGCCTTGGCAGGTCAGGCAAGGATCATTGCGGTCGATAGGGCTGGCGGAATAGACGGCTCGCGTAATGCGGGGATAGTTGCGGCCGGCGAGGATCTTCCAGTTCTGTCGGCGTTGGTCGGGGAACCGAAGCGACTTGAACGGGATCTCCATCTCCACCGTCCACGACGTCGGACCGATGCTTGCCGCCGACTGCCAGACCATTTCGTATGAATCATCTTCGTTGTCGTTCGCCCGAAGCGCATCTCCCTGCACGTTGAGCGGATTCACGAAGAACTCGTACGCCTTCTGCGAATCGCCGTAGGTATCAAGGATCAGGATGATATGGTCATCCTGAAACATCCGGTCCCGGTTGGAGAGATGCGCCCGGAGCTCTGACATGTTCGTATCGTGGCACACGAACGAGACTAAGAGGGCGTCCTCGGTGTAGAGAAGGCGAATCTCCGTCCTCTGGAGCGCCGGCAGGTTCTCCCGCGGATCGATCTCCAACGGTGCATCGAATGCAAGCGCCTGCGACCACGATGCCTCGTCCAACTTCCCGTCAACCGTGAATGTCCCGTCGACCCGCACCGCTTGCACCGAGCGTGTTCCTTGGGCCATCACATCAAACGTGACCGTCAGAAAGAAGAACAGGGCTAAACACGATAGCTGTGCCATGCGATTGGTCGACACCATGCGATCGGTGAACTTACGGCGCGAATGCTCGGCAGTTACATCATCGCGTTTCTGGGAACGCGCTCTTTGGTCCGATCACCCCACACGGTCGGTCCTGCACACCGCTCTGCCCGCAGGAAGGCCTGAACTCGCCCCGCACGCCTCTTACCGCTCTACACGGCCTTCACGCTACCCCTGTATCAGGTATTGCACCTTCACGAAGAACTGCCTCGACGTCGACCTCCAACCGCCGCGATTGCGGCCGTAATCGGCGGACCCTTCTGTCGCTCCAAGATAGATCGCGCTAAAAGCGTCGAGACGATATCCCAGGAGCGGATACAGACTGGCCACTCGGTCGAACGTGTCGAACTGACTGACCAGCCGGAACGAGAACTCGGGCGAGAACTGATACACCGCAAGCGATTGGTAAACGTTGCCGTCATAGAACAGTTCGCGCCGGTTCAGCGCCATCAGCCGCGCGCGGCTGAGCGTCACACGAACACGGAAGCGGTCGGTGAGCCGGAGGAGCACCTCGAAGTCGATGGCATGGCCGTGGCCTGCTTCGGGCGGCGTCCCATCGCGATAAACGAATCGGCCGTATTGCAGGTTCAGCTTCATGGTGAGCGCCGCAACGGGCGTCGAGGTGATGTTCGCCATGAGTTGGGGCAAACGGCGGAAGAGGATCCCTCCGTACCGTTCCTCACCGAGCCCTTGGCCGAGGACTGTGAACCGTGTCTGCCCCTTCATGATGCCTTCAACACCGGCTCCGACAAATCGCTCTTTCATGATCCGCTTGTCGTTCAGCACTGCACCAACGAACTGGAAGACCGTGATCTTGTCAAGGAACGAACCTTCGGGATACAGCGAGTAGCTGTGAGCGCCCGTGAAGGTATTTCGATTCGTCGCTCCGATGAATCCATTCTGCGATTGAAATGTCGGCTGCACTGCTTCCGCTGTGAGGGCGAAGCCGTAATCGCGGGCTTGTCGGCTGAGTTCCACGCGCCCGGCAGCTCCACGGAAGCGTTCTCCGTCGTACGCAGCGGAGAATCGCGTTGCGCCGAACGGCCGCGTTTCGTTGAAGATCGAAAGATCGTTCAGCTCCTTCGTGTCTGAAGCAAAAGCCCCCGCCGTGAGGCTGTAGACATTCGCGAACCGCCATCGCCCGTCCAACCCGCCGAGCAAATGCGAGCCGTCTGCACCGAAGGTGCGTACGGATCCGAACCCACCGATGAACGACTCTTCGCCGAGCTCGTAGCGCACGCGGGCCACGCCGGCTTGCGAATCACGTCCGGTCTCGACGACGTCGCTCTCCTCTTCACCCGGGACGACGATCGACGTGTTCCGGTCTTGGGCCGCGATGATCCCGAAGGATAGCGCGCCCGATTTTCCGAACACTTTTGCCGCCACCAGCGGATCGTTGAACGTACGCGAATAGAAGACCTGGAAGGCCGGATCGCCCCACTGATTGAAGATCGTCTGGTAGAGGTCGGCTCCTTCCAGAAAGAACGGCCGCTTCTCCGGATAGTAGAGGGCGAAGTTCGAGTTCACGCTGATCTGGACGGCATCCGCTTCGATCTGGCTGAAATCGGGGTTGATGACGCCTTCCAAGATCAGGTTTGGCGTCGGGGCGACCCTCAGTCCCACTCCCGCACGCGGTGTCATCTTGCCGCGATCGAATGGCGAATCAAGCTCGTCTTCGTCGCGCAACCCGGTGCGCTGTGACGCCCCGACATACGGCAGCAGATCGATCGCAGAACCGGGACGGACCCCTTCAATGCCGATCAGCGTCATCCCCTGGCAGGTCATGCATGGATTGTTCCGGTCGTAACGCGTGGCCGACAGCATCGCCATCGTCGCACGAGGATACTGCCGACCGAACAAGACAAGCCAGCGTTGTTCTTTCTGGTCAGGAAAGCGGAGTGATGCAAAAGGGATGCCCATCTCGGCACTCCAGCCGTCCCTGTACCTCCGCGCGGCAGAATGCCATACAAGGTCGAACGACACGTCCTCGCGGTTGCCGGCGAACATCGCATCTCCCTGAACGCCTCTCGGATTGACCGTGAACACATAGGCCCGTTGATGGTCGCCGTACGTGTCGAGCACCACCGCCGCCAGGTCATCCGGTGCGGCCTTGTCGCGGTCCGCGTACGCCGCGCGAACATCCGACATCGCAGAATCGCGGCACACAAACCCGATATAGAGCATATCGAGCGTGTAAAGCACGCGCACCTCCGTCCGCTGCGGTGCCGGCACATTCTCGCGGGGTTCGACCTCAAACGGCAACGGGATCGCCTGGGCCTGGTTCCATTCGGCCTCCGACAACAGCCCATCGAGCGTCAACGACCGATCGATCCGTACGGCTCGCACGACGGGCACGTCTTGCGCCACCACCGTGAACCACGCAAGGCACACGATGCACAGTAGCGTTATGGGTATTCCGCGGCTCATGAGATTCGATCAAAATACGCATCCTTCCTCCGCCCTCCAACTTGCTATTCGCTCACTCCGGTGAGATATTTTGGCCAGAACTACATCCCATGAAGGTTTCAGGGGTCGAGTCCCAAGCTTCAGGTGCCAGGTGCAGACCCTGCCCTGAGGCCTTTGACCGCCGGAGACTCTATACAGCTGAAGCGACTGCTTCAAACGATTCTTCAATCTATTGACTTGAGCCCATCTCACAAAGACACTAGCTGCACAGAACCTGCCTGCCCGGCACAAAACGTCGAGGTCTTCCGACCGTCGGGGCAGGAGCAGAGACCGCAAAGAGCCATGATTCACTTTCTCTGTGTTCTTTGCGTTCTTTGCGGCTATCGAACCAGCATCTGGGGGTTTTTCAGATAGCCTCTACTGACAACTGATCACTGATAACCGACTTTCCTCTACTCTCTACTCCTCAGTCCTTCTCTCTTCCCATGGACCGCCGAACATTCCTGCATTCCGTAGCGCTTGGTACGATCGCTAGGCCATTGCTTGACGCCCGTCCGACGTCCTCGATCCTCGCACGCCGGCCCCTTGGCTCCACGGGGTTTCACGTTTCCATCCTCGGCTTCGGCTGTGCGACGCTCGGTTACAGCCCAATGACGGTGGATGAAGGTGCCGAACTTGTCAGCGCTGCCATCGACGCCGGCATCAACTATATCGATTGTGCCAGCACGTACCGCAACGCCGAAGAAAAGGTCGGGGCCGTGATGCGAAAGAGACGGAGCGAGGTCGTCCTGGCTACGAAATGTCTCGAGCGAAGCAAGGATGAAGCCTGGCGCGAGATCAACCGGAGTCTTGAACGATTGCAGACTGACCGGATCGACATCCTGCAGGTGCATGCGATTAATTCGATGAACGACCTGGACCGCGTGACGTCTGACGACGGCGCGCTCGCCGCAGCCATTCGGGCGAAGGACGAAGGACTCTGCCGATTTGTCGGCATCACGGGTCACAACCGTCCCGAGGTGCTGACGGCCGCGCTCAATCGCTATCCGTTCGCAACCGTACTCTGCCCGCTCAGTTCCACGGACGCACTCGTCAACGACTTCACACCTGCGATCGGCCGATTGTCGACCGAACGGAACATCGGGCTGATCGCGATGAAAGTACTCGCCGCCGGCAAGATGGTCCGGCATCCGGCCCGCAGCATCCGCTACAGTCTCTCCCTGCCGGTCAGCACGGCTGTCGTCGGCATGGCCACGATTGCCGAACTCCGAGAGAATGTTTCCGCCGCCGCCGGTTTTGCGGCCATGACATCACAAGAGATGCGTGAATTGGAACAGTCGACCCGCGACGCCGCCACGACCGATGTGATGTGGTGGAAGAGGGGATAGAATGATTTCGGAATGCGGAATGTCGATTGCGGATTGATGAGTGAGGATTGCCGATTTCGGCGACGCCTCTGTTCCCCGGACGTGCATCGACGATTGGTTACTAGGGTCTCTCGGCGGTACTCCGTGCAGTTCTTCAACGATATCGGGAGTTTGTTTTCTTCATACTTGCCTCATGCCGTTCGGATTTGTTTCGTGTTTGGCATTTTATGTTTCCTGTTTGATCTTGCCCGCTTCTTTCCCCTGCATTTTCTTCGTAGTTTTCCATCATGACTCCTCCCACCGTCATCGGCATCGACCTCGGCGGAACGACCGTCAAGTCCGGACTCGTCAGCGCATCCGGCGAGGTGTTGTATGAGAACCGACTCCCAACGCTCGCCGACCAGGGTCCCGCCGCCGTGATCGGGCAGATCGAGGCCGGCATCCGCGACATCATTGCATGGAAAGGGAAGCCGACCATCGCCGCGGTTGGCATTGGAGCGCCCGGTGTGGTCGATGACCGCGGGGTCGTCAAGGCTCCTCCCAATTTGAAAGGCTGGGATGAGGTCCACCTCGCCGACGAAGTGGCGAAGCGATTCCCGGGTCATCACGTCATCGTCGAGAACGACGCCAACGTTGCAGCCATCGCAGAGTCACGCTTCGGTGCCGGACGGAACATTCCCGACTTTCTGTTCGTGATTTGGGGAACCGGCGTCGGAGGAGGGGTCATCCTCGATCGGAAGCTCTATCGAGGACCGACGGGCGGAGCGGGAGAGATCGGTCACATCACCATCGACCACAACGGCCCTGTCTGCAATTGTGGAGGCCGCGGATGCATCGAGGCCTATATCGGTCAGCGCTACCTCTCGCAGCGGACAGCCGATATGGTCCGCGACCGAAAGGAGTCGAAGATCCACCAACTCGTTGGAGGCGACCTGTCGAAGCTCGAGCCGGCCATCATCGCGCAAGCCGCAGAACAGGGTGACCCCCTCGCACGCGAGGCCCTGGCCGAGGCCGGACGCTTGCTCGGCATCGCCATCGCGGCTGTCATGAACGTGATGGACCTGCGTATCAGCATCATCGGAGGCGGCGTCTCGGCAGCCGGCGACCTCGTGCTCAGCGCCATCGAAGCCGGCGTCGTCGGGCAGGTTCTCAAGCCGCTGAAGCCCGGCATCCGAGTCTTGCCTGCTCAATTGGGGAACACGGCTGGCATGCTGGGGGCGGCTGGTTTGGTGCTCCCGGAGTGATCGACCCCCCTCGTGTCGCCGACGGCAACATACCTCTCGACTTCCAGGGCAACGCGTCCAATTCCAGCGGGTCCTCGTAGGGATGCAAGCACAGGTGGCGCCTCTGGTGCTCTTGGCGCGCACGCCTGGACGGCCGTCCGCACGCGCTCGCTCGCGTGGTGCACCGGAGCTCTTCGGTGGGCATTCCTCTCCTTCTTCATCATCGTGTCAGCCGCCGCCCAGCCTCGCGACACACTTGCCATTCGTGACACGCTGACCTCCCGCGCCGACTCCGCCGCCATTGCTTCGGGCGTCGACACGCTGGTCATCTATTCCGCCCGCGACTCCATCGTGTACTCCATGCGCACCCGTCAGATGCAGTTGTTCGGCGACGGACAGACGAACTACCAACAGATGACGCTCAAGGCGGAGCACATCAGTATCAACTGGGACAAGGCCACGTTGATCGCATCTGGCGTGCAGGATACCATCAAGGCCGACTCGGTCATCGGCAAGCCGATGATCCGCGACGCCGGTGAGGAGTATCGCGGTGATACGGTGGCATATCAGTTCCGCACACGCAAGGGCCGCATCACCGTGGGTCGTACGGAGATCGAAGAGGGCTTCTACACCGGCGAACAGATCAAGAAGGTCGACGTCAATGTGCTCTACGTCGCCGACGGCCGCTACACCACGTGCGACCTCGACCATCCGCACTTCTACTTCACGAGTCCGCGCATGAAGCTCTATGTGCGCGACAAGGTTGTCGTCGAACCCGTCTACTTCTATGTCGCCGACGTGCCCGTGTTCGTTCTGCCATTTGGCGTCTTTCCGAGCCGCGGCGGCCGCGCGTCGGGCATTATCGCCCCTGCCTTCGGGTCCGACAACCGCGCCGGCCAATACCTCAGCCATCTTGGTTACTATTGGGCAATCAGCGATTATGTCGACGTCGCCACCATGTTCGACGTTACGATGCGCGGAGGTTGGGCCAACCGCAGCCGATTGAACTATGCCCTGCGATACAACTTCACGGGAGTGCTTGACGCCGAGTATCGCCGGTACGTCAGTGGAGAGCCGGGCGACCCCGACTATCAGAAGAATGATGCTTACGACGTCGCTCTCCGACACAACCAGGTCATCGACCCCACGTCGCGCATCGACGTGAATTTCCGGTTCACGTCGGCCAATTTCCGGGACTATAGCCGCAGCATCGAGGACATTCTCTCCCAGAACATCTTCTCGGCCGCGTCGTACTCAAAGACCTGGGAGCGGTCCAATCGCGCGCTGGCCATCGGCATCACCCGCGACCAGAGCCTCACGACGGGCGATGTGCGGGAGGTCTTGCCGTCACTGTCGTTCACGCAGAGCCAGATCTTTCCGTTCCGGTCGCGGTCAAAAGGCCGCGGTCTCTCCTTTACCAACGACGCCGACAGGCCTTGGCTCGAGATGCTCGGAATGAACTTCGGGGCGTCGTTCCTGAACCAGCGGACGAAGATCGCCGCCGGTCCGGACTCGGTCTATCGGAACGGGGTCTTCGGTCCAGTGGACGAGTTCCGACGCGGCAATGCTCAGTCGCTGACGCAGAACCTCGGTTTCTCCATCTCTCCGAAGGTCGGGTACGTGACCATCACCCCATCGCTGTCGTTCAGCGACGCCCGCACGTGGCAGGAGGAGCGCACACCGTATCGAAACACGGCCGACAGCACACTCGGCTTCACCGACACCGACCAACAGACCATTCGCGGCAACGTCAGCACGGGCGTTTCAGCGTCGACACGCTTCTACGGGCTTGCACAGCCGCAGGTCCTGGGCATCCAAGCGTTGCGTCACACAGTGAACCCGACGCTGGCGTTGACGTACAACAAAGTGGTGTACGGCACGACCATCCCGAAATACCAGATGCTGGCCTCGTTCAATGTGGCGAACAATGTGGAGATGAAGTACAGCCCGTCGGATACGGGAGAGGCGACCAAGATACAGCTGCTGAATGTTGGCCTCGGCTTCTCATACGACTTCGCGCGAGACTCACTCAACTTCAGCGAGGTGGGTATCAACTATCGGACCGATATCGGCCAGTACTTGAGCGTAAACGGCGGATTGTCCTACAATGTGTATCAGTTCGACCCGTTGGCAAATGCTCGTGTCAACCGGCTTTTGTTGAAGGAGGAGGGAAGGTTCGGCGACCTGACGAACGTGTCGTTCAGTCTCTCGACCTCGTTGCGGGGCGAGAAGAAGCAGCCCGCCGCGGCGGCCGCCGACCTGCCGCAGGACGTGCTCGACGAACAGCAGGAGCAGGAAGGACCGCGGCCCCAGGCAGTGCCCCGCCCTTCATTCCAGACGATCTACGACCGCGAAGACGCGGACTTCTCGATCCCATGGAACATCACTCTCTCGTATACCTTCTCGCAGAGCCGTCCGACGCCGAATTCCATCTTCCGTACGTCTTCAGCCAATGCGAGTCTCGCATTCAATCTGACCGACCAATGGCAGATCGGCACGAGCGCATCGTACGACTTCATCAACCGCGAACACTTCATTCCGTCGGTCGACGTGACTCGCGACCTCCACTGTTGGACGATGCGATTCACTTGGTATCCCATGGGCATCCGTGAGGGCTATCGGCTCGAGCTCCGTGTGAAGGCCCCGCAGCTGCAGGACATCAAGGTCACCAAGCAAAACAGCCAACGGGGGATCTACTAGGGCTCCTGTGTTTGGTGACCCCGAGCGGAGCCGAGGGATCACCAAGCAGAACAGCCAACGGAGGATCTACTAGGGCTCCTGTGTTTGGTGACCCCGAGCGGAGCCGAGGGATCACCA
>CAZOMY010000009.1:0-8994 GCA_964581115.1 uncultured Ignavibacteriaceae bacterium | reverse complement strand
CAACGGAGGATCTACTAGGGCTCCTGTGTTTGGTGACCCCGAGCGGAGCCGAGGGGTCACCAAGCAGAACAGCCAACGGAGGATCTACTGAGGGCAAACAACAAACGGCAAAGAACAGACAGCAAGAAAACAGCAAACGACAAGAAGCAAAGGACAGGCCCTTGGGAGTTCTCCGCAGGAGAACACCCAAGGGCTTCTGGCCTCTGGCCACTCGACTCGCTCGATTTCGCTCGCGACAAGTTCGCTCGGGGCATGCCCCCGACCTCTCTCTTCTCGCCGTACAGACCAAAGCCCATCGGAGTCGTTCAATGGGCTTCAGTCTTCCAACGTTCCGCTACCGACCACCGTCTACCCACGACCTGCTTTCTACTTCTTACTTAATCCTCCTTCGGCTATACCGCTTTCCGCTCTTCATACAAGTAGATCGGTTCCTTCCCCTTCGTGATCGTATCCTTTGTGACGATGCACTTCGACACGTTCCTCCGACTCGGAAGGTGGAACATGATGTCGAGCATCACGTTCTCGATGATCGATCTGAGTGCGCGGGCGCCGGTACCGCGTGCCATCGCCTTGTCCACGATCGTTTGCAGGGCCGCTGGCTCGATCTCGAGTTCCACACCCTCCATCGCGAACAGTTTCTGATACTGCTTCACGAGGGCGTTCTTCGGCTGCGTCAGAATGTTCATCAATGCCGCTTCGTCGAGCGGCTCGAGCGTCGCCACCACTGGCAACCGGCCGACAAACTCGGGAATGAGCCCAAATTTCAGCAAATCGTCGGGCTCGACTTTCGGCAACAACTCCTGCTTCGCTTTGGTCTTCTTGACGCGAATGTCCGCCCCGAAGCCCATCGAATGCTGCGTGACGCGCCGCTCGATGATCTTCTCAAGACCCTCGAACGCGCCGCCGCAGATGAACAGGATGTTCTTCGTGTTGATGTTGATCAGACTTTGCTCGGGATGTTTGCGACCCCCTTTCGGCGGCACGCCGGCGATGGTTCCTTCGAGGATCTTCAGCAGCGCTTGCTGCACCCCTTCCCCCGACACATCGCGCGTGATCGAGGCGCTGTCGCTCTTCCGCGCGATCTTGTCGATCTCATCGATGTACACAATGCCCCGTTCGGCCTTCTCGACGTTGTAGTCAGCGTTCTGAAGGAGATAAACGAGGATCGTCTCGACGTCGTCGCCGACATAACCGGCTTCGGTGAGCGTCGTCGCGTCGGCAATGGCGAACGGCACGTCGAGGATCCGCGCCAGGGTCTGCGCCAACAGCGTCTTGCCCGTTCCCGTGGGACCGATGAGCATGATGTTGCTCTTTTCGATCTCCACGTCGTCGAACGTGGGTATCGATTCGTTCGAGTCGATCCGCTTGTAGTGGTTGTAGACCGCCACCGCCAGCGTCCGCTTGGCCGGCTCTTGGCCGATGACGAATTCGTCGAGCGCCTTCGTGATATCGACAGGCGTCAGGTTCCGCCGGATCGCCCCTTTGCGGGCGTTGATCGCGGCGATGTTGTTCTTAATGATGTCCACCGACGACGAGACGCACAGGTCGCAGATATAGACATCCGGGCCCGCGATGATGCTGTTCACTTCCTCGGGCGAGCGCCCGCAGAAGGAGCACGTGATCTTGTCGCCGTGTCGTGGTTTCTGGGTCATGTCGAAATGGTCGCCGTCGTTTCGGCTGACAGAATGTTAGCCACAAAAAAGCACAAAAGGCAACAAGCAGGGCCCGTGCCTTCCGTGCTGTGCTGACATTGCCGGCAGTTCACTTGTCCTTCTTCGGCTCGGCCGCCCGCTTCACGAGCAGTGTGTCAACGAGGCCGTATTCCTTCGCCTCCGACGCCGACAGATACTTGTCCCGGTCCGTATCAAGCTGGATGACCTCGATAGGACGCCCCGTTGCCTCGGCCAGGATCTCATTGATCTTCTTCTTGGTCTTCAGGATCTCTTCTGCCTGGATGCTGATGTCCGAGGCCGTTCCCTGCACGCCGCCCCATGGCTGATGGATCATGATCCGCGCATTCGGCAATGCCATCCTCTTGCCCTTTGCTCCCCCCGCCAGAAGCACGGCCCCCATACTCGCCGCCATACCGATACAGATCGTCGCCACGTCAGGACGGATGTACTGCATCGTATCGAAGATCGCCAGTCCTGCCGAGACGCTGCCGCCAGGACTGTTGATATAGAGGTTGATGTCCTTGTCGGGATCTTCCGATTCGAGGAACAGCAACTGCGCGATGATGAGGCTCGCGATCGTGTCGTCGATCGGCGTGCCAATGAACACGATCCGGTCCTTCAACAGGCGGCTATAGATGTCGAACGCGCGCTCGCCGCGGCCGGTCTGCTCGACCACCATCGGCACGAGTTGATTGTAGATCTCTCGGGGATTCCCCATGGGACTCATCCTTTCGGTGCGTTGGTCAGCTCGGTGTCGTCGACTTCGATGATCGTCGCCTGGCTTATCAGCCGCTGCATCAGCTTATCGCTCCGCAATCGATCGCGGACCTGGTCCGACGACTTGTAGTATTGCAGCAGACGTTCCTTGTCGACGTTTATTGTCGAGGCCTCCGACTCGGCCAGCTTCTCGAGGTCGGCGTCATCGACCGTGATACTCTCGGCCTTCAGCAGCTCTTCACGCAGCAGCGCCCACTTGGCCTGCGCCTGAGCGTAGGCGTAGTTCTCCCGGCCGAACCGGTCGTAGTCGAAATCGTCCGGCAACTGCTTCTTCGGGTACTGCCGTGCCATGTCCTGGAGAAGGCTTTCGAGCACGGCCCGCGTCAACGAGTCGGGCACTTGGAAGTCGTGCATCTCCAACAATTCGCCCGTGAGCGAATTGAGCATCGCTCGCTCCGACTTCGACCGCCAGTAGACCTCGACATCATTCCGCAGGTTCTTCAAAAACTCGTCGGTCGATTCCACTGTTCCGTTTGTGAGCTTCTTGACAAACTCCCCATCGAACGCCGGCAGCAACACTTTCTCCACTTTCTTCACCGTCACGCGCGACCGCACCATATGCTTGTGGTCGCCGTGATCGTGCTCGAAGCTCACCAAGTGCACGGCCCCGGCCGTCGTGCCGCGCAACGCCTCCTTGAACGGCTCCTCGAGCCGCTCGTCTCCCAAATAGAACCGTACTCCTTCGCTCTTCTTACCGATGATCGGCATCCCCTGCTCATCGATGTCCTGCATGTCGGCCGTCACGACGTGCTCATCATCCACAGCCAGATTGGCCGGCTCGAACGCAGCATTCGCACGACGCAACCGCAATACCTCCTCTTCGATCTCGGCTTCGGTGATCGCGTGACGGGGCTTCGTGACCCTGACGCCCTTGACGGGCTTCAGCGTGATCACCGGTCGCACGTCGTACCTCACTTTGAAGCGCAGTTCCTCGCCCCGATTGAATTTCATGTCGACGAGCGACGGATCGCCGATCGGCTTCAGGTCGTGTTCGGCGACAGCCTTTCGATACAGGTCGGTGGCGATATCCTCCAGCGAATCGTGCTCGATGAGCTCTCCGTAGAGCCTCTTCACGACGTCCAGCGGTGCCTTGCCTTTGCGGAAGCCCTTGATGTCGACCTTGGCTTGATACTCGACATATTTCTTATTGAAGTGCGGCTGCACTTCGTCGGCCGTTGCCACGATCTCGACCTCGCGCGACACGTCCGAAAGCGTTTGTACGTTGACGTCCACCTGCTTCCTTTCAACAGAATGACTGATTCAATTCACCGTGGGCACGGAGAGCCGGAGGCCTTCAATCACGATGGCGTATAGCGATCATCAACTCTTCACAGGTGCGCCTGCATGACTGCTGAAGACTCGTGGGCAGAGAGGGACTCGAACCCTCATGAGTTTCCTCACTGGCTCCTAAGGCCAGCGCGTCTGCCAATTTCGCCATCTGCCCGATTCCGCAAAAAGTCGGCAAGCAGGTCTGCCAATTTCGCCACGTGCCCAAAAAAGAACCCAATCAACACGGCCTCCCGTTTGATTGGGTGAATACAAGGTACTCACGAATCGCCTGATAAGCAAAAAACGGAGCACTATGGCTCCGTTTTCTCGGTTCTTCAGAGATCCGCTGGGTACTGGCACACCGTTTCGTTGCTCTCATCCGGAACGGCCTGAACACTGCATTCTTCGCTTCAATCCTCACAAGGTCCCGGGCCGTTCGTCGATCCTTCCGCCTTTGGGAAGCCCCCGCTACTGATTTCTCTGCATCTCGTTGAGCCGCGTCAGGTAATCGACCGCCTCCTGACGCGTCGGGTCCAGACCGATGGCAGCGTTGAAATACTCACGCGCCTTCTGGAAGTCCTTGACGGCCTGGTGCGCCAGACCGAGCTGAATGTTCGTGCGGTACGACTTCGCGTTCAGCGCTAGCGCACGCTCGAAATGCATGATCGCGCGCGCCGGATCATTGTCGCCCAGAAACGCCGTTCCCAGATTGTAGTTGATCTCCCAGTTGTCGTTCCCGTGTTGCAGCGCGTACAACAGCACGTCGATCATCGGCTTGAAATTCCCTTGCCGCAGATACATGTTCGATGCCTCGCGATACGCCGAGAGGTAGACCGAATCCACTTGGTAGGCCGTCTGGAAGAAATTGATCGCCCGGATCGGGTCGCCGGTACGATCATAGAATGACCCGAAGGCAAAGAAGGCGTATGCGAAATTCGGAGCCAGCAGCGTCGCCTGGCGATACCGCTCGAGCGCGCTTTGTGAATCGTTGGCCGCTTCCAGCCGTTCCGCCTCTTCGAGCAGACGAACAACCTCGGCCGGTGCTTCTCCGCGCCGGATGCCGATCATCACCCGCATCCGGTCCGTTCGCGCGTTCAGCTCAGGGTCGGTGCACGTCAGAAACACTCGCGACACTTCCTCAAGGGTTCCCTTCAGGTTGCCGTAATAGTAGTCGTTCACCGCTTTCAGGATCGAATAGTACGGCTGGGGGAACGAGGCGGTGTCCTTCCGCAGATTCGGCAGAAACTCCACGGGGAACATCGGCAGGTTCGTCTGCATCCGCTCGACCGTCAGACGGAGGAACGTCTCATACGATTCAACAAGTTGATGACGCTCCAAGCGCTGCTGCAACTCGTCGCTGAGGGTGAGTCGAAGGCCGGTCGACGTGGTATCGCGGAAGTTCGCCGACGAGAACGCATACGCCAGCGTCTCGATCATATACTGATACAGAAACCCGTTCTTGCCGATCGCCGACCCTTCGACGATCCACCGCGTGTTCCGGTCGTCCAACTCGCGTTGCAGCGAATCGCGCGAGGTCTGCAAAGCCGTCATGGCATTGCGTGCCCGTTCGATGATGGGATAGACCGTGGGGTCGAGCGATCCGATATTGAGAGATGCCCGCGGAAGTGAGTCAACGACGAACTGCAGGTATGGACGGAAGCTCTCCACCCGAGCGATCTTGCCTTTGAGCCCTCCCGTGTCAGCAAGGGTCTGTTGGAACTGCTGGCTTACCG
Organism: uncultured Ignavibacteriaceae bacterium; assembly: GCA_964581115.1. Taxonomy (GTDB): domain Bacteria; phylum Bacteroidota; class Ignavibacteria; order UBA10030; family UBA10030; genus 2-02-FULL-55-14. Next base: position 3,542 of record CAZOMY010000009.1, on the reverse strand, counting down.
ACGCCAGGTAGGCGTTGAAGGCCTGCGTCCGAAGAGAGCGCGCCTCCTCATATTGAGCGAAGATGTTGAGAGCGCTGTTGGAGATGATCTGTTCACTTGCCGTGATCGCTCCGCGGTGGTCTCCGCGAGCCATCGCCGACGTGGCCTCTCCGTACTTTTGCACCAGCATCGTGAAGCCGGGCCAAAGACTCGTCGGAATGCTCATCTCGGCCTGATAGGTCTTGCCGTCAGAAGTGACCTGGAACAGGAAGGATTGGTGCAACTTGAAGGTCTTCGGAAAGCCAAGCACCAGCCAGGTCGGAGGACCACCCATGAGGGTCCCCTTCCAGACGATCGCGTGCTTTTCCCCGTTCTGATACACCACGAGCGTGGAGAGGTACTCCTTCACGAAGTCCTCTTCGATCTTCCAGTCCGTCATCGGCTGAACTCGAAAGAAGTAGTGCGGCCCTGCGTTCGCCGATTCGCTCGTCAAGACGGTGTCGCCGTTCTGCGTCGCAAATGCCACAATAACATGACGCGGCCCCCCCATTCCCAGGAACCCGGCCTTTTCACGTACGAGCAGCGTGGTCGAGATGGACTGCGCCAGCAGCGGAAGGGTGCCGAGGCAGGAGAGCAAGGTACCGCGGAGGATCGCGCGGATCATGGGAATGCCTGTAGGAAAACGATGGCGCGTGGACGACAGAGGCTGTAATATAACCCCCATCGCCGGGAGAATCAACCGCAGGTCAAACCTTGCATCGGCTCCGACTCTCGCGTACGTTGCGTCCACCTTCACCATTCTGCACGTGCCATGCGCCACCGACGCCCGCTCTTCGCAGCGCTTCTCATTGTTCAGCCGATCCTGGCTTCGCTCCATGCCCAACCCTCGCTTCTCCGCTCCGGCCCGATGGTCGGATACTCGGAGATGACGGAAGTGATGTTGTGGGCCCAGACTACCCGAAAAGCCTCGGTGCAGTTCCGGGTCTGGCCGGTCAACAAACCGGATGAAAATTCGACCACTTCCACCGTCACCACGCGCGCCGATGAAGCGTTCGTCGTCCGGATTCCGGTGTCGCGACTCACTCCGGGTACGCGGTATGCCTTCGAGATCCTCATCGACGGCAAGAGTGTGAGGCGACCGTATCCACTTGAGTTCCAGACGCAGACGTTGTGGCATTGGCGCACCGATCCTCCCGCATTTACCGCCGCGATCGGATCGTGTTTCTACATCAACGAAAAGGCCGTTGATCGTCCAGGAACCCCCTACGGCTCGGACGAGCGCATCGTCTCGACCATCGCCGCCGCGAGGCCCGACCTGATGCTTTGGCTCGGCGACAATACGTACTACCGTGAGGTCGATTGGAACACGGCGGAGGGATTACGGTATCGTTGGACGCACACGCGTTCCTTGCCTGAACTCCAACCGCTCTTAGGCTCTGTCCATCATTACTATGTGTGGGACGACCATGACTTCGGACCGAACGACGCCGACCGGTCGTATCGACTGCGCTCCGAGGCCCTGGCTGTGCACAAGCTCTTTACAGCCAATGGAACTTATGGAACGTTCGAGACACCCGGCGTCTTTGGCCGCTTCGAGTGGGCCGATGTGGAATTCTTTCTCCTCGATGACCGATTCCATCGTGCACCCAACGCGACCCCCGAAGGTCCGGGGAAGGTGATGTTTGGACCGGCACAGTTGCAGTGGTTGAAGGATGCCTTGCTCAACAGCCGGGCCCCGTTCAAGATCGTCGCCAACGGCAATCAAGTGCTCAATCCATTATGCGAATTCGAAGGCCTTGTGCAGTGTCGCGCCGAGTACGATGAACTGCTCGCCTTTATTAGGCACAATCGTATACCGGGGGTCGTTTTCGTCAGCGGCGACCGGCACATGACCGAGCTCATCAACCTGGTGGATTCGACATTCTATCCGCTGTATGATTTCACCAGTTCTTCGCTCACGGCTGGGTTGTCACGTCCCCGCGGCAGGGAAGTGGAGAATCCTTACCGAGTGCCGGGCACGCTCGTCGCCGATGTGCACAACTTCGGCCTGCTTCATTTCAGCGGACCGCGCTCAGACCGCGCGCTGACCATGGAATGCCGTGACGCAGATGGAAAGACACGATGGACGAAGACCATTCGGGCGAGCGACCTACGTCCACCCCGACGGTAGGGCGGGAGCACAGGGTGGGGATGGTTGCAGTCGTCGTGAACCGTGCGAACCTCAGGCTACGTCGAGATCGCACATGGAACGCGCCGACAGTTCATGTTGAAGGAATGCTTTCAACCTACAGTTCATCTTCGTCGTCGATATCCGTTTCGGAGGCTGCATACGTTGCCTCCGGAAGCGCGGCCGACTCCGCGGTAGGCAGCGCCAGAGTACGCGTGGCGGCCGTCAGCGTGGAATCAAGCGGGCTGGTGACACGCGGTGCATTCATCATCAGCACGTGCGTGTAGATCATCGTCGTCCGCACATCGCGATGACCGAGGAGTTCCTGCACCGTGCGGATGTTTTCTCCGCGCTCGAGGAGATGGGTGGCGAAGCTGTGCCGGAGAGAGTGGCAACTTCCACGCTTGTGGATCTTTGAATCGTGCAGGGCGATCGTGAAGTGCCGTTGAACGCCGCTTGGGTCGAGGTGCGATCGCACCGTCGTTGTCGTGTCTTTGTCTTTTGTGAGTTGAGGGGATGGAAAGAGGAATTGCCAGCCGAGTTCTTTCGAGGCATGAGGTGATTTCTCGGCCAGAGCGTTCGGAAGCACAACGTCGCCGAATCCCCGGTCAAGATCGTTGGCATGTGTCATGCGCACGTGTTCGATTTGTCGCAGGATCGGCTCTCGCAACGATCCCGGAAGCATGGTCACGCGGTCCTTTCCCCCTTTCCCTTCGCGGACCAGGATCGTTCTCCGGTCCAGATCGATATCCTTCACGCGCAACTTGAGCGCTTCCATGAGTCGGAGTCCGGAACCATACAGCAGGGCTACTACGAGCGCTGACGGTCCGTGCATGCGGTCGAGGATCTGCAGCACTTCATTCTCTGAGAAGACGACCGGCAGTCGGCGTTGGCGGTGGGCTCGAACGTATGAAGGAAAGTCACCCAGGTTGATGTTCAGTACTTCGTGATAGAGAAAGATGATGGCATTAAGGGCAACGTTCTGGGTGGAGGCGGAGACTTTACGTTCGATGGCGAGGTATGAAAGGAAGTCCGAGATGTGCGATTCGCCCAAGGTTGACGGATGGCGTTTCCCATGAAAGAGAATGAATCGTTTGATCCAGTGGATATAGGCTTCTTCGGTGCGGACGGAGAGATGTTTGACCCGGGCCACGTCGTGAACGTGGTTGAGCAATCGAACTTGCGGCATGGTTCCCCCTCAAGGATGCTTGCGAGCAATATGCGAATCTCTTAGATTGCCCGCAACACTTCCATAGGGGGTAGCTTGCCATCCCGGTTGGACAAAGTCCGTCTATCCCAATAGTTATGTACATCCACTTCTAACAACACGATCCAATCCTAGTTAGGTGGGCGTCTCATTCAAGGTTCGTGCGCGGGCCTGAGATCTTGTTGGGTT
>CAZOMY010000008.1:0-89142 GCA_964581115.1 uncultured Ignavibacteriaceae bacterium | reverse complement strand
GGCCAAGGCCTCTTCGTAGACCGATTCTCGGAATCCCGGCCCCAAAATACTATGGACTTCGATCGCCGCTCCGATCACTTCTTGCGACCATCGGTTAACCAGCGCGTCAGGTTCCATCCCCCCTCCTCCTCAGATAATACTATCAGCACATAGCGTTCGTGCTCGTTGCGACGGTAAAACTTCTGGACATCATGACCTCATTTCAACTTTGCGCTCATCGCGTCCTTTGCGTTCTCTGCGGACCGCGCATTGGCGTCTGGAGCTGAATCTAGAAACCGCTCTGTGATCCCTCGGTATGCTTCAATCCGCCGGTCTCTCAGGAACGGCCAGTTCCGCCGTACCTCCTCCAGATGCCCCAGCTTCACCTCCGCCACGAGGATCTCCTCCTTGTCGGTCGATGCTTGGGCGAGGATGACGCCCTGGGGGTCGGCGATAAAGGATGTTCCCCAGAACTCGATACCCGCGGCGTTGGGAAGCGGCTTCTCATGACCGACGCGATTCACCGCCGCCACGTAGATGCCGTTGGCCACCGCGTGTCCGCGCTGGACCGTTTGCCATGCGTCGCGCTGGGCGGCGCCGGACTTCGCCTTCTCGTGCGGATGCCACCCGATCGCCGTCGGATAGAAAAGGATCGACGAACCGGTGAGCGCCGAGAGCCGGGCGCCTTCGGGATACCACTGATCCCAGCAGATGAGCACCGAGATGCGTCCGAAGCTGGTCTCGATCCCCTTGAATCCGAGGTCGCCGGGAGTGAAGTAATACTTCTCATAGTAAGCCGGGTCGTCGGGGATGTGCATCTTCCGGTAGAAGCCGGCCATCCGACCGTCGCGGTCCATGACGGCGGCGCTGTTGTGGTAGAGGCCGTGCGATCGCTTCTCGAACACCGGCACGACGATCGCCACCTGCAGTTCGCGCGCCAGCAGTGCGAACGTATCGGTCGACGGCCCCGGGACCGGCTCGGCCAGGTCGAACAGTGCCGGATCCTCCGACTGACAGAAATACGGAGACCGGAACAGTTCCGGCAGGCAGATCACCTGAGCGCCCTTCTTCGCGGCGTCGCGTACGAAACCGACGGCACGGTTGAGGTTCTCGTTCAGGTCGGGGCTGACGGCCATTTGCACCAGGCCGACGGTATACGACGATGGAAGATTCATCAACGTTCTCAAGGGTCGATCGGCACGCAACGTACCAAAAATTGGAGTGAACAGAAAGACCGCCGGGAGACGGATCCGGCGGTCTTCCAAGACGTCGCGTCATGAAGGGATCAAGCGGCGGGAGGCGCCGCCTTCTTGCCGTAGACGAGCGCGACGACGACACCGGCAAGGAGGTACTCCGCAAGCCCGTAGATGAACCATGACATCGCGAGATGATACGGGATCGGGTAGGTCGCATAGGCCCCGTACGCCATTCCGGTCGAGAGCATCATGCCAGCATAGAATCCATACCGCAGTCCCTCAACGATCCCCGTTCCCTCGTACCCCTTCGAGAAGATCAGGACGAAGAAGAACGAGACGATGGCCGTGACGAGACTGATGATCCACATCTTGTCCATCATATCCGGACGGAAGACCTCTTTGATCTGCTCGTAGGTGCTTCCGAGGATCAGATTGTGGATGACGTAGTCGCAGGCCGAGATCGTGATGAACACGGCCAGCCAACCGAACAGAAGTTTTTTCATTGGTCCTGCTCCCGGAAGTTGGTGGATGGAAGACCCTGGTCAACGTGCCGCAATATGCAATTCCCGGCGTTAAGAATCACCTTCGGCCGGCCGAGTGATGTACCCCTCAAAATCAGTATATTACGGTGTATCTTCTCCACCGGAGCACATCACTTTTCCATCGCCTCCGCCATTCACGTTCAATGACAGAACTGCTATGGGCACAAGAACCGCATCGATCACGCTGTTGTCGGCCATTCTGTTCACCTCCTGTGCCAAGGATCCCGTCGACCACGTCCTTGCCAACGTCACGCCTGAGACGCTGATGGGCCACGTGCGCATCCTGTCTCACGACTCGCTTCTCGGTCGGGCGCCGGGAACGCTGGGCGAACAGAAGGCCACGTCCTACATCGCCGATCGCTTGAGAGAATACGGCCTCGAACCGATGGGCGAGGATGGCTCGTATTTCCAGCAAGTGACGTTGATCGCACACCGGATCTTGCCGACGACCACAACGGAAGTACGGGGCGGGGGGAAGACGCTGCGCATGAAGAACCTGATCGAAACGACGATCATGAGCGGGACACCTGCTCCCGAGTTGCGGCTTACGAATGCCCCGATGATCTTCGTCGGCCACGGCGTCGTGGCCCCCGAGCAGAATTGGGACGATTATAAGGACGTCGACGTGCACGGGGCCGTACTCGTATTCCTCAACAACGACCCGCCCTCGGACGACCCAAAGGTCTTCGGCGGAAAAGCCCGCACGCTCTACGGCCGCTGGACCTACAAGTATGACATCGCCGAGCGCAAGGGGGCAGCCGGTGCGATCATCATCCACACCGATTCGACGGCCGGATATCCATGGGGGGTCGTTGCGAACTCCCGGAGCGGAGAGAACCTGATCCTGGCCAGCGATGCCGCCACGTCGACCCTCAAGGTCAAGGCGTGGACGACCGAGGATGCGTCGCGTGAGATCCTCGCCATGTCGGGCCTGACCCTCGAAGCCCTGATGGCCGCAGCCGCCAGGCCTGATTTCCGGCCGGTACGATTGACAACGACCTACTCGGCCACGATCCGGATGTCGGTGCGCACGTTCAACGGCATCAATGTCTTGGGTCTTGTGCGCGGACGCGACCCTGAACTGAGCAAGGACGCGATCATCTTTACGTCGCACCACGATCACTTCGGCATCGGCACGTCGGTCAAGGGCGACTCGATCTACAACGGCGCGCTCGACAACGCAAGCGGTTGTGCCATGAGCCTGGAGCTGGCGCGCGCCTTCGCATCCATGGACCCGCGGCCGGAGCGATCGCTGCTCTTCTCCTTCGTTACAGCGGAGGAGTTCGGACTTCTGGGGTCGGCGTACCTGGCAACGCATCTCCCGATCCCGCTCATTCACGCCGCGGCCAACATCAACATCGACGGTTTCAACATCTACGGCAAAACGACCGACGTCTCGTTCCAGGGCTACGACCGTTCCACGCTCGGGAACGACCTCTCGTCGGCAGCGAAGGCGATGGGTCTGACCGTAACGCCCGACCAGCATCCAGAGCAGGGCTACTTCTACCGCTCGGACCACTTCAACTTCGCCAAGGTCGGCATCCCGCCGCTTTCGATGGGAGAAGGCAAAGACTTTGTTGGGAAGCCGAAGGACTTCGCCGAGAAGGTCGGCAAAGCCTACAATGAGAACCGGTATCATCAGCCGTCGGACCAGCTCTCCGATGACTGGCCGTGGAATCTCGACGGCGCGATGCAGCAGGTCGAACTCATCACTCGTATCACGATGCGGCTCGCGGGTCCTGTTCCCCTTCCCGCGTGGAATAAGGGAGATGAGTTCGAAGCAGCACGACTGGAGACGATGAAGCAACGATGAGGCGTGCCACGCGTGACACAACGGTGTCATGGCTGGCGTTCGCCGTCCTGACGGCAGCGCAGATCTCGGCCCAGCCGCTGAGCGAACTGGCGCCGGCTCGACTGGAACTACGTTCGTTCGCGGGCGCGACGGTCGGCACGAGGTCGTTCTATCTCTATCTTCCGCCCGGTTACGATTCAACGGCCGAGCGATATCCGGTCGTTGTCCTGCTCCGAGGCGTCGAGACAGAATGGATCAACCCCGACCAGGACGATGCACGACTCGGCTCGATCATGACGGTGGCTGATACCCTGTGGCGGTCAGGCGCGCTCCCGCCGGTCATCCTTGTCATGCCTCGCATCGCCAGCCCGCCGACGTGGGACGACATGACGTATATCGCCGACGAACTGCTCCCGTGGATCGACACCCGCTACCGGACGCTCCCTACGCGAGCACGCCGTGCCGTCGACGGCTTTTCCTACGGCGGCCTTGGCTCGGCGATGCTCATCACACAGACGCCGGAGTGCTTCATTTCGTCCGGCGGCTACGACGCCTCTCTCTTTCTCTACAGCCCGGCATCGCTGGAACTGTGGCGACCTGAACGGCAGGCGCTCTACGCGACGATGCAGTTCCTCTATACGACGACCGGCCCGGGACAGGCCGGCAATCAAGTCTCAAACCGGGCGTTCGTCGATACGCTCGCGAAGTATGGCATCGCCAACGGCTTCGACGTGCTGAACCTCGCGCCAGAGGCACAGCACAATTGGTACTTTGCTGATCTTCACGCAGCCCGCACGCTCCCACGACACGTTGCTTGGATGTCCAGAGCCCCGCAGAGACTGCAGGCAACCGTCGCGATGCCCGATGCCGACACGACGGTGCAGGGAAACGTTCCGATCTCGTGGACCATCTCTTCGCCCACGTCTCCGTTGCGCGTCTTCGTGCAGTGGTCGCGCGACGACGGACTCCGCTGGCACCATCTCGCCGAGAGCTTTACCGCCGAATCGTCGGTTGTCTGGAACACCGCCGATGTGCCTGACGGCGTGCGGTATCGTCTTCGGTGGCTTGCGGCGGGCGATTCGAGTTATCGCGAAATCCGTACGAATGGCGCGTTCCGGGTGGACAATCCCGGGAACGGCGCGCCGGAGATCGTCCTGCAAACTTCCATGGAAGAGCGAGTGTCGGGAAACGTGATGCTTCGGTGGCACGCGGCGGACCCGGAGCGCGACCCGATCTCGACATCCGTCTGGGTGAGCTCTGACGACGGTACGACTTGGACGGTCTTGGCCACCGGATTGTCTGCCGTGGACTCGATCGTATGGTCCGCAGGGGATTTCGCGAACGGATCGAGGTACCGTCTGAGACTGACCGCCAGCGACGGAAGCACGACCGGTGAGGCGATGAGCAGACGTTTCGCGGTGGCGAACGAACGGCAGCGCCTGCCGTATGTCATTGAACGCATCTCCGGGCTTGGCGACCTCGAGGTGCGCGTGTATGCCCAGCACGACGATCCCATGCTGACCTCGCCGTTCCGGTTGACGGTCCATCGGACGCTCTCAGACGTACGGTACAGTATTCGCTCGGTGCCCGAAGACTCACTGCTCGTCCCTCCGACGCCGGTCGGCAGGCCTGATGAGGAGGGTCCGTTGTTCCACGGCAAGCGTTTGTCGATCGCGATCGTCGACACGCCAACGGTCTGGCCCGAACAGACCCGCTGGATCGTGGGTAACTCGAACGTGGTCGGCACGGTCGCGTTGCCGACCCTGACCGTTGACAACGTAACCTACCACGGCATTCCGACCCCCGAGGACCACGAGATCACCGTGACGGCTGACCTGTCAGACACGTCGATGGCGGCGTTCGGACTCCCCGAGTTGCCCGTGCGCTTCACCGTACGAACGATCGGCACCGAGGTTCAGCCGGCCTTCATTTTTCTGGACACGGATGGCTCCGAAGGACTCAGCCACGGCGACGAGCTGTACTTCGTTCCGTCGGGACCTATCCCTCCGCTTCAATTGGGCTGGTGGGTGCTCTTCTCGTCTCCGACGCTGGCGATCCCCCCGGTCATCGGGGACCGTTTTCAAGTACGTATTCGGAAGCCCCCCGTCGACGGAGACACGTATCATGCATTCATGACATATCTCAGCGTGCACGAGCCAGGGACCGCACCGGACGGCGTGGTCCTCGAACCGGCGTTCCCCAATCCGTTCAATGCGTCCACGCACATTCGCTACCGGCTCTCCAGAGCTGGCCGGATCACCCTGGCCGTTCTCGATCTGTTGGGGCGCCGGGTGGCCACGTTGGCGGAAGGTATGCATGCGGTGGGAGAGTTCACGACCGTTTGGAACGCCGAAGGCCTGGCGACGGGGGTCTACGTCCTTCGACTGGAAGCCGGTCGCGTTCGGACCGTCCGCAAGATCCTCTACATAAAATGACGTGACGAGAATCCACCATGGAACGTGCTGAGTCCCTCGTCGTCGGCGTGAAGCCGGAGCGACAGCAGAGCGAGGTTCGAAGGCGGCAGGAGTTCGGCTGGGTGCTCACCGCCTCACAAAGCGAGGCCGTCTTGAAGGGGGGTGAGACCCCGAGCGAAGTGAAGCTGGTCTTCACGCGAACCGGCTCGGAAGAGCGGCTATCGGAGCTGAAGAAGCTGGAGCAGGAATGGGAGACATTGATGAAGAGTGCCGTATTCGACGAGCGCGGCCGGCTGGTGGTCGACGGACGGACGGCGGCCGGTATGCCCTGGAGAATGATCGGGGCGATCGGCGTCATCGCCGGCGGGCTATGCTGGGCGCTGCTCGGCGCGCTTCCCGGAGCCATTGCCGCGCTCTTTGCAGCTCTGGTGGCAACGCTCGTGTTTCAGAACCGCCTGGATGCGGCCGAAGCTGCTTACAGTCGACGCGTCGATGCGGCTACCGTGGAATTCCACAGGAAGCAGAAGGACATTCTTTTCAGAGCAAGGGCTATCTCCAAAGCGCCGAAGGTGTGAAGCAGACTTAAGCAAGGTGAATGGTGGGAGGTCGAAAGTTGAGGGGAGGTCCCTTATGTAAGAAGAAGGCGCGGATCTCTCCGCGCCTTCGCTCTTATCTCTGAAACCTTCACACCTCCTCCCTCCTCTCACCTCTCACCTTTCAATCGTTCTCCTCAGTACAAAAACATCGGCTTGTTCAGCAGATCAACGACCTTCGGTCGGTACTGCTCGGTGTCGTACAACTCACCGACATCCACGCGCTTGACGCCCTGCGAAAGGGTCTCGATGGCGACGTACGTGTAGCGACCGTCGCGCAGTGCCACCATCTTACCGAATTTCTTCCGCGAGATGAGGTCGATGGCCAGGTTGGCATACGACGTCGCGACCATGCGGTCGAGCGCGTCGGGCTCACCGCTGCGCATGAGGTACGCCACCTGCTGATACACCGTGTGCGCACCGATCTTCTTCTTGAGCTGGTCCTCGACAAGCGCGCCGATCCCTCCCAACTTTCGGTGTCCGTAGGCATCCTCGGGCCCCGATTCGACGACGGTGCCGTCCTTGAAGTGGGCTCCCTCCGAGACGGTCACGATCGCGTAGTTGGACGGGTTGCTCTTCTTGTCCTCGACGAGGAAGGCCGCCAGCTTGTCCATATCGAATGGCACCTCGGAGATGAGCGCCCGGTCGACGCCGGCAAGGTACCCGGTGATGAGCGATGTCTCGCCCGAATTGCGCCCGAAGAGCTCCACGACGGCGATGCGCTCATGCGAGCCGGCTACCGTGCGCAGGGCCGTGATGAAGTCGATGCTCCGCGTGACCGCAGTCGAGAATCCGATGCAGTAGTCGGTCCCATAGACGTCGTTGTCCATCGTCTTCGGGATCGAGATCATCGGAAAGCCCTCCTTGTGCAGCCGAAGGGCGTAGCTTTGCGTGTCGTCGCCGCCGATGGAGATGATGGCATCGAGCTTCAGGTGTTCGATGACCCGCAGAACGTGCTTCGTAAAATCGACCTTCTCCCCCTCTTTGAGCGCGTCATGCTCCTTCGTCCTCAAAAAGGCCGGGATGGCAGAGACGACGACCTTCTGGGGATTGGTCCGCGAGGTGTGCAGGAACGTTCCGCCGGTCCGGTCGACCGTGCGGGTGTTCATCTTGTTAAGATCGACCACGCACGCATCGCGCGTGGACGGATCATCGGGGTTGAGATTGAGCAGGCCGGCCCATCCGCGACGGATGCCGACCACCTGAATGCCCTGGTCCTGTGCCCGGTAGACCACAGCCTTGATGCAGGGATTGAGTCCGGGGACGTCGCCGCCGCCGGTGAGAATGCCGATACGCATGAGATACCTTGCAGAGTATTCTGACAGTTCGGTTTGAAGACCGGGGAGTAACGTACCAAAAAAAAGGCGCGGAAGGAAGGACCTCCCGCGCCGTGAGACACAAACTCCGGTGCTACGGCAATGCGGTCCGGTAGACACGCCCGAACCGGTCCCGCGCTTCAACGACCACCTCCCGGGCCTTTGCCGCGGGCACAGCCCGGAAGAGATGATCGGTCTGATACGGCTCCACCCACGTATGTTTCTTCGGCAGCGTCTTGCCTTCGAACAGACGGACCGTCACCGGGTCGGCGCCCAGGAACCGCTCCATCTTCCCGGCGCGGACTCCATCCTCGTACCATGTCACTTCCCACGCCTCGTCGGCATCCCACACATTGGCGATGACGGCCTCCGGACGCTTCGGGTCGGCTCCGCGCGGATGGACCGATATCTGATGGTCCCATCGCTTCCCCGTACTGCGATAGCGCCAGCGCAGCGTGCTGCCGGATGCCTCATAGACCGCATACCCGTTGGGAGTGCCGTCGCCGCACATGTCAGCCGACCACCAAGCACCGCAGACCGCCCCGCATACATGATGGCGTACGCCGCCGTCGCGCAGATGCTCCGATTCGTGCATGTGGCCCACGAGACAGTGAGCGTCATAGCCCTCCAGCACCTTGTACAGCGCTTGCCGGTTCACAACGACCGACGCATTCTCCGGCTTTGTTTCTCCGTTCCGCTCATGCTGCTTGTCATAGACCGGGATGTGAAGGAACACGACGACCGTGCGCCCCTTTTCAACAAACGACAGGTCTTGTCGTAGCCAGTTCAGTTGGACATCGTCGATATAGCCGAAGTATCCGCGTCCGAGCCACAGCACGTCGTCGAGCACCACGTAATGGATCTCGCCGCGGTTGAACGAATACCAGGTCGGGCCGAAATGTTCGCGGAAGATACGGGCCGAAGGCTCATCCGACAACGCCGAAGTGACCACGTCGTGATTGCCCAGCACCTGGAATGAGGGGACACCGCTCATCGCAACCGCCTTCTCGTACTCGGGGAACAGATTCAGCCGGTCGAACATCAGATCGCCGCAGCCAACGGCAAACAACGGCCCGGCTTCCTCGCTGGCGACCTCACGAATGTCGGAGACCGTCTCGGACTGGAACCGCTTGACGTCGTCCATGTCGAGCACTTGCGGGTCGGCGAGGACGAGGAATCGATGTCGGTCGTCGGAGCCGTCCAGCCGCCGGAGGTCCCACGACGCCGCCATTTCGTCGCCGCTCGTCGGAGCGATCGGTTGGTAGAAGCGGGCCGTGCCGGTCGGGTTGACAGGCACTTCCGTACCCGACGGCAGCGACAGGAAGACATACTCGTGGCGATCCGTGGAGTGTAGCGTGTATGTGCCGTCGGCCGCCGTGGCAACGACCGACACGCCGTCGCTGACGACGGCCCCCTTGACCCCCGCACCCGCGACCGTCACCCGGCCCGTGATGCGAACATGGCGCGCATCGTCCAGCAGCCAATGGACCGGCCGGTAGGGATGAGCGAGGATCTCATCCGCCAGAAAGAGTCCCATCGAGGCCAGACCGGCTTGGCGGAGGAATTGGCGGCGGGTGGAATGAGCATGCAAAGAGCGGCGGACCATGGTGTGGCCTCCATCAAGGTGGTACAGAAACCTAGAGAGAGGTCGCGTCGAGTGCAAGTGGTACAAGATCAAGGATGTACAAACAAAAAACGGCCCCGCCGGTGAAGGGCGAGGCCGTGGAAGGAGCAAACGCCTACGGTCAACTGGGGCGGGCGATGCCGAATTGACGGTCGAACCTGAAGTTCCGTCCACCCACGCCAACGCGCGCCTCGTCGTCGGTATAAGTGACCGTGAATTCACGCGACACCGACCTCTCGCGGTACACTTCGCCCCGGAGGAAGGTGATGGTCGCCACGTAGGTTCCGGTCATTGTTCCCGACACGGTGGGGCTCACACCTCGCGTCCGCGTCACGGCCAGGTTCGTGATCCGAAGCGTGTTATCGTGGGTGCGGGTAGCTGCGGAGGTGGTAAGGGTGTCGATCCCGCGACGATAGTAGGTATCGGTCGACCCGGTGATCGTGACGGTTGGAAGGTGCGCATTCGTCACGACCCAGTTGCCGCTGAGCGAATCCAGCCGGTGAACACGGCGAGGCGTGCGATGATATCCTGTCCCGCGGAGGATCTTGAAGTTGATCGTCCGGGCCGTGTCGCCGTTGACGACCCAGCGACGCTGCGCGACGCCGCCGGCGTTGAGGAACTGATATTGATAGACCCGGTAGACATACGCGGCATATCCCAATCCGGGAGCGAGTCGCGTCCGGGTCAGCGTCGCCGTCCACCAACCGGTGGCTGCATCGTAAACAGTGTCGATCGCCGCAGCTCCATCGGCTCCATAGGCGGCGTTTGTGAGGGCCGCCGAGGCGGGAATTCCGCCCGTCGAGGCGAGACTGGCGGCATCATTGATCTGGTCCGCAGTGCCACCGCCGTCCTCGTCGACGGCTCCCGCAACGGCCGTCGCCACGTCTTCTTCCAGTAGCGCCTGATCCGTCGGGTCTGTGCTCTTTTCGCAACCGGCCCATACAAGGGCCGCAAGCGTGAATGAGATCCAGGTCTGTTTCATTGATCTACTCCTTGAATAGTTGGGGATGAGGGCGATCTTGGATGGTCGGTGTCTGAAATGTGACAAGTGATAGACACTTCCACAACCGTGCGGTTTAAGAAAGCATGCGACGGGCGTCACAACGTGACGCGGCTCAAACCGGGGATGCGCGTTGTATCTCCGGAATTCCAGCCGTATTATGAAATTATCATCAAACGCCCTCCCATGGCTGAGCGTCGCGTCGGTTCCGCAGTTCTGCGTTTCAATCTCGTTCCTCACCTCGCCATCTTCCGACTCGTTCCCCAACGTGGGGACGCTTTCCCACCGTACCGAGCCGGACAATACATCGCGCTGCGCCGCGACAACTGCCGCCTGACGAAGCGTGTCCCGCTTCCGGAAGGCGGTTTTGCATACGAGCCCGACCTCGACGAACTCGGTGCCGTGAAACGAGGGCCCGTCACGCACTCCTACTCCATCGCCTCCGCCCCGTTCGAAACGGAACAGCAAGGCTGGCTTGAATTCTACGTCATCCTCGAGCGCAATGAGGCCGGCCAGCCGGGACGTCTCACCGAATCGCTCTTTCAGATCGAGCCGGACGAGGACCACGAGATCATCTACTACACGAAGATCGCGGGAGATTTCACGCTCGAAACGCGCGCACAGGGTTACAGGAATGTCCTCATGGTCGGCACCGGAACCGGCTTGGCGCCGTTCGCGTCGATGATCAAGCAACTGAACCACGAGGCCGTTCTCGGCCGGACCACGAGCACGCGGTTCACGCTCATTCACGCGAACCGTACCGCTGCCGAACTCGGATACCATGCCGCCTTGCACGCGATCATGGAGGTGGGTAAGCTCGATTTTGTCTATCTGCCCACGGTAAGCCGTCCGTCCTCGTCCGACCTCTCTGACCCTCATATCGGCAAGGGGCGGGGTAACAATCTGCTTCGCATGCTCTACGACCTTCCGATGCGCGAAGAGGAAGCGATGGCGGCCGCCGGGTCGGATCAACGTGCCAACGTCGCCCTCGAGGCCGAGTACGCACGCGCCGTCAGGCCGATCCTGCCGTCGTATGCTTCCAAAGCTGAGCTGCTCAGGCGCATCGAACCGTCTTCGACCCTCATCATGACATGTGGCAATCCCTCGGCGATGGACGACATCGCCCGGATCGCGAAGAAGGTCGGGGCCTCCTTCACTAAGGAGGAATGGTAGCCGGGTGGGAAGGAGGAAGGTTGGAGGAGAGAGGTTTGGTGATGGTCTCAAAGGGAAACCGGCCAACGGTCCGGCGAAGAGAGGGAGTTCCTTGTGAAAAGGCTGTAGGTGCAGTGATAAAGGTGTAGGAACGTGTCAGAGAATACAGAAGGCGCGGGGTGTCCGCGCCTTCGGCGTTTCTGGAAGTCTGTGGGTCGGTTACCGTCCAAACAATGTCATGCGAATGCCGACGGCGATGAGCAGCATACCGAAGATCCGCTGAAGCGTGTCGTTTGAAAGCGACGTGGCAAGACGCGCGCCGAAGAAGCTGCCAAAGAAGAAGCCTAGAGCCAGCAACAAGGCCCACCTGATATTCACGAGTCCTCTCTGGTAGTAGACGAGCGTTCCGAGCAGACCGATCGGCAGGATCAGGAACGCGCTGCTCGTTCCCTGCGCCTGTTGTTGGGTCATGCCGAAGGCGTAGACCAAGATGGGCACGACAATGATGGCGCCGCCAATGCCGAGAAGTCCGGCGAAGACACCGGCGACCATGCCGACGGCGACGATGAGGTAGGGACTCGTTTCCATAGGTTCCTGAAGGCAATGGGCGGGAGGTGAAAGCGGCCGCTAAGATACGGAATCGATCGGTGCATCGCCATGCAAGGCGGTGATATCGCGCACCATGATCATCCCGCCGCAGGGTAAGACGGTGTGAACAACGGCGCGATCCCTGACCTGCAAAGGATCTTCAGGTGTTCTTCGGCTTGCTCGTTCCTTGACGCGTTGCGATCGTGCGCGACCACGATCTGGTACGCCGCGCATGCATCGGGCCACGACCGTTGGGAACAGCATCCACCACCATCTCCTCATGTCACATCTCCTTTGATCCGATCACTCACCGTGCGCCCGCGCCGATGGCGATTGACATCCGACGATGGCCGGTGCCCCGTGGATCAGGCATTCATGCTCGAGGGGCGCCACCATGAAGAGCGCATAGTCGACCCCTCGTGCAAGAATGCTTTCGAGGATGGGATCGCCCACATGACGGCTCCACACCGGCAGGCCCTGACTCTCCCCTTCTTCCAGGTCGCATCCTCGAACGACCATCCATCGTGAGATCTGGTGAAGATGCGACTGCATGCTTCGATCTGATCGACGATGTTGCGAAGCCCCGTCGTCGCTCCGACCCATCGCGCCAGGCGCTCCTGGAACTTGAGCGACCTGAAGAACTTGTCTTTTCCGTCTTGGGAGATGTGCCATCCGCCCGAGCAGGCCAATCAGGCATCCGGAACGTGCGAAGTCTAGCACCGCTTGAGCGGTTACCGTGGAGTACTGCTGCTTTCTCCACGAGACCGGCACGCCTTCGCAACCGGCGATCGCATGTTGGATCACCTCCCGGTCGTTCGTGGCCCGGGACGGATCTTGATGCGGACTTTGAACGGCTCAAGCTTGACAACGCTCTTGTGCCGGCAAACGCCATGGACCGCTAAGCCACGGCCCAGATAATGGTGCACCATGTATCGATCGTGCTTGCCTGATGCTCCGACGATGCCGAAAGCCTTGGTGTGCATGCGACGCGCCTCCCTATTTGGAGGGAATGCACCACTCAGATGCAGGCCGCTACGACGCAACCGCCATCCGGAAGAAGCGTCCGGACCCATCGACCGCTCCGGCTCATATCATCGCTTGGCCGGCGCCGGTCTTGACTTCCGCACGGTCTCGTGCATCTTCTGTAGGTTGAGGTTCAGGTCCCACCAGCCATTCTTGAACGCGGCGTAGTCCTGACCCATCATTGCATATCCGTACCGTGTCGAGTTGGCGTAGAAGATCCACTGTCTGACCCAGTCGTGCTCGAGCGACTCGTCGAACGGGTTCATCGGGTCGGCCAGCTTCTGCTTCCATCCCTCGCTCAAAAGCTGCGTCGCGGCCAGTGTCATGGCATTTGTCTCCACCACGGTCGTATCGATGGCCGCGAAGTGCTGAACTGTCCAATCGGTCGAATGGCACGACCGGCAGACGATCGCCATCATCTCGCGCCGCCGGGCTTGTTCGGCGTCGTCGATCAGGTAGGATGATGCCGGAACGTTCGAAAAAGTCGTCGGCAACGGCTGGCCGTCGGCGTTGCGGATACGGTGCGTCGCCCCTTCCTTCGGCTGCGGATGCGCGTACGGAAGCCCGAAGATACGCACCCACAGGCGCGAACCGAAGTCGTGCGATCGCTCGGCGATCACGTTCCCGTCGGGCGTCGCCAGCAGACTGTTGTGGCACGTGGCGCAGGTGGGTACGCGGATGTCGCGTCCCACAAACCACGGCACGCGATCCCAGAAGTACTCCCGTTCCCTGGACATCATGATGTTGCCATGCTTGCTCTCCACATAGACGTCCCAGGCGGGAACGTCCGGCTGGAGGTGGCATTGCGAACAGGTGTGCGGCTTGCGGGCCACTTCGATCGAAAAGCTGTGCCGCGGATGGCAGGATGTGCACGCTCCCTGACTTCCGTCAGGATTGACGCGCCCGACCCCTTGATTCGGCCAGTTGGTCAACATCGGCACCTCAGCGTCGCCGGCCGGCGTCGAGACCGTGTGCAACCCAAGGACCTCGACCCTGGTTCCGTGACATGCGTAGCAGGCGCCGCCGACGGCCGTCTCCGATGCCGGTTGTTGAGCGAGCTTGCTGCCTTCCACCTTTTTTTGGCTCGTCAGGTAATGGACGAGCGTCTTGTAGACGGCGTTCTTCTCGAGGTTGTCGAGAGCGTGCGCTTTCTTGCTTGGTTCGTACTGCTCGCGCTCGGCGACGTGACATGTCGCGCAGTCATTCGGCGAGACGACGACGTTGATCGTATAGCCGAAGTGATCGAAGGCATCACGATGGGCCGAGGTGTTCCGGCTGTGGCACTCGTAGCAGCCGATGACGACGTTCCGCAGTTCCTCCGTAACTTCGGTCGCACTGATCCGTCGTTCGAGTGCCGGCTTCAACATGCCGAGAGCGGGGGTCGTTGCGGCGTGCAGACTGTGCCGCCAATCTTCCACCACGCCGGGCTGGAATGTCGCATGGCAATCGATGCAGGCCCTGGTTTGCTCGCTCATCACGGGCGGCGTGGGGATGGGCGTAGCCGGTTGGGAATACAGAGTAACGGTGCCAACGACAAAGGCCGGAAGGAGCGGTCGTAGCAGGTCGGTCAGCATGGCGTGACCTTTCGATCGTGAGAATGGCAGGACCAACTACGCTGCGCGTCTGTCAACCGCCGTGCCAGAGACTCAACGGTCATCACCCAGCCTGCTGTTGCGCGTCAGTTTGAATTCCCGGTTCTTGGTCGCCGGACGGATACATGCGGGGACCTGGGTGATTCCGAAGAATGCATCCGATTCTGCAACTTTGGGAATTCTTTCGGCATCCAAGCGAGAAACAGGAGGGAACCATCGATATGATCACCAGGGCCATAACCATCGAGGAGTTGGTTCAGAAGGTCCCGGAGGCCGTCACCTACCTGATGCGCAACGGCATCAAGTGCCTCGCGTGTGGCGAACCGATCTGGGGGACGCTGGAAAGCGCGGCGAAGGAGAAGGGCTACGGGGAGGTGGAGATCGCGCGGTTCGAGCGTGAGCTCACAGCGATGGTACAAGAGCGAGAAAAATAGCCGCAAAGAACTCAAAGAACGCAAGGAATAGAGAAATGATTCAACTTTTTGCGATCTCTGCGTTCTATGCGGCCAGTATCTTCAATCTAGGTAGATGGCGAGACCGTATCCGACGCTGAGGAGGATGCCGGTCACGGACGACAATGCGATGGCTTTCGTCATCGCAAGGGTGTAGTTCGACGTATCGGCGAACAGCGAGGTCTTGCGGACCGTTTCGATGGCCAGCGGGGCGGCGAGGAGAGCCAGGAGCGACCACGGCGTGGCCTGATCCGCGACCACGGACGCGATGAGGACCATGTACGCGACCACCGATACGACGGAAAGGAACTTCACAGCGTTCGCCTGACCGAGCCGAAGGGCGAGCGTGCGCTTGCCCGACTTTTCATCGTCGTTATGGTCAAACGTGTTGCTGACGACGCCGATGTTCATTGTGAAGATGCCGAGCGGAACACCGAGGAGCACAGGCTCCCAGTGGAAATCGCGGACCAACACGTAGTACACGCCGAACGTGATCATCGGTCCGAACGCAAAGAAGAGCGCCGTCTCACCCAGGCCGCGGTAGTTGAGCATGAACGGCGGTGAGGTGTAGAAGAAGACGATGAAGGCCCCCGCGGCCATCATGTAGATGACGGGCATGCCGACGGCCAGGAAGGCATAGACCCCCGTCGCTACGGCAACAGCCAGGCAGATCAAGGCGGCGAACATCACCTGGCCGGGCGTGACCTTTCCGTCGATGAGGGGACTATCGTGGAACTGCTTCTCCTTGTTCCCCAGGTTTCCCTTCTTGAAATCGAAGTAATCGTCGATGAAGTCCGCCGCGGAATGCGCCATTACGACGCCCAGCGTGACGAGCCCGAACAGGAGTGCGTTGAAGCTCCCATGGTACCACGCGATGAGTCCGCCGAGGACCGACGGAATGAAGCTCACGACGAGGAACGGCGCGCGAGCGGCTTTGAACCAAATGGTCAGAGTTTCTTTGAATGACATTGAAGAACCCGGAGGGTGAAAAGTAAATGGTGAAAGGTGAATATGGAATGGTCAATCGGAAAGCGGTTGTGTGAGGGGCCCTTCTAGAAACCTCCAATACTCCTCTCCTCACACCTCACTCCTTTGAGAGTTCTTCTTCGCTCACGCCAGGAATCCCGCCGCCAATCCCGCTCCCACGACGACCAGGATGACGATGGACCGCACGGTGGCCCAGAGATACTCTGAGACCTTACTGCTCGACTGACGGACGATCGTCGCCACGCTCCACGCCAGCGGCAACGACAGGAGCCCGACGAGCGACCACATCGGGAGGTAGGACAGCGCCACACCCGCAACGAGCGACACGTAGCCGAGCGAGAGAAGGACAAGAATGACCGTCCTTGACAGCTTCAGCACGACCTGCTCTCCCCCGCTATCGACCACATCAAACCGCGCACTCTTCAGGTACGCAACGACCGTGACGAAGAACCCGACCGGTAACGACGCCACCAGGGCCGCTTCGCTCACTTGCCCCGTCAGGGCGAAAACGATGCCCGCCACGCAGAGCGGTCCGAAGGTGACAAAGATGACCGGCTCCTTGAGTCCACGCAACATAAGCGGTGTGAAGAAGATCGCGATGAGCCCTCCGGCGAGAGCGAACCACAGAATGGCCGTGCCAAGCAGCAGGAAGAAGTAGATCGCGATCGCGAGGTCGATCAGCAGGCAGAGTGCGCCCGCCCAAACGGTCTGCTCGGGCTTGAAGAGCGTGCCCGTGAACAGAGGGCGCCAGCCGGCGAAGATCTTGGTATGCGCATCACGCGCGTCGGTGTGAAAGTGAGTCATGTAATAGTAGAGATAGTCCCCTCCGGCCTGGCCGATGAACAGGCCGACGGCGGCCAGCAGAAACGGTGTCCACTCGAAGACGCCGGTGGACGCAGCAATGGCTCCGCCGACGGCCGATGGGACGATCGAGGCGCTGAACAGAAGGACCTTGATCGATCGGATGGCACGTTCGCGGTCAGAGACGCTCGTGGTTTGAATATCGTTTTCCGTCATGACGATGGATAACCCTCTACTCCGGAAGCCCCGGGTTCGACACCGCGAATCCCCGGTGTATAAGGAGCTCCCGGATCGAACCTCTCGTTGAAGGTCAAATGGGGAACGGTGCGTCCGGAATGACGTTGAAAGACTCGCGTCCATGTCATTCCGAAACGCGCAACGCTCTTGATCTCTTTCGCAGGCGGATTCTGAAGGTTGCTGTGTGCCTCCATAGAAGGTACGAACAGTTTGTTACGCTGACAACGAAAAGCACGCAGAGAACCGCTCCTTCGGAATTGGGCTCCCGAATGAGCGATTTCTTGTGTACGTTATTGAAACAGGACATCATTGAGCAATCCAATGAAACCCTACGTTCTCTTTGCGATCCTGGCCGGCGTGGCCTGGGGGTTGGGCGGCTATTTCGAGAAGGCAGGCCTTCGAGCCATGGGCATCCCCCCCATTGCCGGAATCACGCTCCGCACGCTCGTTGCCCTCGTTGTCCTGGGTCTCCTTTCGCTTCCAGCGTGGAGGTCGATCGTGAATCCAGCCGACACAAAAGCCTGGCTGATGATCATCATCGGCGGCGGCGTCATCGCTGGAAGTCTGGGTATGTGGAGTTTCTATTCTTCGCTCAGTCTCTCGGAGAACCTCGGTGTCACATTGGCGCTCGCATTCGCTTTTTCGCCGCTCACCGGTACGCTCGTAGGCCTGATCAAGGGCGATCAGCATCTCGACCTACGGCTCGTGCTTGGCCTAGTGGCGATCATCACCGGCATTGTCCTTGTCCAGCTCAGTCATTCGCCGACCCGATCATGATAGACACGCTTCGTTCCATCCGCATCTGGATCCTCAGCGTCAGTCTGATCGGCGCCTGGCTGCCGCTGATGGCGATCCGCCGGCTCTTCGACCACGATCCGGTGCGGTACCACACCGGCTATCTCTTCCGCAAGCTGGGACGCGCCCTTGTTCGCGTGAATCCCGCATGGCGGGTCCGGCTCTCGGGTGAAACGATCGAAGATCCCCGCCATCCATATGTGGTCGTCAGCAATCACCAATCGCTGGCCGACATTCCTGTCGTCAGCCATTTGCCGTGGGAAATGAAATGGCTGGGCAAGGAGGAGCTATTCAAGCTCCCGTTCGTCGGATGGATGATGCACCTGTCGGCGGACATCAAGGTGGACAGGAAGAGCGCCCGGAGCGGCGTCGCCGCGCTCATCGCAGCGCAGAAGGTGCTGGCGCAGAAGTGCTCGGTGATGATCTTCCCGGAAGGCACGCGCTCGATGGACGGGCGCGTCCGGTCGTTCGCCGACGGAGCATTCCACCTGGCCATTCGCGCGAAAGTGCCGGTGCTACCCGTGGCGCTCGACGGAACATTCGACTGTATCCCGAAGCACACCTGGAAATTCGGCAAGCCGTCCGACATCTTCTTGAAGGTGCTCCCCCCCATCGACACGTCGGGCTTCACGACCGATCGAGTCGCAGAGTTGCGCGAACTCGTGCGTGCGAAGATCATGGAACAAGTGGCTGAGTGGCGCGGCGTGACGGTGGCGGAGGTGGATGGGACGGTCAAGCCAGCGTCGGCGTAGGCTCCCAGGAAGAATGACCTTGGCCACAAAGAGCACAGAGGACACAAAGAACACGAGAGAAGTTTCGGAACCGGAAGTTCGACACAATATCTCTGTGTGATCTTTGTGTTCTTTGTGGCTCAATCACTTTTCCACCCGCGCGAACGAACATGCGCCAACTCGTCGTCCTTCTCCTCCTCTCGCTTCAGTCAGCCCCGCCCGTCACGATCTACCTGATCGGCGATTCGACGATGGCCGACAAGCCGCTCGTCGACAATCCGGAGCGCGGATGGGGGATGCGGCTCGGCGAATTCCTACGGCCGGAGATCCGCGTCGAGAACCACGCCCGGAACGGACGCAGTACGCGGACGTTTCTTTCGGAGCATCGGTGGGATACGGTACGGGCACGACTGAAAGCAGGCGACGTCGTCGTCATTCAGTTCGGCCATAATGACCAGAGCAAGGAGAAGGTCGACCGGTACACGCCGCCTGATCAGTTCCGGGCCAATCTGCGCCGATTCGTCGAAGATGCCCGGAATGCGGGAGCTCAGCCGATCCTCTGCACGCCGATCATGCGACGGCGGTTCGACAGTACGGGAGCTTTCTTCGACGTCCATGGCGAATACCCGGAGTTGACCCGCGAGGTCGCGCGAGCACTCGCCGTCCCCCTCGTTGACATGCATCGTTCGTCGGAAGCGCTGATCCGCGAATTGGGAGCCGCGCGTTCCAAGCAGATCTTCCTTCACATCCCGCCCCGGGTCTACGCGTCGCTCCCCGACGGCCGCCGCGACGACACACACTTTTCGGATTTCGGGGCCCGGTGGATGGCGAAGTTGTTTGTTGACGAGCTGCGGACGATGCACCCGGAATTCGCGCAACGCCTGCTCCATTAGTCAGCACCACCGCGAATGGACGCGAATGAACGCGTAAAGACCTGACAGCCGTACCGGCGTCAGGCGGGCGCGAATTGATATGTGGCCAACGCTCGTTCAAGTGCTCAAGCATGCGATCGATAGCGGTATGACGATCGCGCTTTGCCTCTTGCTCGCCACGATTCCCTTCCGGGCTGCGGCGCAGGCCAACGGACAGAACTACACCAATCCCGTCATCCTCGCCGACTGCTCCGACCCTGACGCCATCCGGATCGGCGACCGATTCTATCTCACCTCCTCCAGCTTCAACTGCGTTCCCGGACTTCCCATCCTCTCGTCCACCGACCTCGTCAACTGGTCGCTCGTCGGACATGCGTTGAGTGCCATTCCTCCTGTCGAACGGTATCGAACCGTGAGACATGGCGAGGGCGTGTGGGCACCATCTCTCAGGATGCGTGATGGACGCCTCCACATCTTTTACGGCGACCCGGACGTCGGCATCGTGCTTGTCCGCAGCATGAAGGCAGAGGGTCCGTGGGACGAGCCGATCATTGTTCGCTCTGCGAAAGGTTGGATCGATCCGTGCCCGTTGTGGGACGACGACGGGAACGCCTACCTCGTTCACGCCTGGGCCAAGAGCCGCGCCGGATTCAACGCCGTGCTGACGGTACGGCGCATGACGCCCGATGGAACGCATATCCTCGACGACAGCGTCAACGTGTTCCACGGCGGCGAGAAGCACCCGACGATCGAGGGACCGAAGTTCTACAAACGGAACGGCTGGTACTACATCTTCGCACCGGCCGGCGGCGTGGCAACGGGGTGGCAGACGGTGCTTCGTTCTCGCAATGTCTTCGGTCCATACGAAGACCGCGTCGTCATGCAGCAGGGCGCGTCGCCCGTGAACGGTCCGCATCAGGGAGCGTGGGTGGAGATGCCTGACGGCACATCGTGGTTCCTCCATTTTCAGGATCGCGGTACGCTGGGCCGCGTCGTGCATCTTCAACCGATGCGATGGGTGGATGACTGGCCCGTCATTGGCGACGACCCGGACGGCGACGGTACGGGAGAGCCAGTGATGCGACACGTCGCACCGTCTGGGCATGAGGGGCCGTGCGGACCGATCCCGACTTCCGACGACTTCTCAGGCCCGTCGATCGGCCTGCAGTGGCAGTGGCACGCCAATCCCGATCCGTCCTGGGCAAAGGTGCACCAGGGAAGGCTGGAGCTCAGCGCGCAACCGATCGACGGAGGCGGGTTCAACCTCTGGAAGACGCCGCATCTGTTGCTGCAGAAGTTCTCGGCAAGCGCTTTCACCGCAACCGCCATCGTAGATGTCACACATCTCCGGCCCGGCGAGCGGATTGCTTTGGTGGTGATGGGGATGGACTACGCGGCCGTCAGCGCAGAACGCACGGAGCATGGCGTAACGATCGGAACGGTCGGATGTCGCCAGGCCGACAAGGGTGGGATCGAGGAATTGTTCCGACACGGTGGTCACACTGAGACATCGATCGAACTGCGAGCCGATGTCGTTTACGGTGGAGTCATCAACTTTAGTTATCGCACGGTTTCAACTTCATGGACGCTGATCGACCGGTCGTTCACCATCTCCCGCGGAAGGTGGATCGGTGCGAAGGTCGGCCTCACCGCTCAAGCACCCACCTCGACGACCCTGCGCGGTCGTGCTCTCATTGATCGATTTCTTATCGCTCCGAGATGACATTCGGATGATCAATGAGTACGTTGTGACTTTCATGGAGCGTCCGATGTCACGACAGATCATCTTGTGCAGCTTCGCCATACTGGTCGCCTCAGCGCATGTGGGTGCGCAGTCGGCTCGTGCTCCCATCGATACCTGCATCAACACGTTCAACGCCGCGAAGGTCGAGCCGACGAAGGCCGGGTATCAGTATTGGTTCGCCGACAAGAACTATCTCGACGGCCGTACGATCAAGCTCAGTGTTGTGGCCCCGGGGAACGCCACGCATTCGCCCCACTCGCATGCTGAGGATGAGTTCTTCTTCGTGCTTGCGGGCCGCGCCGAGTTCGTCATGAACGGCGAACGCCGCGACGTCGGGCCGATGACGAGCCTGTACTGCCCGCCGAATTCGGAACACGGGATTCGGAATGCGGGAACCGTGGAGCTGAAGTACCTCGTGATCAAGAAGTACGAACGATGATGAATGCTTCCCTCCTCCATATTCTTGCCGTTTCATCGCTGCTCGGCTGTTCCTCGGCGGCGACCATCGACCTTGCACCGTTCGAAGACAGCCGCCATCATTGGTACGACGTGCATGATGAGAAGCGGCTCATCGACCCTCTCCCCGACCAGCAGCGCGTCTCCGACGGCGACATCCGCGCCATTGCCGACAACATCCTGCTCTACCAGAATCCCAACGGCGGTTGGCCGAAGAACTACGACATGCAGGCCGAATTGACGCCAGCCCAGCGACAAGCGTTGGTGAACGGCCGCGATGACCGGACGAGCACCATTGACAACGGCGCAACACACACCCACATTGAGTATCTGGCCGAGGCGTTTACGCGGACGAACGACGAGCGCTATCGGCAGGCCTGCGAGCGTGGCATCGACTATCTGCTCGCTGCTCAGTATCCGAACGGAGGATGGCCGCAGTACTGGCCCGACACTTCCGGCTATCGACGTTTCATCACGTACAACGACGGCGCCATGATCGGCGTGATGAAGGTCCTTCGGAACATTGCAACCAGCCGACCTCAGTACGCGTTCGTTGACGCCGCCCGGCGGGAGCGTGTCGCGGCGGCATTCCAGCGGGGACTCTCGTGCATCCTTCAAACGCAGATCGTACAGGACGGCGTGCCGACCGGCTGGTGCCAGCAGCACGACGACGTAACGTTGGCGCCGCAATGGGCCCGCACGTTCGAACCGGCCGCCGTCGCAAGCCTCGAGAGCGCTCAGATCGTCGAGTTTCTGATGAGCCTCCAGCATCCCTCGGCGGAGGTCATTCGCGCCATTGAGGCTGCCGTCGAGTGGTTCCGTCGCTCAGGACTCGAAGGGATAAGGGTCGAGACCGTCAAGGCCCAGAAGGCTGACTACCAGTATCATACCACCTCCACGGACAAGGTGGTGGTCCAGGACCCTGATGCGCCGACGATCTGGGCACGTTTCTACGAACTCCGTACGAACACCCCCCTCTTCTGCAATCGCGACGGACATCCGGTGTATTCGCTTGCCGAAGTGGACCGCGAACGCCGAACTGGCTACGGATGGTACGTCTACGATCCGGCTGACGCCATCGAGCGATACGTGAAGTGGAAGGAACGCCATAAGCAACGGCTGTCGGCGCCGTCGAAGTCGGACCGCGAATGGGCGGCCTCGCTGCTGCAGCCGGTCCCGGCCGATTCCGTCATCCGCGCGATCGAGGCCGACCGGAAGCAGACGGAACAATGGTTGCGGTCAAGTCCGTCCTCATACCTGGCCGCCGTGAAGCGCATCGACTTCGGCGATCGCTCGTCGCTCACCATCGGTCGCAGCGAGGCGAATGATGTTCAGGTCGACGACCCCGCGTTCGAAGAGCGACACGTGCGCGTGACCGTCGTGGCCGATTCGTTCCTGGTGGAATCGCTCGCGGAGGGCGCGACGTTCGGTCCGGGGGCGCAGCGGCGTGCGGTCCTGCCGCCCTCGGCCATCACGATCGGACGATTTTCGATCCGTCTCTCGCATCAACGCTTTCCGGCGTTGATCGTGTTCGATACAAAGAGCCCCCGATTTGCCGAGTACACAGGGCTCCGCTATTTCCCCGTGGACCTTGCCTATCGGTACGAATTGCCGCTCACGCCGAACCCTCAGCTCGACACGGTTGTTATCCAATCCACGCGCGGGAATCTGCGAAACGCGGTGCGAGTGGGATGGTTCGAGTTCAGCGTCGGAGGTACGGCCTGCCGATTGGAGGCCTTGCGGCTTTTGGAACCCAGCGTCGGTGAGGAGTCCTACAGTGTTTTGTTCCGCGACCGTACGAGCGGACGTGAAACCTATGGAATGGGCCGATACGTCGAAGCGGAGCCGTTGCCGAACGGACGGTTCCTCCTCGATTTCAACCGGGCGTACAATCCGGCGTGTGCGTTCTCAGGGCACTACAATTGTCCGATCCCTCCCGAAGGCAATTCTTTGCCGGTGGAGATCAGGGCTGGGGAGAAAGTTCCCGCAGACATCAAACACTGAAGTCGATATGAGGATGGAGGTGGGAGGATGAAGGAATTGGGGAGGTTTCCAGAGCCCATCTCAAATACACCGTGGCCGCATAGAACGCAGAGATCACAAAGAGACTTGAACCGGTTTCTCTGAGTCCTTTGCGGCCAATACGTCATCCCTTGGAGTTTTTGAGATTACTTCTAATCGATGTTCTCACTTTTGCGACTGCCATGCCGTCGAGTTGATTCTCATCGCTAGTCTCACTAGCATCACGGTCGGTCCCACCACCCGCAGGCCACCGTGACGCGCGTTCGTCGCCGGTATCCGCTGCTCTTGCTGTTCCTGCTGTGCCTGAGTGTGTCCGCTCAGCGTTCCCGCGTTCTTCGCGTTCCGCATTCCTACCGCACGATCCAATCTGCCGTTGATGCCGCTCGTGTCGGGGACACCGTCCTCGTCGGTCACGGCGTGTACTACGAGAATGTCAGCATACGGAAGAACATCGTCATCGGCAGCCTGTATCTGGTCGACGGCGACCTTGCGCATCGGGAATTGACGATCATAGATGGCAGCAGGGCCCGGGACAAACGAAAAGGCTCCACCATCACGATCTCCGGATCGTGCGACACCACATGTGTCATCGTGGGACTGACGATCCAGGGAGGGACGGGAACCATTCAGACCGTTGCCGAAGCGCCTCCGTTCGACCGGTGGGTCAGCGGTGGTGGAGTATTCGTGAATCACTCCGGGGCCCGCGTCGCCCATAATGTGATCACGCACAACGCCGTCTCGCCGGTGGGCGAGGTCAACAACTGCGACGGCGGTGGCATTCTGGCAGTCGACACCACAGGTGGGCGTGCACTACCGCCGCCCATCATTGTTGAGCACAATACCATTGTCGGCAACGACATTCGCGGCCGGTGGTGCGAGGCTGCCGGCATCGGCGTCGCCCAACCCGGGACGATCCGCAACAACGTCATCATGTACAATGTAGCGCGAGCGCAACATCGGTCGCCCGGAGGCGGGATCGGCGTGTGGTTCACGAACGACTACGATATCACCATCGACCGCAACTATATCCGGGCGAACGTCGCCAGCATCGCCGGCGGAGTGGTCATTGGGACGCCTGGCACACGGCGCGGCCGTGCGATCCTGACGAACAACATCATCGCCGAGAATATCTCATCCGAGGTTGGCGGCGCGGTGAATGTCGCGGAGCGATCCTGGGCCTTCTTCCTGAACAACACGATCGTCGGCAATCGCGCGGGGAGCGCCGCCAGCGCCATCTATATTGCTGCCGAGGCGAATGCGACGTTCGTCAACAACATCATCTGGGGCGATCCGTCCCATATCATCTCCTCGTTTTCCGACATTCGGATGTTTCACAACCTGATCTGCGGCGGGTATCCCGGAGAGAGCAACACTTCCAGCAACCCCGGCTTCGCGCCGGGCGATACGTTGTTCCGTCTTTCGGATACCAGTCCGGCGATTGGCCTCGGTACGTCGCGCATCGACGTTGCGGGAACCGAGTACCACGTTCCGTCCAAGGACTTGCTCGGTGCGCTGCGGCCATCCCCTCCTGCAAGCGAACCCGACCTCGGTGCGACGGAATCGCCGCTCGCACGCACGCCGGCGTCAACATCGATCCTGGAGGATTGGCAAGCCTCAAACGAGCGCTATCTTAAGCTGACGCTGCATCTGCGTCAGATCACGCCCACGGAAATGAGTCATGACCGATCTGAGGTCGTCCAGGCTGGCCGCATGGAGGTCACGCTCTCCGTGAATGATACGTCGACGCGCTCCTTTGGACCCGACGATCCGCTCCCGGTCTTCACGCTTCCGCCGGGCAGGAACCTCCTCGAAGTCGAGGTCGTCACAACAGGCGTCGAAGCCGGCCGATTGCCGGCTCGCATCAGGCTTCATGGCTTCGAGGTCACATCGCATCGAATGCCGTCCACATACCGGTACGGGTTCCGGCAATACGTTGACCTTCCTCCTCGTTCCTATCAATTGCAGATCAGCGTCTCGGATGAGATGGGGATCATGGATCGTGCAAATGTTCGGACCCTCGGGGTCGTCGTCCCGGCGTATTGGTACCAACGCTGGTGGGCCTATGCGCTGTACGGGGGCCTGGTGCTTGTCGGGGCCGTGGTCATGGTCCGGATACGGATACGTCGGCTGCGCCTTCTGCAGGACTTGCAGCTTGAGCATCTCGAACGTGAGAAGCTCACCGGGGTCGACCGGCTCAAATCGCAGTTCTTCGCGAACATCTCGCACGAACTGCGAACACCGCTCACGCTCATTCAGGGACCAGTCGACGATCTGCTGGCGACGGCAACCGATCCCGGAGTTCGGGAGCGGCTCTCTCTGATCCGTCGGAATGCCGAGAAACTACTCAAACTCATCGACCAATTGCTTCATTTCACGCGCGTCGAGTCGGGCAATGCTAGACTCGAGGTCGCCCGTCAGGAGATCGTGGCCATTCTCCGCCGAGCGTGCGACGCGTTCGCCAGCCGCGCTGAACGCAAAGGGATCCGGTTCCGATTCACCTCCACGTCCGCCGAGATCCATGGCTGGCTCGACGCCGAGAAGCTCGAACATATCGTCGAGAATCTCGTCTCCAACGCGATCAAGTTCACGGCATCGGGCGGCCAGGTGAACATTCTGGCAACCGTGGAGCAAGCGGAACTGACCGTCGTGGTCGAAGACACCGGCAGTGGCATCGAGGCACAGCACCTGCCGCACGTGTTCGAGCGGTTCTACCGGGCCGACAAAACGCACAAGGTCGAAGGAACTGGGATCGGACTCTCGCTGACGAAGGAACTCGTGGAGCTGCACCGCGGCCGGATCAAGATCGACAGCGAGCCCGGCATTGGAACGACCGTGACGGTGACCATTCCGCTTGAAGGATATCTAAAGAGTGAGATGGTGGAGGCCCTTGTCCGGGAGGACGCGGCCACGACACGGCCAACGACTGACGTGCCGATCTCGCCACCGGTCAGCGGTCAACCGGGCGACCGTCCGACCGTGCTCGTCGTCGAGGACAACGACGACGCGCGGGCCTTCATCGGCTCCATCCTGAACGGTAACTACGACGTCCATCTAGCGGCCTCGGGCAAGGAGGCGCTCGGCATCGCCCAACATTTCGTGCCTGACGTGGTCATCAGCGACGTCATGATGCCCGGGATGGACGGCTACGAGCTGTGCCGGGAGCTCAAGACGAACGAGAGCACGAGTCACGTACCGGTCATACTACTGACTGCACTGGCTGACGGCGGAGACCGTATTGAGGGCTTGGAGCATGGGGCGGACGAATATCTCACCAAGCCGTTCGACGGTCAGGAGCTGCAAATGCGCATCCGGAACCTGTTGCGCCAGCGCGAGGAGATCCGGAAGCATTATCGGCGCTTGGTCACGCTGGCGCCAAGTCCGGAGCAGCGGCTGTCGATGGAGGACGCGTTCCTGCAGAAGGTAAACGCGTCGGTGCTGGCACATCTCGCTGATGAGCAGTACGGCATCGAGGTGCTGGCGCAGGACGTGGCGCTCAGTCGAACGCAGGTCTATCGCAAGCTGAAGGCGCTCACCGACCTGGCCCCGGTGGAGTACATCCGTCGGCTGCGGCTGCAGCGGGATAAAGAGTTGCTCGAACGCCATGCCGGGACGGTTGGCGAGATCGCGTATCAGGCGGGCTTTTCGAATGCGTCGTGGTTTGCCAAGTGTTATCGGGAAGAATTCGGAGTGGCGCCGAGTGGAACTTTGAAGAACGGGGATAGATAGAAGTAGTGAGACGGAAGATGCAAGACTGAAGCAGAAGCTGGGGCCTCCGAGAGATCGGGGGCCTTGGTGCGTACGGGCGGGAAACAGCGTGGGGCGTGGGGCGAGGGGCGAGGGGCGGAGGACAGAGGTGAGTGTCGCGGATAATCCTGAAACAGCGCGGCCGCGGCTGGAAGGGTCACCGAAAAGCAATGTCGCGCAGCAGTTTCCTCGCGGCCACGGCGTGGATGTTGCGCGCTAGCGGAAAGGAATCGTCTCCGGCATGTACGACGTAGAGCTTCCGGAGGTTCAGGTCCTCCATCGCACTACGCATCGACGGCGTTACGGACGGCGAAACGGTCCGTTTGAACTCGAAGCCGACCGCGTTGCCTCGTATTCTGAGCAGAAGGTCCAGTTCCGCTCCGGCGTGCGTTCGCCAGAAGTAGCATGCGTCTCGTGGGGTCTTCGTCGCACGAATGACCTGTTCCACCAGGAGACCTTCCCACGAAGCGCCGACCTTCGGATGGCGCTCCAGTTCGGCCCGCGACTGGATGCCAAGAAGGGAATGAAGCAGACCGCTGTCCGTGATGTACACCTTCGGCGCCTTGACCTGTCGCTTCTTGAGATTCGACGACCAAGGGTTCAGTTGGCGGACGACAAACGTATCGGTCAGCAGGTCGAGATACCGCCGGACGGTCGTGTCGGCGACGCCAAACCCCCTACCCAACTCGGAAGCATTCCACAATTGACCATGGTAGTGGGCGATCATCGACCAGAAGCGGTGGAGTGTCGATGATGGAATAGTCAGGCCGAGTTGGGGCAGGTCCCGCTCCAAGAAGGTACGGATGAACTGGCGGCGCCATTCATTGCTCAGGGCCTCGGTCCGGGCCAGGAACGAACGGGGAAAACCGCCACGGAGCCAGAGTCGATCGAGCGCAGTATCTCCGATCTCCTCGAGCCAGAAGGGCCCCAATTCGAGGTACGCGACCCTGCCGGCCAGCGTCTCGGATGACTGCTTCAGCAAATGGGGCGATGCGCTTCCCAGCAGCAGGAAGCGCTGACGTTTGGGATGGCGGTCGATCAGGACGCGAAGGACTGGGAACAGGTCCGGTCGCCGCTGGACTTCGTCCAGAATGATGATGCCCTCGAGGGATTGCAGGGCGAGCATCGGGTCGGCCAGGCGCGCAAGGTCGGCGGGGTTTTCCAGGTCGAAGATCGTCGAGCGGGCTCCCGACTGGTGTGCGAACGCTGCCGCGAGCGTCGTCTTCCCCACTTGGCGTGCGCCGAGAAGGGCGACGGCCGGGAAGGTCCTGAAAAGGCCATTGATCTCAGCGAGAGTATTCGCGCGCGCGACCATGAGACAATATGCATTGAATATTCTGCATTAGCAACCGACTTTTCAATGTAGCCATACCTTCGTTCTCCCGGGCATCAGACACAGCGACGGAGCGGATTTGAACCGGCGCATTCCCCGAGCCTTCTTACTTTTCGGAAGCCTCCACTCCAACCACCACCTCTAACCTCCCACCTGCCTTTGGCTTCTCGCTGCATCAAAACTGTCATCCTTTGCAACCCCAGTATTACCCCCCTGCCTCTCCGTTTTCGTTCATTGGGCCCCTGACGTTCCGGCGATCCCCCTATTCTCAACGTTGGAGGTGCCCCATGGCACGTTTGCTCGCGGTTACCCTGTTCCTGTCTCTGTTCCTGTTCACCGCCCTCACCCAACCCAAGACCATCCGCGTTCCGCAAGATCAGGCGACGATCCAAGGAGCGATCAATGCGGCGGTCAATGGGGATACGGTGTTGGTGGATGAAGGGACGTACTTTGTCAATCTGCGGCTCACGAAGAAGCTCACACTGGCCAGTCGGTATCTTGTTGACGCTGATACGTCGCACATTTCGCGTACGATCCTCGACGGAAGCACTCCACCTCATCCAGACACGGCTACGGTGATCACCGTTGGACTTGGTACTGACACGACGACGGTCATCATTGGCTTTACGATCAGGAATGGGGCGGGTACGAAGGCAATTATTAACGGCACCTTTGCCATCGGTGGAGGCGGCATCGGCGTTGTTGGTGGTGGGGCGACCATACGCAGAAACAGAATCGTCGGGAATTCATTGACAGGGTCCGTTGATGCTCCCTTTGCCGCCGGAGCTGGTATCTGCATCAGGCCGGTTGTCGGTCCACTAGAGCGATGGATCATCGAGGACAACGACTTCGCCGGAAACGAGGTGAGAGGCAGAAATGCCGGCGGATCGGCCTGCAATCTGACGGGGACCGGAAGGGTCGTCAGGAACAAGTTTGTGAACAATGCCGCGATCGCCGTCGATATTCCCGGACCGGACAATGTGACCTGTTATGGGGGTGGCCTCTACCTGTGGGCCGGGACGACGAGTGCCGCTGAGGTATTGATCGATCGAAATCTCTTCACCGGGAACCATGCCTATTACGGTAGTGCTCTCTTCATCATTGGTGAGAACTCAACAGGCTACGTACCCATCGCAATGATTTCAAACAATATCATCGTCAACAACTTTGGTCATACGCCAACTCCAGGCATTCCACAAGACAGCGGTGCAGTTCATTTTCAGCGGACCAACTCTCGCCTCATCAACAATACAATCGCAGGTAACACTGGCAACTACGCAATTCGCATCGGGGTCACTCCGCATTCCGTCCTGATGATGAACAATGTCGTGTGGGATCCCGCGGCGGGCGCCACGCAGATCCGGTTTGCCACAACCGCACCCACCAGCGTGCTCACGGCAAACTACAATTGCATCTTCGGTGGGTATGTCGGCGCCGGAAACGTCAGTGCCAACCCACTCTTCGTTCCGGGCGATCCGCTCTACCGGCTGCAGGATTCGAGTCCTTGTCTGAACGCCGGCGTACGGTCCGCGACGCTTGCGGGAGTGCCGCTGTCGGCTCCGTCAACCGATTTCGAGGGGCTTGCCCGCCCCCGCCCCGCCTATACGAATCCTGACATGGGGGCCTTGGAAAGCAGCATCGGACGCGGAACCATCCGCGTCCCGCAGGATCAGGCCACGATCCAGGCGGCCATCAACGCGGCCGTCAACGGGGATACGGTGCTCGTCGATGAGGGGACCTATCTGGTCAACCTGATCCTCACCAAAAAGATCATCCTCGGTAGCCGCTACATCGTCGATGGCGACACCTCTCATATCTCCAAGACGATCCTGGATGGAAGCACGCCGACACATGCGGATTCGGCTTCGGTCATTTTGATCCAGGGGGAGGCCGACAGTACGACACAGATTGTCGGGTTCACGTTGACCAAGGGGGGCGGCACAAAGATCATCGCGCCGATCAACCTTGGGGGACCGTACTACACTTATCGCTCGGGGGGGGCCGTCCAAGTTCTGGCGGCCGGTGCACGCATCTCACACAACATCATCCGCAACAACACCTGCGTAGGTCCTTCCACGCTTGGCAATATCGCCAACGACCCGGCGGTCTCCATCTGGGGCGATCTCACATGGACGGCCGGGCCACGCTACTGGATCATCGAGCACAACCTCATCAAGGACAATCAGACGACCGGCTACGGTGCGGAAGGCTGTGCCATCAGAGGCGGGGGCGTCGGTCGAATCGTAGGCAATGTCATCATCAACAACCGGTCAACAGGCAGCAATTACTCCAACGGGGCCGTGGCGGTGTGGGGAGCGCCGGGTCCCCAAGACGTCTTGATCTCCGGCAACTTCATCAAGGGCAATATCGGGGGGACTGGGGCCGCGATCTCGGCGTGGGGTATCGATTGGGGAACGCTCACTTACCGTCCCGTGGTCACGTTCACGAACAACATGATCGTTGGCAACGGATCCGGTGGAGTTTCTACGATCTACACCAACACGGGGGACTATCGTTTCATCAACAACACGATCGCCTCCAACCTGGCCCCGCGAACGATCCAACTCAGCGAAGGCCGAGGATCCACTTCCAATCGATTCTTCAACAATATCATCTGGAACCCCAGTGCATCAACCGGCGAATTCTACATTGGCGGCCTGGCAGTTGGTAGCTACAATCTCGTACGAACTGGGTTCGCGGGCGATGGGAATATCACCAGCGATCCATGGCTAGTGGGTACCGACACGCTGATGCCCAGCATCACACCGAACCATTTGAGCCCGGTTATGGGCAAAGGACTCATGTCGGCGACGATCAACGGTCTGCTGATGACCGCCCCGTCGACCGATTTCCTGGGCCATCCGCGTCCGCGTACCGCTACCTCAAACCCTGATCTCGGAGCGATCGAGACCGATCTTATCACGTTGACGGAGGATGTGGTCAGCACAATCCCAAGCGAATTCGCACTGGACCAGAACTACCCGAATCCGTTCAACCCGGAGACGAAGATAGGATTCAGGATGAAGGAGAGAGGAAGGGTGGAGGTGTCGGTGATGAACATCCTCGGCCAACGGGTGGCGGTATTGGTGGAGGGAGAACGGGCGGCGGGATATCATGAGGCAGTATTCAGTAGAGAGTATGGAGTAGAGAGACTCCCCTCCGGTATCTACCTCTACCGGATGATGGTGCAGACGGCGAGCGGCGAGCGGTTTGAGAGCGTGAAGAAGATGATACTGATGAAGTGACACAGTCAGTATCGAGTCGTCAGTCGTGAGTAATGAGACTGAAACATCTCGGGGCCTCTGGGAGATCGGGGGCTCCGCCTTCGTATCGCTGGCCATCAGCGAGGTGGGCCGATCGATCTGCAGCGACCACATAGGATCAGCAAGGCGCTCCGCTACCCCCTGACCATCGCCCGCTGTCGCTGGCAGGCCTGGATGGATCGACGCCGCTACGCCACGCCCACGGGCTACCGCACTCGCGATTACTGGCAGGCACGGCTTGCCGCACACGGATTCGACCTCCTGGGAAGCGGAGATGACACGCTGAGCGAGGAGGAGAATCTCCGCATCCTGCGTCTCGGGTGCGACCTCGTTCTTGGCCTCTGCCGAAAGCACGAGATCCACCTTCCAACCGCCCGGGTGCTCGACGCCGGTTGCGGCGCCGGGTCCTATGCCGGTATCCTCCGCGCGGCCGGGGTCCGCACCTATGCCGGCGTCGACATTGTCCCCACCCTGTTCGACGGACTGCGGGAACGGTATCCGGGGTTCGAATTCCGCGTCGTCGATATCAGTGATCGGCTGATCGAGGGGAAATATGACCTGATCGTCTTCCTCGACGTGGCGCAGTACATCGTGGATGAGCACCGGTTCAGCTACGCGCTCCGCAACCTGAAGCTAGCTCTGGCCCCGGAGGGCGTCATGATCATCTCCGCCCCTCTCGGACCCTACCGGCGTGAGTCGTTTTGTGTCGTCAGACGACCGCTGGAGGCCTTTACTCGCCATTTTCCGGGCTGGATCGTGGACGGACCTATGCCGTTCGACACGAACTCGATGTTCGTCCTGAGGCGGATCGATGGGAGATGAGACGTAGATTCCAGACGCCAGACTTCCAGACTCCAGACAAACCTCCAAACGGGCAAGCCCTTCAAATCGCGTGTTGATCTGCACCGCTTCTCTTTCGACGGAAATCGTGTATCTTGCGCCACGAGTACGCCATGCGCCTCCGCCTATCTATTCCTTTTCACATTTTACTTTTCACTTCTCCCGCTTGGGCCCAGTCCGGTTCCGACCCGATCGCACACCGTCTGACATTCGTCTCGGAATCCACCTACACGGCCTACCTGAAAGGGCTCGAATCGTTCGGGACTCGGCATGCGGCACAGCTGAACCGTGACACCGTGGCGGCCTGGATCGTCCAACAATTCTACGCAATCGGAATCACTGACGTAGCCTTCGACACCTTCTCCGTGAGCGGCCTGCCGCAATGGAATGTCGTTGCCACGATCGCCGGCTCCGACCCGGCCAAGGGCGACATCATCGTCGGAGCGCACTACGATTCGCAGTCGTCCATCCCGACGCTCGCCCCCGGCGCTGACGACAATGCGTCGGGTACTGCCGCCATCCTGGAAATGGCACGTGCCTTACTGGCTGGAAGCTATCAGCCGTTGCGGTCGTTTCGGTTCGTCGCTTTCGCGGCCGAGGAACTGGGCCTGCATGGTAGCGAATGGTTCGCCTCGAGGGTGCCGACGGACCAGAGGTCGATGATGCTCATGCTGAATTTTGACATGATCGGTACACGACGACAGGATACGACCGATCGCGACGTGCACATTGTCTATTATGACCACGCCGTTGCCGAGGCCGGCAGGGCGGTGTCAACGGCCACGTTGTACACCACGCTCACGCCCGTTACGACGACGCAGCACCGGCCGCACAGCGACAGCTGGCCGTTCGCCACGCGCGGCATTCCATGCGTGTTCTACATCGAGCGCGATTTCAGTCCGTACTACCACTCACCGCGCGATTCGTCGACGTACCTCGATATGGCGTATGCGACGGAGGTCACGAAGGCAGGGCTGGCCATGGTGCTCGCGAGCGATGCGGCGTCATCAACGTCGGTCACGACAACGGACGCACCGGACGGTTGGGAACTGTTGCAGAACTTTCCGAATCCGTTCAACGGAGAAACGGTGATTCGGTATCGGGTATCGGGAAATGGTGCGGGAAGAACGGCGGAGAGAGAATGGACGAAGGTATCCGTGCATGACCTTCTTGGACGGGAGATCGCGGTGCTCTCCGAGGGGGAGTCACCGACGGGGCATTATGAGCTCAGGTGGCAGGCATCCGGATATCCTTCAGGGGTGTATGTTGTCACACTCATCGCGGCCGCCGAATCCGGGCACCGGACGTTGACCACCAGGAAAATGATCTTGATGAAGTGACTTCTCATCGAACTTCGGAACTTCATCGAACAAACAGCAAGGCCAGGATTCCCACAGGGGGACCCTGGCCTTCAGTGTTTAGCATGTCGCCTGCGAGCTAAGGCGTCCGGTTACTGACCTCTGGCCTCTGGCCTCTGTTTTCCTCAAGCCGCAACCCCATCGTCCTTGATGCAGTCTTGCGGGCAGACATCCTTCGCGCGAATGACGTCCGCCTCTTCCCTCTCGTCGGCCGGTTGGTTGAGCACGTAGTAGTACGACGAGTCGTTGCTGTACATAAAATTCTGGAGTGCGTACGAGAAGCAGATCCCGCATCCGTCGCAGTCGGACGTCACGTAGTACTTGCCGGGTGCATTCTCTTCGAAGCGCGTCGCCGGTGCCATGAGGGTCCTCAGGGTTGGTTGAAGAACTCGCAGGTTTTGGACTTCAACTCCCATGCCGCTCTTCCATTTTCCTTTCCTGCGTTGATTTCGCTCTCTATTATCAATTTCCCGACCTGAGAGGCAATCAGCCCTTCCGAAACTTGGGAAGGCAACCGGTGGATTGGGGCCAAAATCGCCGTTGAATGTCAAATTAACTTGACCATATGTATGACATTATTTACATTATTCCTGATGCTTCAAGGAGCGAGTTCATGAAGACCAATCTTCGGCGATTCAGGTTCGAGCGCGGCGAGATGAGCCAACAGCAACTCGCGGACCTCGTGTCTGTCTCGCGTCAGACGATCGTCGCCATCGAACGGGGCAACTACAATCCGTCGGTCAAACTTGCTCTCTTGCTCGCGAAACGACTGGAGACATCGGTGGAACTACTGTTCGAACTCGAGGAGAGCGACCATGCTTAAGCGCGACCCTATCTTCTGGACAGCCAGCGCCATCTTCGTTCTCTCGCTCGTGCTCGCCGCAACGGTGCACGAGATCGCTTTGCTCTTGATGCCGTTCTCATATCTTCTCCGACCAACGCTGCACGCGCTGGCTCTCGCACGTCGGTACGCCGATGAACGACAGCTCACCGACCAATACCGTTCGGGGCACATCGCGTTCACGGTCGTCGTCACCGGCCTGATCGTGCTCGCCGCCGAGCGCCAGATCAACAGCGAACCGGCCGACGCCTACTTCGCGCTCCTCTGCATCGGCATCGCGGCCAAAGCGCTGGCCAATCGCATGCTTGGCAGAGACTGGCGCCCCATCGGCATCACGATCGTCCTGTCTGTCGCCGCCTTGATGACCCTCTTCGGCCTGATCGAAGAGGGTCTGACCTTCGCCGGACTGATGCACTCGATCCCCGGTCTGATCCTCGCCGCCGTCGGGGTGACCGGTATTCGGTATCCGCGCGCGGCGGGCCTGCTCACGGCCGTGGCGGCCGCATTCGCCATCTACTTCTTCAAGCTCTACCTGTTGAGACAGCTGCCGACGTTCCTGCTGATCGTCGTGCCGCTGTTCATCGCGTCGGCTTGTCTCTTCTTCGGCCGGGAGTCCGCATCCACAGAATCTGAGACAACGGCCTGATCACTCCATTCTGGGAGCCCGTATGACCCAGCGATTTCTCTTGACGGGCCTGCTTTTGGCGACCCTGTTCGTTTCATCCTGCTTCCGGCGTCCGGACCTTGGTCCGCTCGTCACCAGGGAGATCGATACTCCTGTGGAGATCCAGGGGCTTTCCGTCTCCGGCGACGTCACCTTCTTTGAAGGGGGGGCTCTCTACACGGCCTTCCTCGCGCGCGAAGATACGCTCTTTGGCCATGTCTTCCCGGCCGGTTCGCGCATCACCCTACGACCCGACAGCACGCTGAATTGGACCTTTCTGGCGCATGATGCTCCTCTCGAGGGCATCCTGTGTCGAGGTCATGGGCATGACTACATGAATGCGTTTCACCCCAGCGGCCGCCTGCGTCTCGCATGGTTGGCTGGAGACCAAGTGGTTCAAGGGGTTCCCTGCATGGGAGCCAGTTTCTGGCGCGACGCATTCGGCGGCGGCGTGGGCGTCCACTTCGCCACGAATGGCCGGCTGATCAAAGCAAAGCTGTCGGAGGACGTGGTGATCCAAGGGGTCGCTTTCGACAAGGGGGATCATGTGCGGTTCGATTCGCTCGGAGTTCTGATAAGACAATGACGGCGCACGAACACGGATGATGGTGAGGAGAATGATGAACTCTGTCGCCATCATTCAATCAGCGGTCATCCCTTCCTTCAGTGTTCATCAGCGTTCTCGCCTTTTCCCCAGCTCTTCTCATATTCGAGACAGGCCCGCTTGCTTTTTTCTACGGACGTGGCAACATTTGGTACGGCAATGCAGACCATCGTGTCCGGACTCCCGGAGTGACGTTCGCGATGACGCTCTCGACCCGACCCACATCATGAGGCTGTAAGCCCGTGCTGTGGGTCGGTGCGTTGAAGGGGGTTTGGCACATCACCCGACCAGGAGGCAGCCATGATCCTCAAACGACTGCAGGATTACCTCGACGGCGAACGGGTCAAATATGTGGTCATGACGCATTCGGTGGCTTTCACAGCGCAGGAGGTCGCCGCGAGTGCGCACATTCCCGGACGTGAGATCGCCAAGACCGTGGTCTTCTGGATGGACGGCGCCATGGCCCTCGCCGTTCTGCCCGGTTCGCGGATGATCGACTTCACACTTCTGAAGAAGGCAACAGGAGGTCGCGACGTTGAGATCGCAGCGGAATCGGAATTCAACGACGCGTTCCCCGATTGTGAGCTCGGCGCCATGCCCCCCTTCGGCCATTTCTACGACATGAAGACCTACGTCGATGCGGCTCTGGCCGAAGACAAGGACATCGCCTTCAACGCCGGCACGCATCGCGACCTCGTACAGATGTCGTACGAAGATTACGTGCGTCTCGCGAAACCGCACATCGTACGGTTCTCCTTCGTCAGCCGTCCGGCGGCGTAGTCCGTCCCGACGCCAAGTTCATCACCGACGGACGTGCGGCATCTGATGACGACGTACGCTCACACCAGAGGATCGATCGGAACGACCATGGACCAACCTATCAATGTCGGCATCATCATCTGCGACCGCTACCGCAGTTGCGCCGGGGGCAAATGCTTCCGCTCCGTCCGACAGCGCGAAGGGGGCTTTGCCCGATATGTCGACCGGCCCGTCAACGTTGTTGGATACACAACGTGCGAAGGATGCCCGGGGGGGAATGTCGAGCATGCACCGGCCGAGATGATCAAGAACGGCGCCGAGGTGATCCATTTGGCCACCGGGCTCGTCGTTGGATATCCCCCTTGTCCGCACATCTTCCATTTCCGCGATTACCTCAAGAAGGCGTACGGCGTCGAGGTTGTCATCGGCACCCACCCGATCCCCGAGAAGTACCGCGTTATCCACGAAGCGCTCGGCACCTGGTCGGCGCTGGAGTGGAAGCCCGTCATCGAAGAACTGCGCGAACGGACCGTCGGCACTTACAACTGACTGACCGCGCACCTGCCGACCGGTCTTGTGTCCGGAGGGATCACACCGCATCCTTCCGGACGAACCTGCATCTCACCGACGACACAGCGAGGTTTTGCCATGCGAATCGCCATTGCCTCGGCGGATGGCGTCCGTATTTTCCACCACTTTGGACGCACTCCCTCCTTTGCCATCATCGAACTTGAATCCGGCCAAGTGACCCGGCGGACAATACGAACGAACGATTTTACGCCTCACGCTCAACGTGCACCCGGCGCCGACCACCACCACGACCACCATCACGCCACGCATGGCCACGCCGCCATCGCCGAGGCGCTGAAGGACTGCCAGGTTGTGATCAGCCGCGGCATGGGTCGACGAGCCTACGAGGATCTGCGCGCGGCCGGCATCGAGATGATCGTGACCGACGAGGTCCAGGTCGAGTCTGCCGTCAGCAGGTATCTCGCCGGAACACTCACGGACCGCACCGACCGCCTCCATGACCATGGACACAGCCGTCACTGAGCGAACGCAAGGCATCGTCGTTGCCAATTGCGAGCGTCGTCTATGAACATCCTCGGTGAGTCACTTAGGCATGCGGTCATGATCACCGGATTCGTGGGGGTGATGATGCTGACCGTTGAGTACCTCAACGTGCTGATGGGCGGACACCTCCGCGAGCGTGTCTCGGCATCGTCGGGGTCGATGTACCTCATCGCCGCAGGGCTAGGGATTCTGCCAGGGTGTCTTGGATCGTTCGCCGTCGTTTCACTCTTTGCCCACCGTGTCGTGACGCTGGGAGCGCTCGTGACCACGATGATCGCTACCAGCGGCGATGAGGCCTTCGTGATGTTCGCGCTCATCCCCGGTCCGGCCTTGGCACTGCACGTTCTGTTATTCGTCGTCGCACTCGTAGCCGGCATCCTCACTGACCGACTGGCGAAAGACCGAGCCTTCCTTCCGGCCGAGGCCTGCGCGGGCCTGCAGGTCCATACCCTAGAGTCGTGCGAATGCTATCCGTCCGGACGGATCCTGACGCAGTGGCGTCGTCCGTCGGCCGTACGTGTCGTGCTCGCCGCCTCTTTGATGCTGTACGTCATCGCAACGATCACGGGCACCGTCGGACCGGGAGAATGGAATTGGGTCCGTTGGACCATTCTGCTCGTCGTGAGCGTGACGCTGTTCATCGTCTCGACGGTTCCCGACCACTTTCTGCGCGACCATTTGTGGAAGCATGTCGTGCGGTCGCACGTACCACGTGTCTTTCTCTGGACTTGGGGTGCGCTGGCGCTGACGCATGCCATCACCCAGCACCTTGAACTCGCGTCGATCGTCGCCGATAACCGCTGGGCGGTTCTCGCCGCTGCATCCGCCGTGGGCGTCATTCCGGAATCAGGCCCACACCTGCTCTTCGTCACCCTCTTCGCGCAAGGATCCATCCCCTTCAGCATCCTCGTGGCCAACAGCATCGTCCAAGACGGCCACGGCATGCTCTCTCTCTTGGCCAACTCCAGAAGCGTCTTCGCCGCCGTGAAGGGGATCGACCTTGCTGTCGGCATTCTTGTCGGTGGCATCCTGCTGGCGCTCGGTCTCTGACCGACCCGGGATTCCCGTATTCGCGACGACTCCCGATCCTATACGCTTGACGGTGGACGCAGTTTTGCGCAGATTGTCTGCGCATCGATGACACCCCACCCTGCCACGAGCCCTCTCACGATGATCACAACGCCGATCCGA
This sequence comes from uncultured Ignavibacteriaceae bacterium, assembly GCA_964581115.1. GTDB lineage: Bacteria > Bacteroidota > Ignavibacteria > UBA10030 > UBA10030 > 2-02-FULL-55-14. The sequence goes on along the minus strand of CAZOMY010000008.1, from coordinate 49,563 downwards.
CGGCTAGCGCTCACGTGTCTCATCGTCGTTTTGACCGGATGCTCCACGTTCGCTCCGCGCACGACTGAGATCACGGCCACTGGACCGCGGATCGACCGCGAGTTTCGTGGTGCGTGGGTCGCCACGGTCGGCAACATCGACTGGCCCAGCAAACCCGGCTTGAGCACTGAAGATCAGCAGCGCGAGGCGCGGGCGATCCTCGACACCGCCGTCGCCCTCGGCCTCAACGCCATCGTCTTCCAGGTGCGCCCGCATTGCGACGCGATGTACCCCAGCGAACTCGAGCCGTGGTCGCATTACCTGACGGGCACGCAGGCACAGGCCCCATCTCCCTACTATGACCCTCTCGAGTTCTGGGTGGAGGAAGCCCACGACCGCGGTCTGGAGTTGCACGCCTGGTTCAATCCGTACCGCGCCTTTCTCTCCCGCCGGAACGGCGAACCTCCGCCGACCTCGATCGTCAACACGAAGCCTTACCTCGTCCGCAAACTCCAGGGCAATACGTGGTGGATGGACCCAGGGCATCCGGAGACGCAGGAGCATTCGTTCAATGTGGTGATGGATGTGGTTCGTCGGTACGATGTCGATGGTATCCACTTCGACGATTACTTCTATCCGTACGGCGACGGCAACTTCCCAGACGATACGACGTGGGCGATGTACCAGGCGTCGGGCGGAAATCTGTCGCGTAATGACTGGCGGCGTTCGAACGTGAACGCGTTCATCGAACGGTTGTACACGCAGATCAAGAAAGAGAAGCCATACGTCAAGTTCGGACTGAGTCCGTTCGGCATTTGGCGGCCGGGCAATCCGCCGTCGATCGCCGGATTCGACCAGTACAACGGCCTCTATGCCGACGCAAAGCTGTGGTGGAATGAGGGATGGGTGGATTACTTCACGCCGCAGCTCTACTGGCCGATCCGACAGGTGCCGCAGAGCTTTCCCGTGCTGATGGGGTGGTGGATGCGCGAGAACCGCAAAGGCCGACATCTCTGGCCCGGGCTCTACACCGGCCGGATGATCAACGACAGTCAGGAAGAGATCCCCAACCAGATCATGATCGCGCGCGGCTTCGTGCCCGCAGGTCCGGGGCACATCCATTTCAGCTTTCGTTCGTTCCAGCGCGAAAGCACGCTCGTCAACAGCACACTGACGTCGGGCGTCTACCGCCTGCCGGCCATCGTACCACCGTCGCCGTGGTTGGACGACGACGCCCCCGACGCGCCGAACGTGACCGTGGCGTCCGATCCGCACGCCATCCACATGTCATGGACGCATCCGGACGAGGCCGACGTGTTCCGGTGGATCGTCTATGCCCGCTACAACAGCTCGTGGGAGCCGTTGGTCCAGAACCGGTTCTCCACGTCGACGACGCTCTCGCGTGAACGGGCGATCGAAGAGCGCACGCGGCGTCGCGGTCAGGACGATTCGGTGCGCGTCCGCGTTGAACGATTGCTGGAAGTGGGGGTGAGTGCGGTGGATCGAGTGGGCAATGAGAGTGTGGTGCGTACCTTGGAAGTGCATTGAAGACATCCCAAGGACGCGGTACGCAACAGTTTAGCATACGATTCTTGGTACTTGGTGCTTTGAGATTGGAGTTGGCACTTGGAGCCTAGCCATCGACAAGCGCCAACTTCCAATCGTCAACATCAGGCACCAAACTCCAAGCATCCATGAGGATGAACTGACCCATATGAGCACCACCGTCTTCATCACCGGCGCCAACGGCGAGATCGGACACGGGCTCATCCAGTATCTTTCCGACCAGGATGACGTCCGCATCGTCGCGCTCGACCTTCACCCGATCGACCCGACCATCGCGAAGCGCTGTGCCGAGACCGTTGTCGGGGACATCCTCGATCCGAGCGTGTTGCAGCGACTCTCGTCGGGGCACGAGTTCAGTGCCATCTACCATCTTGCGGCCCTGTTGTCCACGCGTTCGGAGAAGGAGCCGTTGCTTGCCCATCGAGTGAATGTTGACGGGATGTTGAACATCCTCGAGTTGGCGAACACGCAGTCGAAGCTGCAGGGGCGTTCGGTCATGGTGCTCTACCCGAGTTCCATCGCCGTCTACGGCATGCCGTCGCTGAAAGCGAAGGAGCTGGCCGGGGCGGTGCGCGAGCCCGACTGGTGCCAACCCCGCACGATGTACGGCATCAACAAACTGTACTGCGAGCATCTCGGAGGATACTACAGCGACCACTACCGGCAGCTCGACATGTCACCGGCAGGGCCTCGTGTCGACGTGCGCTGCATCCGGTTCCCAGGTCTTATCAGCGCGCATACGCTCCCGACCGGCGGTACGAGTGATTTCGGCCCGGAGATGCTCCACGCGGCGGCGCAGAAGAAGCCGTACGCCTGCTTTGTCAGGGCAGACTCGCGCATTCCGTTCATGGCCATGCCCGATGCGGTCCGGGCCCTGTTGAAGCTCGCCGGTGCGCCTTCGTCGCGGTTGACACAGCGCTCGTACAACATCGGCGCATTCAATCCGTCGGCTGGCGAATTCGCCGATCTCGTGCGCGACGCCTTCCCCGGGGCCGAGATCACGTTCGAGCCCGACGTGCGGCGGCAGGCGATCGTCGACAGTTGGCCGGCCGATGTGGACGCTTCAGCGGCTGCGCGCGACTGGGACTTCAAGCCGGCGTACTCGCTCAAGAGAGCGTTCGATGAATATCTGGTGCCGGCGGTGCGGGAGAGATATAAGGCGTAAACGCTCCAAACGCCAAACCTCCAGACTCCAAACAAACGGCCAAAGTCCGGAAGCAAATGTCCAAAGGGCTGGCGAGGTGAAGCGCCGCCCTTTGCTGTTCCTCCTACCACGCGAACTCCGTCATTCCGCCTTCAGCTCTCCTGCCGAATCCCTCACCTCCAACATTCCATTACTCCATTTCTCCTCTCTCGTTTTCTCGTGTTCGACCCCAGCCTCATTCCCTCCTCTTCCTCCGACCGCTTGCTTCGATCGTGGGGTTACGATCTCGTCGAGGAGTACCGCTCGATGGTCGCACGCGCGGGATTTGACATGTCGTCCCCGATCGTCGAACTGGCCACCGGCACGGGGCGCATGACGGCCGTTCTTGCCCACATGGGCTATCGGGTCGTCAGCGGGGACCGAACGCAGGACCAACGGGCGCGCGTTTTCGAGCGTTTGACGACTGCGCATCACCGGGCAATGTTGGTCGGCCTTGAGATGGGGCGACTCCCATTCCGGGACGGCTCGGTGCGAAACATCACCTGCGTCAATACCCTGCACGAGATCGACGATCCGCACTCAGCACTGAAGGAGTTGCTGCGCGTTCGACATCCCGACGGGCGACTGCTGATCGCAGACTTCAGCGAAACGGGATTCGTCGTGATGCAGAGGTTGGAGCAGGAGATCTATCGGCGGGACCATCCGCGCGGGTCGATGCCGATGGCAGAGGTGGAGCGGGTGCTGCAATCAGTGGGACTCAACGTTGAGCGATTTGAGACGAGGCTGAATACCGCGGTGGTGGTGGGGTGAGCGGAGGAGCTTCGCCCATTTCGCCTTCGAGCTTCTTGAGTCCGTGTGCACAGATCACCCTCCATTGAATAGCATTGCCCTGGAGCACGTTCACGTTTCCTTCTCGAAACGTGCCAAGCTGGATTCCGGCGCAGTAAGGAAACAAACCCTTCGGGTTTGCTGAATTCTTTCGCCGTGGTCTCCGCGTCCCCTTCCCTCCTCCTACCTCCTACCTCCTCCCACCTTTCACCTATCGGTGTTCTCCTCTGGACGCCAGTGTTTCCACCGTTTGTGCGTCCACATCCACTGGTCGGGGTCGCGCAAGATGTGGTCCTCGGTCATCTTCGTGAAGCGCTTCGTCAGCTCGATGACGTTCGCCTCGCTGTAACCGTGTATGTCGTCTGACGGAACGAGCTGCAGGTCGCCGCGATAAGAACCGTCTGCCACGCGCCGCAGACGGCAGAGATAGATTGGCACGCCGGCTTTCAAGGAGAGCGCTGCCGGGCCTTTTGCCGTCGGCACCTTCCTTCCGAAGAACGGAACGCGAATGCTCTCCTTCGCCACGCTCTGATCCGCCGCGAGGATCACCACCCCGCCCCGTTGGGCCTCGGCCATCGTATCGGCCACGGCCGTTTGCATCGGGAGCCACTTCAGTCCGAACTTCGACCGCCAATCGTAGATGAACCGGTCCGTGATCGGGTTCGAGAGCGGCTTGTAGACAACCGACGTTCGGCCCGGAAACGCCGCATTCACCCCCTGCAGGATGAATTCCCATCCGGCCATGTGACTGACGATGACGACCGCACCGCACTCACCCAGCTCCTGCCGCACCTCCTCCGCATTCTCGACGACGGCCTCCTTTTCTAAGCGTGTTCGCGTAAGTCGCGGGAACCACAGAAGCTCGAGGAACGCCGCCGCCACCGTTTCGAACGATCCGCGCGCGATGCGCTCCAGCTCATTTTCCGACCGGTCCGGTAGCGAAGCGCGCAGGTTTTGCATGGCCACTCGGCGACGAGATCCCAACAGGCGATATCCGACGCGTCCGAGTCTGCGACCCAGCGACCGGACCGCCGACAACGGCAGGAGACAGACGATCGCCGTCAGCAGCAGGAAGAATGGAAGCTCCAGCAGATGGTGCGGTCGAAACGGCCGCGAGATCGGGGGCTTGAGCATGGCGATGGCTCGCCGACGACGCGACGCGCCGTTCGCGGCAGAACAATGATGAGGGTCGCTCCGAACGTAACGGCCGCTGAGGTCAGGTATGCCAGTGGCGGGCGGTCAGGACTTGTTGCTCTCGTAGACGTCGCCGGCTTCCTGGATCTTTCGATCCTCGTAGGGCGCTGCAATGCGCCGGTAGAGCTCAAGCTTGGCGCACTCCATAGCGCCGATCGCTTCGTTGACGTGGGCGTAGCGGATCCCGCCTTTCTTTTTCAAGAAGCGGTCGACGATCATGGTGATGGCGTAATTCAGTTCACCCGCGTCGGAGGGATCGGCGCCGGCGAGGATGGCTTTGCGCTGTTCTTGAGAGATGTATGGCATTCGACGCTTACTCCGGTGTCGGTGAGCGATGAGAAGATCGAGCGTGCAAAGTGCGGAGAAGCCGGGGAATATTCAAGCGGAGCATCAAGCAGCACAGTGGACAGCAGGACAAAAACGGAAAGACCCCGCCTCTCCGAAGAAAAGCGGGGCCTTCGTGTTGTCAGAAGATCAGATCTTCTTCACTTGCTGCGCCTGGAGGCCTTTCGGTCCCTGCGTTACGTTGAACTCGACCTTGTCGCCTTCGTTGAGGGTCTTGTAGCCCTCGCCGACGATCTCTTTGAAGTGCACGAACACGTCTTCACCGCCCTGGCGGGAGATGAATCCGAAGCCCTTGGCGGCGTTGAACCACTTGACGGTTCCTTGTTCCATCGGTGTAACCTTTCTGAAGATGTAGCTGGTGAATGGGTACCGGGGGCAACCACGGACGCTGCGGCACCGGTTCACCTGTGAAGACAGATGGGACACGTGCACGGCGTCCTCCGCTGCTCGCACGGAGGGGAATAACGCTCTCCAATATGGTGAATTCTCTTGTTTTGTAAACCATCCCAGGCGGAAAAATCTTTGGGCCTCCAGAATGCGGTCCAATATGCGATTTCTGAGCCGCAATCGGCCTTTTGGGGGTCACATTCCTTGCTTCGTTGGCGGACCCTCCCCCTTCATCGCATCAAGAGCAGCTTCCTCGTCTGCGTGAACTTACCCGCCATCAGCCGATAGAAGTAGATCCCGCTCGGCATGCCAGACGCGTCCCACGTGGCGTGATGGACACCTGCTGGCTTCACTTCATTCACGAGCACCGCCACTTCGCGGCCGAGCAAGTCGAAGATCGAGAGTTGACAACCGACTGACCGCTCCTCGGCTACGCTCGGGGCTGCAACCGTGTAGGATATCACGGTTGCAGGATTGAATGGATTCGGATAGTTCTGCCCCAATTGATAGGTATCCGCCACTCCCCCGCCGACATCTTCGTGCCCCACCGACGTGGTGATAGCATTGCCGACGGTCTTGTAGAGCACGGTTGCTCCACCCGATCTGACCGCCAGCAGATCCGGTTTGCTGTCCCCTGTAAAGTCGGCCGTCGTGAGCGCCGCGTACTGCTTGCCGTCGAGGTAGTAGTCGGTGTACTGGCGGAATGTCCCGCCCCCGGTGTTGAGGTACACCGCACTTGGACACTCATTCTGTCCGACCGACACGAAGTCGATCCAGCCATCGCTATTCAGATCGATCGGCAACGTCCATCGGATCCAGGAGTTGCCGAAGCTCGCGCTCGTCGGCCACTGCTGGGGGATGTTGGCGCTGGCATCCCGGAACGTGCCGTTGCCGTTGTTCAACAGAAGCTGGATCGTCGGAATACGGTAGTCGGAATGCACACTCGCGATGATGTCGATCCATCCATCATTGTCCACGTCGGCCACGGCCAACCCCACCGATCCGCTGGCATTACCGAGTGGGCGCACCGGCATCGCACCCGCGGGAGCTGGTGTAAATGTGCCCGATCCGTCGTTCAAGAGCAGCTTGTCCGTCGGGGTCCAGGCGGAGGCGCCATCATGCCCTCCGAGGATGAGATCCGGATCGCCATCGTTGTCGACATCGGCGAAGATGCTCGACGTGTAGCGCTCGGCTCTGATGGCGATATCCGACGGAAGCCCCAGTGCTCCGGCAGCAAAGACACCGCTGCCGTTGTTTCGGAGCAACTGCGGTCCGACCGTCCCGCCGCCGATGTTGCACATGTAGACGTCCAGGTCGAGGTCCTTGTCGATGTCCGCCACGGCGACGTTGTGCGTGAATGCATCGGCCGTCGGCATGCTGGCAGGCAGGCTCTGCACGGTTCCGTCGGCTTTCCGGATCAGCAGAAGGCTGACCTCGCCCGGGAACGGGTTCACGTCGGTTCCGTGTCCGACGATGACGATGTCCTGCCGGCCATCCTGATTGAAGTCGCCGGTGTGCCAATGACGTGGGTGCACAAGCCCGAGTGTTCGTGTCCAGTCGGACGTGTCGCGCGTGAACTGGCCGGACCCGTCGTTCTTCAGGAACCAGAACGGAACCACCGTACCGGGGATCGTCGGTGGCCACACCAGTCCTGTCACGATCACGTCGAGATCGTTGTCGCCATCGTAATCGAAAGGAATGAGATCCTGTGGATTCGATATTCCGACCGAAAATGGAAGAGCGATCGCGTCCGTGAAAATGCCGAGCGAATCGAGAAATCCAGAGGCAATCCACGAGGGGCGGTTCTGACCTGACCGATCTCCCAGCGTCATCGTCAGGCCTGGAGTACCGATCACGCGGGCCGCGGTCCCGGAACCGTCGTCGAGCGGCCAGCATGCGATGAGTCCCGTTTCTGTACCGGTCAGCGTCTGCGCGGCTCGGGACTGGATCTCAGAGGCCGAGAGGGCCGCATTCCAGACTCGCGCTTGACGGAGAGCGCCGGCAAAGCCACTGGCCTGGATGGACGTGTCGGGGCCGGCTCCTGCTCCGAGCGTGAAAGGGACCGAGAGCGACGTGCTCGGCGCACCGGCGCTAGCCATGCTTGCGACTTCGACGCCGTTAACATAGAGGCGTATCGTTCCCGCGGACAATGTTCCCGCGATGTGCATCCATGTTCGGAGCGGTGGTTGGCTCGGAGCGGTCGCGGTACGATACGAACCTGTCACGCCGGTCGATTGGGCGAACTCGACCTTGCCCTCGCTGTTCAATTCGAGGCAGTAACTCATGTAGGGGTCCGCGTGCCGGTTCTGGTGCGGCTTGCCCATGATGAATGCGTACGGTGTGAGGGTCTCGAAATAGACCCAGGTCTCCATCGTGAACGAACTGCCGAGTTGCAGGGACGGAGCACCGGCGGTGAAGGCCATACCATAGCCTTGGAACCGGAGGACCTGCGACTGAGCCGGGGGAGCGAGCTGGCCCATGGCAGCGGTCGCCCCAAGCAGACACATGGCCAGCAGGAGCGTTGCGTGATACGTACGTCGGAGCATGATGTCGTTGTCGTTCGCCGATGATCGAGAGGTGAAAATATCAGGTATATGATGGAGGATTCCGAGCGCCGAGAACGGGGAATCCGCTCACGTCGGGATCTCTCGTGCGAAATCTCCGGGGTTGCATGCAGAAAACACAAACGCCGATCGATAACATTGAACAATGAAAATTGTCAATTGAACATTGTAAGCGACCACAGGAAGGCGAGTCGAATTCCAGTCTGCGGACTCAAGAATAAAGCCGACCCACAACATTGAACATTGAAGAATGTCAATTGAATATTGGAAGGCCCGCTGAGTTCCAGTTCGCGGACTCAAAAAAAAGGCCGAACCCTGTCGGAATCGGCTTTATCAATGTTCCATACCCAATTTTCAATATACATTTTACCATTTACAATGGTTGGTACCCCCAAGGGGAATCGAACCCCTATTACAAGCTTGAAAAGCTCGTGTCCTAACCGTTAGACGATGGGGGCAGAACATTGAAAATGTAAAATTGTAAATGGAAAAATGAGGCATCAGGAGAGACCGCGGCTGGTCTTGAGGGAGGCCATGATGATCGCGGTTAGCTCACGAGCCTCCTGCACAAGGGCCCTGAATCGAACGCCATCTTCGATGCCGGTCTCCGAAAGGAGCTCCAGCCAGAGCTGCGATTCATCCGCCTCCTCCAGAACGATCTGGAGTTTCGCGTTGAACTCCGCTCGCGAACGTGCTAAACACGCCGCGCGGTAATTGGCGGCCACGGAGGTTGAAGAACGAATGGCCTGACGCACGATCACGTCTGCCGACCTTCCTGGCCCGACCCGCTCCAGTTCTCTCACCATCGAAACGGCGAAAGCCTTCGTACGACGCTTCATCTCCTCTGGCGTCATACACCCCCATCAATATCCAATTTACCTTTTACAATTTACAATGCTTCGGGTGGCCAACGGGATTTGAACCCGCGACCTCCAGGGCCACAACCTGGCGCTCTAACCGACTGAGCTATGGCCACCGTAGCCAACTCAGAAGGAAGAAGGTAGAAGTAAGAAGTGGGCGATGCCGATCCTCTACCTGCTCCCTTAGAGACAAAGATAGCCTGTCTTTCAACAGGCTACTGCAAAGATACCGCAAAACTGGCCGAAATGCAAGGAACGCGGGGCAGACCTATGCCGATCCGTCGGTGAACATGAATCCTTCCCCCTGCACCGTTCGCAACGGGCCGTGCATCGGGTCCATTCCTGTCGCCTTTCGCAAACGACTCACCGCCACGTCCACCACGTTCGTTTGCGGGTCGAAATCGAGCCCCCAGAGGTCCTTCAGCAACTGATCGCGCCGCACGACGACATTGCGCCGACGCAGGAAGTACTCGAGCAGTCCAGACTCCTTCGGCGTCAGCACGATCTCCGTCGTGCCGTGCGTGACCGTCCGGGTCATGATGTCGAGACGGAATCCCGCCCCCTCAAGATAACGGCCCCGTAATCCCTGCGACCTCTGCCACACGGCTCTGATACGAGCCACCAACTCACGATGATCGAACGGCTTGACGATGTAGTCGTCTGCGCCTTGCTCCAGTCCCTTGATGCGATCGTCCGTCTGGTCGCGAGCCGAGAGAATGACGACCGGCGCCGCAAAGCCGGCCCCACGCAGATCGCGCAACACGTCGAGACCATCCTTGAGCGGCAATGCCAGGTCCAGGATCAGCAGGTCGGGTTGCCACGTTAGCGCTTGTTCCTGGGCGGTGAGTCCGTCCGTGGCCACTTCGACCGTGATGCCGGCGTGGGTCAAGACCGAACGGAGCACGGACACGACGGCCGGCTCGTCCTCGACAATGAGGACCTTTGAAGGAAGGGATTGTGCGTCTGGATTCATGGTCGCCTGTAACATCTCACTGCGTCATTACAGAAGCAATACAAGAATGTAATGATCATTCCCTTTCCTGGGAAGCCCCTCCGGGGCCCGTTGTTGATGGGTCGACGGAATGATATATTGAACGGTCTTCGTCCCGCTGGCATGACCACCGACCTGCTCCTCCTCCCGGCCTTTTATCTGCTCGGCTGTCTGACCTCCGGATACTACCTCGTCCGGCTGTTCAAGAACGTCGATATCCGCGACCATGGGCAGGGCTCTACCGGAGCGAGGGACGTGGGGCGGGTGCTGGGACCGTGGGGTCTCGTCGCCACCAGCGGTCTCGACCTCATCAAAGGGGCCGTGACAGTCTGGATGGGAACGACGTATGGCACGAGCGATTGGATCGCCCCGACCGGGACCGTCGTCATGCTCATCGGACACATCTGGCCGGTCCAGCTCCGGTTTCGCGGCGGCCGGGGCGTCATGCCGGCCATCGGCGCTGTCGCCCTCCTCGACCCGATCCTGATGGCCGTATTCGCCACGCTCCTCGTACCGGTCTTTGCCGTCCTCCGTCGACTGACCTTGAGCGGCATGATCGTCGTGGCATTCGCCCCTGTCATCGCCTTCGTGCTCGGCCGAGCGGGCAATATCCTTCTCCTGCTCTGCGTCGTCTCTCCCCTCATCCTGATCGCACACTGGAAGAACATGCGCGAGGACCTTGGCCTGACGGGTGAATAGCCTCGCGCTCGGCCCGAGAATGATCAGTTGCATCCCTCCGTTTGCATCAGTATCGTTCAACTTCACGTACCGCAGGAGGCATCCCTTCATGAAACGTCTGTTGAGCAGTGCCGTTGTCCTGTCGATGGCTGTTCTTGTGGCCGTCGGCCAACCGATGTCGGAGCCGGTCGACACCGCCGTCGTCTCCAAGATCAAGGACGAGGGCTTCAGCCGGTCAAGGGTTATGGAGTACGCTTCATATCTTACCGACGTCTATGGGCCGCGTCTGACATGGTCGCCCGAGTACCGTCGCGGAGCCGACTGGATCAGCGGCGAATTCAAGAAGCTGGGACTGACCAACATCCGCTACGACTATTTCAAACCGGTCGGCAAAGGCTGGACGCTCAAGAAGTTCAACGCGAACATGATCGCTCCGGTGGCGACGCCTCTCATCGCCTATCCAAAGGCCTGGTCGCCGGGGACCAAGGGCGCCGTCAAAGGACCCGTTGTCGTGATGAAGGCCCAAACGTCCGCCGAATTGCAGCAGTACAAAGGCAAGCTGAAGAACGCTTACGTCTTTCTCGGAGAACCGCGCGAGCTCAAAGCATGGATGGAAGCGCCGGGCAAACGACTCACCGATGCTGAACTGCTGGCGATGGCCAATTCTGCCGGCGGCGCCGGACGGATGGGCCGGATGATGCGCGACTCGTCTGCTCTCCAACGCTTCGTCGACCAGGCGAACTTCGCAGCCGAACGGCATGAATTCTGCATGAAAGAAGGGGCTGCGATGATCGTCGATGCCGGACGCGGCGACGGCGGCACGATCTTCGTCGCGGGCGCCAGCGTGCCACGCAAGATCGCCAACATCAATGAGATGTTCGGCGGCCGTACGTCTCCGTACGACCCCGAAGCGCCCGAGATCATGCCGCAAGTATCATTGGCGGCCGAGCATTACAACCGCATCGTCCGGATGGTCGAGAAGGGCGAGAAGGTCCAACTCGAGATGCAACTCGACGTCTCCTGGTCGAAGCCCGATAGCGGCTTCAACGTGCTGGCCGAGATCCCCGGCACCGACCTCAAGGACGAAGTCGTCATGATCGGCGGCCACTTCGACACGTGGCATGCCGGAACGGGAGCCACCGACAATTCGAGCGGCACGGCGGTCTGCCTCGAGGCCGTTCGCATTCTGCAGACGCTCGGACTCAAGCCCCGTCGCACAATCCGTGTAGGCCTGTGGGGCGGCGAAGAGCAGGGACTCTACGGTTCGCGCGAGTACGTGGCCGAACACCTTGCCGACCGTCAGTCGAGCGATATGTTGGGAATGATGATGGGTCGCAACACCGGACCGCTCGTGAAGAAGCCGGCCTACGATAAGTTCTCCGTCTATTTCAACAACGACAACGGCACCGGCCGGGTGCGGGGAGTTTACATGCAGGGGAACGAGTCGGTTCGGCCGATCTTCCAGGCGATCTTGAAGGCCGCGAACGACCCGACGGCGCAAACGCTCACGATCGACAATACGAGCGGCACCGATCACCTGGCGTTCGACGGCGTGGGACTCCCGGGCTTTCAATTCATCCAGGACCCGGTCGAGTACGAGACGCGCACGCATCACTCGAACATGGACGTCTTCGACCGGCTCCAAGCCGACGACCTGAAGCAGGGGGCGGTGATGATGGCCATCTTCGCCTACCAAGCCGCAATGCGCGACGGACTGTATCCGCGCAAGCCCATGCCGGGCGGAGGCGGACGACCCGTCAGCAGCAACTGACGCGACCGGAAATCCAATCTCCAGAAGCCCTCGAGGGAACGCCCCCGAGGGCTTCTGGCCGTACAGGCACACGACAATTAATACTGTGATAACGCGGTGATTGATTCAAATGATGGCCCGGTGAGGTATTTTGGGTGAGATCGATCTCCGACGGAACCCGCTCCCATGACCCAAGCTCTCCATATCCCTTCCACGCTTCGATCACTCCTTCAAGTGGCAGTCGCAACATTGGTCGTGATGACTCTCTTCGAGTGGACCAAGCAAGAGCTTCATCCCGAGGTAACGATCTGGGAATCGCATGCGATCACCATCGCTTTCTCGACGATCCTGGCTGTGGTCGTCTCCTCATTCATCGTCAGGCGCCACCGGCAACTGTTGCTTCGGGTGCACCAGGAGCTTGAGTATCGCATCGCGGCTGAAGTTCGCGTGCAGGAGTTGAACGAGGTGTTGAGAAAGGGTGTCGAGGATGGGTCGCGCAAACTGGAGGCGGCGACGGCCTCCGTGGAAATCCTCAAAGAACAACTGGTACACGCACAAAAGATGGAAAGTCTGGGGACACTGGCAGGCGGGATCGCCCACGACTTCAACAACCTGCTGATGATCTTTCAGGCGCAGACGTTCGTGATCCAACGTCACCTCGACGACCGGGACAGGACTCAAACGGCCATCGACCGCATGAACGAAGCCATCCATCGGGGTGCCGGCCTCGTCCGACAAATGCTGACGTTCGCCCGAAAGACAAAGGTCGAGCTCCGGGAGTACGACGTCAATAGCGCGCTGGATGAGCTGTCCATCGTGCTTCGCGAGGCATTTCCCAAGAACATTGTCATTTCGGTCAGAAAGGCCGCCAACCTGCCGCGGATACGCGCGGATGCCACACAATTCCACCAAGTCCTCCTCAATCTCGCCGTCAACGCTCGCGATGCCATGCCCGGTGGCGGTCGGCTCGATATCGAGACTGAAGCTCTCGAACGAGCGTCCGTTCCCTCGACCGGCCAAGTGATGGGGGCCGCGCGATATGTTTGCGTGCGCGTGTCAGACACCGGTACGGGTATGGATTCGGCCACCATGAAACGGATCTTCGAGCCATTCTTCACCACCAAGGAGAGCGGCAAGGGCACCGGACTCGGGCTGGCTGTCGTCTACGGGATCGTAGACTCGCATCATGGATTCATCACCGTCGACAGTCAACCGGGTCGCGGAACGACCTTCTGGGTCTATTTCCCGGCAATCGATCAGGTCGGGACGACGACGCTTCAAGAAGGCCTGCGATCGTTCAGCGCCGACCGCGGTCACGGCGAATCGATCCTTCTGGTCGAGGATGAGGAGGGCATTCGGATCGCACTCACCACGCTCTTGACCGACATGGGCTACAAGGTTGTCGCCGTCGGCGACGGTCAGGCCGCAATCGACGCCTGCAGTGCCCGCGCCGAGTCTTTCGATCTGTTGCTGACCGACATTGGACTACCCCGCGTCAACGGCATCGATGTGGCCAAGCATGTGAAGCGGCACGGAGGCCGCACTCGGATCATTCTCGCTAGTGGCAACGCCGACCCTTCATCGGGACACTATGACGCCGAGTTGGTTCCCGACGCATACCTCCAGAAGCCGTTCGACCCCGCCGTCTTGTTCCGTACCATCCGTCGGGTGTTGACCTCATAGCGCACCGGACAGAGGCGGACGAGGCAACAACAACCGAAGGCCTTCTCTCGGCCTTCAGGAAAGCCCTTGTGCTCCAGCGCAAGGGTCGTTCGCATTTCTGAGACCGGTACGCTATACTGCGCAGAACGTCACTGTGCCGGAGGATCCCGTGTTCCGCAATCTCTCTCTCACGACAAAGCTCCTCATCACGATCGTCCCCTTGTTCGTGATTCTTGTACTCGACGCATACATCCTGACCTCCCAGGCGCAGGAAGAGGCAATGCTCGAGCAGGCGAAGCAAGCGGCCTTCGAGAAAGCGCACATCGTCCGACTCTCATTGGTCCAACAGATGCTCGAAAGCGAACGTGTCAGCGATTCGTACCTGGATGGATTGCAGAAGGTCGGAGGACTGCAGAATCTCTACATCCGCATCCATGCCGCAGACCTTCGATTGAACGAAGAGTACGCCGACTCGACGAGGATGGAGCGCCTCATGAAGCGCGAGCGCGACGCGGCGGCTCGAGGAAGCATCGGAGAGGAGGTCTTTTCGACAGGAAACGCCATCTATGTCCAACGCGAAGACGACCTCGAAGCCGTCATTCCGTTCAAGGCCGAGCGTCGGTGTCAGACCTGTCATGAGGTGCCGGTCAACCACGTGCTCGGCGCCGCTCACATCACCGTGCCGATGGGGCCCATCAAGGCATCGATCGCCGCGAACTCACAGCGCACCGCTGCCATCACCCTCGGACTCGGCGTGTTGACCGTCCTTGTCGGCGCCCTGCTGTATCGTTCGCTCATCCGCAAGCCGATCAAGGGACTCATCGACGCCACTGAGGCGATCCGGCAGGGCAATTATGCGGTTCCCGTCCGTGTCTCGGAGGCATCGGACGAGTTCGGTCTGCTCTCGCGTTCGTTCGAGAACATGCGCAAGGGCCTCCGGACGGCCCAGGAGGCGCTCCGCACCTCCACCGTCGGCCAGATCGCCGCTTCGCTCATCCGCGACTTTCGCGCTCCGATGCGCCAGATCCTGGCCTCGCTGGAGGAGATCGAGCACGGCGCGGTCGACGCTGCCGGACGCTCCCGTCTGGCCGACACAGCCCGAAATGCGGTCGTCGACATGAACAAGATGGCGCAGGACCTCCTCGACTTCACGACCGGCTCGATGAAAGCGAACAAGCGTTCATCGAGTCTCCAAAGCCTGCTGACCTACATCGCCGAGGACGTCCGGGCTGACCTCGAACGCGACTCGGTCTCGCTGGAGCTTCGGCATGGCGTGACTGGGAATGTGCCCATCGATTACGAACGGTTCGCGCGTGCCGTCTCGTACATCATCGTCTACGCCGTCAACTACATCCCCCCCGACGGGACGATCCGACTGGAATCGCGAGCGGCGGCGAGGGGCTTTGAGGTTGTTGTCAGCGACAACGGCAGCGGCATTCCGGCACAGTTCCGCGACCGGGTTTTTGAGCCGTTCACCAAGATCGTGCAGGAGAAGGGACTCGGCCTCAACATGGCCCTGGCCAAGCGCATCATCGAGATGCAGGGCGGTACGATCTCGTTGGAATCGGAGGAGGGACGCGGAACGACGTTCGTGATCCAGATGCCTTCGGAGCAACCATCGCGATGAACGCAAGAGACCCCCGGGTGAGCCGTTCCACTCGGGGGTCTTCGTTTCTCTCGCCGGCGGTTTGCGCCCACGCCGTTACGGCTTCCGAACAACGGCCAGCAAGGAGAGGCCGAAGGGCAATTCGACACGTCCGACCGCATGACGTTCGAGGGCAAAGATCCACCGCAACGTGCCGTTCAGCCAGGCCGCCGGTACGGTCAGACCATCGTCCAGCCGTCTTCCGGTCAGCCGGGCAAAAGCTCGCTGGACAAGGGCGAGCGGAAAAAGGAGGGTGTTGAAGTAGCTGAGGTATTCAACGCGCAACCCGGCCGCTTCGATCGCCTGTCGAAGCGTCTGCCGGGTATAGCGCCGGACGTGATGGTTGATCTCATCGTGCGACGACCAGAGCCAGGGATGGGCCGGAACGGTGATGATGATCGCCCCGCGCGGAGATAGCCGATCGCCCATCTGCCGCACAACGGTCACGTCGTCATCGATATGCTCGATGACGTCGAGCGCCGTTATAAGTTCAAAGTTCTCGACAGGAAAGCGCGATCCTTCGAGCGTGCCGAGGGCCAATTGCGTGAGACCTCGACTTTTGGCGTACTCGACGGCAAGCTCGGAAGTATCGGTCCCCCAGGCATTCCAATCTGATGAGAGATCCTTGAGAAAGGCCCCCGTTCCGCACCCCACGTCCAGAGCCGACCGACCGCAGCCCGGCCCCAGCCTGCGGCGGACCAGGTCGCGCACGATCCTCTGACGCGCTACGAACCACCAATGGCGGTCCTCGACTTCAAAGAAGCGGTGGTAGAGAGAAGGATCCATGCACGGAAGAGATCAGAGGCGAAACATGCCAGACTCCAAATGTCCAGACTCCAAACAAATGGCCCCGCCTGCCTCGGACCGTTTCAACGTCGGCGGGCAGGCAGACTCCAAACCTCCAAAGGGAGAACAATAGGTTCGGCGGGAAGCCATCTCATGCACCACGCCCAACCCACTTGCACGGCAGGTCATGCTCCGCGTCTTACTTCTGCTGATGCCTGATCTCGCTTCGAACTTCATCACTCCACATCATCGCTGTCCGTTCGACCTGCTCGTGTTTCCCCCATCCCGTGACCTCTCGTCAGTCCTTCTCCGGCCCCGGTATCTTTTCATACGCCCCGTTCCAGAACCCCCGACGTACACGGATGAGCCCTTTGATGTCGTCGACGGCGGTCCGGACGATCTTGACGCGACTGTCCAGATCCTCGATCCACGAGACCGGCAGATCGAAAATACGATAGCCACGCTTCTCAGCGACGACAAGGAGCTCCGTGTCGAAGAACCATCCGGTGTCTTCGATGACGGGCAGGAGCACATCGGCCGCGCGACGCGTGATCGCTTTGAACCCGCACTGCGCATCCGAGAATCTGGTCGCAAAGAACGCCTTGACCAGCAGATTGTAGCCCCGGGAGATGATCTCGCGCTTGAAGCTCCGGCGCGTCGTTGAGGCCTTCAGAAGCCGCGAGCCAATCCCGATCTCGAAACCGCCCCCGATGAGCGCTTCGATCATGGGAGGCAGCGCATAGAGGTTGGTTGAGAGGTCAACGTCCATATACGACAGGATGTCGGCTGTTGATTCCGTCCAGACCTTCTTGAGCGCGCGACCGCGGCCTTTCAGGTCGAGGTAGATGACCCGAACACCGGAGTACTGACGGGCCAACCCTTCTGCCACCTCCTGCGTGAGATCGATGGAGGCATTGTTCGCGATGACGATCTCCCAGTCGAACCGTGCATGCTTCGTCAGGAAGTCATGCAGCGTGGCGATGCTCGACGGGAGGATCTTCTCTTCGTTGTAGACGGGGATGGTGACGTTGACGAGCATGGGTGGCTGATATCGTTTCTCGCAGCGACCGCTGCGACAAGGAGAATGTCAGAGTGACGCGGCGTTCGCCGCGCGATACTTTATTGTTGAACGGAGGATCTCCAACGCTTCCGCCGCCAGCATCAGCACGAACGGTATTGCGGGATACAGATACCGCGCCTCGGTGTTGGTCGGAAGATGCACAACAATGTAGTAAGCGATGACGGCAAACGGAATCCACAACAGCTGCCGAGTACCGACCCCTCGCATCGCCAACACCGCCAGCACCAACGTGGCCCATTGGAACACGATCACCATGGCACGCGCCGCCGCCGCCACCGGATGTGCCGCGACGTATGACATGATGGTGTGACCGTCCCGCTCCTTCAGATGGGCCATCAGCGAGGGCGCATATCGGTTCGACATGATCCAGTCGGGGGTCAACAGGACCGGGATCCGCTTCAGCACATGGACAGCGTAGAATCCTGGATGGTCCAGAATGATGCCGACCGCCTCGCGCATCCGCGCCCGGTCACGGTCGATGCCATCGGGGTATGCCCAGGTCGGATACCCCTCCTGTTCCGCCAGCCGCGTGTCGCCGTAGAGCGTCCCGAGCGTGTCGCCAAACTGACTGATCCCTTCCCACATGCTGATCCCGTTCCCCAGACCGAGCGGCAGGATCCGTCCTCCTGTGGCTCCGTAGTTGCGCCA
This sequence comes from uncultured Ignavibacteriaceae bacterium, assembly GCA_964581115.1. Lineage (GTDB taxonomy): Bacteria > Bacteroidota > Ignavibacteria > UBA10030 > UBA10030 > 2-02-FULL-55-14. The sequence goes on along the minus strand of CAZOMY010000008.1, from coordinate 31,455 downwards.
GGTGTGAAGTCCGATCACCAGCACGATGGCAGCCGTGACGGCAGCGAGACTGCTGATCGACGGCCATCTGCGGTCGGCCAGCCAGATCGCCACGAGCAAAAACACCGGCAGAAACATCACGTCGGGACGCATCGTCATCGATGCCGCAATGGCCAGCCCTGTCAGTGCCGACCACTCCCACGCCCAGCCACGCTCGCGGGCCAGCAGGAGCAGCCAGGTGGAGAGCAAAAGGAAGAACGGCATGACGCTATCAGGAAGGACCGCGATCTCAAAACGCGCGCTCAGCGGCCAGAGCGCCAGCAGCCACGCCCCCCAAACGGCGGCCTTTTCTGACACGACCCTTCTCCCGACGGCAAGCATCAGCAGGCACGATAGTGCCCCCAGGATCGCATGCAGGAACTGGATCGAGACGGGCGAACGCCAGACGGCATAGGCTGGTAGCGTCAAGAGCACATATCCGATGGGACGGTCGATGAACGGCTCGTAGCGAAAGTCCCGCTCGGGCGCCGAGAGCGGAGCCACATCGACATACACCGTCATACCCCGGCCGTCAAGAATGTTCGACAGCGCCTCGACGTAGGAGGCCGTGATGCCTTCGTAGTAGTTCGGGCCGGCGAACCCCGCGACGAAGGCCAGACGGAATGCGAGGGCGACGAGGAAGATGCGGATCGGATGTGAAGGAAGTCGGGGCATCGTTGTCCGGTACTGCTGTTGTTCGGAAGAATGGGGCCTGAAACGATGAACGCCTTCATTCGTCATTCCGAACCGCGCTTTGCCTCTGACCTCTCTTACACGCGGATTCGGAATCTCGTTTTCTTGGACCTAAGACTTCACCTCAAAGCGAGATTCCGAACCTGCCTGCCGCTGATGGCGCATTGAACCGGCAGGCAGGTCGTCGCATGCGATCGGAGATCATGAGCGAAGGGCGACGTTCGGAATGACCATGATAGGCAAGTCCATGATCGTCCACCCTCGACCTTCCCTCATCTATCTTCAATATCTCTTTCAACGCCCGATCACCGTCCGCAACGTCATCGGTGCTGCTCCCGAAAACTCGACGCGCACGACGGAGCTCGGCTCCTTCTTTCCGAACGAACGCGAGTAGACGGACGATTCAACGCGCGCCCGCCCGGCGGAGAGTTCAAGCCAGTACGACCTTCCACCGACCGCCAGTTCAACGAGCCGATCTTCCATGACTCGAGCCTTCACCGAAGGCGCCACATGAAAAGAGACGATCGCGGTGTGCTGCCCTTCCCCACCGAGCACGTCCTCGATGAACAGCCGGTCGTTCCCATGGTCCAGGATCAGCCTCCGTCGATGCCGCACCGGCACGTGGAGCCGCTCATACGCCCGATGCGTCGCTACTACGACCGTCGCCCGGTCACTCACGCTCCACTCCTCCACCTCCACGCTCGTCAGATCGCTGGCCACATTCCACAACCCCGCGAACTCCGCCAACTCGACTCCGTCGACCATCACCGAATTGTGAGAAGCTGTACCACGAAGGGCCTGGCGAAGTTTCACGTCAGAGGTGTAAGCATACGTGCCGGGATCCACGATCAGCGACGATCCGTCGATCCACAGTTCGAAGCTCAACGTATCGTTGTGGCCGTGCCCGCCCTGCCCTCCTAGGCCAATATCCCCGGCGTCGAAGAAGACATGCGCATTCGCACTTCGAAGAACATAGAATCCGCCTTCGTGGAACGCCTGCGAAACCGGTCCCGGCGATCCTCCTCGGATCAATCGATAACGTTCAAATCCCTCCCCGCCCCAGTACCACAGCGCATCCTGCGATAATCCTCCCGCCACATCTCGCAGGACCCGATCGTCGAATCGTATCGCGCCAACCGCCAGAATGTGGCGCAGGTCGTTGATGTCTTCGTCGCGCCGGAAGCGGTACAACCGTCCGTCGTCCGCATCGCCGACGAGCGGGATCGTTCCGTCTGGCCGCTGGTAGGCGGCGACGAACCGGAACATCGCGTGCAGCCGTTCGAGATAGGCCGGGGAGAACACGTGGCCATTCCGTTCCGCCAGGAGCGTCGGCATGGCGAACAGTTCCAGCACCAGCCGTTGGTATGAAGTCGACTTCTCCCAGTCGACACCGTCCGGATAGACCTGACGGCCCATTTCAACTTCAAGCTGCTTCGTCGCCCACTCGTACCAGCGCCGGCCGTCTTTGTGCTCCTTGAAGACGAGGCCGAGGGTCGTAAGTCCGGTCAGGTTCGAGAGAAAGTGATTGCCCCGGACGAAGGCGTACTCGAGGTTGTGTTCGATGAAGAGGCCGTGCTGATACAGAGCGCGGAAGAACCGTATCCAGAACGAGGCCGGGATCGCATGCACTTCGCAGAAGAACGCATAGCCCGCCACCCAGTTGCACGCCCGGATGGCCGCCTCCATCGCCAGGACCCAGTTCACGCCGCGGTCGAGCGGATTGGCGTCGATCCACGATTCGATCAGCGACCGGAACTTCTGTGCGTACTGATCTTGACCGGTGAGCCAATACGCCTTTCCCAGCCACCAGACCTGGTGGAACCGGCTGAGCTCCCACGGCACCTTGACGTCGGTCGGACGGTCCAGTTGCAGGACGTCCAATCGGTGGGAAGGAGCCAGCGGCCAGGAGTATCCGCTCTTGAAGTCCTTCTGCCAGTCGATCGGCCAACCCAGATCGACGACCCCTGACCCAATGGTGTCGAACTTGTTCTCGACCGTCTCTTCTGCTTCGCGGAGGACGTCGTCGAACGACTGCAGTGAGGTGAGAGTGTTGAGGAAAAAATCCTTGCGGTTGCGCGGATGGAAGAAGAAACGGAGACGGAGACGTTCATGGAGGATCCGCACCGCCTCCTCGTCGCTCTCCGGGAGTGCCATGAGGCGCTTGAAGTCCGCATCCGTCATCGCTGCCGCACGCGGACCGGCGACATGGCGCCACCAGCGCGTGCGCAGCTGGCGGTAGTGGAGCCAGTTCCGCCAGTCGATCAGCGATTTCTTAGCAGTTGGACGAGCGAGCATGGAAAGGATACGTTGCCACAAAGATCACAGAGATCACAAAGAGCACAGAGCAGATGATAGAATGAGGAACAGCTCGGGGCACCGCATCAGTCGAACGAAACTACCTCTTCGTCCTTCGTGTTCTTTGTGTCCTTTGTGCTCTTTGTGGTTCATTTCAAACGGGATCTCACAGCATCGATCACCCGGGACGCGTTGATGCGCCAGGCGTACTTCGACTCGGCGTCCTCGCGGGCCTTGCGTCCCAGCCGCGCCGACAGATCAGGATCGCGCGACAGACGCTGCAGCAACTCGGCGAGATGCAGGTGGTCCCGGTGCCGCATCATCAGCGCGTTCACGCCGTCCTGCATGATATCGCCGATCTGTCCGACGCCGCTGGCGATGATCGGCAGTCCCATGCCCATATATTCGAACAGCTTCGTCGGCGAGCCGAAGAAGACCGTACCGTCGGCATTCTGCACATGCGGCGACAGGAGCACATCGCATGCGGCCAGGTATGTCGGGATGTCGTCGTGCGGCACGGAGCCGGTCAGCGTCACGTGTGCGCCGACGCCGTCATCTTTGATGATGCGTTCCACTTCGCCCCTCAGCGCGCCGTCACCGATCACAAGGAAATGGACGTTGGACACCAGCTCTGCCGCGCGCTTGATCGATCGCGCCAGCACATCCACCCCGTGCCAGGCGCCGAAGGTCCCGACGAAGCCGGCAACGAATTTTTCCTCCAGCGCGAACCGCTTGCGCACAGGTCCGCCATCGAGCCCCGGCCGGAGCAGGTCCGTATCGACGCCGTTCGGATTGACCACGATCTTTGACGCCGGGACGCGCAGGTCGACAAGCTGTTGCTTCATCACGTCGGAGACCACGGTAATGACATCGGCCTCGGCGAACTGCAATTCCTCCGCCCATCGCAGCAGCGGCTCGAGGTAGACCCTGCCCCAATTCTTCTTGATCCAGACCTCCGACCCGTTGCATTCGAGCACGAGCGGGACGCCGAATTCCCTCTTCAGCACCGACGTCGCATAGTTGAACTCGCTATGCCGGTGGTAAATGAAGTCGGGATGTTCGGCACGCATGATGGGCCGCGCCGCCCGTTCGAGCGTCAGGTTGTAGGCCAGCGACAGGATCTCCGGGAGGTTGCGATAGAGCGGCGAGTATGGGACGGGATAGAGACGCGCCTGCTTGTCCACCGGCAGAGCACCCGACGAGATGACAAAGTAGTCGTGGCCGAGCGAACGGAGTCCGTCCAGGAACCCCTTGACGTGTGAGAACGAGCCGCCGACATTGACCGCGCCGTAGAAGTCGGTCCGGAAGAACGCCGCCTTCATCCGCGTCCCTCCGCCTGCCGGTGAAGTCCGCGCAGTCGAACGACGGCGTGCAGGAGCACGACCACGCTCGCAGCCACCTCGATGCCAAAACGCGCCAGGTCCGCTGTCAAAAAGCGCGGCCACGTCACGCGAACGACGCGGGCCGATTCATCGATCAGATACCGCTCGCGCGGGCTGTAGAGGAGCAGGTAGAGTTTCAGAGCAAACTGAAAGCGCTGCAGGCCGAGATCCTTGCAGCCGAAGGCGACGACGGGCGATGCGGTGCCTTTGAGCTGCTCGCGCACTGTGGATGGTGATGTGATCCATTTCTCCTCAAACGGCCGCACGTCGACGGCACTCCACGGGGCCATCTCACGGGCGGCCATCCTGATCGCCTCCGGACGACCGGAGATGAGGAGAATGGTGAGGGACGAAGACATGTCAGGATCAAGGTACGAAAAAAGACCGCTTCAAGAGCCGATCACGCTGACCTGCCTACCGATCGTTGCGCATCGACCCGGAAGGCGGCGGGCGGTGACCGCCGAGGGCGCAAAGGTGAAGCCGGTTCAAAAGAGGATGTTCTATCCGACCTTTGGGAACCGACATCGTCATCTGCAAGCTCCGCGTGCTTTGCGTCTCCCTGCCTTACTGCTGACGGAGTCGGCCGGCAGGTTCGTGCACAGCAGATTTCATCTTGCAGGTTTCTGCGCCAGGAATCCCATTCGGTCGCCAAACATCACGAACGGCATCAACAAGCCACGGACGATCTTCGGCAGGTCTCCCACCGGCTTCATGTCTGAAGTGAACCGCACGATCTGCAGTCCGGCGGCGCGCAATTCCTTGCGAAGCTCCGATCGCGAGTAGAAGTACTGGTAGCCCACATGCAGGTCAACGCCGTGACGCACGTTCCGTTCGTACATGAAGTGATAGTAGCTGTACCGGTTCGGAACGGTGATGACGACGTGCCCGCCTGGCTTGACGACGCGGGCCATCTCTCGAACGGCCCGCTGCCTCACGCCGGGGTTCGGGATGTGGTCGAAGACCGAGAACGAGACCGCAACGTCGAAACTGTTGTCGGAGAACTCCAGTCGCTGAGCATCCATGACCTGGAGCTTCACGCGGCGCGCATGCTCGGGAGCAAGATGCTTGTCGACCATACGTCGCGCTGTCTCGATCGCCTGGGGCGTCAGGTCGACCGCTGTCCACTCCTCGGTCGACGAAGCCCAGATCAGTTCGTCGATCGGCTCAAAACAGCCGACGTTGAGCACCCTCTTGCCGACAATGCCTGCTGTCTGCATGAGGTCCCAATCCACGACGGCCTTGCGGGCCAGGTAGATGGGATTGTGCCGATAGCCGACGGTCTCGACGGCATGAGCCAAGTGGTCGTAGGTCTTGATGACCTTCTGTTCTTCGGAAGCGTGCCTTGTCATACTCGATCAATGCTGACGGAGAAGATTGGACGGCCGGAGTGTTGCCAGGTCTTCGCGATCGAGCAACCACAGTGCGCGGTGCGATAATCCCAGGCGACGGATTGCAGCGACGTAGAGCATGGCGACGGCGACGATGAACGCAGCCGATGTCGCCACGGCAGAGCCCGCGAGGCCGAGCGGCGATAGCAGAAGGGCATGCAGCGCGGCGGAACAAGCGACCGCAACGGCAGGCGTGACGATGACAATGGACGGCATGCCGCGCCCGGCCAGGTCGTTGTTGAGAATGATCATCAGCGCCATTGCGAGGATGCCTGGAGTCAGCCACTGCAATGCGGGAGCGGCTGGTGTGAACTCCTGGCCGAACATCAGTCGGATCATCGGTTCAGCGGCGACGGCGATGATCACGCAGAGTACGCCCACTCCGTAGAGCGTGAATCGAAAGACTTTGGCGGTCAGGAGAGCGCTTCCTTCGTTGTCGCGGGCCACCGCCGGAAACAGGATCAATCCTAGGGTCTGCGGTACCAGGGCAACGAGGTCCATGAAGAGCAGGACAACAGAGAACAGGCCAGCATCTCGCTCTCCGAGGACGGGATTAATGATGAGCATGTTGAGCCGCAGGACCAAATAGCTCAGGATGCTGGCCGCGTAGATGCGGGAGCCAAAGCCGAACATCTGTCCGAAGAGCGGCCGGTCGAACGATAGCGTGAAGCGTTCCCGCCGATAGATGACGGCGACATAGAACATCCCTCCCAGCGCCGACACTCCCGCGAAGGCCCAGACCGCCGCCTCCGTCCCCCCTCCGATTCCCAGCAAAAGGACCGCATAGGTCGCCATCAGCGTAGTACGAAAGATCAGGTCCATCGCATTGTACGCCACCATCTCCTGACGGGCGACGAGGACGTTCTGGAGGAACTGTGCGAGGAACGTGAACGGGAGCGACGCGACCAGGAGCCAGAACAATCGCGGTTCGACCGAACCCAGGACGGCTCGGGGTGCGACGGCCCCTCCGAGGGTGAACAGCGCCGCCACGATCGCTCCGCCGCCCAGAGCCGTCAGCACGCTGTTGCCGACGATAGCCTTCGCTCGGTCGGGCGAGTGCGACAGGAAGTAGGTGATGGAGCCGTTATATCCGAGCGTGCCGAATTGGATCGCCAAACCCTGCAGGACCATCAGTGCTGCGAGGATGCCGCGTCCTTCCGGTCCCAGCGTTCGGGCCGTGATGACGCTCGAGGCGATGCCGATGGGCAGGGCGAGGCCGCGGGCGACAAGGGTGATGGTGGCGCTTTGGACAAAGCGCATGTTCAGACCTTCACGCCGCGTGCGATCACATACCATCCCCACCGCCGGCCCAGAAGGTCCAACCAACGACGCGGCAGATTGCGCCACAAGGACCGAAGCACCGGCAAATTGGGCAGGTCCTCCGGCGTCAGCTTTCGAACCCACGTGTCGCGCACCGCAAATCCGGCGCGTTCGAGGCACCCGGCGACCTCGCTCCGGCTGTACACATTGACGAGGGGATGTTCGTCAGCCGTCGTGAATTCGATGCGCGCCAACCGATCACGGAACGGCATCTTCAGGAAGCCGAGCATCAGCAGGTGCTGGACCAGGAAGAGCGAAACCCAGTGAAAGATCGAATGCCGATGGTAGAGAATGACCCAGAACTCTCCGCCGGGCTTGAGCACGCGATAGGCTTCGCGGAACGATGCCGACATGTCCGGCGTGTGATGAAGGACGCCGTTCGAGAAGACGATGTCAAAGCTCCCCGCGTCGAACGGGAGAACCTCCGCATCGGCCACCATGACCTTGGGCCGATAGCCGTAGAATCCCAGGTGTATTGTGGTTCGTTCGGGATTCTCCGGCGTGATGTCGATGCCGGTATACTCGCAACCCGCCGCGCACAGGTCGAACGCGTCGAAGCCGACGCCACACCCGAGCTCCAGCACGCGCTTTCCTTTCCATGTATCAAACGGAACTAGTTCATGCAGGAATGGCAGCTCCTCGGTACGACGCCGCTCACGAGCCTGCTCGAAGAATTCCTTCGTTCCCGGCTTCAGTCCGGGGGCATGCGTCGTACCGGCCGGCGAGGCTCCCCACACACTGCGCGTGCGTGACTTCGTTTTGGAGTCCGACGAACGATCATGCTCATCCATGCTGAGACTCCGAACGGTCGATCAAGATGGCGTCCGTTCGAACCAAGCGTCATGCCAGACGAGCAGGTTGACGAGGTTCCAGACGAGCTGTCCGCCGTCGCGGCGGCCGGACCGGTGGGCGGCGAGGATCGAATCAAGGTACGTGCGGTTGAAGTAGCCCTGCTTCACGAGCGCTGAGCGATCGAACAGGTCCCGCACGAACGGATACCATGGTTCGCGGATCCATTCCGTAACAGGTGCGGCAAAGCCCTGTTTGGTGCGGTAGATGATCTCGTTCGGAATGATACCTTCCACGGCTTTCTTGAGAATGTACTTCGTCACACCGTCGCGGAGCTTCAGCCCGACCGGCAGTCGCATCGTGTACTCGACCATGCGATGGTCGAGGAACGGCACGCGCGCTTCGACCGATGTGGCCATCGAGACCTTGTCCACGCGCATCAGCAGCAACTCGGGAAGTCGCTGACGGAATTCGAGCCATATCATGCGCTGCAGATAGTCGGCTTTCGGAACGCGGCTGAGCGCCTCCTGATGCCACCGCCGCACCGCGTCGTGCGGACCCGAACCGTCGATCCGGCGGGCCATGAGCGATCGGCGATGTTCTTCCGTGAAGTTGATGGCGCCGCTCCAGTACAGTTCGTTGTTCTCCGCCCCCTTGCGAATGTAATCGAGCATCAGATGAGAGCCCCTCTTGCGCAGCGCCGGCCCGGCCACGGCATACGCGGCTTTGCGCAGGAACGCGGGCAAGACGTTGAACGACCGCCAGAGCGAGCTATAGAACGCCAGCTCCCGCTTCATCCACGAGTATCCGGCGAATTGCTCGTCGCTCCCCTCTCCCACCTGCACCACGATCGTCCCGTTGTCGCGGGCCAACTTCGACACGAAATACAGCGGAATGCACACGGGGTCGGCCAACGGCTCGTCCTGGTGCCAGACGAGCTTCGGCAGGAACTCGAACGCATCCTTCTGGTCGATGATGACCTCATGATGGTTCGTCTTGAATTGCGCCGCGATCTGCCGCGCGTATCCAAGCTCGTTGTACTTCTCCAGGTCACGGAATCCCACCGAGAACGTGTCAACCGGACGGTCCATCAGCTCGGCCATGAGCGCCACATTCGTGCTCGAATCGATGCCGCCGCTCAGGAAGACGCCGAACGGCACATCGCTCATCATCCGGTCTTTGATCGACTGGCGCAGCAGCATGCGGATCGTATCGATCACCTCTGATTCGGATTGTCCTGAAGCCATGCTCGCAATGGCCGAACGTGCGATCGGGCTTCCATCAAGGTCGATCGTCGGTTGATCTCCGGCCGGCAACGGGTCCCAATATGGCTCGTTCGTCACGTTGCCATTGGCCGTCACCACCATCCGATGACCCGGCTCGAGCTTGTAGATCCCCTTGAACAGCGTGAGCGGCGCCGGGGGAATGAGAAACGTCAGGTAGTGCTCCAACGCCTCTTCGTTGAACTCCTTCGGTACTCCTGGATGCCTCAGCATGGCCTTGATCTCGGAGCCGAACACGAGCCGCCCGTCGCGAAACGCATAGTAGAGCGGCTTGATGCCGACCCGATCACGCACGAGCACGAGCCGCTGCTTCGATTCGTCCCAGATCGCGATTGCGAACATCCCCAACAACATGTGGACGAAGTCGAGGCCGTACTCCTGGTAGCAATAGAGGATGGTCTCCGTGTCGGAGCGGGAGCGGTAGCGGTAACCCTTTGCTTCGAGCGTCTTTCGGAGGACGGCGTGGTTGTAGATCTCGCCGTTGAACACGATCGTCACGGTGCCGTCGGGCGTGGTCATCGGCTGGTGCCCGGCGGGCGAAAGGTCCACGATGGCCAGGCGACGAAACCCGAATCCGAGATTCCCCTTCGGCGACACATACGTCCCCGCATCGTCCGGACCGCGATGGACAATGGCATCCGTCATCGACACGAGCGTGCGCTCGTCGACCTTCGGATGACTCACACCGTATTCAAGGACGCCGCAGATGCCGCACATGTGAGGAAGACTCCAGTCTCCAAACCAATTAGACGTCGAAGGTCATTCAGCAGAAGTAGCCAGTAAGCAGGAACTCACAGGCTGTGTGCAGGTGGAGATCCGAAGACAAGAACACATGATCTGTTTTCTTGGATATCTACCCGATCGGACCCGAATGGTACCTGCCTACTGCTTACTTGCTGTTCTCTCACGCCATTCGAAGAACCCCACCGCGCCGAACCCGACGATCACCAGCAGGTTTACCGCCAGACTCAGGTTCTTTCCCAGCGCAAACCCCGATGGCTCGAAGCGCATCTCGATCGCATGGTCTCCCGCTGGCACCACCAGCCCGCGGAACAGGTAGTTCGCGCGGATGATGCCTTCTTCCTTACCGTCGATGAAGGCCTTCCAGCCGGGTTGGTAGTATGTCTCGCTCAGGAACAGCAGGTTCGTACCCGTCGCCGTCGCTTTGAGCTTCAGATGCTGAATGCCGAACTCTGTCACCTCCACGCTCGCTCCCGCCTCCGGCGGATCGACACCCACGCCAGGGTCGGCAAGCACATACATCAGGTCGCGCGGGTCGAAGGCGCCATTGGCGATCTGGTTGAGCGTCTGCTCGGCCGAAGCCACCTCGAACCGGTTCACGAAGAACGCCCGAGGCAATGCGTTGCGGAATCGGAACACGTCGAACGTCTGGCCGTCGTACACCCGCTCGAACAGCGCCGTGCTGTCGTACTGGTCGGAGATGATGTACTTCACGTTCATCATCTGCCAGACCAGCGGATTGTACAGCCCGGCCACCTCCACCATATCCTGGTAGGCCCGCATCTTGGCCCCCTGATAGCCGTACGCGCTCTGGATCCTGAAGTATGCGAGGGTGTTGTCGTACGGCAGCTGACCCTGCTGGAACGTCAGCGTGCGATACAGCGTCGTGTCGCGTTGCAGGAACTGGACGTAGTCGGGAGCCGCGAAGATCGCCTCATGGCTCTGGCGCGGCTGGGGATCCATCACACGGGAGTTGATGCGCCAAAGGTCGGCTCCGGCCGCCGTGATCAGGATTGCCGCGAACGCGTTCACGCCGATCGCACGGCGCCCGTAGAACCATACCGCTGCGGACAACGCTGTGCACAAGATCAACGCGACGATGATGTCGACAGCGACGTAGTCCACGACCGTCTGGTAGAACTCCGCCACGACCTGCGTCGGCACTTGGCCGAACTGACGGCCAAGCTTGGGCCCCACCTCCGACAGCGGGAAGAAGCTCTGGTAGACTGTCTCAACCGCTCCTCGTCCGACGAAGGCCAAGACGGCGGCCACGCCGAGACCGAGCGTCACGCGCTTCCACTTCTGTTCGACCTTGTCGCTCCACGTATGCTCCCGGTCTCCCATCCAGGTCGCCACACCGTACGCCGCCAGCAACGGCACATAGATCTGCACAAGCACCAGGATCATGGACGGGATCCGGAACTTGTTGAACATCGGCACGTACGCGAACATCGCGTCGTAGACCAGCGGCAACTCTTTGCCGAACGCGACGAGGATCGAGAAGACGATCATCGCCCCGAGATACAGAACGAACGGGTCGCGACGGCGGCGAATGAACCCGCCCACCGCCAGCACAAGGATCACGATGCCCATATACTGTGCGGCGTCCGTGAACGGCTGCGGTCCCCAGTATCCGTTGAACCGCATCGGACCGCGCGCCAACGGTCCATCATATTCAAGGTGGCCGAACCCGTACCAGGTCGGCACGGCGAACGAGATGAGCTCGCCGGGAGCGAGCGACCATTGCGTGGCGTATTCGTAGTCGAGCCCTCCGGCCTGCGTCTTCTCCTCCGCCTGACCGGAGGGGGGGATGAGAGGAGCCGAACCGCGGATCGACGACGGATTGTACTCGAGCACCGACAGATAGCGGTCGGAGTCCATCGCGAACGCCAGCGCCGCCGCGACGACGAGCACGCCGGCCGAACGGAAGATCCCCTTCCACGGTTCGCCGTGCCGGATCGCCAGCCAGACGAGCATCAGGAAGTAGCCGCCGAAGGCCAGCGCGGCGTAGAAGATCATCTGCACGTGGCTCGGCATGAACATGAAATGCAGCAGAACCACGGCCAGCAACGCCCAGAGCCAGCGAAAGCGCTCGCGCAAGCGGTCGGCCACGAACAGTAGCCACGGGAACGGCGCCATCGTCGCGATCTTGGTATTGTGCGACACCATGATCCAGATGATAATGAACATTGAAAAGGTCGCACCGAACGCCGCTACGAACGCCGCGAGCGAGTGACGGACCTTCGAGTACGCCAGCACGTACATCCCCGCGGCGAACAGGATATAGTAGAAAACGACCCACGTCACCTGACCTCCGCCGAGGATCAGGCCGAACCAGCTCGACAGCTTGTTCCACAGCCATCCCGTGAGATCATACCATCGATCCCCCGTCACCGAGAGACTGCCGTACGCGGGCATGCCGCCGAAGATGTAAGGGTTCCAGAGCGGAAAGATCCCCTGTTCCTTTGCGTCCTGCAGCAGCGTGTCGAAGCTGTGCGAGGCGATCGAGTCGGGACCGACGAAGGTCTTTCCCCCGAACACCACGGGAAACAGGAAGATGAGGATGGCGAGGGCGAGCCCGGCGATCGCCGCAACGTGGCGGTAGCGCTGGGGCACAAGGGGTCGATCCTCCCGCGAAGGCTTGCGGGAGGCACGCGGCTTCTGGGGCGTACTCATGGGATGGAAGACCGGTCGGTGATCGGCGGCACCCGTCACGCACCGGCGTGGCGGGGTCCCGTCTCAGCACTCCGGAGACGGACATAGGTCAGCAATTCGGCCAGCCGGCGTGTCACTTCGCGCCGTTCATAGGTGCGAATGGCGTCGTCATTCGGCGTCGGGCCGGGAGTATGGTAGAGATAATTCCGGTAACACTCAACGAACGCCCGGCGGATGCCGTCGACGTCGTGGTTGGCAACGACAACGCCGGCATTGGTCTCGCGCACAATGGCCGCGGCCGCCCCTTCGGGATCGGCCAGCGCGAGGATCGGACGATGGGCGCCGAGGTATTCGAACACTTTCCCCGGAACGATGGCGCGGCTGTCCTTCGATTCGTCCACCACGAGAAGCAACTGGTCCGCCATCAACAGCTGTCTGACGCTCTCTTCATGCGGCACGTACTCGACTTGCGCGATCTGCGCCGCGAGCGACGAAGTACGGAACATCTCCTTCACGTCACCTCCAAAGCGCCCGATGAACTTCAGCAGGATCTTCGACGCATCCACCTCTCCGGCCGCGACCGCCGCCTCGACGGCGCGAAGGAACGTCTGCGGGTTCCGCTTGCCGTACATCGACCCGGTGTAGGTCGTCGTGAAGCGCTCGGTCGACACCCGTTCGATCGGAGGGTAGTCGTCGCGGTCAAAACCGTTGGGCAAATGAACGCACTTGTGGATATTCTCGTCGGGGAACTTCGCCGCGAAATCGTCAATGATCCCTTGCCAGGCGCAGTCGATCATGTCGGCCTCGACGAAGACCCTTCTTTCCAGCCAACGGTCGATCGCATCGGGGATGAACCATCGGTCGGGAGCCGACAGGAATCCCGTCCACGGGTCCCGGAATCCCGCGATCCACGGCAGGCGCGCACGGCGTTTCACTTCCCGTCCGATCAGCGCCGCCGTGTAGGGTGGGGATGACGTATAGATGGCTTCGATGCCCTCCGTCCGGATAATACGCATCGCCTCGGGCACGGCCGTCGCAAACCAGCCCACGCGCGCGTCGGGAATAAAGAATGTCTCGCGAACGAAACCGGCGGCGCGCTCCATGAACGAGCGCTGCTTGGATCCCTGTGGAATGTTCTCCACATCCACCGCCGCTCCGTCCGGCTTGCCGGTGAGCTTTCGATACAGCGCGTACGGCTCGAAGATCTTCGTCCGATACACCCTGACGTCAGAAGGGATCTCCTTGAGAAGCGACTCGTCCCGCGCCGGGAAGTCTCCATTTTCCACCGTCAGCACCACCGGTCGCCAGCCGTACGACGGCAGGTGCTTGACGAACTTCAACACCCGCTGGACGCCCGGGCCTCCGGAGGGAGGGAAGTAGTACGATATCACCAGGACAGAATTCAAACGGGGGGCCAAGGGAATTGCGGATTTCGGATTGACGATTTTGAATTAACTGAGCGTGACCGCGCGGCTTCGTGCAGGAGATCGCCTTCCGATGAACGATTCACTCTTCACGATCCACCTCCCATCGTCCCCCACCGCACCTGCTTTCCTATTGACCATGCTCCATTCTTTATTCACCGCTTTCTGGCTACCACATTGAGCCCTGTCCCGCGCGGGTTCTCGATGGCCACATCCAGCCACATCAGCGGAAGGACGAACGGTAGAACGATCACATAGTAGAACGGCAGGATCACGAAGAACGCTTTTGAAACGTTCAGCATCAGCATCGGCCACTTGATGCCGGCTCGCCAGGCGGCGCTGCCGAAGGGTCCGTAGGTGTATCGGATATCCTCCACCTCGAACCCGACCGACGTCAGTTTCTGCCGCATCTCTCGCACGTTGTAGCCGTTCCGCGCGTGCTCTTCGATGAACGAGGCATCGTCGGGACTGTGCGCGTCGGACCCGCCGAGATCGGAGGGCGTATTGATGAACAACTGTCCACCCCGACGCAACGCCCGGTGGAAGTTGCGGAACACCGTTACGTCGTCGGCGATGTGCTCCATCACGTCCACCGACAGGACAAGGTCGAACCGGTTCTCGTGCACGATCTTCGTGAGGTCTTCGACGGCGAACGTACATGAGTCGATGCCGCGCGCGGCGAAGAACTTCCGGCAATCGTCGATCTGCTCCTCCTTCACGTCGACCGCAAGGATCTTCACGCTCGGATACCGCTGTGCCATGTAGTATGAGTACTGCCCGAACCCGCTGCCGGCATCATAGACGTCCACCGCTCCCGTCCGGTTCCCCAGCAATCGCCTGATGGCCCGCTTCACATGCCATTCGCGTAGAAAGAGTAATCCCAGCGCCGTATAGAAGAGGCGCCGAAGCAGGACCGACCTGCGAACGACATTGCCGATGGAAAATTTGATCGGGTCGTAATGCATGATGAATGAAGAAGCCGAGTTCCATTGAACGTAGGCAGTAAGCAGGTACCCTCAGGTCCAGTCAGGTGAATATCCACGAAAACAGATCATGGGTTCTTGTCATCGGACCTCCACCTGCCCACCGCCTAGATGTTCCTGCTTACTGCCTACTGTTCATTCACGATTCTCCCTGTCCTCCTCCCGCCCCACCCTGAGGCCTTCCACCGCGCCGCCCTCTCCCACCCCGCCATCCACGCCGACGACCCCTACGGGGACCCCCTTCAGGCTTCGGTTGACCCGGGCCCGGCGGCACCTGCCCCGGACGAGGTTCCTGTTGGTGCGGCGGCTTGAGGCCTTGCGGCGGATGTTTGGGCTCATGCGGACGCGTCTGGTTGCGCGGCAGGCCGCCATGTTCGTGTTCGTGGGGCAGACGCTGCTTCCACCGACCCCGCTCGTTGTCACGCCCACCCTGAAACCTTCCACCCCGTCTCGCGTTTCCCGTCTCGCGTCTCCCTTTCGGGCTGTCCGGCTGCTTTCCCAACTCCACGATGGCCCTTGTCAGATGGTCCCATGAGTACTTACGCTTCTCGTCATGGAGGTTCCGGACAAAGTCCCCCTCCTTCCGTTGTTCGAAGTAACGAATGACGGCGTCAGCCAGTTCTTTCGGGTCGTTCGGCTTCACGATGTAGCCCGTCTTGCCGTCCACGACAACTTCCGCCAATCCACCAACGTTCGTGGCGACGACCGGCTTGTCGAACTGGTAGGCGATCTGCACGATGCCGCTCTGCGTGGCCGACGTGTATGGCAGAACGACCAGGTCTGTCGCCGAGAAGTAGAGTTTGACGTCTTCGGGCGATGCATATTCCGCCCGGAAGTCGACGGATAATTCCAGCTTCAGCTCCTTGATCTGCTTCCGGTATTCCTGCTCGTCGCCGTAGCATTCGCCGACGACGAGGAGCTTCGCGCGCGTGCGCCTCGCGATCTCGGGCATGGCCTTCAGCAGCGTGGCCAGTCCCTTGTAGGGACGGATGTAGCCAAAGAAGAGCATGACGCGCGAGTCGCGGACCTTGAGGCGTTCGCGCGCTTCGCGCTTGCCGATGGCGTTGCCGAAGATCTCGTAGATCGGGTGCGGCACCATTCGATACGGCTTCTTCGGATAGAGATGCTTCAATTCTCGCTCGACGGAGGCTGACTGAACGATGACGGCATCGGCGCCCCCCATGGCGTAGTTGGTGAAGGCCTTGTCGAACAGCCGCCGCTCGTGGGGCACGATGTTGTCGGCGATGAAGATGGCGCGCGCCCGTCCGCCGGTAAGCTTCTTGACCTTGCGGGCGATGTATCCGAAACATGGACCGAAGAACGGCAACCAGAACTTGAAGACGAGCACATCGGGCTTCATCGCGGCGATCTTCTTCGAAGCCGATATCCAGGTGAAGGGATTGATCGAATCGACTAGCCGCTCCGCCGGAATGCGGATCTGATCGCCGCCCCCCGTCTCCTCTTGCGTGGTGCCGGGGAAGAGGAACGAAGGGTACTGCCGGGTGAACGTAACGACCTTGACGTTGTTCCGCTGCGCAAGGCGCCGGTAGAGCAGCGCAACATAGTGCGCAATGCCCCCGCGGAACGGATACGCGGTGCTGACGATGACGATGTTCATGGTTGGTTTAACTCCACGCGATACAGGACTGCCGGCGGCACGGCGGTGGATACGAGGGGCCGCAAGCCGGACGGGGCCTTGGCGGGATCCAGCAGATACTGGAATTGCGGGCGCAGACCGGCTTCCATTGGACTATAGTATAGATACGAGGCGTTGACGCGGCGCAGGGCCTCGAACAGTTCTTCCTGCGTCCTGACGGGAGGGAACATCTCCAACGTCATGCCGAGATAGTACGCAATGTGGGGCTTGCGGGCCACCACGATGGTTCCGGGCTTCGGTGGCGGCTGGTTCGCCTCGAACCAACGGCCAACCTGCACCACCTCCACCGGACCGGAATCGATCTGCTCGCTGTTATGCGCTTTGCTCTCGGCGAACTGCCAGAGCACAAGCGCGATCGCGGCTACGCCGCCGATCTGGACCGTTCCCCAGAGGCGCCACGCCGTTATCGCGGGCCAGGTGAGGGTGCGCAACGCCAGCACGACGTAGAGCGGCAACAGGAACAGCGAGAAGCGTTCGCCATGGAAGACGAGCAGCAGCAGCGCGAAGAACGACGCCCCGATCAGCAGGAGTGTCAGCAGTCGGCGGTCCGGACGCTCTCGGAACAGCAGTGCCGTTCCGAGGACGGCCAGGACGCCCGTCGGCCAGCCGACCAGCTTGCCGAGGTCCCCCGCGAGATGGTCGGGGATGTTCCACCCGACCGTCGCCACGAACGCCCCTGGATCGGCGAGGATCACCTGCATCAGCGACCGGTACTGGCTCGCAGCCCCGTACCAGTAGGCATCCCAACCCACCTTGCCGCGGCCGAACATCTCGTACGCGATGTTGAGGTAGTTGCGGTTGTAGAAGAAGCTCCCCTTCTCGACCAGTGCGTACACGCCCCACGGCGCGATGGTCAGGAGAAAGACCCCCGCAAAGATGACGGCTGTCTTTGCACGTTCATTCCACGGATGACCGTGCGGATCGGCCAGCAGGACGGCTGCGGGAACACCTGCCAGCGCGAAGATGCCGTTATATCGAGTGAGGTACGCGAGACCGAAGACGACCGCCGAGACAACAACGGCCGACCATCGGCGGTCGCCGTCCTTCAAGAACACCCATGTCGCTGTCATGACGAGGGCGAAAAAGAACATGTCCGTCCCGGCTGTGTACGAGTACTGCACGAAGGTCGGATTCACCGCCACGAATAACACCGCCATGGCCGCCACATCGGGTCGGACCAGCCGACGGACCGTCTCATACACGGCCCATAACACGACAGCCGCTGAGAGCACGGAGAGCACGACGCCGGCATGGAACAGGTCGCTTGTCACGAGGCTCACCGCCGCCAGCACGAGCGGGTAGAGAGGACCGTGAAAATCCTCGATCGGCAGCTTCCCCTCGATGATGTGCCGGGCCTGTGGAACGTAGCTCCAATAGAAATCGGTCTCGACCCCGTAGTCGCCGACGATGTGATACTTCAGCGCGATCCAGATCATCACGACGAAGTATAGTGCCGCCACGACGACCGCCGCATATCGGTGCTCGACCAGCGCCTGAGCGTAGGGCATCAGCGAGGTCGATGGAGCAGATTTCTGTTTGTTACTGCGGGCCATTCTTCAGACAATATCGAAATGCGAAATTATAGATACGGAACGAGCGCGAAAACCTAAGCACGAATTCCGAAGGATATCGTATGGGGACTTGTCACACGACACTCCACCGCATACGTGAAGTCCGCACGAACTCCTCTACTCCACCTCCACGCCTTCCGCCTTGATCCCGATCCCCAACAACCGATCCCCGAACACCCCCAATCCCTTCGTCAGCGCGTAGTTCGGGTAATGCAGTCCTTTCTTGATCGTCTTCTCCGCGAACGAGCCGCGCAGGGTGATCATCCGCGGCGGACGAATGCGCTGGACGATGCGCCGGGTTCCGCATCCCGATTCCCGCAGTATGCGGTCCAATGTTGCCGGAAGAAACTCGTTCACGTGATACGGCGGCATGGGCATCCTCTTGCGCGTCCGCAGGATGCGGTAGCCCGCCACCGCCAGCCGTCCGGTCAGCGAGTTGAACATCGCGGGCACTTCCGCCGCGATGACTCCGCCCGGTTTCAACATGCGGACGGCCTTCTTCAGCATCTCCAGCGGATCGACGAGATGCTCAAGCACGTCCCCCATAAAGATGACGTCGTACGCCGCAACGGTCTCCGGAAACGCTTCGATCGAGCTTTGCGTCACCTCTAATCCGAACTTCTCGCGGCACGCCTTGGCGCCCAGCGCTGCATATTCGATCCCGCTCACGTCGTACCCGTTCCGGCGCGCGAAGTCCAGAAAGTAGCCCATCCCGCAGCCGATCTCGAAGAAGCGTCCCGCCGGTCGGTAGCGCTTGATCCATCCAAGGATCTCCGGAAACTTCACCGAACCCTGCCGAGCGGCCGTTTCGTAGTCCGTTGCCGAGTGTGCTCCACAGTCGGCTCCGTCGTGAAGAAAGTACTCGTCGCTGTACATCTGCGCCAGTTGCGCGCGAGTCGGCCGCGGATGCAGATACACGAACCCGCAGGCGGTGCATTCACGGGCCTCGAAGCGGTCACCGAGAAACTCGTAGAAGATCGGAAATGACACCGACTCATGACAGGCGCAGAGCGGGCAGGACGCCGGATCCATGAGATCAGCGCGGAAGCTGACGAACGCACGCATCGACCACGTCGCCCACGGCGAGATGCTCCATGCAGCGGTAGTCGGGATTGATGCAGGTGGGACGGTAGAAGCACCGGCACGGCTTGGAGGGCTCGAGCACCTCGCCAAGGCCGTACAGCTCGAACTCGTGTTTGTTGAAGATGTTGTTGAACAGGACGATCCGCTTGCCGAGGCCGATGGCGAAGTGCATGGCCATCGTCACGCCTGTCACGACAAGATCGCAGGCATCGACGAGCGAGAGAAACTGGTCGAGCGGAAAATGGCCGAAGTACTTCGCCTTCGACTTTCGCGCCAGGGCCAGATTCTTGATGTGCTCCTGTTCGCCGCCAAGAAGGACGACCTCATAGCCTTTCTTCTTGAGCACCTTCGCCAGCGCCACCCAGCGGGCGTCGGCCCACAGCCGCGACGTCCATCGTCCGCCGCATCCGGTGTTGAGACCGATCACCTTCTTCTTGTTGTTCAGCTTCCACGGTTTCGCCGGCCGTGCGGGAGGATTCAGCAGATACTTCTCCCCGTTGAACTCGAACCCGCAGATCTCGAAGATCTCCTGCGGATACGATTTCCGGTTCAATTGGCTGACGTCGTTGAAGATGCCGGTGAGGTACTTGTGCTGCGATTCGGAATTGGCCGGGACGATGACGCCGTCCTTCAGCGTGAACCCTTTCTTCTCGGTTGCCGAGATCTGTGCGGCAAGCGCGCACGCATCTCGGTCCTTGTCGAGGTTGACCAACAGGTCGAACGGTCGAGAGCGAAGCTGAACGACGGAGGGGAGCGTGTACAACAGCGGCTCATCCACCGGCGGCGGCAAGACCTCGGGCGAGGCCGTGAGCCACGTGATGTGCGAACCGGGATAGACCTCTCGCAGCTTCGTCAGCAGAGGCGTTGTACGGATGACGTCGCCGAGTGCGCCAAGCTTGATGATGAGAATGCGCTTGCGGATGCGGTCGTAGTGCGGGCAGTCAACGCCGCGCTCATCCACGCAGTGGACGCCGTGCTCCTTGTGCGGACGGCATGGAATGTCACCGCGAAAGTGGCGGCAGTCGGTCTTGAGGTCGTAATGGGGAAGAGACACGAGGCGAATGGGAATATCAATGGAAGTAGGCAGTAGGCAGGAACGGGCAGGTCGTGGGCAGGTGATGATCCCGTGACAAGATCAATATGATCGTTGTACTAAGTTCTCTGGCTGACCGGACCGGAATGTACCTGCATACTGCCTACTTCTCGAGGATGTTATTTCAGGATCTCTTTGATCGAGTACGTATCCTCGTCCTTCTCATGCCGCGACATCATCTCGCCCAGCAATCCGATCGAGATGAACTGCACGCCGACAATAATGAGCAGGAAGCCGAGCATGAACAGGGGCCGGTTGCTGAGCGACGTCAGGCCCAGGAACCACTCGACGGACAGCCAGCCGTCAATGAGCGTGCCGATGGCCAGTGCAACGAGCCCCCAGATCCCGAACAGATGCAGCGGACGTCGGATGTAGCGCGTCGTGAACAGCACTGTGATCAGATCGAGAAATCCGTAGAAGAACCGATTGAGGCCGAACTTGGTACGGCCGTACTTGCGGGCATGGTGCTGAACGACCTTCTCACCCACCCTGAATCCAGCCCAGTGCGCCAACGCCGGAATGTACCGATGCAGCTCGCCGTAGACATGGACGCTCTTCACCACATCGCGGCGATAAGCCTTGAGTCCGCAGTTGAAATCGTGGATGTCGATCCCCGTCATCTTACCCGTCACAAAATTGAAGAACTTGGACGGGATCGTCTTTGAAATAGGGTCGTACCGCTTCTTCTTCCAGCCCGAGATCAGGTCGAACTGGTCCCCAAGAGCTTCGATAAGGCCCGGGATCTCGTCCGGGTCGTCTTGGAGGTCAGCATCCATCGTAATGACGAACTCCCCCTCTGCTTCGCGAAAGGCCACCGAAAGGGCGGCGGATTTCCCAAAATTCCTTCGAAAGCGAATGGCTTTTACATTCGGGTCGGACGCATGCAGATCTTGCAGGACCTTGAACGAATTGTCGGTGCTGCCGTCATCGACGAAGATGATCTCATACGTCGACCTCATGCGGGCGAAGACCGCCTTTAGCCGCTCATACAACTCCCGTAGCGATTCCTCCTCGTTCAAAAGAGGAACCACAATTGAAACCCTCGGTTCGGCCTTTTTCTTGCTTGTTTTTGCCATTGGATGAAAATGCGTCGATTTTGAGGGAGAAGCAATACGCGGAGCGTGCGGAATGAGGGTTTTGGTGTGTAAATTGGGTGTATTCCGTGCCGAGAACGCACCGAAGGACGTGACAGCAGTGAGGGTGAATAGAGGATGGTGAACCTGCCCGCCGAGCGAACGACAGTGAGGCAGGCGGGTCGTCAATAGGAAAGCGGACACATTGAAGATCCCTTCTCTGATCACTGATCACTGTTCATAGCTCACTCACCCCCACAGCTCCCCTCAAAGTCCCGACGTCCAAACGCGCTTCAGTCTCCATACTCCATACTGACGACTCTCTACTCCTTTTGTTCTCTCCCCGCAAACATCTCGGCCAGAACTTCCTCCAAGACGACAACATCCTGCGGAAGATCGTGGCTTCGTTGGAGTTGAAGCCGGATGACCTCGTCGTTGAGATCGGTCCGGGGCCGGGCGCATTGACGCGGCTGCTCGCGGATGCGTGCCGGTTGACGGCGGTGGAAGTGGATCGGCGGGCGGTGGAGCGACTCACGGAGGAATTCAGCGGACGTGTCACGATCGTCGAAGGAGACGTTCTGAAGGTGACCGCGAGAGACCTGTTATCAGGCCGCGTCCACGACGAACACGTCACGTTCGCCGCTTTCTCCGCGGGGGCTGCGAGAAACGATCCTGGTATGATCTCTGGAGGAGGCCCGTTGCTGCGGGTTGTCGGCAATATCCCCTATTACATCACGAGCGACATTCTGTTCTGGGTGATTGATCAGCGTGATCTGATCTCGGATGCAACACTGATGATCCAGGAAGAGGTCGCGGACCGGCTTGTAGCTCGCCCGCGGACGAAGGACTACGGCATCCTGTCGGTCTTCGCCCAGCATTATGCGGTCCCGCGACGGTTGTTCGGGGTGTCGCGAAATTGCTTCTACCCCAGGCCCGACGTGGATTCGGCCGTGGTCCGTCTGAATTTCCGGCGTGACCCGCTCCCGGTCGACGACGTGTTGTTCCGGACCGTGGTGCGTGGGACGTTCGGCAAGCGGCGCAAGACCATCAGGAATGGGCTTGCTTATGCGGGCATAGCGAAGGAGATCATCATGAGCCTCGGCCCCGTCACCGACCGACGTCCGGAGGAGCTGACGCCGGAGGAATTCGTGGAACTGACGAAGGAAGTTCAGCGAAGAAGCCGTACCATTGATTGAAAGTGTTGCACGCAATGACGCAACGACGCAACGGGCGGCAAGAAATGAGACGGTATCAGATTGCCTTGCGTGCTTCGACGTCTTTGTTGTCTTTGCGTGATTTCTTCTCCTTCTGTAGTCCCTGAGAGGCACTATGACGGCCCAGGATAACGACACCCCGATCGACGAGACGAGCGTCCCCCAGAGAGAAACATTGGAGGTCGACGACGAGCTTTTCCGAGACCTGGAAGACCTCGTCAAGTCGCGCTCCGACTATCTCGTCCTGAACATCATCCAGGACCTTCTGCCGGGCGACATCGCGCACATACTCAACCGTCTCGAGATGGAAGATGCTCTCTACGTCTTCGGGATGCTGACGAACGAGGTCGCGTCCGCTGCGGTGCTCGATCTCGATGAGCCAACGCGTGAGTACATCCTGGCCAACCTCGCGCAGGACCGACTGACGGAGATCGTCGGCGAGATGGATTCGGACGATGCGGCCGACGTCGTGGGCGAGCTGTCGGACGAGAAGGCCGAGAGCGTCCTCGAGACGATGAATGTCGAGGACTCGTCGCAGGTCGAGGAACTCCTCCGCTACGACGAGCACACGGCGGGCGGCCTCATGGCCAAGGAGATGGCCGTCGTGTCGAAAACCGACACGGTCAAGGCGGCGATCCGGACGGTCCGCAAGCTGGCGAAGGAGGGGGTTCACATCTTCAATGTCTACGTCGTCGACGAGAACGGTTTGTTCGTCGGGGCCGTCAACCTGCCCGACCTCCTGTTGCATGCGCCGAACAAGCGTGTGTACAAGATCATGAATCCGGACTACAAGAGCGTGACGCCCGACGTCGACCAGGAGGAAGTGGCGCGCATCTTCTCGAAATACGACATCGTGTCGCTTCCCGTCACCGACACGGCCGGAAAGCTCCTCGGCCGTATCACCGTCGACGACGTGGTCGACGTCCTGAAGGAAGAGCACGACGAAGATGTGGCCCGCATGGCCGGTACCGACAGCGTTGCCGTCGGTCAGCGCTCGCCGGCCCGCATGGCCCTGATGCGCCTGCCATGGGTGATGATGACGCTGATGCTCCAGCTCATCGCCGGCGTGGTCGTGCACGTGTTCGATAAGACGCTGTCGCAGGTGATCCTCCTCGCGTCGTTCATGCCGATCATCTCCGCCATCTCGGGCAACACCGGGCTGCAGTCCGCCGCGATGATCGTGCGCGGGATCGCTACCGGCCAGGTCGATACGAAGCGGTGGTGGCTTCCGATGCGTCGTCAGTTGATCGTCACGCTGATCGTGGGTGCGGCGTGCGGTCTGGTGCTCGGACTCATCGCCGGCTTGTGGCACGGAACCCCGCTCTTCGGCGCTGTCGTCGGCACGGCGATGTTCATCGCCATCAACTTCTCGGGCATGATCGGCACCGCGACGCCGATGATCTCGCATTCGCTCGGCTTTGACCCGGCCATCACCGCAGGTCCGTTCGAGACGGCTTTCCAGGACATCATCGGCATCACGGTCTTCCTTTCGCTGGCAACAGCGATGCTGCAATGGCTGTGAAGAAGCGAAGTAAGCAGTGGGTAGGACCATTCAGGCTATGGGCCGGAGACCTCTCATGACAAGATCATACGATCTGTGTCCCTGGACATCCGCCCGACCGGTCCAGAATGTACCTGCATACTGCATGCTGTCCATGAAATCTCACGTTGTCTGATGTATCGCCTACGCACTCTCCTGACACCTCTAGATGTCGTTTCCATCGGGTTCCTAACGTTCCTGATGGCGCTCTGCCTTGTCTTCATGGCGCGGGTCGCTCACTGGCCTTTGCTCGTAACGGTCGACCTCTCCCTCATGGCAGCCATCGTCGGCCTGGCGATCATGGCGGAACGCAAGCCGCGCAGCTTCTGGCATCACCTGCACCGCTGGTACTGCTACCCGATCGTCTTGCTGGTGTTCAAACAGCTCTATCTCATGGTCCGTCCCATCCATCCGGTGGACTACGACCACGTCTTCATTGCCGTCGACCGGTGGATGTTCGGCGTCGACCCGACCGTCTGGATGTTCCAGTTCGCCCATCCGGTCTTGACGGAGGTTCTGCAGACAGCCTACTTCTCATACTACCTCCTCTTCATCATCGTGGGAGTGCAGATCTACCGCCGGTATCCCGTACGCGAGTTCGACCATGCCGCGTTCCTCGTCGTCTACGGTTTCTACCTGTCGTACCTCGGGTACTTCCTCATGCCCGCGATCGGTCCGCGATTCACGCTCCACGATTTCCACTCGCTCAGCACGGAGCTTCCCGGATTGCTCAACACCGAGTGGATGCGCGACCTCATCAATGCGGGCGAATCGCTCCCCAAGGGACATCCCGACCCCGTGTCGGTCGTCCAGCGCGACGTCTTCCCCAGCGGTCACACGCAGATGACGTTGCTGTGCGTCCTGCTGGCTTTTCGATACAGGCTGTCGGCGAAGTGGATCGTCGCCGTGCTCTCGACCCTGCTTGTCATCGCAACCGTCTATTTGCGCTACCACTACGTCATCGACCTTGTGGGCGGCGTGGTATTCTTCGTGTTCACCGTGTGGAGCGGAGATCGGTTCCAGGATTTCTGGGAGAGGGTCAAGGGAAATCAGAGATGATTGCGGATTGCGGATTGTCAATTGCGAATTGGAAAGAGACGATGGAAAGGATGCGCACTAAATTCCGGCCTCTGCCTCATATCGCGTCAGTTGTTTCGCAATTCGCAATTCGCACTTCGAGATATCTCCTGTGCATCTTGTTTTTCGCCCCAGTGATCCTTCACGGGCAGAACCCGGATTGGGCCCGTGTCCACTCCCTCACCGTCCAAGGGATCGACCATCTTTACGCCCTGCAAATCGATGAGGCCGAGAGGACCTTCGACGAGGTCACGCGCATGGCCCCCAACGACCCGCGCGGCTGGTTCTTCAAAAGCATGGTCCACTTTTACGTCTACCAGCTCTCGACCGACCGGAAGGCGTACGACCGGTTCTTCGAATTGTCGGAGACGGTGATCGACAAGGCCGAATCGCTCGTGGACCGGAACGCGAAGGACCTCACGGCCAAGTTCTATCTCGGGGGCATCTACGGTTACCGTGGCCTCGCCTACCAACGGAACGGCAGCATCGTGTCGGCCGTGTGGGACGGACGCAAGGGCTATAGCCTGCTGAGAGAAGCGGCCACCGGCCCGGGACTTTCCGTCGACGCACAACTCGGATTCGGCCTCTTTTCGTACCTCATTGCCAAGATCCCCCGTTCGTTCTCCTGGCTGCTGAACCTGATCGGCTTCAGCGGCGATCTCGAAGGGGGACTGGCCATGATCCGCAACGCCGCGGATAACGGCATCTACACCCGCACCGAGGCGTCCTTCTACTACGCGCAGTTCTGTTTCTTTGAGGAACGGTACAACGAGGCCGAGCGCTATATGCGACGCATTATGGACCAGTACCCCACGAATTCGCTCTTCCTGACGACGTATGCGGCCTGGCAGCTTCGCCGCGATCAGATCGACAGCGCCATCGCCATCGGCGAGCGAGCCATCGCCATCAACGAAAAGGCTCAGGTCAAGATCGGCGATGAGTACGCACACAGCACGCTCGCGTCGGCCTATTTCACACGGGGGGACTTCCTGGACGCGGTTGAGCACTGGGAGGAGTACATTGACCGGTCCGAGAACAAGGAGAACGTCGGCAACAGCATCTACTACCGGTTGGGGATCGCGTACGAGCTGTCGGGCGACCGGTCAAAGGCCGTCGCCACGTGGAACCGGATGAAACGCACCACCGACCCCGACATGCCGTGGGAATCGGTCTATTGGAGACGGGCACAACTCCTCATCGCCGCCCCTATGACGAAGGTCGACATCGCGCTGGTCGTCGCCGGCAACGAAGTACAACGCGGCAACCGGGACCGGGCAATCGCGTTGTATCGGACGGCCGCACACCAGTCGTCGGGCGATCCGGAACATCAGGCGCAGGCGATCTATGGCGTGATACAGACGGCCTTTCAATGCGACGACGACCGGACAGTGCTGACCGAAGCGCAGAAGGTCCTTCAGCTGAGTCCGAAGCGCGAGACTTGGGTCATTCCCCATACGTTGCTGGTACTGGCACGCTCCCAGGCCCGGCTTGGCCAGACGTCGGAGGCAAAGCGGACGTTGGAGCAAGCGTTGGCGTACGAGGATTATGACTGGGAAGTGACCCTGCGAACAAGGATGGAGCGGGAGATGGAGAAGATCGAAAAGCAGTAGGCAGTACGCACGTACCATTCGGGTCCGATCAGCCAGATATCCAAGAGAACAGATCATGTGTTCTTGTCATCGGATCTCCACCCGTACACAGCCAGTGAGTTCCTGCTCACTGCTTACTCCTCCTCGCTCTCTCAGGCCCCGCCTTGTTATTCCCTGCTCGTTCAGGTAAATTTCTTGATATGACGGCCGAACAGATCCTCAAAGAGCTCGAAGAACTCGCTGAACGCTCCGGTATCACCATTCGCTACGAAAAGGGGGACTTCGACGGCGGCTACTGCGTGCTCAAGGCCGAGCGGTTGATCGTCGTGAACCGCAAGCTGGCGCCGACCAAGAAGAGCTCTGTCGTTGCCCAGGCGATCGCTGAAGTGGGAGTCGAAGAGGTCTACCTGAAGCCCGCCGTTCGGGAGTTCATAGAAGAAGAACTCTCAAAGGCCGCGCACGAAGCCCTTCGTGCCGCCGGCGTGGCAGCTCGGGGTCATCGTGGCGACACGACAGCTGCCGAAACAGAAGTGGCCGTGGCCGAAGAGCCAACCTCCTCAAACAAGCAGAAGGCGTCCCTGCCAGGCGATGATGACTCGGCAAACTCCGATCCGAAGTCGCCTGATGAAGCAACATTATAGCAGAACAACGACTTTTTCGGAATGACAAAGAAGGAGCGCCCAGTTTGTCATTCCAAACCGCACTTTACCTCTGACCCCTGCCGCAGGCGGATTCGGAATCTATCGTCTTGAATCACCAATATGCCCCGGAGCGAGATTCGGAATCGTCGCTCTCAACCTGAGATCATGAGCACAACGCGACGTTCGGAATGACAACCGGAGGCCCAATACGACGTCGCAGAGCGACGAAGCACATCCCCTGACGCCCTCATTCAGTATTCCAAGGACGTCTCTCCATGTTCTCCCCCATCGTCCCCATCTCCGCTGCTGTCGACCGACGACCGACGACTCTTTACCCCTTTCTCTCATGACCCGCTTCCTCCGCCTCCTCCCCTACGCTCTGCTGGGCGCTGTCGCCCTGATCGTGGCCGTTTGGCTTGCTCCCGCTGCCGACCCCGACGCCGGGATCGCCCTCTTCGTGACGCGCGATCAGGCGCGAGAACGGGCGCACGCCGTAGCTGCCTCGCAAGGCATCAACCTCACAGGGCTGAATGAGCGCATCTCCCTCGTTCCCCGCAAACTGCTCGTCCGCCAGATGCAGTCAACGCATGGGATCGAGCGGGGCAACGAACTTCTCCGGTCCGGACTCCCTGCATATGTGTGGCAGGTTCGATTCACGCGCCGCGGCGACGAGAACATCACCCTTCGCAACAGCTCGACCGAAAGAGACCTCGATGCGCTCCGGAACTGGCTGGCGGGCGACGTCACCGTCACTCTCGATGCACACGGGCGCTTGCTGGGCTTCACCCGCTCCGTCGCCGACACCGTCGCCATTCCCAACGTGTCGGCCGACTCCGCCCGCGTACTGGCGCAGACGTTCCTGCTCTCCGGCTTCGACGGTCTTGAACCGCTCACGGGTGTCGCTCCCCGCACGATTGTCGACGATTCCGCCTGGTCCCCTCGCCGCATCGAACAGCGCTCCCGCATCGACCACGAGTATCAATGGACGCTGCGGAACACCGCCTCCGGAGACCCGGTGCAGCTGACCGTACTGGTCGCCGGCAACATCGTCACCCGCGCCGAGGCCGAGGTGGTGGTCCCCGACAGCTTCAAGCGGCCCGAGAGCGGCAACTGGCAGGCGATCATCGTCATCGTCATGTGGGTGGCCCTCGTGATCACGATGATCGTCATCTCGTTCCGCCGATTCCGGGCCTACGAGATCGGTTTCCGCATGGCGTGGTTCATGGGCATCGCTTCGGCCGTAGTCATCACCTTCGAGATGTCGTTCACGCTCTCCGGCCGCGGCACCTGGGATTTTCTCGTTCCGCTCGCGATGTCGTCCGTCTTTTTCGGCGGCGGGCTTGTGATCACGTGGGCCGTCAGCGAATCGGTCGTACGCGAGGCCTGGCCGGAGAAGATGGTGCCGCTCGACCTCATCGTGAACGGCTACCTGGTCCACTCGCGCATCGGGGCGAGCGTCGTCGTCGGGGCGGCCTTGGGCGCGCTCGCATACGCGCTCGACCTCGGCATCGTGTCGACCTTGTCGCGTTGGCTCCCGATCGCGACCTACGGCGCCGACGAACCAAGCCTGCAGGGACTCTCGATCCTGAGTCCGGCGGCGTACGCCGTCACGCACGCCTTCTACGGCACGACGTATCTGGTAGCGTTCTTCGTCCTTTTCCTTGTCTCCTGGCTTCGACGCCGCGTTCGATCCACGGCGCTCGTCGCCATCGTCACGGCGGTCAGCGTTGCCATCTCACGATCGGCGGAGATCGAGCCGTGGTGGGGAGCGCCGTTGCTCGTGCTGGCCTCATCGCTGGTCTTCGTGATGGGAATGATCAGGTTCGATGCCGTCGCCGGGTTCTTGGCGGTGCTCGTCTACGGCGTGGCCAAACAGGGGGCCCTGCTGCATGTGTCGGGTGCGTTCGAGAGTTCGGCGGTCGGCCTGGTCGTCGTGTTCGGACTCGTCATGCTGAGCGGACTGGCGGTGCAGTTCCGGCGCAACGAGCTGACCGATTTCGAGGCGATCACACCGGCGTTCGCCCGCAACATCACCGAACGCGAGCGGTTGCAACACGAGATCGCGATCGCCCGGACGGTGCAGATGTCGTTCCTGCCGAAGAAGCGTCCAGATATACCACGGCTCGACGTCGCGTCGAGGTGCGAACCGGCACAGGAAGTGGGGGGCGACTACTACGACTTCATTCCTCTTCCGAACGGACGCTGGGGCATTGCTGTCGGCGACGTGTCGGGCAAGGGGACGCAAGCGGCGTTCTTCATGACGCTCACGAAGGGATTCCTGCGCGCCATCGCGCAGACAACGCCCTCACCCGCTGCTGTGCTCACAGCGGTCAACCGGCATTTCTACGAGAACGTCGAACGGGGCGTGTTCATCTCGCTCGTTTACGGCGTCTACGACCCTGAGCGGGGTACGATGACGCTCGCTCGAGCGGGGCACAACCCCGTGATGCATTTCCGGAACGGCATGCCGAAGGCCGAAGTGCTCAATTCCACAGGACTCGCGCTCGGCATGGATCCTGGACCGGCCTTCGAGCGATCGATCCAGGAGGCGTCGTTCGACTGCCGGTTTGGAGACGTGTTCGTCTTCTATACGGACGGCATCTCCGAGGCGATGAACAAGGCCCGGGAGGAATTCGGAGACGAACGCCTGGCGGCCTCGATCGCGAAGCACGGCTACGGCTCCGCCGACCAGATCCTGAGCGGCACTTTCGCCGACGTGGCCGCGTGGGTGGGCAAGGAGAAGGCGCACGATGATAGGACGCTGGTGGCGGTGAAGATCCGGTGAATAACAGAGGTAGATGTAAGATGGGAGATGAAAGACTGAAGTACGCACTTGCGCCTCAGTCTTATATCTTTCTACTTACATCTACCATCTACCCAAGATCTCCCGAGGAATCCCCATGCGCATCCTTGTCCTCAACGGGCCCAACCTGAATCTCTTGGGCAAAAGAGAGCCCGAGATCTACGGCACCCGATCGCTCTGGGACCTCGAGAACGACCTCAAGAAAGCCTTCCCGTCGGCCAAGCTGGAGTTCCTCCAGTCAAACCACGAAGGAGCGCTCATCGACGCGCTCAACAAGTGCATGGACGGCATGACGGACGGCGTGGTGATCAATCCAGGCGCTTACACCCATTACTCGTACGCTATCCGCGACGCCATTGCGGC
This sequence comes from uncultured Ignavibacteriaceae bacterium, assembly GCA_964581115.1. GTDB lineage: Bacteria > Bacteroidota > Ignavibacteria > UBA10030 > UBA10030 > 2-02-FULL-55-14. The sequence goes on along the minus strand of CAZOMY010000008.1, from coordinate 780 downwards.
CCTCAGGATCCCGGTCGTCGAGGTGCACATCTCGAATATCCACGCACGGGAGGAGTTCAGGAGCAAGAGCGTGACGGCGCCGGTGTGTGCAGCGGTCTTCGCTGGGGCCGGGATGAAGGGCTATGAGTTGGCGGTGAGATTTCTGATGGAGACCATTGAGAAGTAGGCAGTAGGCAGGAACCTGCAGGCCGATGCAGGTTGAGTTCAAAGGTCAAGAACTCAGTTTGAATGCAAGGAAAAGAGGGGGGCGTATGAAGAACCACCGAGAGTACCGGGGATACCGGGACCTGAAGGTCTATCAATTGTCATACGAAGCGGCAAAGGAGATCCATCAGATCACGAAGGGATTTCCTCCAGAGGAGCGCTACTCACTCACCGACCAGATCCGGAGGTCATCGAGGGCGATACCGGCCATCACGGGAGAGGCTTGGAAGAAGCGGCGGTATCCGAAGGCCTTCGTGAACAAACTCACGGACGCGTCTGGCGAGCAGGCCGAAACGACCATCTGGCTTGACTTCTCGAAGGATTTCGGATACATCGACACGGCGACGTGGGAGCGCTTGACGGAAACGTATGACGAGATTGGCGCCATGCTGCATTCCATGATCGACGATCCGAAAAAGTTCCTGTGGTAGATCGACAAGCAGAAGGCTTAAGGAAGTAGGCAGTAAGCAGGTACCTGCAGGATATGGGCAGGCTGAGTTCATAGGTCACGATCCAATTGATCGGGACTGTCAGAGATTTTGTGTGTGAGCCATTGGTGGATTAGGCAACATCAGC
>CAZOMY010000007.1:0-91942 GCA_964581115.1 uncultured Ignavibacteriaceae bacterium | reverse complement strand
AAGATGGAAGATGGAAGATGAAAAATGAAAGATGAAAGATGGAAGATGGAAGATGGAAGATGGAAGATGGAAGATGGAAGATGGAAGATGGTGGTAGAAAGATGTTAGACAGAAGCCCCTGGGGAGTGAATGGCCTTCCGCTAGAGCTTTGTATCTTGCATGATCATCCTCCCATCTCTGCTAAATGATCTTCCCCAAAATATACCCCACCGTGAGTCCGATCAACAACATCACCGTCATGGCGCGTGTGGCAACGATGTCCTTGGTATAGCCCCGCTTGATGGCGATGACCGACACGATGTAGCCGAGCCCGTTCAACAGCCAGATGATTGGAAGTGCCAGGAAATGGACGATCAGCGGTCCGACCACCGGTACGAGGCCGACCCATACGCCAAGGGCGGCGAAAGCCTGACCGACCGTCCCGACCAGAATGACTGCGGCGGTGATCAGCGACCGGTCCCATGAATAGTGGATCCCCATGGCCACCACCCAGAGGATCACCACCCAGGCCACCAGCGCCGTCTCGTAGTTCTTGAGAAATCGAACGAGCCGGTTCATTGCACGGAGACTACCACCTGCGCAAGGGTCGACGCCCCACTCAGCAGTCTGGCCTCCATCCTGTCGCCGGGTACGACCTGGGCGACCCCTTCCGGCGTTCCGGTAAAGATGATATCGCCGGCCTCCAAGGTGATGAATTGAGAGAGGTAGGCGATGAGCTTTTCAACTGGAAAAAGCAGGTCGCTCAGTGCTCCTCTCTGCCGAGTCTGACCGTTCACCGTCAGTTCCAGTGCCAGCGCCGGCACGCTCGGTACGCGGTCGGCGGGGACGAATTCCGAGACCGGGGCCGATGTGTCGAAGCCTTTGGCCAGGGCCCAAGGGAGACCTTTCTTCTTGGCTTCGGATTGCACGTCGCGAAGGGTCATGTCGAGCCCGACGCCGAAACCGGCTACGTGAGAGCGCGCCTCCGACTCCGGGATATTAGCGCCCCCCTTACCGAGCAGGACGGTCAGTTCAACCTCATGATGCATGTCCTTGGAAATAGGAGGGATCTTCACGACGCCGCCGTCGGCGACCAGAGCGGTGCTTGGCTTCAGAAAGAACACCGGGGCCGCAGGGATCTCGGCCTTCATTTCCTTGGCATGTTCGGCGTAGTTCCGGCCGATGCAGAGGATCTTGGGAACGGCGAAATCGCGAGAGGCAAGCTGGACTGTTGGCATCGATGGTGGCAGAGCAGCTGAGAGGAATGGGATCCGCGGCCAGACCGGCCGTCAACAATATAGAGACCACGGCGGGTACATTCAAGACAGCGATCCATGTGAACAGTCGTTTCCTCCGTCGGCAATTTGGCGTATCTTATGCCGTTCAGAGGGCTCTGTGGGACCAAGCACGGACGAGCATGACCACCTACCGAAGCGCCGGCGTCGATATTGATGCAGGCGAAGAACTGGTCCGGCGCATCAAGAAGCCGGTCAGATCCACGTTTACCAAGAACGTCCTCAACGACATCGGCCTGTTCGGCGCGTTCTATCGGGCCGACTTCAGAGGATATCGACGTCCCGTACTCGTGTCGTCGGTCGACGGGGTCGGGACCAAGCTGAAGATCGCCGTGGCGATGGACCGGCACGACACCGTCGGACAGGACCTGGTCAATCACTGCGTCAACGACATCCTCGTCTGTGGCGCGAAGCCGCTCTACTTCATGGACTACTTCGCTGCTGGCAGGCTGGAACCCGACACGGCCGAACAGGTGATCCTTGGATTCGTCAAGGCCTGCCGCGAAAACGGGTGCGCTCTCATCGGCGGCGAGACGGCGGAGATGCCGGGAGTCTATGCCGGCAAGGACTACGATATCGCCGGTACGATCGTCGGCGTCGTTGACGAGAAAAAGATCCTTGACGGCTCGAAGGTGAAGAAGGGCGATGTGCTCATCGGCCTTTCATCGACCGGCCTGCATACGAACGGGTTCTCCCTGGCAAGAAAGGTGCTGCTCGACAAGTTCAGTCTGGATGAGCCATTCGAAAAGTTGGGCGGAACGTTGGGAGATGCACTGCTTGCGGTCCACAAATCCTATCTGGGCAGCGTCCATCCGCTTCTTTCCAGGTTTCCCATTCACGGTCTGTCGCACATCACGGGCGGAGGGATCGAGGGTAACACCATGCGCGTGGTACCGAAGGGGCGTACGCTCAAGATCGACTGGCTGGCCTGGCAGCGCCCGACCCTGTTCCGGCTCATTCAGGAAGCAGGCGACGTCCCCGAAGCCGACATGCGACGCACCTTCAACCTCGGCATCGGCATGGTCGTCATCGCACCGCCGAAAGCCGTCGACGCTCTCCTCAGAGCCCTCAAGAAAGACAAACCCGTTGTCATCGGCGAGATCTGCTAACTGAGGTTTGGCCGTTTTCGCGTTTGGCTGTTTGTTTTGAGTCTGGCGTCTGGAGTCTGGAGTCTCTCCAAAGGTGTTCCCATGAACGAATCCCTCTCCGTCACCCAAGTCATTCAGCTCATCCTCGCTCCCGCCGTGATGATCAACGCGACCGGACTGTTACTCCTGACAGTGAGCAACAAGTACTCCGCCATCCTGAACCGCATCCGTCAGCTCAACGAGGAGAAGCGACGACTGGCGCGAAAAGCCGGAGAGCCGGGCTTCACGACGCACGAGAACCAGCGGATGGAGAGCGTGATACGGCAGATCGCATCGCTTCAGGAGCGGGGGAGTCTCATTCGGAAAGCCAACGTCTCGTATTTCTCGGCGATCGGCATCTTCGTCGGCGTTTCTCTGCTCTTGGGGATCGACCTTCTCCTGCTGGCCATCGATCTGCAGCCCCTTCTGCTCGGCCTCTTTCTCGTCGGCATGATCGTCGACCTGATGGGGGTCATCTATTCTGCGCTGGACGCTGTCAAGGCCTATCGTGTTGTGCGCTTCGAGGTCGCGGCGGATGAATAGCCCGCGCATCCTCTTCATCGCCGCTTTCGAAACGCCGTTCATCCTTGATGATCTGGCGTTCCTTCAGTCGCGGTATGAGGTGATGCCGATGATCGGATCGGGTCCTGTTCAGGCCGGCCGCATCTCGCTGAAGGTCGCCTCGGCGGATGTCGTCTTTTCTTGGTTCGCTTCGGTTTACGGAGCTACAGCGGTGCTCGCGGGGGCGTCGCTCGGCAAGCGCACCTTCGTGCAGGTGGGGGGCGTGGACCTGGCCAGCGAGCCCGACCTTGGCTATGGGCTTTGGACGAGCAGCTGGAGATCTCGTCTGGTGGGTCAGGCCCTGCGCTCTGCCACACGCGTGCTGGCGGTCGACGAGTCGCTCGTAACCGAGGCAAAGCAACGCGCGCGCTATGAAGGACGGAACATCGAGGTCCTGCCGACCGGATTCGATCCCGAGCGTTGGACGAGCGCCGGAGCGAAGGAGCCGCGCATCGTGTGCGTTGCTGCCGTGCCCGACCACGCTCGCGTGAAGATCAAAGGGATTGACGTGTTGCTCGAGGCGGCCCGTCGTGCCCCCGACCTTCGCTTCACGGTCATCGGCATTCACGGCGAATTGGCCACAGGGCTCGACGCGCCGTCGAATGTCGACCTTATCCCCTGGACGCCGCAGGCAGGGCTCTTGTCCCATCTTTCCAGGGCCTCTGTCTATTGCCAGCCCTCGAGGCGTGAAGGGCTTCCCAACGCGCTCTGTGAGGCGATGCTCTGTGAGTGCATCCCTGTTGCAACGGCTGTGGGCGGACATCCGCGGGCGGTGGGGAACGCCGGTCTGCTTGTCGAGCCCAACGACCCCGACGCGCTGGTCCGCGCATTGCGGATGGCCCTCTCAATGCCTCGCTCGCATGGCGAGGCGGCACGCCGGCACATCGTCGAACGGTTCAGCCTGGTTCGACGGCGCGACCGCCTCGTGACACTCTTCGAGCGCGGACCGGGAGCCGACGCGTGAGTTCGGTACGACAGAATGTGTCGTCGCTTCTCCTGTCGGAGATCGCCAGGCGCATCCTTGGCTTCTTCTCCGTGGCATATCTTGCGCGAACGCTGGGAGTCGAAGGGTTCGGGATGGTGATGATCGGGCTCACCGTCCTTTCGTATGTGTCGCTCACGGGCAGCGCCGGTCTTCATGTGCTGGGCACGCGTGCCATTGCTCGTGGGGGGGCAGCGATCGAACCGGGCGCACTGGTCGGGACGCGGCTGATCACAACCGGCATGGCGATCTCCGTGGCTGCTTTCGTCGCGTGGACATGGGTCGAGCCTCCGGCACTGGCTGGCGTCATTCTCATCACGTCCCTCTCCGGCATTCTGCATGCGCTGTTCCTCGAATGGTATTTCCAAGGACGAGAGCGGATGGCCGAGGCCGCTGTCGCCAGAACGCTTGGAGCTTCGGTCTATCTCCTGTTCATCGTCGCGGCGGTCCGCGAGAGCGGCGACCTTGCACAGGCGGCGCTTGCCGCGGTCATCGGCGATGCGGCGTGCACGGCGTACCTGCTCATGCGGTACCGTCGCACGGTCGGCGTGCTTCGTATCAGCTTCGGGGCGTGGCGATCGCTGCTGGCGGCGGCCTGGCCGTTCGGCGCCGGCTCGGTGCTCGGACATCTCACGGCGAACTTTCCGGTCCTGGCGGTCGGTGCATTGCTCGGCAGCGGCGAGGCAGGCGTCTTTGCCGGCGCGAATAAGCTCGTCTTTTTCGTGCTCATGGCCGACCGCATCCTCGGCACGTTGATGTTGCCGGCGTCGGCGAGGTTGCATCAAATCGACGCTTCACACCTGCCGTCGGTCCTCTCACGTTCGCTGCGATGGATCCTGTTGCTAGGAATGCCGCTGGGGATCGGCGGGATGTTCGTGGCGACGCCGCTGGTCGTCCTGGTGTACGGTGAGGCGTTCGCGGCATCGGGACCGGTCTTCGGGGTGCTCGTCTGGTATGCGGTGCTGACGATGCTCCACACGATCTACACGTCGGCGTTGCTTGCCACGAATGGAGAGCGGCGTTATCGCACGGTCATGACCGTTGCGGCGGTAGCCAATGTTGCGGCGGTGTCGGGCGGCGCATTGACCGGGGGCGTGTTGGGCGCTGCGGTCGGACTTCTGCTGGCGGAGGGGATCGGCGTCGTCCTGATGCAGCGGGCCGTGCAGACGATCATGCCGATACCCGTACCGTCGCGCTTGGGGGGCATTGTGACGGCCGGCATCGTTCTGGCGGTCATCCTGCCGTTTCTTCCACCGGTGCATGTGGTGTTGACCGTCGCCGCAGGGGCGTTCGTCTACCTGACCGCGGCGGTTCTCACCCGGGCGCTGACTCGACAAGATCTTCACGAGCTGACACAACAGGACGCATGAGGATCTGTATCGGCATCTTGGGCGAGCCGTCAGGCTGGCGCCTCCTGCTCGAGCAGGAAGGCGTGCCGCACGAGCGGGCCCATGGCCACCTGACCCCCGAGCGCTACAGTGTCGTGGTCGTCAACGATTCGGCCGACGACCGCGAGATCGAGATGGTGCGCCAGTACCTAGGCCTGGGCGGCGGAGTGCTCTGCTCGGCCAAGGTGTACGCCGAGATCCGCGGCACGACCTCGGGACGCAAACCGCTGGCCTACGTGCTGGCCGACAGAGAGTCGATCTTTCGCGGCACGGGCCTGGCCGATCTGCGGCAGAAGGGCTACGTGGCGTGGAACGCCAATGAGCTGCGGTCGGAGGCGGGTGAGCCGACGGCATTCGTCGGCGCGTACGGTGAGGGACATCTTGTGGCTCTTCCGGTCGATCCATCCATCGCCGTTCGGGACGAGCGTGCGCTGCGGAAATCATTCTATGCCGCCGAGCCGCGTCTGCCGTTCGAGCGAGTGGCGGCGGTCGACAAACCCGCGCTTCGGCGGATCGTCACGCAGGCCCTCCGCCATCTTCACCACCGAAGAGGCCTGTGGTATGCTCATCTGTGGTATTATCCCGACGACGCCGTGTCGGTGTTCGGGTTTCGCATCGATACCGACCGCGGAAGCGCCGGGGAGGTGGAGGCCCTCTACGAGTTTCTGCGGGAACGACGCGTGCGCGGCACCTGGTTCGTCGACGTTGGAACGCAGCAGCAGTTCCTCTGGCGATTCGGACAGATGCAGGGCCAGGAGATCGGCATTCATTGCTTCGACCACCGGACGTTCTCCGATGCACGGCGCAATCACGAAAACATCCTGAAAGCGCGCGAAGCATTCCGCGCGATCAACATTGGCGCCGTCGGATTTGCGGCTCCGTTCGGCCGCTGGAACACGGAACTCGGCAGGGTCATAGCCGATTTTCGGTTCGCATATTCATCCGAATTCAGCTTCGACTTCGACAATATCCCCTCCCGTCCTGTGCTCGGTCCGGACCGTCGCGGAGCTCTTCAGGTCCCCATCCATCCCATCAGCCTCGGGTCCCTGCGTCGCCAGGGATATGGACCCGATGCCATGCGCGCCTACTTCGAGCGCGTCGTGGCGGAAAAACGGGCGCGCCGTGAACCGCTGTTCTTCTATCATCATCCAAAAGATGGAGAACGACAGGTGCTCGATGCGCTGTTCAGGGCCACGTCGGGACCGGGGATCGTTCATCTGACCTTTCAGGAGTATGCGGAGTGGTGGATCGACCGCGAGACGCATCCGGTCGAGCTCAGCATGCACGACGGGCGGCTCCAGGTCGATGCGCCGTCGGGTGCTCCACACGCCTGGCTCCATATCGTCCGGCCGGATGGTCTGGAGGCGTTCCACCGGATCGCGCCGCGGCTCGAAGGCGCATCGATGGCGTGGAGGCCGGCCCCCGCGTCCGTTGACGATCCCGCCGACCTCGCGCGCGTCCGGGCGTTCAACTATCGCATACCGCTCACGGTGGCTGTCGACCGGCTGTCTTCCCTCCGGCCACGACGATGAAGATCGCACTGGCAACGCATCAGGCGACGGCGATCCTTCGCGGCGGTCCACGCACGCAGGTGCTCCAGACCGCTGCAGAGCTTCAGCGGCTCGGGCATGAGGTACGGCTGTTCGATTCGTTCACCGAGGTCCGAAAAGGGGAGGTGGACCTCGTGCACGTCTTTGGGGCGGGTCTGGGGACGTATCATCTTGCGCGCGCCCTGCATCTGCAGCGCATCCCGATGGTGGTTTCGCCGATCTACCTGACGCGCCGGCCGGCATGGCAAGTGCGGACCTTGCGCGCCGTCGAGTCGGCGGTTCGCCGCGTCTACGCGGCGTTCTGGACTGATTATGCCATGGTCGCGGAGATGTGTGACTGGGCGGAGGTCGTCGCTCCGAACACGGAAGTAGAAGCTGCGCTGTTCCATGACGCATTCGGGGTGTCCGTCGAGAAGCTTGCGGTCATACCGAACGGCGTCGAAGAGCGATTCCGGGCGGCCGACCCCAAGCCGTTCACAGATCGCTACGGCCGGAGCGGCTTCATTCTGTCGGTTGGCCACATCGCTCCGGCGCGCAAGAACGTCATGAGACTCGTGCAGGCGCTCGAGGGGATCGACCGGGATGCGGTGATCATCGGGCGCGTCGAAGAAACGAGAGACGCGGCCGATGTATTGGCCCGGTCGCAACGCAATCCGCGGCTCCTCATCCTTGACCATCTTGACCACGATGGCGATCTGCTGGCATCAGCCTATGCCGCTTGCGATACGTTCGTCCTGCCGTCGCTGTTCGAGACGCCCGGTATCGCAGCCCTCGAAGCAGGTCTGAGCGGGGCCAAGGTGGTGATCACGCCGCACGGGGGCCCCCGCGAGTATTTGGGCTCGTACGCCGAGTATGTCAACCCGTACGACGTTGCCGATATCCGTCGCGGGATCCGAGCGGCGCTGGTCCGTTCCCGCGATTCCGCACTGGCTGAGCACATCGCGGGTCGATACTTGTGGAAGCACGTGGCCCGGCGCACGGAAGAAGTGTACGCCAGGGTGCTTGCCGGCTAGCCCGACGCGGTCTGTCTTCCCGGGTCCGTTCATGGTATATTTCACATGCGACCACTGCCAGAGATCCAGTGTCCCGAACCCTGAATGTCCTGTTTGTCGGTGATGTGAACGGCCGGCCCGGCCTTGAGCTGGTCCGCGCCCTGTTGAAGAGCTACGTCCAGAAGTATGAGACCGATTGCGTCGTCGTGAACGGCGAGAACACCGATGGCGGCAAGAGTATCACGGCGGAACAGCTCAAGGAATTCCAAGACCTCGGGGTCCATGCGATCACCACGGGCAACCACATCTGGGACAACTGGAAGGTCAAAGGTCTGTTGACCGAGAATCGAACGCTGCTCCGTCCGCTCAACTATCCAAAGGACAATCCAGGATATGGTTTCTGCGTGATCGACCTGAAGGAGAAGGGGCGGCTCGGAGTGCTCAATCTGCAAGGAAGGACCTACATGCAGCCGCTGGATGATCCCTTCAAGTCGGCCGATTGGGCGCTGAGCAAGATCCACAACGAGACCAAGATGGTCCTAGTCGATTTCCACGCCGAGGCGACAGCCGAAAAGATGGCGCTGGCGTGGTACCTCGACGGACGGGTCAGCGCCGTTGTGGGAACGCACACGCACATTCCGACGGCCGATGCGCGGATCCTGCCCGGAGGCACGGCGTACATTACCGACGTCGGAATGACGGGTCCGTACGATTCGGTCATCGGCATGAAGAAAGAGATCGCCATCCGCCGCTTCATTCATCAGACGCCGTACAAGTTCGAGCTCGCCGAGCACGACGTGCGCTTCTGCGCCGTGGCCATGAAGCTCGACCCGGAGACCGGCAAGGCCGTGAAGATCGAGCAGATCGTGTTCCCCGCGTTCTGAGATACCGGCCGGTCGAATCGAGCTTGCGTCGCACTTCGAAACCCTACCCTATGTCACTCATCATCGACGGCAAACGCATTGCCGATGAGATCCGCGAAGAGGTCCGCACGGAGGTCGCAGCGCTGAAGACCTCGAAGGGTCTCGTGCCCGGCCTGGCGGTCATTCTTGTCGGCGACGACCCGGCATCGGACGTGTACGTCCGTATGAAAGGGAAAGCGTGCGACGAACTGGGCATTCATTCGGTCACCGACCGCCTGCCTGCGACCACGTCGGAGGCGGAACTGCTACGGCGCGTGACAGAGCTGAACGCCGACCCGACGATCCACGGGATCCTGGTACAGATGCCGTTGCCGAAGCACATCAACGAGTCGCGCATCATCGAAGCCATCGACCCGAGGAAGGATGTTGACGGCTTCCATCCTGTCAACGTCGGGAAGCTGTTGATCGGAGAAGAGACGCTTCGACCGTGCACGCCCGCCGGAGTGCAGGAGCTGCTGATCCGTTCGAACATCGACCCGGCCGGTAAGCATGTGGTCGTCGTGGGGCGAAGCAACATCGTCGGAAAGCCGGTGGCCAGCATCCTCATGCAGAAGCAGAAAGGGGCGAACGCCATCGTGACGATCGCTCACACCGGTGCGAAAGACCTTCGGCCGTACCTCGCTTCGGCCGACATTGTGATCGCCGCCATCGGCCGTCCGGAGAGCATCCGTGGCGAAGAACTTCGGACCGGCGTCGTGGTGATCGATGTGGGCATCACGCGCGTTGATGATCCGAATTCGAAAAAGGGCTATCGACTTGTCGGAGATGTCCATTTCGAATCGGCGTCGGCCGTTGCCTCGGCCATTACACCGGTCCCGGGGGGCGTCGGTCCGATGACGATCGCAATGCTCATGAAGAATACCGTCAAAGCCTTCCGTTGGATGATGCTGTAAGACGTTTTACAACAACAGCTTAGGTGATATCCGCGGCCCGGGATCGTTTCCGGGCTTTTCTTTTTTCTCTAGAATGGAACTCCGACACCACCAGCGCGGTTTACAGAACGTGCAAATCGTGCAAATCGCTCAAACAACCGGGCGGATATGAAAAGTACCTATTCGACGGCCGAACTGGCCCAGATGCTCGAGGTCAACGAATCCACCATCAAGCGATGGTCCGATAGCGGATACCTTGAATGCATCAAAACCAAAGGTGGCCATCGACGCTTTCCGATCCGAGCTGTCCTCAAGTTCGTACACGAGAACCGGCTATCGGTCCCGGCCATCGAGCAGGAGTTGCTGCTTGACAGGGAGTTGCGTGCGCAGGTGGTCGCCGGCGATATTCGGTCGCTTGTGCCGGGATTCAAAACGGCTATGATGACCGGCAACACGACCGAAGTGCTGCGGCTGCTCCGCCTGGGCGTCGCCGCGAAGTCCGACCTGCTGGCGGTGTACCACGAATTGGTCTTTCCGCCCCTGGCCGCGATCGGCGAGGCGTGGGCACGGGGGGAGGCGACGGTTGACATCGAGCACCTTGCTTCGCAGTCCATTCGCGAAGCGCTCGCGCGTCTGCAGTCGGAGCTGTATCACAAGCCAGCGAACGGCAAGACCGCGCTGCTGGCTTGTCATGAACATGAACAACACGACCTGCCGCTTCGGTGCGTCAATCAATACCTGTCCACCGAGGGTTGGAGAACGTTGTTCCTCGGGCCACAAACGCCCACGGATTCCCTCGTCTTCTCGATCAACCGTAATCGCCCCGATCTCGTTGTGATGACATCGATCATCATCCAAGATGAGCGGCAATTCATCCACGACGTCAATCACGAAATCGTTCCGGCGCTGCGCAAGCTGGGCGGCCGGCTTGCCATCGGCGGTCCGGACATCGTGAAGCGATTCTCGGGTGTTCTGAAGGCCGACTTTCTCTCGGAGTCGATCCTCGACTACGCCAGCATCGGGGACCCGCGCACGTTGGAGAACGTCCGTGTCTGAGTCTCCACGCGCACTGGCAGTTGAACGGCTCGCCTGTCCCTCGTGCGGAGGTGCCTTCGCGGATGAAGGCTCGCGTTTGCAGTGCCGTGATTGCGGACGGTCGCTCTTCTTCGATCGTTTCGGGGTCCTGCTGGCGATGCCTAACATGACGCGCCGCTTGACGCCCGCGCAGCGATCAGGTCAATGGTCCTTGACGGCGATCGTGTACGACAGCTGGCGACGCCGGTCATTGTCGCTCCTATCGGGGATGATGTTCAGCCCAGAGCGCGAGTGGCACCTGCTGTTCGGCGAATTGCCACTGGGCGGGCCGCGCGTGTACCTCGACAACGCCACGGCCACCGGGTATCTTGGACGTGCGCTAGCACGCCGCTTGTCGACCGCGCAAACCCCGTTCGTCGTCATCGCGAACGACCTCTCGCTGCCCATGCTGCGCCGGGCGGTGGCACTCGCTCGCCGTGAGGGGGTTGCCGATCGAATGTTGTTCATTCATGCCGCGTCCGAGTCGCTGCCGATCCGGACCGGCGCGATCGACGGCATTCTGTGCGGCGGAACGCTCAACGAATTCTCGGACAGCGACCGTGTGTTCCGCGAATGGTCGCGCCTGCTGTCTCCGGGGGGTGCGGTCTCCGTCATGCTTCAGACGCTTGCGACAGGATGGCGTGGATGGCTGCAGCGCCATGTTGGCGGGATCATTGGTTTGACCATCGAGCCGGTTCAACGAACGCTGGAGCGGTTTGATAAAGTGTTCCATCGTCGCCGGGGGTCGTCCTTCGGGCCGATCCTCTTTATGAGTGGAGGCCGGCGTGCCTCCTCAACTGTTGCCTATCCCACACAGGCCGCCTGAGCGGCCGTCACGTCGAAAGGATCCTTGTATGCCTCAGCCACTCGCCACGATCACCGACCTTCCGGTCCCTTCACGCTACGTCCGCTCAGGAACGCACCGCCACGACGAGGGTGCCCCGGAATCGCTGCCAGTGCTGTATCGCGGCTTGATAGAAGCGGCGGGCGAGGATGTCTCGCGAGAGGGGCTCCTGAAGACGCCCCAGCGGGCTGCGAAAGCCTGGAATTTTCTCACGAGCGGCTATGATTCGGATCCCGTCGAGATCCTGCAGTCCGCAGTATTCGAAGAGGACTTTTCGAGTCTGGTACTCGTGCGCGACGTGGAATTCTATTCCCTGTGTGAGCATCATTTGCTCCCGTTCTTTGGCCGGGCCCATGTCGCGTACGTTCCCGACGGCCGCATCGTCGGATTGAGCAAGGTCCCGCGAATGCTCGACGCCATTGCCCGGCGTCTGCAGGTGCAGGAACGGATGACGAAAGATGCCGCCGACGCCCTCACCGCCGCATTGCAGCCGAAGGGCGTTGCCGTGTGGATCGAAGCCTCCCACATGTGCATGATGATGCGCGGCGTCGAGAAACAGGGTTCGACGACGGCAACGTCGGTCTTTACCGGGGTGTTCGAGACGGACGAACACCTGCGTCAACAGTTTCTGGCCGGAATCCGCGGCGGCGACGCGCGCTGAACGCTTCGACCACCATGGAAGCAACGGCGGCCGAAGCATCACCCGGTTCCGAACGCCGCTCGCCGGCTACGCTTGCCCACGACCGCTATGACGTCGTGATCGTCGGTGCGGGAATGGCCGGACTCTCGCTCGGTGCGCTGTTGGCGAAGGACGGGCGCCGCGTCGCCGTGCTCGAGGCGATCCATTATCCGGGCGGATGTGCTTCTTCCTATAACGACCGTGGCACGTGGTTCGACGTTGGCGCGACGACCGTCTGCGGCACCGACGATGGACAGCCCCTCCGGATGCTGTTCGACGAGATCGGCTGGTTCAGCGACCTCCTGTCGTGCGATCCGTCGCTCTCCGCCGTCATCGGTGGTCGGCGTCTCGACCTCACGACCGACCGTCGTCTTTGGTACGATCGGCTTGCGTCATTCTTTCAGCAAGACCAACGCCGCTTCTGGGACGAGATCTTCGCCATCGCCGACGGCGTCTACCACGCCCTGCCGTCCACTCCGTTCATTCCACCCCTTTCGCTTCGTGATCTCCTCGACGATCTGCCGGGTCTGAACGCCGACCTCGTGCGCTCCGTGCCGTGGATGTTCCGATCGGTCGCCTCCCGGCTCAGGCGTCACGGTCTTGACGGAGGGCCCTTCCGTCGTTTCGTCGACGCACAGCTCCTGATCACCAACCAGCTCGGATCGGAGCAAGCCCGGATGCTCTCGGGAGCCCTCGGTCTCTCATACGCCAATGCCTCGGTCCATACGGTACGCGGAGGCCTCATCACGTTCGCGCGTTTTCTGGAGTCGCGTGCGCGCATGCTTGGCGCCGAAGTGGCATACTATCATCGCGTCACGTCGATCCGGAAAGAGGGCCTTCGCTGGGTCGTTGGGACGAAGCGCGGGCACCGCATCATGGCCGACCGGGTCGTGACAGCCATCCCCATCTTCAACCTTCCGGATATCACGGAAGGGGAGGTGGAGGCCTACTATCGCTCACTCATCGGACGCGTACGCAGGAACGGCGTGCAGATGTGGAGCGCGGTGACAATGACGGCGGTCGTGCCTGACACACTGCCTCGTTCGTTCCCGATCCATGTTCAGGTGCTGCCCGACCGGCCGATCACGTCGGTCGGAGCGACGTCGATGTTCCTGTCATTCTCTCATCCGCTCGACACGGGACGTTCCCCGTCGGGGACCCGGGCGCTCTCGGTGAGCATGCACATCGCTCCGGAGCGTTTTGCCGACCTGCGCGATGCGGCGACGTATGACGCCTGGAAAGCACAGATCGGTCCCGAGGTGCTGACGTCACTCCGAACGTCGGTGCCCGAACTGGCGGAACTGTCGCCGATCCGATACGAGATCGGTACTCCACGCACCTTCCAACGCTACACCGGACGCGCCGACGGCATGGTTGGAGGTATCCCGCTCGACCGGAGGCTTTTCCCCTGGTCCTATCCCCGTCCGATCACGCCTTTTGACGGCCTCTATGCGGTCGGCGATACCGTATTCCCCGGACAAGGCATTCCGGGCGTGGTTCTTGGCGCCTTGTCGCTGCGTCGGCGTCTGCAGGCGGAGGACCGATGAGCCGGCCGGTCGTGGTATGGTTCCGTCGAGACCTGCGCGTCGACGATCACGCAGCGCTCTATCATGCAGCGTCGACTGGCGTTCCAGTAGTGCCGCTCTTCATCTTCGACGATGACGTGATCGACCGGCTTCCGTCTGACGGGGCGGTGTTCGACTTCCAGGCCGAGGCGTTGCGCGACCTCGATTCGGCCATTGTCGGGAGAGGCGGACGGCTGATCTGTCGCCGGGGCGCGGCGCTCGAGGTGCATGAAGCGATCATCCGTGAGTTCCAGCCGTCGGCGCTCTTTTACAACCGCGACTACGAGCCGGCAGCCCGCCGCCGCGATGAGGCCGTGGAGCGCCTCTACCGCCGGTACGGCATCGACGTGCAGAGCTTCCGCGATCATGTCATCCACGAGCCGACTGAAGTGCTCACCGCGGAAGGAAAGCCGTACGTCGTCTTCACGCCGTTTGCGAATGCGTGGAAACGACTCGATCACCCCGCACCGTTTGGCCGGCCGAAGAAGTTCTCAACGCCGGCCGGGGTATCGGTCGGGGTCCTGGGGTCGGCAGAGCTGGATCGTCGCGCAACGATCGAACGGCCGGCGATGCGAGGCGGCCTTACCGCCGCCGAGAAGCAGTGGAGACGGTTCTTGGAAGGCCCGCTCCAGCGCTACCATCAAGGACGCGACCTGCCGGCGGAGGCCGGCACGAGCCGCATGTCGGCATACCTGCGATTCGGGTGCATTTCGCCGCGGAGATTGCTCGAGGACGCTTCGGCGATCCATCGCGAAGCCTCGTCGGAAGTTCGAACGGCGGTCGCAAAATACGTCGATGAACTGATCTGGCGCGAGTTCTACCAGGCCGTGCTGTATCATTTCCCTCAGCTTGTCACGGACAACTACCGGCCCGAATTCGACCGTATGCCATGGAGCCGCTCGGAGAGAACGAGGAAAGCATGGGAGGAAGGAAGGACCGGCTATCCGCTCGTCGACGCAGGGATCCGCGAGTTACGGACGACCGGATGGATGCATAATCGCGTGCGTATGGTCGTCGCGTCGTTTCTGACGAAAGACCTGATGCACGACTGGAGAACGGGGGCCGCATTCTTCGAGCAGTATCTGCTCGACATCGATACCGCATCGAACGTCGGCGGCTGGCAGTGGTCGGCATCGACGGGCGTCGACCCGAAACCGCTGCGCATCTTCAATCCCACCCTCCAGGCAGAGCGCTACGACCCGACCGGCGCGTACATACGAGCGCACGTTCCGGAACTCGCAAGAGTGCCCGACGCCTACATTCACGCCCCGTGGTCGATGCCGCCTCTCGTTCAGCGTGAGGCCGGATGCGTCATCGGCGAGGAGTATCCACGACCGATCATCGATCACCACGAAGGATCGGCCCGTTTCAAGGCCGCCTACCTCGAGCTCAAGCGCGGATTATAGCATCCGACGTCAGAGTGTTTCGAACGTCGTCGCACGGCAGACCGTGCATGTCGAATCAGAACCGACGTCGATGTGGCCGCAGGAACTGCAGACCCGGTATGAGCGCATCGGCACCGTTCCGCTTCGACCAGCCGCCTCTTTCATGAGCGCCAGGTGGTCGGCGTCGACAAGTCCGGCCTGGCGGAATTGCTCAGCCGCCTCGGGCCACGATTCTTTGACGGCCGTCGAGACCATCGGCGGGTAGAGGCCTTCGATCTGCGTACGTTCCAGACTTTGCGCCATTTTGAGCGCTTGACGGGTCGTCCCGAGAGGCAGACACGCGGCCTTCGACGTGTCGGTCGTTGCGTTCTTCGAGGCCAGCAGGCGTTCGTGATTCGCAGCGTGGATGGCCTCGGAGCGTGAGATCGCCCGGAACATCGCAGCCAGATTGCCGAGACGTTCCTGCTCGGCTTCGACGGCTGCATTGGCGTACCACAAAGAACGCTTGAATGCGCACGCGTGGGCGACCTTCAGATTCTCGATGGTCGCGGTCGGAACGGGGGGAGCTTCCGCCTCCTTGGAGCACCCGGCCGCCACAATGAGGAGCGAGGCGAGTGCGGAGACGAACTGCAGTCGAGATCGCATGGCAGCCTCCAGTGGATGAGACACCGGGCGGGAGTCAATCGGTGTGCCATCCCATGCGTGTGGATTCGTCGGCCCGGAAGGGGGGCCTTCCAAACTCCGGGAAGGTCCGCTCCCCAATTCCAATAATTGAACAATCGGAAACCGTCGGCGTCAGGACCGCCAGTGATGCAGGAGGATGGGTATCACGAAATAGGCGAGGCTCATCCCGCCGGCGGTTAAGCCGAGAAGCGCCCCGACGCTCCAACCGGCCAACGCCAATTCGGAGCTCTTGGGATCTCGGGCGGCCCGCATCGCCATCCACGTCGAGAAAGCGCCGAAGCCGATGCCGAAGATGCTCAAAGTGCCGAAGACGGCCAGAAGGACGTTGTCCATATAGTCAGAGTCGAACTCGCGCCAACTGACGCTTCTCAATCTTGTCTTCTGCAGAAGCCAGCCGCGCATGGGCACGAATGCGAATGTGGACCTGTCGAAGCCCGATCGATCTCGTCCGTCGCGGGGCAGATCAGCCCTGCGGCTTTGATCGTGCAGGTTTCGATCCGGACCTCGGTGTTGCCGTCTCGATCGAGACCACGGAGATCTTGTCGCTTTCGAGCGTTCCCGTGACTCGGACCCGGATGTCATTCTTCGCCGTGATCGATTCCAGGTAGGCCTTCGCCTTGGGCGAGCTGGCGTCGGTGAACTTGACGAAGACGCCGTTCGTGAAGACCCCGTAGCCGCTGGCGGCGCACGACTCTTCAAGTCCGCAAGCCCGAGAGTGCTTCTTCGCCCGCTCCTCTCCTTTGGTCCCCTTCCAATTCGAGCCGCACATCTGGTCGGCCAGATATCCCTCCCATGTCTTCGTCGTCTGTGCAGGGGTCGAGATGATGGCGGCCGCGAGCATGATCAGGATCGCATTGAGGGTCCGCATGATACGCTCCTTGAAGGTTGGGTTTTTCAACGTCCGGAAGCTGCCTCAAGCCGCTTGTTGGGCCGCGCCGTTCGGGATCGAGATCGTAAAGGTCGTTCCTCCGGCCTCGCCGCAAGCGAAACGAATGGAGCCGCCATGTTGCTCGACGACGCGGCGCGTGATCGCCAGTCCAAGGCCCGTCCCTTTGGGCTTGCCATAGGTCACGAAGGGCTCGAAGAGCGTCGACCGGATCGAAGGAGGAATGCCCGGGCCCGTGTCGGAGACCTCGATTTCGACCGCCGATCCGACGCGACGGATCTCGATGGAGATGCGACCGCCGTCGGGCATGGCATCCTGGGCGTTGTTGACGAGGTTCAGGACGCATCGCATCAGCCGTTCGCGGTCAAAGAGTGCGGATGGTGCGTCGTCCGCGCAACGGACCCCGAGTTCGATGCGGTGGGCCTCCAGGTGCGGCCGCGCGTAGGCCTCGACGTCGCGCAGGAATTCATCGCACGCCACCTGCTCCATCTCCAGGCGTGTCTCGCCCCGCGCGTATTCCAGTAGTTCGTGCGTCATGCGTACCATCCGGTCGAGCGACTCACGAATATGACGGAATAGTGTCGCCCGCCGCTCGCCGGGCATGTCGGGCTGGCGCTCGATCACCTGGAGGCTGACGGAGATATTCGTCATCGGGTTGCGAAAGTCGTGGATGATGCCGCTGGCCATCTGGCCGAGCGTCGAGAGCCGCTCGCGCCGGACGAGTTCCTCCTGCGCCTCGCGCAGCCGTTGCTGGGCGCGCCTGAACGATTCGGCCAGCCGTCCGATCTCGTCGTTGTCGTACGATCCGGTGATCGACTCGTCGAGTCCGCGTTCACCGATCAGCGTGGTCGCACGAACGAGCTGCTGGATCGGACGCCCGACGTAGCGACGGAACGTGATGCCTCCGATCACGAAGACAACAGCCGAGAAGGCCAGCACGATGCCGGCGGACCGGAGAGCGTTCGAGCGGATGGCGGAGGTCGTCGAGTGGAACGGAATGTCCATCGATGCCGCTCCGAGGACGGAACCGTTGGCGACATCGTGGCATGTCTGACAGCGACGTTCAGCCGGGAAGGGAAGGATGATTCGCAATGTCCCGCAATCCCAGTATTCCCACGGCAGTCCCATGTCGAGCGAGGCGAGAACGACGGGGTCGTGTCGATGCTTCGTGCCGTGGTGCTCGGGAATGGCGCACGTGACGGCCCAAACTGGCTGTCCGGTGGCGAAGGCGCGGGCGCTGAGGTTTGAATGATACGGCTGGATGCGTTCCTGACGCTGGCGGAGCTTCTCGACCCGGGCCGGCGTCAGGAAATCCTCACCCAGCTTCAAGCTGTCGAGATGGAACAGCACCTGTAGGTTCTGAACGTCCCCCCCCGGCTGGCTGATCTGTGTCAGCAGCTTGTCATCGACCTCCTCATATTTGGTCATGAGGTGGACGAGCGTTCGCTTGATCGTGTTTGACTGTGCCAACGCCGCCGACTGAGCCTGCTCGAGGAGTTGCTGCTCCTCGGACCGGTAATTGACGTAAATGACGACGACGAAGGAGAGAAGGAATAGCGGGGTCAGGACGACCGCCACCTTCGTCGAGATGGAGAGGTTGCGCAGCATGATGGGTGATCCTGTCCGGTCCGGCGCTGAGCTCTTTCGGCTATCCGGCTCCGAGCGCGCGTTCTACCGCCGCAAGGAACTCGGCCGGCGGGACGAATCCGACGATGCGGCTGCCGGGGACCTCGGCGCCATCGGGACCGAGGAACAGGATCGTCGGCACACCCGAGATCCGATATTCGCGCCGGAGGGCTTCGCTTTCGGGCGAATCGAACTGCGTCAGGTCCACCTTCAGACGCACCCAATCTCTCGTGGCCAGGATCACCTTCGGATCCGTGAAGGTGTTCAACTCCAGCTCCTTGCACGGAATGCACCAGTCCGCAGAGAAATCCAAGACGACCGGCATGCCGTTCTCACGGGCCTCAGTGATCCGCTCCGAGCGGTACGGGTCCCACACGATCGCCTCTTTCGACATCGACCGGGCGATCAGCGCTCCGGCAACGATCGCCAGGATCCCGACGGCCCACTGAACACGCTGCAGCGCCTTCTTGCCTCGACCCGATGGATCGATGAAGCCTAGGTAAAGGCCCCCGAGCACAAGGGTGAGCGGAACGACATGGACCGAGAACTTCGGCAGGAATGCCAACGCCAAATAGAAGATCGCAGCCCCGACCAGAATGACGCCGAAGATGCGCTCGACCCAGACCATCCAGACGCCTGAGCGCGGGATCTTCTTGAGAAGACCCGAGAATGTCCCAAGGATGAGGTAGGGAAAGCCGAGTCCCATCGACAGCGAAAAGAACGCCTGGAAGCCGAACATCGGGTCTCCCTTCGCGCCGACGAGCGTCAACAGCGCGATGACCGGCGGTCCGATGCACGGCGCGGCGAAGACGCCGACCACAAGGCCAGAGAGATACAGGCCGATCAGTCCCGTGCCCGTCTGTCCGCCGAGCCGGCTGGTCAACCAGTACGGCATCTGTAGCTGATAGAGGCCGAACGACGACAACGCCAGCCCGAAGAGCAGTACGCCGATGCCGCCCAGCACCCACGGACTCTGCAACCACGAGCCGAAGAGGCCGCCGCTCAGGGCGGCCGACACGCCGAGGACCGTGTACATCGTCGCGATGCCGAGTACGTACACCACCGCCTTGAAGAACGCGCCCCGGACATGCTGATGGTCGGATGTCCCGAACAGCGAGACGGTCACGGACATCATCGGATAGACGCACGGCGTCAGATTCAGTGCGAGCCCGATCAGAAAGATCGCAAAGAAGGCGACGAAAGATCCCTCCGTCTCAAAGAGCGATGCGAGTTCGCCCTGCTCTCCATTCGACCGCTCATAGGTCTCGGAAGACAGGAGGCCGAAGACCTCCTCGTTCCGGGCGGTGAAATCGGCTCCCTCGGCGACACTGAAGGGGACGGCGATCGGGATGCGCGATGGAGCGAGGCAGACCTCATTGTTGCACGCCTGCACCGTCAGCGTTCCGCGCAGCGTGTCCACGCCCGGCGCGAACCGGTTCGACACCTTCAAGTCGGTGAAAATGACGGCGCGACGCTCGTAAACGTCGATCGGCTTGTCGGCGAAGTCGAACTTCAGCGACTTGCCCCTGGGATAGCGCTGGTCGGCGACAATGATCCCCTCCTTCGACTCCAGCTCGAGCGTTGTACCGATGAGGTAGTCGAACGTCGGCTTGTGCGCGTTGATATGCCAAGGGTCATGGATGTCGGCCACGACGGCCAACCGGACCGTGCCTCCGGGTGCCACGGCATCGGCAGAGAGAACCGTTGACACGGTAAGCTTGTCGGCCGTGCCCGTCGGCTGTGCGGTGAGCGAAGCCGCCAGCGCGACCAGAAGTGCAAGAAGCCGTTGCATGTTCGGACCGGTCGGTTATAGGAGGGGTTTGATCTTCTCGAGCAGTTGGGCCTTCGACATCAACCCAACGTGCGATGCGGCGATGTTGCCCTGCTTGTCAATGATGAATGTAGTGGGGATCGCCTGGATGCCACCCCATGTGCGCGCGACACGCCGGTCGCCGAGGATGATGGGGTAAGTGATCTTGCTACGCTGGACATAGGGAGTGACTTCGGACCAGCCACCTTCGTCGAGCGAAACCCCCACGATCTCGAGCCCTTTCGACTTGTACTCGCCGTACACGCTGATGAAGTCGGGGATCTCCGCCCGGCAGGGCGGGCACCATGTGGCCCAGAAGTTCACGACGACGACCTTGCCTTTGAGCGCTGCAAGGTCGATCGTGGCCCCGTTGGCGGTCGCGCCTGTCAGCGGTGGCGCCTTGCGCATGTCGGCGCTGACCGCGCCGGTGACGATAAGAACGACGAAGAGGAGAGACGCCAAGGAACGGAACATGGATGACCTTCGACTGTACGTGGATGTGAATGGCTCGGACGATGTTTGTAAGAACACCGGAGGTTTGGAGTACGCTCCCGCTCCGTGTAATACATCACAAGAGAATCTTTATATATAGGGAAAAACGGGGGGAGATAAAAGGAGCGAAATCTGGCGGAAATTGCACTTCCCGGCAAAACTCTCTATCATCATTCGTTTATGACGAGCGAACGTTTGGTCATTGGCATGGACGGCGGCGGCACGAAGACCGCGGCTGAGCTGTGCGATGCGTCCGGCAAGGTGATGGCCGCCTCCACGGGCGGGCCGTCGAACTTCCAGGTCATCGGGGTCGACTCGGCCGCGCGAACGATCATGGACCTTGTGGAGACGTGCTGCCATTCCGTTGGATGCGCGCCGGAGCGTTTGGATTCGGTCGTAGCGGGCCTGACGGGTGCCGGGCGTCCGGGCGACCGGGAACGGATGCGGCAGGCGCTCATGGCTGAGGCCTCGCGACGAGGACGACCGTTGCGAAATGTACGCATCGATAGCGATGCCCGGATCGCCCTCGAAGGGGCGATGTCTGGAGAGCCGGGCGTCATCGTCATTGCCGGGACAGGCTCGATCGTGTATGGGAAGGATGGTGCGGGCTGTGTGCATCGATCGGGCGGGTGGGGACGCGTCGTCGGCGACGAAGGGAGCGGCTACGCCATCGGACGAGAGTTGTTCCGCGCGGTGGCCGCCTCCATCGATGACCGGTCACCCCGAACCATCCTTCCACGACTCTTGAAGGAATCCTTCGGCCTCGGTACCCAGGAGGCCATCATCACCGCCATCTATCGTGAGAACTTCGATGTGGCGTCTGTGGCTCCGGTCGTCATGGAAGCCGCCAGGAAGAGAGACGCCGTTGCCCGCCGGATCCTGTCGGCGGCCGCGCGCGAGCTGGTCGCGGTGATCGCTCCGGTGGTTGCAAAGATCCGGGGCCGGTCGCGAAAGGCAGTGCCGGTGGCGTTCATCGGCAGCTTGCTCACGTCCAAGAATCTCTATTCAACCCAAGTGCGAACACTGTTGCAGCGTACGATACCCGGCGCACGCGTCCGGGCTGCGCTCGCGCCCCCCGTCCGCGGAGCGGTCCTGCTCGCGCTGAACGAAATATCCCACACCCCCTGACCGAACCGAACACCCATGTCCCGTCTCACGGTCCTCCTCCCGCATTCCACGCTTCCCTCGTTCGATTCCACGCTCCGTCAATTCACCTCGTCTCCGCTCGTCGCCGGCGTGCTGGTCGCACACGACGGCTCGGCGAACATCCATCAGCCGAAGTGCGAAGGACTGAAAGCGGTGTCGTTGACCTCAGGTGCGACGATCAACGCCGCGATCAAAAAGGCCAAGGGCGATTATCTGCTGATGGTCACGCAATCGCACGAGCTTGTCATGGGCCCTTGGGCTTTGGAACGGTTGATCGATGTCGCCGACCAGACCGGCGCCGGACTCGTGTATTCGGATTTCACCGAGGTCAAGAACGGGCAACGCAGCGAACACCCCTTGATCGACTACCACGTGGGCAGCCTTCGGGACGGGTTCGACTTCGGCGCAATGCTGCTCTTCTCGATGAAAGCGGTCCGCGCGGCGGTCAAAAAACATGGCGCCATCGCCAAGGTCGAGCGGGCCGGACTCTATGACCTGCGGCTCAAAGTCTCCGTGGCGAACCAGGTATTCCATCTGCAGGAGCCGCTGTATACCAAGGTGGAGTCGGACCTGCGGAAGACCGGCGAGAAACTGTTCGACTACGTCGACCCGCGCAATCGAAGCGTGCAGATCGAAATGGAGAGGGTGGTCACGCAGCACCTGAAACATATCGGCGCGTACCTGAAGCCGAGATTCGCCAAGGTGCCCAAAGACCCTGCATCGTATCCGGTCGAGGCCAGCGTGGTCATCCCGGTCCGGAACCGTGAGCGGACGGTGGCCGATGCCGTCAACAGCGTATTGAAGCAGAAAGCATCATTCCCGTTCAACGTCATCATCGTCGACAATCATTCGACCGACCGGACGACAAGCATCCTGGCCGACCTGGCCGGACGCGACCCTCGGGTCGTCCACATTGTGCCAGAGCGGCAGGATCTCGCCATCGGCGGCTGCTGGAACACGGCCGTGCTCTCGCCGCAGTGCGGCCGGTTCGCCGTCCAACTCGATTCGGACGATCTCTACAGCGACGAGCACACGCTCCGGAAGATCGTCGAAGCCTTCGCCGATCCGAACGTGGCCATGGTGATCGGCTCATACCGCCTTGTGAACATGCAACTCGAGGAGATTCCGCCGGGGCTCATCGACCACAAAGAATGGTCGCCCGATAATGGAAGAAACAACGCCCTCCGCATCAACGGGCTGGGTGCTCCGCGCGCGTTCCGCACCGGCCTCTTGCGGCAGATCCTGCTGCCAAATACGTCGTACGGCGAAGATTATGCCGTGGCGCTGCGTCTGTCGCGCGACTACCAGATCGGCCGCATCTATGAAAGCATCTACCTCTGCCGGCGGTGGGAGGGGAACACGGACGCCGCCCTCTCGCTCGAGAAGGCCAATCGACACGACCTCTACAAGGACCGCATCCGCACGATCGAGATCCTCGCTCGCCAGCGAAAGAACAAACGGTCGGGCCGCTGATGGACCGAACGGTACGGTCTTGGACGGACGCCGACATCCCCTCCGTGCGCGAAGTTCTGAGGCGCAGCTGGCAAGCGGCATACGGTTCGTTCATTCCGCCGGACGATCTGCGCAGCTATCTTGATACGGCATACGCCGTCGATGCGCTCCGGCGTATGATCGCCGACCCGGAGATCGCCGGATTTGTCGGCCTTCGGGGAGCGCGGGTTGTTGCCGTCCTGCGACTGCGCGACCATCGGGCTGAGGGACGCACGTACGTGTCCTCAGTCTATGTCGTTCCCGAGGAGCAGGGGACCGGTTGGGGAAATCGATTGATGCGTGAGGCGGCCCGCCAGGCGGCGGCCGCGGGGCGTCACGAGCTGTGGCTTGGCGTGATGACGCAGAATGCGCCGGCCTTGGCGTGGTACCGTCGGCATGGATTCGTTCCGGACCGGCAGGAGCCGTTCACGATGGGCCGCACGACCGTTCAACATCTGATCGGCCATCTGCCCGTAACGGCCTTCACGGAAGCAGGCACATGAACGGACACTGCAATGCGGCAGCCGCAGCGATGGTGATCCGATGAGGGCTACCCGCAGGCGGTTCAGCAGCCTGCTCGCGTCGTGCTCTGTCCTGGAAGATCCAAGTGCGGCTCGCGTTCTTGCCGACGCGGCCAGGGGCCATCACAGCACGGCGCACACGGGGTCATCAGCTCGACCCGACATGGAGATGAGTGTTGAGCATTCTTGAATCACGCGTATTCTCAGAGGTGGTGCCCGGGGCGGTCGTCGGGCTGCCGGAGTTGTGCCGGTCGTTGCTTCGTCAGCAGCGCGAGACATGGCCGATGTGCCGCGATGGCTATGCATCGCTTGCCGGCGTTCAGACACGGTCACTCGGTCTCCACGGTCACGCTCTGCATCTCCAGTTCAACCCCGGCCGCATGGTCAGCACCGGGGCCAAGGTCGACCCGGCCACGATCCGACAGCGGAAGTGTTTCTTGTGCGTCGAGCACCTTCCTTTGGAACAGCAAGGGATCGTTTACGGCTCAGACCTTCTGATCCTCTGCAATCCCGCCCCCATCTTTCCCGAGCACTTCACGATCTCGCATCGCGTGCATCGCGAGCAGCGTCTGGCTTCACACGTGGACACGCTCCTTCGTCTGGCGGCCGATCTGGCTCCCGAATTCTCCGTGTTCTACAACGGCCCGCGGTGCGGCGCGTCGGCCCCCGACCATTTCCATTTTCAAGCCGCTCCACTCTCCGCGATCCCGGCCGTACGCGAGGCCGCCGGCGCGTCGGCCGTTTCAGTCTGCGAGATCGGAGCGGTCCGCGTCTCCACGATCCCGGGATACGGACGCACGATCGCCACGATGCGCGGGATCGAGGCGGAAGCGATGGTCGCCGCCGTCAAGCGGTTTCTCGCGGCCTGGCAGCGTGCAGATGGCCACGCGGAAGAGCCGATGATGAACGTCATCGCATCGCAGGTTGACGGAGTCTATCAGGTCGTGATCTTCCTTCGCCGAAAACATCGGCCGGAGGCGTTCTTCAGGGAGGGAGACGGGCAAGTGCTCGTCAGTCCCGCGGCCGTCGATATTGGCGGGCTCGTCATCACGCCGCGCGAACGTGAATTCACGACACTGACCTCTGCCGCCGTTGCTTCGATCTTCGACGAGGTCTCGTGCGGTCCGGAGGTCCTGGAGAGGATCGTCGAGGTCCTATGATCGACCGGGAACCCGTCATCCGCGTCGGCATCATCGAGCGTGTTCCCCGCGTCCGCGGAGTATTCAAGAGATCATACGCGGCGCCGACGGGGGCCATGTACGAAGGTGCGTTCGTGGCCGAAACCGTCGGCCCTACGGTGCGGATCTTCCGCTCCGACGGGGCCCTCATCGCCGAGGGGCCTGATCTGACGATGACGGCCTCGCAGGGAGCGTCCTTCGTTCTTCGCGAGGTGACGATCGGCATCAACTTCCACTGGGAGCGCAAAGAGGACCAGGAGTTCGAGGGAAGCCTTCGACTGATGGCGCATCGCGACGGTTCGCTCACGGTCATCAACGTGATCGGTGTGGAGGCGTATCTCGCCAGCGTCATTGCATCGGAAATGAGCGCCACGTCGCCGCCGTCGCTGCTCCGGGCTCATGCGATCACGTCGCGGTCGTGGCTCGTGGCGATGCTCGAGCGTGAGCGTCGCGAGAGGGATCCCGGTTCCGTTCGGGGCTCTGCGACGGCCGATGAGATCGTGCGGTGGTATGATCGTGAGGACCATGCGGACTTCGACGTCTGCGCCGACGATCATTGCCAGCGATACCAGGGCATCACCAAGATCCTCTCGCCCGAAGCGTTGACGGCCGTTCAGGAAACGCGGGGGCAGTTCTTGGTGTACGGCGCAGAAGTGTGCGATGCCCGGTTCTATAAGGCCTGCGGTGGGATGACCGAGGAGTTCCCGAGCGCTTGGGAAGCTCGCGATGTACCGTACCTGCGTTCTATTTCAGATTCGGAGACCGTGCACCCGCCGCTGCGCACGGAGGTCGACGCGGAGCGATGGATCCTCTCGTCACCCGATGCCTTCTGCAATACGACGGACGGCAATGTCCTGAGGCAGGTCCTGCCGTCGTTCGACCAAGAGACGACCGACTTCTTCCGCTGGAAGGTGAGGTACACACCGTCACACCTTGCCGAGATCATCGCCGGCCGCTCCGGATCCGATCTGGGTCCTATCCTTGACCTCGTGCCGCTCCACCGGGGACCCTCGGGGCGCATTACGCGGCTCAAGATCGTTGGAGAGAGGAAAACGGTCGTGGTCGGAAAGGAGCTCGAGATCCGGAAATGGCTGTCAAAGAGCCATCTCTACAGCTCGGCGTTCGTCGTGAGGAAGGAGATGGATCAGCAAGGACGGCCTTTGTCGTTCACGCTTCACGGAGCCGGTTGGGGCCACGGGGTCGGTCTGTGCCAGATCGGCGCGGCAGTGATGGCGACGAAGGGCTACACCCCCGAGCAGATCGTGCTGCACTACTTCAGGGGGGCCAAGGTGGAGAAACTCTATTGAAGAGCAGCATGGGGCAAGGTGTAGGGAGCACGGGGCATCGCGCAAAGAGTATGGAGCGCGCGGCATGAATCGCCAGCGACAACGGCGATGAGTCAATTGACGCTATCGATCGCTCCTCTCCTCCTCGGCATCTTTGATAATCCGAAATCGAAAATTCGCAATCCGCAATCCCAATGAACTCCACTCAGTCCTCCTCAAGAAATCCCTGGGCCTGGATTCCCACGCTCTACCTCGCGCAGGGGATCCCGTACGTCATCGTGATGACGGTTTCAGTCATCATGTACAAACGCCTCGGCATCTCGAACGAGGACATCGCCTTCTACACGAGCTGGCTCTACCTGCCGTGGGTGATCAAGCCGCTGTGGAGTCCGTTGGTTGACATCTTCCGGACCAAGCGGTTCTGGGTCGTGTCCATGCAGCTGCTCGTCGGTGCGGCGCTGGCAGGTGTGGCGCTGACGATCCCGGGCCCCGACTTCTTCCGGTGGTCGCTCGCCGTCTTCTGGCTCATGGCCTTCAGTAGCGCCACGCACGATATCGCGGCCGACGGGTTCTACATGCTGGCGCTCGACGATCATCAACAGGCCTTCTTCGTCGGCATCCGAAGCACGTTCTATCGCATCGCTATGATCTCCGGTCAGGGATTGCTTGTGATCCTGGCCGGCTACCTGGAACATCAGGGACTCTGGGGGTTGGGGGGCAACATTGCAGCGGCTTGGTCGGTCACGATCGGACTGCTTGGCGGATTGTTCCTGCTTGTCTCGTTGTATCACTTCGTGATGCTTCCGCGTCCGGCTTCTGATCATTCCGTTGCCGGATCGGCAGGCAGCCTTCTCGCCGATTTTGCTCAAACGTTCGTAACGTTCTTCAAGAAGGACCGCATCGGGCTCATCATCAGCTTCCTGCTCTTGTACCGACTCGGCGAGGCGCAGCTCGTGAAGATGGTCACGCCCTTCCTGCTTGACGGCGTTGAACAAGGGGGACTTGGCCTTTCGACAGAAGAGGTCGGGTTCGTGTACGGAACGATCGGCATCATCGGCCTGACGCTGGGCGGATTGCTGGGAGGATTTGCGGTGGCGCGCAGGGGATTGCGTTACTGGCTCTGGCCCATGGTGCTGATCATCCACATCCCCGATGCGCTTTTTGTTTTCTTGGCGGCCGCGCAACCTGATTCGATCTGGATCATCACGGCGGCCGTTGCGGGCGAACAGTTCGGCTACGGGTTTGGATTCACGGCA
The DNA here is from genome assembly GCA_964581115.1 of uncultured Ignavibacteriaceae bacterium. Classification (GTDB taxonomy): domain Bacteria; phylum Bacteroidota; class Ignavibacteria; order UBA10030; family UBA10030; genus 2-02-FULL-55-14. Next base: position 64,350 of record CAZOMY010000007.1, on the reverse strand, counting down.
TACATGATGTACATGCTGTACATCTCGCGCGGCGCGCATTCCACGGCGCACTATGCGCTATGCACCGGATTCATGGCGCTGGGCATGATGCTCCCCGGCATGATCAGCGGATGGATCCAGGCGCAGATCGGCTATCTCACCTTCTTCATCTGGGTATTGCTGGCGACGATCCCTTCGTTCATCCTCGCCCGAATGGTCCACATCGACCCTGAATTCGGAACCAAGAAACCCGCCTGACCATGATCGCAACCCTCCGACCTTCCTTCACCATTGCGTCATTCCTTCTCATCCTCGGCTTCGGATGCATCGGCGTTTCACCGCCGTCGGGGTCGGCCGCGGACCATGGTCAAGACTGGGTCGACAATACACTGGCCTCGCTGACGCTCGAGGAGAAGGCCGCCCAACTCGTCCATGTTTGGACATTGCTTCCGTATCATGCTGAGGATTCGGAGGAATGGCAGGAATTGACGCGGCTCATCCGCGAGCGGAAGATCGGGGGCCTCATCGCCTCGATCGGCGACGTCTACGCATATCCGGTGCAGATCAACAGGCTGCAGGCAATGGCGAAGGTGCCGCTGCTCGTGGCGGCGGACTTCGAGTGGGGCGTAGGGATGCGCATCCGCCGTTCGACAACCTTTCCGCGCTCGATGGCCATCGGTGCGACGCGCAACCCGCGCTACGCGTATGAGGTCGGTCGGATCACGGCACTCGAAGGCCGGTCCATCGGCATTCACCAGAACTATGCGCCGACGATCGACGTCAACAACAATCCAAAGAATCCGGTCATCAACACGCGCGCGTTCGGCGACGATGTGCGACTGGTGACGGACATGGGCGTCGCTTTCGCTAAAGGCACGCACGATGGCGGCATGATCGCGACGGCCAAGCATTTCCCCGGCCACGGCGACACGGACGTCGACACTCATCTGGGGTTGTCGACACTCAGCTTCAGTCGTACTCGCCTCGACACGTTCGAGCTACCCCCGTTCCGCGAACTGATCAAGGCGGGCGTGCGGTCGGTCATGGTGGGCCACCTGGCGGTGCCGGCCGTCGACTCTACACCACAGACGCCGGCCACTGTTTCGAGGGCATTGACGACCGAGCTGCTGCAAAAGGAACTGGGTTTTGACGGACTGATCGTGACCGACGCGATGGTTATGCACGGCGTGTCGACGCGTTACCATCCCGGCGAGGCGGTCGTCAAGGCGTTGCAGGCCGGAAACGACCTCATCCTGATGCCGGTCGATGCCGATGTGGCCATTGACGCCATTGTGGCGGCGGTAGGCCGCGGTGAACTGGCCGAGGAGCGGATCGATCATTCCGTGCGCAAGCTTCTTGTGGCCAAGCAAGAAGCAGGATTGGACCATGACCGGTTCGTCGACATCAACAAGGTCTCCTCAGTCATCAATCGGCGTGAGCATCAGTTGATGGCGCTGGAGATCGCTCGACATGCCGTAACGGTGCTGGGGAACGGTACGCAGCTCGTTCCGCTGTCCAAAGTTGACGCGCGCCGCGTTGCCGACGTTGTCATTACTGACGAGATCGACCCCGAGGACGGCGTGCTGTTCGACCGCCATTTCAGAAGCCGTTGGGCCGGACCCGTCGACTTCATGCAACTCGACCCCGGTTCGAACGCAACGGCCTACGATTCGGTGGTGGCCAAGGCATCGAGGGCCGACCTCATCGCCGTTCAGCTGCATCTCTTTACGCGGTCGGGCGCGATGTCTGGATTCGTCGAGCCGAAGCAAGCGGCACTCGTGAAACGGCTGGCCGATCTCAAAAAGCCGATGATCGGCGTATCATTCGGCAACCCGTATGTCGCCATGGACCTGCCAGTGTTCGACGCGTACATCTGCGGATACTCCGACGGCGACGTGGTGCAGCAGGCAATGGCGGAGGTACTCTTTGCCGAAGAGCCGGCGCTCGGCAAGCTTCCGGTGAACATCCCGGGTCGCTACGCCTACGGCGACGGGCTCTCCTATCCGAAGACGACGCTCCGGCGTGCAATGCCCGGGGAGGCTGGCATGTCATCGGACGCGTTGCGCACGGTGGACGCCGTCATGCAGCAGGCCGTTCGCGACTCGGCGTTCCCCGGCGGCGTGGTCCTGGTCTTGCGCAACGGAGCCATCGTGTATCACAAGGCGTTCGGAGGAATGGAATACGGCGTCTATCCGCAAGCCGTTCAGACGAACACCATCTACGACCTGGCGTCGGTGACGAAGGTGGTTTCCACGACGAGCGCCGTCATGAGGCTGGTCGACGAGAAGAGACTGGCGCTCAGCGACAAGGTGACGAAGTACGTGCCGGCGTTCGGACAGAATGGAAAGGGAGAGATCACGCTCTACAACCTGATGGTGCACAACAGCGGGTTGCCGGCATGGCGAAAGTTCTACGAATTCTGTGAGACGCCTCAGGACGTGCGCGACTCCGTCTACGCGACGCCGCTCATCTACCGTACCGGTGATTCGACGGTCTACAGCGATCTGGGATTGATCACGATGCAGGCGGTCGTCGAACGGGCGGCGGGCACGACGCTCGATCGGTACGTCGATTCGGTCTTCTTCAAGCCGCTCGGCATGCGGTCGACGATGTACAATCCGCCCGCTTCGCTTCGCGAACGCATCGCGCCGACCGAGGTCGATGTCACCTGGAAGAAGACAGGCGTGGCGGTGCGTGCGCGCGTCCATGATGAGAACGCGGCCGTGCTTGGCGGCGTGTCGGGTCATGCGGGACTCTTTTCGACGGCTTCCGACCTGGCGATCTTCATGCAGATGATGCTGAACGGCGGAACGTACGGCGGAACGCGATATCTGCAGGAAGCGACGGTGCGTCAGTTCACGACCCGGCAGTCCGACCAGAGCAGCCGGGGGATCGGTTGGGATACGAAGTTCGGCGATCGATCCTTTTCGGGGCGCTATACGTCGCAGCGGACCTTCCTGCATACCGGCTTCACGGGAACTTCCGTCGTGGGCGACCCCGAATCGGGCGTTGCGGTCATTCTCCTGACCAATCGCGTGTACCCGACAAGGGCGAACAACAAACTCGCCCAAGTACGGCCGCAGGTGCACAACGCGATCTTTGAAGCGATCAAGAAGGAGAGTGAATGAGAGGGGTGCGGTTCTCGAAGTGGGTATTCCGTCTGGCGGGCATCTACGGCCTTGTTCTGATGCTGCCCCAGTTTTTTATGGAGTCACAGGTGGGGCTCGACAGTCCGCCGGCGATCACCCATCCTGAATTCTTCTACGGTTTCGTCGGCGTCGTGATCGCGTTCCAGATCGTCTTTCTGATCATTGCCCGCGATCCCGCGCGGTTTGGGAACCTCACGCTTCCTTCCGTCGTGGAGAAGTGGTCGTTCGCCGTGGCCGTGGCGATCCTGGCCATGCAAGGACGTCTCTGGGGGCCGTTGCTCATCTTCGGCGGGATCGATGCGGTGTTGGGTCTCCTCTTTCTGGTGTCATTCCTGCAGTTGAAGCCGGAGGCCGCTGCCAAGAATCCCTGAATTGAGCGCCGCGCTGACGCATCAATTTGGCCTCCCATGTTCTGGGGAGGCCTTTTTTTCGCCCCCTTTTTGCGGTATTATTCAAGTTCAAGAGATTGCATGACCTCCTTCTTTCTTTGCGTACTCGGCCACGACGTGGCCACGCGGTGGCGCTCTCCGCGCCACTGCGCGAATACTTTTTCCTTTGATTGAAAGGATGTCCCATGGCGTTCCCGAGATTCAAGAACGAACCCCTCACTGATTTCTCGAGGCCCTCAAACCGGAAGGCGATGGAAGCCGCGCTTGCCAAGGTCCGTGGCCTGCTAGGCAGGGAGTATCCTGTGGTGATCGGCACGGAAGAGATCATCACGAATGACAAATTGAAGTCGTACAACCCCTCCGACCCGTCGCAGGTCGTCGGCATTTTCCAGAAGGCCGACGCGGCCATGGCCACCAAGGCGGTCGAAGCGGCTGCTGCGGTGTTCGAAACATGGCAGCACGTCGACTACAAGAGGCGCGCCGACTACTTGTTCAAAGCCGCCAAGCTCATGCGCAAGCGGAAGCATGAGTTCAGCGCTATCATGATCTACGAGGTCGGCAAGACGTGGCCGGAGGCCGATGCCGACACGGCCGAGGCCATCGATTTCCTCGAGTTCTACGCTCGAGAGATGCATCGGCTTGGCGGTCCCCAGCCCGTCGTCAAGGTCCCGGGTGAGAAGGGAGAATTGCGCTACATCCCGCTCGGCGTCGGCGTCGTGGTGCCGCCGTGGAACTTCGCTCTGGCGATCCTCACCGGCATGACCTCTGCTGCCGTCGTGACGGGCAATACCGTGGTGCTTAAGCCTTCGAGCGACTCGCCCCTCACCGGTTGGATGTTCTTCAGCCTCATGCGTGAGGTCGGACTCCCGCCGGGCGTCATCAACTTCGTCTCCGGACCGGGCGGTTCGGTCGGCGACACGATGGTTGCGCATCCCAAGACGCGCTTCGTCTCGTTCACCGGCTCGAAGGAGGTCGGTATCCATATCTACGAACTCGCCGCCAAGGTTCAGCCCGGGCAAAAATGGCTTAAGCGGGTGGTGGCCGAGATGGGAGGCAAGGACTCCATTCTGATCGACGACAGGACGGACCTGGAGGCGGCTGCGCAGGCGACGGTGGTGTCGGCATTCGGCTTCCAGGGGCAGAAGTGCTCTGCGGCGTCGCGCGCGCTGGTCGTTGAGAAGGTCTACGACCGCTTCGTCCAGCTTGTGAAGGAGAAGACCGAGCGTCTGCAGGTCGGCCGCTCGGATGACCCCAAGAACTACATGGGTCCGGTCATCAACAAGGGCTCGCAAGACAAGATCCTCGAATACATCCAGACCGGCCTGCGCGAAGGCGGACGACTTGTCACCGGCGGCCGGAAGGCCACGGGCGACGGATACTTCATCCTTCCGACCGTCATTGCGGATGTGAAGCCCAACGACACGATTGCTCAGGAAGAGATCTTCGGGCCTGTCCTTGCCGTCATCAAGGTGAAGGATTTCGACGAGGGTCTGCAGGTCGCGAACAACACTGAGTTCGGACTCACCGGCGGCGTCTGGACGAAGGACCGCAAGAAGATCGAGAAGGCGAAGAAGCTCTTCCACGTCGGCAATTTCTACATCAACCGGAAGATCACCGGCGCGCTCGTCGGCGTCCATCCGTTCGGCGGGTTCAATATGTCCGGCACAGACTCCAAGGCAGGCGGAAACGACTACCTGCTGCTGTTCCTGCAGGGAAAATCGATTGCGGAAAAGGTCGGTCGGTAAGAAATCGTGGATGAGTAGGCAGTAAGCAGGATCGGGCAGGCGATTGGCAGGACGATATCAATTTCTGCATTCGACCTGATGTAAGATCTGCATGTACCTGCCTACTGCTTACTTTCAATGGATCTTTATTGACCTGTCCGCATTGCCATACCGTCATTGCCGATGACAGCGAATACTGCCCTTCCTGTGGAGCGTTGCTCGTGGCTGAAGGGTCGGTCTCGTGTGAAAAGCATGGCAGCCGCCCGGCTGTCGCGGCGTGCATCATCTGCGCGTTGCCGCTCTGCAAGGACTGTGTGCAGAATGTGGGGGATCGGTCGTTCTGCGACGAGCATCGAAATATCGAGGTCGAGCAGGATTGGGCGCTGGTCTATGCCTCGACCGACGTCAACGACGCCGAACTTGCCAAGTCGGTACTCGAGGAAGCGGGCTTCAACGTCGTGACGCGCGACTTCCTTCCGATCGGCTACATCTGGGATGGGGCCGGTGATTCGTCCATGTCCCGAAGCATGCTGCGTAAGCCGGCAAAGGTCTTTGTTCCGGTCCAGGATTACCTGAGCGCAAGCGAGACCCTCGATGAGTGGAGCGGAGGGGCAGACTAAGGCCGACCTCCCACGGCAACCGATCGGGGGGTCGCGGGGGATGAAAAGAAGAGCAAAGCAAAGGGTCTTGCTCCAGGAGACCGAAGCGCCACGAAGGATTTCCTTGTTACCTGACCCGGAATTCATTCCGGGGCTGAAGTATCGGGTCTGAGGAGGAGGACCTCTTGTGGGACCAGGTCGGGTGACTGGAGAGTCCGTGGCGGAATCTAAGGCGAACGAGCAATGGAGACTTGATCCAAGTTCTTGACCGTTTTGGCGGTTCAACATCGTTACGAGAGTTCACAGGTTCACCGGAGAACGACATGAAGATCCACGAGTACCAAGGCAAGGACATTCTCAAGAAGTTCGGCGTGCCGGTCCCGAGAGGGCAGGTGGCGTTCACGGTCGACGAGGCCGTCGCGGCGGCGAGGTCGGTCGGCGGCGAGGTCTGGGTCGTGAAGGCGCAGATCCATGCCGGAGGCCGTGGCAAAGGGGGCGGCGTCAAACTTGCCCGGAGCATCGACGAAGTGCGACAGCGTGCCGGCGAGATCCTGGGCATGCGGCTCGTGACGCACCAGACAGGCCCCGAAGGGCGCATCGTCAAGCGGCTGCTGATCGAGCAAGGGATGAACATCGCCCGTGAGCTCTACGTCGGCATCACGCTCGACCGGGCCCGATCGCAGAACGTCGTGATGGTCTCCACCGAAGGGGGCATGGAGATCGAAAAGGTCGCCGAGGAGACACCAGAGAAGATCCTGAAAGAGGCGATCACTCCCGGGATCGGACTCCAGGCCTTCCAGGCACGCAATCTGTGTTTCGGCCTCGGCCTCAAGGGAGACGCCTTCAAGAACGGCGTCAAGTTCCTCCTGGCCCTTGCCAGGGCCTACGATGCGACCGATGCGTCGCTCGCCGAGATCAATCCGCTGGTCGTGACGAAAGAGGGCGATGTGCTCGCCCTTGATGCAAAGATCAACTTCGACGACAATGCGCTCTATCGTCACCCTGAGCTTGCCGAACTTCGCGATCTGGACGAAGAGGACCCGCTCGAGGTCGAAGCGTCGGCGTCGAACCTGAATTACATCAAGCTCGACGGCAACGTCGGCTGCATGGTGAACGGCGCCGGCCTCGCCATGGGAACGATGGACATCATCAAGCTGGCGGGGGGCATGCCCGCGAACTTCCTCGACGTCGGCGGCGGAGCGAACGCCAAGACGGTCGAAGCGGGGTTCAAGATCATTCTGAAGGATCCGCATGTCAAGGCGATCCTCATCAACATCTTCGGCGGTATCGTCCGATGCGATCGGGTCGCAACAGGCGTCGTGGAGGCGGCAAAGAACGTACACGTCAAGGTGCCGATCGTTGTGCGGCTGGCGGGCACCAATGCCGACCTGGCTGCCGACATCCTGAAGAACTCCGGCCTCAGCTTCCTTGTCGCCGGCAGTCTGAAAGAGGCGGCGCAGAAGGTGACGCAAGCGATCGCGGCTTGAAAAAGTACAGTAGGCAGTATGCACGACCAGGCAGGTCCGATTCAGGCTGAAACCAAGTATCAACGATCTTAACCTGACCTTGACTTGATTGTACCTGCTTACTGCTTACTTCACATGGTCTTCTCTGCGATCCCTAAGAATTCACAAAGTCGCTCAAGCCACTCATGCCTTGGAATCCTGCCTACGAGCCCGTCATCGGGCTTGAAGTCCACGCGCAGCTGAAGACGGCTTCCAAGGCCTTCTGCGGATGCTCGACGCGCTTTGGCGACAGTCCGAACAGCAACGTCTGCCCGGTCTGTCTCGGCATGCCCGGTGTCCTGCCCGTCCTTAATCAACAGGTCGTCGAGTTCACGCTCCTGATGGGATTGGCGACGCATTGCTCCATCCGGCCCCGCTCGACGTTCGCCCGCAAGAACTATTTCTACCCCGACCTTCCCAAGGGCTACCAGATCTCGCAATTCGACGAGCCCATCTGCTCGAAGGGATGGGTGGAATTCGAGATGCCCGACGGTTCTCGGCGTCGCGTCGGGATCACCCGCATCCACATGGAAGAGGACGCGGGGAAGTCGATCCACGATCTCGACATCGATTCCCTCGTCGACCTGAACCGCTGCGGCGTGCCGCTCATCGAGATCGTCAGCGAGCCCGATATCCGCACTCCGGCCGAGGCCTCGAAGTACCTTCAGACCATCCGCCAGATCGTGACATATCTCGGCATCTGCGACGGCAATATGGAAGAGGGGAGTCTGCGGTGCGACGCGAACGTCTCGGTGCGAAAGGTCGGTTCGCAGGAGTTCGGGACGAAGACGGAAGTGAAGAACATGAACTCCTTCCGGTTCGTCGAACGTGCGATCGAGTTCGAGATCAACCGCCAGATCGAGGTGCTGGAGTCGGGCGGACGGGTCGTGCAAGAGACGATGCTCTGGGATTCGGCGCAAGGGATCGCCGTGCCGATGCGCTCCAAAGAAGAGGCGCACGACTATCGCTACTTCCCCGAGCCCGACCTGGTGCCGGTCGTTGTCGACGAGGCGTGGATCGGCCGGGCGGAGTCGTCGCTGCCGGAGTTCCCCGAGGCACGGCGTGACCGGTATGTCTCAGCGTTTCATCTGCCCAAGTACGACGCCGACATCCTGACGGCGGAGAAACCGCTGGCCGATTACTTCGAGGCGGTCGTGGAGGGATTGACGAGGAAGAACGACGAAACGGTCAAGCTGGCCAGCAACTGGACGATGACGGACGTGCTGCGCGTTGTGAACGAACGGCAGGTTGAACCGGCCGAGCTGGCGGTCACGCCAAAGCGCCTGGCCTCGATGATCAACCTCATCGTCGATGGAACGATCAGCGGCAAGATCGGCAAGGACGTGTTTGAAGAGATGCTCTCCGCGAATGAAGACCCCGATGCCGTCATCAAGCGAAAAGGGTTGGTGCAGATCTCTGACGTCGGAGCGATCGAATCGACGGTCGACGAGATCCTGGCCGCGAACCAGGCCGAGGTCGAAAAATACCGCGGCGGGAAGCAGCAGGTCTTCGGCTTCTTCGTGGGGGAGGTGATGAAGCGGATGAAGGGAAAGGCGAATCCGAAGGTCGTGAATGAGGTGTTGAGGAAGAAGTTGGGATAAGGTATGGGGTAGTGAGGTAATGCGGTATTGAGGTATTGAAGTAATGCGGTATTGAGGTTGTGCGGTTGAGCGGTCTACGTGTTGATGACGACCGACCTCATTGCCGGCAGGACTCATTTGTTCAGGGAGGGGGGATATGCACAAGTACACGGATCTTGAAGTGTACAAGCTGGCGTTGCGATTAACCGTGAACGTACGGCAGATGACGAGAGGTCTTCCGCGTGAGGAACGCGTCATCCTTGGCGACCAGTGGACTCGCGCGGCAGATTCGATAGTGCTGAACATCGCCGAGGGGGCGGGATGCAACAGCAATGCCGAATTCTCGCGTTCTCTTGGATATGCACTCAGGTCCGGATTCGAGTGCAAGGCGTGCTGTGACATCGCCGAAGAGAACGGGCTTTGCGGTGGATCAGAGTTGCAGACACTTCGCGAGAATGCGGACAGGATTGTCGCAATGTTGTACGGGTTGCAGAAGCACCATCGAGCGCATCGAGCATCACCGACGTGAACGACTGCCCGGTGCTCAACGAAGTCAATTCCCCACTACCTTACTACTTCACTACGGCCATCGGTTATCGACTGAGATCGTATGAGACCCACCGTAATTGCCGGCAACTGGAAGATGTTCAAGGACGCCCACGAGACGACCGTGTTCCTTACGTCGTTGACGAAGGCGTTGTCATTCGAGCTCAAGAACGTGAAGGTCGTCGTCTGTCCACCGTTTACCTCGCTCGCCGTTGCGCAGCCGCTCCTCACGGGGACGCCCGTCGCCCTGGGGGCGCAGAACATGTCGCCCGAAGACGAAGGGGCCTTTACGGGTGAGATCGCACCGAAGATGCTGAAGTCCGTCGGTTGCACCTACGTCATCGTCGGACACTCAGAGCGCCGGCAGTACTTCGGCGAAACGAACGACGGCGTCAACCGAAAGGTGCGGAAGGCACTCGCTTCAGGATTGATCCCGATCGCATGCGTCGGAGAGACGCTCGACGAACGCGAGAAGGGCGTGACCGAACATGTGGTGTCCACGCACGTGAAGGCGCTGTTCAAGGACGTGTCGCCGGAGGATGCGTCAAGGGTCGTGATCGCCTACGAACCGGTCTGGGCGATCGGCACCGGCAAGACCGCGACGCCCGACCAAGCACAATCGGTGCACGCCATGATCCGGCAACTCGTCACGTCCCTCTATTCGGCTGATACGGCTGCGCGCGTCGTGATCCAATACGGTGGAAGCGTTAAGCCGGAGAACGCGGTCGAGCTGCTTGGTCAGCCCGATGTCGACGGCGCGCTCGTCGGCGGAGCGTGCCTCAAAGTGGAGACCTTCATACCCATCATCAGGGCAGGCGTTGCACCCTGATCGGCTTTGACGAGGCCGGTTCAGGTGCTGCCTTCTCCGACCGCCTGATCCCACACTTATCAGGCCATACCCGTAAGCGCATACTCTCCAAGCGCTTACGGGTTTTCTTTTTGATGCGAATGAGCAGAATTCCTTTGCATTCCCCTCGTTTTGGTGGTATATTGCTATAATTTCGCAGATTCTCGCCCAGTGAACGAGAAAACCTGCCATTTTTCGCACATTTTCGGTCCGAAATTGGCGATTCCTCCGCAATATCCTCGTCTTATCATTCCTCTCGTTGCGGCGCTTCTCGCTTTCGTCAATCCGCTCATCGGTCAGATCAAGGTTCTGAGCAACGGCCAGCCACTGCGCACCGGCCTCGACGTTGACCTGCATCCCGATTCCCCGTCGCGCACCAAGATCGACCTGTCCGGCGCGTGGACCGTCTCAACGGACGGAGTGGAATGGCAGGAGATCGCCGTCCCGTCGTCGATCGACGAGGTCGGCACCTTCACGTTCCGCCGTACGTTCACCCTGACCGAGAAACAGGTCGCCGAGAAGGCATTCACATTCGTGGCATACGGCATCAACTACGACGCCGAGGTCACCATCAACGATATCTATATCGGCCGGCACATCGGCGGATATACCACGGTCCAGTTCGAGATACCTGACAACGCGGTCGCGGCCGGAAGCGAGAACGCGATCCAGATCGTCGTGCACAACCAGCTCTCCGCCCGGACGAGCGTGCCGACCCGGATGACGTCGGAGGGATGGAGAACGTACGGCGGCATCACTCGCGGACTCTTCCTGCTCGGCACACCGCGACTCTGGATCGACCATTCGTCTCCCCGGTTGTCGTTCAACTCCGAGACGCGTGAAGGACGGGTGGCCATCCGTACGCTCATTGCGAACCGGGGGTTCGAAGGTCTGTCCAACGACACCGCGACCTCCGCGGTCGAGCGTCATGCGTATCTGTTTGGCGTTGAGCTTGTCGACCGGGCGACCGAAGCGGTCGTTGCACAATCGGCGCCTCAGGTGCTCACCCTCGAACCGATGAAGGACCTCGAGGTCCAGAGCACCCTGGTTGTCTCCAACGCACGAGGCTGGCGAGTTGACCAGCCCGATCTCTATGTCCTTCGTACGACGGTCTACCAGCAGGAGGCCCGTCAACGCACGATCATCGACCAGACGCTTCGGGTCGTCGGATTCCCGACCATCACGAAGCGAAAGGGACAGTTCTATGAAAACGGCGTTCGCCTTCGGCTCCAAGGGGTGACGTGGCGCGAGGATGATCCCGAGCATGGAGCATCGCTGACCTACGAGCAAATGGACCGGGACATGGCGATGATCAAGTCGCTCGGCGCCAATGCGGTGCGGTTCGCCTACCACCCGCCGCACCCGTACCTGCTCAACCTCTGCGCCCGCTACGGATTGTACGCCCTCGTCGAGCTGCCGGTGTGGAACGTTCCGGGCGCTGTGCTCGAAGGAGAGGGATTCCGCGCCGTGGCCGAGCCGATGGTGCGCGAAATGGTGGATCGCGATGCAGCCAATCCTGCCGTGCTGGCATGGGGTCTTGGAGACCGTCTGGCGGCCTCGGACGAGCGGACCGTGGCCTTCGTCAAAGACATGGCCTCGATCGTGCGCTCCATCGACGCTCGTCCCGTCTACGCGGGAATCGCTCCGACCGACGCAGACGGCATCGCTTCGGTCACGGACCTCGCTGCGGTCCATCTCACGGGCGGCGACCTGCGCGGCTTCCGGGCATCGTTGCAGGAACTCAAGATACGGTATGCCGATCGTCCTCTACTGGTGCTGTCGTACGGCGTTCCGGTCGACCACCACAACCGGAGCGGCTACCGCGACCATCGGTCGCAGGAATACCAGGCGCGCTACTACCTCCAGCACATAGCGGCCGTGAAGGACGCCGGCGTTGCGGGGGGCTTCGTGGCCGCGTTCACCGACTGGCGGGGCGACCGGCCTGTCCTGACCGTTCCGTCGGGAGACAGGACGCTCCATCCCTACGGTCTTGCCAGCGCAGGCCGAGAGCGTCGCCTGGCGTTTGACGTCGTTCGCGCCCAGTATCAGGACGTGAAATTCCCTGCGATCCCTGCGGGCTCGTACCGGCCGGCGTTTCCGGCGGCGCACGTCCTGACAGGACTGTTCATCATCATTCTGCTCGGCTACCAGTATTCCTACAACCGTCGGTTCGCCGAAGCGGTGAAGCGGTCGTTCCTGCGCTCGTACAATTTCTTCGCCGACCTCCGCGACCGGCGCGACGTGCCGCTCATGGCCTCGGCGGTCCTGGCCCTCTGTCTCTCATCCACGGTTGCTGTGGTGCTGTCAGGACTGCTGTATCACTACCGTACCGACCCCTTCGCTGACCGGCTGCTCACCGCCATCGTCGTCTCGGACCTGCTCAAGGAACAGATCGCGGCCGCGGCATGGGAGCCGGTGCGCGGCATCGCGTTGCTGACGGTTGTTGTCCTTGTGCTGTATGGTCTTTTGACGCTGCTGATCCGTCTCATTGCATGGATCGCTCGCGTCCGCATCCCCGTCGGACGGGCCTGGCTGCTGACCGTCTGGGGTTCGCTGCCGCTCGTCATGCTGAGCCCGGTCGGCATGAGCCTCTTCAAGATTATGGAGAATGATGTCTTCGTCGTCCCGGTCTTCTTCATCGTTGCGCTGGTGGCGGGGTGGGCGGGTCTTCGCGTCCTGAAGGCCATGTCCGTAGTCTTCGACATCACGCCGGCCCGCACCTACGCCATCGCTATCGTCGTCGGCTTGTTGATCGTGGTCGCGGCCGCTGTCTCGCTCGATACGACCTACGCTCTGCGGGCGGCGCTCGAACACCTCTTCGCCACCATGCCGGTCGAGGGCTGATGTACCTCTCGAAGCTCGATATCCTCGGGTTCAAGTCTTTCGCCAACAAGGTCGACCTGCGGTTCGACGCCGGCATGACGGCGATCGTCGGCCCGAACGGCTGTGGCAAGACGAACGTCGTCGACGCCATCCGATGGGCGCTCGGCGAGCAGAGACCGACGACCCTCCGCAGCGACAAGATGGAGGATGTCATCTTCAACGGCACCAAGTCGCGCAAGCCGCTCGGACTGGCAGAGGTTTCGATCACCATCGAGAATTCCAAGGGGATCCTGCCGTCGGAGTACAGCGAGGTCACGATCACCCGCCGCGTCTACCGGTCGGGCGAAAGCGAATACTACCTGAACAAGACCCTTTGCCGGCTGAAGGACATCCGAGACCTCTTCATGGACACGGGCATGGGCTCGGACGCCTATTCCGTGATCGAGCTGAAGATGGTCGAAGGGATTCTGAGCGACAACTCCGACGAGCGCCGACGCTTGTTCGAGGAATCGGCGGGGGTCACGAAATACAAGCACCGGCGCAAAGAGGCCTGGCGGCGGCTGGACAGTGTCCGGGCCGACCTTCTGCGCGTCTCCGACATCATGCGGGGCGTTGAGAAGGCCGTCAATTCGCTCGAGCGCCAGGCCCAGAAGGCGGAAAAGTACAACGAGTTGTCGTCCGGCCTGCGCGAAAAGGAGGTCGAGCTCATCGAGCGCGAGTACGCCGGCATCGTCCAACGCATCGACCCTCTCCGCGAGCAGCTGTCGGTGGCGGTCACAGAGAAGAACCGGATCGACGTGGAAGTGAAGCAGGAAGAGGCTCTTCTCGACGTCCTCCGCGCCGAACTGGGAGAGCTTGAGCATCAGCTCCAGGCCGCGCAGGAATCGCTGGCCTCCCGGCAGAACCAGATCCACGTCTTCCAGCAGGACCAGGCCACCGCCCGCGAACGGCGTCGGGCGCTCGAAGATAACGTCGACCGCTACGAGCAGGAGATCAAGGACCTGCGCGCACAGCGCGAGAGGGTTGAGCGCGAGCATGCTGAGCTCGACGGACGACGCCATCAGTTGGCGGCCGCGATCGCCGAGGCCGAGACGGCTTACAACGCGCGCAAGGCCGAGCTGGAAGCCTTCGAGGCGCAGGTCAACGAGAAACGGGCCGAACAGCAGGCCGCGCAAGAAGTGGTCATTCGCCTGCTGACGGAGCTCGGCGACCTGCGTTCGAAGGAGGGACAGGCCCGCGCCCGCATTGAGAACATTCGCGGACGTGTCGGCTATACGTCGGAAGAGAACGATGCCTACCGCACCGAGATCGCCAAGAATACGGAGCTCATCGGTCACCTGACGAACGAGCACCGCGACCTGCGGCGCAGGACGGCCGAGGCGGAGGTGCGCGTCCATCAGATGGAAGAGTATCGTTCGACCTTGCAGAAAGGGGTCGACGACCTCAAGCATCGACAGCTGGAGCTTCGCGCCGAACTTGAGCGAAAGCTGGCGCGCATCGACTTTCTCAAAGGGCTCGTCGAATCCTACGACGGACTGGCCGAGGGCGCGCGCTTCCTCATCACCGACGCGGCCTGGAAGGATCGCATCCGGACGACCGTGGGCGAGTCCGTCCGGAGCGAATCGCGGACGCGCGTGGCGGTCGAGAACGCGCTCGGCGAGACGGTCGGCTTCGTCATCGTCGACAACGCCGACGAGGCCTATGCCGCGATGGAGTTCCTGAAGCAACACCAGAAGGGGAAGGCAACATTCATCTGCCTCGATCGCATCCCGGCGGTACACAACCATCGTCCGGAGCTGGACGGAGACGGCATCGTCGGTTGGGCCCGCGCGATCGTCGAGACCGACCAGCGCTACTCGCCGCTGTTCGACTTCCTGCTCGAGGCCACGCTCATCGTCGAGGATCTGCCGACAGCCCTGCGGATCGTCGGCACGCATCACGATCTCCGGTGTGTCACGCTGGACGGTGACATCGTCACCGGCAAGGGTGTACTAAAAGGCGGCAGCGCCCGGCAGGATGAAGGCGGGCATATCAGCAAGAAGACCCAGCTCGAAGAGCTGAGCGAGGAGGTCAAGACCCTTCGTCAGGATAGCGACGAGGTAGCCCGTCAGATCTACGACCAGTCGAAGCGGCTGGAGGAGGTGAACCTCAGGCGTCTGCAGGACGAGGCGCGAACGATCGAACAGGAGAAGGTGCAGGTCGAGGTTCGCATCGCCCAGCTCGAGTTCGAGAAGAAGCGTGCGGAGGAGAGCATCGACCGCAACGTCGGAGAATCCGCGCGTCTTGATACCGAGATCGCCTCGTTGCAGGCCGAGCTCGAACGGCTGACCCCCGCGATCGCCGACGCCGAACATCGG
This sequence comes from uncultured Ignavibacteriaceae bacterium, assembly GCA_964581115.1. Lineage (GTDB taxonomy): Bacteria > Bacteroidota > Ignavibacteria > UBA10030 > UBA10030 > 2-02-FULL-55-14. The sequence goes on along the minus strand of CAZOMY010000007.1, from coordinate 48,852 downwards.
AAGACGACGGCCGAGCAGACCGTCGGTTCCACGACCTCCGAACTGGAGACGATGGAGGCGCTGTGGGAGGAATACTCCCAGCGCGCATCTGCCGCGAGGGTGCTGCTGCTCGAGCGCCAATCGGAGGAGCGAAGCGTCCGGCAGGCGATCGAGCACGCCGCGTCGACCCTCCAATCCATTGCGACGACGATCGAGCAGCGGACCGCGCAGATCGACTCTGCCCGGAAGGAGATCTCGGATCTTCTACGGCGCGTCGAAGCAACGCAGAAGGAGCTCGATTCAGCCCAGTTGGCGTTCGAGTTCGAGGCAGACCGCAAGAAGGAAGTGGACAAGGGCCATTCGGCCAAGCGTGCGCAGATCCACGAGATCGAGCTGAAGCTGAAGGACGAACGCCTGCGCCAGCAAGGCTCGCTCAAGGCGGCGCACGACCTCGAATTCAAGGTCCAGGAGCTCACCATGCGCTCGGAGGCGCTGGTGACCCGCGCGAGCGAGGAATTCGGGATCGAACTGACGGCCAAGAGCTTCCCCGATGCCGAGACCTTTGACCTCGCTGCTGCGCGCGAAGAGATCCGTCAGCTGAAAGACAGGCTGAAGGGTCTTGGCGCCGTCAACTTTGCCGCGTTCGACGAGTACAAGAGCGAGAAGGAACGGCTCGATTTCATGACGGCCCAGAAGAACGACCTCGAGGAGTCTGAGCGGACCCTCCTGGCTACGATCGACGAGATCAACACAACGGCGCAGCGCCAGTTCCTCGAGACCTTCGAGAAGATCCGCGACAACTTCATCATGACGTTCAAGGGGCTGTTCGATGAGGGCGATGAAGCGGACCTGAAGTTGGAGGACGGTGTCGACCCTCTCGAATCGAAGATCGAGATCGTGGCGAAGCCCCGCGGCAAGCGCCCGACGTCGATCGATCTGCTGTCGGGCGGCGAGAAGACGCTCACGGCCATCGCGCTCCTGTTTGCCATCTATCTCGTGAAGCCGAGTCCGTTCTGCATCCTCGACGAGGTCGACGCGCCGCTCGACGACACGAACATCGATCGGTTCACGCGCATCATTCGGCGGTTCTCCGACAACACGCAGTTCGTCATTGTCACGCACAACAAGCGTACGATGGAGGCGGCGAACGCGATGTACGGCGTCACCATGGAAGAAGAGGGGGTGTCGAAGCTCGTCTCCGTGAAGTTTGACGCGCCCGTCAAGACCTGACCGTGCTCCGCGTCTACTGCGACTTCGACGGAACCATCGTGCGGGAGGATGTGGGTAACCGCTTCTTCCGCGCGTTCGCTCCGGCCGACGCCGAGCGCATCGTGGCCGGTTACCTCGAAGGAACCATGAACGCGCGCGATTGCCTGTCGCAAGAGTGTGCGGCCGTTCCGACGATGGACCGTCCGACGTTCGAACGGTTCGCAGACGGATTTCACGTCGACGCGACGTTCGCTCCGTTCGTGGCGTGGTGCCGCGAGCAGGGCGCTCCGGTCATGGTCCTCAGCGACGGTCTCGATGCGTACGTCGGTCGCATCCTTCTGGCCGGAGGTCTCGCCGACGTGCCGTACGCCGCCAACCGGGCGGTGTTCGGAGAAGCGGGCGGCGTGCCGCGGCTGTCCGTCGAGTTTCCGTACCGCGACGAGGCGTGCACGTTCTGCGGCAACTGCAAACGGAACCACATCGTGACCACGAGCGGTGATGAGGACGTCGTCGTCTATGTCGGAGACGGGATCTCCGACCGCTGTCCGGTCCGGTACGCCGATGTCGTCTTCGCCCGACGGTCGCTCATTGCCTATTGTCAGGAACAGAATATCACCTACCACACCTTCGAGGACTTCAACGAGGTGCGGTGGCGCCTGGAGCGGCTGAGGATGGAAAAGCGCCTGCGCCAACGGCGCGAAGCAGCCATGGCACGACGCGCAGTCTTTCTGCAGGGATGACCGTTGGTGGTGGAGCTTGGGTTTGAGTGACACAGGCAGAGCGTCTCGGATACGTTCATACGCTGCGGTTTGATGGCTCTTCGTTTCGCATTTGGACGTTTGTTTGGGGTCTGCCGGCCCGCGACCGTGGATCAACGGAGGCAGGCGGGGACATCTGGAGTTTTGAACGTTTACGCACATGGATCTCCGTGATCGGCTCTTCACTTGGCGCTCCTATACGCCGCTACCATTCGTGGCGCTCATGCTGATCTTTGCCCGGCCCACGGGGACGTCGTTGCTGATCGGCGGAGTTGTAGCGATCATCGGCGAGGCGATGCGCTTCTGGGGCGTGGCGTATGCCGGAAGCCTGACCCGCGTGACGGGGAGTGTCGGGGCGCCGGCTCTGGTCGTTGCCGGTCCGTTCGCCCGGGTACGCAACCCGCTTTATATCGGGAACATCCTGCTCTACGTCGGCGTCGGGATCATGTCGATGGCACTGTGGCCGTGGCTGCAAGCGGCGGCTCTGGCGTGGTTTGTGCTGCAATATCAGTTGATCGTTTCGCGCGAGGAGGAATTCCTGGGGAGGGAGTTCGGCGAGGCGTACGCCGAGTACCGAACCAACGTCCCGCGTTTCCTGATGCGGCTGACTCCGTGGCAGCATCCGTCACAGGCGACGCAACATCCGTCGTGGCCCGACGGGATCCGGTCGGAACGGCGCACATTTCAGGCGATCGCGCTCGTGATGCTGATCCTCGTCGCCATCTGGCTCCGGAGCTGACCGTGCCCCGCCGCATCATGATGATCGCGGGCGAGGCGTCGGGCGACCTGCATGGAGCCGGCGTCATCCGTGAGATCAAGCGCCGGGAACCGGACGCCGAGATCTACGGCGTCGGCGGCGACAAGATGATCCACGAGGGACTGAAGCCGATCTATCATATCCGCGAGCTTGGGTTCATGGGTTTCGTGGAGGTCCTGCGGCATCTGCCCCTCATTCGGGCGGTCATGTTCACCCTGGAACAGATCATCACCCTTCGAAGACCGGACGTCCTCGTGCTCATTGACTATCCGGGCTTCAACCTTCGTTTCGCGGCCGTCGCCAAGAGAAAGGGACTGAAGGTCGTCTACTACGTCAGTCCGCAGGTCTGGGCCTGGCATCGATCGCGCGTCAAGAAGATGCGGACGCTTGTCGACAAGATGCTCGTCCTCTTTCCGTTCGAGGTGGACGTGTACCGGTCGGAGGGGATCGACGTGGAATTCGTGGGGCATCCCCTGCTCGAATCGGCCGTATCGCAGATGGAGGAGAAGGATTTTCGGAAGCGATTCGGACTGGAGCCGGGGAAGCCGATCCTGGCGCTGTTGCCGGGTTCGCGGCGGCAGGAGATCGAACACATCTTCCCGGCGATGCTGCAGGCCGGCAAGACGATCGCCCGCGATCGGGACATGCAATTGGCCATTGGAGTCGCCCCGACTCTCGAGGAACGCTATTTCCGGTCCATGTATCCGGTGGGCGAGGTCCCGCTGGTCAAAGGTGCGACGTACGAATTGATGGACCACGCGTCTTTTGCGCTCGTTACTTCGGGGACGGCGACGCTCGAGACGGCGCTTTTCGAGACGCCGATGTTCGTGCTCTACAAGACATCGTGGCTCACGTACTTGATCGGCCGGATGCTGGTCACCGTGAAGAACATCGGACTGGTGAACATCGTCGCGGGAAAAAAGGTCGTTCCGGAGTTCATCCAGCATCGCGTGGTCGTTCGAAGGCTCGTACGAGAAGCACTGTCGCTGCTGGATGACGAGGCCCGCTTGGAAGCGATGCGGGCGGAACTTCGGCGCGTGCGGGAGCTCCTCGGTTCTCCGGGAGCGGCGGCGCGGGTGGCCGAGCAGATCTTGTCGGCCGCGTGAGCGATGGGCCTTCGTCGCGTCATGGGCGCCCCCTTCGCCTGGCTGTTCGGGGCGGTCGTATGGATTCGAAATCAGATGTACGACCGCGGCTGGCTGCCGGTGGCGCGGGCCGCCGTTCCCGTGATCTCTGTCGGGAACCTGGCGGCGGGCGGCACGGGCAAGACCCCGTTCGTCGAGTGGGCGGCGCGCCTGCTCCGCGCACGAGGCCTGCAGGTCGGCATTCTGAGCCGGGGATACGGACGGTCGACCTCCGGATTCCGGCTGGCGCTCGGCGGTGCGACATGCGATGCGGATCCATCGAACGTCGGAGACGAGCCGGCGCTCCTGGCGCAGACATTCGCCGCGGAACGGTCGGGTCCGCCCGTCGTTATCGCGGTCGACGAAGACCGTGTACGGGGCGCTGAAACGTTGGTTCGCGAGCACGGCGCGCAGGTCATCATCCTCGACGACGGGTTTCAGCATCGACGACTTGCACGCGACCTGGATATTGTGCTCGTCACTGCGCGCGAGGCGCTCGAAGGCGACGCGCTGCTCCCCGCGGGGGATCGACGCGAACCGATGCACTCGCTGAAGCGCGCCGGCGCGGTGGTCGTCACGAGGTGCGCGTCGGCGCAGGCCTTCGACGCCGCCCGCCGCCGGATCCATGGAACGGCGGCGCCCCTGTTCGGGGTTCGAACAGGGGCCCACGCCATCCGGCGTGCCGCGCCACCGGCTGCCTGCGAGCTGGGTAAGCTCAAAGACGAGCGGGCGCTGCTCGTCTCGGGGATCGGAGATCCGGATTCATTCGAGGCGACCTGTCGCGAGTTGGGAATTGTGTCGGTCGGCCACCTTCGGTTCGGCGATCATCATCAGTATACGGACGGCGACGTCGAACGGATCAAGGCCAGGTTCGGTGATCTCGGCGCTTCGCTGGTGCTGACAACGCAGAAAGACCTGGTCCGCTTCACCAGCGAACGAGCCAAGCGAATGCTGCATGACCTGCCGGTCTACGTCGTGACCATCCGGCAGGAATTCGTGACCGATGCTGAGGGACTTGAGAGGATGCTCATCCAAGCATCTGCGACGACGTAGGCGGTCCTTCGCTGATCTGTTCTGTGCTTTGTGGCTCCTTCGAGCCCCTGTCTGCCGGACTTCGGCGAGCTCAGTCGAGTTGCAGGCAGGGCCGCTTGGCAGCAGAGTCCATACTCGACGATGACATCTACTCGCGCCTTTCGCATCGGTTTGACCGACGACCACAGGACCCCTTCAAAGGTCGACGACTATCGCGCCTGGCTGCGCGGCGTCGATCCGGAGGCCGACCTCCAGCTCCTCTCGACCCGGGCCGAGCACCAGGTGCGGATCGAAGGCCTGGACGGAGTTCTCTTGACCGGAGGAGGGGATGTCCATCCCAAATTCTACGGCCGGGATGATCTCCTCGACCGGACCGAGGGGGTCGTCTTGGAGCGCGACATCTATGAGATGCGGCTCATTGAGCGTGCGCTCGAGTTGAACCTTCCGATGTTGGCAGTCTGCCGCGGAATGCAGGTCTTGAACGTCGCGCTGGGGGGGAGTCTGCACGCCGACCTCAGGTCGTCAGGGTTTGACGATCATCGGCGTCCCGAGGGCCACACGGTACACATCGACCCTCACGCATTGCTGTATTTTGCGGCCGCCGCGCGCGAGGCCGACGTGAACACATCACACCATCAGGCGGTCGACCGGCTCGGCAACGGTTTGAAGGCCACGGGATTCGCGCCCGACGGGGTCATCGAGGCCGTGGAGTGGTCATCGAAGGAAGGGATGCCGTTCTTGGTGGGAGTCCAGTGGCATCCGGAGCGCATACCGGAGACCGTGCTGTCGAGGAATCTGGCGGGGCTCTTTCTGAAGGATGCGCGAAGGTTCCGGGCGGAGCGCGAGTAGATCGGCCGGGGAGGTCGCGACAAGGATCGCAAAGAACGCAAAGGACGCAAAGGACGCCAAGAGTATTGTAGTAAGGAACGAATCAACCAGTATACAAACCGCATGACCATTCACGAGTGTCCTTGGCGAGTCATTGACGTTACTTGTCTTGGCGCTCTTGGCGGTTCATGCCAGTTTTTCCCAGCTCCGAACACTCACATCACTGCATAGAAAGGAAGCATCGTTCCCATGGCAACACCAAAGTACGTCTACTTCTTCGGCGGCAAGAAGGCCGAAGGGACCGCCGGGATGAAGAACCTCCTTGGCGGCAAAGGTGCCAACCTGGCCGAGATGGTCAACATCGGTCTGCCCGTACCTCCGGGGTTCACGATCACGACGGAGGTCTGCACCTACTACTACGACAATGGACGGAAGTACCCGAAGGTCCTCGAGAAGCAGGTGAAGGAGGCGCTCACCAAGGTCGAAAAAGCCATGGGTGCCCGGCTTGGCGACGCGAAGAATCCGTTGCTTGTTTCCGTCCGCTCGGGTGCTCGTGCCTCGATGCCGGGCATGATGGATACGATTCTCAACCTCGGTCTGAACGACAAGACCGCCCAAGCCCTCATTGACAAGACCGGGAATCCGCGGTTCGTGTATGACTCCTACCGCCGGTTCGTTCAGATGTACGGAGACGTCGTGCTTGGGCTCCGTCCTGAAGGGAAGGATGCCATCGATCCGTTCGAAGAGATCATTGAAAGCGTCAAGCACGCCAAAGGTGTGAAGTCCGATACGGACCTGACGGCCGAGGACCTGAAGTCGCTGGTCGTGAAGTTCAAGGCGGCGATCAAGGAGCGGACCGGCAAGGACTTCCCGGACGACCCGATGCGGCAATTGTGGGGGGCGGTCGGAGCCGTGTTCGGCTCGTGGATGAACGAACGAGCCATTGCCTACCGGAAGATGTACGACATCCCGTCCTCATGGGGCACGGCCGTGAACATCCAGAGCATGGTGTTCGGCAACATGGGCGATGATTCGGGCACGGGCGTTGCGTTCACGCGCGACGCGGCCACGGGCGAGAACGTGTTCTACGGCGAGTTTCTGATGAACGCTCAGGGCGAGGACGTCGTGGCGGGCACCCGTACGCCGCTCCCGATCAGTCAGTTGAAGAAGGAGAACCCGAAGATCTACGCACAGCTCGAGAAGAACCGCAAGATCCTCGAGAAGCACTATCGCGACATGATGGACATCGAATTTACGATCCAGCAAGGCAAGCTGTACATGCTCCAGTGCCGGGTCGGCAAGCGCACGGCCTTCGCCGCCATCAAGATCGCTGTCGATATGGTGGGCGAGAAGCTGATCACCGACCGGGAAGCGCTCGCCCGCATCGAGCCCGACGCGCTCAACCAACTGCTGAGGCCGATCTTCGACCTCAAGGAAAAGGCGGCCGCGGTCAACGGCGGGCGCTTGCTTGCAAAAGGTCTGAACGCCGGTCCGGGCGCTGCGACCGGCCGCATCGTGTTCAACGCTCCCGACGCCGAAGCATGGGCGAAGCGTGGCGAGACCGTCATTCTCACCCGCATCGAGACATCGCCCGAGGATATCAAGGGCATGGATGCGGCGGTCGGTATTCTGACGGCCCGGGGCGGCATGACGTCGCATGCCGCGCTCGTCGCGCGTCAGATGGGCAAGGTGTGCGTGGCTGGGTGCGGTGAGCTCGAGATCAACTACGCGTCGCGCACGATGAAGGTGAAGGGTAAGACGCTGAAGGAGGGTGACTGGATCTCCGTCGACGGCACGACCGGCGAGGTGATCGAGGGCAAGTTGCAGACCCGACCGTCGGAGGTGCTACAGGTCCTTATCGACAAGACGATGAACCCGAAAGAAGCGCCGGTCTACCAGGAGTTCGCGAAGGTGATGTCATGGGCGGACAAGTACCGGACATTGAAGATCCGGACGAACGCCGACCAGCCCGACCAGTCGGCGAACGCCGTGGCGTTCGGCGCCGAAGGCATCGGCCTCTGCCGCACGGAGCACATGTTCTTCGGCGAAGGGAAGATCGGCCCGATGCGCGAGATGATCCTGGCGGATACGGTCGAGCAGCGGCGCGCGGCCCTGGCGAAGTTGCTTCCGCTCCAGCGGAACGACTTTGGCGGCATCTTCGAGGTGATGAACGGGCGGCCGGTGACGATCCGCACGATCGACCCGCCCCTCCACGAGTTCGTGCCGCACGACGAGAAGGCCCAACGCGAGCTCGCCCAGCAGATGGGCGTGCCGTTCGAGAAGGTGAAGGCGCGCGTCGAATCGCTGCATGAATTCAACCCGATGCTGGGCTTCCGCGGATGCCGTCTGGGTATCATTTACCCCGAGATCACCGAGATGCAGGCTCGGGCCATCTTCGAGGCGGCGGCGCAGACGAAGAAAAAGGGGATCGATGTGCTGCCGGAAGTGATGATCCCGCTCGTCGGCAACGTGAAGGAGTTGGAGCACCAGGCCGCCATTGTTCGCGCCCAGGCCGAGGCGGTCATGAAGGAGCAGGGCGTGAAGTTCCCCTATCTCGTAGGCACGATGATCGAGATCCCGCGCGGCGCGCTGACGGCTGACGAGATCGCAAAGGTTGCCGAGTTCTTCTCATTCGGCACAAACGATCTCACGCAGACCACGCTCGGCGTAAGCCGCGATGACGCGGCCCGCTTCCTGACGCCGTACGTCGAAAAGGAGATCTATCCGAAGGATCCGTTCGAAGTGCTGGACCGCACGGGCGTCGGCAGTCTTATGAAGATCGCGGTCGAGAAGGGGCAGGCGAGCCGTCCCGGCATCAAGCTGGGGATCTGCGGAGAACACGGAGGTGAGCCGTCAAGCATCGAGTTCTGCCATCTCCTCGGGCTGAACTACGTCAGCTGCTCTCCGTTCCGGGTGCCCATTGCCCGTCTAGCGGCCGCCCGGGCTGCCATCGCCAACGCGCCTGTCAAGGCCTCGAAGGCGAAGGCCCGCAAACGGTAGGTCGGTCCGCGGAGGCATCGATCCTCCTCAGCGGACCTGTTTGGACCATCCGCAGGGTCCCGGCGCGGCATCCAGCGGCCGGGACCCTGGCGGTCCGTTCATGAACCGAAGGACAACAATCAATGAAGCTTTCAGATTTCCGCTATCCGCTTCCCCGCAATCTCGTGGCGAAGCATCCGGTGTCGCCCCGCGACCATTCGAAGCTGATGGTCCTGAACCGGTCGACCGAAACGGCAGAAGATCGACGGTTCACGGACGTGGCCGACTATCTGCAGAAGGGTGACGTGCTCGTCGTGAATGAGACGCGGGTCTTCCAGGCGCGGCTGTACGGGAAGAAGGAAAAGACGAATGCGCGGATCGAGGTCTTCCTTCTGCGTGAGCTCAATGCCGAGGACAACATCTGGGACGTCATCGTCGACCCGGCCCGCAAGGTGCGTATCGGCAACAAGATCTTCTTTGACGACGGCAAGCTGTGGTGCGAGGTCATCGACAACACGACCTCGCGCGGTCGCACGGTGCGGTTCAACCACAAGGGGGACTTCTTCAAGATCATTGAGCGCATCGGCCTGACGCCCCTGCCCCCCTACATCAAGCGCGAGCCGACAGACAAAGACAAGGAAGCCTACCAGACGGTCTATGCCCGCGTTCTCGGAGCCGTCGCGGCTCCGACCGCCGGTCTGCACTTCACCAAGACCCTTCTCAAGAAGATCGAGAAGAAGGGGGTGAAGATCGCCCCGGTCGTGCTGCACGTCGGACTGGGGACATTTCGGCCGGTCGAGGTCGAGGACCTGACAAAGCACAAGATGGACTCGGAGTATTACGAAATACCGTCGGAGTCGGCGAACATCATCAACAAGGCGATCGACAACAAGAAGAACGTCGTTGTCGTGGGGACGAGCGCCTGCCGCGCAGTGGAGTCCAGCGTGACGTCCGACGGCCACGTGAAGCCGGCCCGGGGATGGACGGATAAGTTCATCTTCCCGCCGTACGAATTCAAGATCACCGACCGGCTGATCACGAATTTTCACCTGCCGGAATCGACCCTCCTGATGCTCGTCAGCGCTTTTGCCGGTCATGAATTCCTGATGCGCCACTACAAGAGGGCCATCAAGGAAGGATACCGGTTCTATTCCTACGGCGATGCGATGCTGTTGCTGTGAGGAGGCCGGTCGTGCAAAAAAAGCATCATCCACGACTTGACATGAAGAAACACGAAGTGGCGTGACGGCTCAGGCCGTCTTCCCATCTTTCACTTTGTGTCTACTCGCGTCGTTCGTGGATAAACTCTTCTCTCCATGCCTGCGCGTCGTCCCAAGGTGTTTGCGATCATTCCCGCCGCCGGGGCCGGAACTCGCCTCGGCGGTTCCACCCGAAAACAGTTTCTCCTGCTGAGGGGGAAACCGATCATCGTTCACACGCTCCAGCAGTTCGAGCACTGCGCGGATGTGGACGAGGTCGCGGTCGCCGTCCCCTCGTCGGCCATCGTCGACATGGAGTCGACCGTCAGCCGGTACCGGCTCCACAAAGTGAGCAAGGTGATCGTGGGGGGCGAGCAACGGCAGGATTCGGTCGCTCTCGTGCTCAAAACGCTCCGGGCAAAGCCGTCGGACATCATCGTGGTACACGATGGCGTGCGGCCGTTCATCGACCCGAAAAAGATCTCGCAATCGATCGCGGTCTGCAACGAATACGGCGCGGCAGTCCTGGCCGTCCAACCCAAGGACACGATCCGTCGCTCCAGAGGGGGCGGGTTCTTTGACGAGACGCTGGACCGATCAGCGCTTTGGTTGGTGCAGACCCCTCAGACCTTCAGGGCGGAGATCCTCCTGAGGGCCTTTCGTCAGGCGGCCAAGGATCGCTTCACCTCCACGGATGAGGCGGCATTGGTCGAACGGATCGGGGTCCGGGCCCGCATCGTGGAGGGGTCGTACGATAATGTCAAGATCACAACCAAAGAGGACCTGGACCTTGCAGAACTGATCCACGAGCGCCTCCAGCTGCGCGCCAAGCAGGATTGATTCTCGTTCTTGCGTTTTCCCCGGCAATCTGATATTTTGTCAGGACATTTTCGATTTACGAACCCCACCAACCATTCAGGTTCGCCATGTTCAACATGCTCCTAGTGGTGCTGTTAAGTTACGTCGTCGGATCGATCCCGACGGCCGTCATGCTGTCGAAGTGGCGCCATGGCTTTGACATTCGCACGAAGGGGAGCGGGAACGCGGGCGGGACGAATGTCTTTCGGGTGTTGGGATGGAAGTCGGGCGTGTTCGTGATGGTCATCGATGCCCTGAAAGGGGTCACTGCGACCACGCTCATCGCCCGATTGTTCTGGGATCCTTCGCTGCCATTCTACAACCAGACTCCGTTCGACGACTTCACGGTGGTCCAGTTGATCTGCGGGGCGGCGGCGATGATCGGCCACGTGTGGACCGTCTTTGCGGGGTTTCGGGGTGGGAAGGGCATCGCCACGGGTGCCGGCATGCTGCTCGGCGTGGCGCCGACGGAATTTCTCGTCTCGATCATCATCTTTGCGGTCGTCCTGTATGCTTCGCGCTACGTTTCCCTGGGTTCGATCGCCGCGGCCGTGGCGTTTCCGTTGTCCCTCGTGGTTCGCTACAACATCTTCATGGACCAGATCCCGAGCTACCACACGTTGATCTACTTCAGCATCGGGGTCGCACTCTTCCTCATCTACTCTCACCGGACGAACATCCGCCGTCTGATCGCCGGCACGGAGAGCAAGATCACCCGTTCCTCCGGCAAACAGTCTGCCGAGAGCTGACCGACTTTCGAGCACACCGGCCCCGCGCACTGCGGAGTGAGCCGGGGGTTGTCGGAGCGCCGGGGCCGATCCATCATGGTCTGAACATGAACGTCACCGTTCTCGGTGCCGGCAGTTGGGGCACCACGCTGGCTCTGGTCCTGGTGGAAAAGGGGCACCAGGTCACGCTGTGGACGTACAAGGAAGCGCAGGCCGAAAAGATGCGCGCCGCGCGCCTCAACGAGGCCTTCCTTCCGGGCGTACCCCTCCCTCCGCTGCTCCAGATCTCCGCGGACGTGGAGGCCGCGTGCAGCGGCCGCGACATGATCGTCGCGGCGGTCCCCGCGCAGTTCCTCCGCTCCGTCCTCGAGAGATTCCGTCACGTTGACCTGACGAACACTGTTATCTGCAACGTCGCAAAGGGGATCGAAGCCGAGTCTCTGATGACGATGTCCGAGGTGCTCATCGACGTTCTGGAGCACGAGCGCAGGGAAAATCTGGCGATCCTGTCGGGTCCCAGCCATGCTGAGGAGGTCTGCCGCAAGATCCCGACGGCCGTTGTGGCGTCGTCGTTCCGGCACAAGACGGCGAAGATCGTCCAGGATGCCTTCATGACGCCCTACTTCCGGGTCTACGTGAACGACGACATCCGCGGGGTGGAGCTTGGCGGTGCGATCAAGAACGTCATCGCGATCGCGGCTGGCATCAGCGACGGAGCGGGCTTCGGCGACAATACGAAAGCGGCCATCATGACACGGGGCATCTACGAGATCACGCGCCTGGGCGTCAAGATGGGCGCCCAGCCGATCACGTTCGCCGGCTTGTCAGGCATCGGCGACCTCATCGTGACCTGTATGAGCCGTCACAGCCGGAACCGCTACGTCGGCGAACAGGTCGGGAAGGGGAGGAAACTCGACGACATTCTTCGGGAGATGGTGATGGTTGCGGAGGGCGTGGCAACTTCAAAGGCCATTCATGAGCTGGCGAAGAAGCACCACGTCGACATGCCCATGGCTTACGAGGTCTACCATGTGCTCTTCGAAGGGAAGGATCCGACGCAGGCCACGTACGACCTCATGACACGCGACGCGAAGGCGGAATAGAGGCCAGGTCCTTGAGCCGCAACGCTCTTCAATGTGACGCCCCGTCGGGCTTCGGCGCCGCGGGGTGTTGGCGTGCGAAAGGAAGCCACAGGAGATAGAAGAGGACCGCGCCCGCCGCGTCGGCGATGAGGAGATACCAGGGCCAGGGTCCGAAGAGGTCGAGCAGCGTCGATCCCGACGGCTTGCTCTTGAGGTACAAGTAATTCGTTCCAAAGAGCACGTTAAACGCGGCCACCGCGAGCGCGTAGGCGTGGAGCACGAACAACGCCCTCCACCACGACCTACGGTCGATGCTGACGACACCCGAGACGGCCATCGCCAGAAGCGTGGAGACGACCAGGCCGTGCGAGACGAAGAATTGGACGGTCGGGTAGTTCCACGAGAGACCCTGGACATCGGGCGTCAGGAGGGCCATCGTGGTACCCGCCAACCCCCAGTAGTAGGCGACGCCGAAAGCCCGGACCGATCGACGCAAAGCAGCGTACGCCGTGAGCCAGACCGTTACGTCGCACAAGTGGAGTGGGAGCATGCCGGGCCAGACGGGCCATGGGCCGCTGAGAACGTATCCGTACCATGCGATCTCAGAACCAGCGATCAGCACAGCAAGGATCATAAGCACCCGTGGTGGGATATGCCGGCGACGAATCGCCATGCCAAGCATGGTACCGGCCGTTGTGACGGCAAGCACAATGCCCGCATGGATCGGTGAGCCGAGATCGAATCCGTCCACGCTTTTTTGTCCCGTTTCACGTACATTAGACACAATCTGACACGAATACAAAGGATGAGATCTATGCTGCGTCAACCGTGGCTGCTGATGGCGGCGATCCTGATCCTGGCCGGTTGTGGTGGAAAGAGCGGGGCTTCGAATATCCCCTTGACGAAGGAATCGGACGAATCCGCCGTGGCCGGCATTCGATGGTCCTACCCCTCGCGATGGCAAAAGGGGGCGCCGCGGATGATGCGTGCAGCAACCTACACCCTCCCGGCGTCCGAGGGAACGACCGAAGGCGGGGAATGCGCTGTCTTCTTCTTCGGTGCCGGACAGGGAGGCGACGTGGACCTGAACATCCAGCGTTGGGTGACGCAGTTCGAGAATGGCGTGACGACGGAGAAAAGGAGTCGTACCGTTGGCAACATTCCCATCACGACCGTGGCGATCGAGGGCTCGTATCTTTCACCTGGCGGCCCCATGATGGAATCACAAGGAGTAAAGCCGAACTACAAACTTCTGGGGGCGGTCATTAGCGCACCCGGCGGCATGGTCTTCTTCAAGTTGACGGCTCCCAAGGCGGTTGCCGACGGTGCGGCGCTGGAATTCGACGCGATGGTTGAATCAGTGGTTGCCGCACCGTAGTGGATGATCTTCGCGTCAGAGCCAATCAGCACGCAGGGTCCCCGAGTGGGACCCTGTCGCATTTTTGAGAGCCCCCCTTCCTTCTCGCTGCTGCAGTACGCCCCTGTTCGTTTCCACCCTGTAAGAATCGAGTGCCCAAAACACTTGATTCCCTCAGTAGTTGTCTGGCATAATAATTGCCAAAAGCAATTGTTGTTTATGGCATTCTTCTGTGCCCAACCCCGCGTCCATACCGCTCCCGGGTGAAGTTGCTCAGCTGACCTTTCAGCTCCTCGTCCACTGCCAGGCGAAGGAATCGATGATGGCGAGCGAATTCGAGCTGGCCGCATCAGAGCTTCGCGTCATCCGATTGTTCGGCAGGGATTCGATCCTCCGCCAGCGTGAACTGCACGACCGGATGGGCATCAGCGGCAGCCGGCTGACGCGGATCGTCGACGTGCTGGTGGCCCGCGGTTGGGTGAGACGTGAGGAGGACCCTGACGATCGCCGCGGGGCGATCCTGTGCCTGACGCCCGGCGGCAAGGACTTGATGGCCGCCGTGGACCGTCGCTCGACGGAACTGCACGCTGAGATCCTCGCATCGCTTTCCATCGAACAACAACATCGGCTTGTCGCAGGGCTGCGCGACATGCTCAACTCGATCGTTGACTGGTCGCTGACACACCGACACCCGCCAGCGGCGCGGACACGCATTACTGAGGAACAGAACGCATGAAACCGACCCTGGTTACGGTCCTGCTCGCTGCCGGTGCTTTCCTGATCGGCTGCAACGAGAAGGAAGCGGTCACGGATGACAGCACGATCAGCGACGGTGCGGCCGCCGCGTCATGCGAAGGTTGCCACACCGACTACGCCTTGCTCAAATCGATCGCCTCACCCGATACCGCCTCGGCCGGAGGCGGTTGCGGAGGTGATATCCCGCACATCGAGCCCTACGACCGTGTCTATATGGGCGGGGCCGGCTTTGCCGCGTTCAAGGCGTCGACGCACGGCCGTCACGGATGCGTCTCGTGCCATGGCGGCAACGGAGCAACCGCCGATAAGGCGGTCGCGCATGGCGGCGATTTCATTCGCCATCCCTCGGATCTTCATGAGGTCAAGTGCTCGCCGTGCCATGCCGCCATCAATGGATTGTTCCACAATAGCATCCACAAAGAGGGCTGGGGACAGAAAAGCATGGTTGCCTTGCGGAGCGGCGTGACGAACTTCAGCCAGCTTTCTCCGGAGATGCAGGCCGGCTACAAGGTCAACTGCGCCAAGTGTCATGGCGGCTGCGGTTCGTGCCATGTCAACCGCCCCGTGGCAGGCGGCGGCGGGTTGCTGAACGGCCACAAATTCAACAGGCGCCCCGACATGACCGACAATTGCGTTGCATGCCACACGAGCCGGGGCGGCCACGCCTACTTCGGCATCGGTTCTGGCACGGTCCCCGACGTGCACCTGGCAGCCGTCGGCCATTGCGTCAACTGTCATGGAAAGACCGAGTTGCACGGCAACGGACAAGTGTACGACCAGCGCTACAAGGTACCGATGATGCCCAAGTGCACCGACTGTCATGGCGGCCTGGCATCGTCAAACATCTACCACACGACGCACATCAACACCTTTAACTGCGGGGTCTGCCATTCGCAGGACTACAACAACTGCGGATCATGCCACATCGGAGGCGCCGGCGCGCGGATCCCTTCATACATGGGCTTTAAGATCGGCATGAATCCGTTGCCCGACATCAAGCGGTCGACCTTCAATAATCAGCCGTACAAGTTCGCGACGTTGCGTCGATCGCTCATGGCACCCGACAGCTGGCAGAACTACGGCGTAGCCAACCTACCGAGCTTTGACGCGCGACCGACGTTCAAATACACGACCGCACACAATACGCTTCGCTGGACGAAACGGACTCAGGTCGGCGCGGGCAAAGCCTGCTACGATAACTGCCACATCATTCAGGAAGGCACGACCTTCCGGAACAAGGATCTGTATCTCTTCAACTCGGACCTTCAAAGCTGGGAGCTGACGGCCGACCAGGGCATCGTGGTCGATGGTCGCCTACCGGCCGGCTGGAATGTCCATTAATGCATCGCCACACGCTGTCCTATCTTGGAGCCCTTTATGAAAAACCTACGACTGCTGTCGCTGTTGCTCGTGATCCCGATGATGATCTTCGTCGCGGGTTGCGAAGAAGAAAGCACCGAACCGACCCCGCCGGTGAACGAGGCGGAGGTGCTGGCGGCGTATCTTGAGTCGAGCGGCGACTATCTCAACACCGCTAATCCTGCGATCGTCACGGCGGCTGATGTTCGGACCACACAGTTGGCCAGTCCGACGACTCAATACATCATCGACATCCGTTCTTCGAGCGACTTCACGGCCGGCCATATCCAGGGCGCTGTGAACGTCACGCTGGCGAACCTCCTGACCCACGTGCAGGGGATCAACGCTGCGTCCTACACCCGGGTCGTTGTGGCCTGCTACACCGGACAGACCGCGGGATTCGGCGTGGCGGCCCTCCGCCTGATGGGCTACAACAACGTCTACTCGCTTAAATGGGGCATGTGCTCTTGGGACAGCGTGTTCGCCCAGAATCGGTGGATGACGAACATGACGAATACGCGCGCATCCACGCTCGTTACGACGGCCACCGCAAAGAACGCGGCGGGGAATCTGCCGACCCTTTCGACGGGAAAGACGACCGGCGCCGAGATCCTGGCGGCCCGCGTGAACGCCCTGCTGACAGAAGGCTTCACGCCGGCCAGCATCAGCAATTCCAACCTGTATGCCAACCTGACGGGCTACTACATCGTCAACTACTGGCCCGCTGCCGAATATAACGCCGGCCATGTGCCGGGGGCGGTGCAGTACACCCCGAAATCGGACCTGAAACTGGCGACCAACCTTAAGACCCTTCCGACGGACAAGCCGGTGGTCATCTATTGCTACACCGGCCAGACCAGCGCGTCGGTTGCGTTCATCCTCCGCACGTTGGGCTACGATGCCAAATCGCTACTCTACGGTGCGAACGCCATGTTCTACGATACGATGCCCGGCACGAAGTTCAATCCGACGACGGAGATCAAGGGATACCCGTATGTGACCGGAAGCTGAGGCTGAGGAAGGTCTGCGACAGAGGACAGAAGTCAGACGCCAGAGGTCAGAAGTGAATGCGGAAGCCGGCTGGGTGAACAACCTGGCCGGCTTTCGTCTTTTCATGGAGCGGCGTATCTTGCGGCATGCCGCTGACGCTCGACGAGATCCGCACCTACTGCCGTAACAAACCCGGTCATGTCACCGAGGGCATGCCGTTCGGCAACGACGTGCTCGTTTTCAAGGTGAAGGGTAAGATCTTCTTGCTGGCCAACCTTGTCAAGGTACCCCTCCAGATCAACCTCAAATCGGACCCGGAGCAGGCCGTGGAGTGGAGGGAGCGCTACGAGGGGGTAACAGCGGGGTACCACATGAACAAGCGGCATTGGAACACCGTGTTGCTCGACGGGTCGGTTCCGACCGCCGAGGTTTATCGCATGATCGACCACTCGTTCGATCTGGTGGCACCGCGCCCCCAGGTCCGGCGGCGGCCGCGCGAAGGACGGACCGGACCGCGCACCATGGCTCGAGCCCGGTTCGGGGGCTCACGCGGCCGGCGCTGACGACATGCGATCGCTTATGCGTGCGAGGCCCGACGGCGCTGGCGCACCTGCAGCATGTAGATCAGCATCACGAGCCACGGGAATCGTTCGAGGGAGGCGGCGTTCGAGGGGATCGATACTTCGGCATTCCACTTGAACGAGAGACGGGATCGTGCGCTCAGAACCGGCATCCCGCGACCATCCGTTACCTCGTAGATCCCCTTCCACATGCGATAGGCGACCCTCCATCGCTCGCCTTTGGGGAGCTCCAGCGTCTTCTCCATGGAGAAGGCCTTGCCGGAGAGCGTCGCGAACGGAAGATCCATTCCCGACTCACGGATGCCGACGGTCAGTCGCCAGAAGTCGGGGAAGATGAACTCCCACCTCCCTCCGAAGCCTTCGGCTGTGAACCGCTCCGTAAGGAATTTTCCCGTACCATTGAGGCGTGCCACAACCGTTCCGTCGTCGGCCACCAGCTCATGCCGTTCCTTGAAGATCGAAGGTTGGCGCCAGCGCAGGATGGCGCCCGAAAGATCGGCGATGGTGCTCATGGTTGCTCCGGAGGAGGCGGGGCGTCGGCCGATCGTGGCGTTGTCCGCCGCCCCGCCCGTCTGACCGCCTCGGACAGCAGAAACTCGATCTGCCCATTGATGCTGCGCAGGTCGTCCGCCGCCCACTGGGCGATCGAGGCATACAACTCCTTGTCGACACGCAGCAGTATGTTCTTCTTTTCCGCCATCATCAATTATGCGTCCGTCCCGCTGGGAACGGTACGCCGGTGGGCCAAGGGAATCACGATACCAAGGGTCAGAGCAAGACGGACCGACGTTTCCCAGTCGATCAAGCCCGCCCCGTGGACCGTGAGTGCGTACATGTAGGCGACGAAGGCACTAACGGCCAGAGCAACGGCGCCGGTGATGGCGAATTCTCGGATCAGATGCGTGATGGACATCGCAAGGCCCTTTCGGTCATTGCCATTGGAAAGGTCGTCCGTCAGTATAGCGTACCGGTGTTGATGATCGGCTGGGCCTCGGATTCTGAGACGAGCGCGACCATAAGGTTGTTGACCATCGTCGCCTTTTTCTCCTCATCGAGCTCAACAATGTGCTGCTCGCTCAGCATCCGTAAGGCGTCCTGCACCATGCCGACAGCCCCTTCGACGATCTTCTTGCGTGCGGCGATGATGGCCTGGGCCTGCTGTCGGCGAAGCATGGCTTGCGCGATCTCCTGGGCATAGGCCAAGTGGCTGATGCGCGATTCGAGCACCTCGACGCCGGCGATCTCAAGCCTCGTGTGCACCTGCTTCTTCAACTCCTCGGAGATCTCGATCGTGTTGCCGCGCAGCGACGGCCGGTCATCGTGCGAGTCGTACGAGTATTCGGTCGCGAGCGATCGGATCGCCGTTTCGCTCTGGATCGCGACGAACTGCTCGTAGTTCTCGACGTCGAAGGTCGCCCGCGCCGTGTCGGTCACGCGCCAGACGATGACGGCCGCGATCTCGATCGGATTGCCGTCGTGGTCGTTGACCTTGATTTTTTCGCTGTTGAAGTTGTGGATACGGACGGAAATGCGCTTCTTGGTGGTGAAGGGATTCACGAACCAGAAGCCCTCTTCACGGACCGAACCGACGTATCTGCCGAACAGGAGCAATACGCGGGCTTCGTTCGGGGGCACGACGAAGAAGCTGTTCATCGTCAGGAAGAGCAACGCGAAAACGGGGAAGACGATCCAGAGGACCATCGTCTCGTCGTTGGAGGCTCCGTAGTAGATGAGGTAGCAGTCGGCGAGCAAAGCCGCGATCCAGATGAAGAGGGGAAGGAATCCCGAGATGCGGCTTGCGTTGCGTTCGGTGATGGCTTTCATGGTGGCGTCCTTTCGTTGGGTGCTAGCAAAATGATATTATCTTGATATCGAAAAGTCAAGAGAAAAGTTGCACCCTGAATAGCCCAAAATGACGCGCAAACAGCACGATAGAGTGCCCTTTTTTCGGTATGGACCATCATGCCATTGATGGTCCCGGCGGAACTCGTGTCGCTGGATGCCTTACTTCGGTCTCCGGTTGCATCGCCAACCGGTGCTCGAATCTCCGGCGGATGAAGGCGATGTCGGAGCATAAGTCTGTCTATATTGAAACCTCTCCCAACAAATCCCGTCAACTAGAAGGTTTGACCAACTCATGGAGGCTATCCTCATGTTGAAGCATGCAGCATTTGCGATGATGTTGATCGCCATCCCGCTGGCGGTTATCGCTCAGAAGAAGGGAAACCAAGGAACGATGGTCGACATCGACATTCCGTACCAGAGGTTCGTGCTGAAGAATGGACTGACGCTGCTGGTCCATGAGGACCGCAAAGCGCCCATCGTCGCCGTGAATGTGTGGTATCACGTCGGTTCCAAGAATGAGAAGCCGGGGAAGAGCGGCTTCGCTCATCTGTTCGAACATCTGATGTTCAACGGCAGCGAGAACTTCAACGACGACTATTTCCAGGTGCTCGAACGTCTGGGGGCGACCGATCTGAACGGCACGACCAACGAGGACCGGACGAACTACTTCCAAAACGTACCGACGTCCGCCGTCGACGTCGCGCTGTGGATGGAATCGGACCGCATGGGACATCTGCTTGGTGCTATCACGCAGGCAAAGCTCGACGAACAGCGGGGCGTGGTTCAGAACGAGAAGCGTCAGGGTGAGAACGAGCCGTACGGTATGACCGAGGAGCTCATTACGAAGAGCGTCTGGCCGGAGGGGCACCCGTACTCGTGGACGGTCATCGGTTCGATGGAAGACCTCAATGCCGCGTCGCTCGACGACGTGAAGGAGTGGTTCCGGTCGTACTACGGCGCCGCCAACGCCGTCCTGGTCGTCGCTGGCGATATCGACGGCAAGACCGCCCTCGAGAAGGTCGAACGGTACTTTGGCGACATTCCGCCGGGTCCTCCGGTCGCGAGGCACCAGCAGTGGGTGGCCAAGCGCACGGGCCATCAGCGCCAGGTGACCCAGGACCGCGTTCCGCAAGCGCGCATCTACAAAGTATGGAACGTCCCGGCATGGGGAACGGCCGACCATGACATGTTGAACTTGACGGCCAGCATCCTGGCTTCGGGAAAGACCTCCCGGCTGTACAAAAAGCTCGTCTACGAGAAGCAGATCGCGACGAACGTTTCGTCGTTCCTTGACAGTCGCGAGATCGCATCGCTCTTCTATATCATGGTCACGGTCAAGCCGGGCGAGGACCTCGCCAGGGCTGAGCAGATGGTCGACGACGAGCTGGCCGCCCTGCTCAAGTCGGGCCCGACCGACAAAGAAGTGCAGCGTGTTCGGACGCAGTACGTGGCCAACTTCGTAAGGGGAGTTGAACGCATCGGCGGCTTCGGAGGCAAGTCGGACATCCTGGCCATGAGTCAGACCTATGCTGGCAACCCTGAACACTACAAGACAACGCTCCAGCGCGTGCAGTCGGCATCTGTGTCGTCCATCCAGTCGGCCGCGAAGACCTGGCTGAGCGACGGCGTTTACACGCTCGAAGTGCATCCGTTCCCGAAGCTGGCCGCCGCACCGACGGATTCGACGGTCCGCAAGCAGCTTCCGAAGGCGGGAGAGCCTCCGAAGGCGAGCTTCCCGGCGCTCCAGCGTGCAACGCTCTCCAACGGCGTCAAGGTGATCCTGGCCGAGGTCCCGTCGATCCCGATGGTCAATCTCTCGATGCGGTTTGACGCCGGCTATGCCGCCGACCAGTTTGCAACACCCGGGACGGCCTCCATGACGCTCAACATGATGGATGAAGGGACGAAGAAGCGAACGGCCCTGCAGATCAGCGAGGATCTGGCGCTCTTGGGGGCGGGGCTGGGCACGGGTTCGGACCTTGACATGTCGGCGGTGACCTTGTCGACCCTGACGTCAACGATGGATGCGGCAATGGAGATCTGGGCCGACGTGATCCTGGATCCGTCCTTCCCCGAAGAGGAACTGGACCGTCAGCAGAAGCAAACGATCGCACAGATCCAGCGTGAAAAGGCGACGCCGATCCAGATGGCCCTGCGCGTCTTCCCGCAGCTGCTGTACGGTTCCGGCCACGCCTACAGCGTACCGTTCACCGGTTCGGGCACCGAAGCGGCGGTGGCGGCGCTGAAGCGTGAGCACCTCGTGAAGTTCCACGAGACATGGATCCGTCCGAACAATGCCACGCTCGTCGTCGTCGGCAAGACGACGCTCGCGGAGATCCAGCCGAAGCTCGAGCGGCTGTTCAAGGCATGGAAGCCGGGAACGGTCCCGACGAAGAACGTGACGAGTGTCGAGCCGACGCGGCAGACCGTCTATATCATGGACAAACCGGGCGCTCTTCAGTCGGTGATCCTGGCCGGCCACATCGCCCCGCCGCAGAACAACCCGAACGAGATCGCCATCGACATGATGAACACGGCGCTGGGCGGATCGTTCACGGCCCGCATCAACATGAACCTCCGCGAAGACAAGCACTGGTCGTATGGGGCGCAGTCGCTGTTGTGGGCGGCTCGGGGCCAGCGTCCGTTCATCGTCTACGCTCCGGTGCAGACCGACAAGACGAAGGAGTCGATGCAAGAGATCGCGAAGGAGTTGAATGATGTGCTCTCCTCCCGGCCGGTGAACGAGGACGAATGGAAGAAGGTTCGGGAGAGCAAGATCCTGGAGCTTCCCGGTTCATGGGAGACGATGAACGCGATCGCAGGATCGATCAATGAGATCGTTCGGTTTGGATATGCCGACACCTACTTCCAGACGTATGCCGACCGCGTCCGCGGGGCATCGCTGTCGCAACTGAATGAGGCGGCGAAGCAGGTCGTGCGGCCATCGTCCGTCGTGTGGGTGGTTGTGGGCGACCGGGCGAAGATCGAGAAATCGGTGCGTGAACTGGGCTACGGCGAGGTGAAGTTCCTCGACGGCGATGGAAAAGTGGTGGAGTAGAGAGCAGATGGAAGCATCCAGGTGTCGATGATCAGAGGTCAGTGATCAGTTGACAGTCAAGAGTGCTTTGACGAATCACGTCCAGGTGACTCGTCATCAAGAAGCGACGTGTGGAAACCGCCACGCCCTGGGGAGAAGGTCCTCAGGGCGTCGGCGCGTACGGCCTCTGCGTCCTCAGAACCGTGGACCGGGGAAGTTGCAGGGACGAGAATCCCGGACTACATTTCATGACGCGCACTTCCTCATCAACACCGAAAAGGTTCACCCATGCGCCTACGGGTATCGTGGAGAATCCTCGGCCTGATGATGGGCCTCAGCTTCTCCGCGGCGGCTCAGTTCACCACGCTCATCAGCGATTTCGCGGTCAGTGCACAGACCAACCGCTATGTCTATCGTCCGTCGGTCGCCGCCAGTCCCAACGGTCAATTCGCGGTCTCGTGGGGAGATGAGCGGCCGACGAGCGATGGGCGCCTGGCGGGGTCCGGAAGCATTTTCCTTTCGATGTTCCAGCCGACCGGGACGTCGATCATCTCAAACGCCAGGGCCGATGGACTGGCATTCGGCTTCTTTTCGGAGTTCTCCTTGTACCATTCGGGTGCGCTGTTCCTGCCGTCGGGGGCTCTGATCGTTGCCTACCATGTCGATGCTCGCACCACGATCGAGAGCATCAAGTTTGATGATGTCTACTTCGCCGCGTTCAACCAGTCAGGGGTTCGAACGGCCGTCAACGTGCAGGTGAACAAGGTCGGTGGGTTGGGGAGCGGGTACGGCTACCAACCGTCCGTTTCGTCGCACGGCTCGAACTTCATCGTCGCCTACCGATACTACGTGGGAAGCACTTACAACATCGGTCTCTCCGTCGTCGATGGTGCGTCAGGGGCGCTTCTCGGCGACGCGGTCACGATCTCGGACAATGCCGCCAATAATCGGGTCTATCCGTTCGTATCCAGCAACGGCACGCACATCGCGGCCGTATGGTCCGACGGCCGCACAGACGCTTCAACGGGCGATGTGTACCTCCAGCGCTTCGTGAACGGCGCCGCGTCTGGCGGGAATATCAGAGTGAACACCGACCCTGCCGACGGATACAATCAGTTCGCACGGGTTGCAATGAATGCCGCCGGATCGTTTGTCGTCGTGTGGATCGATACGCGGAGCAATCCAGGCGGAGATCTCTACGCCCGACTCTACAACAATTCCGGCGCTGCTGCCGGTCCCGAATTCAAGCTGACGGCGAGCAACTCGGTGCTTCAGGCGTATCCTCCCGGAGTTGTGATGGATGCTTCCGGCGACTTCGTCGTGACGTGGGCCGACTCCGTCGCCGGTCAACGCTACACGGCAAAGACACGCGCCTTCTCTTCGGCGGGTGCGGCACTGACGCCCATCACAGAGGTGACGAACTCGTACGCTGTTGATGCCTCGATCCAGCCGGATGTTGCCCTGGGACCCGGAGGCGTGCTGGTCTACGCATGGCTCGACGGGCGACTGGATGCGAACAATGGGCGGATCTACGCAAAGACCGCCAGCATCGCTGGCATCACGCCCGTGGCTGATCTGCCCTCAACGGACCGGGAAGAGTCCCGGATCATCGGGACATTTCCGAATCCGTTCAATCCTACGACTCAGATCACGTGGAGGATGAAGGAGAGTGGATGGGTGAAAGTGTCGGTGATGGATCTCCTGGGAAGAGAGCTCGCCGTGCTGGTCGACGGGGAACGGTCAACCGGCCAACATGTGACCTCGTGGGATGCGTCGTGCCATCCCAGCGGCATATATCTTGTGCGACTTGCAACGGAGGGCCGCACCGACCATTGCCGCGTGAGTCTCGTCCGGTGACAACGTTGGAATTGCCGTCACTGAACGGTATTTTATTCCCTCTGTCACGAGAACACGGTATGCAAGCCCAAACGCAATACGTCTCGCTCGAGACCCATTTTGACCGATTCCGCCGTCAGATTGTCGGCATCGACCAGCGCTTCATGTCACCCTACGGTGAACAGTCCATTCTCTATGTGGATTGGACCGCCAGCGGCCGGCTGTATGCTCCCATCGAGCAGAGAATGCAGGAAACATTCGGACCGTTCGTCGGTAACACCCACACGGAGACGAACGTCACGGGCACCACGATGACGCAGGCGTATCACCACGTTGCCGAGATCATCAAGAAGCACGTTCATGCCGGGCCGGGAGATGTCTTGCTGCACGTCGGGTTCGGAATGACATCGGCCATCAACAAGCTCCAACGCATCCTCGGCCTGCGCGTGCCCGAACAATTGCGCGACCGCGTACAGCTTCCGGCCGACGAGCGGCCGGTGGTATTCGTGACGCACATGGAGCATCACTCCAACCAGACAACCTGGGAAGAGACGATCGCCGACGTCGTCGTGATCCGTCCCGATCGTCAGGGCCTTGTCGACCTGGGAGACTTCGAGGTCCAGCTCGATGCCTACCGTCATCGGAAGGTCAAGATCGGCTCGTTCACCGCTTGCTCAAACGTCACCGGGATCCGAACGCCCTATCGCGCGCTGGCGCGGCTGATGCATCAACATGGCGGATGGGCATTCGTGGACTTCGCGGCGGCGGCTCCGTACGCGGCCATCGACATGCATCCGGCCGATCCGCTCGAGAAGCTCGACGCGATCACCTTTTCCCCCCACAAATTCCTTGGCGGCCCCGGTACGTCGGGGGTGCTTATCTTCGACTCATCGCTGTATCATCTGAAGACGCCCGACCAGCCGGGAGGCGGAACCGTCTTGTGGACCAATCCGTGGGGCGGACATCGGTATGCTCCCGAGATCGAGATCCGCGAGGACGGAGGGACGCCCGGATTCCTGCAAGCGATCCGGTCGGCGCTGGCGGTGAAGCTGAAAGAGGAGATGGGGGTCGAGATGATGGCGGCCCGCGAGGCACAGCTCTGCGAGCGGATGTTCCGCGGCCTGTCGAAGGTCCCCGGTCTGGTCATCCTTGCCGACGCCCATCGTGAACGCTTGCCGATCTTTTCGTTCTACGTCGAGAACGTTCATTACAATCTCATCGTGAAGCTGCTGAACGACCGATACGGTATCCAGGTGCGGGGCGGATGTTCGTGCGCCGGTACGTACGGTCATTACCTGTTGCACGTCGACCGGGCCACTTCGGCGGAGATCACGGACAAGATCGACCATGGCGACCTGTCGGCGAAGCCGGGTTGGGTGCGCGTCTCGCTCCATCCGACAACGACCGACGCGGAGGTGGACCGGGTGGTGGCCGCGATCGGAGAGATCGCGCAGAACCACAAGGCTTGGGGGGAGGAATACGAGTATTCGACGAGGACGAACGAGTTTCACCACAAGAGCGAAACTGGAGAGCGGCAAGAAGAGGTGGAGCAGTGGTTCAAGCTCTGAGACAGGAGAGGGATGAAGGATCGAGGATGAGGGATGATGGAGTTTTCATCGGTTCCTGAGACGGACCTGCAGACCACATCGCATAGACCACTTCCTGAGGGGGAAGCCATGCCACAGATCCGAAGCTATGAAGATCTCATCGTGTATCAGCGTCTTCTTATGCTCGTCTTTGAAGTACATGAGATCTCATTGACATTTCCCAAATTTGAGCTGTATGAACTCGGTTCTCAGGTTCGCCGCTCATCCAATTCGGCCCCTGCGAATCTCGCGGAAGGTTGGAGCAACAAACACATCAAAATGTATCTTGAAGGGATCAACCGATCCCTCGCAGAGGTCAGGGAGACTCGTCACCATTTGACGGTAGCCCACGGTAAGGGATACATCCATGATGCTGTTCGAAAAGACCTGCTGGGTCGTTACGAAGAATGTCGAATGATGCTCAAAGGGCTGGAGCGTTCGCTCATTGGGAGGGCGGACCGATAGCTCAGATTCCTTCATTCATCCTCGCTCCTCAATCCTACATCCTTCCATGAAGTACCTCCTTGGATCTCTCCTCACGTTGGTCACGCTCTCCCTGGGCCAGCCTCGCGCCCGCGACCTAGGTATCCCTTTTGATGGTTCGCCGGGTCCGCTCAACGCGATCACGGACGTCGCCGGCGTTGAGGTCGGCATGACGACGTTGGTCGAAGGGACGGGCAAGCTTGTCGTGGGCGAGGGTCCGGTTCGCACCGGTGTGACGGCCGTTCTTCCGAGAGGCAAGACGAGCACCGATAACTGCTTTGCCGCGTGGTTCACGTTGAACGGCAACGGCGAAATGACCGGCACAACCTGGGTCGAGGAATCGGGTTTCCTCGAAGGTCCGGTCCTGATCACAAATACGCACAGCGTCGGCATCGTCCGCGATGCCGTCATTCAATGGATGCGAGCCCGGCTCGGGTCGAACTCGCAGCCGTGGTCGCTCCCGGTCGTGGCGGAGACGTACGACGGCGGCCTGAATGACATCGACGGGTTCCACGTGCGGGCTGAACACGTCTTCCACGCCCTCGACAGTGCCCGGTCGGGCTGCGTTGCCGAGGGCAATGTGGGAGGCGGCACCGGTATGATCGCGCACGGATTCAAGGGCGGGACTGGAACTTCGTCGCGCGTGTTGAAGGCCCAAGACGGCGGGTACACCGTCGGCGTGTTAGTTCAAGCCAATTACGGCCGGAGGCAGAATCTCACGATCGCCGGAGTGCCCATCGGCAAGGAGATCACCGACCTTCAGCCGAAACGAGGACATCTCGAAGATGGCTCGGGATCGATCATCGTCGTCGTTGCGACCGATGCCCCGCTGCTTCCACACCAGCTGAAGCGCGTCGCCACACGTGTTGCGCTCGGCGTCGGGCTCGTCGGTGGTCGCGGGGAGGACTCGTCGGGAGATATCTTCATCGCATTCTCGACGGCGAATGCCCGAGCCACGGCCGACACTGTGGCGACCGTCCGGATGCTTCAGAACGGCCGGATGAATCGACTGTTCGAGGCGACGGTGCAGGCGACCGAAGAGGCGATCGTGAATGCCATGGTGGCGGCGAAGACGATGGAGGGGATCAACGGCAACACCGTGTACGCACTTCCGCACGAGCGGGTGATGGAACTACTCAGGAAGTACGGGAGGGGGAGGAACTGATGCAGGCAGAGAGGAGAGAGGATGGAGGATGAAGGATGAAGGATGTGTGAAGGGGCCAGAGAAGTTCGTTCCCTGTCCCCTTCCCCGTTCCTCACTCCTCCATCCTTTATCCTTCTCGCTTCTCTTTCCTCGCCGCGATTGCGTAGAACACGATCAACGACACGCCGCCGAAGATGAGGATCATGGATGGGTACGAGGCATCGCCCCAGTTCTGCACTTCATCGAGGTAATTGGCGAAGAGAATGCCGAGACCGGCGAACAAGGCGACCAGACCCCACTTGAGACTGCTGATCGGGTCCGACTTGAAGGTGATGTTGCCTTTCAGATCGGAGGCGCTGACCCCCTTCTCGATCATGGCCATCACCTGTTTGTGACGACTGTCGAAGATCTTCCAGAGGATCGCGCCGCACGATCCAAAGACGATAAGGACGATGACAGCAGGTTCCATGGTAGCTCCTGTGGATGGGTCGTGAGGTTGATGTACTTACCACTTTGACCGGACGTGAGGAGGTAAGGTTTCCTGTGGGAGGAGGGAACACAAGAAGCACTGCAGCAGGTCCAAAACAACTGACACGAAGCGGCAGTCCCTCGCGGCCTCATTCAGAGGATTTGTTCATCGCTTCGCGATGTTGATATTCGGCCTCCGGCTGTCCCTTTTGTGCCCGATTTGTGCATTTTGTACCTCCTCTTTTTGTCGGAAACCCTGGCGGTGGGCGCGCGGTCTAAAGGGTATCCGCGGAATGCACGAAACCGACCTCGATATCATCCAGCGAGTCCGGTCCGGCGACCGAAAGGCATACGCACGGCTTGTCGACCGACACAAGGAGAAGGCCATGGCACTGGCTGTCCGGATGCTTCGAGACCGTCGGGATGCCGAAGAGGCCTTGCAGGATGCCTTCGTTCGTGCCTTCAAAGCTCTTCCGCGGTTTCAAGGCCGGTCGTCGTTTTCTACGTGGCTCTACCGGATCGTTTTCAACGTGTGCTCCTCAGCTCTGGAACGCCGGTCGCTGGGAACTGTTTCATTGAGTGCCGAGACAGAAGAGGGGGCGGCGGCGATCCAACTTCCTTCAGCAGAACTGTCCCCCGACCTGCAACTCGAGTCGTCCGAGGTCCAGAAGGTCATCTTGGAGGAGATCGAGAAGCTACCGGAGGTCTACGGAACGACCTTCACCCTTTTTGTCATCCAAGAATTGTCGTATGAGGAGATCGTCGAGGTTGTCGGTGTGCCGCTCGGTACGGTGAAAGCGCGACTGTTCAGGGCCCGCATGATGCTGCGCGATGCCGTGGCGCGCCGGCTGTCGATCGAACCTCAAGTCGTCAAGAAGGAAGATGCTGCATGACGCACCTTACCGCCCATCAGATCCTGCAGACCGTCGACGGGACCGCCGACTATGCCACGCAGGCAGCCGTGACCAGCCACGTGGCCGTTTGCGCGGCATGCCGGCGGGAAATGGAGTTCCAGAAGGCCCTGTTGCGCAATGCCCGTCGCTCGCCTCTGCCGCAAGTTTCGGAAACGTTCACCCGAAGCGTGATGTCGCATGTCATGCCTCGGTCCCAGAGACCGCTGGCGGCCTGGGTCCTCAACAACATGGGCAGTCTGTTCGCGATGATGGCTGTTCTGGGAATCTTCTGGCTTGTGCTATCACAGCCAGTCTCCTTTGCGGGCGCACAGGGAACGACGGAGGGTGATCGGATGGTCGACACATGGCGGCGGGGGCTGACGGAAGGTTATGCCTGGCTTGAGAATGGAGTGAAGGCCTTGGCGGCGCCACGGATTTCGGAACGGGGTGCGGAGGGGGACGACGGGGGGGCTGCCAAGCTGAGCTTGATCATTATGAGTCTGGGGGCCTTGTGGACCTTGGACCGTCTTTGGCTTAGCCGGCATAGGATCCGGTCGAAGCATTGAATCCAGTTAGAGGGCCTGAGGCCCTCTTTTTTTTTGCGCACCCGCGTGTTGCGCAGTATTTGAAATGCGATGAAGGCCTTGACAAATTCACATTCCGCTCGTATATTAGCACTCACATATAGCGAGTGCTAATAGGCGCTAAACGCCTACAGTATAATCAGTTACATTCTATCAACAAGGAGTCGTGCCATGAAGATGAAGCCTTTGGCTGACCGCGTGGTGGTGAAGCCATCGCAGGCCGAGGAGAAGACGAAGGGCGGGATCATCGTTCCTGACACCGCCAAAGAGAAGCCGGTCTGGGGCGAGGTCATCGCCGTCGGTCCGGGTCGCGTGAGCGACGACGGAAAGACGATCACCCCCGAGGTGAAAGTCGGAGACAAGGTCCTCTACGGGAAGTACTCCGGGACGGAAGTGACGATCGACGGCGAGGAGCTGTTGATCATGCGCGAAAGCGACATCTTCGCCATCATGCCCAAGTAATCACAGGAGCCATAGACCATGAGCGCAAAGTTGATCCATTTCAACACGGATGCCCGTTCGGCCTTGAAGCGCGGCGTTGATCAGCTGGCCGATGCGGTGAAGGTGACCCTCGGACCCAAGGGCCGCAATGTGGTCATCGACAAGAAATTCGGCGCCCCGACCGTCACGAAGGACGGCGTCACGGTGGCCAAAGAGGTCGAGTTGACCGACCCGATCGAGAACATGGGAGCCCAGATGGTGCGCGAGGTCGCATCGAAGACCTCCGACGTTGCCGGTGACGGCACCACGACGGCCACCGTTCTTGCACAGGCCATCGTTCGCGAAGGCCTGAAGAATGTCACGGCCGGTGCCAACCCCATGGACCTGAAGCGGGGCATCGACCTCGCCGTCAAGAAGGTCGTCGAGGGCCTCAAGGAGATCTCGAAGGAGGTCGGAACGGAGAAAGAAAAGATCGCGCAGGTCGGCGCTATTTCGGCGAACAACGACCGGACGATCGGCGACCTTATCGCAAATGCGATGGAGAAGGTGGGCAAGGACGGCGTCATTACTGTCGAAGAGGCGAAAGGGACCGAGACGACCCTCGAGGTTGTTGAAGGCATGCAGTTCGACCGCGGTTATCTCTCGCCGTACTTCGTCACGGATGCCGATACGATGGAGGCGGTCCTCGAGGACCCCTACATCCTCATCCACGACAAGAAGATCAGCGCGATGAAGGACCTGCTCCCGATCTTGGAGAAGGTGGCGCAGAGCGGCCGGTCGGGTCTCATCATCGCCGAAGAGGTCGAGGGTGAGGCGCTGGCGACGCTCGTTGTGAACAAGCTGCGCGGAACCTTGAAGATCGTCGCCGTGAAGGCCCCCGGATTTGGCGACCGACGTAAGGCCATGCTGGAGGATATCGCGATCCTCACGAATGGCACGGTGATCTCGGAAGAGAAGGGCTTCAAGCTCGAGAACGCCACCCTGTCGTACCTCGGCACCGCCAAGACGGTCCGGATCGACAAGGATAATACGACGATCGTCGAAGGCGCGGGCAAGAAGGAAGAGATCAAGAAGCGGATCAACGAGATCAAGGCGCAGATCGACAAGACCACGTCGGATTACGACAAAGAGAAGCTCCAGGAGCGACTGGCAAAGCTTTCCGGCGGCGTCGCCGTCATCAAGATCGGCGCGGCCACAGAGGTGGAGATGAAGGAGAAGAAGGCCCGCGTCGAGGATGCCCTGCATGCGACCCGCGCGGCCGTCGAAGAGGGCATTGTGCCGGGCGGCGGCGTGGCCTATCTGCGCGTCTCCAAGAAGCTCGACGAAGTGAAGACGGAGAACCCCGACCAGAAGACCGGCGTGGAGATCGTCCGTCGCTCACTCGAGGAGCCGATCCGCCAGATCGTCGCCAATGCGGGCCTCGAAGGCTCGGTCGTGGTGAACGAGGTCAAGAACGGCAAGGACGATTACGGCTTCAACGCCCTGACGGAGAAGTACGAAAACCTCATCAAGGCCGGTGTCATCGACCCGACCAAGGTGACCCGCATAGCGATCGAGAACGCGGCGAGCGTGGCGGGACTCCTGCTCACAACAGAGGCGACGGTCGTCGAGAAGCCGAAGGAGGAGAAGGCTCCGGCAATGCCTCCGGGCGGTATGGGCGGAGACATGTATTAAGAAGCAGACTCCCCGTCTGACCGGGTCTGTACAATCCCAGTCGGGCAGGCAGACGCCAGACTCCAAACTCCAAAGGGAGATCTTGGAATAAAGCGGCTGGCGGTGTTGAGGTATGGCGAAGCCCTCCAGGGGAGACTTTGGAGGGCTTTGTCGTTGGAGGCAATCCTCAGCGGACGGTAATCGGATCGGCGATCAGGTCGAGTACGCTGGCGACGATGCGGGGGAGGGCCGACCGAAGAGGCGGAGAGAGGGTTGGTTCCAGGGTCTCTGTATCGGCGGGAATGATCCCGACCAACTCTACCGTGCAATCGAGGCCAATCGTTCGGGCGATCGGGACCAAGGCCGCGATGGACTGCTCGTGAGCCGACCACGCCGGGGCATTCTCGGCTCCGTCGCCGGTCAGGACGGCATGGAGCACGGTCCCCGGAGTTCCAGCCATCCTGATGGCGTCCACGATGATCACACGCCGACGATCCCGCCAATGCATCAGCAGTCCGAATCCTTCCGTTCCTCCGTCGATCACCTCTACATCAGGTGGAAGGGTCTCCTGGCGCAACCTTCGGGCGACGTGAACCCCCACCCCCTCGTCGCGGAGCAGGAGATTCCCCACACCGAGTACCAGCGTCGAAGCTTTCACCGTCGCTCTCACAGGGCCCGGAAGACGGTCG
The DNA here is from genome assembly GCA_964581115.1 of uncultured Ignavibacteriaceae bacterium. Classification (GTDB taxonomy): domain Bacteria; phylum Bacteroidota; class Ignavibacteria; order UBA10030; family UBA10030; genus 2-02-FULL-55-14. Next base: position 16,617 of record CAZOMY010000007.1, on the reverse strand, counting down.
ACGACCGACCGGGGACATGCAGGTGCACGGCGCACGCGATACACGGGTCGAATGAGCGGATGATGCGCGCCAGCTCGAACGGATTGTCGGCGTCGTGCACCTCCGTGCCGAGTAACGCTTGCTCGATCGGCCCTGGTACCCCCTTGTCATCGGCGGGCGAGGCATTCCAGGTCGTTGGAACGACGGCCTGGTAGCGGGCGATCTTCCCGTTGCGGATCGTGATCCAGTGTCCCAGTGCGCCTCGTGCGGCGCACCACAAGCCCATGCCGGATGCCGACTCCGGGATCGTATGAGGGGTGCATACCGGCTCTTCGAGCTGGACCTTCATGATCATGCCGGCGAGCTCGTCGGCGACGACCTTGCATTCGACAGCCCGTGCGATATGCCGACCCATCGCCGAGCACAGGTCATCCTCCCGGATGGTGAGTCGTGTCAAGATGCTGTCGACCAGCTCTGCGACCTGCTTCGGTTCTTTGCGACGGTATGCCAGAAGAATGCGTGCCAATGGCCCCACTTCACAAGGCCTGGAATTGTAGCGAGGAGCCTTCAGCCAGCTGTACGCCCCCTTCTTGTCCGAGTGAGGTTCTGTCTCTCCCTCCCACGGTCCGCGGTGCGATGCACTCCGATACCAGGAATGTCTTACATCTTCGGTGATGAGCGAAGGATCGACAGGCTTGATGGAAGTCTGATCGGCCACGCCGGCGGCGAAGAAGCGCTTTCGCTTCACCACGTCGGGCTCTGCGTCGAGGTCGAAGAGGCCGAACGACAAGAAAGCTCCACAACCCTTTCCCATCTGAAATCCGTCTCGGTAGACCTCGGCAAGCGTCAGGACGTCGGGCAAATAGACGTTGTCGATGAATTCTGTCAACTCCCGCAGCCGCCACAACGAGGTGGTGATGTTATCGATTCGCGGCATGATGGTGACGCCGCCCGGGGCGATCGAAGCCATATGCGGCATCTTGCCCGACCAGATCGCGCACAACTCGTGAGCTTTCAAGCGGATGTGATAGGCTTGAATGTAGTGCTGCAGCAAGACGTCGTGCAGCTCGGCCGGGATGCGGTAGTCGGCTTCGTAGCGCGGGACAAACGGCGGTGCGTTCGGCCCGCGGAAGTAGTCGAGTGCCGCAAGGTGGTAGAAGTGCAGGATATGCGACTGGATGTAGTTCGCGCCCTGCATGATGTTTCGGATCAGCAGGCCATTTGGAGGCGGCATGATCCCGAATGCGTTCTCCAACGCTTGCGACGACGCGATGCCGTGAGGCGTGGGGCAAACGCCGCAGAATCGCTGGGTCATCTGGATCGCGTCAAGCGGATCTCGACCGACAAGGATCTGCTCAAATCCCCGGTAGAGAGTGCCGCTGCACTGCGCCTCGGTGACACGGCCATTCTCCACGGTGGCCTCCACCTTCAGGTGCCCTTCGATCCGCGTCATGGGGTCGATGACGATCTGACGTTTCATGGGTTCACCTTCGCTGATAGATCGGGGAGTGGGCGTCGGGGAAACCGCTTTCCGTACAGCCGATGCACGGCGCTCCGGCGGCGATGCAGTAGCTCACGCTGCCGTTCCACAATCGCACCGGACAATCGCCGTTGGTGAACGGTCCCTTGCATCCAAGTTCGAGCAGACATCCTTCCTTGCCGAATTCTTCGGCGAACACCCCTTCGTCGAGGTAGTCGCGGTTATGGCATCGGCTATGGACCGACCGGCCGAAGAAGAGTTTCAAGCGCCTCTGCTCGTCGAGCTCTGTAGGCTTCGGAACGCCATAGAGCAACACTTTAGCTACGGTGCCGATGAACCAATCAGGATGACTGGGACAGCCGGGAATATTCAAGACGGGGGTGGCGATATGAAGTCGCTCATAGGCCTCGGAGATCCCTACGGCTCCCGTGGGGTTGGGTGCCGCCGCTGGAATTCCTCCGAACGCCGCGCAGGTCCCGACGGCGAGCGTCAACATGGCATCCTTGCCGAAGTATTCCACCCAGTGGAGCATCGGAACGGGCTTGCCATCGAGTTCCCCAAGGGTGCCGTCAACTCCGCCGCTGCGCGTTGGGATCGCACCTTCCAGGACGAAGACATACTTGCCGCGGTGTTGCTCGACGATCTTCTTGGCGGCATCGAGGGAGAGTTGTCCCGTTGCGGCCATGAGCGTGCCGTGATATCCCAGCGTAAGCTTATGACCCGGAAGGACCTGCTCCAGGATGACGTTCTTGATGCTCGGGTGGATGGTGTTGATGACGGAGACCGAACATCCGCTACACGTGGAGGCCTGGAGCCAGATGAGCGGATATTCCTTGACGGCATCTTCGATGGCCTTGGCAAGCTGAGGTAGGAACGCTTCGATCGAAGCCGCGGCCGCGGGAGTGGCGAGAGCCCACCGAACAAAATCCCTGCGCGAGATGGCATGCGTAAGAGCCACGGGGACCTCCTGTCGGAGAATGAGTGTTGAAGAAGTCTACAGACCGTCGAATTCCTCAACGGAAAGAAATACACTTCCCCCTTCCTGATTCAGAGACTTCATCATCAGGCCGTGGAAACGCGAATGGCCTTGTCAGTTAGGGTACATGGTTCCCCAAGTCCTGTGCCAGCGTCGTGTGCGTCGGATGTTGACGAGTAGTGATTCTTATCAGGGGTCCACCGTCGCCTCCCATGAGGGATCATGAAGGGTGTTGGCAAATGTGTGGTGGGATAGATCGAAGGCGAGTGTAGGCGTAGAGGTAGGGATCTTAGTGGGGCAAGAACAGGATGACTCTGGGGCGCGATTGCCGTCGTTGGGGTTGAGCAACACATTGGAGCGGGTTATGCGCCCGGGAATCAGTCTAACACAACGATCGATCGTCTCTACCTGAATCCCTGCATATTCTCATTGAAACTCTGTCGGCCGCATGCATACCTGTCTCACGCTTTTTGCCCGGAGCGCTTGACATTCTCACCGCCCGCCTGTAGATTTCCCCCGCCGACGGCGCGGAACGGCGTCGTTGCGCATCACGAGGGGGATCATGCCAGCGGACTTCAGGTTTCCGAATCGAGATCCTTGTTTACAGAGGTCAGAGGACAGAGACCAGAGGTCGGTGCTCGAATGTTCAGCGCAACCGATCTCTGACTTCTGACGTCTGACGTTCCGCTCCTCCCCCGCCCCCTGCTGTTCTCCCCCGATGTATCTTTCACCTTTTACCTTTCACTTTTCACTCACCTAGTTTTCACAGGAGATCAGCCATGGATGCTCTGTTCACCAAAATGGTCAAAGCGGGGAAGACGGTATATTTCCTCGACGTCAAAGAAGCCAAGAACCAGAACAAGTACGTGAACATCACGGCCTCGTCGCCGTCGAAGGAGGACCCGAAGAAATACGCGAAGAAGTCGGTGCAGCTCTTCTCGAGCGCGGCCGATGAATTCGTTGAGGCGCTGAAGGAGGCGGTGGAGCACATTAAGGAATAGCCTCCAACTGCGCATGAAGGATCGCAGAACCCCAGGGGAGACCTTGGGGTTCTGTGTTTAAACATCCCAAACTCCAAACATTCCAAACCCCAATTAAACGTCCAAAGGCTGCGTGGGAGATCGAATAAGAAAACAATCCAAGGGGGGGACCATGAATCGCCATGAAGACCTCGAAGACCGAACACTCAGATTTGCCAAAGACATTCTGGCGTTGTGCCAGAGACTGCCGACAGAAATCGCGCTCAATGAAGTGAAGAAGCAGCTAATGAAGGCGGGTGGATCGGTCGCAGCGAATTACCATGAGGCCAATGAGGCGGTGAGTCGGAAGGACTTCTTGCTGCATGTCCGAATTGCACGAAAAGAAGCGAAAGAGGCACGCATGTGGCTTCAGGTTGTTCCGGAGTATGAGCGAACAATGGAAGAGCAACGTCGATTGATCCAGGAAGCATCTGAGCTTCTCTTCATCTTCACCGCCATCATCAAGAAAAGCGAATAGTCTGTCTACTGGCGATGGAAAGGCACTCTCCCTTTCGTCGTGATACCAACTGCTCTCCTTTGTGGTTTGCTGGTTTGGGGATCTGGTGGTTTGTTTGGGGTTTGGACACTTGGAGTCTGGAACGTTTCGCCAATGTGTCTTTTCTTCCTACATTGGCTTATGCGCTTCTCCGACGCCCTCCTGGATGACATTCGCCGCTCCTCCGACATTGTCGAAGTCGTCGGTGGGGTGGTCAAGCTCCGCCGCCGCGGAAAGAACTTCATCGGCCTTTGCCCTTTCCATCAGGAGAAGACCCCGTCATTCAACGTCAACCCGGAGATGCAGATCTACAAGTGCTTCGGGTGCGGCAAGGGGGGAAATGTCTTTCAGTTCGTCATGGAGACCGAACGGGTCTCTTTCGTCGAAGCCGTTCGGTCATTGGCCGATCGGGCCGGCATCAAGATCCCCGAAGAGGGGAGGGATGAGAAAGCCCAGGAAGAATCGGACCGACTTCACAACGCCCTTCGGTTCGCCGGACGGCTCTTCCATGACAACCTCACCAAGACCGACGAGGGACGCGGCGCGCTGGAATACTTCAAACAGCGCGGCTTCAGCGACGATACGATGCGCGCCTTCGGACTCGGCTATGCCCTCAACAGTTGGGACAACTTGTTGACGCACGCCCGACGAGAGGGGATCGGCGACGAAGACCTGCTGGCTGCCGGACTGCTCCGCAAGCGCGACGATGGGTCGCTCTACGACTACTTTCGCGGACGGGCCATGTTCCCCATCTTCTCCGCCGCCGGACGGGTGGTCGCCTTCGGCGCCCGCAGGATGCATGACGACGACCCGATCCAGGGGAAGTACATCAACTCGCCCGAGACGCCCGTCTACAGCAAGAGTCGAGTGCTGTTCGGACTCTCTCATGCGAAAGAGGCCATCCGACAGACCGACGCCGTTCTGCTCGTCGAGGGCTACGCCGACATGATCTCGCTCTTTCAGGCCGGGGTGCAGAATGTCGTTGCTTCGAGCGGCACGGCATTGACCGAGGATCAGCTCTCGTTGCTCGGCCGGTACACAAAGAATCTCGTTCTGGTCTACGACGGCGATTCGGCCGGCTCGCGCGCTACGATCCGAGGGATCGACCTGGCGCTCGAGAAGGACATGGACCTGCGCATCGTCGCCCTGCCTACCGGCGAAGATCCCGATTCGTTCGTCCGAAACCACGGGGCGAAGGCGTTCCGCGACCTGCTCGGGCAGGCGGTGTCGTTCATCGACTTCAAAGCCCTAGAGTACCGCAAGATGGGACTGTTCGACACGACGGAGGGGAAGGCGAAGGCGGTGCGCGCCATCGTGCAATCGATCGCGCGGATCAGCGACGAATTGAAGCGTGCGTTCTTCATCAAGGACGTGGCTGAGCGGTATGGGCTGTATGAGAGTGTTTTGTGGAAGGAGATGGAGAAAGCGGGAAGAGGTGAGAAGGGAGATGGGAGAAGGGGTGGGTTGTCGGTCGTCACCCTCGGCAGGCTCGGGGATGAGAGTCGTCAGTCGAGAGACGGAAGCAGTCTGGAACCGCCGCCATCCGCGGCTTCCACGCCGCGCGAGGTCCCGCCGGCAGAACGGGCCGTGCTCAAGTTGTTCCTCGAGCTCCATCGTGACGCCATCGAGTATCTCATGGCAAATCTCCACGAGGACGACGTCACGGACCCGCGCGTGAATGCGCTCATCCAGCGCGTGCTGCACGACGTGGAGACCACGGGCACGTTCGACGTGGCGGCGGCGATCCAATCGACGGACGACCCCTCGTTACGCGAACTGATGACCGATACCCTCATGAGCCGGTATGAGCTGAGCGGTTCGTGGGAGAAGATGGAGAAGGAGATCGAGCGGGAAGACCCGATGAAGGTTGCGCACGACGCTGTGTTCATGCTCCGCAAAGCAACGCTCAACCGGGCCATCGATCAGAACCAGTTCGACATGCGCCAGGCAGCCCGGGAAGGACGCGACACGGGAGAATTTCTGCGGAACCATCAGGAATTACTCGAAATGATGAAACGCCTCGAGGCGGAATCCGGACGGAGGACGTAGAAGAGAAGCGAATCACAAAGACCCACAGAGCGGCACAGAGTTCCACCGAGTCAGGGATGAGCTCACACATCTCTTCTCTCTGTGGACCTTTTTTTCCTCTGTGGATCTCAGTGTAATGCTTCTCTAGCACAGTTGCAAAAATGAGAATCCATCCCTACCATGACCGCTCATTTCTTCCATCCATCACATGGAGGCAGGCATGAAGAGGGCGTTAAAATGGACTGGATTCGCTTTCTTGGCGCTGGCGGCGCTGATCGTCAGCGTATCGGTGTGGGCGGCCGTTCGATGGAACGCCCCGGTCTCCCGTCCTGTCGTAGAAGTCAAGGCCCCGACAGATGATGCAACGTTGGAGCGTGGGAAGTTTCTCTATACATACAGCCACACCTGCTGGGAGTGTCACGGCGACCCGCTCGATGCATCGAAGCCGCCCATCGGTGGGGCCAAGTTCGATCTGAACGGACTCAGCCCGCAACTGGGCGTATGGTATGCCCGCAACATCACGCCTGACGTCGAGACAGGCATCGGCGGCTGGACCGACGGAGAGATCGTCCGCGCGATCCGTGAAGGCATTCGGAAGGACGGCACGCCGCTGTTCCCGATCATGCCCATGACCCCTCTACATGGCCTATCGGATGCCGATGCCCTCGCGCTTGTCGCCTACCTGCGGACCCTTCCGGCCTTGACGAACGAGGTCCCCCCGAATGAGGCCAGCTTCTTTGCGAAAGTGATGTTCACGCTCGGCGCCATCGGGCCGATGGACGCGATCGAGAAGCCGATCGCAGCGCCCGAGCGCGGACCGACGGCCCTGTACGGACGATATGTCGCCAATCATGCCGCACTTTGTATGGACTGCCACACGCCGCGCAATCTGAAGGACGGTTCTTTCTATATGGACAGTCTCTTCGCGGGGGGTTCGATCGGATTCGGAGACACCGAAGGCCATCCGAGCGTCGTGTTCGCGTCGAACATCACTCCCGACATGGCGACCGGGATCGGGTCGTGGACAGAGGAGGTGTTCCTACACTTCATGAGAACAGGCCAGGGTCCCGACGGGACGGTGCGCGACGGACACATGCCGTACGCGGCGACGAGTCGCTGGCCCGACGACGATCTAAAGGCGGTCTGGGCGTTCCTGAAGACCCTGCGCCCGATCGAGCGGCAAGAGGTGCATCGAGAATTCCGCGGTGCGGCGCTGTCGGAGGATCCCAAGGTCCTCGGAGCGGCGATGTATGAGACCTTCTGCGCCCGCTGTCATGGTCCGAACGGAAAGGGAGGACTTGCCGCGGACCTGGCGTTGGCCGAAGTTGCCCCTACGCTGAAGGATGCCGAACTGGAAGAGTACATTCGTCACGGTATGGAGGGGATGAACATGCCGGGATTCGACAAGACGCTGAGTGAGGCACAGTTGAAGGCGGTGATGAGACACGTGCGAACTTTCGGGAGGTGACAGTTGTCAGGTCGGAGGTGAAGGGGATGTCGCGAACGAAGTCAAAGCCCGGCGGTCAGCATACCGTCGGGCTTTTTCTTTCTATATTGTGACAGTCATTCGAGCTTGTTTCGAACTTCATATTTCGAGCTTCCATGATCCGTTTCTCCGGCATACTTCTGCTCTTGCCGCTGGTCTCGCATGGCCTGTCGGCTCAGGCCAAGCCCCCGATCTATATCTCGTTCCTCTGGCACATGCACCAGCCGGTCTACTATCCCGGCGAGAGTGCGGTCCAGACGGATGTGGCCGGTCGATATGCGTATTCCATCGCCGACATCCACAACCAGCGGCGTGGGCCGTATACGACGTGGCCGTGGCAGGCGGTTCAGAAGGGCATCGCCGCCGGACTGCCGCATTTCGGGGCTCAGGTATCGTTCTCCGGCTCGCTGATCCGAAACCTCGACGCATTCGAAGCCGCGGGCAACGCGAACTTTCAGAGTTGGAGGTCGTCATGGCTCGCGTCGCGCGCCGAAACGACGGCGCTCGGCAATCCCCGCCTCGACCTCGTCGGTTTCGGGTTCCATCATCCGCTCATGCCGCTGCTGACCGACGAGGACATCCGCGCGCAGATCAGAGAGCATCGGACGATATTCGCCTCCGTGTTCCCGGGCCCGTACAGCCGCGGCATCTTCCCGCCCGAGAATGCTTTCTCGCCACGCATCATTCCGTCGCTCGTCGCGGAAGGCCTGCGCTGGGTACTCGTCGACAATATCCACCTCGACCGGGCGGCGGAGGGATATCCGTACAACTCCGATGGCAACCTCTACGAACCAAACCCCGCCGACCAGCGCAATCCCAACCCCGGGGATTGGGTCTCGCTCACCGGACTGTGGGCGCCGACGAAGACCTCTGCGGCCTGGGGGCGCCGACCGCATTACGTAGAGTATGTTGACCCGGCTAGCGGAGCTGTCTCGAGGATCATCGCCGTTCCCGCCGACCGCTACATGGGCAACGAGGACGGCCGCGGCGGGTTTGGAGCGCTGAACTACGAAGCGGTCATGAGCCAGATGGAGGCGTCGAACACCGATCCGACGAAGCCCATCCTCATCGTCCTGCATCACGACGGCGACAACTACGGCGGCGGCACTGATGCATACTACGGGTCGAACTTCCAGAGCTTCGTCGACTGGCTGTTGGCCAACCCGACGCGGTTCGTCTGCACGACGATCGAAGATTACCTGGAGATGTTCCCGCCCGATCCGGCCGACGTGATCCATGTTGAGGACGGATCGTGGAGTGGCGCCGACAACGGCGACCCGGAGTTCCTCAAATGGAACGGCGACCCTGTGAACGGCTACAGTCCCGACCGCAACTCATGGGGCATCGTCACCGCGGCGCAGAATGCCGTCGAGACGGCGGAGGCCTTTGCTCCGAACGATCCGGGCACGCTTGCCGCACGGGCGGCCCTGATGAATGCGCAAGCGAGCGACTACTGGTACTGGGACGGAAGCCAGGGGGGCATCTGGGACTCGCACCCGGCGCGTGCGTCGAACATCGCATGGAATTCTCTCATCCCCTTGCTGGCGTCGGCCGTCGACGCTGTGGGTCCGTCGATCTCCCATCCGCAGCGCGACCCCTATAACCCCGGCGGAACGGAGTGGGGCGTCGAACAGCCGTCCACCCTCGCGGTCCGGGCGTTCATCTATGATCTTCACGGCGTCAAGCGAGCCGAAGTAAAGTGGCGCATCGACCTGGATGGCGTGAACGCAGGCTCGAACGCGCACAACGAGACCTATGCCGGCGGCAGCGATGTCACGGCGTGGACGTCCGTGCCGATGACGCCCACATTCACCCCTTCGCAGACCGACCCTGCTCCGTTGGCGAAGGCATATGAGTATGCGGCAAGTCTCAGCGGGCTCACGAACGCGCTCGTCGACTATTTCATCGAGGCGGAAGATTCGCTCGGCAACGTGCGGCGGTCGGCGATCATGCACGTGTGGGTCGGTGGTGCCAGCGGCGGAGCAATGACCGGCGTGAGCTGGACCCCGCTGGAACCGACGCGCAACGACACGCTCACGATCACGGTAACGGGTGCGACGAAGACGGCCAAACTTCATTGGGGAGTCAACAATCAGGGTAGCACGTGGCAATCTCCGCACGCGGTCACGTGGCCGGCCGGGAGTGCGCTCTTCCAGGGTACGGGTCCTGCGGTGGAGAGTCCCTTCGCGGGTCCTGATCCTGCGGGCACGCTGACGATCCGCATCGGTCCGTTCGATCAGCCCGGGGTCGTGGTCAATCGTGTCTCGTTCGTCATCCACTATGATGACAACACGTGGGACAACAACGGTGGTGAGGACTATCACATCGAGTTTCCGGCGCCGGGCGGAAGCACGGGGTCGTCGTTCGTGATGGACGGCCAGCTCGACGCCGGCGCGGTGCTGGTGGGTTTGAGCGGCGGACTGACGCTCCATGCGGCGTGGTCGGGTTCGGTGCTCTACGTGGCGACGCCGAGTGCGGGTTCGCAAGGGGGCGACCTGTTCATCTTCGTCTCAGACTCGGCCCGGTCCGCGCGACCAGCGCCGTGGGCGAAGGCCGGCATGGTGTCGGGGTGGGCGGCATATCTGGCTGGCGAGAGTGCCAACAGTTACTGCTCATGGTATGATCAGGCAGGCAGTGTCCAGTCGGCGGCCGGGACGGTGCTCGAGGGGACGATCGATCTGGCGGGAGAGTTCGGCTTCGTACCGTCCTCGATCTTCCTCGCGGTGGGCAAGTACCAGACGCAGGATGGCGGAGCGTTGGTGGCGCAGATACCCGCGGGCAATGGGGACGGGACGATCGACGTGACGGAGTGGGTGACGCTGACCGACGGCATGACCAGCGCGGCCGACGAAGCCCATGCACCCCGAAGTCACACATTGCTGTCGACGTATCCGAATCCCTTCAACGGCGAGGCACGGATCGTCTGGATGGCCGCGAATTCCGCATCGGGTCGTGTGACGGTGCACGACCTCCTGGGCCGTGGGGTCGGGACGATCTTTGAAGGAATGATTCTCGGCGGCCGGACGTACGAAATGCGGTTCGACGCGAGCCGGCTCCTTAGCGGTGTCTACGTCGTACGGCTGGAGGCGGGGAAGGAGCGGCGGATCGTGAAGATGGTCTTAGCAAGATGAAGATCTTGGGTAGGTGGTAGGAGAAAGGTGAGAGGTGGGAGGGAGGGATCTCAGAAGGTGAGAGGAGAGAGGTGGAAGGTGATGGGAAGGGTTCTGGCGATGTTCGAGGCCCGGCGGAAGTTCTTCGCCGGGCTTCGTCGTTGTTTAGCGAATCGCCCTTGCGTTGATGTGTCCAGGTTGAAACCGAGGCGTCTCTTGCCCTCGGAGCGTTTGTTCCCTATGTTTCACGCGGTACTTGATGTCAGCACGTGAACCCCGGCAGCCTCAAATCGCTCTTAGAATCGGTCCAGGCCAACCCGCACGACGGCCGCGCGGTGAACGTGTTGGTACGCCACGCCTACCAACAGGCATTGGTCCGAGTCCGGCAGTTACACTATTCTGGTCGCCTCCACCTCCAGCAACACCACATCTCGCTCGAATCTCTGGCATTCGATTGCATCGCCGAACTCTTTGCGCGGGATGAAACGGATGCCTTCCATGAACTGTACGACGGATTCTCCGGTCCGTGGAGTCTTTCGGAGCTTGATGACGTCAGCGTGGCCTCGCGGTTCCGTTCGATGGTCTTCACGCACCTGCATCAGGGTTTGATCCGCACGTACAAGGAATTAGATCCGATCTTCAGCAAGATCCTTCGGAACGTGCGGCTGACGCTCCGTTCGATGCCAGGCGTCGAACAATACGAGAGGCTTGGATTGCGATATGTCAGCCCCGTCGCTGCCGAGCATCGGTGCGAGCATCTACCCGATCTGCAATTTCATGTGTTGCAGCAATTCGCCGGAGCGCTGCCCGCAGGGACGCGCGGCACGCGCTTGTTCCTGGAGCGGATGCTCAACGTGATCGCACAGCAAAACGAGTATCGGCGATCCTGTGCACTCTTCGACCTGACGCTCGTGCTCAAGCATCACATCGTTCGCGAACGCGTCCCTCTGGAATCGATCGCCACCGAGGAACATTCGGTGCTTGGCTTGGACATCTCCACGATCGTCGGAGAGCAGATGCAGATGGTCCGTACCCGCCTTTACCAGGAATACGTGCGCAACGGAAAGTTGACCGAAGAGCTCTTTGCGAGCTATTCGGGAGCACTCAACGATCTGATCACGGATCTCTTTGTGCTGAACAATGGTCAGGATCTTGCCCATCCTGACTACCTCATGCCCTACATGCCCGGCCTTTCCCGCGAATCATATCGTCGGGAACACCGCGCGTATTTCGAGTATATGGTCAAGATCGCCCGAAGGACGGTGGGCGAAACGCTGCGGGAGCTTTTTGGCTAGGTCCGTTCGGCAAGCTGGAGCCATTGCACAGATAGTCGGGCTACATGCACTACAGCGAAGCAGATATTGAGCGGATGGTGAGGTCGCCGAAGCTGTCGAGCGCCCAGCGCGACGCTTTCCGAGCGCATCTATCGACGTGCGCCTCCTGCCGCGATCTTGCACAGGAGTTGGAGGAGTTCTACCGAGCCCTCGATCTCGAAGAGAACCGCGTCCTGCCCGTCTCCGATCGCACCGCTTCAGCGGAATCGCGACTGCTCGGGACATCGCAGCCACCACGGGTTCCGATGGTCGTGCAGCGGGCGTGGATGACCGTTCGGCGGGCGCCAGTGGCCAGTTCCGCCGCCGGATTTGCTTTGATCGGACTGGCGGCGATGACGTTCTGGACCACCCGCCCCGGACCGGCGGAGACTGTGCTCCGCGCGGTCCCCAACGATTCGTCTGGACGGATCGAAATGGTGGGCCGAAGCGGCCGCATGCTATGGTCCATCCCGAGCGGCACTTTCCATCCGGAGTTGCTTGGAGTGATGCGAGGAGAGGTGCATGCCAAGGTCGTCGATCTCAACCGTGATGGCTCGAATGAGGTGGTGACCATCATACCCCCGGGTAACGTCTCGATGGCCAACAATGCGATGGTTCGGGCCTTCCGGAGCGATGGGAGCGAACTGTGGCGTTGGGAACTAACGCAACGCGTCGCGACCGTGTATGATTCTACGCGGTTCTTTTTTGCTTGGAGGCCGCGGTGCATCGAAGTCTACCAGGAACCTCAATCAGGCCAGTGGCGTATCATGGCCGTTTTCGTCCATCAACACTCGCCCTCCTTCATCGTTCGCGTCGATGATCGTGGCCGCGAACTGGGACAATTGTGGTCCTACGGTCATCTGGGAACGTTGGGGGCGCGCGATCTCAATGGAGACGGACGGGTGGAAGTGATCACGTACGGCCTTGACGACGCGACGGGCGGGGCGCATATCACGGTCCTCGATCCCGACCGCGTGACGGGTGTCAGCAGGTCGATGCGCAGCCCCGGTTACGACCTGCCCATGACGACAGCGGAACTACGGGTCACGATGGTGCCAAGTCTGCCCGTCCAGAAGGGATACGCGATGCGCCTGGCTTTTTTCAGGATGACGCTGGGCGATGTCCGGGAGGTGGCCCTGGCGTGGGGGACGACGGAAGCACAGTCACAAGAATTCGCCACGTTTGTGGTCGATTCTACGCTGGAGGTGGTTTCCGTTACGCCATCCGACGGATACGTCGATTTTGCGAAAGTGAATGCCCACAAGCGGCCTGATCTACAGACCAAGAAGGGTTTGAGCGGGTGGTTCTTGCAGAATCTCAAAGTTTGGAATGGAGAGCGATGGACCATAAAGGCTGATTGACCCCAATTCAACACCTGTCGGAGATGGTCCCGAAGCCGCAGTTCGTCGAAAGACGGGCTGCGGCTTTGTGCGTTGTTGGAAGGGATCTGTCACACTGATAGATCCCGTGCTTTCGGAGGTGAGTTTCTGCAAACCACTTCGCCTGCCCAGAATAATGTTCTTGTGTGACGGCACCGAGTATTGACCATGCGACGCTTGCCATGCAAAGAGCGGCTTGCTGCATGGGCCCGACATCCTCTGACGCTCGTGTCGATGACGTGGCTCATCATCGCTTTCTTGCTAATGCTTGAATTCGTGAAGTAGACACCGCTCAGATCACGTTTGGCGAACCACGCACGCCGCCCGGCGCATATGTGTATTAACCTCGTGGTCGGCGTGGTCCTTGAGTCGCCCGAGTGAAGGCCCGAACGGGGGACCGCCAGTTCGTATTCACTGTGTGACATTCAATTCACTCCCACATCCTTCATTGCGGAAAGGGAATTCGTATGCGGCTCGGCTTGGTATTGTTGATGTCGATTCTCTTCGTGCATGGACTGCATGGTCAGACCCATGTTGAAGCGGCCGTGCTCGACTCTTCTTTTGGGCCGAACCACTGGTACATGGTGGGAAATCGCACGGTTGACGACAAAGTCTATGTCTTCGGAACCAGGATTCCAAGCGGTTCCTCCTTGGTTATTGCCACGGACACCATCCATCGCTTCGATGTCGTGACGCGTCAGTGGTCAACCTTGGGGGCCAGGATGCCCATCTCCAACGTCATGAGCGTTGTGACCGTTCCGTATCTCGACTCGTGCTTCTACGTCCAGCCGGGATTCACCAATGGGGATGCTGGTGGGTGGGGGTCGGTGAACAAAGTGATCAAGGTGGCTCCGCAGCGGAATGCAGCGGAGGTCTTCGCATCGTTTCCCCAGTCGGCGATCTGGGGGGTTGGCGCGTGTGCGGCGAATGGCCGGGTGTACTATTTTGGCGGACATACCGGAGGCGATCAAAGCGCCATTGCTGAACTCGATCCTTCGACGGGTACGCTCACGACCGTCGCCAGTATGAGCTCACCGTCGACGCAGGATGTGACGTTCCTTGGCGTCGACGGCTGGATCTACTATTTCAGCGGCATCCGATACACCGTCAAGCCGCAACGATTCCACCCGGTGACGAAGGCAGTGCAGACGCTCGCCCCATCGTTACCATTCAGTGAAGTGCAGAATACAATCATTGCCTGGTATCTACCGTCGGAACATGCCATCTATTTCGCCGGCCACGGGATGAACCCGACCTTGTACCGATACGATCTGAACTCCGACGTGATTGCATCGACGGGAACTTACATCCCGGGCCGATACGGCAACGTGGGAGCCATCCGCGATGAACATGATCCAAGGGTCATCTACGCCTTCCAAGCCGACGCATCGGGGTACGATCGCATCCTGACGCGTCTCGAGCTCAAATCCTCGGTGTCGCTGCCGTTCACCGACACCTTCGACACGGGACGTCATGCCGCATGGCGAGTCAACGGTACTCATTGGTCATTTACTGGCGGCAAAGCGATCGCGAGCACGCCGACCACCTACATTGCTGAACAGATGTTCATCGGTGATTCGAGCTGGAGAGATTATTCATTCGAGGTCGATGTGTATGGTACGGCCGGACCCGATAAGGCCATCGGCGTACGGGTGACGGATGCGAACAACTACTACAACATCCATTTGATCGGCCCCGATGGAGGCTATCATCATTTGGATATCAATCGCGTGCAGGGAGGGTCCGCCACGATCCTTTATCGAAATTCAAGTTTTTCGGTGCTCAACAATACGCTGTATCGCGTGCGCATTGACGTGGAGGGGAACCGCCTCAAGGTGTACGTCAATGGCACCCTCGAAGCGACCGTGGTCGACGATGCCTTTCCCCATGGCGGGGTGGGATTGTTTGGCGGATCAGGAGGATATGCGCCGAACACGATTCAGTACGACAACGTGGCCGTTACGCCACTAACCTCGACCGTCGATCCGTGGATCGTCCAAATCGACTCGACAGCCGGCATGGTGGGAGACACGATCGTCGTCCCTCTTCGTCTGCATGCTCCGTCCGGCGCCTCCGCGAATGCCGTCGAGGGTACCATGCGACATGCGGGGGATCAGCTCCAGTGTGTTGGGTGGGACACGGTGGGCACCATCCTGAGCAGCCTTGGGTGGTCTGCTGAAGTCAATATCACAGGGGAGTTCGTTCGACTAGCCGCGGCGGGGGCTACGGCGATCAACGGTGACCCCGTCCTGATCCATCTTCGCTATTTGCCGATCGGGCCACCGTGCCACTTCGCAGAGATCGTCATCGATTCTGCTACGATCGACACGACCTCGGCAGGAGTCCGTCGCCGCAATGGAGGTATCCAGATCGCGGCTCGGCCGGTGTTCGGTGATGTGGACCTCAACGGTACGATCCAGGCCTTCGATGCCGCCTTGGTGCTGAAGGCCGTAGTTGGTGATACGGTGTTGGCATGCCAATCCGGGGCCAATGCCGATGTGACCGTCGATGGTTCGCTCTCGGCGCTCGACGCCACGGGCATACTGATGCAGGTTGTGGGAAGCATCTCGGCCTTCCCCTATGTTCCACCGATCGGGGGCGGACAATTACGTCTGGCCGCGACGCACAGCGGCCAGCTGGTCCGGGTTGACGTGAACCTGTCAGAAGCCAGCGAGGTATTGGCCCTGGAGGCCGAGCTCGTGTTCGATCCGGCTGCCCTGACTTTTAATGATTCGATCTGGCCACCCGACGCACGTCGGTCAGTCAAGATCGAATCGGGCCGGGTCCGGTTTGCAGCGGCCTTGACGAATCCGATGAGCACATCGGGGACGATCGCTACATTCCTGTTTGCCCCGGCCGGTGACGTGCAAGGAACGACGGTGCGTCTCCAGCGCACGCGTCTCAATGAACGACCTCGTATAGTGGGCACGATCGACGTCCCCGTGACCGTGACATCGGTTCAAGCGCTCGCTGATGTGCCGGCGGACTTCTCGCTGGATCAGAACTATCCGAATCCATTTAATCCGTCTACGGTCATCACCTACTCGGTGCCTTCGGCCGGTTACGTGTCGTTGCGAGTCTATGACATGCTCGGTCGTGTTGTCGCCGAGATGGTCGGCTCGGTGCAGGAGGCGGGGCGTCATTCTGTCACGATGGAGGTGCCGGGATTGCCCAGCGGTGTCTATGTTTATGAGCTGCGGGCTGGTGGGGAGGTTGCCGTAAAGAAGATGATCCTGCAGCGATGAGATAGCGCGCGGATGAGTATCGCGGTCGTCCGGATCAAGTACACATGTACACTAGTTGAGGAGCCAAGGCTATGTCCAGGCGTCAGCAGTGGTGTCTCGGCGTACT
>CAZOMY010000006.1:66561-98634 GCA_964581115.1 uncultured Ignavibacteriaceae bacterium | reverse complement strand
ACTACTCCTTACATGAAGGTGATGGGATGAGATGGGTTTGGGTGTGTGTTGCTAGAAACGCTTGGACGTGACGTAGGTCACAGATTACAATTCGGCAGGTCGGTCGACAATATACCCTTCTGCCGGCCTACGTCCCCCCCGGGAAGTGGTCGTCGGTAGGAACCGATACATGCAGGAATTACAACAGTGTAATATCTGTACGGACCGACTGAGAGTCAAGTCCCCGTTTCGCCCCATAAAAAGCAACAAGGCGGGCCGGTCAGGTTTCTGCCTGCCAGCCCGCCCTTCGGCGGTGACTTCCCGGAGCCCGTTTACCGCAGACGGGCGTTGTTCGGACCGGTGAAGACCATCTGCACGACGGAGATATTCCTCATAGAAAAACCGGCCTCACAATACGAAAGATAGTAATTCCATTTTCGGATGAACCTTTCTCCAAATCCGAGCGACCTCACCTCGTCCAGCCGGGCATTGAACTGCGCCTTCCATGCCGCCAAGGTCCGGGCATAGTCGAGGCCGAAATCCTCGAGGTCGAACAGGTGCATCGGCCCCGTCTTGCGCACGGCCGTTATCATCGCAGCGATCGAAGGCAGGAGCGAACCCGGAAAGATGTGCTTCTGGATGAAATCCACGCCTTTGCGGAATTCGTCGTACCGACTGTCGGGCGAGGTGATGACCTGGAAGGCCATCAATCCGTCCTTCGTCAGCACCTCCTGACACTTCCGGAAATACGCTTCGAGGTATTCGTGGCCAACCGCCTCGAGCATCTCGATTGAAACGAGTTTGTCATACGTTCCGGTGATGGACCGATAATCCTGCAACTTGACCTCGACCAGGTCTGCCACCCCTTCGCGGGCCACGCGCTCGACGGCGGCCGCGTATTGTTCCTTCGAGATGGTTACCGTCGTCACGCGCGCGGCATAGCGTTTCGCCGCGTGAACGGCAAAACCTCCCCAACCCGAGCCGATCTCGAGGACACGGTCACCCGGCTGCAGCCGCAGTTTCCGGCACAGGCGGTCCACCTTTTCGACCTGCGCCTCTTCGAGAGTCATGTCGGGCCGTGCGAACCGCGCGCTGGAATACATCATCGTCGGGTCGAGCCACAACGCAAAGAAGCTGTTGCTCAGGTCGTAGTGCTCCGAGATGTTGGCCTGGCTGCCCCGCCTCGAGTTCGAACGGAAGCGGTGGATCAGACGATTCACGACCTTGAGCAGATTGAGGGACGTGAACCGTCTCTTCGAACCGGACAACGGCAGGTCTTCGAGGTTCAACAGCATCAGCTTGAGCAGATTCGAGAGGTTGTCCGTCTCCCAATCGCCGTCGATGTATGCTTCCGCGAAGCCGATGTCGGCATACAGCATTACCTTCCGGTACAGGTCTTCCCGCACGACATGCAGGCTGGCTCGCACCGTCGACGACGGATCGCCGATCGCCAGCACTTCCCCCGACGGCAGGGTCAACTGCACATGGCCGTGCCGCATTCCGCCAAGCGTCTTGAGGAACACGCGCTCCGAAAGACTGCGGACGCGAGGGATCATGATGCGTTCCCCGATGCCGGGGGTGGTCACTTGTTCCATATCAGGATGTCCTGTTGAAGTTCAGGGTTCTCCGCCTTTCGACGGAATGGCAGCTTGCGTAGCCAAAGCTTCATCGCCTGCCAGTGGATGAGCCAGATGACCTTGACGGTCACGAACGGGATTCGGAAGAAGTCGAACAACAGCGCCCGGTCGGTCAAAGGTTTCCGAACGCCGGACAGTGCACTGAGAAAGAACCGGTCTCCGTTCTGCAGATCATCGACGTTGAGCTGCAATCGCTCGTCCGGAATGCGCAAGCGAAAGTCAAAAACCGTGTCAAGGTCAACGAACGGCGAAACGTAGAACATCTTCTGCACGCGCCGTTGGAACCCATGCTCCGTCCGCGCGTCGGCCCCCATGAAATAGACCTTCTGCTCTCCGAAGGTATTGCCCACCTCCGGAACGGCGCACAGAGGCCGCCCGGCCCGGTCGAAGCAGAAATAGAACGAGACGGGGTTGAACACATACCCGAGCACGCGGACGTTCGTCAGGAGCATGATGCGTCCGACCTCGTCGGTCACGCCGTTGCGCCGAAGATACTCGATGAGGTTCGTCCGCAGGTCGCCGGCCGTGATCCTCAGGTGGTCGGCATCGCGGAAGGAATACAGGTTGAAGCGGTTGCGGCTGAACAGCCGAAGGCGCCCATGGAGATCATCCAGCTCCTCCAGGTCGAGGTAGAACATGTAGACCGAATACACGAACCGGTTGCGCAGCGGCCGCAACCGGTGGTGCATCACGACGCCGTCGTAGAGGCAGGAATTCACGACCAGACCGCCTCTCCGGTCATCTGCCGGACAAGCTGGACCGCCGACAGCAGACCGTCTTCGTGGAATCCGTAGCGGAACCATGCCCCGCAGAAGTAGACCGGGCCGCTGGCATTCAATCGGTCAAGATGGCGCTGGGCGATCGCCGACTCGACCGTGAACACCGGGTGTGTGTACTCGATCCGCCGGATCACCTTCGACGGGTCGACCCGGCCGGGATCATTGATCGATACGAAGTAATTGCGCCGCTGCGATACTCCCTGCAGGTTGTTCATCCAGTAGATCGTCGAAGGCATCGGCGACCCGTCGGGGGCGGCGTCGGTGCGATAGTTCCACGAGGCCCAGGCCAGCTTGGCGCGTGGCATGACGCGCTCGTCGGTGTGCAAGGTGGCCGTATTGGACTGGAAGGAAAAGGCGCCCAGGAGCCGCCGCTCGAGATCGGTCGGCTCCGAGAGCATCGCCAACGATTCATCGGCGTGGCTGGCCAGCACGACCTTGTCGAACCGCTCGACCGAACCGTCCGTCCCCCGGACCTCTACACCGTCCGCCGTGCGGGTCACCGCGACCGCTCCCACGCCGGTCCGGATGCGGTGCCGGAATGGGGCGATCAGGCGATCGCGATACTCCCGAGACCCTCCGCTCACCGTGTACCATTGGTGTTGCGTATTCAATCCGAGGAAGCCATGGTTCCTGAAGAAGCGCACCAGCGTGACCGCGGGGAAACGGAGCATCTTGTCGGGGGGCGTTGACCACACCGCCGACGACATCGGGATCAGGTAGTGCTGCAAAAAGTCATCCCCGAAGCCTTCCTTCCGGGCATATTCGCCGAGCGACACCTCTGCCATCGAAGGATCATCCAAGATCCTCGGGCTTTCTTGATTGAAGCGATTCACCTGCAGCAGGAAGCGGTAGTACGACGGGCGGAACAGGTTCCGGCGTTGAGCGAACAGATGATTGAGGCTGGTTCCCGACCATTCCAGCCCCGATGGGACATGCTGTACGCTGAATGACATCGAGGTGGGTTTGGTCGGAACATCCAGCTCAAGGAACAGCCGCACGAGGTGCGGATAGGTCTCGTGATTGAAGACCATGAACCCCGTGTCGATCGGGATGGGCGTGCCTTCTTCGTCGGCGGTGACCGTGTTCGTGTGACCCCCGACGTAACCGTTCTTTTCGTAGAGAACCAGGTCGGAACGGCGATTCAGAAAGTGCGCCACGCCCATGCCGGCAATGCCCGTCCCGATGATCGCGATGCGCTCGGCCATCGTCGTCAGGGTCCGTACGGATCGTAGGAGATGCGCACGACGTAACTCTCGCCTTCATCATCCAGGATGTTCGAAATGCCTTCATACGCCACGAGTCTCCGGGCGTCCATGTCGTACGTCAGCACGATCGGGTCGAGGAACAGGCGGATCACGAAGTTGTCAATGTCGAGCTTCACGGTCATGAATCGTCGGTTCCCTTCGGTCCGCTCGCCGTCCTTGTACACCCTGAAGCCGTAATAGTCCATCGCGAACGGAGCGCCAAAGTTGAAGTACATCCTTCGTCCTGATGCGATCGTCTCCCAGTTGAGTTGAACGAAATTGTTAAAGCCGGCGTCGACGACCGCCGTGCCGGGGATACGAACGACCTTTTCCACCAACGGAGCCGTTGCTCCATCCCGTTCGAAGAATCGGACGGAGTCCCCTCCGCGCGACTCGGCCCCGAGCCGATACCCTGATCGGTAATCCTCGAACTCAAAATCAGGAACCATGGGGTTCTTTGAAAAGTCGACGCGCCGCGTTGCCCATACCGTGCCGTCAGGGCCGACGTACGTGGACCGTAGCCCCACGCGTACGCCGTTGACGACCGTCTCCTGATGCCGTTCGGTGTAGACCGGCCGACGTGTCTTCAGGTCAACGGCGGCACCGTCGTACGCCGTTCGCGGCATGCGGTCGGCCGATCCTGCGATCGCCACCGAACCAGCAAGAATGATAAGACTGTTCATGAGCATATGGATGAGATCCTCATCGCACCGAATGCAACTGATGACCGGCAACTGGTCACTGACGGCCGATCACTGCGTCCTGACCACCGATTCCTTACCTCCCCTCCTCACTTCTTCCTGAACAGATAATGGCTTACGAGCCACTCTTCGCCGTTCTTGAAGCCCCACAGTTCCTCACAGGCCATGAAAAACACCCGCCAATAGACCCACCATTTCGTGACATGATCCTGCCCGTACGTGCGGGCCAAGACCGGCATGATCTTTTGACGGTTGCGGTCCATGTTGTCGAGCCAGGCACGCGCGGTTTTCTGGTAATGCGTGCCGCTGACGCGCCAATGCTTTTCGATGGCCACATCGTCCGCAAAGTACAACAGCAGATCGTCGCTCGGCATCACGCCGCCGCTGAAGAAGTACCTGGCCATCCAGTCCGTCGGTCCCTGGACCTCGAACAAATACGCCAGCTCTTTGTGCGTGAAGATATGCACGAAGAGCCGGCCGTCGGGCTTGAGCCACCGCGCAACCTTGTGGAGCAACTGATGGTAGTTACGCATGTGCTCGAACATTTCCACCGACACGATCCGGTCGAACCGGTCGGCCGTCGTGAAGGAGTTCATGTCGGCCGTGACCACGCGGATATTCTTCAATCCGCGACGCCTGGCTTCGGTGACGATGTACTCCTTCTGCGTCCGCGAATTCGAAACGGCCGTGATCCGGGCCTTTGGATACCGGGCCGCCATGAAGAGCGTCAGCGATCCCCAGCCGCATCCCAGCTCGAGGATGCGATGTCCGTTCGCCAATCCGGCCCTTTCGCAGGTCAGCGCAAGCATGTCCTTTTCAGCCGTCGCCAGGTCGCTCACACCCTCGCGAAAGAACGCCGAGCTGTACTTCATGTGCGGCCCGAGCACATACGTGAAGAATTCAGTCGGCACTTCATAGTGCTGTTCGTTGGCCGCCTCGGTCTGTTCCGCAACGGGGCTTGATCGGAGACGGGCGATCAGCGCCTGCATACGTTCCATCTGCGCGACCGCCGTGTCGGCCCGCTCATGGCGCAACCGTTGCCGCAACAATCGGCGGATCCCGAAACGAATGGCCGCGTCGGGCAGGATATTCCGTTCAAGCAGCGCGTCGATCATGTCAGACACCGGTGTCGGTCTTCGGAAACCACGGGACGAAAGCGTTCGTCGTTCGCTGATACTGCCGGTAGTCGTCCCCACGGCTGCGGATGGCCTGCTCTTCCGTGAGCGGGATCCCCGTAACGCGCGTCAGGATGTACCACATGCCTGCAGGTGCGATGAGTCCCAACCATCCCCAGGGCGACGCAAGGGCGAAGAGGCCATAGCTCAGCCAGATGACCCATTCGAAGAAATAGTTCGGATGACGGGACAGCCGCCACAACCCGACGCGGCACGTGCGCCCCTTGTTGGCCGGGTCGGCTTTGAATCGCTTCAACTGCGCATCGGCCACCGATTCGCCCAACACGCCGACCAGCCATACACCGCCCGCAACGATCTCGAGCCAATGGAACGTCGGCTCGGGATTCTGCATGGCCAGGAAAAATGGAAGCGACAGGACGACGACCAGGACCGTCTGGAATTGGAAGAAGATGAAGAACCTCTTCGGGAGCTCGGTCTTCCATTTCGCCCTCATCTGCTGATATCGACCGTCCTCCGGCTTTCCGCCGAGGATACGGTCGAACAGGAGATGGAGTGTCAGGCGCTCACCCCAGAAGACGACGAGCGCCGCGAACAGCAACTTGCGCTCGAACCATCCCGGGGCAAGGAAGAAGGAAACGACAGCGGCGATGGCGAAGCCGTTCCCCCATCCGACATCCACGACCGCGGCATTGTCGATCCGGCGGAACCACAGCCAGACGAAGCACATGAGCGTGAACAGAATGGCAAATGAGACGCCAGCGATCTCGAGCACGGAGGTCCACATGTCAGTCGATCCCCTTCATCACGCCGGCCTCCGGAGGAGCGCCTGTTCCCATCCCTCTCCCGGCTTCAAGCGGTGCAGTTGGAGGAACACATACGCCGTCGCCGCCATGCTGCCCGTCGTGATCAGCAGGACCAGCCATAACACCTTCGCGCCCAGCGTGCGCTCTTTGTAAGCCACCCAGAGAAAGATGACGGCGATGTTGATGTAGAAATCGATGAGCGTTGCCTGCATCCAGGGAATGGCCATCAGCATCGGCCACTCGGCCACAAGGCTGCTCTCGAGCGACGTGTCGATCGTCGTGTAAAGCATGAACAGGCCGAGTCCGGCCATGAGGAATTTGAGAAATGTCACCATAGGGGTCCCAGTCAGGCCGTTTCGTTCACCAGACGGATGATCCGAAGCTTGGCCAGCAGCTTGATGAAGGGATAGGTCGGGTCGATCTCGAACCACCGCGTGGCAAAGTTGACCCGGCTTGGGTACTTGTGGTGATTGTTCTGGAACAATTCGCCGAGCGTCACGAAATCGAACGGCAGCGAATTCTTCGATAGGTCGTCGGTGTCATGGTGGTTCACATAGCCGTATTTGTGCCCAAACCAGTTCACGATGGCGCCGTGAATGGGTCCCATGAGGAAGTGCACCGGAAGAAGGAGGAACATCCACCACTCGGTCGCAAAAGCCACATAGAAGAGCGTGTAGGCAACGCCCCATAGAACGCGGGGGGTCCAGTACTTCCCGACCTCGTCGAACAGTCGCCACTCGGGAATGTTCTTGTCGAACCCCTTTTCAGGCTCAATCCGGTTCATGAGGTAATCCAGATAGATGTCCTTCGTCCGGAGCATCATGTGGATCATGCTCGAAAAATAGTGCGGCGAATGAGGGTCTTTCTCGGTGTCGCTGTAGGCGTGGTGCATCCTGTGCATGATCGCATAGGCCCGGGGATTCAGGAATGACGATCCCTGCGTGACAAAGGTGAAGATGTAGAAGAAGCGCTCCCAGAACTTCGACATCGTGAACATCCGGTGCGCCGCATACCGGTGCAAAAAGAATGTCTGCGAGAATAGCGACAGGAACCAATGTCCTGCGAAGAAGAGAGCGATGGCCATACGTGAACCCTGCACGTGATGTTGAATGAATGAAACAGCGAAGAGCCGGACCTCAGCCCGAGCATGGTAGAAAGATAACTCCAGCAAGTCGCCGCTTCACTACTGGTTCATGTCGTGAGCCGCACAAGGGAACCAACTGGAAGGCGTTGAAGGAGGCTTTAGACACGGGTTCTTAACGCGAGGCCGGGCTCAAAGATTCCCCGCGAATCATGCAGTTTTGACAGACTACCGAGGGAGAGCTTCTCATTTTCGAGATACTCTCACCCCGGGCAGGGCCCTACTGTGCCAGGAAGTTCCCTGGAATTCGCATTCCAAGCAGGTGCCGGCCAACGGAGATCACGATGGAATCGGCCTTGGGCCGATTGAAGAGGGCCCTGCGCAGGTCCCCTTCTGGATAAGGCGCCGGCGGGAATAACTCGATCAGAAGGCTATCACCAACCATGGAGATCCGGACGGGCACGGTTTCAGGGGCGGGGGGATTCCTACGAAGTTGCTCCTCGGGAAGATTGGATCGTGGATTCTGCCGCAGTTGCATAGGCAAGGGACCCCTCATCGCTACTCCCTGATGGGCGGCTTGCGGTACTTCTCCAGCGTCCTTTGCGCGCTCATCGGCCGCTGCCCGCGCCATCGTCTTGGCGTTCTGCACGGGAGGTGTCAGGATCGTCGCTTGGACCCATGTCTCATGCAACGCTTCAATGGTCGGCCCTTCTTCTGCACCAGCTTTCTTGGCCGCCGCCGCTCGATCCACGGCCTCGGGCGTGATCTCGGCCGACGCCTCAGCCGTTCTGGCGACGGCATCGGCCGCTGGTGGAACGGTGAGGGGCTCGTCCGAAGGAATGGCGATCTCTGATCGACCTGCCCGGCCCCCCTGTCCAGAACGCTCGACAGCCGGCGGCGCAGACGAAGGAGGTTCGGACGGTCGGGCGGTCTCTGATGAAGCGTGCTTCGGCTCTTCTGCGATGGTTGGCGGCGCTTCATGTCCTGATGGCACCGGTGTCACGGGCAAAAGCAAACGCCAGATCCCAACGGCGGCCACGAGTACGGCGGCGACGGCCATCCATCGCCAGACCCCGTATGTGTCGGACGTAAACCTGCGAGAAAGGCGATCCGCCAGATCGCGTCGCAGCTCTGCACGGCCGGCGGCACGTATCGCGAGCGATATCGTCCGCTCCTCTTCGACTCGGGCTCGACATTGCTCGCAACCCTTCAGATGCTCTTCGAGTAACTGGCGTCGGTCGGCAGAGATCTCGCCCTTCACGAAGCGCTCCAGGAGTTCCTCATCGATGGTCCAATGTGTCCGGGTCGTGTCAACCACGGTCGCCTCCCGTCATCAGGCGTCGCAATTGTTCCTTGCACTGATACTTTTTCGCCTTTGCCACATCAGCGCTCGCAAATCCCAGGTGCGCCGCCACGTCGGTCATTGATAACTGCTCCCAATAGAAAAGCAAGAGCAACGTGCGGCAGGGCTCGCCCAGTCGGTCGAATCCGCGCCGCATCGCCTCGATCCGATCGTCGACCTCGGGCAGTTCAACCATTGCGTCGTCCGCCAACCCGTCAGGATCGGTCTCGACCGATGGCTCCCGACGACGCTGAGCAAGCCGCCGCAGCCAGATCCGCCGCGCCACGGCGAAGGTAAAGGTGCTCAGTCGAGCGGTCAACTCCAGGTTTCCGCTGCGGATCTTCTCCCACACGATCACGACTGATTCCTGCAGCACATCTTCCGCCTCATCGGTCGTCCCGCCGTTCCGGGTGACGTGGCTCACGATCGGTCGCCGGTTGTCATCGTACAAGCGCACCAATCCGGCCCGATCGCCGGTCCGGATCAGCTCCAGTACATGCTGGTCCCGGTTGAATGGAAGCACCCCGCGGGCCATTTACCTTTCAGGAGTTCATGACATGAACGGTCAGGAAGTAAATCAACGTACCACTTCCCCAACCCTTTATCAATTTTCGGAGGTCCGCCATGCGTTCCCTCATCCTGTTGGCCGCCGCGGCTTTGACCATTCTCCCATCCCGCGCCGATGAGCCATCGATCACGTTGACAGCCAGGTTGAACACTCCGGTGATCGCACTCCACGGCGGCCGGGTCTTTCTCAATCTTGAGATGCACACCCCCCGCCTGCGCGAGCATCGTCGTCAACCGCTCAACCTATCGGTCGTGCTTGACCGGAGCGGTTCGATGGGCGACGAGCGCAAGATCGATTACGCACGCCGCGCGCTCCATCGACTCATCGATATCCTTCGTCCGGAAGACCAGTTCTCCCTCGTCATCTACGACGATGCAGTCGAGGTGCTCGCGCGTCCACATCGTGTCACCGATCGCGATCGCCTCCATCGCATGGTCGACCGCATCACGCCAGGTGGATCGACCAATCTGGGCGGCGGCATGATCGAAGGACTGCAATGCGTACGAGGTGCGTCGGACCGGGAACGCATGGATCGCGTCATTCTGTTGTCCGACGGTCTCGCCAATCAGGGCATCACGTCGACCACCGAGCTCAACCGGATCGCCCGGCAGTATCGCTCGGAGGGGGTCACGCTCACCACCATGGGTCTTGGGCTTGACTACAATGAGAATCTCATGGTCGGCTTGGCGGAGAGCGGCGGCGGGAACTACTACTTCATCGAGCATCCGAATCAAATGGCGCACATCCTCGTCAAGGAGTTCGACGAGATGTCGTCGATCGTCTGCCGCAACACGGTACTGGAGCTTCGGCTGCTGGGTAGCAGTCGATTGATCGACGTGATCGGCAACGGTTGGCATGAGCGGAACGGGCGCATCGAGATCCCGGTGGGGGTCCTGCTGAACGACGATCGCCGGGAACTCGTCGTCGAACTTGAAGTGCCGAAGGGTGACGGTGAGCTTACGTTTGTCGAGGGAACCCTGCGCTACGACAGCGAACTGGTTCCCGTGCGACCGAGATCGTTCGCTGCTTCCGTTCGGTACACGAGCGACGAGACGATGGTTGAGCGTCACCGCAACATCGATGCCCAAGCCAAGGCCGAAGTGGCGGTCTCCACCCGAGAGGTTGAAAAGGCGCTCGAGGCGCTCGACGCAGGGAACGCCGATGAAGCAAAGGCGACCATCGGTCGGGCCGAGCAGGCCCTGTCGGCGTCGCCCGCCGCGGCTGCTTCAGGGGAGGGCGCAGAGGCTCTTCGTGCCCAGATCGAGCGTTTGAAGGGATTTCAAGACAGCGTGGCGACCGGCGACGCGCGAAAGGTGAAGAAAGATATTCAATATCAGAACTACCAGGTGCGGAAGAACAAATGACCGGCAAGCTCGACAGTTTTTCCGCGGTCCCGATTCAAATTCCTCGACGACAAAAGCCCCGGCATCACCGGGGCTTCGTTGTGGATGGCATCGTGCCCGGGCCCGTCAACGGAGGATCTCCTTTCGGCGTCGGATGATCTCTCCGAACGATCGGAGCGACAGTTCTTCGCGGTGAAGTCCCGCCGCCAGCAAGGTAACCTCATCGAGGGCACCAGTCGCTATTCCTCGCCGAAAGAAGTTCAGCAGGCCCTGCGCGGTGGCGGCGTCGTCGAACTGCTGGCCGTGCAACATGGCCTGTGCCGCCGCCTCAACGAAGAACCTCATTCGGTCCGACGCCGAGACCTCTTCGCGGATGAACATGCCGAACACAGCTGCGTATCGCGGGGCAAGCTGCGATGGATGCAGATCCCACCCTTGGTCGAAGCCGAAGCCGAGCGAGTGCTCGACGTTCTGATAGATCTCCTTCCAGCCGGCATGGACCGCCGCGCGATTCTGGGAGCGTTGGGTCGCCGTCAATCGGGCGCCGCGGTGGGGACCGACCGGGATCCGGTTCGTGGCTCCATCGGATAGCCACAACGCCGTCGACGTTGCGGCCGCCTTCGTGACGATGCGCAGGTGGTCGGCCATGGGATGGCGGTACGACTGCGACGACGACGCGACATCCATTGAAGAAAGAAAATCGTACAGGCCCAGATGAAGCCCGCGGCAGCGGTCATCGCACGCCGCCAGGACCTCGGGGAGCACGCTCGAGCCCTTGGAGCCGATGATCATCGAAGGAGCTTCGACCATCAGTTCGACGCGGAGCGCTCGAACCGGCAAGCCGGACGACCGCTCGATCGCTTCGAGCGATCGAACGAATCCCACGACCTCATCGGCCGATGTGATCTTCGGGAGTGTCACGACGAACTGGTCCGGAAGACGACCGTCGGACCTTGAAAGGAGCCGGCGGCAATAGAGGTCCAGCGTTCGCTGCGACCGGGCTTTCCATTCCCCGGCAAAGGACTTGACGCGGATGCCGAAACAGCGGGGCAGTGCATCGGCCGCCATCGCTGCCGCCGTCTCCTCCGCCGCCTGGACAGCATGGCGGTCCTCCTCGGCGTCGCCGCGGAATCCATATCCGTCCTCGAAGTCAATGCGGAAATCCTCGACCGCGTGGTGTCGGAGCTTTTCAAGGACGCGGCGATGGATCCGGAAGGCGGTCCATGCGGCGGGGTGGGCGCTTGCCGCTTCTGCGCCCCGTTTCAAGAAACGGCGCAACAGGGACATCCGGGCGTTCTTCGACGACGGCAGCCGTGAAGCTTCGGGCAGTCCGACAGCCTCCGCAAAGTCGAACGCATCGGCGGCATGTTCTTCCAGATGCCGGGCTGCCAGCGCGCCGAGCTTGGGAATGGTGCCCGCCGTGAACAGATGGGCGCCGCCGTAGACGACGTGGACCGGTTGTCGTTCGTCGATCATGATCACATCGGGTTGAGCGGCATGTTGCGAAGCTCTACGGGCTTCGCCGATCTCGACCGCATTCGAAGATTGAGGATCTCGACGAACACCGAGAACGCCATCGCAAAGTAGATGTATCCCTTGGAGATGTGCTGGTCGAATCCTTCCGCCATGAGCGTGACGCCGATGAGCAGCAGAAATGCAAGCGCGAGCATCTTGACGGTGGGGTGGTCATGCACAAACCGACTGATCGGTCCGGCGAACGCCATCATGAAGAGCACGGCGATGACGACAGCCGTGATCATGATGCCCAAATGACTGGCCATGCCCACCGCAGTGATCACAGAGTCGAGCGAGAAGACGATGTCGAGCAGAAGGATCTGAACGATGACGCCCCAGAATGCGGCGCGGGCACGCTTCTCACCCGCTGACTCAGACCCTTCCAGCTTGTTGTGGATCTCGTGCGTGCTCTTGGCGATCAGAAAGAGGCCTCCCAGGATCAGAATGAGGTCGCGGCCTGATATCTCCTGGCTCAGTACAGTGAACAACGGCTGCGTGAGGCGCATGATCAACGTGATCGAGAAAAGCAACGCGATGCGGAGGAGCATCGCCAACCCAAGCCCGACGGTGCGTGCCCGGGGTTGTTCGGCGGCCGGGAGCTTGCCAGCGAGGATGGAGATGAAGATGACATTGTCGATGCCGAGCACGATCTCAAGCACCGTCAATGTGACGAGGGCGATCCAGCCCTGGGGATCAGCGATCCATTCCACGGAGTCTCTCCACGTTGTGCGGCCTAATGTACGGAGTCATTCCCAGCGCTCCAAGGTCCGCTTCCGGTGCTCGCCTTTTGTGTCCGACGGACGAATTTGTTAAGATAGAGACGCTCACAGGACAGACCACCATGGCATCACTTCTGAACCGTGCGGAGGAGTTCATGGGTGAGGCGCTGGCCGAGGCCAGGGCCTCCCTTGCCGAAGGAGGTATCCCCATTGGCGCGGTGCTGGTACGCAACGGCATCATCATCGGCCGCGGGCACAACCGTCGTCTGCAGAACGGCGACCCGACAGCACACGCCGAGATCGAATGCCTCCGGAACGCCGGCCGGCAGAGATCCTTCAAGGGAACGATCTTATACTCCACTCTGATGCCCTGCCACCTGTGCGCAGGGGCGATCGTGCAATTCGGCATCGAATATGTCGTTGCCGGAGAGGCGACGAACTTCAAGGGCGCACAACATTTCCTCAAGGACCACTGGGTGCAATTCGACAAGATGGATGACGTGGAATGCGAGCGCCTGCTCCGGGAGTTCATCGAGAAGCATCCCGACGTGTGGAAGGAGGACATCGGTGCCTGAGCATGCATGGAGCGCACCGGCCGGGGAAGCGGAGCGTTACCTCGTCGAGGCGATACGGCTGGCCGAAGAGAACGTCCGGAACGGCGGCGGTCCGTTCGGTTGCGTCATTGTCAGGGATGGACGCGTGATCGCCCGCGGAGTCAACCGGGTGACGGCCACGAATGACCCGACGGCGCACGCCGAGATCGTTGCGATCCGGGATGCATGCCGGGTGCTGGGGACGTTCCAATTGGACGGTTGCCAGGTATATGCTTCGTGCGAACCGTGCCCCATGTGTCTCGGCGCCATCTATTGGGCCCGTCCGGCGGGTGTGACCTTCGCGGCGTCACGAGCGGAGGCCGCGTCGGCAGGATTCGACGACGAACGGATCTATGCGGAGCTTCCGCTCGCGATCGAACAGCGTTCCCTGCCCACCCATCATCTTCCTCTCGAAGAGCGGCTTCGGCCCTTCGACGCATGGGGACATCACCGCGATAGGGTCGCGTACTGAGCAACGCCTCAGTACGTGGGTTTTGATGGATCGATCGTCCGAGCCCACTCCAGGATCCCGCCTCGCAGATTCCTGACGTTCGTGAACCCGTGTTGTTGCAGGAACCTGACCGCATTGGCACTCCGCACTCCGCTGCGACAGTAGACCACCCATTCCTTCGCGGGATCCAGCTCTTTCCACCGCTCAGGGAGTTCGCGCACCGGAATGACGGTCCCGCCAATGTTCACGAATTCGTGCTCTTCCAACTCGCGTACATCGAGGATCGCCGGAGTCGTCCGGCGGTCCATGCGGTCCTTCAACTCTTCAACGGTCATCTCCCGGATCATGTCGTCGACATCCCCGCGTCGTGATGTGGCACAGAAGGCATTGTAGTCGATCAACGTTGTGATGGACGGCGAAGGGCCGCAGAGGGGGCAAGCAGGGTCCTTCCCGAACCGGACCTCGCGCAATTCCATGGCGAGCGCGTCGACCAGCAGCATGCGCCCGATCAGCGGCGCCCCCACGCCCAGCAGGAGCTTCAGCGTTTCGGCCGCTTGGATGGTCCCGACCAGGCCTGGGAGCACCCCCAGAACGCCCGCGTCTCCGCAATCGGGAGCCATGTCGGACGGCGGCGGCGTGGCATAGAGACACCGATAACAGGGCCCTCGTCGCGCATCGAAGACGGCAACCTGCCCTTCGAACCGGTACACGCTGCCGTACACCACCGGCTTCCTCAAGAGCGCGCCGACGTCGTTCACCAGGTAGCGCGTCGCGAAGTTGTCTGAACCGTCGAGGATGACGTCGTACGGCCCGAGAAGGTCGAGCGCATTCCCCGACGTCAGGCGCGTCCGGTGACCCTGCACCTTCACGTCGGGATTCAGGCCGCGGATGAACTCCGCCGCCGTTTCGACCTTTGGACGACCGACCTGGTCGGTACGATGGATGACCTGGCGCTGCAGGTTGCTTTCGGAAACGACGTCATCGTCCACAATGCCGATCGTCCCGACGCCGGACGCGGCAAGGTACTGCAACGCAGGCGAGCCCAGGCCTCCCGCGCCGACGACGACCGCCGACGAACGCCGCAAACGCTCCTGACCGGAGGCACCAACCTCCGGAATGACCAGATGTCGCGCGTAACGCGAGAACGACATGCTCTCTCCTACCCCCCCGAGATGGATAGCGGGATGATCACTTCGTCGCCGAGCCTAAGATCACCTTCGAGTCGTTGCCGTTGAGGCATCGGTCGCATCAATACGCGGGCGTCAGGCCCATGTTGGCCCAGGTGAACGCATAGATATCCGCCGTCTCCTCAATGATCTTCGACGTCGGCTTGCCGCCGCCATGGCCCGCCTTTGTTTCAATGCGGATCAGCGTCGGCAAGGGGCCGCGCTGATTCTCCTGCAGCGTAGCGATGTATTTGAACGAATGCGCCGGGACCACCCGGTCGTCGTGGTCGGCTGTTGTGACCAGCGTCGCCGGGTATGCATTCGGCTTGACGTTGTGGATCGGCGAGTAAGCCAGCAGCGCCTTGAACTGCTCGGGATCGGCGCTGGACCCATAGTCGCGCGTCCACGCCCAACCGATCGTGAATGTATGGAAACGCAGCATATCCATCACGCCGACGGCGGGGAGAGCGACCCGGAAGAGGTCGGGACGCTGGTTGACAACGGCTCCGACCAGGAGACCGCCATTCGATCCCCCCTGTATCGCCAGCTTCGACGGCGAAGTGTAGCCCTTGGCGACGAGGTATTCAGCCGCGGCGATGAAGTCATCGAACACGTTCTGCTTTCTCAGCTTCGTCCCGGCCTCGTGCCATTCCTCGCCGTACTCCCCTCCTCCCCGCAGGTTGGCCACGGCGTAGACTCCGTCGTTCTCGAGCCAGACGAGCCGGGCCGCGCTGAAGGTCGGCAGGAGGCTGATGTTGAATCCGCCATATCCATACAACAGGGTCGGGTTCGTGCCGTCGAGTTTCAACCCTTTCTTATGCACAATGAACATCGGTATCCTTGTCCCGTCCTTGCTCGGGTAGAAGACCTGCTTCGTCTCATACGCGTCGAGCGTTGCATCGATCTCCGCCGCGCGATGCAGCGTCGAGGTTCCCGTCCCGAGGTCGTAGCGATAAATGTTGGTCGGAAAGGTGAACGAGGTGAACGAGTAAAAGATCTCCGTGTCCTTCTGCTTGCCGCCGCCGAATCCCACCGTTCCCAGCGTCGGCAGAACGATCTCACGTTCCCGCACGCCGTCAAGGCCATGGAGATACGCGCGATGGCTGGCATCCTTCAGGTAGGTCAGGATGAGTTTCCCGCCGACCGCCACAACGCCGTCAAGCACTTCCGGTTGCTCGGGAACGATCGTCCGCCAGGCCGACGGCTCCGGGCGATCAGGGTCCACTTCGACGATGCGGTTCTTCGGCGCTCCCTGGTTGGTCATGACCAGGATCTTCCCGCCGACATTAGTGATGGGATTGAATTCGTATTCATAACTCTCGACGACCGGCCTGAACTCTCTGTCTCCCCGTTTGAGGTCGCGGACATACAGCGGATTGCCTTTCGATCCTCCCTCGAAACCGGTGAGAAGGAGGAAACGCTCATCCTCCGTCACCGACACGCCGAAGTTGCGCTTGGGATGCGTCCGATCTTCGTAGACCAACCGGTCCTCCGACTGAGCCGTCCCCAGCTTGTGATAGTAGACCTTGTGGTATTCGTTGCTGGCGACGAGCGCCTTGGAGCCTTCGGTCGGGGCGTCGTACCGACTATAATAGAAGCCATCCCCCTCCCAGGAGATGCCAGTGAACTTGGCCCATTCGACCTTGTCGGGCAGAACCTGCTTCGTTGACACGTCCATCACATGGATGTCGCGCCAGTCCGAGCCGCTCTTGGATACAGCGTAGGCGAACTTTCGGCCGTCCTTCGAGAAGGCCCAACCTGCCAGCGAAACCGTGCCGTCCTTGGAAAACGTGTTGGGGTCGAGGAATACCTCTTCGGGCCCCCCGAGCTTTGATTGACGATAGAGCACGCTCTGGTTCTGCAGGCCGTCATTCTTGGAATAGAACCAAGACCCCCCCTCCTTGACCGGAGCCGAGACGCGTACATAGTTCCAAAGCTTTGTGAGCCGGTTCTTGACGGCCGCACGGAACGGGATCCGCTCAAGGTACCCGAAGGTGACCGCATTCTGCGCTTCGACCCACTCTTTCACCGCTGAAGAGTCGTTGGCTTCGAGCCACCGGTACGGGTCGGATACGGCGGTCCCGTGGTAGACATCGACCTGATCGACCTTGGGCGTCACCGGATACGTGAGCGGCTGGCCCATGGCCACGCCGCCGAGCGCCAGAACGAGAAGGAGACGAAGACCTGAACGCATGCTGCACCTCCAAACGAATGATCAGAAGCGGATCCCGACCCGGAAGCGGGTCAGGAAGTGATTGTAGTCGATGAGGCTTTCGCCGTAGCCCCGCCAAAGCTGCAGATAGAGCGACGGATTCAGCCCGAACGGTTTGAAACCGAACGCGGTCTGCGGGCGAAGGAGCCAATCAATGCTCCAACTGAACCGCCGCCAGTTCCAGCCCCGTCCTTTGCGGAGCGTGAGATGCATCCGGCTGTGTTCGGGGATGGAGGCCGATGTGTATTCCAGCGTCACTTCCCCCGGTCCGACAAAGTCGAGGATGTCGGAGTTTTCGTCGGCGACGGCGAAGGGAGCGTTCAAACGTGGCTGGACCGCGAGACGCCGCTCAACGAGCGTGATCGCGGCCTCGAGGAAGACGCGGTTCCAGCTTCGGGAGGTCAGACCGGACTTGCCGTTCGATTCGTGGTCGACGCCGAAGCGGACCGCCCGCAACACGTTCCCGCCGGTCGGTCGCCCTTCCCAGAACAGCGCCGGGTTGTAATTGCTCTCACGGAACGGCGTCGATCGCTCCCACTCGTACAAGTCCCAGAATGATCGTTGTGTGTATGCGAAGTAGATGGGGACATCCTCGACGAACCGATACCTCACGCTGAACTGGAATTTGACCTGATTTCTCCGGTCGAACCCGGTAATGACATAGTTGGGACGGAAGAACTGGACCTCTGTCGCGATCGTGGTGGAGTCCTGCGCGGCGGTCTGTGCGACGTTCACGCAGATGAAGCAACCGAGGATGAGCCGGAGCATCACCGCGTCCTCGAGAACATCTTTATCACCGGAGCGCGCGGCGGCAGCGCATGAATGACCGACCATACCACTCCGCCGGCGAGGCCGACAGCACTCACAACGATGCCGCCGACATAGGCCAGCATGGCCAGGTCCTCCGCGGCGTCGAGCGCCTGCCAGTGAATGAGCAGGTTGTGCCAGTCATGTCCTTCCTTTCGTCCGCCAAGCAAGCGCAGCGAGCGGTAGGGGGCATCGTAGATGTATGGGTTGAGAGCGATGAGATGGATACCGGCGAGAGCAACGTAGACCCATGCCCAATACGAGCGTTGCCGGAACGCCACAGCGGCCAGGATCAGGGGTATGGCGACCTGCCAGAACGATCCCCCGGCGATCATCGGGATGCGCCCAAACGGCATGAGGATCAGGTGGCCTGCCTCATGGAGGGGCGTGATGATCCAGACGTACCATTGACCGAAGAGGAGCGGAAAGCGGCCGGGTGGGAAGCTCCACGTCGCGTCGGCGGCCTGAACAAGCATCCAGGTGCACAGCGAGAGCGGGATGCAACGCAGGGCGAGCGGAACCCAGCGCTCAATCGGTTCGGCCGGCGGTGTGGTCGGAGGCGGGACGGTCATGCGGCGGCGGAGCGGTCGACGTCGCTCAGCCGAGGGTCTGCTTCACCAGGTCGACGAGCTCGGGAAGCGCGAAGCCTTTATCGAGATAGATGACGTCCTGTTCGGACTTCCAGGCGCCCGCCGCCTGGGCCGCACTCGTCATCATGATGATCTTGATATCCTTCAGTGCGGCGTCGGAACGGATCGACTCGAC
Source organism: uncultured Ignavibacteriaceae bacterium (assembly GCA_964581115.1). Lineage (GTDB taxonomy): Bacteria > Bacteroidota > Ignavibacteria > UBA10030 > UBA10030 > 2-02-FULL-55-14. Next base: position 79,793 of record CAZOMY010000006.1, on the reverse strand, counting down.
GAGCATGAATCCGTTCATACCTGGCATGAAGACGTCGGTAATGATGAGCGCCGGCCGGTGTTGCTGGGCCATGTCCAGACCCATCATGCCGTCCTCGGCCTCGAGGACCTGGTAGCCCTTGACCTGCAGGGTGATGGCGACCGATTTGCGGAGTGATTCGTCGTCGTCGACGACCAGGATCTTCTTCATGACGTCTGGTGCGTTGATCAGGCGGTTGACCGGTCCGACGGGGCGCCCCCGGGGCCTTGCTCGTCAGGGTGATGTTGAAGGCCTTCGATCTTTGAGGTCACGAGCGCCGAAAGGTCCGTCATGGACTTGATCCCTTTGGCCACGCCTTCAACGCCCTGCTTCAGTTCGGAGAACACCGACTTGATCTGCTCGGACTTGGAAGCGTCGACAAGGCCCAGCACTTCAGCCTGCTTGTCGGCCAGCGTCTTGCTCAGCGTGGTCAGGCCGCTCTCGACGAACTGTCCAAGAGAGTTGACGGTCTTCTGGAACATTTGCAGCGACGCCAGTTCGGTCTCACGATCGTGCAAACGCCGCTGTTCCTCTTCGATGCGCCGCTTCTCGCGGGCGATGCGGTGCTTCTCGTGCACCGACCGGATGACCGATGCGAGATGGCTGGTGTTGATCTGGTCCTTGCGGAAATACTCGTACGCACCAGCCTTCATGACCTCGACGGCCGTCGTTTCTGACCCCGCCGCGGTGAGCATGATGACGGGCGTGTCAATACCGTTCTCCTTCAGCCACATCATAAATTCGATGCCGTTCATGCCCGGCATGTAGAAGTCGACGATCATCACGTCGTAAGTCTCTTCCTTCAACGCCTCGATCGCGATCTCGGGGGACGAATACGACTTGGCTGCGTAGCCGTCGAGTTTGAGGGCCATTTCGACGGCGAGGCGGAACGGATCCTCATCGTCGACGATCAGCACTCGGAGCATCTCTTCAGAACTCATGGTGTCGCCATGCGGGAGGTCAACCGGATGGGGCCGGGCCCGTCGAATCCGGCAGGCCCGTGTACCCAAGAATGGCCTCAAGGTAGGCAACGACACCCCGAAAAACAAGAAGGGCAGCCCCTAGGAGCAGGGGCCGCCCCCGCTTAGGGTCAATGATTACTCAGAAGTAATGCAGGTACTTCACCTTCAAGACGGCGGCTCTAGCCGTCGTGTGCATGCGCCGCGGCAACGGCACGCCGGCCGGATCGGACTCCGCAGAACGGTCCTGCGCCTCGTTGATCGCCAGGTATACCCAGCTCTTCGGAAGGAAGTTGTAGGAGAACAGCAGCCCGGCCGTGATGCCTTCGAGACGATCGCTCGACCACACATAGACATTGTCGACATAGAGGCGCACGTTCAGGTGGTTGACGGGCGTCACAGAAACGAAGGGACGGGAGTTCAGTGTCACGTCTTCAACCCCACCCGACGGATCCCCCTCGACAAAGCCGTTCATGGTCCCACCCAGACCGACCGTCGTCGAGACCTTCCATTCGGCCTGTATGCCTCCCCAAGAATAGAATGCCAGGTAGTTACGGGCAAAATTGTAGGTCCGCTGGACGCCCCCCCAAACGTTGCCGTTCCAGGTGGGCGAGATCGAGAACCAGGAAGAGAGATTGATGCTGTAGGAGTCATACTCCCGGTCGAGGTCTTTGCTGCGTCCGCCGTCGATATTGATCTCGAAACCCCAGTTCGAACGGAATTGCATGTTGTAGCCGATCAAGGCAAACCGGTCCGTGTACCGATCGACGCGCTCGTGATAGATACCCCCTCCGACGTACAGGAGGATCGAGCGGACCGCGCCATCCTCGAAGTACAACCGTGGGCCCCCGAGTCCCACGAATTCCGTCGTGCCGAGCCAGGGAACGTAGCCGACCTGGCTCACGTCGAACTCCGGACCGACGTGACGCAGGCGCGAGAGGATCATGTAGCCCTCGGAGGATCGCATGAAACCTGCGGATGCCGCCACGTCGCCAGCATTCCCCCTGAAGGAATGAGCCAGCTGATACGCCAGTTGCCAATCGGACGCTCTGAACGCGCCGTCGATGTCGACCACGCCGTTGCTGCCGGAGGCGTCCTGCTTCACGACGGCGAGCATGCCAATACTCGAATTCTCAAAGATCTGTCGCTTGATCCTCGCGGCACCGAAACTGGCGGCAGGCTCGGTGACGATGCCGCCGCCCGTCGCGTATGAACGGGCATCCGTGAAGGCCATGAAGCCGCCGTACTCCCACGATTCCAAGCGACCGAAGGCCTTCGTACCGACGAGCAACGGAACCTCCGAACCGTCGGGTAGCTTCTTGCCGATGCGCCGCGTGTAGAGGAGCTCGAGCGGACGGTAGAAGCCGGTATTGCGTTGTCGTCCGGAAGCCATGAAGATCTCGTTCCCCTGTGTGAAAAAGGGACGGCGCTCGGCGAAGTAGGTCTCGTAGCGCGAGATATTGAATTCGAAGGGATCGGCTTCGATCTGCGCAAAGTCGGGATTGGCCGTAGCTTGGAGGGTCAGCTGAGGCGACGGGTTGTAGAAGACGTCGATGCCCGCGGCCGGCCGGTTGCGGTAGATGCCGCTGCGAACCATCTCACTCTTGTTGATGACCACCGGATACAGCTCCAGATTGTGCCCCTTGACCGCAGGCCGCATGCCGGCGAACATCAGGCGGCCGAACTTCGATATGCGCTGCCCCTCGTTCTCCTCGTAGACACACCAGTACAGGTCCTCACTCCCGTTCGGGATCCATCGATCGAAATCGAGGCCCCATTCCACCTGGGTTTCATCGTACTGCAACGTACGGTACGGTATCTCCATTTCGACGATGAACCCCCACTCATGGCGCCGGACCTCGGAGAACCAGACGCCGTCCCATGCGTAGTCGCGGTTCCGGGCGTCGTCAAGCATGCGCGCATCGCTGCGAACGCCGGCTGCCGTCACGGCGAACTTGTAGGCGGTCTGACGGTCGCCGAACGTGTCGAGCATCAGCGAGACCATGTCACCGCTGGCGTTGTCCAGCGTGCCCGTGTTGACCTGCACTCGTTCCGGAGGAGCATAGGCGACGATCAGACAGTACAGCGCTTCTGACGTCGTCAACACGCGCGCAACCGTCCGAAAGGACGGCGTCTTTCCCCAATACGGTGAGTGTTGAACGAAATCGGAGGTGGAGTCGGCGTGAAACCAGGCCGGTTCGATCGACCCGTCGAGCATGATCGGAGCCACGGCCGGACGCAGACGGAGGACCTTTCGTTCTTCTGCAGATGCCAAGGTGAGAATGACTGCCAGCAGGCAGACGAGGCGGGGGCGCATGGGGCCTATCCGGAGAGAGGTGGAGATATGCTCCGGTCTACGGACGAGAACACCAGCAGGTTACGCCGCCCTCGCACCCAGCGGAATGAGCTGCCAATGCGTATGTTGCGGTTGCATTTAACCGGCTTCCGTTCCTGGCGTAAGGAGATCGAACGGTCCTGCATGGACGGACGCACGATATCCACCGCATCCAACGACGCACAGCTGGCCCAGGCGGGCGATCGGGCCGCTTTCGGCCGGCTGATGGACGCTCATCTTCCATTGGCCTACCGGCTCTCCATTCGATGGCTGGGTTCGCCGGATGATGCCAAAGACGCATGTCAGGAGGCTTTCGTGAAGGCATGGGAACATCTGGAAAGCTTCGACGCCGAAAGATCGTTCGCGGCCTGGCTGACAACGATCGTCACTCGCACCTGCCTCGACCGACTGCGCCGGCATCGGCGGTCGCCCGTTCATTGGTTCGGTCTTGGCCGTGACGGGGTCTCGGAGCAGGCAGATGTCCGTCCGGATCCCCATCGGACCGTCGAATGGAGCGATCTTTCTACGATCGTGCTCGGGCTCCTCAAGAGACTGCCCCCAACCCAGCGAGTGGTCTTCGCCCTGCGCGACCTCGAGGACCTTGGCGTGCAAGACGTGGCCGACGCCACTGGGATCCCGGTCTCGAGCGTCAAGGCGAACCTCTCAATTGCCCGCGGCAGGATCCGTTCGATCCTGGCTGAAGAATACGACGTGAAGGATCTTAACGCATGAACTGCAGGACATCGCGGCGATTGATGCATCTTGACCGACCCGGCGAGCGGACGGAACGCGAGACGGCGGAGCTGAGAGAACACCTGAACGGCTGTCCGAGTTGCTCGGCCGAAGCCTCGAGGCTTCGTCAGCTGGCTCAGGTTGAGCAACGTCTTCGGACGGCGACCATACCCGTTCCCGAACTCTCCGACGTCAAGGCCCGAGTACTGTTGGCGACGTCTCCTCCAATACGAAGACGCCCGGTCAAACCTCGCGCCCTTCGCATCGTCTACGCTTTCGCGGTCGTTGCCGTTCTGGCTTGGTTCGGAGTCGAGCAATGGCGCATGCGGACCTCGCACGCCGCACTCGTCGGGCGGTCCCCAAGACCTTCAACCTCGTCGCTCGGACCACAGATCGTCTACTCGGTCGACGCTCAGGAGGCCCGCACGCTGGTTGCGAACGGCGCTTCGCTGCCTCCCGGGGTCCCGGCAAGCGGAGCGCTGGAGGTATCGCAGGCAACGGCGAGCGAATGGATCGAAAGCGCCCCGGCATTCCTGCTTCGTACGTTGGTGCGCCGCCCCGACCGAGAGGCCAGGGTCGTGGAAGCACTACGGTGCTTGGAATCAGTTGTTGAAGTCACGATCCGCTTTCGTCCGAAAGGAGCTTGACCATGACCTTCATGCGCAGCGTGATCATCGCCATCGCCCTGTGGTTCGCCGGCTGTCTGGAGTACCACACCACCACAACCGTCCGGGAAGACGGCAGCATCCTGCGGACCGTCGTCATTCGCGGGGATTCCACCAGCACGCATCGCTGGGACTTTGTCGTCCCCGTCGATTCGAGCTGGTCGTGGGAACGAGCGAAGACCGGCGACCGTGAGTGGACGCTGACCTTCCGGCGGGAGTTCCCGTCGGCGGAGGCGTTCAATGTCTACCAGTCGGCCTTGGCGGGCTCGATCCTCCGCTCGGAGATCTCGATCGAACGATCGTTCCGCTGGTTCACGACGGTGTATCGCTATCGCGAGCATCTGCCGTCGGTCAACGCGTTCCGTTACATCCCTCTTTCGGACTACATCTCCCCGTCCGATCTGGAGGCGTTCCTGCGTCATGAGGTGCAAAAGGAGCCATTCGCCTCACCGGCCGAGAGCGTGGCCGTCGAGAACGCCTCCGACCAGTTCGAAGCTTGGGCGCGGCGGAATGAATTCGAAGCGCTGTTCGGTGCTTTGAAGGTCGGCGCCGATCGGCTGGCCGAGACCTCCTTCTCTCCCGAATCGCTCGACGTCCGCAAGCGACAGCTGGCCGAAGCGTACGAGGCCCTCAAGGACACTGGCGAGGTGTTCGATGCCAAGGGCCTCGTGCGTCGCCGCGATGAGTGGCTGAAGCGATGGAGGGAACCGGTCGTGCGGAGAGCTGCGGCGGCCGCCCAAGACTCCCTCGAAGGTATCGAGGCGAAGATGCGGACGATGCACCGCTTGATGGAGTTCCCTCACAAGACCTCGGTCGTCATGCCGGGGCTGATGACGACCTCCAATGCCCGCTCGATCGACGGCGCAAGCGCCAAATGGGAGGATTACCTGATCGTGCTGTACTTTCAGGATTTCACGTTCGAGGCCGAATCGGCGGTGACACACTGGTGGGCGGTTGCCGTGACGGGCCTGCTGGCATTCGGTCTTCCGGCAGGATGGTACGTCTGGCGTCGACGAAAAGGATGATCAAGGCTCAAGCTCGGCCAGCGACGTCCGGGCGAAATCGAGCAATCGCCAGTACGGAGGCCGATAGCCTTTCTCGTGGTGAAAGGCGTCGGCCTTCTTCATGACGAGGGCTTTTGCCGAGGCGTGACGTTGCGAATACCAGCGATTGCGAAGCGCAGCGGTAGCCGACATCCCCTCCGGGATCGGCCCTTCGCTTCCGAACACGTTCAACACTGTGGAGGCGGCCTTCATGAGCCGGGCGAGAGGCAGCATGAAGCGATCGTACCGCAGCGGGTCCCCTCGTTCTGCTCCCTCGAGCATCGCCTCGGTCACCGCATTATCGAGGTGGTCCTGGTATAACGTCTCCGGGTCTCGCCATTCAGCCACAACAGAAAGCTGGGGGTCGTATTCCAGGTCTGACGGTTCCTGCGTTTCGAAGTAGCGCACTCCGAACGCTGCGAGCCACGTGCGCAGGCCGGGAGTCGAGATTGTCGAGATCCCTTTCCACAGTCGGATGCCGACCGACGCGTACGCCGCCGATGCGACCTCCGAGCAGAAGAGCTTCGACGGATCGTCGTACCGCATCTCAAAATCATAGGGAATGCGCCGCGACCGCGCGTCGCGGAGTGCCTGTTCGGCGGCACGATGCGCCACCATCGGGTCGGCCACGACCGACGGATGGTCCTCGCGCAGTCGCATGACCATGACTCGCAGCTTCTTGTCGCGGAGGTAGTCCTCGATCGTTGCGACAGCGACGCCTTTTTCGATGTGCGACTCTACGATCCGCACCTCACGGGTCGCCGGGTCCACGTGAACGAGCGCCACGTGTGAAAAATTGCCCGGGAAATCATTTCCACGGGCAATGAGCGCCGATGTCGGCGCTCCCCCGCGCGAGACCAGCATGTCTCCGCTGCAAATGACGACCCCCAGGAGCGTTGCCGACGGGGCGCCGCTCGGAATGTCCCGTGCTTGCACCAGCGCCGGCACGCGGTCCGTGGGCAGCTGCAGCATCACTTCTTCCAGCGCAGCGCGCCCGCCGTAAAGCAACCGATACATCGTTCGACGCGTCAGCGTATCGTCCATCGACCACGCGACCGACCGCTCTTTAATGAGGTCGCGAGTCGCCGTGGCGACCCTCAGGTATTCCGGGAACATCTCCGGACATCCCGCCACGAGCGGCGCTGTTTCGAAGAGCAGGTCCTCAACGCGCCGGAACAGCGGGTCCGACGGCTCATGATGACCTGTGCACAGGATCGTCAGGAAATGGTCGATCGAATCGATCAAGACGCGAAGTCCCGGCCGTAGCCGCGCCGAGTCGGTGGAGCGCGCTTCGACGTACCTCTGTTCCAAGTCGAACCACTTCTCATCTTGCGCCCAAACGAAAGGCGTCCGTTGACTCGGAGGATGGCCGCGTCGGAGGTCCTCCGGTTCGGCGTCGGGGATCAGGAGCAGAGCCCAGAACACGGCCAGGACCACCGTGATGGCACCGAGACGTATCGTCCAACGCTGATGGCGACGGATGCGATCGACGGTCATGCACACTAGCAGATTGCGGAAAAACGATTACCGCCCCGCCTGACCGGCGGGCAGGCATGACGCCAAGTCAGAGATGATCATATGCGAGCCATGTTCGCCAAGAAGACGCGTTCATTTCAATTCATTTTCCCCAATCGACTTGGCGGACTTGGCGATCTTGGCGCGCTTGGCGGTTACTGTTCTGACCTCCAGCGGGTTTTTCAGCACCCTGCTGGATGGTGATGGGGGCAAGATACGGTTTGGCGGACTGTCATGCGAACGCGGCGCTGTGCAACACGAAGGCCTCCCCCATGTCAGGAGGAGGCCTTCGCACTAATAGGGCAAGAACCGGGCTATTTGACGAGGTTGATCTTGCGCGTCGCCACAAATTCTCCTGCGTGCATTCTGACCATGTAGAGGCCCGACGGCAGGTTGGAGGCATCGAAGCGGACCGAGTGCCGCCCGGCCGACACTTCGCCGTTGACGAGCTCGGCAACCACTTGGCCCAGTGCGTTGTACACTTCGAGCCGCACGGCGATGGCCGAAGGCACATCAAAGGCAATGGTCGTGGCGGGGTTGAAGGGATTCGGGAAGTTCTGGCCGAGCGCGAACGATGTCGGCATGAGCCCAAGATCGGGCGCGGCGGTCGTTCCGCTGCTGCTGACCGGCGCACTCGGATCGCTTTCGTTGCCCGCAAAATCCGTGGCGGTAATGCGGTAGTAATACGTTCCGGTCGCCGCACCGGGGTCGATGTAGGCCGCGTCCGTTGTCTGCGCGATCGGCGTCATCCCTGCGATGGAGAAGCCTTCCGTCGTACCACGATATATGCTGTAGTACCGCAGATCCTCATCCAGCATGCGGCTCCAAAGGATGCGCACGTCGTTCCCCGCTACAGCCGAACCCACGCCTCCCGGCACATTGGGCGCCAGGTTGTCAAGCGAGTATCCGCTATCGACCATCGACGGGATCACATACAGGTTGAAGAGGAAATGGGCCTTGACGATATACCGCGACCACCGAGGGCCTGCCGGGATCAACGGATCGACGCGATTCGAATCGACCAGCGTTGCGACCACACCCGTATACATCGAATCCCATGCGGCCGGCACTTCACCCACATAGACGGGCCCATCTTTCTGCAACCGCCAGATGGTATATTTCTCCACGCCGAAGGGCATCTCGCCGCCTCCGCCGCCCTCCTGAAGGTACTGTTCCACGCCGCGGAATTTGATGAAGACCTTGCCGCCGTTGTCGAACGGCACATCCCACACCTTCAAGATCTGAGGAGCGGGGGGCGGAGGCGGAGGCCCGACCTCGAAATGGGCATCGATGCCCGTGACTGTCTCCGTGCCGGTGATGACGATCGGGGTCCCTGGCGACATGCTGGTGTGGTCCCAATACTGCACCTCCATATCCTTTTGGAATCGCACATAGTATGTCCCCGGGTCGACAGTGAAGGAATACGACCCGTCATCGTTGGTCTGGCGCATCGATACGATGATCTCGCCCGGCATCGTGAGCAGGTAGACGTTCGCTCCGGTCGGCGCGCCGTAGTTGTAGACCCTCCCCTGGATCAACGCTGCCTGGACCAGCGTGCCGTTCAAGAACTTGATAGTATCTTGTGCCGAGCTGGTTGTGATCACATCCGCCTGAAAACGATCGGGCTTGTTGTTCCACCAGGAATCCTTGTAGCCATCCTTCGTAAAGTGCAGCAGCCACGTGCCCGGCGGTACAACGAATGAGAAGTTGCCCGCCTCGTCTGTATTCCCTCCTAGGTGGCCTTCGCCCTCTGGATCGGCGGCTGGATGAACGTGCGGGTACGCCCTGAAGACCGGGGCATTGGATTGATCGCGCACGACGCCTGTCAGAACTGTGCCGAGCACCATCTGAATATTGACCACCGGGGGCGTCCCCGCGACGGAGACCAGTGTGTCGAACGGGATCGCGACAAGACGGCCCAACATTGAATTCTCGACGCGCACGTGCCATGGATCGAACATGGCCGGCATTCCGCCCATCTGAATGGTGTAATTGCCGCTTCCGTCTGTCAGGGCGTGCCAGAACGGCCTCATCCCGGGGACGTTGACATCCGATTCCGCCTGGACCAGGATGTTCGACGGATCCATGCCGACCGGAACCGTGACGTGCCCTGAAATGCTCGCGACGGGTGAAGCCAATGGCGTGACGATGAACGTCGCCGTATCCGACGACACGCCGTTCGACACGACAAAGATCCAATGGGCCGGAGCCAGACCGGCGTTGAACTGTGTAACGATCACCCCGTTCGCGACCCCATCCATGTCGGCCGGTCCGTCATTCTCTCCCGCGCCGTCTTGCTGCTGAAAGCGAATGATCATCCGGTCCACGCCGATGTCGATGACGCCATTCTGATTGACATCGATCCATAGGTCGTTCGTACTGACCTGCCCCGGCGGGAGCGTGATCGACCACGACATCAGATCGCCGCTGGCGAAGGTCGCACCCGCAGGCAGGCCGTTCACTGTTACGCTGATCGGCTGCGCCACGAGCGCCGCTCCGAACGCCAGTAGTCCGAGACCCAACAAACCATAACGTTTGCTCATATGATCCTCCTTGGTTGAGAGCAGCATGATGAGTCTATGTTGACGAATTCATCGGTGGCAATCAATGACCGTGATCATGATTCTCGCTAGTTCTTGTCGAAAGTGAGAATACATCAACCCGACACTTGTGTCATCCGCAGAATTGCAATAGATTCATGCAGGCGTTGCGGCTGTTGCTCACACCGCACGCCGGTCATTACATCTTTGACAGGAGCGAACATGCGGATCATGACCTTCTTCAACGCGGTGGTGCTGCTGGCGACATCAGTGGTCGCCCAGCCTTTCGGCGGACCTCAACCGAACACCTTCCCGTCGCCCGACCCAATCATCAAGTCGATCTACGTCGAAGCGATGGATTCGTCGAAGCTCGAATGGCTGGCGCACGAGTTGCTTGACGTCATCGGTCCTCGCCTCGTCGGTTCGCCCGGCCAGCAGAAGGCGCACGATTGGGCAGTGAGAACGCTTCAGCAGTGGGGGATCTCGGCACGGAATGAGCAGTGGGGTGTGTGGCGCGGCTGGGAGCGCGGCATCACGCACATCGACCTGCTCGAGCCGCGCGTGCGGACGCTTGAGGGAACGATGCTGGCGTGGAGTCCCGGAACCAAGAAAGGAGGCGTCACGGCGAACACGGTCATCATGATCGATCCGGCCGATTCGCTCGACTTCCGCAAGTGGTTGCCGTCGGTCAAAGGCAGGTTCGTTCTCATCTCTGCGCCGCAGTTGACCGGCCGTCCGGACGACAATTGGGAGAAGTTTGCGGTAAAGGAATCCTTCGAGCGGCTGAAGGAGGAGCGCAAGAAGATCAATGATAACTGGCTGGCGCGCGTGCGCAAGACGGGATTCCGAGCCGATACGCTCGCGAATCTGCTCGAGCAGGCCGGTGCCGCCGGCGTGATCACCAATCGGTGGTCCATGGGTTGGGGGGTCGACAAGATCTTCGGCACGAACGCACGCAAAGCGCCCGTCGTCAACTTGAGTCTTGAGGACTACAATCTTGTCTATCGGTTGACTGAGAGCGGCAAGAAGCCGCTGGTGCGCATCGAAGCCGATGCGAAGTTCCTCGGAGAGAAGCCCGCCCTCAACACGATCGGCGAGATCAAAGGGACCGAGAAGCCCGACGAGTACGTCGTCCTGTCGGCACACTTTGATTCCTGGGACGCTGGATCCGGTGCCACGGACAACGGCACCGGTTCGATCCTCATGTTGGAGGTGATGCGGATCCTCAAGAAGCACTATCCGAACCCGAAACGCACGATCCTTGTCGGCCTATGGGGAAGCGAAGAACAGGGCTTGAACGGTTCGGCGGCCTTCGTAGCAGATCATCCTGAGATCGTGCCGAAGATCCAGGCTTCGTTCAATCAGGACAACGGCACGGGGCGGGTCGTCAACATGTCGGGAGCCGGCCTGCTGAGCGCCGGAGAATTCCTCGGCCGGTGGCTGTCGCACGTACCTACGGGCGTCACACAGCACATCAAACTGAGTCTCCCCGGCTCTCCGGCCGGAGGCGGAAGCGACAACGCATCGTTCACCGCGGCGGGAGCCCCCGGATTCAGTCTCGGCGCACTCGACTGGGACTACTTCCTCTACACCTGGCACACGAATCGCGACACGTACGACAAACTGGTGTTCGACGACATCAAGAACAATGCCGTCCTTGCGGCCTGCCTCGCATACCTGGCGTCGGAAGACCCTCAATTCATGCCGCGGATCCGCCGCGAACTGGGGACCGACCGTCAGGGCAATCCTGGGCGCTGGCCCACGCCGCGCAGCCCGGAACGCGCGGGAGGGATCGACAAGAAGTAGGCCGCGCTGATCCAACGTGCCGCTGTAACACCCTCAGGATCATGGAACACCCGCTCAGATCGTGAGCTTGCAGTCAGCTTGGATGTCGTGGGTGTAATCGATCTCCGCACCCTGGTTGAATCACGACAAAGGGGCTGTCTCAAACGAGGCAGCCCCTTCGTGTTGTTCAGAGGAGTCGAGGGGACGATCAGTCGGCCACGGGAGATGGCTTCCAGTTCAGAGCGACCGTCGGAACGACCTCGGGCGGCTCGAAGATGACGAAGGTGCCGGGCTTCACGATGGTGTTGTAGTACCACGCGCAATGGCTGCGGATCCTTGCGTTCCGGTCGAAGCTGACCGTCATTTTCACCAAGTACGTGCCGAAGGGGTTCCCGATGCGACTCAACGCCCAAGCCGATGCGATCCGGACGCTCTCGTGGTCGCTCGAACGCAGCTTGTCCATCAACGCGATAACCGCGCGGTCGGACTTCATCTGGCCGAGCATCAGTGCGCACGAGCGCTGCAGGCCCGCGTTGTCGGAGGCAAGACCGATAAGCAGGTTCAGTTCGACCTTCGTCTGGTCGAAAGGCCTCGCCTTCTCCGCCGGATCGATGGCGAACAACCTGGCCGTCAGTGCCGCCAGCATCAACGCTACAACTTGACTACGTTTCATGACGACCTCCTGCATGATGGTGGATGAGTGAACGGCGGAACCTCCTTCTGTTCGGTCGTACGGAGCTTCTTGACGGCGGTTGCAGAAATGTTCCGAGCGGTCTGAAACCCGATGCAAGCGGAGGTCGGGCCTCCTACACGCCCCTATCCTGGATCTGATCCGATCCTTATGCACGGCCTCCTTCCCGGAGGGCCGTCGCTAATACCATGCACAGACCGCCCGCAGACGCGGATCGTCGTCACGTTCGGCCACCATCCTGACCTCCATCAGCCCAGAAGGATCTCCGTTGCGGGAGAGCGCCCATGCCTTGGCGGCACGGCAACGGCCGTCTGCCCCCTTCCGCAGCAGTTTCATGAGCTTGATCCGGGAGCGGTCGTACCTCAGATGGCCCAGCATGAGAGCTCACGAGCGTTGGATACCGAGGTTCTGCGAAGAAAGACCTTCATACAGCGATGCAACAACGCGCGGCGTGACAGTTGTTGCGGACGTCGATGGCTTCTGAGCCGCCGCTGCAATAGTTCAACTCAACTGGATCAAGGCAAGGGGGCTGTATCATGGCGGGTTCCTGTTCCGGTCGTGATGTGCAGTTCCTTCCTTTGCAACTATTCATCACGACGTTCTGTTGCAGCACCCTCGCCGACGCTTCCATCCTGGCACTCCCTCCGGCACATGCCTTGCAACTACCGGACGTTGTGCCCGTAGACCCGCTGTACGTGATGCTCATGAAACGAATCGCGGCATTCCGATCGCTCCGCCGACATGCCGACCGCCTGCTGGTGCGCGTGCATGGCCGGATTCTGGTCCTCCCCACCTCACACGTAGACTGGATCGAAGCGGCCGGGATGTATGTGAGACTGCACACGCCCGAGACCCAGCCGCTGATCCGCCGCAGCATTCACGACCTCGAGCAACGGCTCGACCCTGAGAAGTTTGTCCGCATCCACCGGTCGGCCATCATCAACGTCGA
>CAZOMY010000006.1:0-66461 GCA_964581115.1 uncultured Ignavibacteriaceae bacterium | reverse complement strand
AACTTGAAGCCCCGGTCTTGATTGCTCATATTGCGAGTATCGAACCGAGAGGCATCGCATGTCATCCCCCGCTGCACCGCACCACATGACCCCAGACGAATTCGAACGGATCGGTCGGGAGGTCGTACGCTGGGTCGCCGATTATCATCGCCATGTCGAGCAGTTCCCCGTTCTTTCCACCGTCAAGCCGGGCGAGGTCCGATCGCAGTTGCCGAAGCATCCTCCGATGCATGGTGAGTCGTTCGAGGCCGTCATCAAGGATCTGGACCGGATCATTCTGCCCGGACTCACCCACTGGCAATCCCCCAACTTCTTCGCCTATTTCCCGGCCAACACATCGGGTCCGGCGATCTTGGGTGACCTTGTCTCGTCGGGACTGGGTGTTCAGGGCATGCTGTGGGCCACCAGCCCGGCGTGCACGGAGCTCGAAACGCACGTGCTTGACTGGATGGCAGAGATGCTGGCACTTCCCGAGCAGTTCACGTCTCGCTCGACGGGCGGCGGGGTGATCCTGGACTCGGCGTCGAGTGCCGCACTCGGCGCCATTCTGGCGGCGCGGGAGCGGGCGACGTCGTACCGGTCGAACGAGGAGGGCGTACGGGAGATGCTCGTCGGGTATGTGTCCGACCAGGCACATTCGTCGATCGAGAAGGCCATGACGGTCGCGGGCATCGGGCGCTCCAACCTGCGGATCATCAGTACGGATGAACGGTTTGCGATGCAACCAGCGCTCTTGGACGAACAGATCCGAAGGGACCGGGCGGCAGGCCTACGCCCGTTCTTCGTGGCGGCCACGGTCGGCACCACGTCGTCGCACGCTATGGATCCTGTGCGGGCGGTCGGAGAGATCTGCAGGCATGAGGACGTCTGGTATCATGTGGATGGAGCCCACGCCGGCACGGCCGCCATTCTACCCGAGCACCGAGGCATGCACGAGGGTCTCGAGATGGCCGACAGCTACTGCTTCAATCCACACAAGTGGATGTTCACCACCTTCGATTGCGACTGTTTCTTCGTGGCCGACCGTGCGGCGTTGATCAGGACTCTGAGCATCCTTCCTGAGTACCTCCGCAACAAGGCCACGGAATCGGGGGCGGTGATCGACTATCGAGACTGGCAGATCCCGCTCGGACGGCGGTTCCGCTCGCTGAAGCTCTGGTTCGTGATTCGATGGTACGGCGTGGAGGGATTGCAGCACTTCGTGCGAGAGCACATCGCTCTGGCGCAAGACTTTGCGCGATGGGTCGAGGCCGACCCGATGTTCGAGCTGGCGGCCCCGGTTCCATTGAATCTGGTCACCTTCCGGCATCGCAAGGGGGATGACGCAACACGGACAGTGCAGGAACGCGTCAATGCCAGCGGAGACCTCTATCTGTCGCACACGGTGTTGCGGGGCCGGCACACGCTCCGCATGAGCATCGGCGGGACGTGGACGGAACGGCGGCACGTGGAGCGGGCGTGGGAGAAAATACGGGAAGAGGGAAGGCGCATGTAGAAGACTCCAGACGCCAGACTCCAAAGTCCAAACAAACGTCAACCGTCAGACACCAAACTGCTGAGGGAGAAGGGCTAGGGGGAGATCCTGCCCGAGAGGAGCAGCGCCCAGATCACACTGCCGGCGAGGAGGCGGTAGATGACGAAGATGGCGGTGGTGCGCGTGCGGAGATAGCGGAGGAGGAATTCGATCGAGGCGTATCCAACCAGGGCAGAAAAGATCGTCGCGATGACGACGTTCGCAACACCCACCTGGTCGATGAAGGAGCGCATCTCATAGAGCTGCAGCAACCCGCTGGCGCCGATCGCGGGGATACTCAGGAGGAACGAGAAGCGCGCGGCGTCCTCACGTTTCATACCCAACAGCAGGGCCGCCGTGATCGTCGTCCCCGACCTCGACGATCCCGGAATGAGCGCCGCGGCCTGCGCCAGGCCCACCCACAACGCATCCTTCCAGGTTGCATCGGAGATCGAGCGTTCCCTCTTTCCCACTCGCTCGGCGAGCCACAGGATCAACGCCAGGACGATCAGGCTCGTCCCGATCACCTCCAGATCCTTCGTCAGGTTCCCTTCGATGACCCGCTTGAAGGCGAGTCCGATGATCACAACCGGCATCGTTCCGACGATCACCAGCCAACCGAGGCGCGCTTCTCCCAACCCCTGCGACCGGTCCGACAGATACCGACGACCGCCGACTACGAAGCCGCGAACGATCGCCGCAAGATCCTTCGCGAAATAGATGAGAATGGCGACGAGGGTCCCAAGCTGAATGACCGCGATGAAGGCGGTCCATCGTTCAGGATGCGCGGCATCGATCAGGTCAAGCGCACGGCCGCCCAGCGTCAGGTGCGCCGTGCTGCTGATCGGCAGGAACTCGGTCAGGCCCTGAACGATACCGAGAAGGATGGCGTCGAAAAGCGTCATGGCGTGAGTCTGATGGTCTGACCCTCTAATATAGAGAGATTGTGCTCACGCGAAAGCCGGAACATGCTGGTTCAGGGAACGGCAACCCGCCCCTGCTTCCAACGATCGACCCACCCCCAGTTTGGAGAGAGAACAGGGGCCGCATTGATCCGCCCTCCGAACCCAATGATCCGCCGGGTGATCATGTTGACCGGCTGGATCTCCACACCTTTGATGCGGTCCTCATCGATCCACACCCTTCGTTGAGATGCCAGGTCGGCTACGGCAGCGTCGACAGCGGCCTGTTGACGGGCCAACCGTACGCGCCGCGCTTCACGCTCCAGCAGTGAATCAACGGTCTCCCGGCTGCTGTCCCAAGAGCGCTCCAGAAGTTGGATCAACGAGAATCCCCCGCTCGTTCGGACGGGGCCCTTCCACTCGCCGATCTCGAGATCCATGACCCGAGACGCCACGTCCGGGTGCTCACGGAATCGAAAGCGGCCTGAACGACCTCCGTTCGAGCGCCACGCTACGTGCGTCGACCATTGCCGGGCCAGCGAGTCGAAGGGAGCACCTCTACGGAGCTCTTGCGCAATGCGCTCAGAGCTGATGGAATCCGGACGAAGGATCTCGCGCACGTCCAGGACGCAGGAATTCTCGGCAAGTGAGGTGTGATAGCGCCAGAGCGAAAACACCGCATCGGCCTTGCGAATGCTTACCGTTTCAGCGATCGCATACTCCGCCCAGCGTGCCCGCCAATGCGCCATCCAAAGGGCGATGTCACGCCGCACTTCGGCCCGATGT
The DNA here is from genome assembly GCA_964581115.1 of uncultured Ignavibacteriaceae bacterium. Classification (GTDB taxonomy): domain Bacteria; phylum Bacteroidota; class Ignavibacteria; order UBA10030; family UBA10030; genus 2-02-FULL-55-14. The sequence continues at coordinate 63,260 of CAZOMY010000006.1, read as the reverse complement.
TGAAGTCCTCGCCGATATGCCTCCAACGCCACCACCTCCGCCTCGACGACTGTCCGCACGATGTGAGCAAATGACACTGCAAACGACGCCGGTCGGAGGGAAGGAATGACGAAATCGTAGTGCAGGAGCGACTCGAGAAAGACACCCAGCGGCACCTCGCCGAACGACCCGCGAACGAACGACCGGGTCAGGGCTTCTGATCGCTCTCGCATGAGCCGATAGACATCCTCGGGCATGGGACGCCACCCTCCGGGCACGCTGCGGGCAAGGGTGTCCTCGAGCATCATCTGGCGCATCCGTACAGCGATCGACGTGGCGAGTACCGAGTCCAGCGTCATCGTGTGACCGCGCAGAAGGCTGTCGGTGAAGATACGCACACGCTCGGTCTCCCGTCGCTCCTGGAGAACCTTTCGGACCGCTGCACGCCGGTCGGACATGGACAGTCGTTGAGCGGCGGCATCGGCGTGCTCGTCAACGTAGGCCACGGCAACGGGACCGAAGAGCGATGAAACCACCGGCACGGAGAGGTCCAGGGGACGACGAAGCGCAAAGGCAGCATCCTCGAGCGGCTGATCGATCGCCCCGAACGTGATCGCCACCGTATCCGGTGGGGACGGTAGAAGGCGGACCAGCGACGGACCGGCGTCCCCTCGATCACGCGCCTGTTCCCATCGAAGTCGAAGAGACGAGGCGGACGAGGTATCGGTCAAGCGAGCGACGGCAATTCGGCGCTTCACCCCGTACCGAGCCAGTGCGGCGCTCACGTCGGCCTCCGTCACCCGGGCTTTTGCTCGCACCTCATCCAGGAACAGCGCATCCCGCACGAACAATCGTTCCAGCACTGAACGCATGGACCCCATACGCCATCGTTCGGTCGCTGGAGCGTCATCGATCGTCGATGCCAACAAGCGCTCGGCAACGATCGAGGCCACCGCCCGCTTCTTGGCCGTTTCGATGTCGACGTTTCCGATCCGGCCCTCGAACGGCATCAGTTGGAGTCGTTCGAACAGGTCGCGGGAGGTCACCGGCTGGTCATCGATCATCGCCAACGTGTCCATCCGACCCTCTTGTGCGTCGACTGGCAGGGTCGTCGCCACGAGGGCAAGAAACAACCATGGTCCGGTCGTTCGCACGATCAGTATGCCAATTCGACGGTGGCCGGAAGTCGGTCGATGCGCAGGTAGCCATCGACCGGAATCGCCTTGACCCGATTCACCGAAGCACCGCGGAGCGTTGCGGTGAGGAGTCCGGTCGACAGGAGGATCGGATGCTTGGCCGGGTCGATCTGGCCGTCCAAACGGGCGACCACGATGCGCTCTGCGGGCGTACGAACGTCGAGCGTTATGGGGCCGGCATGGGTGGGAAGGTTCTGGACGCCAATGCCTTCCTCCACCCATGCATCGCGCAAGCCCGCGCCGACGATGATGGCGCCATCGTCATCGCGTTCGTACACGAACATGGCCCGCACCGCGTTCAAGAAGTCGGAGCCGACCCATGTATGCGGCATGTCGCCGATGAACCGGGGCGTTCGCGCATGCGGCGTCACCACCTCGGCCCAGTGATTCCAGCCGGACGGACGCTGATCGCGCAGGAACCAATCGAGCAGCGTGTGGGCCCGGTCCTTCTGCCCGAGATACACATAGGTGCCGATGTTGCGCACTTCGTAGGGCGTGTAGGCATCCCAGCTGATCTCACCCCGGGCTCGCTGCATGAACCAGTCGAAGTACCGGTCGAAGGTCCTGCGCAACGGCTCTTGAGGCACCGCTCGAAACTCGCCTCCCGGATAGAGTGCGATCGAAGTCGATGTTGGATCAAAGTCGCCAAGCTCGACGCACCCTGGAATGAAGTCGATCCCCCGGTTTTTCATCGCCTGTTCAATCGATCGGTACAGGTCAACGCGAAACGCCTGCGACAGGCTGTCGAAGGTCACCGTCCGTACATCATCACCCAGAACCTTCGCCGCTTCGGCAGCATCTTTGAGTCCCCGCAGCGTAAAGAAATTGTCCCAGTAGGAGTGCATCGGCTTTGCCGAGTATCCCTCGTGGCTGATCGATTCTGTCACAAGGCCGTAGAAGGCTCGTTGTTCCGAGTTGCCATCGCGAAACACCGGCGTCATCCGAAGGGCACGGAGCGATTGAATGAAGTCCACCGCCCGGACGATATGGTGGAAGTGCTGTCGCAGGAAGACGGTGTCGCGTGTGAATCGGAAGACCTCCATGATCCCGAAGATCAGCTGCCCGTTGCTGTCATGTTCCGGCACCGGGTCGGGGCCGCGCGAGTCGACAACACATGGGACCATGCCCGACTCATACTGAAACGGCGCGATCCAGGCGATGAACGCCTTCGATGGCTCGGTCAAGCCGAACTTGAGGAGAGCGTCGGACGTCATGGTGCCATCGCGCATCCACGAGCGCTCGTATGACCGTGACCCGGGCTGGATTCCGAATCCATCCTTGTTGACGAGAATATAGCCAAGCGTCGCTTGCACCACGTCGAACACGCGCCTCGCCGAAGGAGGCACCGTCCAGCGGATCCATTCCGTCCGAGCGCGCCAGTGGCTGCGCTCACGTTCGAGCGCGGCGGCAAATTCCTCGACAGTGGGAGGGCGGTCCGCCCAGGGACTGCGATCGGTCCATGGAACGGCCGCAACGCAGACCAACGATTCATCGGGCGCGAGAGCGAACGGCCATCCAAAAGCACCCGACGCAAATCCGGTCGGATCGTCAACGGACGCCCGTCGTGGCCCCACACCCGCGGCCAATTGCACCGTCACTTCATCCTCATCGATCGACGAGGCTCCGAACGTGGGAATGCCCGAGACTCGTACGAGACGCCCGTCAACGTCGGCCGAGGTGCCGTCGAACCTGATGGAACGGATCGAGGTCGCTCCTCCGTCGAAGTTGAGCCATTGCGAAGGAGGGTTGACCTGGTACGGACGAACGGCCAGCCAGAGCGTCCCTCGCATCGGCAATGCTGATCGGTTCCTCAGCGTGTATCGAGCCGCCAGCGATGCTGCTTCGGGAGTTCCCGTAGCAAGAAGCGTGATCTCGAGGTCGATGTCCGATGCCCTGCGCTTGACGGTCGGGATCGGCAAGCGACCCGACTCGAGCGACTGGTCGGACGCTCCGTCAGCCCAGGTGATCAAGCGCTTCGTCGGCTCGAGGGAGACGAACGGCTCGAGGGAGAAGGCTTGCTTATCCACTTCGAATGCGCCGTCCTCATCGATCAATCCTTCTTGCCGTCCGTCTGCAACGCCGACGACGGTCCAGTATGACATCTCCTTCAAGAAGCCCCGCGGGAAGAGACCCCGCCGATGCTGACGCGCCAGTCGGCTGACGTAGTCGTTCCGGGTCGACAATGATTCTGAGGATACGACATCCACAGAGGCCAGTTTCGGAAGGCGGGCCCCCGTGTTGTTTCGCACATGCACGCGAAGGAATCGACCTTCGGACTCGGGCGTGAACACCAGGCGACGTCCTCCGCCACCACGTTCGACCCGTCGAACGGACTCGAACGCTCGTCCGTCATTTGAGGTCAAAAGGTCGTACGAGATCGGCGTCTGCCCCGCCTCCCACTCGAGTTCGACGCCGCCGAACTCCCTCCGGTACCCCCAGTCGACCTGCCACCACGCACTGTCCTTCGTGCCGGGGTCCCACGATCCAGCGATCCCAATCAGGGCCGCCCGGGCCGATGGCGCGCCGCTCGATGCCGAGGCTTTCGGCCGTGGGAGTGGGTCGGGTATCGGCGGTACCTCTTCGATCGAAATGTCGTCGATCCAGATGCTTCCTTCGCCCCCCGAGCCCGCGGTGACCACAAACTCCAGGCGACGCAGGACCGTCGGCGCCGCGGCCGGACGCGGTCCCCAGGCGAAGCTGAGGTGGCGACGTTTGACGACGAGCTTTTTCCATCCTGCAGGATATGCGTACATCCGATGGTTCACCCACCAGATGTTCTCGCCAAGGGTATCGTCGCTGACCTTGATCTCAAAGTTGTTCACCGGCACCGTTGCGCGGAGCCAGAAGACGATCTGAAAGTCGGTCACGACCGGGATTTCGACTGTACGGAAGACCCCTCCATAGCCGGAGCCCTTAGGGAACTTCACATCAATCCGCAAGCCGGGACCTTCGCGCCCCTCGTCGGAGCACCGTTCGCTCGTCACCCCTGTAGATCGGAAGGCACGCCACACGGTGGTATCGCCGTCTGCCTCCAGACCTGCATAGATCAACTGCGCACGCGCGGGGACGCTTGAAGCTGCGAGGAACACTGCAAGAAACAGGCTTATGCTTCTCATAGCGGACTCAGGTTGGGTGATCGGATCAAGCAAACAGGGATCCTCCGGACAGAGCCTCATTCCTTGACGCCGCCGAGCATGATCCCGCGAACGTAGTGGCGTTGGAAGGCAAGAAACAAGATGACCACAGGCAGGACCGTGATGACCGAGCCGGCCATCATCAGCTCCAAGTCCAAGACGTGTTCGCCCATGAGGTTGGCCAGCGCCACGGGCAGGGTGTATCGAGCGTCATCGGTCATGATGATGAGGGGCCACATAAAGTCGTTCCACATGCCCATGAAGGTGAACAGGGCGAGCGTCAGGAGGATGGGCTTGCAGAGCGGAAGGATGATCGTGCGGTAGATCCTGAACTCGCCGGCGCCGTCCATACGGGCAGCCTCCAGCAGGCTGTCGGGCACCGACCGGACGAACTGCCGGAGAAGGAAGATACCGAAGATGCTGGCAAGCCCCGGGATCATGGCACCGAGGTAGGTATTCACCAGACCGAGTTTCTTCATCATCAGGAACAGCGGGAGCATCGTCACCTGCGCCGGCACCACCATCCCGCTCAAGAGAGCCCTGAACAGCCGGTCCCGACCTTCAAAGCGGTATTTGGCAAAGGCGAATCCGGCCATCGAATTGACGACGAGCGAGACCAACGTCACGACCGACGCGATCAGCAAGCTGTTGAAGAAGTATGTCGGCATCTGCATCCGCTCGGTGAGCGCTGCATAGTGCTCCAAGGTCGGACGCGCCGGCAGGAACGGCGGCGGCGTTCCGCTTGCCTCTCCGGACTGCATGAATGACGCCGCCACCATCCAGACCGTCGGCGTCATGGTCAGAAGCGCAACCAGCATCAGTGCAGTGTGCAGAAGTGCGCGATGAGCGGGCCGGCTCACGATTCGACCTTCCGCTGGACGAACATCTGAACGACCGTGAAGAAGAGGATGATGGCGAACAGGACGAAGGCGATCGCAGCCGCGTATCCCATGTTCCACCAGCGGAATCCCTGCTCGTACATCATGAGGACGACACTCAGGGTTGCGTTCAGCGGCCCCCCTTGTGTCATGACGTACGGCTCCGCGAACAGCTGAAAGTAGCCGATGAGCGTGATCATGACCACGAAGACCGTGGTCGGCGTCAGCATGGGCAGGGTGATGTCAATGAACTGTCTCCAGCCCGAAGCGCCGTCGATGTGGGCCGCTTCGTAGAGATCCTCCGGAATGCTGGACAGGCCGGCGACGAAGATCAACATGTTGTAGCCGAAGTTCTTCCAGACCGCCAGCACAATGATCGCCGGCATGGCCACCGCCGGATCGCCGAGCCAATCCACCGGACCGATGCCAAGCCAGCCCAGAGCATGATTGAGAAGCCCATGAGCCGGATGGTAGAGGTACCGCCATACGATCGCGACGGCCACCAGGCTGGTGACCACCGGCAGGAAGTAGATCGTACGGAAGACACCTTTGAACCGCGCCATTCTGGCATTCACCATGAGCGCAACCGCCAGAGAGACGCCGACCGAAAGCGGAGCGCCGACGACGACGAAGTAGAAGGTATTCGAAAGTGCCGTCCAGAACAGGGGTGTGTCGAGGATGCGCACGTAATTGTCAATGCCGATGAATCGCACCGTCGACAGGTCACCCAGTCCGTAGATGTCGAAGTCGGTGAAACTCATGACAAACGCGGCCGCCACGGGAAGGACAAAGAACGCGGCCAGGACGGCAAGCGCCGGGGCCAGAAACAGCCAGGCGGCGATCGCCTGCTTCCGCCGGTCCTGAAGTCGCAAGCTCACGGCCTTCCCTCCTGCGACGCCAGCCACCGTCGCTTTTCGAGCATCCGGTCGACGTCATGGTCAAAGGAGGGTACGGCCGCATCGACGGTCATCGCACCGGTGGCAACGAACTCCACGTAGGATTGAAGGCGGATGACGATCTGTTCCCATTCCGGAACCGGCGGCAACGGGTCGACGCGCTGTAGCTGCCGGTAAAAGGCCTGCACGTAGCGGTTATTCGCGAGTGAGGTATCTGACCAGGCAGAGCGCCGAGGAGGGAGATTGCCCGTGATGCGATAGAACTCGATGGATTGTTCGGTCGAGGCGAGGAACTCGATCAGCTTCCAAGCTTCATCTTTGTGCTTCGATCCGCGGAACATCACCAGGCTCGTGCCGAGCGGCAAGGAGGCCCCCGGAGTTCGGTCGTCCATGGAGGGCAGCGGAGCAGTCATCCAAATGTGCTGCCGGTCCGCCGGGATCCGGCGGGTGAACTCGCCGATATTCCACGGACCGGTGATGTACATCGCGATCAACCCGTCGTCGAAGGCGTGGTACATGTTGGTGATGAGCGATTGCCCGGGAGGCGAATAGCCGCGGCGATAGAACGTCTCCAGCAACTCAAAGGCGCGCCTGAATTCCGGACCGCCGAAATTGCCTCTTGTCGAGCCGTCCGCCAGGAACGAGCCGCCCGCCTGCGTGCCGAGGATGATGGCCGGCACCCACTCATTGGTCGGAAGGAAAAAGGGAAAGTGGGTGCGCCCAGCCTTCTCAGCCCGCCGCTTCATGCGGTCGCACAATCGAAGCATCCCGTCCCACGTCGCCGGCGCCGAATCGGCCCCGGCTTCGGCCAGAAGGTCCCGGCGATAGTAGAGAACGCGCGTGTCGACGTACCACGGAATGCCGAGCAGCGTCGAGTCGAGGACATTCATCTGAACGACGCCTTCAAAGTAGTCGTGGGGTTGAACGACGGACGATGCGGCGACCCATTGGTCGAGGGGTTCCAGGGCGTTCAGAACACCGAACTCCGGGATCCAGGTGTTCCCCAGTTGGCAGACATCCGGCGTCGACTCGCCGGCGAACGCGGTCAACAGCTTCTCATGGGCTGCGGTCCACGGTATCTGCTGAACCACCACGCGGATCTGCGGATGCCTCCGCTCGAACTCCGGAATGAGTTTTCGCACCATTTCGCCCTCGTTCCCCATCCCCCAGAAGCGCACAACGACGGGCCCGCCTTCCTCCGAAACGCAGGAAAGGCCCAAGAAAGCGGCGACAACGGTCAGTTGAGCCAGGCGCACGTTCACAAGGAAAGAAGATTGAGGAGATATTGCGCCGCGACGGGGTCGTATCTCCGGGCGAACGGGTCCGTCGAATGTTCGCTGCGGCGCAACCGCCCCCGAACCTGGATCCGCGACACGACAACCCGCCCGCGTCCCACGGGCACCTCGAACACGGCTGGGACGCGCAATCCAAGTCCGCATGAGGCCAAGCGCACCGATGGAAGCGAAGGCTCCACCGAGTACTCAGAGACGATCTCGCCGCCGACCCCGCCGTTGAACCATTGAAAATGCTCCGGTCGAAGCTCACGCCACAAAGTATGAGCGGGGTCTTCCGGAAAGACGTACGAATCATAACCGCCTTTGTCGATGTCGTTTCGGCGCGACACATGAAGGTGCAGACCTGGGAGGACCTGTAACTCTGTCGGCTCGACGACGCGGAATTCCGGTTCCTGCACAACGAGCGTGGCCCCATCATTCACCCGGCTGCCGATTGCGTCGATCCGATCTCGATAGGCACGGTGTCCCAGGCCGAAACTCCCGACGAAGAACACAGCTTCTTCAGGCCAAGGTGGTCCCTCCCATGGCCTCACGTCCGTCCCCTGCCGCTCGAGGAACTCCAGGATCTCTCCCCCCGGGTCGAGAATGACCGCCGGCCGAAGGGGTACGGGTCGCCGCGCCTGCCTTGCCAGTACATGGATGACCCGCTGCGCGGTGGCGACGACGTGGACCCCTTCCATTAATTCGCACCGTACGGTCGTCGTCCCCGGGGTTGCCGGCATCGTCAACGACAGATGAACCGTCGCTCGACCGCCGGGCGGCACCCGCACGGGCACTGGATCCATGGCATCTTCGCTCCCGTCGGCGGCCTGCAGGCTCGCCGTCACGTCGCCGTGCCGTACCTGTGAGGTGTCGTTGAAGACGTGAACGAGCAGGCTGGTCGCCTCGCTGGTCTCCCGATGTCGGTCGGGATGGTCGATGCTCAGGCCGAAGGGCGCGAACGCATTCTTGAGCGCCGCGAGCACCGGTTTGGGACGCAGATCCCCGATGGGGCCTTCGAACCAATGTGCCGTGGGCCCCTCATTGTTGCTGAGATAGACGAACGGCTGGATGGCCGCGCATCGCATCCTGCGAAATAGGCCGACCAATTCCTCCGCGAGATAGGCCTGCCGACGGATGATCGCGCCCGTATCCGCTCCTCGCCCCAACCAGCGTTCGACAACCTCCTTCATCAAGATGGTCGGAGACCACGAAGCATCGAACCACCACCACAGGAACTCGTTGACGACAACGGGAACGCAGGATCGTTCGAGTTCGGGCAGAGCCTTCGCGTAGCCGAACGGACGGTGATTCAGGGTCATTCCCAGGGAGTAGATGTAGGGATGCTGCTCGACAAAATCGACCGCTTCCCACGGACGCGTCGGGTCGAGCTCCCGCAGTAACGGGACCACATCGTGGATCAAGCTGTCGTCCGTCGACTCGTTCAGCGGATCCCAGATGACAATGCTCGGATGGTTCCCGTGGTCTTTGATCCACTGACGGAACTCACGCGCGATCGCAGCATTCGACCCTGTCGCGTTCCAGAACGGCCACTCGTCCTGGAGCAGCATGCCATGCTCATCGGCAAGGTCGTACCAACGATGATACGCAGGGCCAAGGTGAAATCGAAAGAAGTTGAAGTGATGTTCCAGCGGAATGTCAATGAGCAGCCTCCGCACCCACTCCATCGTCCACGGGAGCTTTCGACGCTCAGGGTCCGACAGGAACCGATGAAAGGCGATATTGCCGCCGCGCAGATATCGCGGCCTGCCGTTAAGATGGAACTCGCGTCCGACGATGCGAAAGTCGCGCATGCCGAATCGAACAGCGCCGGCGTCGGCAGGCACGCCGTCGACGGACACCGAGACATGGGCGGTATACAGGGCTGGATCCTCCGGCGACCATGCGCGAGGAGCCGTCAACGGGATGCGGACCTCGAAAAAGCGGCAATCATCTTCGTCACGAACAAGGACGGCATGCGCGGTCATCGACGCTGGACGTCCATCCGGGTCGTTGACAGCGACATGAACCTGCAGTCGATCGGCGGGCTGTCCGGCATCGATCACCCACACTTTTGCCGTGACACTGGCACCCGCCAGATCGGGCAACAGGAGGATGTCCCGGAGGTGCGCAGGCCCGGTCAGGATCAGCGAGACATCGCCCCAGATGCCGGGGGTGTAAACCTCCTTCTCTTGGTCTCGGCCGGCGGCGCTTTCCGGAGGCAGTGTCGTTCGCGCGCCGACACGAACCGCCAAGCGGTGTTCACCGTTCCGAAACAGCGGATCGATGCGGTACTCTTGAGAGGTCATGCAGGCATCCGACGATCCGGCCCACCGGTCGTCAACCCACACCGACGTGCCGAATTGCGCCTGTTCGATGCGCAACCAGATCTGGGTATCGGGAGGCAGTGGCTCGATCTGCAGATCGCGGGCGTACCAGTAGTATGGAGCCTGTCGGCCATGGAGGCCTGGTTCCGCACAGTCTACGACGGAGGGAACGTCGATCTGATGGTCGAACGTGGCCGGAGGCTCTTCGGTGTGGCACAAGGCCAGTTGCCAGCGGCCCGTCAGCCCGATCGTCGTCCGAGGCCCGCCGCTCCCGATCGAGACGCTGACAGGATTCATCGCGCCAGTACCATTGTCCGGGTCGCTTGATAACGGCCCGCGATCAATCGATACAGGTACACGCCCGAGGTCATGTCTGCACCGTTCAGAAATTCCAGATGCGAACCCGGGTTGCGGCGGCCGAGATCCATCGTTCGGATGCTGCGGCCCAACAGGTCGAACACCTCGAGGCGCACGTCGGCTGCTTCCGAAAGCTCGAAGCGAACCGTGGTTTGAGGATTGAATGGATTCGGATAGTTCTGCTCCAGCCGGAACCTCTCCGGCACCGCGCCCTCGTCGTGGGCATTCGTGACGGGGGTGAATCCTGCACGCTGCAATCCGGTCTGGATGTACGGGCTCGACATGAAGGTTGACCAGACCTTCTGCGTGAAGAGATTCTCGATCATCAGCACGATCGGCCCCTGGTCGATGCCGATGTAGTCAAGGTCGAACCAATCGAGTTTCGGGTTGAACGCGTCGCGAAAACCATACGGTCCCCACAGCCGCGTTTCGGGACCCGCGCAGTATTGTCGGTACATCGTCTTCAGCGCACGCAGAGACGCTTCGGGCGTGAAGGCGATCGATCCCCCGGCGGCGGTCGGAGCCAGCGTGCCGTCGTCGTTCTCAGCCGGCGGCGCGCCGCGTGCCTTGTAGCCGCCCAGGACCGATGGTCCGTCGCAGGCCGTAATGCCCCAGATGCTGTCGCTGTAGGCGGCATGTCCAAGCGGGTTCGCCGTACAGTACGCCTGCTGCGCCAAGGTCGCCCGTCGTGAGTTCTCAAAATAGTCCAGCCCGTACGAGGCCATCTTGGCGTCACGGATGCCTCGGAAGTCGACCCAACAGTGAGAGTATTGATGTCCGAAGAGCGGCGGGAACACGACGTAGGTCTGGCCGTAGTACGACGCGAAATGATAGCCGCCCGTCCAATTGTCCCACAGGTCGGGCGTGATCGGATGCGTCGGCGAGCCAAGACCGAGGATGTAGAGGATCATTGCTTCGTTGTAGCCGACCCACCAGGCGTTGAGCCATCCGGTCTCAGGATGCCAACCCATGTTCAGCGTGGTGCCGAAATTCCGGAAGCGCTCAAAGTCGGCGCGCCGATATATCGAATCGGCCAGAGCGCGGACCTCCTGTTCGACCGGATCGGTCCCGTCGAAGTACTGCTGTGCATGGATGATGCCGGCCAGCAATAGCGCTGTATCGATGGACGAGAGCTCACAGTTCCAATCCCGCACCGCCGTGTCCATCTTGAGGAAATGATAGAAGAAGCCGAGGCGCCCGATCATGCCTTGGGCCGCGTAGCCTTGCGGTCCATTCCAGAACGTGCGTAAGGTCGTCCGCACCCGGTCGGCCGCGGCGGCACGGCTCACCCAGCCGTAGTCGGAGGCGACACAGATGCTCGACAGGCCGAATCCGACCGAGGCGATGCTGCTCGGCGATCCGCTCTGACTGCGGTCTCGGATAAGACCGTTCGAAGGGTTAGCCTCGATCCAGAAAAAATCGAACGCTTTACGCTGCACCATTCGCAAGAATGTGCTGTCTTCAGCGCTGATCGCGGCCAGCGGCTGCGCGTAGAGATCGGCGTGCATCCAGCTCAGCACGACATATCCCACCGACAACGCCAGGCCTCGTAGCAACGGCACCATCTGTCGAAGCATCATCGTGTCCTTTCAGAACAGCGAAGCGCGGCCTTCGTTCAGCCGCGCCTCGTCGAGTCTTGCCGCGCGGGCGCCATTACGGCGCCGATCGATAACCAGCCCGCTCCAGTCCGCGCCGCACTTCCCGGATGGCGCTGAAACGCTTCCAGACACTCTGCGTGAAGAAATTCTCGATCATGATGACGATCGGTCCCTGATCGATACCCAGGTAGTCGGCAGCGACCCAGTTCACGCTCAGGTTGAAGGCATCGCGCATGCCATAGGGTCCCCACAGTCGCCGGTCGTGGCCGCTGCACAGGAGCCGGTACATGTGCTTTAGAGCAACGATGGATTCATGCGGCGTGAACGGTATCGAACCTCCAGCCGCCGTCGGAGCGATCGTGCCATCATCGATCTCAGGATCGGGGGCTCCGCGGGCGAAATACCCCTTCGTCGGGGGCAGATCGGGTCCGTCGCACGCTGTCAGCCCCCAGAGACTGTCGCTGTAGCCCTTATGACCGAGTGGATTCTCCGCGCAGTAGGCGCGATTCGCCAGCGTCGCGCGACGGGAGTTCTCGAAGTAGTCCCATCCTGACTCCCGGTTCTTCGCATCCCGAATGTTGCGGAAGTCGATCCAGCAGTGGCCGTAGTGATGGCCGAACAGCGGCGGGAATGCAAAGAATGACATCCCATACCACGTCTCGGTGCGGTAGGTCTTCAGCCATCCGTCGTAGTAATGCCGCGGAAGAGCCCCCTCGGGGCTCCCGAGCGCCAGGATGTAAAGGAACAGCCCTTCGTTATAGCCCTGCCAACTCCATCGGATGAATCCCCGTTCCGGAAACCATCCGTTGCCGATCGTCGAATCCACCTTGCCGATCGACGGGTCGGGTTGCGAGACCCAAGCCCAGTCAATGCGTCGGTAGATGGAATCCACGAGGGAACGGATCTCCCGTTCGTCAGGATGAGCGAGGCTGAAGTAGGCCTTCGCGTCGAGCATCCCCAGGAGCAACAGCCCTGTATCGACCGTCGACAGTTCGCAGTTCCAGACGCGGTTCCCTGTCTTCAAGTCGATGAAGTGATAGAAGAAGCCCTTGTAGCCGATCGTTCCTTCCTGTTCGGGACCCTGCCGTCCGTTCCAGAAGGTTCGCACGGTGGTCAACACTCGGTCCCGCGCTTCAGCGCGTGTAAGCCAGCCATTATCGACGGCAATGCAGATCGACGTCAGGCCGAATCCGACCGCGGCGATACTGCTGGGCGACCAGTCCGCCGATCGGTCCTTGATGAGACCGGTGGACGGATCGGCCTCATGCCAGAAGAACTTGAACGACTCCCGTTGCAGCATCCTCAGAAACAGGCTGTCGTCCCTGGAGATCGACGCCAGCGGTTGTGCCGACGAAGGTTCAACGATGACAAGGGCGATGAGCGCAAAGCAGACGGAACGCATGTCCCCCCTCACTGTCCAATGACGATCGTGACATCCACCGTCGATCCGGGGCGCGCCCTCGGCAGGGTGACGGCGCGCTGTCCCGGCGTGATCGTGAGCGGCTTGCCGTCCACCGACGCCTGCTGAATCCCCTCCGAGCGTCCGTCAGGGTTCTGCACCAGGATGCGGTAGACGGCGCCACGGAAGGTCCTTTGAACGCGATACTGCTTCCAGGCAGCAGGGATGCAGGGTTCGACGGCGAGTTCACCTCGAACCGCCTTGACGCCGAGGATCCCTTCCACGCCGGCTCTGAAGAGCCAGGCGGCAGAACCGGTGTACCACGTCCATCCTCCTTTTCCGTAGAATCGTGAATCGGGTCCCTCGATATTTCCCGGGGTCACGTAGGGCTCTGCGCAGTACTCCCGGGGGTTCGAACCGAGCAGGATGGGATTGATCTTCCGGAAGAGACGATAGGCCGCTTCAGCGCGGCCCAGTCGTGCCGCCGCGAGGATCGACCATGTGGCGGCGTGCGTGTACACACCCCCATTCTCCCGCATGCCGGCGGCGTAACGGGTGAGGTATCCTATGTCCGGATCGGGCACGGAGTACGCAGGGGTCAGCAGTAACGTGCCGTTCTTTCCCTCAAGCTTCTGTTCGACGATGTCGAAGACCTGCCGTGCCCGTTTGGGATCGGCCACATCGGCCAGGATCGCCCACGTTTGCGTGTTCAGCCACACCCTCCCTTGGCGGTTCCGGGCGCTTCCCAGCCGTTCGCCGTCGTCCTTGGTCGCTCCATAGTAGTATTCGCCGTCCCAGCCGTGACGGTTGAGATTCCGCTTCAGCCGAGAGGCCGCCGAGCGGTAACGACGCGCCCGCGCGCTGTCACGCGCCCGGTCTGCGATCGGCGCAAAAGCGGTGAGGACGGCGTACAGGAACTGGCCCAGCCAGATCGATTCGCCCTTCCATTTCAGTCCAACGGCGCTCAGACCGTCGTTCCAATCGCCGGCACCGATCAGCGGAAGACCGCGCCGGCTCATCCGTTTGAGCACGCGGTCGATAGCCCTGGTCGAGTGATCATAGATCGTGGCGCCCCGTGGCTCATCGAGGAAGGGCTCCCGGGCCTTGAGCAGTGATCGGTCGTCGGTTTCGTCGAGATACTGCGCAACGAGGTACGGCAACCACAAGAGATCATCGGTCATGTCGGTGGGAAGACCCGTTTCCGAGAGCGGGTGCCACCAATGGTAGACCGTCCCGTCCTTGTACTGGTGACGCGCATGCAGACGTATCTGCTGGGCCGTTCGCGCGGGTTCGAGCGGAAGGAAGATCTGACTGTCCTGCAACTGGTCGCGAAATCCGTAGGCGCCGCCCACCTGGTAGTAAGCGGTTCGACCCTCCAACCGGCCTGAGATCGCCTGGTACTGCAACCACGGTGAGAGCATGGTATTCATCGATGCGTCCGGCGTTTCGACGGCGAAGCGCCCAAGCAGGGAGCGCCATCGTTCCGTGACACGTTTCAGAGACGCTTGGGCGACCTCGGGATCGCTATAGGCTTTCAAGATCTTCGACGCCTCTCGACGTGAGGTCGTTGCCCCCACGGTATACACGAGCGTCACATCGGCACCGGGCTCCAGCGTCACCTCATTCTGCAGGCTGGCGATCGCATCCAGCCAGTTCCCCGTGTTCCGCCCCAGCGTCCCCTCCTCCACTGCCCGCGGCGAGCGGAGATCGCGATACATGCCGAGGAAGGATTCCTTGTCGGCGTCGTAGGACACCGGCGGAAGCGAGCAGCCATGGAAGGCGACGTACTCCCAATTCCGGTTCCAGTGTCCCTTGTCCGAAGGCACTTCCCACAGCCGCTTGGTCGCGAACAGCGCTCCAAGCTTTTCGTCGTATGAGGTCTCGATGAACGAGCGGTGGAACTCGCGGTGCCAGTCGGGGGCCGCTCCGAGATTCCACTCAAAATAGGTCAGGAGCTGCAATCGGCGCATCTTCGCTGAGCGGTTCGTCAATCGGACGATCCAGACCTCGACGGGCGCATCGACCGGAACGAACATCGTCCACGACGAATCGATGTCGTTCGTACGCGAATCGATCCGCGACCATCCGACACCGTGCGTACAGGCATAGGTTTCCGGCTCGACGCACATCGGCTTCCATGCCGCCGACCAGGCATGGCCCTCGTCGGCATCGCGCAGGTAAAGGAATTTTCCCCACTCATCCTTGATGAGGTCCTGTTCCCAGCGGGTGATCCGGTTGAGTTGTGCGTTCTCCCGCCAGCTGTAGCCGCCGCCCGCTTGAGAGATCACAAACCCGAATGTGCCGTTGCTGACCACGTTGACCCAGGGACGCGGAGTGCGCGGAGTTGCGATGCGGTAGGTCCAGCCGTCATCACCAAAACGGCCGAGCCCGTTGTCGAACGGGAAAGATGCGGGAGTATCGGAGGCCATGGTCTGCGGTAGTGTGCGACCGGCTGCACCGGTCAGAACGAGAAGCCGATCGTGATGCGTTGGACGTGTCCGAGACGGCCGAACTCCGTCCAAGCGTAGTCCATTCTCAGGTCGCTGCCGAGCGCTTCGACCAGCAGGCCGGCGCCGGCCGTCAGGCCGACCTCCGAATCCTGCTCGAAAAGATTCTGGTAGCCGGCTCGAACGGCAAACAGGCCGGCGTACGTGTACTCGCCGCCGAAGCTGATGCTTTCGGTGTTGTTGTTGGGATGCTGCGCGTCAAGAACGAACAACAGCCGGTGATCCTCGGCCACGGAAACAGGAAGCGACAGACCGACGCGGAACAGGATCGGCAATCCGTAAGGGTCGGTGTAGAGCTCCGCCGGCAAAGCGCTGTTCCCGCCGTACGTCTCCGGGTCAAGGTCGTATCGGACCCGGAGGTCTCTCCCACGGTACTGGTCGCGCGTGCCGAAGTTCGAGAGGCTGGCTCCGATGGTCACCCCGCCGTCCGTCAATCGGTACTGAGTACCGAGATTGACGGCCATGGCGCTTACGCTGCTGTGCCAGATCGTTTCCTGAAGATACGACACCTGAACGCCGGCGGCAATCCGATCGGTCACCCGGAGCCCATATCCAAGGCCGAACGAGATGTTCGAGACGGTATAGTACTCGCCGGTTCCAAGGGGTTGTTGGACCGTTCGCACGGCGATGTCGCCTGAGCGCAGCGACGTCACGCTCAGCATCAGCGCCGAGGTCCCCATCGGCACCGTCGCCAGCGCATAGTTGTACGTGATGCCTCCCAGCCACGGTGCGTGCGTGAACTGAGCGGAAGCCGTCGGCAGATTCCCGAGCGAGGCCGGATTGTAATACGCCGCCATCGGTTCGTCCGTGAACGTCGAACCGGCATTGCCCATGGCGCTGATGCGTGCGCTCGGCTCGATCAACAGGAACTGGCCGATCGTCGTCGCAACGTTCGTCTGCGCCGCGGCGACGCTCATGGCGAACAGCGTCATGGACACCATCACGAAGGGTCGATGTGATCGCATGGTGGTCCTCCCCGCTTATTTGATGATGGAGAACTTGCCGACCTTCGTCCCCAACGGTCCGGCATCGACGTGGTACAGGTAGAGCCCCGGCGCCACATCCAGGTTGTCCTTCGTCCGAAGGTTCCAGGCGACGTATCCGTCAAGGGAGTCCTCGTGCCGCAGCGTTTCGACAAGCTCCCCGCGTATAGTGTAGATGCGGATCGTGCACGTCGAGGGCAGACCGCGGAATTCGAGCCGCCGAACCCCGCGGCCGGAGACGGCGAACCGTTCCGGCTCAAAGATCGCTGCCGCGACGTAAGGATTCGGCACGACGTAAGGTTCGAAGGCCCCTTCTGAGGCCGCTCTCTGGTGATCGATCCGCTGACCCGAGGTCGAGAAGGAGAAGACCTCCCCGTCGACAAACGGCATTCTCAGCAGGAGGTTGTAGACATCGCCGGGTTGCGGGGGTACGATCGAGCCGGGGACTCCGGCCGTATCGACCTTCACATTCCAGGTTGCCATGAGCGAATCACCCGTCGGGTTCGGCGTGGCGACATAACAGATATCATTCGGGGAGCTCAACGTGCTGTCGGCGCTCCCCGAGCCGTCGCGGAACACCACCTTCAACGGCAGCGAACCGCCGGGGGTCAACGCCCAGACACGGAACTTGATCGGCCGGGCCGGCAGAATGAAGCTGAGCGGTATCGAGGTGTCCACAACGGCACTGGAGAACTCGAATCGAAGGTCGTTCGGGTAACCCGCCCGGCGTCGATTGACCGGGAGCACCGGCATGTAGGCGAAGGTCAGCCGCACGTTCGTTTGAGCGCCCGGGGAGAAGCCGGAACGCGCCGAATCAGGCGTGGGCGTATCGATCGTGCTCACCAGGGGCAAGATGCCCGCTCCCACGGGACCGTTGCCCGTTGCGGCAAAGTCGGTGCCGCGCTCGATATAGACCGTACCCGATATGCTGTCGACCATCTGGTAGTAGTCTGCATGGATGTTCTCCGGCGCCGAAGTCAGCATCCGGATCTGCAGTCGCCGCCCGTCAGGGACATCGTTCGAGTTGACCACCCGTACCGCGACCGTCCCTTCGCCCGAGCCGGCAACACGTGCAACATCCGTCGTCGAACCGGCAGAGAAGCCAAGCGCCCGCGGATTCGGACGGACCTCCACGACGTTCTGGGGAAGGATCGTGCCGCCGCGAGGCGTCCGGGAGATGTTGATCGCGTTCTCCGACGGGTAGTAGCCCAGCTCCTCATCTCCGTGGTCATACGCACAGACCGCATAGTAGTAGGTTACGCCGTTCGTCACCGTCGTGTCGATGAAGGTGTGCGGCACGCCGGTGTTCGCGCCGAGGTAATACGCCACCCCGTCGACGGTGATCGAAGAGTATCCCTCGTGTTCATTCTTCAGGTCGAATTGAATGAGAGGGGATCCGAACGGCATCCTGTCGGTCCCGCGGGCGTTCGAGATCGTCTTCGTGTCCATGAAGATCGGGTCCGTGGCGCGATAGACCCGGTATCCTTCGAAGTCCATTTTCCGGGTGACCGGGTCGGCGCTTCGCTCGGAAACGTCGCTCCATGTCAACTTGACGAGTCGGTCCCCGGACTCGGCCGTGAGCACAGGCAGTTTGGGAGGGACGACGAACTGGTAGTTCGACGTGTAGATGCGCTGAACGATCCGGACGGTCGTTCGGAGCTCGGCCAATCCAACGCCATAGGCCAAGGCCAGACTGAATCGCTCCTGTTTCCCCGCCGGCAGGCGGAAGGTCCCCGAGGTGAACAGGAAGCCGATATTGTAATTGAGCGCCAGCGGCGGGTCGAATCGATTGCTCTCCGTCGGGTCGGTGAATTGGTCGTAGAGCCGCTTGGGCCAGTTCTTGACGCCATCATCGAAGAAGATGATGCCGTCGGTCTCCGTCGTCGGGCTTCCTTCACCGGCTCGGATGCGATTCATCTTGAATCCGGTCAGGCCGATCTGGTCAGATTCCTCAATGTCTTTCTGATCGAAATTCGCCTCCCCAGCGGTCGGGATGCCGTCCTCCTCTCCGGTGTCATTGGTGCCGAACACTCCATCGCCGCCCGTATCATCGAACTCCGCGACCCAATCCATATCCTCGTCGCCGGTCCACCAATACTCCGTGTTGTAGGCGGGACGATTCTCGAGTGTGCCGCCGTAGGCTTCGAATTCGGCAAAGTCATAGTTGGCCTGGGCGTGGGCGCGGATGTTCGACATGCCCTGGATGAGCGTGCCGGGCCCCCCGTCGCGCTTCTCATCGGTGATACCGTCGAGGTCGTTGTCGCGGAGGTCGAAGGGATTGCCGGGCGTCTCAAGGTAGGCGTATCCCAGATACCCCGTGCGCAGGCAGGTGCTCGACAAGCCGACGCCATGGCCCCTGGAATCCCAGGTGTACGTCAGGTTCAAGCCGAGCGACCGATCGAAGAACGCGTTATCGTCGTCGGATTCGGCGATACCGTCGCACGAGATGGACGACCCTCCGACTCCGGAATCCATGTAGATGCCGAACAGGAGGTTGTCGTTGTAATCGGTGGTTCCTTCGTTCACGACATCGTAGTGGTAGAAGACAACATTGCCCGCCTGGGGGTTGGCCCACTGAAAGCCGCGGACCTCCATCATCATTCCCAGACCCCGGCGCGTGTTATCGCGACTGTCGGGAAAGAAATCGAGCGCTGTGTAGTAATCGTCGTCGACGACGAAGAAGCTCTCTTGATCGGCTGCCGCGCGCTTGCCGAAGTAGCCGTTCCACGACCCGGACCATCCCGGATCGTCGGGATCGGCAAGTCGATCGGGCCACTGGTCGGGCCACGTTCGGGCGTCGTTGCTGAGCGCCGGAGACCGACCGCGATTGATGGTGGGGTCTTCCTGGAAGTAGCCCGGTCGTGGCTCCAGACGCATGACCCACCGCCCAAAGGGCTCCGAGGCCTGCCGTTCACGGTAGCCGGTCAGCATGAGCTCTTTCTGTCCGGCGCCGCCATTGAGCGGAACACGCGCCAGCACATACGGCGTGGCCCCGTCGGAGTAGTTCAGTCCGCTCCCCTTGGGAACCTCCATCGAGTGGAAGACGCTGAGGTCCACTCCGATCGGATCAGGAGGATAGTCGCCGACCATCCCATAGTTGTAGAAGTATGTGCGGATATTGTTGGCATCGTGCACACCCAGTCGTTCCGCCTGAAGATTGCCCCTGAGGCTCTTGGGAACAACAGGACGATACTGCGCAACCGCCGGGATACCGGCCAGCAGCGACGCAAACAACAAGGGAGCAAGGGGTGTTGTTCTCATAGCGTCACTCCGAAGAACCGCCGAAGGAAAGACCGATCTCGATCCGCCGGGGAGCGTAGAAGCGGCTGGGGTCGGCCAGGGTGTTGCGATCGACCGCGGGAACGAGGCTGTAGTCGGGCGACCCGGTGCTGGCAAAGATGAACCCGTTCGAAAAGGTGGCGCCGAACAGATTCTGGATTCGGCTGAAAACGGTCAAGCGCACTCCGAAGAGGTCAAGCTGTTTCTCCGTGCGCATGTCAACGATCACCGACGCCGATTTCTTGCCTGAATTCGTCTCAATGTCTCCGCCGAACCCGGCCGTTAGAACGGGCGTATAGGGCTGGCCGCTCTGGAAACGGGCGATGACGGTGGCGGAATAGCTTCCCGCTTCGCTCAGGCCGAGGACGGCGTTGAGCGTGTGGCGCTGATCCCAACCCAGCGGCACCACACGCGGCCGCGGGTCCTCTCCGGCGGCCGCGCGAGTCGCCGTCTCGCGCGGATCGGACGAGTTTCCGAGGGCCGTCTGAAACGTGTAGTCCAGCGAAGCGCTCAGGATGCCGGCCCGATAGTCAAGCGCCAGCGTTGCTCCGGCCACGTTCCCGAAATCAACGTTCGTGAACCGCGCGTATTCGGCCGCTGTGTAAGTCGAAACGAACTCGACGCCCAACAGGTCCCTGATATCTTTGTAGTAGACGCTCACGTCGAGTCCGAAGGCCTCGGTCAGCGCCCCTTTGTATCCGAATTCGTATTGCGTGGTCCGTTCGGGACGGAGGTCGGGATTGCCCATGACCCCATAGCTGATGCCGCCCGCCTGCAGATTCCGCAGGACGGAATAGTCGTTGTTCGCGAACAGATTGCTCAGCGCGGGATACTGATAGAAGTGGCCGTACGAGAAGAACACGGATGCCAGATCGGTGATGGGATAGGAGATCCCGAGTCGCGGCGCCAACGACGCCTTGATGGTTGTGCCGACGGGCACCTTGACCGGAGCGCCGGGGATGGCGTTCGCGGGATTCGCAAGATCGCCGGGGATGGTCGTCCGGGCATGGAACAATTCAAGCCGGGCGCCGGCGCGCACAAGTAAGTCGGTGAACTCCATCTTGTCCTGGACGAACGACGAGAACCACAGGGGATGGTTCGACACAATGCGAGGCTGCTCGGGATGGTTGACGAACGGCGTGATCACCTGCACGCCCTGCGCATTCGTGCTGGCGATGAGGATCCCCGGAGGACCGAACTGAATGGCGGCTCCCTGCGCTTCAAAGCCCGCCTTCAGGAGATGGATACGAGTAGCCTGCCAGGTGAGGCTTCCCTTGGCAACGTACGAATCCGTCCGCTGCATGAACCTGCCGAGATCAACGCCCTGGATGACGGCGCCGTACTCATAGTTGGCATCGGAGACGGGACCTTTGGCGGTGTAGTAGCGTGGATCGTTGATGTCATCGTACTTGACATCCTTGTAGTCGAAGTAGTTCTGCCTCAGGCTGAAGGTGTAGAACATCGTTTGCGAAAGAGTGTGCGTCCAGTCAAGCCCATGGACCAGCGCGAGGCTGCGGGGCTGTTTGAGGCCGTCGGGATTGAGACGCCAGCCGTAGCTGTAGGACCCGCGCTCGCTCCGGTTGAAGACCGCTTGATAGCTGAGCTGCATGTCGCCCGAGATCCTCGTGGCGATCTTCGCCTGACCCGACCATTCGCGGAAGAAGCTCATCGGCACGAGGGCGTTGTCGCCGGTCGGATAGAACGCCCCTTCCCCGGGCCGTGAGGTATCGAACGGCGAGAACCGGCGTTGACCGTAGAGGTATCCGTCATCGGTGTAGCGTCGCACACTGAGCAGGAACGTCGTCGAAGGAAGCGGCGTCGGGCCGCTGAGGCTGAACTGGTAGCTTTGGATGGCCGCGGGACTGATCCGGTCGATATGGGGAAAGCGTGAGACGCTCCCCGTATAGTCGCCTCCGAACATTTCCACGCTGTACTCAAAGCGGTCGGTGGAGCCGCTGCGGAGTACCGCATTCACGACGCCGCTCATGGCCTGGCCGTATTCAGCGTCGAAGGTGCCGCTCACGACCTGCACTTCCTGCAGGATGGATTTATCGATGCGAATGCTGGCGGAGTTGTCATAGGGGTTGTTGATCGAAACGCCGTCCACCTGATACTGCACCTCGCCCACCCGACCGCCGCGGAAGTGCCCGTCGACGACGCCGGCCTGCAGGTTGACAATATCGTTGAGCTCCTGAACGGGAAGCGCACTGATATCCTTCCGGTCGAGAATGCTCACCGCGCTCGTCTGGCGCGTGTCCACGACGGGGCGCGTCGCGACGACGATCACTTCCTGTCCCTGCACCACCTCTTCCGTCAGGGCCTCGTTCAGCGTGGTCGTCTGCCCGGCGTTGATCCGGACATCCCGTACCACGCGGGTGCTGTAGCCGATGCTGCTGATGCGCACTTCGTAGGTTCCGGCGGGCACGTTCAAGATCAGGAAGACGCCATCGGGATCCGTGGCCGCGCCCATGGCGGTGCCGGCGAGCACGATGTTCACGCCGATGAGCGGCTCTCGCGTCCGGGCATCGGTGATCGTTCCGGTGAGCTTGCCGCGCGTCTCTGCGTGTGCGGCGGGGGCACCGAGGAAGAGGACCGCCACGACGGCGGACAGGAAGAATGGCGAGGGACACGGTCGGCGAGCCGTGAGCATGAGGCACCTCGAGGCAGAGGAGTGGTACGTGGCATCCCCGGCGTTGGAGGGAGCGCCGTGGTGGCGCCCCCTCCGACCGGGGCCGGGAGGGATCCCGGTCCTTCGATCACTTCACGAGAAGCATCCGTCCCGACTTCATGTCGAGGACGTTGTTCGTCGTCAGGTCGAGCAACTGGACCTGGTAGAAGTAGACACCCGAAGCCAACGAAGCGCCGTTGAACAGATGGGCATGGCGCCCGGCCGACAACATCGTCAGCGTCTGACTGTCAACCATGCGTCCAAGCAGGTCATACACGTTGACCCTCACGTTCGACCGCATTGGAATCGCGAATTCGATCTTTGCTTCAGGGTTGAACGGGTTCGGGTACGAGCCGTAGAGACGGAATTCACCCGGAACGGCCGTGCCTCCTTCCGCCACATCCGTCGTGGCGCTGGGATTCATGTACGCAAAGGCGGGGCCATCAGGCCAGGAGCCTTCTTGCGCGTACCAGACACGATTGCCGTACGGCGGAATGCCGGTGTTGCCGAAGGTATCGCCGTCGTTCACCAGAGCGCCGAAATAGACGATGCCGTCGCCGCGGCCTGCGGCATACCCGAGCGCCCGCAGGTTGATCTTCATCTCGATGGAGTAGCCATTGTCATTCGTCGCGGCGACCGTATCGACCGTCGTCCCGGACTTCAGGGCCAGGCGGATCTTGCTTCCCCGCATCGCGGTTGTGGAGAAGGTATCCGCGTCGAGCACCGCCGCAAAACCGTCGAGCGCATAGCCCTTCGCGCTCGTATCGACCCGAACGTAGAGCTCGTAGCCTTCAAGGTGGTACTCACCGTCGACACGCTTTGTCCGGTCCTTGATCATCAGCCGGAAGCCGTCCTGACGGTCAAACTCCGGCCGGTATTGGACGACGTTGTCCTTCACGTCGACTCCGATGTAGAGCGTGTCGCCGTTGAAGAACATCTTGACGTCGGCTTCAGCAGGATCCAGCACGTCGGGCTTGGCGCCGTACACGGACGGCTGGTACTGTCCGCTGCGATAGGGCATGGTGTACTTGTATGAACTCCGCAGCGCGTTATCGCCGTACTTGATCTTCAACGTACGCTCCGAGCCGAACTGCGACCAGACGGCGTCGCTCAGGTTGCCGTCGATCGTCGGATTGGCGCTTGCTTGCGGGATCACGAAATCCGGGTTCACGGCCGGTACGGCGCCCGATGTCGGCGTGACCGTCGGACGGGCGAAGATGCGGAGGTGATTGTGCCCGTTGCCATTGCCCCACGGACCCTGGAGCCAGGTACGATTGCCCGCGAACTTGACCGTGTCGAGCGGCCACTGCCAGTCGGCGTCGTAGATGGAGATGTTGTACATCACGATGTCTCCGCTCGGCTGCGTGACGTCGTATCCGCGCAAGGTGAGGTTGAACATCAGCTCCGTGACCCACGCGGTATCCCTCGTCAGCGTGCCGTTGGCCAGCGTGTCGCTGTTGGAGACTCCGTAGACCTTGGTGACGGCATCCCAGATGTCGGCGTTTTTCACTCCGCCGGTCGAATCGGTCCGCTTCCCGCCGGCCCATCCGAAGAAGCCGGGAGAGGCGCCGACATTGCCCGTCGTCGGGTCGGCCCATCCTTCCGTCACCCATCCATAGAAGTACTCAAACGGCGGAACGGGGCGGTCCGGCTTTGAACGGTCGCGGATGTTCATCAGGAGACCGTCGAACTTGTTGAACAATCCGCCGCCGATCGAGCTGTCCTTCGCCCAGACGGCGACGTACATCTTGTTGTCGCTCGACACGAGGAACTTGATCATGGCATTCGTCGGGTCGGTCGGGGTCGACGTACCTTGCTCGACCCGATAGCCGCTGCCCGGTTCGTGCGCCGTGTGAACGTTGCCCCATCGGACCTCGACCGACTCGGCCGTCGCCCACGCGGCTTCATTCAACATGCCGTCGAGCGTGATCGTACCGGCCGGGACCGTTCGGGCCCAGACGGCGTCTTTCCGGACCGGCTGGCCCAGCACGGCGGCGGTCAGCACAGCCGTCAAGACAACCAGCAGCGTCAGGTGTGAACGGAGATTCATACCATGCCTCCTATGAGTGGGGTGAGTGAATGCGTACGATACTGCCGTGATGGTCGTGGCGATTACTTCTTCGATGTCGTTGCCCGCACCGTGGAAGCCCGCACGCCGGATCCCGACAGCCGGCGGATGGAGGCGCGAACGGCGAGTCCCGTCGGGACAAGAATGTGCGCCGGATGCTTTCGCATCCTTTTTTCGACCCGGTCCAACAGCCGGTTCACGGCCATGCGACCCATATCGTGGATCGGCACATGGACGCTTGACAAGGCCGGGCGGATGTACTTCGCGATCGGAATATCATCGAACCCGCACATCGAGACCTGCTGAGGGATCCGGATGCCATGTTCGTGGAACGCGCCAATGGCTCCGATGGCCATGGAGTCATTGGATGCGAACACGGCCGTCGGATGCGGGTGCATCGCCAGAAGACGGCGAGCCGCATCGTAGCCGGAAGCCTCGGTGAAATCGCCCGAGAGTTCCAATTGCCGCTCCGGACGGATGCCGGCCGCAATGAGTGCCGCGCGATATCCGCGGAGACGTTCCAGGGCCTCAAAGTTGTTATCGCCGCCTTTGATGATCGCGATCCGCCGGTGGCCTTGCGAAATGAGATATCCGACCATGTCGCGCGACCCGCCGTAGCCGTCGACCGTGATCGTGTCGTAAACCGTGTTCTCAAGCCGGCAGTTGAGGAGGACGACGGGCAGGGACTTCGAGAGGTTCGCCAGAAGCAAGTCGGACTCGATCTGGGGAGACATGATCACGAGTCCGTCGACGCGCCCTCGCATGAAGCGGAGGGCCGCCTCGATCTCGGAGCGGTCGTTGTGCGAGCTGGAGACGATCAGATGGTGGCGGCGCTCCTGGGCCGCCTCGTCGGCGCCGCGAATGATCTCCGAAAAGAACTCGCCGTGGAGGTCGGGCAACAGCAATCCGATCGCCTCGGTCCGGTTCATGATGAGATTGCGTGCCGCGGCGTTGGGCGTGTACTTCAGCTTCTGCGCCACGGCGAGGATGCGCTGTCGCGTTCCCTCGCGGACCTTCCCCTCTTCGTTGAAGGCCCGCGAAACGGTGGCGATCGAAACCTTCGCCTGCTCGGCGACATCCTTGATCGTAGATCGCATCGGCCGTCCCTGCGCCGGTCCATACCGTTGGTGATGTAAACGTTTACATTTGACGGCGGCAAATTAGGACTTTTCGGGGTTCTTGTCAAGCCCCCCCGACGATCACCCGACCGGTCGCCTACCCGCCAGGCCGGGACAATGAGCCGATTCAGCGACGCCGGAGCTCAAAGGCCGCGCTCTGCGTGTCGACGGAATTGCCTCCGACCATCACGTCGAACCAACCCGGCTCGGCCGTGAAATGCATCTCGGCATTCCAGAACGCCAGGTCGTCCGCCGTCAGAGCGAATCGCACCGTCGTCGTCGCTCCTTGGGCAAGGCTGATTCGCAGAAAACCCTTGAGCTCTTTCACCGGTCGCGTGACGCTTCCCACCCGATCACGGATGTACAGCTGTACGACCTCCTCCCCCGACCTTGTCCCCGCATTCGTCACGCTCACCGATACCCACAGGGTGTCATTCCAGCCGACCGACGGCGAAGAGAGTTCCACGGTTCCGTATCGGAAGGAGGTGTATGACAATCCGAATCCGAACGGATACAGCGGCGAGGCCGGCAGATCAAGATACTTGGATGTGTAATGATCCTGGGATGGCGGGCGGCCCGTGTTCTTGTGATTGTAATAGCACGGGACCTGCCCGACCGAACGGGGCACGGATACCGGCAGGCGTCCACTGGGGTTGACCGCGCCGAAGAGCACGTCGGCCAGCGCGTTCCCCGCCTCGATGCCGCCAAACCAACCTTCGACGATGGCCGGCACATGTTCCGCCGCCCAGGTGACGGAGAGTGGCCGCCCGTTCATAAGTACCAGGACCACCGGCTTGCCGACGGAGACAACCTGTTCCAACAGCTGTTGCTGAACGCCCGGCAGGTCAAGGGACGATCGATTCGATGCCTCGCCGCTCATGTTGCGCGATTCGCCCAAGGCCAGCACGACCACCTCCGACGCCCGCGCGGCAGCCAACGCCTTTGGAAATCCCTTCGTCGATACGTCTTCGACCTCGCATCCCCGTTCGTAGCGGACCTTGGTCCTACCGCCGACCGTCCGCTTGATCCCTTCCAACAGACTGACCACGTCTGTCGTGTCGCCCAGTCCGGCCCAGCACCCGAGCGGGTCGGATGTGCTCGCCGCCAACGGTCCGATCACCGCGATCGATCGAAGGTCGGTCCGCAACGGCAGGGTTCCGCGCTCATTCTTCAGCAGCACGATCGACCGCTGTGCGACGCGTCGCGCGAGCGCCCGATGAGCAGGGGTCACCATGGCCGCCCGTTCAGCGGAAACGGAGGTCCCGCGGTATGGATCCTCGAACAGTCCCTTCGCGAACTTGACCCGGAGAACGCGTCGGACCGCCTCGTCGACGACGGCGACGGACAACGCCCCCGACTGTCCGGCGGCGACCAGCTCATCCGCGTAGATCTTCGACTCCATGTCCATGTCGACGCCCGACCGCAGCGCTGCGATGCCGGCCTCGGTGCGATCGGAAACCGCGCCGTGCAACACAAGCTCATTCACCGATGTCCAGTCGCTGACGACGAATCCTTGAAACCCCCACTCGCGCCGGAGTACCTGATGGAGCAGGTACGGATTCGCAGAGCTGGGCACGCCGCCGATCTCGTTGAACGCAGCCATCAACGTACCTGCGCCCGCATCGACGGCGGCTTTGAACGGCGGTAGATAGACATCCCGGAGCGTTCGCTCGGAAACATCGACGGTGTTGTAGTCGCGCCCCCCCTCGGCGCCGCCATACGCCGCATAATGCTTTGCACACGCCAGGAGGGACGTCCGATCGTTGAATGAAGGACCCTGGAATCCGCGAACGCGGGCGGCGGCCATCTGACGGCCCACAAAGGGATCCTCTCCGGCACCTTCGGCGATCCGACCCCATCGCGGATCCCGGGCAATGTCAACCATTGGCGCAAATGTCCAGTGCACGCCCGCCGCCGTCGCTTCAACGGCAGCCACACGCGAAGCCTCTTCAATCAGGGTGGGATCGAACGTCGCCGCCTCCGCCAAGGGTATGGGAAAGATCGTTCGATAGCCGTGGATGACATCAAGTCCGAAGATGAGCGGAATGCGAAGTCGGGTCTCCTCGACCGCGATCCGCTGAACCTCCGTGGTCGCCCCAGCACCCGTGATGTTGAAGAACGACCCGATCTCCCCGCGGCGCAGAGAGGCACGCATGGTCGAGTCTGCGTCCATCCTTCCAGGTCCGGTATTCCAACGAGCCGATCGCTGATTCAGCTGGCCGAGCTTCTCCTCCAGCGTCATCAGTGAAAGGAGCGAGTCAACGCGCCGTTCGATCACCGGCGTCGAACGGAACGGCGTTGCGGTTTGCGGCTGTGCGTTGACAAGCGTCAGGACCGCCGAAGTCATCGTCAGCGGTCGAAGGAGACATCGTCGTAGGTTCATCATGGCTGAGTATGTACGGTTGTACTCTCCGAATGTCAAGCCGACGATCTCCGATCCTGGTCGTGGTCTTGTCGAATCTTGGAACTCGTCCTCTCAGAACAGAGAATGAATGCATCGCTCCGCGGCTGAGCACAAAGACCCTTCAGAATCCCGGTCGTTCCGTGCCGCCATTGTGGCACGGCAGTTGAAAGGACACTCCGTCCACGTTCATCAACACTAGGAATCCCCCATGAACCCCCGCACGCTTCCCTGGCTCCTCGAAACCGGTGTTCAGAAGTTCGGCGACAGCGTTCTGATGTGGGAGAAACGCGACGGCCGGTACCAACCGTTCACATACCGCCAAATCCAGGAGCGCGTCCATGCCGCTGCTGCAGGATTGATGAGTATGGGGATACAGCCCGGCGACCGTGTGGGACTCATCTCGGAAGGACGCAACGATTGGGTCGTGTCCGAGCTTGGCATCCTGTACGCCGGGGGGATCAACGTGCCGCTCTCGATCAAGATCGAAGAACCTTCGGAGATCAAGTTCCGCCTGGCCCATTCGGGCTGCCGCATGGTGATCGTCTCGGGGAACCAAGCTCGGAAGCTCGACACGATCAAGCGCGACCTTCCCGACCTGGAGGAAACGATCCTATTGGATGCCTCTGAAAAGCCACATCCTGATGAGATCACGATGGACGAGGTGCTGAGGCGCGGGACAGAGTTCCTCAAGCGCCACCGGAGCGAGTTCGAGCGTCGCTGGCAGGCGGTTCAGGAGAGCGACGTGGCCACCATCTGCTACACCTCGGGCACCACCGCCGACCCGAAGGGGGTGATGCTGACGCACCGGAACTACACGGCCAACGTCAAGCAATGCTCGGACCATTTGCCGCAGCCGCCGTGGTACACTTCTTTGCTGATCCTGCCGTGGGACCACTCGTTTGCGCACACCGCGGGTGTCTATCTGCTCATGAGTATCGGCGCCAGCATGTCTTCCGTACAGGTGGGAAAGACGCCGATGGAAACGCTTCGCAACATTCCGGTGAACATCAAAGAAACCCGGCCGACATTCCTGCTCAGCGTACCGGCTCTGGCCAAGAACTTCCGGAAGAACATTGAAAAAGGGATCTCCGAGAAGGGCCCGGTGATCGAGAAGTTGTTCCGCCGGGCGCTGGCCGTCGCCTACGCATATAATAAAGAGGGGTGGAATCGGGGCTGGGGGGCCACGGTGAAGGACCGGCTGGAGTACAAGATGTACGACGCCCTCCTTTTCAAGAAGATCCGGCAGGCCTTCGGCGGCCGCCTCGACTACTTTATCGGCGGCGCCGCGGTGCTCGACATCGAGCTCCAACGTTTCTTCTATGCCATCGGGCTGCCGATGTACCAAGGATATGGATTGACGGAAGCCGCTCCGGTCATCTCCGCCAACACTCCGGCTTCGCACAAGCTCGGTTCGTCGGGAAAGATCCTGCCGCGTCTTGAATTGCGCATTCTGGACGAACAGGACCAGCCCGTCCCGACCGGGCAGAAGGGGCAGATCGTCGTGAAGGGTGAGAATGTTATGAAGGGATATTGGAACAACGATCGGGCGACGAAGGAAGTGTTGAAAGATGGATGGCTGTATACGGGCGACATCGGGTACGTGGATGAGGATGGGTTCCTCTTCGTCCTGGGTCGTGAAAAGAGCGTTATGATCAGCTCGGACGGCGAGAAGTACAGCCCGGAAGGGATCGAAGAAACGATCGTGGCGCACTCGCCGTACATCGACCAGGTGATGCTGTACAACGACCACTCGCTCTACACGGTAGCGCTGGTGGTGCCCAACAAAGAAGCCATCGGCAACTGGCTGAAGAGCAGGCACTTGGACCCGCAAACGGCGGCAGGGCAAGACGCGGTGCTGCGGCTCCTGGAAGATCAGGTCAAGGCCTACAAGGGCGGCGGACGATACGCCGGCCAGTTCCCCGAACGGTGGCTACCGTCCGCTCTTGCTGTGCTGGGCGAAGGTTTCACCGAGCAGAACCGCATGCTGAACAGCACGCTCAAGATGGTGCGCGGACGCATCACGGAGTTCTACAAGAACCGGATGGACTTCTTGTTCACGCCCGAGGGGAAGGACGTGTGCAATCACCAGAATCGGACGATCGTGAGGAGACTGTTCGAAGGTGGTGCCTGAAGAAATGAGAAATACTAGCAGGTTGCGGAAAAACGATTACCGCCCCGCCTGACCGGCGGGCAGGCATGACGCCAAGTCAGAGATGATCATATGCGAGCCATGTTCGCCAGGAAGACGCGTTCATTTCAATTCATTTTCCCCGATCGACTTGGCGATCCCCGGCCTCGCCCTCGGCTCGGCCGAGGGCGGGCTTGGCGCGCTTGGCGGTTACGGTTCTGACCTCCAGCGGGTTTTTCAGCACCCTGCTGGATACCAAAAGTGAAACAAGTTCGAATCTTCAAGCATGAAATTCAAAGGGCGCGGGAGGTCTTGTTGATCCACCCGCGCCCTTCGTGCTTCGAGATCTGGACTTGTTTCGAGTTTCGAAATTCGGATTTGCCGAAGATCTACGGTTTCACTGGTTTCAGCAGGAGATCCTGAAAGTCGAAGCTGAAATCCGTCGCCGGCGAGACGGCCTTCATGCGCACGTCGCGGATGCTTCCGTCCGGTTCCAGCGAGAAGGTCACGAACGCATCGGCCCGCAACTCGCGGTCGTGCCAACGAGCAATGAAAGTGTCGTACTGCCAGTGCTCGAGGTCTCCGACCAGAGACGGCGTGCGCGCGAACCGGATAGTCCCTTTCTCCTCTTTGACTTCGATCACAACATCCCCATACCAAGCATCACGATAGGTTCCGGCGTACTTCTCCAATGACAACGATGGCCCCGCCTTGGCTCGTTCGGCTTCGACCTTCTTCTCTGCGTCCGCCATCCGCTTGTTCTGTTCGTCCCTCATGTCCTTGAAGCCCTGCAACCATTCGGTATCGTTGGCCCCGAGATAGTGGTCCAGGATATGATGCGTCAGCGCCATGAACGCCTCGCCGCTTTCCTGATTCGTGAGAATCGCAACGCCCAGCCGCTTCTGCGGGATCAGCGTCACTTTGGAGACGAAGCCGGGCAGCCCTCCCGTGTGTGTCACCAATTTGAGTCCGCGATAGTCACTCAGGAACAGTCCGAGCCCGTAGCCGCGGAAGTTCGCTCCCAAGGGGGCGAGCGAAGCCGGAGCCGGTCCTGCCCGCAGCGGCGTGACCACGGCCTGCAACTCGCGAGTCAACGTCGGCTTGTAAAGCCGGCGGTCCTGGGAGATGCGTCCGGAATCCAGATTGACCTGCATCCATTTGGCAATGTCCCGAGCGTTCGTTACGACGCCGCCGGCGGGATTGGTGTTGTCGCTCGTGAACGGAGCCACGGGTCGCACCTTTCCCTCCACTTCAGCATGCGGCGAGGCGGCGTTCGCAACCTTTTCAATGTCTGAATGACCCGGCCTGCTGCCCGTCATGCCGACCGGCTCCAGAATGCGCTTCGTGATGAACTCCTCCCAGCTCATGCCGCTGATCTTCTCGATCACGAGTCCGGCGACGAGATAGAGGACGTTGTCATAAGCATACTCCGACCTGAAGCTGGTCGCAAGCGGGATGTACTGCAACCGGCGAGCGATCTCTTCGCGGTCATACGTCGACGGCGGCCACCACAGCAGGTCGCCAGCCCCGAGACCGAGACCGCTACGGTGCACGAGGAGATCGCGGACGGTCAACTCTTTCGTCACGTACGGATCGGACAGTCGGAACCACGGCAGATAGCGAATGACGGGGGCATCCCACTCGACCTTCCCCTCTTCTACCAACAGTCCCAGCGCGGTCGCCGTGAAGACCTTGGAGTTCGATGCGATGGCGAACAACGTTTGGTCGTCGACCTTGTCAGCCGCTCCCAACTTCTTGACGCCGTAGCCCTTCGCCAGCACGACCTTGCCATCCTTGACGATGGTCACGGCGACGCCCGGCACCTGGAAGGTTGACATGACCTTCTCGACGTATGCGTCGATGCCCGGCGGGGGCTGCTGGGCATACAGCGGAGCCACGATCGCCAGCATCAACGCGAGTGCGAGCTTCTTCATGGCATTCTCTGCCTCCGATTGTCGAACAACGTTGGACTTCAAAGCGAACACGGATGAACACTGAAGAAAAGGATGATCACTGATCAAGCAATGGTATCTGTGACCATCATTCCTTTTTCCGTGTCATCCGTGTTCCCGCTTCGAGACCTCAAAGTGAACACGGATTTGAAAAAGTGGCCATCGCAGAAGTCGATTCTGCGACGATCTCGCCTTTGCGCGAAGTTCATGCTGCCGCGCTATTTCTTCTTCCCTTCCTCCGGCTTCTCGGTGGTTGACTGGAACACCTTGCCGACCGTGGCGACCATCGACGCGACGTCGCCCAGGTTCGACGGCAAGATCATCGTATTATTCGTCTTCGCCAGCTTGCCGAACTCGCCCAGATATTGCTCGGCGATCCGGAGGTTGACCGCGTCCATGCCGCCCTTGTCGCTGATGGCCGCTGCGATCTCGCGGATGCCCTTCGCCGTCGCCATTGCAACCCGCTCGATCTCCTGCGCCCGACCTTCGGCCTCGTTGATGCGCTTCATCTTTTCGCCTTCGGACCGAAGGATCGCGTCCTGCTTATCGCCGTCGGCCCGGTTGATCTTCGCCTGCCGGTCGCCTTCCGATTCGGCAATGAGCGCACGCTTCTCGCGCTCGGCCCGCATTTGCTTTTCCATGGCATCCTTGATGCTCGACGGCGGGACGATGTTCTTGATCTCGTAGCGTGTCACTTTAAGGCCCCACGGACCCGAGGCCTTGTCGATGACGTTGACGATCGCGTGATTGATCGCCTCGCGCTCCTCGAACGTCCGATCAAGCTCGATCCGGCCGATCTCGCTGCGCATCGTCGTCTGCGCCAGCTGGATCGAACCGTAGGCATAATCGTTGATGCCGTAGGAAGCCTTGACCGGGTCGATGATCTGAAAATACAGAACACCATCCACTTCGACCTGGATGTTGTCCTTCGTGATGCAGTCCTGCGGCGGCACGTCAATGGCCATCTCTTTGAGCGAGTGTCGGTAGGCGATCCGATCGATAAAAGGGATCAGAAAATGAAGGCCGGCATCGAGCGTCGCGTGGTATTTGCCCAGTCGCTCGACAATGTAGTTCGTTCTCTGCGGCACCACCCGCAGACTGCGAAGGAGAACGATGAAGAGAAAGAATACCAGGCCCAGGAGAATGAAGGTCTCGACGGGTTCCATAGGGATCCTCTGCGATGTGCCTCACCGTGCGACGCCTCCGCCGACGCTGACTTCGTTGCGCAGACAAGCCACGGCGCAACGATTCGGCAGAATGCGTCGGATGGGTCGGCGATGGTCCTACAGGGGTTTGACGATCAGTGTGAGGTTACGGCGCTCGACGATGGCGACGGTCGTTCCCTTGGCGATCGCCACACCGGCCTCGGCCTGCCAGTGCGAGCCGTTGAATTCGACCTTGCCCGGAGCGTTCGGCGCGATATCGGCCACGACGTAGGCCTTTTCGCCGACCACTGAATCGACCGCATCATTGGCGCCGTAGCCGCCGGCTCGACGGCCCTCGAAGAGCGACCTCCCTTTCTTGCGGAACAACAACAACGAGGCGACCGAGGCCAGCATGAAGCTGAGCAGCTGTGCATTGAAGGACGGCAGGAGGCCGAACGCGATCAGCAGGGCCGTGACCCAGGCGCCCACGCCAAAGAAGATCACCACGAAGCCCGGCGTCACGAGTTCAGCAAGCAACAGCAACAGACCAACGAGAAACCATGCAAGTTCAGGATCGATCCATTGTTCCACAGGTCCCTCTCCGTAGGAAATGACGCATGCATGGTACCCATCGGGAACGGCAAAATCAATTTGTGCCTTTTTACCTTTTTGTGGCTAAGTTCCGGGCACCACATCAGGGGAATGCCATGCCAGATCGCCGCATCGGTTGGATGGACTACTTCATGAAGATCGCCGAACAGGTCGCGACGCGCAGCACCTGCGACCGCCGCCACGTCGGCGCTGTCATCGTACGAGACCGGACGATCCTCTCCACCGGCTACAACGGCAGTCTGCCCGGAACGCCTCATTGCGACGACCTGGGCCATGACCTGGAAAACGGACATTGCGTCCGTACGGTACATGCCGAGGCCAATGCCGTCGCCCAGGCCGCGCGCAACGGTGTCAGGATCGACGGGTCCGAGCTCTATGTCACCCACTCCCCCTGCCTTACCTGCTTCAAGTTGGTTGCCAACAGCGGTATCAAGACCATCTATTACAGAGAGTTCTACCGTGATGAGCGCATCACCGAATACGCCCGTCAGGCCGATATCTCCCTGATCTTCATGGGCGCCAAGGGCTGAGCATCGGGGGACCCTCATGGTCCGCGACTTCACGCACGCCACGCTCGGCCGGACAGGCCGCCAGGTCTTCCGGCTTGGTATCGCTGCCAGCTACTTGCCCGGCCGCAAAGCCCTGGTCCACGCTTTGGATTCCGGCGTCAACTACTTCTTCGGATTCGGCCTCGACCGGCAACTTGTCACGTTCTTTCGTGACCTCCCCTCGTCGCTGAAGCAACACATCATCCTGGGCACGGGCGCCTATAGTTACATCTGGACGCGGCAGAACTTTCGAGCGACGATGGAAAAGAGGCTGCGTCAGTTTCGGACCGACCGCATCGATGTCTTTCATTTCCTGGGCGTTATGAAGCCGGAGGACTTTCCGCCTTCGCTTCTGGATCAGCTCGTCCGACTCAAGGAGGACGGGCGCGTACGGGCCGTGGCCATTTCGTGCCACGACCGGCGCTTTGCCGGACAGTTGGCCGCATCAGGCGCTCTTGATATATTGATGATCCGGTACAATGCCGCTCATCGTGGAGCGGAGCTGGAGATCTTTCCGCATGTCGGCGCACACGGGGTTGGAGTGATCAGCTACACGGCCACCCGATGGACCGCACTTCTGCGGCGTCCCGGAACGTGGCCTCGCGACGGCCGGATACCGACGGCCGGCGAAGCGTATCGATTCGTCCTCTCCAATGCTCACGTCGACGTGTGTCTGAGCGCGCCGCGGAACCTGCGGCAGTTGCATGAGAACCTCGAGGCGCTGAACCGCGGACCTCTGTCGTCGGAGGAGATGGACTTCATCCGATCTTTTGGCGATGCGGTCCACAATGAGCGACGCTGGTTCATGTAGGTACTGTCCCACCAGCGCCTCGCACAGGGAGACTGCCTGCAGCATGCATGTGGTCAATGCTGGCAACCGCTCCGCGATGTCTGTGATCCATGACTGTTGCCCATCGAAAAGCACTTCCTTCAAGACATCCCATGGCCGACATGTCCCGTACCCAGCACGACGCCGTGCAGGACCTTCAGCTTCGCCAACTCATCGCCGCGCAGGATGACATGTGGCGGATCTTCCGCGTCATGTCGGAATTCGTCGAGGGCTTCACTGTGATGTCGCGGCAGGAGCGGCTCGTCTCCATTTTCGGGTCGGCGCGCACGCCGCCCGGATCGCCCGACTACGAATTGGGAGTGCGGGTTGCAGAGGAACTCGTCCAGCGCGGTTTCAACATTCTCACGGGGGGAGGGCCCGGTATCATGGAGGCGGGGAACAAAGGCGCGCAACGTGCGAAGGGAGCGTCAGCCGCCGTCACGATCGACCTTCCGCACGAGCAGCGGACGAATGACTACATCGACCGCGGACGCGTGGCCGTGTTTCGGCACTTCTTCGTTCGAAAGGTCATGTTCGTCAAGTACGCACATGGCTTCGTCGTGTTGCCGGGAGGATTCGGGACCCTCGACGAATTCTTCGAGGCGATCACGCTCATCCAGACCAGAAAGACGAAGGCCTTCCCCGTCGTGCTGATGGGAAAGGCCTACTGGAGCGGACTGCTCGAGTGGATCAAAGGGACGGTTCTGCCGGCAGGAATGATCTCACCTCAGGACCTGGAGCTCTTCTCGGTGACCGACGACCCCGCCGAAGCGGCCAGCCTGATCGCCGCGTTCTATGACAAGCATGCGGTGGTGACGAACTTCTGACATTGAACGTCGCTCGAGAAATCCCGAATCTGACCGCCAAGAACGCCAAGACCGAAGGAAAGCAATGAAGCGCCAAGGGCGCCGAACGCAGAAAATGCAAGATCCGAAACCACTGGCGACTCTGGCGATGCTCGCAATAGCTACAACCGATCGATCATCGCCACCAGCGTTGCCTTCCTGGCCTCCAGCTCTGCCTTTTCCTTCACCAGCTTCTGCACAACGCCATTCGTCTCGGCGCTGCCACGGACAGAAGCGAATTCCTGTGCACGTTCCTCCTCGGTCATCCCGAGTCCATAGCTGATGCGCGCGAACGCATCGAATTCGCGCTTCGAATCCTCAAGGATCATTCCAAGCAGAGACGACGCGGCGTCGAAATACCCCTTTGCGGTTTCCAGCGCCTGCTCTTTCGTCATCGATTCCGGACGGACCCGGTATTCGGACTCGAACGCCGCGGCGACATATTCCCACTCGTCGGAGCGGTACGACGCGGCGATCTCGTCAAACGCGGCCTCGAGCCCCGCTTCGCCGGTGATCGTTCCGCCGGCCAAGCGCGCTTCCAATCCCCGCAGACGCTCCACCGGTATGAGGAGTCCGGCAACGTCGGTCCAGACGAACGGCTCCTTCAACGACGACGGTGCCCCGAGGGCCTTCCGCACCTCCATCCACGACGTCGCAGCCGCGGCCGCCTCGATGCGCGCCAGGACAGCTCCATTCAAATAGCGAGCGATGGCGTTCGAGTAGTACTTTGCGCATCGTCGCAGCAACAGTCGCTTCACGATCACCCCCCCCACCGCCACCGAGTGCTTTTCCTTTGGCGTGCTTTCGTGCAGCTTCAACAGGAGGTCTCGTCCCCGCCGCATCTTCTCGACCGTGTACGGCGAGAACACGTCGAACACGATCCGGTCACGCTTGACCGGCGCCTTGCGGCCGTCGCGCTTCGGCCACTTCTCTCCGTCACGCACCGTCCCGACCGAGAAGAGGTTCATGCCAGGAACGATCTGAGACTCGCCTTCGGATTCGTGGATGTACGCGAACGGCAGGTCGGGGGTGTTGATGTTCGTATAGTGCTTGCCGATGATGACGCTGAAGGCCCCGACGTGCGTCTCATGCAGGACGTACGAGAACGACCCGGTCTTGCAACCACGCTCGAACACCCCCTGATGCACCGGGCCCAGTTTGTACATATGGTTGCTTTGGTTCGTCCCCGAACCGGCATTGTAGAAGGAGAACTGCGCCGCAATCAGGAGGGTGGACTTGTGGTGGGTGACGGTGTACGGCCCGCCGAACATCGAAACGGCCTCGCCATGGAATCCTTCGCTGTTGGCAAAGAAGAGGCTGTTCTCAGCCGAGAACTGCTTGCCAAGCTTCACCGCCTGCCCGACGAACGCCTTATCGAGAATGACACCGGACCCGACGGCAGCCCCCTCGGCGATGATGAAGTGCTTCGCGCTGACGCCCTCCCCAAGGATCGTCGGATGTTCCGGACAGCTCAGGATCGTGCCATCTTCGAGCGCAGCAACGCCGCGGAGGATCGCCTTGGGGCCGATCCGCACGTTTCGGATCGGGCCGCAATGGAGGAGCTGGGCACCCGCTTCGACGACGACCTTCGTTTTCTTCGCTTCGTCGACGGTTCTTGCCACGCACGAGGCGATGGCGCCGGCCGCCGCCTGGTCATGCAGACGGAAAGCCTGTAGATACGCCGATTGCGCCGACAGAGACGGCGTCAATCGAACGACACGACCTCCCCCTTCGTTGACCGTTTCGAGCTCGGTCCCGATGCCGCAAGCCGCACCCGGCTCGGCGGTGATTGCCGCCACGTCCTGAATGACGCACCCGGGTCCGATCGTCACGTTCGAGACGACCGATCCGATGCGGTCGATGCGCACACCGTCGCCGACCTCAACATCGGCCAGGATCGCCGATGACACACCGCTCGGAAGCTCGACGCCTTCCACCAGGACCGAACCGCGATTGTCTCCCAGCCGGACGTCGCCGCGGAATTCGACGCCGCAGACCCGGTCGACGGCGATGTCGGGATGAACCGTCACGCGTTGCCACGACTCCGCACGACATCCCTGCTGTTCGAGCCGCCGGACCTCGTCGGCTGTCAACGATCGAAAGGTCATGGAGATGCTCCTCTACAGGTCGGCGATCCTCAAGTTATCGCCTTCGATATCCTTGAAGTACTTGACCGTGCCGACCTTGAGCTCGTAGGTCGACGCCTCGTCGCAGACGATGATGCCGTGGCGGTGCAGCTGAAGCTGAGACACCGTCCACATGTGATTCACTCCTTCTTCCACCACCTTCTGCAAGGCGCGGGCCTTTGAGTGGCCCGACACGATGATGACGACCTCCTGTGCGTCCATGACCGTCCCTACGCCGACCGTCAGGGCCGTCTTGGGGACCTTGTTCGGGTCGTTGCCGAAGAAGCGCGAGTTGGCGATGCGGGTATCCATCGTCAGCGTCTTGATACGCGTGCGAGACGACAATGACGAGCCCGGTTCGTTGAAGGCGATGTGTCCGTCCGGCCCGATGCCGCCGAGGAAGAGATGGATGCCGCCGGTCTTGCGGATGCGCTCCTCGTAGTCCGAGCACTCCTTCTCGAGGTCCTTCGCGTTGCCGTTGAGGATGTTGACGTTTTCGTGCGGGATATCGATGTGGCTGAACAGATGGTGCCACATGAAGTAGTGATAGCTCTCGGGATGATCCTCGGGCAGGCCGACATACTCGTCCATGTTGAAGGTGATGACGTTCTTGAACGAGACCTTTCCCTGTTGGTGCAGGCTGACGAGGTTCTGATACGTTCCGATGGGGGATGAGCCCGTCGGGAGGCCGAGCACGTAGGGCCGGTCCTTTGTCGGTTTGAACGCGTTGATCTTGGACGCGATGTAGTGCGCGGTCCATTTGCTGAGGGCATCGTAGCTGTCGTGAATGATGATGCGCATGGTTGGAACCTCCGATGGGTCAGAGTAGGATCCGGGCGTCGGCCACGGAGCAGCCCTGGCCGGCGTTCCCGACGATGAGCGGATTGATATCGAGTTCGCGGATCAGCGGACATTCAACCGCCAGCTGCGACAGGCGCTGGAGGCACTGAGCCACAGCATCGACGTCGCGCACGGGACGTCCGCGAGCCCCGGTGAGCAGTCGATACGCCTTGATGCGCTGCATCATATCGCGCACAACATCCGGCGGAAGCGGCGCGATGCGGAAGCTGACGTCGCGGAAGACCTCGACGAAGATGCCTCCGAGGCCGAACAGGACCACCGGACCGAACGCCGGGTCGCGCTTGACGCCGAGGATGACCTCTTCGCCCGTGCCCGACATCCGCTGGACGTAGACGCCCTTCAGGCGGGCCTTCGGCATCGCGGCGGCGGCGTTCGCGACCACGGCCTCGTAGCCCTTCGCCGCTTCGTCCGCCGAGGCGACATTTAGCAGTACGCCGCCGACATCCCATTTGTGGATGATGTCGTCCGATTCGACCTTGAGGGCGATGGGAAAGCCGACCTCGAGCGCGATCTGTGCCGCTTCGTTGGCCGACGTCGCGATCCGGCCGGCGAGCGTCGGCAATCCGTAGGCCGCGAGCACCTCGAACGCCTCCGATTGCGGCAGGTAGTTTCTGCCGGCGGACCTCGCCGCTTCCAGAATGGCATTCGCCTTCGCCGTGTCAACGTCGTCAAAGACCGGTACCGGCGCGTGCGGATGGTCGCGCTCGTAGCGGAAGTCGTCAGCCCGCGCGAACGCGCGGCACATCGATTCCGGCAGGATGTAGTGAGGGATGTTGCGACTCTGGAGGATCGCGATGCCCGAGGCGACGTCGGTCTCGCCCATGAACGACGCGTAGGTCGGCTTGTCGAAGCCCCCCGCGACATTGCAGACCTCGGTCGCGATCGTATCGATGTCGGTCATCGATTGCGGCGTAAGGATGACGAGAGCACCGTCGACGTTCTGGTCGGCGAGGGCGGCCCCGAGCGCCACGCGATAGCGGTCGGCGCGCGCATCGCCAATGACGTCGACCGGGTTCTTCATGTTGGCCGTCACCGGCAGCGAGCGCTTGAAGATCTCGCGCGTGGCCTCCGAAAATCCGGCCAGCTGCAGTCCTTCGTGGATCGCCGCATCGGTCGTCAGCACCCCCGGTCCGCCGGCATTCGTTATGATCGCTACCCGACGCCCCTTCGGAAGGGGTTGGTAGGCGAGCGCAATGGCGTTGTTGAACATCTCCTCGATCGTCGTGCATCGGATGACGCCGGCCTGCATCAGCGCCGCGTCGACGATCTCGTCGCTGGCGGCCAGCGAACCGGTGTGCGACGCCGCCGCCGACGCACCTTCCGTCGTCCGGCCTGATTTCAAGACCAGGACTGGCTTGCCCGCTTCATGGATGACGCGGCGGGCCGCTTCGACGAACCGCGCACCGGCGGTCATTTCCTCCAGATACATCAGGATGACCTTCGTCGCCGGGTCGTCTTTCAGGTACATCATCAGGTCGATGTCGCTGACGTCGGCCTTGTTCCCGAACGAGATGAACTTCGAGAAGCCGATGTTCTTGGCGTGGGCATAGTCGAGCACCGCCGTGCAGAGCGCCCCACTCTGCGACAAGAAGCCGATCGACCCTTCGCGCGGCATGCGTCGCGCGAACGACGCATTCAATCTGACACACGGATCGGTGTTGATGAGGCCGAGGCAGTTGGGGCCGATGAATGAGATCCCGTACTTGGCCGCGATCTGCTTGATCTCCTCTTCGCGCTTTGCGCCGGCGGGACCGACCTCCCTGAACCCGGCGCTGATGATGACGACCCCTTTGATCCCCTTCTGCCCGCACTGCTCGAGCGCCAGGTTGACGACGCTGCTCGGAAAGACAATGACGGCCAGATCGACGGGATCGGGAATATCCAGCACGTACTTGTAGGCCTTGACGCCCGCGATGGAGCGTTCCTTGGGGCTCACCGGGTACAGCGTCCCCTCAAAGCGGTCGCGCAACAGATTGGCGAAGAGATCGTACGGAACGGTACCGGCAACGCGCGTTGTGCCGACGACCGCGACCGAGCGCGGCGCAATGATGGGGTCCAGACGTTCCGGGCCCCTGCCGACAGGATCGGACATGGTGCCTCCGGCAATGAAGGGTCAGGGTCAGCGCAGGTATTGCGCGATGAAGTCGACCGCCCCTTCGACGGTCTGGACTTCGCGGGCCTTGTCCTCGTCCATCTCGATGTTGAACTCCTCCTCGAATCCGGCGATGAGTTCAACGCTCTTCATCGAATCGGCGCCCAGGTCGAAGACAAAATTGGAGGCAGGGGTGATCTCGTTGGGGTCGATGTTCAGGACGGATGCCACGACGCTGCGGACACGCTGCTGGATCTCAGACCTTTCCATGCAATCCTCGATGGGGTGGCGACGACCCCGGACCGCCGGTCACGATGCAGGTTGCCGGCGGCGGGGAACGCGACGTGTGGGGTGGAGAGCAGGCCGGCGCCGGCGCTGGGCAAGCGCGGTCTTGAATGAATCTTCCGACAAAAACCGTTGAGAAGCAACGTGTCCGCCCCACCCGTTGTCAATCGTGCGAATCGGTCGACCATTGCAACACGGTAAGAACGCCCACCTTGCGCGTTCATTGTCCATTGACTATTCTAGTGCGATCTCCTATCCAGAATCTGTTGCAAGATGCGGTACGAGCAGAACGGCATGTTGGGCGAAGCATCGTTATCTCGACCCCTTTCCACCTCCCCTGACGGCCACGAGAACTCCAAGCCGCTCCAGGCCGCATTCGTGGTTCTCATCGGCGCGGCGCTCCTGGCTGCCGTCGTCATGCATTCGCTCATCGGCCGCGAACGGACGTTGGCCCTGATCGCCGCGGCGACAGTTCTTGGCGGAGGGCTTTGGTTGGCGCGGCGCGGCCACCCGACAACGGCCAGTGCCGTCCTCCTCGGCTCACTGCTGGGCGTGACGACCTTTCTGACCGTGAACGGTGGCGGGGTCCGCGACATCGCCTTTCTCTTGTATCCCATCGTGGTCATGACGGCTGCACTCTTGTTGCAGGGGCGGGCCTTCATCGCGATCGCGTTGCTGACCATTGCGATCGCTACGTCGATTCCCTTGGCGGAAACGCTGGGCTGGTATCAGGCCTTGAAGGATCCCGAGATCACCTGGGTCGAGGTCATCGCCGTCATCCTCATCATCGGCATCGCCACTCTGGCCGGAACCATTCTGTCGCACAACCTGCATCGAACGCTTGAGCGGCTCTCGCAACAACGCGAAGAGTTGCTGAGACATCGGCAGGAACTGTTGGCCCGTTCGGCAGAGCTGGTCGAGTCAGAATCACGGTGGCGCTGCCTCGTGGAGAACCTTCCCGGGGCCATCCTCACCATTCGACCCACGGGAATCGTCGAGCGGGCCGACGGGCGCCAACGGAACGCCTTTGACGAAGCAGGCCGACCCGTGGTCTCATTCTTCGAACCCGTAACAGCCGGCGACGTCATGCTGACCTTCGAGCGCTGTCTCGAACGTCGAGCGCCCTCCAGCTGCCGGGCGCTCCGGCTCGGAGCCGACGGCCAGCGTTGGTATGAACTGCATTTCAGTCCTCTCGTCCGTGACGGAACGTTGCAGTCGGTGACGGCCATCGTGATCGACATCTCCGAGCGTATCCGCGCGGAAGAGGCGGTGAAGGAGCTCAACGTGAAGCTCGAGGCGCGGGTGCAGGACCGCACGCGCGCGCTGACGGCAGCGAACGAAGAACTGGAGGCATTTGCGTATTCCGTATCGCATGACCTCCGCGCTCCGTTGCGGCACGTGCTGGGCTACCTGGCCATGCTTCGCGACGAAACGGGTGCCCGGCTGGGAGACGGTCCGCACCGGTACATCGAAACCATTGAACGATCGGCGCGTCGCATGGCCGCCCTCATCGACGATCTGCTCAGCCTGTCAAGGGTCAATCGATCGCAGGTGCAGCGCCAGCCCGTGGATCTCGTGACGCTGACGCGCAGCGTCATCGACGAACTTGAACCCGAGACGCTCGGTAGGAAGGTGGAGTGGACCGTCGGGGACCTTCCGACGGTGACAGCCGACGAGGGATTGATGCGTCAAGTGATCGTGAACCTGCTGGGGAACGCGCTGAAGTTCACGCGACGCTGCGAGGTGGCTCGCATTCGGGTCGGTCCTGGTCCGTCGAAGGAAGGATGGTGTACGATCGAAGTGGAGGACAACGGGGCGGGGTTTGACATGCAGTACGCCTCGAAGCTCTTCGGGCTCTTCCAGCGCCTGCACACGGGGGAGGAATTCGAGGGTACGGGCATCGGTCTCGCCATCGTGCGGCGCATCCTCGAGCGTCACGGCGGAGACATCAGCGCGCACTCCATCGTCAACGGGGGAGCGACGTTCACGCTCTCCCTTCCGTTGGATCCTGCCGGGTCGCCGTCAACGACGGCTGACCTGTTCACAACGGGCTGAGCAGCACGCTGATCACTTCGTCCCTCCTTGCCGCTATAGCGTCCATGACGCCCGGCGCCGGACGTGCGTT
Organism: uncultured Ignavibacteriaceae bacterium; assembly: GCA_964581115.1. GTDB lineage: Bacteria > Bacteroidota > Ignavibacteria > UBA10030 > UBA10030 > 2-02-FULL-55-14. The sequence goes on along the minus strand of CAZOMY010000006.1, from coordinate 19,647 downwards.
GAGGCGCAACGTACAGCAGGCGGTCAGCGCCCCTTCAAACACCACGTTCTCCACTTCCTGCACGTTGATGCCGGCCGTCTTCAGTTCCGACAGCACGTTGGCCAGCACGCCTGGTCGGTCGTAGTGCCTGACGACGAGCTGCCATGTTGCCGCGGACGTACGCTGGCGGTTGACCCAGTTGAGAACCTCACCGAACCGTCGGTAGCGGTCGACGATCCGTACCACCTCATCGGCCACCGCGTCCTGCGCCTGCTCCGTCGACGCACCGATGTGGTGGGTGCCGACCACGCCCGGCAGTTGCGCCAGTCGGCTCACGAACGGTCCTGATTTCTCCTCCGGCTCGCCGGAGAAAACGTCTGTTCCGTAGCGCAAGCGACCGGCTTCGACCGCCTCGAGCACCGCCGCCTCATCAACCACTTCGGCACGCGCCGCATTCAGCAGGATCGTGCCCGGCTTCATTCTCGCCACCGCCTCCCGACTGATCATCCCGCGGGTCTCGGGCGTCAACGCGACGTGCAGCGAGATGATGTCGCAACGGGCCAGCAGATCCTCCAACGACGTCGCACGCGACACGCCGAGGCGTTCCGCCTCTTCCGCCGTGATCGACCTCGACCAGACCACGACCTTGAGTCCGAAGGCCCTGGCGCGCACCACGACCTCGCGTCCGATCTGGCCCGCTCCGACGATGCCCATGGTCTTTCCGCACAGCCCTTCCGCTTTCGAATATTCCCCTTTGTTCCATCGTCCGGCCCGCAGGTCGGCAACGTTGTCCGGGATCCGTCGGTCGACGGCTAGGAGCAGTCCCATGGTCAACTCGGCGACCGCGATGGCGTTCTTGCCCGGACAGTTCGACACGTAGATGCCCCGGGCGTTCGCCGCCTTGATGTCGATCGTGTTGACGCCGGCCCCCGCGCGGATGATGAGGCTGAGCATGCGTCCGGCGTCGATGCACGCCTTCGGGACCTCCGTCGAGCGGACGATCAGGATGGATGCGTCGCCGACCGCACCGGCGAGCTCATCAGACGTGAGTTTGGGACGGTAGTCAACGTCGCAGCCCAATTCCGAGAGGCGCGTCAGGGCGCGTGGCGGAAATGCGTCGGCGATCAGGATCTTCATTTCGGGCTCGCGATATCGTGCGTCGATGTTCAACCGTAGGGCTTCGTCTTTGAAAGTGCAAGTGGGTTGGTCAACGGCCGAACAGCCCGTTTTGGCCCGAAATCAGCCCATCGCGGTAGCCGCATCGAGGCCGCCTCACCAACCGCGCATCGGAGGTAGGACAATTCCTACCCTCAAATCACGCCGTTCCTGATACAGCCCGGAGCCGGCTCCGTGTACATTACATCCACGAAATCAGTCATGCTCATCACCGTTTCGAGGCACCGGCCATGAAGCAGCTCTTCCAGAGATCTCTGCAGGCGCGTCTTATCGCACTTTTCATCCTGCCGATGGTAGCGATCATTCTGTTCGCCGCGATCTACTATCCACTCAATCAACGCGCGGCCGGATACGAATCGGCGCGGCAACGAGCGCACCTGCTGACCGAGATGCTTTCGTTCTCCATCGGAGCGGGGTTGAGCGACAGCAATTTCGAGCTCGTTCAGACCGCTTTTGCTTGGGCACGGTCCGACAGCACCGTCACGCTCGTCTTGATCTACGACGAACAGGGGAATCCGATCGTCGAGCACAATCCGTTCAATGTCAAAGTCGATCATCGAACGAGCAGCAACGTGACGTATCAGTTGGGCGATGTCACGGTCGCCGGCGCTCCGATCGTCTACAAGAACCGGACACTCGGGTCGGCCTACGTCGGCGTCTCGCTGGCCCCGATCATGGCGGGCATCAATGCGCAGATCATCGTCTCCCTCCTGATCAACCTTGTGATCGCAGCGGCCGGCATCACGATCGTCGTCGTCGTGGCACGTTCGCTGATCGGCGACCTCAACGCCATCCGGGCCAGCATTGACAATGCCGACCTCAACACGCGCTTTGCAAGCGGTCGGCTGGATGAGGTGGGCCAGATGCAGAATTCATTCGACCGATTCGTCGTGTCGATCCGGGAGACATTACTGCAGGTCTCTGAATCGGCCACGGCTGTCGCCAGCGCCAGCGCGGAGATCAGCTCGAGCACCGAGGAAATGGCGGCGGGAGCGCATGAGCAGACGGCACAAGCCACCGAGGTCGCCGGCGCCGTAATTCAGATGGCCGCGACGATCGGCACGAACACCAAGAACGCGGCCGCGGCCGCTGAAACAGCGAAGCGGGCGAAAGCCGCCGCCGAACAGGGCGGGACCGTCGTGAACGAGACGGTCTCGGGCATGAAGAGCATTGCGGAAGTCGTCCGGCAATCGGCTTCCACCGTCAGCAATCTCGGCGCCTCGAGCAATCAGATCGGCGAGATCATCAGCGTCATCGACGACATCGCCGACCAGACCAATCTGCTGGCCCTCAATGCAGCCATCGAGGCCGCCCGTGCCGGAGAGCAGGGGCGCGGCTTTGCGGTGGTGGCCGACGAGGTCCGCCGATTGGCCGAGAAGACCGCCACGGCAACGAAAGAGATCGCCGCCATGATCGAGCGCATCCAGGCCGACACGAAGGGAGCCGTGCGCACAATGGAAGAGGCCACGAAAGAGGTCGACCAAGGCATCGCCCTTGCCGATCGGGCCGGCGCGTCGCTCCGCGAGATCGTCGACATCTCACAGCATCTCACCGATATGGTCACGCACATTGCGAGCGCCAGCGAACAGCAGGCCGGCAGCAGCCAGATGATCAGCAAGAGCGTCGAAGCCATCACCAGCGTCACGCAGCAGACGGCGGCCGGTACGCAAGAGATCGCCCGCACGGCCGAGGATCTCAACCGATTGACCGAGCAGCTGCAGCAGCTCGTCGACCGGTTCCAGCTTCGGTCGAACATTGGACCGTCTGGCACGGCCAAGCCGGCTCCCTCCGGCCGGTCGTCCGGAGGGTCACGGTCGACGTATGCCGTGCGTGAGAACGGCGTCCTCGTGAAACATCCTGCGGCCGCGCGGCCGAAGGCCTGATCTCCCCCTGCCGGGACGGACCGGCGCGCGCCTCGCACAGCCGCGCCTCACCAGCCTTCCCGGCTTTCCGCAACAACGCCCGCTGGAACCATTGGGAATTTCAAATTGTCAATCGACAATTTCCAATGTTCCGGCGGGCGTCCTCTTTTTTCTTGAACAAAGGACGTGACACAGAGATCCACAGAGAATCACAGAGTTCCACAGAGAAAAACATCTCTTCCACCTACTTTCCCTCGGTGGATCTCTGTGTAACCTCTGTGGAACTCTGTGAAGTGCTTCGATCCCCTACGGTGCGACGAGGTTGATATAGGTTGTGATGATGATAGCGTTCGTGAAGTCGATGAAGAACGCCCCGACCATCGGAACCACGAGAAATGCACGCGGCGCAGGACCGTATCGTTCTGTGATCGCCTCCATGTTCGCCACGGCATTGGGAGTAGCGCCGAGGCCGAAGCCGCAGTGACCTCCGGCCATCACGGCCGCGTCATAGTCCTTGCCCATGAATCGAAAGACCACCCAAGTGGCATAGGCCGCCATCAGGACGACCTGGACCGAAAGAATGACCAAAAGCGGGACCGCCAGGTCGAGCAGTTCCCACAGTCTGAGCGACATCAACGCCATCGTGAGAAAGAGCGATAAGGCCACCATGCCGAGATCTTCGATCATGCGGCTGTCCAGGGGCATCTGGACGAGCGGCGCCAGGTTGCACATGATCGCCGCCACGATCATCGAGCCGATGTAGGCCGGCAAGGTCATGTATTGCCCGAGCCACGAACTCAGGAGCGAACCGACCGACATCGCGATCAAAATGGTCCCGATCGTCCGCAAGAGCCGGAAGGCCAGGCCTTCTTCGGCCGGTGCCCGCTCCTTCAACACGACCTCGTCGTCCGGCGTGATCGTCAACGGCGCTTTGGCGGACGACCGCTGATGATGGGGATGCCATTTCTGGATCAGGCGGGTCGCCACTGGTCCGCCGATGATGCCCCCCGATACAAGGCCGAAGGTTGCCGCCGCCATCGCAAGCGTCACCGCGCCCGTGAACGCGTATTGGTCCTCCATCAACTTTCCGAAGGCCGCACCCGTGCCGTGCCCCCCGGTCATGGTCATCGATCCGGCGATGATGCCGAGGAACGGATCAACGCCCATGGCCTTTGCCAAAGCGACGCCGACGCCGCCCTGGACGACAGCGAGGACTGAAGCAAGGAGCCAGAACAGGAAGACCTGCGGGCCGCCGATCTTCAACAGGCGCACATTGGCCCCAAGGCCGATCGTCGTAAAGAAGGCGATCATGAGGGGAGACTGCAGTGTTGTATCGAAGGCGAAGGCAGCAGTGCCGGAGGAGCGGAGCGTCAGCGCAAGCCCGGCGAACAGGAATCCGCCTACGACGGGAGCCGGGATATTGTAACGATCGAGGACCCCGATGCGCTTGCGAATGGAGTAGCCGAGGATGAGTACGACGGCCGCAAGCGCGAGCGTCTGGATGAGATCGAGGGAGAATGTCGTCAATCGTGCTTCCGGGGTTAGGGGATTGCAGCCACAAAGAACACAAGGAGCCCATTTCATTACTTGAAACTCTTCAACGGCAGATCGCTCTGCACGTCGCGGATGCCCGGCGACGCCCAAAGGTCGAACAGGAACCTGTTGTGCGATGCATGTCGCTCGCAGTAGGTGATATTCAGCAGGATGTGCTTCCCTTTTTTCAGGATCTCGTAGTGTTCCGCCGGCACGTCATGCTCGCGCAACACTTCGTTCACGCGCGCCCACGCCAGTCCGTCCTTGTCCTCAAGCTCCACCGCACACTTCGCATAGACACACGTCCCGAGCAGTCGTCGCTCGAAGTGCGCCAAGATGGACAGGACGAATAGGATCAGAAGAGTGAAATAGACGGCCAACAGGGTATGTCCCGCGCCGATCGTGATGCCAATAGCGGCGACACACCAGGTGACCGCCGCGCTCGTCAGGCCGGTGATCGTGCCGCGGGATTGAATGATGGTCCCGGCACCGATGAAACCGATTCCCGTCACCACTTGGGCCGCGATCCGGGCAGGGTCGCTCGCAACCTCCGACCTGTACGAGATGAGATCCCCGACGATCATGTACATTGCCGAGCCGATACAGATGAGGATGTTCGTCCGAAGCCCTGCCGGTTTGCCGCGCCGTTCCCGTTCGAGCCCGATCAGCCCGCCACACACGAGCGCGAATACCGACCGGATGACATAGTCGGGCAACATGGAGAGATAATCAGCAAAAGAACCCATACGGTTCCTTCTGAAGTTGCGAAGACGGCAGTCCCAGAACTGGTCAGTGACCAATGATCACTGGGCGGCCATCAGGAGCCAATGGTTAGTGATCAGCAATCAGTGCCTTTGTCCTCTGTCCTCAGTTATGCCTGATCGACAGAATGTCCCCGTCTTTCACCACGTATTCCTTCCCTTCAAGCCGCCAATGACCGGTCTCCTTGGCCTTGGCGAATGAGCCGTCCGCGGCGATGAAATGATCGTAGTGGACCACTTCGGCGCGGATGAACTTCTGGAAGAAGTCGGTATGGATCACCCCCGCCGCTTCTTGCGCGGTCATCCCCTCCCGGATCGTCCAGGCCCTGCATTCATCCTCGCCGACGGTGAAGAACGAGCGCAGTCCGAGAAGGTCGTACGATTCTCGAATGATGGCCGTGAGGGCTGATTCCGAGATGCCATACTCCTGCATGAACGCCGAGGCATCGGCTTCGTCCAGTTCGGACATCTCCTGTTCGACCTTGCCGAAGAAGGCCAGGACGCGTGTGTGGCGGCCGGCGAACTTCGCCGCAACGGCCTTGACCGTGGCGTCCATGCCTTTGAGCTGTGACTCGTCGCCATTCAGGGCGATCAGCATCGGCTTCAGCGTCAACAACTGATAGGTCTTCAGAAGGTGGAGCTCCTCTTTCGTCCATTCGACGTCACGCAGGGGACGCTCCTGTTCAAGCAGCTGACGGCACTTTTCGAGCAGGGGCAACTCACGCTTGAGATGGTCGTCTTGATGCTTTCCCAGCTGCTTCTTGATACGCTCCACCCGATTCTCGAGAATGGCCATGTCGGCCAGCAAGAATTCGGTGTGGAACGTAGCGACGTCGCGGAGCGGATCGATCGAACCATCCGGATGAGGGACGGAGGGCTCGGCAAAGGTCCGGACGACCTGGATGAGCGCATCGTTGTTCTTGACGTTGCCGAGGAAGTTCGTCGTGAACTGCGTCGAACCAGTCTCCCCTTTCTTGAGGCCTACGACATCGACGAACTCGATCGCCGCAAGGACGGTACTCTTGGGTTTGAACAGGGCCGAGAGTCTGGCGATCCGCTCGTCCGGGACGCGGACGACCGCGTGATGGGCCTCTGCTTTCGCGAGGGCGGACGGATCGAGATGCGTTCGGGTGAGCGTCTGGAAGAGCGTTGATTTGCCGGAGAACGGAAGGCCTACGATACCGATCTGCATGGGATCCTCATGCGTTCGGAGTGATGCCGAGAATATGCGGCATTTTCACTGCAGATGCGCCCTTCGCCCATGCATTGAACGCCAGCGCCCGTCGAAAGCCAACAGGCGCTGGTCTCTTCACGTGAACTCCGTCACTCCATCTCTCCATTCCTCCCTCGTGACGTCGTCCCTTTCTATAATCCGTACGCCTTCTTCACCAATCCGTTCGCCAGCTCATACATCATCTCGAGGCCTTCGGACTTGCTCACGAGATGCCGGGCCATGAGGGAAGCAACCCAATTCGCATCCATGCGACGGGAGAGGTCGTGCCGGGCCGGGATCGACAAGAACGCCCGCGTGTCGTCATTGAATCCGGCGGTGTTATAGAGACCGGCCGTCTCCATGATGTTCGCGCGGTAGCGGACCATCCCCTCGATGCTGTCGTGAAACCACCAGGCCGGACCGACCAAGAGGGCCGGATAGACCCCCGCGAGCGGGGCGAGTTCGCGCGCATACGTCGTCTCGTCGAGGGTGAAGAGGATAATCTTCAAGCTCGGGTGATTGCCGAACTTCTCCGTCAGCTCGCGAAGGTTCGACACGTACTCCGTCGGAGCTGGAATGTCGAAGCCCTTGTCGGGACCGAACCGCCGGAAGATGCCCGTATGGTGATTGCGCAGAGCGCCGGCATGGAGCTGCATGACGAGGCCGTCCTCGCTGCTCATGCGTGCCATCTCCATCAGCATGTGCGCCGTGAATTGGGCCGCATCCTGAGCGGTGGCCAGTCCTTTCAACGCCCTTCCGAGAATGTCGTCGGCCTCCCGCTCCGACAGCTGATGCACGTATGGACTCTGCACTCCATGATCGGTAGCCACGGCCCCCATCGACTTGAAGAAGACGCGGCGCGACTCGAGGGCAGCGATGAACGCACGCATGGTCGTGATCTCATGCCCGACCAGCTCGCCCAAGCGCTTTACGTTCGCGCTCCAAGCCGCATCGAGCAGGTTCGTCAGGCCGTCTGGTCGGAAAGTGGGAATGACGCGCCCCTTCCAACCGGATGCACGCATCGCTATGTGATGGTCAAGCGTATCCGTCGCGGCGTCGGTCGTTGCCAGCACCTCAATATTGAAACGCTGGAACAGGGCGCGCGGACGGAACTCCTTGGTCTCGAGCTTTGCTTGGATGAAGTCGTAGATCCTCTGGGCGTTCTTGCCGTTCAGCTTCTCCTTCACTCCAAGCACATCGACCAGTTCGGCATCGAGCCATGCCCCCGACGGCGTACCCCGGAACAGGTGATAGTTCTCAGCGAAGAGTTGCCAGATCTTGCGGCCGTCGGTCTCCGTCGGCGAGCCATCGCGAGTCGGCACGCCCATGCGCTCGAGAGGGATCCCCTGCGCGTGGAGCATCCGGAAGATATAATGGTCCGGCACGATGAACAGTTGCGCCGGATCCGGGAAAGGCTTGTTCTTTGAGAAGAGGGCCGGGTCGACGTGCCCATGCGGGCTGATGATCGGCAGTTTCTTGACGGAATGATAGAGTTCGCGCGCGATCTTGCGCACGGCCGGGTTGGCGTCGAGGTAGCGGTCGCGGTGCAGGGTGAGTTTCTTGGTGGCCATGGTGGCTCCCGGGGCTGTCAGGTGCGCTGAATAGACAAGAGAAATCTCGTGAAGGCGAATGGGAGCAGGCAGTATTCAGAAACCATCAGGTACGGTCAGACAGAAGCCCGAGAAGAAAGATCATTTGTTCTTTGTCATTGGACCTCAGCCTGCCTACAACCTGACTGTACCTGCTTACTGCTTACTACTTCAGATCTCTCACGGCAACTTTATCCATATCATCGAACGCCTGGTTCTCTCCGCCCATGGCCCAGATAAAGGAATAGGCCTGCGTCGCGGCGCCCGCATGAATGGACCAGACAGGCGAGATCACGGCCTGGCGGTTATGGAGGATGACGTGACGCGTCTCCGTCGGCTCGCCCATCAAGTGAACGACCATCCCGTCTTCAGGGACGTCGAAGTACATGTAGACCTCCGACCTGCGCAGATGCGTATGCGCCGGCATCGTGTTCCAGACACTCCCCTCTTCCAGCACCGTCATCCCCATCACCAATTGGCAACTGGGAATGCCGGCTTCGTGAATGTACTTGTGAATGGTCCGCTTGTTTGCGTCTCTCGGCGTGCCGAGCGGCGTGGCGGCGGATTCGGCGAACGTCATCAGTCGCGATGGATACTCCCGATGTGCGGGATACGAGACGAAAAAGAACGCCGCCGGATTCGAGCCGTTGGCGCTCTTGAACGACACCGCCTTCGTGCCGCGACCAAGGTAGACCATGTCGCGTTTTGCAAGGACGAATTCCTTCCCGTCGGCGATCACAACGCCGGCACCCCCGACGTTGACGATGCCCATCTCACGGCGCTCGAGAAAATGATCGGCCGCCATCTCCGTTCGGCTGGCCGTGAGATCGAGGGGCGCCGTGGTCGGGATCGCAAAGCCGATGATCGACCGGTCAGCGTCGACGTAGACCGTGCGGATCTCGCCCGGGACGGCGATACGGTCGAACACGAACCGCTCGCGCAGCTCCTGGGTGGTCATGCGACGCGTGGTCGCGGGGTCGGGGAGAAAGCGGACTTCCATGAAAGCACCTCGATCGAAAGAGAAGATATACACCGCAGAGACGCGAAGGCGCAACGTGATTTGATCATTTGCCTTCGCGCCGCTGCGTCATTGCGGTGCAAAATTCTCACCGCTGAATTCTCGCCGAGCCGCCCGCCGCGAACGCCTTGACCTGCTCGACGGTCGCCATCGTCGTGTCGCCGGGGAACGTCGTCAGGAGCGCGCCGTGTGCCCAGCCCAGCTTGATGGCCGTCTCGGGCGACTCGCCAGCGAGCAAGCCGTAGATGAATCCCGCCGCGAAGCCGTCACCGCCGCCCACGCGATCGATGACGTCCAGATCGCAGGTCGGTGCCCGATAGGCCTTCCCTTCGACCCACGCCACGGCGCTCCAGCGATGGCGATTCGTGCTGTGGACCTCGCGGAGGGTCGTTGCGACCGCTTTGACCTTCGGATACTTCTTAACGACCGAGTCCATCATCGCCAGGAAGGCCGAGGGATCGAGTTCAGACTTCGCGGCCACCTCAGGGCCGGGGATGCCGAGGCCCTTCTGCAGGTCCTCTTCGTTGCCGACGAGAACGTCGACGTGCTCTACGATGCGGGCAACGACCTCCACGGCCTTCTTTTCGCCTCCCCAAATGTTCCAAAGCTTTGCTCGAAAATTCAGGTCGAAACTCGTCACGGCCCCCGCCGCCTTGGCTGCCTTCATCCCTTCCACGATCAGTTCGCCCGTCGTCGCCGAGAGGGCCGCAAAGATGCCGCCGCTGTGGAACCACCGCACGCCACCCGCAAAGACCTCTTTCCAGTCGATGTCGCCCGGCTTCAGCAGTGCGGCGGCTTCGTTTGAACGATTGTAGAAGACGACCGGCGCCCGCACGCCGAATCCCTGATCGCTGTAGACTGTTGCCATATTCGGTCCGTTCACGCCATTGTGCACGTACCGCTTGTAGAACGGTCGGACACCCATCGCCCGCACACGCTCCGCAATGAGGTCGCCGATCGGATAGTCTACCATCGCCGTTACGATCCCCGTCTTCAACCGGAAGCAGTCGGCCAGGTTGGCAGCCACGTTGAACTCGCCGCCGCTGACATGAATGGCACAGTGCGTCGCCTTCCGGAACGGGATGACGCCGGGGTCAAGCCGATGAACGAGCGCGCCGAGACTGACGAGGTCGAGCTCTCCGGTTGTGGGGATGGAAAACGTTGACGCCATGGTGACTCCTGATCAGTGAAATGGGTCGTTCGTCAGACGGTAGAGGATCTCTCCGGCCTTCGGCACGTGCAGGAAACCCTGCTCTTCCTTCGCCATCCACGCGATCGGGTCGATCGATTGCGGGTCGCGATAGCCAAGATTGATGGCTCGACAGACCTCCTCCGGGATGCCGGTGGCAAGCGTCACGCGGATGCGAGGCTCTTCGTGTCCGTCGCGGTAGGATCCGATGCCCTTGACATGCGTGGAATGGGCCAGCACGCCTTTCGGGATGCCGGCGAAACGGTCGGCCTGCGCCGTGAAATAGTCGCGCACGTGGTAGCCGATCTTTCGAATGAGCGTGCCGTGCGTGACCGAGATCTCGTCGATGTGCGGGGCATAGATGATCAGCTCGCCACCGTCGGCGACCACCGGCTCCAGCTTGTAGGCGCATTTGCCCCCCACCCACAATTCGTCGTACATCGTCGGAGCGCACGATAGAACGCTCGAGTACGCACGGTCCTTATAGACGATGTGGATACGATCGGAGAGGTCGGCGGCGGCCGACCACGCTTCCTCCGGCGTTCCCCCGTAGAGACCCGCCAGTTCGTGCCGGTCCACGACCATGCTGAGGCAGAGCCGCGGAACCGAGAGGAGCGCCGCTGATGCGTCGACCACGGCCCGCACGGGCGTCCACTTCTTGCCGATGATGCGCGGGTTCGTGATGAGCGCTCCGAGCCAGTGGAACAGGTCGATGATCTCCCGGCCTGATATGCCGGGGAAGAGATACTTGTTGCCTCCCGAGAAGCCGACGACCTCGTGCGGAAACGTCGGGCCGATGATGAGCACGACGTCATAGTCGAAGACCAGCTTGTTGATCGTGATGTCGACCGATTCGCGCAGAAGACCTTCGCTCAACTCCGCGATCCGATCGCCGCTGAAGGACCCGATCCTCCGCAGCTGAGCAGGGTCGTCCCATGCGTGATTGACGACCTTCGTTCGGCCGAACTTCGATGCCCGCTCTCCCGGAGCAAGACCGAGCCGCTTGTCGATCGCGCTTTCTGACATGGGCGGATGCGTGCCGAGCGCAATGAGGAGGTCGAATGCACCGTTGCCGCGGCCGAGGAGGTCGTAGAGCGTTCGGAACATCAGATCGATCGGCGCCGATCGCGTATGATCGGGAATGATCCCGAGCACGCGTTTGCCGGCCAGCTGGTGCGCATCGACGAACGAGGCGCAGATGTCGCGGACCTGGTCGTCCGTGAGGAGGTTATCGGGTGAGCCGGTGCCGATCATGGGGAAGGTGATTGCCGCAAAGAACGCAAAGAAAATGAATGAAGTTGAGAGATCATTCGACGGCATGAGCTCACGGGACGCTCACGACCTTGAAACCCAGTCTGTGCAGCACGCCGGAAAGAGGCGGACGGTTGTGTCCGATGATGACTTCAACAGCTGGGAATTCGCGGCGGACCGGATAGTGCGAACGGAGCCGCTTGAAATGTTCGGCGCGCTTGTCGGGATCCATCGTCAGCATCTCGCGAAGCCGGGCGTCGTCTCGTATGATCGGATACGCCTTACGGATCACCGAACGCAGTCGGGATTCGTCGTCGCTCCCCTCCGGGACGATCGACGCATGTTCGGGGGGCGGCAGTTTCCCGTCGACACTCCACGTCGCCGAAATGCCCAGATACCGGCACACGGCCTCGTAGAGCATGATCGAGCCGTTCGTCTTGCCCTCCGTTGAATAACCCGCGATGTGAGGCGTTCCGACCAGCACCTCTTCGAGGAGTTCTGCGTCGATCTTCGGTTCCCCTTCCCAGACATCCAGGATCGCCGACAAGCGTCCCGAGCGAATATTCGCCTTGAGTGCCGAGCCGTCGACGACAGCTCCCCGCGATGAGTTCAGCAGAAGCGCACCCGGCCGCATTCGCAACATGCGCTCGGCGTTGATCAGATGATGCGTCGCGTCCTCACCCGTGCGCGTGAGCGGCACGTGGCACGTGACGATATCGGCGGTCAGAGCTTCGTCGAGCGTGACGTACGACGCGTCTCCCGTCGCTCGTTGTACGGGAGGGTCATTCTTCAGGACCTTCAGTCCAAGGGCCTCGGCCTTCTGCACCACGCGACGGCCGACGTTTCCGACGCCGATGACCCCGATCGTCTTGCCTCTCAGCGTCCAACCCAACCGATCGGCCGCTTCGAGGAGGGCCGCGGTCACATATTCCGAGACCGAGTTGGCGTTGCTGCCGGGAGCGCTGACAAAGGCGATGCCGCGCTCGTCCAGATAGACCCGGTCGACATGATCGTGGCCGATCGTCGCCGTTCCCACAAACCGAACGCGACTTCCGTCGAGCAACTCTCGCGTCACCGGCGTCACCGATCGGACGAGGAGAATGTCCGCATCCCGCACAGCCGCCGGCGTGATCGCATGGCCGTCGACGGAGCGCAGGTCAGCCACTCCGGCGTACATCTCCGCGACGAATGGAATGTTCTGGTCAGCAACGATGACTAGCTTCACAAGAGGTCCTGCCGCATCCTTAGGACGAAGACATCACGCCACGACGCAATGGCGCAACGAAGAGTTCCAGGCGGAAAGAGACATTGTCCTTGCGCCTTAGCGACATTGCGTGAGTTCGCTTCTAAACAGTATACGTTGACGACGCCGTCGCGCCGCCGCGGCCGGTCCAGTTCGTGTGGAAGAACTTCCCGCGCGGCTCGTCGGTGCGCTCGTACTGATGCGCTCCAAAGTAGTCGCGCTGGGCCTGCAACAGGTTCGCCGGCAACCGTCCATTGCGGAGCCCGTCGTAGAACGCGAGCGCCGTTGCGTGCGCCGGGATCCACAATCCGTTCTCCACGGCCGTCGACACGACGCGCCGCCACGCAGCCTGCGCGTCGGCCATTTTCTTCTGGAAGAACGGGTCGAACAGAAGATTGCTCAGGTCGGACTGCCGATCGAACGCCTCCTTGATCTTGCCCAGGAAGGCCGACCGGATGATGCATCCGCCGCGCCAGAGGAGGGCGATACCGCCGTAGTTGAGCTTCCATCCATGCTCCTTGGCGGCCTCTTGCATCAGCATATAGCCCTGCGCGTACGAAACGAGCTTTGACGCGTAGAGCGCCTTCTCGAGGTCGGCCACAAAAGCTTTCCGGTCGCCCTTGAACTGCGGCGCGGGTCCGGAAAGGATCTTCGAAGCCTTCACCCGCTCTTCTTTCATCGCCGACAAGCAGCGGGCGAAGACCGCCTCGCCGATCAGCGTCAGCGGAATGCCGAGGTCGAGCGCCGCGACACCTGTCCACTTCCCGGTCCCCTTCTGTCCGGCCGTGTCGAGGATCCTCTCCACGAGCGGCGAACCGTCGGCGTCCTTCGTGCCGAGGATGTCGCGCGTGATCTCGATCAGGTAACTGTCGAGCTCCCCCTTGTTCCACTCGGCGAAAACAGCGTGCATCTCGTCGGCCGAGAGTCCGAGCAGTTCCTTCATCATGAAATACGATTCGGCGATGAGCTGCATATCGCCGTACTCGATGCCGTTGTGGACCATCTTGACGAAATGACCGGCGCCGTCGGCTCCAACCCAGTCGCAACACGGTGTACCGTCGGCCACCTTCGCGGCGATCGCCTGGAAGATGGGCTTCACGTGCGGCCAGGCCGCCTCCGAACCGCCCGGCATGATCGAGGGACCGAGGAGCGCCCCCTCTTCGCCACCGGAGACTCCGGTGCCGATGTAGAGAAGACCGCCCTGTTCCAACGCCTTCGTCCGGCGGATCGTGTCGGGGAAGTGGCTGTTGCCACCGTCGATGATGATATCACCCGGCTCCAGATGCGGCCGGAGCAACTCGATAAACTCATCGACCGGCTTGCCCGCTTTGACCATCAGCATCACCTTGCGGGGTCGCTTGAGCGCCGCCACCAGCTCCGCGATCGAGTGGGCGGCGACGAATCTCTTTCCCTTGCCGCGGCCATTCATGAATTGGTCCACCTTTTCAACCGTCCGGTTGTAGACGGCCACGGTGAACCCTTTACTTTCCATGTTGAGGACGAGGTTCTCGCCCATCACGGCGAGACCGACGAGACCGATATCAGCCGAAGCCATGTTCTTTCAGTTAGTTGTTTCGCGCAGCGCACGCGGCGGGTGCCGCGAACGCAACGTCTATGATGAGGAGAAAATTGAAAAGGATCCTATTGCTTCCGCCGCGATCGCCGCTTCCACAGCGGCCGCCGCGTGAAACGATCATCAGACCCCACTGTACGCCGCGAAGCCGCCATCCACCGGCACCGTGACGCCCGTGACGAAGTTTGACAGCGGCGACAGCAGCCACAGCGATGCACCGAGCAGGTCCGCCGGCTCGCCGAAGCGTTTCATGGGCGTATGATCGAGGATCTTCCGGCCGCGCTCCGTCAGCTTGCCGGATTCCTTGTCCGTCAGGAGGAATCGGTTCTGGTCGGTCAGGAAGAACCCGGGGGCGATGGCGTTGACGCGGATGGCCGGCGAGTACTCCTGCGCCATGTGCACCGCCAGCCACTCCGTGAAGTTGTTGACCCCGGCCTTGGCCGCGGAATAGGCCATGACCCGCGTCAGCGGACTGAAAGCGCTCATCGACGAGACGTTGAGAATGATCCCTTGCTTTCGCGAAGCCATGTGCTTACCGACGACCTGCGACGGAATGATCGTCCCCATGATATTGAGGTCGAACACGCCACGGATGGCCTCGGGCATCAGATCGAAGAACGATTGCGACGGATTTGTCGTCGCCTTCGGATCGTTCCCGCCAGCCCCGTTTACGAGCGCATCGATCCTTCCCCACGCCGAGAGGACTTCGTCGACCGCCTCCTTCACCTGAGCCGGATCGGTCACGTCTCCTTGAACGATCAGGGCTTTGCCGCCGGCCATCCGGACGCGCTCGGCCACGGGCTCGGCCTTCTTCAGGTCGCGGGCCAGCAAGGCCACCGACGCGCCGCATCCCCCCATCGCCACCGCGATCTCGCTGCACAGAACGCCCGTGCCTCCCGTGACGAAGGCCGCCATGCCCGAGAGGTCATACGATGCAGACAACTCTTTGAGCGTCATGAGATCGCCTCAGGATGCTGTAATCGTGATCGTGACCGGTTCGATGCGGGGCACAAGCCAATGGAAGATGGCCAGCGCAAGAAGGTACGCCGAGCCGGAGATGATGAACAGGATGAAATAACTGCCGGTGAACTCGAGGATGTAGCCGGCCGTCGTGGCGAGGATCATGCCGCCGACCGCTCCCGCCATTCCGCCAAGTCCGACCACCGAGCCGACGGCGTTCTTCGGGAACATGTCGGAGGCCGTCGTGAAGATGTTCGCCGACCAGCCCTGGTGTGCCGCTGCGGCGACGGCAATGAGTCCAACGGCGACCCACAGGCCAACCTCCGCCGCACCCATGATGGGAACGATGCACAACGCACAGATCAGCATCACGAGCTTGCGCGCCTTGTTGATGGCCATCCCGCTCGAAATGAACCGAGACGAAAGCCATCCTCCACCGATGCTGCCGACCGTCGTCATCATGTATATGACGATGAGAGGCAGGCCGAGCTGGGCGATGTTGAGGTCGTATTTCGTGTTAAGGAACTTCGGAAGCCAGTAGAGATAGAACCACCAGATAGGATCGGTAAGGAACTTGCCGAGGATGAACGCCCACGTCTGGCGATAGCCAAGGAGCGACCTCCAGGGGATCTGGGCGACGCTCGGCTCGGGGGGATCGCTCAGAATGTACTCAAGTTCCGGCTGGCCCAGCTTCTTGCTCACTTCAGGCCTTTCGTACTCGAGCCACCAGAAGACAAGCCAGATGAAACCGAGCGCACCGGTCACGATGAAGGCCATCTGCCAGCCGTACTCGATCGTCAACCAGGGCACCACCAACGGCGCGAAGACGGCGCCGACATTCGCGCCGGAATTGAAGATGCCGGTCGCCAACGCGCGCTCCTTCTTGGGGAACCACTCCGCCGTCGCCTTGATCGCCGCCGGGAAGTTCGCCGCCTCGCCCACGCCGAGCGCGAAGCGCGCCGCCCCGAATCCGATCACCGTCTTGGCCAGCGCGTGACCCATGGCGGCGACGCTCCACACCACGATAGCGATCGCGAAGCCGAGTTTCGTGCCAATGCGGTCGATCAATCGCCCGGCGAACAACAGCCCTATGGCATACGCAAGCTGGAATGCCGTTACGATATACCCGTACTCGATCTCACTCCACCCGATCTCCTTTTGGAGGACCGGCGCGAGGATGCCGAGGACCTGTCGGTCGATATAGTTGATGGTGGTGGCGAAGAAGAGGAGTGAGACGATGACCCATCGGTATCGGCCGATCTTTGGAGCAGTGGTCTCCATTGGGGCATCCTTTCGATAACATCTGACTTCACAATTGACTTCTTACTTAAACGATAACGTAGGCCTAATCTTCGGCCTTTTTGGCTCAGAAGCAAGTAGATTTCAGCTGAGGCCAGGCCGAGCAATGAAACATTGGCGTGTCTCAAGCACAGATCTTATTCGGCTTTCGGAATCCCTAGGGGTGCGATTCGAAAGACTCTGATGTCCTTCGAAGGATCGATTCCCAATCAGCTTTGACTGAGATCCGACCGTTTCTTGTCCAGCCGGCTCCGGCATAGTAGGTCACAGGTACTCCCGACCTGATCTCACCGTGCAACAACACATGCGTCGCATCTTCGCTGATCTTGCGAAAGGCCGACCCCGGAAGCACCGCCCCCATCCCCAACTCGCCATTGACCGGATCGTCGTTCATCGGTCCCCAGATACTGATGGAATGGTCCGCCGGATTGCGCGTGACGAGGACGCCTTTGCGCTTCACCAGTCCAATGGCGAACGGAACATCGATGGGATCGCCTTCGACGGAGTATGTCACGTCGATCCGATTAAGATGATCGCCAGCCGGTAATGCCACGCGGCGGCTTTCCCGAACGGCTCTTCCACGGAACATGACGGGCGGATAGGTCAACTCGAACTCAGCGAGCTTCGGCCCCGTCGACATGATGCGGTACGACGCAAAGACGCCAGGCTGGATCAGCGAGTCCCCGTCGCGGATGGATGAACCTCCGCACCCCAACGTTCGGCCGACCGAGAAGAAATCGGCCCCTTCGCCGTGATCGACATGGTAGGAGCGCTTGGCCGGTCCCGTCGCCGCGTCGCCGGCATACCATTTCTCGATCACGGGGTACGAGACGCGCTTCGACCAAACATCGATGCCGTTGCTCACTTCGGCCGCCAGCGCCGGTCCGTAGACACGGAACGCGATACGGTCATTCTCCCACGCCAGGTCCTCACGGGGCTCTACGAATCGCACGTCAGTGACGGCGGGCACGTCATGGGTCGCTCCGGCTCCGGCACATCCGGAGCCGAGTATCCATGTCGTGAGAACGACAGTTGTCATCACGCACAGCCGTCGACCATTGATCATGGAGGACGAAGACGCGAATGGCCTCAGGACGAGCGCAAGATCCTGAACGGCGACCGTGCGGGACATGCGAGGTCCGGTCATGAGGAGACAGCAGCGTTCAAAGCCCAACGCCCGACGTGGTGCCGGGCGCTGGAACGACGACAGTGAGTGTACATGATCGGTATTCGACGCGACGACAGGTCATCGTTCGATGAACAGCGGACGTACATGGCGGTCGTACAGGTTCTTTGCGACGCCCTCTTCAATGACGGCGCGGTGATCGCGGAGGGCCTGACGGTACTCGTCCCCCATCTCCGCCGCGATGCGAAAGGCGATATGAACGAGCTGTCGGACATGGATGCTGTATTTCGGGTTCTTTTGGTCATGCTCGAGGGCCGACACATACTCAGATGATGTCCATCCGTCAACCGTCGCAGGAGATGGCAACTTGGCCCGGTCGATGTCGATGACCGTCGCGTATGGCTTCTGCAGTTCGTCATACCTGTCGAACGCGCCACGGTAGATACGTTTGGCGATGTCGAGCCCTTTGGGGCTTCTTGCCAGACCGATGACCTCTTCAAGCCAGGTCGTGCCCGCCGTCTTCAGATGCAGACCACCTCCCGATCTTCGAACAAGCTGTGCCATGATCGGGTACAAGGAGAACTTGTCGCTGCCGGAATGAACGCTGAGCTTCAGGTCTGCCGGAAGGCCGAACTGCTCGACCGCCACGGCAATGACGGCCAGGTCGTTCTTGAACTCCTTTGTGAACGCGGCAATATTGCCGACGTAGTCAATGCCTTTCAGGAACTGACCCGTGAACTTCGGCGCCACGGTGTTGACGCGGACCCCTTCTTGCGCCAACCCGGCCAGGAACAGATAGAGCTCGTACGGCCGCTGCGGGTCGTTCGCCTCATCAACCGAGACCTCCGTGATGAAGGGCGTCGCCCCTTTGGCCTTGAGGATGTAGCGATAGATGGCACCCGCCTCCTTGATGGCGGCGGAGTATTTCTTTCCGAACGTCCGGAGCTGCTCGGGCGTAATATCAAGGTCACCGTTGAGATCGGGATGCGATGCCTGCTTCAGCGTCGGACGGATCATGTCGACCCACTGGTCGACCGCCGCATCTTGAGCGGGCGTTCCGATGGCTTCGGCGACATCGATGGTAAAGAAATCGCTGGCCGCCATGAAGCGGTCGACCGTTTTGAGCCCGATATGGTCGGCATCGACGAAGTGAGGCAGTTTCCATCCTGCTGACTTGACGGCATCGTCGGCCGCGGCACGTACCGTCGACGGTTCGGTACCGATGATCGTGTGCTCACGGTTCGACTTGTTCCAGACCGGAGTGACCTCGACCCCTTGACCAAGCGCCTTCTGCAGTGCGCGAAGCTGTGCGGGTGCTTCCATTCCGAAGCGATCGCCGATTCCTAGCGAAAAGCGTCCCAGTGATGGTGTCTTAGAGATCATGTCTTGCCTCAATTCGATCTAGCAGTCTTTCAACGTGATTTTAACGTTTACTTTATCGATAATAATGAACACAAATGTCGGATTCGAGTCAATGCCTGCAGGATCCTTTTTCTATGGGTATTCCGTCCAATGATTCAGTTTGCTAATGGGCGATCCGGATTCCAAGTGGAATGGCCATTCGGGCCACAATTGCGTCCGTCAGTGGCTCATCGCCTCTCCTTTTCCACTCATTTCCCCACCGATTCGAAATCACATACTTAAGCGGGACATCCTCCGGCAACCTCAACAGGAGCAGATCGTTCCACGTATCAGCCGTTGTCTTCTCCACATCCGCCGGTCGCACGTGAACGGACATCCGCAACCACTCTCCCGATCTCGACTGATCTCCTGCCGACGTCAGCACGCCGTTCGCGCCATCCCACGACACTTTGCTTGCCGCGTGCTTCACGATACCGGTCGCGACGGTGCGGGGTTTCAGGCCTTCCACCGTGA